>JASXSU010000012.1 GCA_030674875.1 Candidatus Endonucleibacter sp. (ex Gigantidas childressi) | reverse complement strand
AAGAGTTACGGCTAACGATATGATTTTATTCATACTTTAATGTCGTCAACTTAACCCGAGGGTAATAGGTGATGCTAGTTGTATGTAAGTATTTTGCTAGAAGTTGGTGAGCTTGAACAAGACATAATTAACGCTGGGTTAGAATCACCTAGCTGGATAATAGGTTTTAGCGGTATCACCCAAGAAATAAAGAAGAGAGCTTGTTGCCGCCTGCCAAAAAGTACAAAAACAACGTTTACACAGCTCACTAAAGAAGAGCAAATGTTCGTTGCAGAGGTATTGAATTCTAGAGCAAAGCAATGCTTTTATAAGCTTCACACCTTGTGGCAAGATAAGGTTAAGACGAGTAACGCTAGCCCACTAATTTGCGCCAAATTAGATGAACAAGTAAGTTCGCTGATGTTAAGAGCACAAAATGATACGCACTTCTTAAATGAGGTTGTCTTGAAGCAAACGCGTAACTTAGTGGATGTATTATCAACCCATTATGTAGTAGCTACAACAAGTAATACGCCATCAGAGATACAATATCCAGTATTAGAAGCATTGGTGAATTGGGGTGCGCGTAATTCCGATAGCTTAATAAGCAAATTACTAGATGATAGCAAACGTTGGGTTACGCAAGATTATCATTTGACTGCAGCAGAAAACAAAACAAATGGCATAAGCGCAGAGGAAAAAGTATTTTTCTCTTATTTGCATTACAACTCAAAAGATGTAACCGAGGTATGGCATGGTGCAAATGAGTCTTTACGTGATTGTGAAGCCAGAGAGATTGCTAATACTTTATTAGCTAGCGATGTTATAAAAAATTTAAGTGATCAGTTTAAAACAGTACAACAATTAAATGTCATTTATCAGTCTGGATTTGTGGCATTAGATGCAATGCATAGCAACCTAGAACAACAAGAAAGCCTTAACCCAGAGGACCAAGCTAAAACAAAGAAAGATAAACAAAACGGATCATTTGGCCAAGAAGACTGGGATGAATACCTAAAGGAAGGTCTAAAGAAAAACATGAAAGACAGTCTTTTGGGTAAGGTTGCATCTGGTATTAATTATGTATTTAATGTTGTAAAAAATGGCTTTACGGCACCACCAACCAAGCAAGAGCAAAGCAAAAAAATAATGACTGCCTGGGTTAATATGGTACAAAAAAATGCCTTGCATTTAACAGATAGCTCAGATAATAAAGGCATACAATTGGTTATGGCAGAGTTGATAAAAATAGATAGCCTGCATAAAGAAGGAGATATAACCATAAAAGATGCTTTAATTACACTGGTTGCACAGGATTGTACTAGTTCAGATAAAGAACAAGCGTTTACCCTGTTAACAGGGTTACAGCGTAAAGCAGATATACGACAAAAAACATATTGCTACCAACCACTTGTTACTGCTGTTTCAGATAAAAAGGCTAATGATTGTGAGTTACAATATGAGCAAGCAGACCAGCCAATAGATATTCCAGCAAGTGGTAATGATTTTGCGAAACACAATAATGATATGGAAAGTGGTTCACGTACAAATAATGAAGAGGAATGCATTGATACTGGTGATAGCCATAGCCATGCGAGTACACGATCTGGCTGTATAGGTTGGATAAGAGGCTTATTGCAGAGATTGCTAACAACTGTGAACTGTGGTTGTTGTTCAGATAATAGTAATCAGCTAACAGATTATCATCTCGAGGAGAGGGGTTCTCTAACAGCAGATTATTAAGCAGATAATGATGATGGCTTAGATGAAAATGATTGCGCAGAAGATCATGATAAAACAGGTTAATGCAGGTGGGTATTCTTTTTTCTCTATGCTAAAGGAATAATTTATACAATAATACAGTGTGTCGATCTATAGCTTGGTCAGTTATGTTGTTTATGTTGTTTATGTTGTTTATGTTGTTTATGTGCTAGTATTTATCAGCAGTAA
>JASXSU010000011.1 GCA_030674875.1 Candidatus Endonucleibacter sp. (ex Gigantidas childressi) | reverse complement strand
AAACAGCATATAATCAGGAGTAGATAGCACTATGCTTGGCTCATTTCAATCTTATTCAATTCCATTCTGTTGCAAACATGTAAAAAGTGTTTTTTTACTGTTGATATTGGCCTGTGGTTGCAGTGTAAGTTCAGCGCACAATTATACGACACCGGAAGAGCAGTTGCACCAACAAGATGCCGAGCAGCCACTCAAAAAAAGTTGGACCAATAGTCAGGCTGATGGAGAGGAAAACTTAGCTGGAAGGTGTTTTAGTAGTAGCAACTTATTAGGAGGCGCTGAATATAGCAAAAGCCATGATAATAGCATTAGTTGCTTGCAACATGTGCTAGATGACAACGATCTTTCTGTTACTCTAGAAGCATTTAAGGGAAAAAACGTGTTTGAAGTGCTTGCTATGGTATATGTAAGTATTTTGCTAGAAGTTGGTGAGCTTGAACAAGACATAATTAACGCTGGGTTAGAATCACCTAGCTGGATAACAGGTTTTAGCGGTATCACCCAAGAAATAAAGAAGAGAGCTTGTTGCCGCCTGCCAAAAAGTACAAAAACAACGTTTACACAGCTCACTAAAGAAGAGCAAATGTTCGTTGCAGAGGTATTGAATTCTAGAGCAAAGCAATGCTTTTATAAGCTTCACACCTTGTGGCAAGATAAGGTTAAGACGAGTAACGCTAGCCCACTAATTTGCGCCAAATTAGATGAACAAGTAAGTTCGCTGATGTTAAGAGCACAAAATGATACGCACTTCTTAAATGAGGTTGTCTTGAAGCAAACGCGTAACTTAGTGGATGTATTATCAACCCATTATGTAGTAGCTACAACAAGTAATACGCCATCAGAGATACAATATCCAGTATTAGAAGCATTGGTGAATTGGGGTGCGCGTAATTCCGATAGCTTAATAAGCAAATTACTAGATGATAGCAAACGTTGGGTTACGCAAGATTATCATTTGACTGCAGAAGAAAACAAAAAAAATGGCATAAGTGCAGAGGAAAAAGTATTTTTCTCCTATTTGCATTACAACTCAAAAGATGTAACCGAGGTATGGCATGGTGCAAATGAGTCTTTACGTGATTGTGAAGCCAGAGAGATTGCTAATACTTTATTAGCTAGCGATGTTATAAAAAATTTAAGTGATCAGTTTAAAACAGTACAACAATTAAATGTCATTTATCAGTCTGGATTTGTGGCATTAGATGCAATGCATAGCAACCTAGAACAACAAGAAAGCCTTAACCCAGAGGACCAAGCTAAAACAAAGAAAGATAAACAAAACGGATCATTTGGCCAAGAAGACTGGGATGAATACCTAGAGGAAGGTCTAAAGAAAAACATGAAAGACAGTCTTTTGGGTAAAGTTGCATCTGGTATTAACTATGTATTTAATGTTGTAAAAAATGGCTTTACGGCACCACCAACCAAGCAAGAGCAAAGCAAAAAAATAATGACTGCCTGGGTTAATATGGTACAAAAAAATGCCTTGCATTTAACAGATAACTCAGATAATACAGGCATACAATTGGTTATGGCAGAGTTGATAAAAATAGATAGCCTGCATAAAGAAGGAGATATAACCATAAAAGATGCTTTAACTACACTGGTTGCACAGGATTGTACTAGTTCAGATAAAGAACAAGCGTTTACCCTGTTAACAGGGTTACAGCGTAAAGCAGATATACGACAAAAAACATATTGCTACCAACCACTTGTTACTGCTGTTTCAGATAAAAATGCTAATGATTGTGAGTTACAATATGAGCAAGCAGACCAGCCAATAGATATTCCAGCAAGTGGTAATGATTTTGCAAAACACAATAGTGCTGAAGAAAAGCATAGAGATTGGTTGTCTATGCCAACAAACGACTATACGTTACAAAAAAGTAAATCACAAAATGATGTTGAGGTTAATGAAGCGGATGGGAGTTATGAAAGTGATGGTACTAATACAACCAAATCATCACCTTTGCACGTAGATTGGTGTTTTATTAATATAGATTATGAAGAAAAAAATGAAGAGCAAGCAAGAGGCCAGTGCAAGACTGTGTGGATAGGATCTAGCTATAATTCATCGTTTTACAGTAGGCTTCTTATGGGCGCAGTTGTAGGCTTGTGTGTTTTAGCTGTTGTGGACTCTGCTACAGCAGCAAGCTCTCCTCAAGCTGAGGCATTTTTTAAGAACCATACCCAAGCACACGATAGCTCAAATTTAAATAGTA
>JASXSU010000010.1 GCA_030674875.1 Candidatus Endonucleibacter sp. (ex Gigantidas childressi) | reverse complement strand
CGTAGGCACCTCATCGAACCTCCCTGTCCAATGAGCACCGGTGACATGTCTTCAATCTGTTGTGAAGATGGGGCCTCAGGGATTAACAATGTAACTAGGTTTTGTACTAGAAAGGGTAATCCAGCCAGAAAGGTGTTTATTTGTGAGAACAATATACAATCTATCCCTGCATACTGGAAGTGTAGTGGTCGCTCCTCTTTGTGCAGTGATCTTAGTGACCAACAAGCTTCAAGTTGCTGTAAAAATGGAATATTAGGAATCAACTATACGACTAAGACTTGCCCTAATGCTCATAAGGACTCTCATATGTTTGTTTGTGATAATCAACAAACGCTCGATTTACAGTGGCGCTGCAAGACAAGCACCACCAGGTATTTCATTCATTGCAGGGACAAGAGTAATCTTAGTGTCAACGGCACAAATCCTACCTGCTTTAGTTGCAGTAATAACAACGCTCTTATTTTAGCTGAGCTTCAATGTAATGGTGAAATAGACTGCAGTGACGGCAGTGATGAACAAGCCTTAGACTGCTGTGAAGGGTGGAGCAACGAGGTTAATAACACAACCAAGTTTTGCATTAAAAAAGGGGGTTTAAATCAACGGCTTTTTGTCTGTGATAATGGAATCACATTATCAGAAGAAAGTCTCTGCAATAGCAATCACGACTGTTCTCACAGCAGTAATGAAAGTTTCAGTGGCACAGATCCTACCGATTGTTATTGCAGAAATGGAGCACTTATTTTAAATGAGTTCAACTATAATAATACCGAACACAACTGCCATGGAACCCAGCACGATGTTATTGACTCAACATCTTCTACTACAGGATTGCTATTAGCTGGAACTGTAGTATGTGTAACTTATGCCGCCATGCTTGTAAAGTACAGAAAAACAAAAACCATTAAAGGCACGCTTGCATGGCTTTTAAGCCCTATTACTGAGCCTGTAAATTATCTACGTAGTTACTGTAAGTACAGACGGCTAGAAGAATGCGATGAGGAAAGTGCATATCCAAGTGCTGATTGAGCTGACCCCCATAATCACCTATCCCCCGTAGGTGATTTCAGCTTCGTTTGTTTATTGTCTTTGCGGAATAGATTGATGCATTGTTATGTATAGTGTATAGATAATTCGTGTGATTTATATGCAGATTATATGGAAAAAACAAATACCCTATCTTTACAAATAGAAAAGCCTTTTCATCCTAATGGATGAATGTTATAACTTTCTCTAATTTATGTCTTAGCACCATTTGCTAATATTCAGACAAAGTAACCTGGCCAATTACCACTATATGCTCCGTAAAATATATTACGCAGCTGTTCTTAATTCATCTACCGTCAACTTCTCCTTATCCTTTTCAGAGGGCTCTTATTTTGGACGTTATAGCTACTAATCGTCGTCTATACTCTCAGTTACTGAGCTTTATTCCCTTGCTTCCTTGTTATAACTTAAAGCGCTTAAGATATATAAATTATTTTTGTTATTTACTAATAGCATTAATACTGCTAGCCACCTTGCCAATCTACGCAGCCAACGAAAACTGCCAGAATACAACAACCATCCAACCGATAGTGATGTTATTAAACAAGCCTAATTATTTAGATGAATGCCTTACCGTTTTAAGAAAAGAGCCTGTTATAAAGGTTTATGATTTTCTTAAAGCAATGATGCTATTAGAGGATGATGAGGGTGAGAAGAGAAGTGTAAAGGAAAGAAAAATAATTTGTATCCAAAGACAATATCCTGAGCTTTATAATTTGTATAGTGTGTTATCCCTGCGCTATTACCAGGGCACCTCGTTTACTGATTTTATGAATTACATTATACATAATAAACCAGCTCCGGTGGTTAGCAGGCCGTTGATGGAAGCTATGCTTAAGCTCTGTGATTGCTATAAGGATAGGCAGGACATCATTACCATCGGTAGTATGCTGGAAGAAGTGGAGAAACAGAAGCATACCGATGATAATATTAACGCTTTCCTGCGCTACAAAGCCAACAATATAAAAGCTCAATGTGAAGCTCTTTATATTCATTCTGATAATAATACCAAAAATAGCGCTGATAGCGGTGCTAACAAAAAAAACTGCGCATCTTGGTTTAGCCGCTGTAGCCAAAAAGCCGTTAGTTATGCCCAGCGTATAGTGAAAAACGTGTCTGGCCTTGCACCCAAGGCAATGTATACGGCACCATTAGTTGGGTATATGGTGTCTCCTGTTGGCGCTGATGATAGCAAGTTTCAATGTCCTGGTGCGCCATCTCGCTACTCAGTCCCTTGTGATGGTTTTAGGCACTGCCCTGGCGGATTCGATGAACATATTGCAACCTGCTGTAAAGATGGAATATTTAACGCTACAACCAGAACTTGTCCTAAATATAATGATCCAAACAGTCAGCTTATTGTTTGTTCTGATAACCTGCACACGATTCCTAACGACTGGTATTGTGAGGGTAGGCACCGCATGGACCTTCCCTGCCCAAAGAGCACCGGTAACATGTCTTCAATCTGTTGCGAAGAAGGGGACTCGGGGGTTAACAATGTAACTAGGTTTTGCACTAGAAAGGGTAATCCAGCCAAAAAGGTGTTTATTTGTGAGAACAATGAACAATCGATCCCTGCATACTTGCAGTGTAGTGGTAGTATCTCTTTTTGCAGTGATTTTAGCGACCAACAAGCTTCAAATTGCTGTGAAAATGGAATATTAGGAGTCAACTATACGACTAAGACTTGCACTCATGCTTATAACGACTTGCATATGTTTGTTTGTGATAATCAACAAACGCTCAACTCAAAGTGGCGCTGCAAGAGAAGCTTCAACCCTGACCATCAGTGCAGGGACAAGAGTAATCTTAGCGTCAACGGCACAAATCCTACCTGCTTTAGTTGCAGTAATAACACCGCTCTTATTTTAGCTGAGCTTCAATGTAATGGTGAAATAGACTGCAGTGACGGCAGTGATGAACAAGCCTTAGACTGCTGTGAAGGGTGGAGCAACGAGGTTAATAACACACCCAAGTTTTGCATTAAAAAAGGGGATTTAAATCAACGGCTTTTTGTCTGTGATAATGGAATTACATTATCAGAAGAAAGTCTCTGCAATAGCAATCACGACTGTCCTCACAGCAGTAATGAACGTTTCAGTGGCACAGATCTTACCGACTGTTATTGCAGAAATGGAACACTTATTTTAAATGAATTCAACTATAATAATGGCGAACACAACTGCCATGGAACCCAGCACGATGTTATTGACTCAACATCTTCTACTACAGGATTGCTATTAGCTGGAACTATAGTATGTGTAACTTATGCTGCCATGCTTGTAAAGTACAGAAAAACAAAAACCATTAAAGGCACGCTTGCATGGCTTTTAAGCCCTATTACTGAGCCTATAAATTATCTATGTACTTACTGTAAGTACAGACAGCCAGAAGAATGCGATGAGGAAAGTGCAGATCCAAGTGCTGATTGAGCTTACCCCCATAATCACCTATCACCCGTAGGTGATTTCAGCTTCGTTTATTTATTGTCTGTGCGGAATAGATTGATGCATTGTTATGTATAGTGTATAGATAATTCGTGTGATTTATATGCATATTATATGGAAAAAAAACAAATACCCTATCTTTACAAATAGAAAAGCCTTTTCATCCTGATGGATGAATGTTATAACTGCTTCTAATTTATGTCTTGCACGATTTGCTAAGATTCAGACAAAGTAACCTGGCCAATTACCGCTATATGCTCCGTAAAATATATTACGCAGCTGTTCTTAATTCATCTACCGTCAACTTCTCCGTATCCTTTTCAGAGGGCTCTTATTTTGGACGTTATAGCTACTAATCGTCGTCTATACTCTCAGTTACTGAGCTTTATTCCCTTGCTTCCTTGTTATAACTTAAAGCGCTTAAGATATATAAATTATTTTTGTTATTTACTAATAGCATTAATACTGCTAGCCACCTTGCCAATCTACGCAGCCAACGAAAACTTCCAGAATACAACAACCATCCAACCGATAGTGATGTTATTAAACAAGCCTAATTATTTAGATGAATGCCTTACCGTTTTAAGAAAAGAGCCTGTTATAAAGGTTTATGATTTTCTTAAAGCAATGATGTTATTAGAGGATGATGAGGGTGATGAGGGTGAGAAGAGAAGTGTAAAGAAAAGAAAAATAATTTGTACCCAAAGACAATATCCTGAGCTTTATAATTTGTATAGTGTGTTATCCCTGCGTTATTACCAGGGCACCTCGTTTACTGATTTTATGAATTACATGATACATAATAAACCAGCTCCGGTGGTTAGCAGGCCGTTGATGGAAGCTATGCTTAAGCTCTGTGATTGCTATAAGGATAGGCAGGACATCATTACCATCGGTAGTATGCTGGAAGAAGTGGAGAAACAGAAGCATACCGATGATAATATTAACGCTTTCCTGCGCTACAAAGCCAACAATATAAAAGCTCAATGTGAAGCTCTTTATATTCATTCTGATAATAATACCAAAAATAGCGCTGATAGCGGTGCTAACAAAAAAAACTGCGCATCTTGGTTTAGCCGCTGTAGCCAAAAAGCCGTTAGTTATGCCCAGCGTATAGTGAAAAACGTGTCTGGCCTTGCACCCAAGGCAATGTATACGGCACCATTAGTTGGGTATATGGTGTCTCCTGTTGGCGCTGATGATAGCGAGTTTCAATGTCCTATTGATGAGCCGGCAGATGGCCATCCAATCCCCTGTGATGGTTCTAAGCAATGCGCCAAAGGATTCGATGAACTTATTACAACCTGCTGTAAAGATGGAATATTTAACGCTACAACCAGAACTTGTCCTAAGTATAATGATCCAAACAGTCAGCTTGTTGTTTGCTATGATAACCGGTACACGATTCCTAGCGACTGGTATTGTGAT
>JASXSU010000009.1 GCA_030674875.1 Candidatus Endonucleibacter sp. (ex Gigantidas childressi) | reverse complement strand
TAAAAAAGCGAAAGATCAAGCTAAAGCTAAAAAATCCATAGATAATGCTGCAAATCCAATAATTGCGGCAAACAATACTAGCGCGTTAGTAGATATGTATGAACAGATGCACTAACTGAGCCTAGTAGATGATGAGGTAAATAAGGGAACACTATCACGTGGTTATAAACAGATTAGTGTAGATGAAGTTCTGCCGAAAAAGGTAGAAAATCCATTACCAAAACGTAAAGAATAGATTAAAAAATAAATAAATAAGCTAGTTTAGAAGTGGCTAGCTAGTGGTAAGATTATAAAAAAGGTAGCTAGGGAGGTTTAACAAAATAACTGTGGATCATATAAAGGGGGTGCTTACAAAAAAACAAAGGATGCCCCCTCTTAAGGTATGCTCGTTACTGTTGAAGGATGAGTAGTCAGTAAACGAGCAAAGATATTCAGATACGCTATACAGAATGCAATAAGGGTGGTATGAGCTGTGCAATAAAGACGGATTTGGTGCGCATCAACCTT
>JASXSU010000008.1 GCA_030674875.1 Candidatus Endonucleibacter sp. (ex Gigantidas childressi) | reverse complement strand
TACAGCGTAAAGCAGATATACGACAAAAAACATATTGCTACCAACCACTTGTTACTGCTGCTTCAGATAAAAATGCTAATGATTGTGAGTTACAATATGAGCAAGCAGACCAGCCAATAGATATTCCAGCAAGTGGTAATGATTTTGCGAAACACAATAGTGCTGAAGAAAAGCATAGAGATTGGTTGTCTATGCCAACAAACGACTATACGTTACAAAAAAGTAAATCACAAAATGATGTTGCGTATAATGAAGCTGATGGGAGTTATGAAAGTGATGGTACTAATACAACCAAATCATCACCTTTGCACGTAGATTGGTGTTTTATTAATCTAGATTATGAAGAAAAAAATGAAGAGCAAGCAAGAGGTCAGCGCAAGACTGTGTGGATAGGATCTAGCTATAATTCATCGTTTTACAGTAGGCTTCTTATGGGCGCAGTTGTAGGCTTGTGTGTTTTAGCTGTTGTGGACTCTGCTACAGCAGCAAGCTCTCCTCAAGCTGAGACATTTTTTCAGAACCATACCCAAGCACACGATAGCTCAAATTTAAATAGTAACCATTTTCGTCATATTAGGGATGTGAGTGCAGCCTCTGCTTCTAA
>JASXSU010000007.1 GCA_030674875.1 Candidatus Endonucleibacter sp. (ex Gigantidas childressi) | reverse complement strand
ATAATGATATGGAAAGTGGTTCACGTACAAATAATGAAGAGGAATGCATTGATACTGGTGATAGCCATAGCCATAGCCATGCGAGTACACGATCTGGCTGTATAGGTTGGATAAGAGGCTTATTGCAGAGATTGCTAACAACTGTGAACTGTGGTTGTTGTTCAGATAATAGTAATCAGCTAACAGATTATCATCTCGAGGAGAGGGGTTCTCTAACAGCAGATTATTAAGCAGATAATGATGATGGCTTAGATGAAAATGATTGCGCAGAAGATCATGATAAAACAGGTTAATGCAGGTGGGTATTCTTTTTTCTCTATGCTAAAGGAATAATTTATACAATAATACAGTGTGTCGATCTATAGCTTGGTCAGTTATGTTGTTTATGTTGTTTATGTGCTAGTATTTATCAGCAGTAAAAACATCATATAATCAGGAGTACATAGCACTATGTTTATCTCATGTAAATCTTATTCAATTCCATTCTGTTGCAAACATGTAAAAAGTGTTTTTTTACTGTTGATATTGGCCTGTGGTTGCAGTGTAAGTTCAGCGCAAAATTATACGTCACCGGCAGAGCAGTTGCACCAACAAGGTGCCGAGCAGCCAGTCAGAAAAAGCTGGA
>JASXSU010000006.1 GCA_030674875.1 Candidatus Endonucleibacter sp. (ex Gigantidas childressi) | reverse complement strand
CACCTACAGAAGCACCTACAACACCTACAGAAACACCTACAGAAGCACCTACAACACCTACAGAAGGACCTACAGAAACACCTACAGAAGCACCTACAGAAGCACCTACAGAAGCACCTACAACACCTACAACACCTACAGAAACACCTACAGAAGGACCTACAGAAACACCTACAGAAACACCTACAGAAGGACCTACAGAAACACCTACAGAAGCACCTACAGAAGCACCTACAGAAGCACCTACAGAAGCACCTACAGAAGCACCTACAACACCTACAACACCTACAGAAACACCTACAGAAGGACCTACAGAAACACCTACAACACCTACAACACCTACAACACCTACAACACCTACAGAAACACCTACAGAAGCACCTACAGAAGCACCTACAGAAGCACCTACAGAAGCACCTACAGAAGCACCTATAGAAGCACCTACAGAAGCACCTACAGAAGCACCTACAGAAGCACCTATAGAAGCACCTATAGAAGCACCTATAGAAGCACCTATAGAAGCACCTATAGAAGCACCTACAGAATCACCTACAGAAGCACCTAAAGAAGTACCTAAAGAAGCATTAATTATTGGAGTATCTTGTGGTTCTTTTATTGCCGTTGCTGCTTATAGTGCTGGTTGTTATTGGTATCAAAGGAAGATTAATGGAGATGGTGGTTCTTCAGATCATAGGGAGCTGTCTACAGAAGATGATGACCATTCAAGCGGAAAAGATGAACAAAAAGCTGACGAAAGTATGAGTATGATTGAGTCTTCAGGTGCAGTTGAGTAGCTGTAATTGAATCTGTACGCTGCCTATTCTTAATTTTTCTGATTGGTAAGAATAGGCATTTGAAGTACGATGGGTTATGGGTACTATTAAGTTGTTTTAAAATTATCTGAGAAGTAAATATAAGTTTTACCGTTTTTGGTAAATACCTACAATTCCTAGTAAATACCTACAATATTAAATTGTAAAATAATGAGTGACAATTACACTATATTTGAAACTATAAAGTTCTGAATGTTTGCTGGCTGCATCTTTATCAGTTACTAGCATGCTTGTATTTATTTCACTATAAGTTATTGTATTATATAGCAATTTAGCGCACGGGCTCTCTTGATGCTTTAGACGGCTATGTTGTTTATGTTGGTTATCTGTTAATAATCTGTTAACATGTTACAGCAGTAAAAACAGCATATAATCAGGAGTAGATAGCACTATGCTTGGCTCATTTCAATCTTATTCAATTCCATTCTGTTGCAAACATGTAAAAAGTGTTTTTTTACTGTTGATATTGGCCTGTGGTTGCAGTGTAAGTTCAGCGCACAATTATACGACACCGGCAGAGCAGTTGCACCAACAAGATGCCGAGCAGCCACTCAAAAAAAGTTGGACCAATAGTCAGGCTGATGGAGAGGAAAACTTAGCTGGAAGGTGTTTTAGTAGTAGCAACTTATTAGGAGGCGCTGAATATAGCAAAAGCCATGATAATAGCATTAGTTGCTTGCAACATGTGCTAGATGACAACGATCTTTCTGTTACTCTAGAAGCATTTAAGGGAAAAAACGTGTTTGAAGTGCTTGCTATGGTATATGTAAGTATTTTGCTAGAAGTTGGTGAGCTTGAACAAGACATAATTAACGCTGGGTTAGAATCACCTAGCTGGATAATAGGTTTTAGCGGTATCACCCAAGAAATAAAGAAGAGAGCTTGTTGCCGCCTGCCAAAAAGTACAAAAACAACGTTTACACAGCTCACTAAAGAAGAGCAAATGTTCGTTGCAGAGGTATTGAATTCTAGAGCAAAGCAATGCTTTTATAAGCTTCACACCTTGTGGCAAGATAAGGTTAAGACGAGTAACGCTAGCCCACTAATTTGCGCCAAATTAGATGAACAAGTAAGTTCGCTGATGTTAAGAGCACAAAATGATACGCACTTCTTAAATGAGGTTGTCTTGAAGCAAACGCGTAACTTAGTGGATGTATTATCAACCCATTATGTAGTAGCTACAACAAGTAATACGCCATCAGAGATACAATATCCAGTATTAGAAGCATTGGTGAATTGGGGTGCGCGTAATTCCGATAGCTTAATAAGCAAATTACTAGATGATAGCAAACGTTGGGTTACGCAAGATTATCATTTGACTGCAGAAGAAAACAAAACAAATGGCATAAGCGCAGAGGAAAAAGTATTTTTCTCCTATTTGCATTACAACTCAAAAGATGTAACCGAGGTATGGCATGGTGCAAATGAGTCTTTACGTGATTGTGAAGCCAGAGAGATTGCTAATACTTTATTAGCTAGCGATGTTATAAAAAATTTAAGTGATCAGTTTAAAACAGTACAACAATTAAATGTCATTTATCAGTCTGGATTTGTGGCATTAGATGCAATGCATAGCAACCTAGAACAACAAGAAAGCCTTAACCCAGAGGACCAAGCTAAAACAAAGAAAGATAAACAAAACGGATCATTTGGCCAAGAAGACTGGGATGAATACCTAGAGGAAGGTCTAAAGAAAAACATGAAAGACAGTCTTTTGGGTAAGGTTGCATCTGGTATTAACTATGTATTTAATGTTGTAAAAAATGGCTTTACGGCACCACCAACCAAGCAAGAGCAAAGCAAAAAAATAATGACTGCCTGGGTTAATATGGTACAAAAAAATGCCTTGCATTTAACAGATAACTCAGATAATACAGGCATACAATTGGTTATGGCAGAGTTGATAAAAATAGATAGCCTGCATAAAGAAGGAGATATAACCATAAAAGATGCTTTAACTACACTGGTTGCACAGGATTGTACTAGTTCAGATAAAGAACAAGCATTTACCCTGTTAACAGGGTTACAGCGTAAAGCAGATATACGACAAAAAACATATTGCTACCAACCACTTGTTACTGCTGTTTCAGATAAAAATGCTAATGATTGTGAGTTACAATATGAGCAAGCAGACCAGCCAATAGATATTCCAGCAAGTGGTAATGATTTTGCGAAACACAATAGTGCTGAAGAAAAGCATAGAGATTGGTTGTCTATGCCAACAAACGACTATACGTTACAAAAAAGTAAATCACAAAATGATGTTGAGGTTAATGAAGCGGATGGGAGTTATGAAAGTGATGGTACTAATACAACCAAACCATCACCTTTGCACGTAGATTGGTGTTTTATTAATATAGATTATGAAGAAAAAAATGAAGAGCAAGCAAGAGGCCAGTGCAAGACTGTGTGGATAGGATCTAGCTATAATTCATCGTTTTACAGTAGGCTTCTTATGGGCGCAGTTGTAGGCTTGTGTGTTTTAGCTGTTGTGGACTCTGCTACAGCAGCAAGCTCTCCTCAAGCTGAGGCATTTTTTAAGAACCATACCCAAGCACACGATAGCTCAAATTTAAATAGTAACCATTTTCGTCATATTAGGGATGTGAGTGCAGCCTCTGCCTCTAATGTTATTGGCATCAGTAATGTCACAGAGCTGAACTTAATTGGCAATCATGCAGATTACCCTAGTAACGGCCGCTATAAACTAACTGCAAGCTTTAACGTAAAAAAATTCAACAAACCAATACGGGAGTTTACAGGTGATTTCAATGGAAATGGTGAAACCCTTGACGAGCTGCCATGCTGCTTGATAGACAGACTTTCAGGTAATGGAATCGTTCAAAACATAAACTTCAATAATGTTGACACTAGGAATGCAGAATGTGACCCAGCAGTTGCCAAGTACTATGCATGATAAGTCCATAGTTAGATTTATCAAAATTGAGAATAGTAAGTTTGAAGGGGTTGGTATAGATAGTAAGATAGGTATGGTCTCTAATGTTATGTTGGAGGCATCTAGTTTTGATAATGTAATGATAGCAAATAGCACTCTTAATGGCAGCTGGGGTTAAATATGTTGGTGGGGTAGTAGGAGAAGTATATAATAATGGGAGTGAATTTTTTAAAGTAATGATAGTAAATGTCAATATTACTGGCTCAGGCCGGGAAGCACATGTCGGTGGGGTAGCAGGAAAGATGCGAAGTGTGAGAATTAAAGAAGTTTATATTGGCAACACTATTGTAAAGGTCGCGGGTCAAAAGGTTATGTTGGAGGTGTTGCTGGGCATTCCCTTTCGAATACCATACAGAATGTTACCGTTATAGATTCGATTATTTCTGGAGCTCGTGTCGGAGGAATAGTAGGTTACTCAAAGTCTGATAAAGTTAGTACCTGTCATGTTATTAGGACGGAAGTAAAGGGTCGTTGTGTAGGTGGGGTGATCGGATGTGGTGAGGGCAGTAAAATGGAACATGCTACAGTTGCTAGCTCTACTATTATTGCGGATACTGACATTCCTTCTATTGGGGGCGGAATAGGGTCTGCTCGTGATATTACTGCTGTAGACCTTACTGTTATTGATACTGTTATTAGTGCTGCTAACTCATCCTCACGGTGGGGATTATCCAACGTTGGCGGTGGTTTTGGAAGGTCAGAGTCAGGCGTACAATTTTCCAATACAATGATCATCAAAACTAACTTGAGTATAGATGGTGGTTCGGTGTATGCTGGGTGGGGGACTGGCCAGATGGCAGAAAATGATGCATATGAACAGCTTGCAGTTAGTCAAAGCTTTATCAATATTAAGGGAGTAACGGATATAACAATAGGTGGTGCTGTTGGGTTTATTGATTCCGCTTCTATTTCAAACTTTACGGTAAGTGGGAGCATGGTACTATTTGAAGGGAAGAGATCAAATGTACAAATAGGGTTTTGTATTGGAGAGAATAAAGATGGAATAAGTAATTGTACTTTTGATGAAACTAAAAAGATATTCGATAACTCACCTTACAATGATGCGAACGGAGTCTCACACCATCAGTATAATTATAATATGAACTTAACTAATCAATGCAAGGGGAGTAAGTTGCCTTTTATAGGGAACGATTGTGAAATTAAACCAGAAGAATATTGTCGTTATAAAGAGCCTCTTATTATGGTATGGAATGCACCTTGCTTAACGCAAGCGCCAGAACAAGCAACAACAGTGCCTACAATCCTACTTGGAGCATCTGGTGCTGCTTTTATTGCCGTTGCTGCTGTTGGTGGTGGTGTTTATTGGTATAAAAGGCATAATAATGGAGGTTGTTGTTCAGATCATAGGGAGCTGTCTACAGAAGATGATGACCATCCAAGCGGAAAAGATAAAAAAGCTAAAAAAGCGAAAGATCAAGCTAAAGCTAAAAAATCCATAGATAATGCTGCAAATCCAATAATTGCGCCAAACAATACTAGCGCGTTAGTTTGTTATTCAGATCATAGGGAGCTGTCTACAGAAGATGATGACCATCCAAGCGGAAAAGATAAAAAAGCTAAAAAAGCGAAAGATCAAGTTAAAGCTAAAAAATCCATAGATAATGCTGCAAATCCAATAATTGCGCCAAACAATACTAGCGCGTTAGTAGATATGTATGAACAGATGCACTAACTGAGCCTAGTAGATGATGAGGTAAATAAGGGAACACTATCACGTGGTTATAAACAGATTAGTGTAGATGAAGTTCTGCCGAAAAAGGTAGAAAATCCATTACCAAAACGTAAAAATAGATTAAAAAAGAAATAAATAAGCTAGTTTAGAAGTGGCTAGCTAGTGGTAAGATTATAAAAAAGGTAGCTAGGGAGGTTTAACAAAATAACTGTGGATCATATAAAGGGGGTGCTTACAAAAAAACAAAGGATGCCCCCTCTTAAGGTATACTCGTTACTGTTGAAGGATGAGTAGTCAGTAAACGAGCAAAGATATTCAGATACGCTATACAGAATGCAGTAAGGGTGGTATGAGCTGTGCAATAAAGACGGATTTGGTGCGCATCAACCTTAAGAGTTACGGCTAACGATATGATTTTATTCATACTTTAATGTCGTCAACTTAACCCGAGGGTAATAGGTGATGCTAGTTGTATGTAAGTATTTTGCTAGAAGTTGGTGAGCTTGAACAAGACATAATTAACGCTGGGTTAGAATCACCTAGCTGGATAATAGGTTTTAGCGGTATCACCCAAGAAATAAAGAAGAGAGCTTGTTTCCGCCTGCCAAAAAGTACAAAAACAACGTTTACACAGCTCACTAAAGAAGAGCAAATGTTCGTTGCAGAGGTATTCAATTCTAGAGCAAAGCAATGCTTTTATAAGCTTCACACCTTGTGGCAAGATAAGGTTAAGACGAGTAACGCTAGCCCACTAATTTGCGCCAAATTAGATGAACAAGTAAGTTCGCTGATGTTAAGAGCACAAAATGATACGCACTTCTTAAATGAGGTTGTCTTGAAGCAAACGCGTAACTTAGTGGATGTATTATCAACCCATTATGTAGTAGCTACAACAAGTAATACGCCATCAGAGATACAATATCCAGTATTAGAAGCATTGGTGAATTGGGGTGCGCGTAATTCCGATAGCTTAATAAGCAAATTACTAGATGATAGCAAACGTTGGGTTACGCAAGATTATCATTTGACTGCAGCAGAAAACAAAACAAATGGCATAAGCGCAGAGGAAAAAGTATTTTTCTCTTATTTGCATTACAACTCAAAAGATGTAACCGAGGTATGGCATGGTGCAAATGAGTCTTTACGTGATTGTGAAGCCAGAGAGATTGCTAATACTTTATTAGCTAGCGATGTTATAAAAAATTTAAGTGATCAGTTTAAAACAGTACAACAATTAAATGTCATTTATCAGTCTGGATTTGTGGCATTAGATGCAATGCATAGCAACCTAGAACAACAAGAAAGCCTTAACCCAGAGGACCAAGCTAAAACAAAGAAAGATAAACAAAACGGATCATTTGGCCAAGAAGACTGGGATGAATACCTAGAGGAAGGTCTAAAGAAAAACATGAAAGACAGTCTTTTGGGTAAGGTTGCATCTGGTATTAACTATGTATTTAATGTTGTAAAAAATGGCTTTACGGCACCACCAACCAAGCAAGAGCAAAGCAAAAAAATAATGACTGCCTGGGTTAATATGGTACAAAAAAATGCCTTGCATTTAACAGATAGCTCAGATAATAAAGGCATACAATTGGTTATGGCAGAGTTGATAAAAATAGATAGCCTGTATAAAGAAGGAGATATAACCATAAAAGATGCTTTAACTATACTGGTTGCACAGGATTGTACTAGTTCAGATAAAGAACAAGCGTTTACCCTGTTAACAGGGTTACAGCGTAAAGCAGATATACGACAAAAAACATATTGCTACCAACCACTTGTTACTGCTGCTTCAGATAAAAATGCTAATGATTGTGAGTTACAATATGAGCAAGCAGACCAGCCAATAGATATTCCAGCAAGTGGTAATGATTTTGCGAAACACAATAGTGCTGAAGAAAAGCATAGAGATTGGTTGTCTATGCCAACAAACGACTATACGTTACAAAAAAGTAAATCACAAAATGATGTTGCGTATAATGAAGCTGATGGGAGTTATGAAAGTGATGGTACTAATACAACCAAATCATCACCTTTGCACGTAGATTGGTGTTTTATTAATCTAGATTATGAAGAAAAAAATGAAGAGCAAGCAAGAGGTCAGCGCAAGACTGTGTGGATAGGATCTAGCTATAATTCATCGTTTTACAGTAGGCTTCTTATGGGCGCAGTTGTAGGCTTGTGTGTTTTAGCTGTTGTGGACTCTGCTACAGCAGCAAGCTCTCCTCAAGCTGAGACATTTTTTCAGAACCATACCCAAGCACACGATAGCTCAAATTTAAATAGTAACCATTTTCGTCATATTAGGGATGTGAGTGCAGCCTCTGCTTCTAATGTTATTGGCATCAGTAATGTCACAGAGCTGAACTTAATTGGCAATCATAGAGATTACCCTAATTACGGTCGCTATAAACTAACTGCAAGCTTTAACGTAAAAAACTTCACCGGACCAATACATGTGTTTACAGGTGATTTCAATGGAAATTGTGAAACCATTGACGAGCTGCCATGCTGCTTGATAAAAACACTTGCAGGTAAGGGAATAGTTCAAAACATAAACTTCAATAATGTTAACACTAGGAATGCAGAATGTGATCCAGCAGTTGCCAATACTATGTATGATGAGTCCATAGTTAGATTTATCAAAATTGCGAATAGTCAGTTTGAAGGGGGTGGTAGCTATTTTAAAGAGGATAGTGGCGACTTTGAAGGGAATGCTATAGGTATGGTCTCTAATGTTATGCGGGGGGCATCTAGTTTTGATAATGTAATGATAGCAAATAGCACTCTTAATGGCCTTAGTGGGGTTAAATATGCCGGTGGGGTCGTAGGAGCAGCACATAATATGGGGAGTGAAGTTTTTAAAGCAAGAATAGTAAATGTCAATATTACTGGCTCAGGCAAGGATGCACGTATCGGTGGGGTAGCAGGAATGATGCTAGGTATAGAAATTAAAGAAGCTTATATCGGCAACACTATTGTAAAGGGCGCGGGTCAAGAAAGTTTTGTTGCCGGTGTTGCTGGAGACTCCGATCG
The DNA here is from genome assembly GCA_030674875.1 of Candidatus Endonucleibacter sp. (ex Gigantidas childressi). Classification (GTDB taxonomy): domain Bacteria; phylum Pseudomonadota; class Gammaproteobacteria; order Pseudomonadales; family Endozoicomonadaceae; genus Endonucleibacter. Next base: position 25,585 of record JASXSU010000006.1, on the reverse strand, counting down.
TAGCTCCATACAGAATGTTACCGTTATAGATTCGAGTATTTCTGGAAAATATGCCGGAGGAATAGTAGGTGTCTCAAGGCATAATACAGTTAGTCTCTGTCATGTTATTAGGACGGAAGTAAGTGGTCGTTTTGTAGGTGGGGTGATCGGATCTGGTGACGGCAGTAAAATGGAACATGCTACAGTTGCTAGCTCTACTATTATTGCGGATACTTACGCTCCTTCTGCTGGGGGCGGAATAGGGTATGCTCGTGATATTACTGCTGTAGACCTTACTGTTATTGATACTGTTATTGATGTTGTTATCAAACCCTCAGAATATCAATCAGAAGTTGGCGGTGGTTTTGGAAAGTCAGAGTCAGGCGTACAATTTTCCAATACAATGATCATCAAAACTAACTTGAGTATAGATGGAGATGATGGTGTTTTGTCTGCTGGATGGGGGGTGGGCAAGATGACGGGAAGTGGTGCATATGAACAGCTTGCAGTTAGTCAAAGCTTTATCAATATTACAGGGGTAACGCATATAACAATAGGTGGTGCTGTTGGGTTTATTGAGTCCGCTTCTATTTCAAGCTTTACGGTAAGTGGGAGCATGGTACTACTTGAAGGGGAGGGATCAAATGTACAAATAGGGTTTTGTATGGGACGCAACAACGGAAATAGTAAATGTGACTTTGATGAAACTAAAAAGCTATTAGATAACTCATCTTGCAATGATGCGAGCGCAGCCTCATGCCAACAGTATAATATGAACTTAATTAATCAATGTAGATGGAGTAAGTTGCCTTTTATAGGAAACGATTGTGAAATTAAACCAGAAGAATATAGACGTTATAAAGAGCCTGTTATTATGGTATGGAATACACCTTGCGTAGTAAAAACACCAGTCTATGTAGACAGAGTGTCTACAGCCTCACTTGGGGTATCTAGTACTATTCTTATTGCCGCTACTGCTGTTGGTGGTGGTTTTTATTGCTATAAAAGGCATAATAATGGAGGTTGTTGTTCAGGTCATAGGGAGCTGTATACAGAAGATGGTGACCATCCAAGCGGAAAAGATGAACAAAAAGCTGAAGAAGGTATGAGTATGATTGAGTCTTCAGGTGCAGTTGAGTAGCTGTAATTGAATCTGTACGCTGCCTATTCTTAATTTTGCTGATTGGTAAGAATAGGCATTTGAAGTACGATGGGTTATGGGTACTATTAAGTTGTTTTAAAATTATCTGAGAAGTAAATATAAGTTTTACCGTTTTTGGTAAATACCTACAATATTAAATTGTAAAATAATGAGTGACAATTACACTATATTTGAAACTATAAAGTTATGAATGTTTGTGGGCTGCATCTTTATCAGTTACTAGCATGCTTGTATTTATTTCACTATAAGTTATTGTATTATATAGCAATTTAGCGCACGGGTTCTCTTGATGCTTTAGACGGCTATTTTGGTTATATTGTTTATCTGTTGTTTATCTCTTGGTTACCTGTTAACATGTTGCAGCAGTAAAAACAGCATATAATCAGGAGTACATAGCACTATGTTTATCTCATGTAAATCTTATTCAATGTCATTCTGTTGCAAACATGTAAAAAGTGTTTTTTTACTGTTGATATTGGCCTGTGGATGCAGTGTAAGTTCAGCGCAAAATTATACGACACCGGCAGAGCAGTTGCACCAACAAGATGCCGAGAAGCCACTCAAAAAAAGCCGGACTGATAGTCAGGTTGATAGAGAAGCAAGCTTAGCTGGAAGGTGTTTTAGTCGTAGCAACTTATTAGGAGGCGCTGAATATAGCAAAAGCCATGATAATAGTATTAGTTGCTTGCAACATGTGCTAGATGACAACGATCTTTCTGTTACTCTAGAAGCATTTAAGGGAAAAAACGTGTTTGAAGTGCTTGCTATGGTATATGTAAGTATTTTGCTAGAAGTTGGTGAGCTTGAACAAGACATAATTAACGCTGGGTTAGAATCACCTAGCTGGATAATAGGTTTTAGCGGTATCACCCAAGAAATAAAGAAGAGAGCTTGTTGCCGCCTGCCAAAAAGTACAAAAACAACGTTTACACAGCTCACTAAAGAAGAGCAAATGTTCGTTGCAGAGGTATTGAACTCTAGAGCAAAGCAATGCTTTTATAAGCTTCACACCTTGTGGCAAGATAAGGTTAAGACGAGTAACGCTAGCCCACTAATTTGCGCCAAATTAGATGAACAAGTAAGTTCGCTGATGTTAAGAGCACAAAATGATACGCACTTCTTAAATGAGGTTGTCTTGAAGCAAACGCGTAACTTAGTGGATGTATTATCAACCCATTATGTAGTAGCTACAACAAGTAATACGCCATCAGAGATACAATATCCAGTATTAGAAGCATTGGTGAATTGGGGTGCGCGTAATTCCGATAGCTTAATAAGCAAATTACTAGATGATAGCAAACGTTGGGTTACGCAAGATTATCATTTGACTGCAGAAGAAAACAAAACAAATGGCATAAGCGCAGAGGAAAAAGTATTTTTCTCCTATTTGCATTACAACTCAAAAGATGTAACCGAGGTATGGCATGGTGCAAATGAGTCTTTACGTGATTGTGAAGTCAGAGAGATTGCTAATACTTTATTAGCTAGCGATGTTATAAAAGATTTAAGTGATCAGTTTAAAACAGTACAACAATTAAATGTCATTTATCAGTCTGGATTTGTGGCATTAGATGCAATGCATAGTAACCTAGAACAACAAGAAAGCCTTAACCCAGAGGGCCAAGCTAAAACAAAGAAAGATAAACAAAACGGATCATTTGGCCAAGAAGACTGGGATGAATACCTAGAGGAAGGTCTAAAGAAAAACATGAAAGACAGTCTTTTGGGTAAAGTTGCATCTGGTATTAATTATGTATTTAATGTTGTAAAAAATGGCTTTACGGCACCACCAACCAAGAAAGAGCAAAGCAAAAAAATAATGACTGCCTGGGTTAATATGGTACAAAAAAATGCCTTGCATTTAACAGATAACTCAGATAATACAGGCATACAATTGGTTATGGCAGAGTTGATAAAAATAGATAGCCTGCATAAAGAAGGAGATATAACCATAAAAGATGCTTTAATTACACTGGTTGCACAGGATTGTACTAGTTCAGATAAAGAACAAGCGTTTACCCTGTTAACAGGGTTACAGCGTAAAGCAGATATACGACAAAAAACATATTGCTACCAACCACTTGTTACTGCTGCTTCAGATAAAAATGCTAATGATTGTGAGTTACAATATGAGCAAGCAGACCAGCCAATAGATATTCCAGCAAGTGGTAATGATTTTGCGAAACACAATAGTGCTGAAGAAAAACATAGAGATTGGTTGTCTATGCCAACAAACGACTATACGTTACAAAAAAGTAAATCACAAAATGATGTTGAGGTTAATGAAGCTGATGGGAGTTATGAAAGTGATGGTACTAATACAACCAAATCATCACCTTTGCACGTAGATTGGTGTTTTATTAATCTAGATTATGAAGAAAAAAATGAAGAGCAAGCAAGAGGCCAGCGCAATACTGTGTGGATAGGATCTGGCTATAATTCATCGTTTTACAATAGGCTTCTTATGGGCGCAGTTGTAGGCTTGTGTGTTTTAGCTGTTGTGGACTCTGCTACAACAGCAAGCTCTCCTCAAGCTGAGGCATTTTTTCAGAACCATACTCAAACTGAGTCATTTCTGTATAATACTACCCAAATCGATAGCTCAACTACTCAAGCTGAGACATTTTTTCAGAACCATACTCAAACTGAGTCATTTCTGTATAATACTACCCAAATCGATAGCTCAACTACTCAAGCTGAGACATTTTTTCAGAACCATACTCAAACTGAGTCATTTCTGTATAATACTACCCAAATCGATAGCTCAACTATTAGAGCCTCTGCTTCTAATGTTATTGGCATCAGTAATGTAGCAGAGCTGAACTTAATTGGCAATCATACAGATTACCCTAGTAACGGCCGCTATAAACTAACTGCAAGCTTTAACGTAAAAAACTTCACCAGACCAATACCGGAGTTTACAGGTGATTTCAATGGAAATAATGAAACCCTTGACGAGCTGCCATGCTGCTTGATAGACAAACTTTCAGGTAATGGAATCGTTCAAAACATAAACCTCAATAATGTTGACACTAGGAATGCAGAATGTGACCCAGCAGTTGCCAATACTATGCATGATAAGTCCATAGTTAGGTTTATCAAAATTGAGAATAGTCAGTTTAAAGGGGTTGGTAGCTATTTTGAAGAGGATAGTGGCGAGGTTAAAGGGAATGCTATAGGTATGGTCTCTAATGTTATGCGGGGGAAATCTAGTTTTGATAATGTAATGATAGCATGTAGCACTCTTCATGGCACTGGGGTTAAATCTGCCGGTGGGGTAGTAGGAGCAGCATTTAATAGGGGGAATGAAGTTTTTAAGGTAATAATAGTAAATGTCAATATTACTGGCTCAGGCCTGGCTCTACGTGTCGGTGGGGTAGCAGGAGAGATGCGAAGCGTGGGAATTAAAGAAGTTTATATCGGCAAGACTATTGTAAAGGGCGAGGGTCAAGGTCGTGTTGGAGGTGTTGTTGGATACTCCGCTGGTAGTGCCATACAGAATGTTACCGTTATAGATTCGAATATTTTTGGAAGCATTGCCGGAGGAATAGTAGGTTCCTCATGGTCTGATAAAGTTAGTACCTGTCATGTGATTAGGGCGAAAGTAAATGGTAATTCTGTAGGTGGGGTGATCGGATATGGTGAAAGCAGTGAAATGAAAAATGCTACAGTTGCTAATTCTACTATTATTGCGCACGCTCAAAGTCCTTCTGTTGGGGGTGGAATAGGGTTTGCACATAATATTACTGCTGAAGACTTTACTGTTATTGATACTGTTATTGATGTTATTATCAAACCCTCACTATTTGAGTCAGCAGTTGGTGGTGGTTTTGGAAGGTCATTTGCACGCGTACAATTTTCCAAAACAATGATCATCAAAACTAACTTAAGTATAGATGGTGAGAAGGTGCATGCTGGATGGGGGGCTGGCCAGATTATGCTAAGTGGTGCATATGAACAGCTTGCAGTTAGTCAAAGCTTTATCAGTATTAAGGGAGTAAGGGATATAACAATAGGTGGTGCTGTTGGGTTTATTGATTCCGCTTCTATTTCAAGCTTTACGGTAAGCAGGAGCACGGTATTATTTGAAGGGAAGGGATCAAATGCACAAATAGGGTTTTGTATTGGAGAGCATAAAGATGGAAAAAGTAAATGTGGCTTTGATGAAACTAAAAAGATATTCTATAGCACACCTTACTATGATGCGAACGGAACCTCATACCATCAGTATGATTATAATATGACATTAGCTAATCAATGCGGGAGTAGTAAGTTGCCTTTTATAGGGAATGATTGTGAAATTAAACCAGAAGAATATAGACGTTATAAAGAGCCTGTTATTATGGTATGGAATACACCTTGCTTAGCAAAAACACCAGTCTCTACAACCACAGTGCCTACAATCGCACTTTCTACAGAAGCACCTACAGAAGTACCTAAAGAAGCATTAATTATTGGAGTATCTTGTGGTTCTTTTATTGCCATTGCTGCTTATGGTGTTGGTTGTTATTGGTATCAAAGGAAGATTAATGGAGATGGTGGTTCTTCAGATCATAGGGAGCTGTATACAGAAGATGGTGAGCATCCAAGCGGAAAAGATGAACAAAAAGCTGAAGAAGGTATGAGTATGATTGAGTCTTCAGGTGCAGTTGAGTAGCTGTAATTGAATCTGTACGCTGCCTATTCTTAATTTTTCTGATTGGTAAGAATAGGCATTTGAAGTACGATGGGTTATGGGTACTATTAAGTTGTTTTAAAATTATCTGAGAAGTAAATATAAGTTTTACCGTTTTTGGTAAATACCTACAATATTAAATTGTAAAATAATGAGTGACAATTACACTATATTTGAAGCTATACAGTTCTGAATATTTGCTGGCTGCATCTTTATCAGTTACTAGCATGCTTGTATTTATTTCACTATAAGTTATTGTATTATATAGCAATTTAGCGCACGGGCTCTCTTGATGCTTTAGACGGCTATGTTGTTTATGTTGGTTATCTGTTAATAATCTGTTAACATGTTACAGCAGTATAAACAGCATATAATCAGGAGTACATAGCACTATGTTTATCTCATTTAAATCTTATTCAATTCCATTCTGTTGCAAACATGTAAAAAGTGTTTTTTTACTGTTGATATTGGCCTGTGGTTGCAGTGTAAGTTCAGCGCAAAATTATACGTCACCGGCAGAGCAGTTGCACCAACAAGCTGCCGAGCAGTCAGCCAAAAAAAACTGGACTAATAGTCAGGCTGATGGAGAGGAAAACTTAGCTGGAAGGTGTTTTAGTAGTAGCAACTTATTAGGAGGCGCTGAATATGGCAAAAGCCATGATAATAGTATTAGTTGCTTGCAACATGTGCTAGATGACAACGATCTTTCTGTTACTCTAGAAGCATTTAAGGGAAAAAACGTGTTTGAAGTGCTTGCTATGGTATATGTAAGTATTTTGCTAGAAGTTGGTGAGCTTGAACAAGACATAATTAACGCTGGGTTAGAATCACCTAGCTGGGTAATAGGTTTTAGCGGTATCACCCAAGAAATAAAGAAGAGAGCTTGTTGCCGCCTGCCAAAAAGTACAAAAACAACGTTTACACAGCTCTCTAAAGAAGAGCAAGTGTTCGTTGCAGAGGTATTGAATTCTAGAGCAAAGCAATGCTTTTATAAGCTTCACACCTTGTGGCAAGATAAGGTTAAGACGAGTAACGCTAGCCCACTAATTTGCGCGAAATTAGATGAACAAGTAAGTTCGCTGATGTTAAGAGCACAAAATGATACGCACTTCTTAAATGAGGTTGTCTTGAAGCAAACGCGTAACTTAGTGGATGTATTATCAACCCATTATGTAGTAGCTACAACAAGTAATACGCCATCAGAGATACAATATCCAGTATTAGAAGCATTGGTGAATTGGGGTGCGCGTAATTCCGATAGCTTAATAAGCAAATTACTAGATGATAGCAAACGTTGGGTTACGCAAGATTATCATTTGACTGCAGCAGAAAACAAAACAAATGGCATAAGCGCAGAGGAAAAAGTATTTTTCTCTTATTTGCATTACAACTCAAAAGATGTAACCGAGGTATGGCATGGTGCAAATGAGTCTTTACGTGATTGTGAAGCCAGAGAGATTGCTAATACTTTATTAGCAAGCGATGTTATAAAAAATTTAAGTGATCAGTTTAAAACAGTACAACAATTAAATGTCATTTATCAGTCTGGATTTGTGGCATTAGATGCAATGCATAGCAACCTAGAACAACAAGAAAGCCTTAACCCAGAGGGCCAAGCTAAAACAAAGAAAGATAAACAAAACGGATCATTTGGCCAAGAAGACTGGGATGAATACCTAGAGGAAGGTCTAAAGAAAAACATGAAAGACAGTCTTTTGGGTAAAGTTTCATCTGGTATTAACTATGTATTTAATGTTGTAAAAAATGGCTTTACGGCACCATCAACCAAGCGAGAGCAAAGCAAAAAAATAATGACTGCCTGGGTTAATATGGTACAAAAAAATGCCTTGCATTTAACAGATAGCTCAGATAATACAGGTATACAATTGGTTATGGCAGAGTTGATAAAAATAGATAGCCTGCATAAAGAAGGAGATATAACCATAAAAGATGCTTTAATTACACTGGTTGCACAGGATTGCACTAGTTCAGATAAAGAACAAGCGTTTACCCTGTTAACAGGGTTACAGCGTAAAGCAGATATACGACAAAAAACATATTGCTACCAACCACTTGTTACTGCTGCTTCAGATAAAAATGCTAATGATTGTGAGTTACAATATGAGCAAGCAGACCAGCCAATAGATATTCCAGCAAGTGGTAATGATTTTGCGAAACACAATAGTGCTGAAGAAAAGCATAGAGATTGGTTGTCTATGCCAACAAACGACTATACGTTACAAAAAAGTAAATCACAAAATGATGTTGAGGTTAATGAAGCGGATGGGAGTTATGAGAGTGATGGTACTAATACAACCAAACCATCACCTTTGCACGTAGATTGGTGTTTTATTAATCTAGATTGTGAAGAAAAAAATGAAGAGCAGGCAGGAGGCAAGCGCAATACTGTGTGGATAGGATCTGGCTATAATTCATCGTTTTACAATAGGCTTCTTATGGGCGCAGTTGTAGGCTTGTGTGTTTTAGCTGTTGTGGACTCTGCTACAGCAGCAAGCTCTCCTCAAGCTGAGGCATTTTTTCAGAACCATACCCAAGCACACGATAGCTCAAATTTAAATAGTAACCATTCTCGTCATATTAGGGATATGAGTGCAGCCTCTGCTTCTAATGTTATTGGCATTAGTAATGTAGCAGAGCTGAACTTAATTGGCAATAATCCAGATTATCCTAGTAACGGCCGCTATAAACTAACTGCAAGCTTTAACGTAAAAAAATTCAACAAACCAATACCGGAGTTTACAGGTGATTTCAATGGAAATGGTGAAACCCTTGACGAGCTGCCATGCTGTTTGATAGACAAACTTTCAGGTAAGGGAATCGTTCAAAACACAACCTTCAATAATGTTGACACTAGTAATGCAGAATGTGACCCAGCAGTTGCCAAGACTATGCATAATTATTCCATGGTTAGATTTATCAAAATTGGGAATAGTAAGTTTGAAGGGGTTGGTATAAATAATAGAATAGGTATGGTCTCTAATGTTATGTCGGAGGCATCTAGTTTTGATAATGTAATGATAGCAAATAGCACTCTTAATGGCCTTAGTGGGGTTAAATATGTTGGTGGGGTAGTAGGAGAAGTATATAATAATGGGAGTGAATTTTTTAAAGTAATGATAGTAAATGTCAATATTACTGGCTTATACTCAGATCTAGGTGGGATAGCAGGAAAGATGCGAAGTGTGAGAATTAAAGAAGTTTATATCGGCAAGACTATTGTAAGTGGCTCGGGTCAATCACGTTATATTGGAGGTGTTGCTGGATACTCCTATGGTAGTGCCATGCAGAATGTTACCGTTATAGATTCGAATATTTCTGGAGACCATGCCGGAGGAATAGTAGGTGTCTCAAGGCATACTACAGTTAGTATCTGTCATGTTATTAGTACGGAAGTAAGTGGTCGTTTTGTAGGTGGGGTGATCGGATCTGGTAAAAACAGTGAAATGAAAAATGCTACAGTTGCTAGTTCTACTATTAGTGCGCATACTGAAAGTCCTTCTGTTGGGGGCGGAATAGGGCTTGCTGATGCTATTACTGCTGTAGACCTTACTGTTATTGATACTGTTATTGATGTTGTTATCAAAGCCTCAGAAGATCAGTCAGAAGTTGGCGGTGGTTTTGGAAAGTCAGAGTCAGGCGTACAATTTTCCAATACAATGATCATCAAAACTAACTTGAGTATAGATGGAGGTGATGGTGTTTTGTCTGCTGGATGGGGGGGTGGCAAGATGGCGGGAAGTAGTGCATATGAACAGCTTGCAGTTAGTCAAAGCTTTATCAATATTAAGGGGGTAAAGAGTATAACAATAGGTGGTGCTGTTGGGTTTATTAATTCCGGTTCTATTTCAAACTTTACGGTAAGCAGGAGCAAGATACTATTTGAAGGGGAGGGATCAAATGTGCAAATAGGATTTTGTATGGGATACAAAAACAGAAATAGTAAATGTGACTTTGATGAAACTAAAAAGATATTCGATAACTCACCTTACAATGATACGAACGGAGCCTCATGCCATCAGTATAATTATAATATGAACTTAACTAATCAATGCAAGAGGAGTAAGTTGCCTTTTATAGGGGAAGATTGTGAAATTAAACCAGAAGAATATTGTCGTTATAAAGAGCCTCTTATTATGGTATGGAATGCACCTGGCTTAACGCAAGCGCAAACACCCGACTCTGCAGCCACAGTGCCTACAACCGCACTTTCAGCACCTACAGAAACACCTACAGAAACACCTACAGAAGCACTTACAGAAGCACTTACAGAAACACCTACAGAAGCACCTACAGAAACACCTACAGAAACACCTACAGAAGCACCTACAGAAACACCTACAGAAACACCTACAGAAGCACTTACAGAAACACCTACAGAAGCACCTACAGAAGCACCTACAGAAACACCTACAGAAACACCTATAGAAGCACCTATAGAAGCACCTACAGAAGCACCTACAGAAGTACCTAAAGAAGCATTAATTATTGGAGTATCTTGTGGTTCTTTTATTGCCGTTGCTGCTTATGGTGTTGGTTGTTATTGGTATCAAAGGAAGATTAATGGAGATGTTGGTTCTTCAGGTCATAGGGATCTGTATACAGAAGATGGTGACCATCCAAGCGGAAAAGATGAACAAAAAGCTGAAGAAGGTATGAGTATGATTGAGTCTTCAGGTGCAGTTGAGTAGCTGTAATTGAATCTGTACGCTGCCTATTCTTAATTTTTCTGATTGGTAAGAATAGGCATTTGAAGTACGATGGGTTATGGGTACTATTAAGTTGTTTTAAAATTATCTGAGAAGTAAATATAAGTTTTACCGTTTTTGGTAAATACCTACAATATTAAATTGTAAAATAATGAGTGACAATTACACTATATTTGAAGCTATAAAGTTCTGAATATTTGCTGGCTGCATCTTTATCAGTTACTAGCATGTTTGTATTTATTTCACTATAAGTTATTGTATTACAATTTAGCGCATGGGCTCTCTTTATGTTTTAGACGGGCATGTTGGTTATCTGTTGCTTACCTGTTGCTCATCTGATAGCATGTTACAGCAGTAAAAACAGCATATAATCAGGAGTACATAGCACTATGTTTATCTCATTTAAATCTTATTCAATTCCATTCTGTTGCAAATATGTAAAAAGTGTTTTTTTACTGTTGATATTGGCCTGTGGTTGCAGTGTAAGTTCAGCGCAAAATTATACGTCACCGGCAGAGCAGTTGCACCAACAAGGTGCCGAGCAGCCAGCCAAAAAAAGCTGGACTAATAGTCAGGCTGATAGAGAGGCAAACTTAGCTGAAAGGTGTTTTAGTGGTAGCAACTTATTAGGAGGCGCTGAATATAGCAAAAGCCATGATAATAGCATTAGTTGCTTGCAACATGTGCTAGATGACAACGATCTTTCTGTTACTCTAGAAGCATTTAAGGGAAAAAACGTGTTTGAAGTGCTTGCTATGGTATATGTAAGTATTTTGCTAGAAGTTGGTGAGCTTGAACAAGACATAATTAACGCTGGGTTAGAATCACCTAGCTGGATAATAGGTTTTAGCGGTATCACCCAAGAAATAAAGAAGAGAGCTTGTTGCCGCCTGCCAAAAAGTACAAAAACAACGTTTACACAGCTCACTAAAGAAGAGCAAATGTTCGTTGCAGAGGTATTGAATTCTAGAGCAAAGCAATGCTTTTATAAGCTTCACACCTTGTGGCAAGATAAGGTTAAGACGAGTAACGCTAGCCCACTAATTTGCGCCAAATTAGATGAACAAGTAAGTTCGCTGATGTTAAGAGCACAAAATGATACGCACTTCTTAAATGAGGTTGTCTTGAAGCAAACGCGTAACTTAGTGGATGTATTATCAACCCATTATGTAGTAGCTACAACAAGTAATACGCCATCAGAGATACAATATCCAGTATTAGAAGCATTGGTGAATTGGGGTGCGCGTAATTCCGATAGCTTAATAAGCAAATTACTAGATGATAGCAAACGTTGGGTTACGCAAGATTATCATTTGACTGCAGCAGAAAACAAAAAAAATGGCATAAGCGCAGAGGAAAAAGTATTTTTCTCCTATTTGCATTACAACTCAAAAGATGTAACCGAGGTATGGCATGGTGCAAATGAGTCTTTACGTGATTGTGAAGCCAGAGAGATTGCTAATACTTTATTAGCTAGCGATGTTATAAAAAATTTAAGTGATCAGTTTAAAACAGTACAACAATTAAATGTCATTTATCAGTCTGGATTTGTGGCATTAGATGCAATGCATAGCAACCTAGAACAACAAGAAAGCCTTAACCCAGAGGACCAAGCTAAAACAAAGAAAGATAAACAAAACGGATCATTTGGCCAAGAAGACTGGGATGAATACCTAGAGGAAGGTCTAAAGAAAAACATGAAAGACAGTCTTTTGGGTAAAGTTGCATCTGGTATTAATTATGTATTTAATGTTGTAAAAAATGGCTTTACGGCACCACCAACCAAGCAAGAGCAAAGCAAAAAAATAATGACTGCCTGGGTTAATATGGTACAAAAAAATGCCTTGCATTTAACAGATAGCTCAGATAATAAAGGCATACAATTGGTTATGGCAGAGTTGATAAAAATAGATAGCCTGCATAAAGAAGGAGATATAACCATAAAAGATGCTTTAACTACACTGGTTGCACAGGATTGTACTAGTTCAGATAAAGAACAAGCGTTTACCCTGTTAACAGGGTTACAGCGTAAAGCAGATATACGACAAAAAACATATTGCTACCAACCACTTGTTACTGCTGTTTCAGATAAAAATGCTAATGATTGTGAGTTACAATATGAGCAAGCAGACCAGCCAATAGATATTCCAGCAAGTGGTAATGATTTTGCGAAACACAATAGTGCTGAAGAAAAGCATAGAGATTGGTTGTCTATGCCAACAAACGACTATACGTTACAAAAAAGTAAATCACAAAATGATGTTGAGGTTAATGAAGCTGATGGGAGTTATGAAAGTGATGGTACTAATACAACCAAATCATCACCTTTGCACGTAGATTGGTGTTTTATTAATATAGATTGTGAAGAAAAAAATGAAGAGCAGGCAGGAGGCCAGCGCAAGACTGTGTGGATAGGATCTAGCTATAATTCATCGTTTTACAATAGGCTTCTTATGGGCGCAGTTGTAGGCTTGTGTGTTTTAGCTGTTGTGGACTCTGCTACAGCAGCAAGCTCTCCTCAAGCTGAGGCATTTTTTCAGAACCATACCCAAGCACACGATAGCTCAAATTTAAATAGTAACCATTTTCGTCATATTAGGGATGTGAGTGCAGCCTCTGCTTCTAATGTTATTGGCATCAGTAATGTCACAGAGCTGAACTTAATTGGCAATCATGCAGATTACCCTAGTAACGGCCGCTATAAACTAACTGCAAGCTTTAACGTAAAAAAATTCAACAAACCAATACCGGAGTTTACAGGTGATTTCAATGGAAATAATGAAACCCTTGACGAGCTGCCATGCTGCTTGATAGACAAACTTTCAGGTAAGGGAATCGTTCAAAACATAACCTTCAATAATGTTGACACTAGGAATGCAGAATGTGACCCAGCAGTTGCCAAGACTATGACTGATGAGTCCATAGTTAGATTTATCAAAATTGAGAATAGTCAGTTTGAAGGGGTTGGTAGCTATTTGAAAAGTTATGGCGAGGTTAAAAGGAATGCTATAGGTATGGTCTCTAATGTTATGTGGGGGGAATCTAGTTTTGATAATGTAATGATAGCAAATAGCACTCTTAATGGCACTGGGGTTAAATATGCCGGTGGGGTAGTAGGAGCAGCATATAATAGTGGGAGTGAAGTTTTTAAGGTAATAATAGTAAATGTCAATATTACTGGCTCAGGCTGGGCATCACGTGTCGGTGGGGTAGCAGGAATGATGAAAGGTGTGACAGTTAAAGAAGTTTATATCGGCAACACTATTGTAAAGGGCGCGGGTCAAAAGTCGTGTTGGAGGTGTTGTTGGAAACTCCGCTGGTAGTGCCATACAGAATATTACCGTTATAGATTCGAATATTTTTGGAAGCATTGCCGGAGGAATAGTAGGTTACTCAAAGTCTGATAAAGTTAGTACCTGTCATGTTATTAGGACGGAAGTAAATGGTCGTTTTGTAGGTGGGGTGATCGGATCTGGTGAAAGCAGTGAAATGAAAAATGCTACAGTTGCTAATTCTACTATTATTGCGCATACTCAATATCCTTCTGTTGGGGGCGGAATAGGGTTGGCTACTGCTATGACTGCTGTAGACCTTACTGTTATTGATACTGTTATTGATGTTGTTAGCAAATCCTCAGAATATAAATCAGAAGTTGGCGGTGGTTTTGGATGGTCAGGTTCAGGCGTACAATTTTCCAATACAATGATCATCAAAACTAACCTGAGTATAGTTGGAGATATGGTGGATGCTGGATGGGGGTGGGGCCAGATGACAGGAAGTAATGAATATGGACAGCTTGCAGTTAGTCAAAGCTTTATCAATATTAAGGGGGTAAAGGATATAAAAATAGGTGGTGCTGTTGGGTTTATTGATTCCGCTTCTATTTCAAGCTTTACGGTAAGCAGGAGCAAGATACTATTTGAAGGGAATGGATCAAATGTACAAATAGGATTTTGTATGGGATACAATAAAGATGGAAATAGTACATGTGACTTTGATGAAACTAAAAAGATATTCGATAACTCATCTTACAATGATACGAACGGAACCTCACACCATCAGTATAATTATAATATGAACTTAGCTAATCAATGCAGGAGGAGTAAGTTGCCTTTTATAGGGGAAGATTGTGAAATTAAACCAGAAGAATATAGACGTTATAAAGAGCCTGTTATTATGGTATGGAATGCACCTTGCTTAACGCAAGCGCAGAACACCAGTCTCTGCAGCCACAGTGCCTACAATCGCACTTGGAGCATCTAGTGCTGCTTTTATTGCCGTTGCTGCTGTTGGTGGTGGTTTTTATTGGTATAAAAGGCATAATAATGGAGGTTGTTGTTCAGATCATAGGGAGCTGTTTACAGAAGATGGTGACCATCCACGCGGAAAAGATGAACAAAAAGCTGAAGAAGGTATGAGTATGATTGAGTCTTCAGGTGCAGTTGAATAGCTGTAATTGAATCTGTACGCTGCCTATTCTTAATTTTGCTGATTGGTAAGAATAGGCATTTGAAGTACGATGGGTTATGGGTACTATTAAGTTGTTTTAAAATTATCTGAGAAGTAAATATAAGTTTTACCGTTTTTGGTAAATACCTACAATATTAAATTGTAAAATAATGAGTGACAATTACACTATATTTGAAGCTATAAAGTTCTGAATATTTGCTGACTGCATCTTTATCAGTTACTAGCATGTTTGTATTTATTTCACTATAAGTTATTGTATTACAATTTAGCGCATGGGCTCTCTTTATGTTTTAGACGGGCATGTTGGTTATCTGTTGCTTACCTGTTGCTCATCTGATAGCATGTTACAGCAGTAAAAACAGCATATAATCAGGAGTACATAGCACTATGTTTATCTCATTTAAATCTTATTCAATTCCATTCTGTTGCAAACATGTAAAAAGTGTTTTTTTACTGTTGATATTGGCCTGTGGTTGCAGTGTAAGTTCAGCGCAAAATTATACGTCACCGGCAGAGCAGTTGCACCAACAAGGTGCCGAGCAGCCACTCAAAAAAAGCTGGACCATAGTCAGGCTGATAGAGAGGAAAACTTAGCTGGAAGGTGTTTTAGTGGTAGCAACTTATTAGGAGGCGCTGAATATAGCAAAAGCCATGATAATAGCATTAGTTGTTTGCAACATGTGCTAGATGACAACGATCTTTCTGTTACTCTAGAAGCATTTAAGGGAAAAAACGTGTTTGAAGTGCTTGCTATGGTATATGTAAGTATTTTGCTAGAAGTTGGTGAGCTTGAACAAGACATAATTAACGCTGGGTTAGAATCACCTAGCTGGATAATAGGTTTTAGCGGTATCACCCAAGAAATAAAGAAGAGAGCTTGTTGCCGCCTGCCAAAAAGTACAAAAACAACGTTTACACAGCTCACTAAAGAAGAGCAAATGTTCGTTGCAGAGGTATTGAATTCTAGAGCAAAGCAATGCTTTTATAAGCTTCACACCTTGTGGCAAGATAAGGTTAAGACGAGTAACGCTAGCCCACTAATTTGCGCGAAATTAGATGAACAAGTAAGTTCGCTGATGTTAAGAGCACAAAATGATACGCACTTCTTAAATGAGGTTGTCTTGAAGCAAACGCGTAACTTAGTGGATGTATTATCAACCCATTATGTAGTAGCTACAACAAGTAATACGCCAGCAGAGATACAATATCCAGTATTAGAAGCATTGGTGAATTGGGGTGCGCGTAATTCCGATAGCTTAATAAGCAAATTACTAGATGATAGCAGACGTTGGGTTACGCAAGATTATCATTTGACTGCAGAAGAAAACAAAACAAATGGCATAAGCGCAGAGGAAAAAGTATTTTTCTCTTATTTGCATTACAACTCAAAAGATGTAACCGAGGTATGGCATGGTGCAAATGAGTCTTTACG
The DNA here is from genome assembly GCA_030674875.1 of Candidatus Endonucleibacter sp. (ex Gigantidas childressi). GTDB lineage: Bacteria > Pseudomonadota > Gammaproteobacteria > Pseudomonadales > Endozoicomonadaceae > Endonucleibacter. The sequence continues at coordinate 9,140 of JASXSU010000006.1, read as the reverse complement.
TGATTGTGAAGCCAGAGAGATTACTAATACTTTATTAGCTAGCGATGTTATAAAAAATTTAAGTGATCAGTTTAAAACAGTACAACAATTAAATGTCATTTATCAGTCTGGATTTGTGGCATTAGATGCAATGCATAGCAACCTAGAACAACAAGAAAGCCTTAACCCAGAGGGCCAAGCTAAAACAAAGAAAGATAAACAAAACGGATCATTTGGCCAAGAAGACTGGGATGAATACCTAGAGGAAGGTCTAAAGAAAAACATGAAAGACAGTCTTTTGGGTAAAGTTGCATCTGGTATTAACTATGTATTTAATGTTGTAAAAAATGGCTTTACGGCACCACCAACCAAGCAAGAGCAAAGCAAAAAAATAATGACTGCCTGGGTTAATATGGTACAAAAAAATGCCTTGCATTTAACAGATAGCTCAGATAATACAGGTATACAATTGGTTATGGCAGAGTTGATAAAAATAGATAGCCTGCATAAAGAAGGAGATATAACCATAAAAGATGCTTTAATTACACTGGTTGCACAGGATTGTACTAGTTCAGATAAAGAACAAGCGTTTACCCTGTTAACAGGGTTACAGCGTAAAGCAGATATACGACAAAAAACATATTGCTACCAACCACTTGTTACTGCTGCTTCAGATAAAAATGCTAATGATTGTGAGTTACAATATGAGCAAGCAGACCAGCCAATAGATATTCCAGCAAGTGGTAATGATTTTGCGAAACACAATAGTGCTGAAGAAAAGCATAGAGATTGGTTGTCTATGCCAACAAACGACTATACGTTACAAAAAAGTAAATCACAAAATGATGTTGAGGTTAATGAAGCGGATGGGAGTTATGAAAGTGATGGTACTAATACAACCAAATCATCACCTTTGCACGTAGATTGGTGTTTTATTAATCTAGATTATGAAGAAAAAAATGAAGAGCAAGCAAGAGGCCAGCGCAATACTGTGTGGATAGGATCTAGCTATAATTCATCGTTTTACAGTAGGCTTCTTATGGGCGCAGTTGTAGGCTTGTGTGTTTTAGCTGTTGTGGACTCTGCTACAGCAGCAAGCTCTCCTCAAGCTGAGGCATTTTTTCAGAACCATACCCAAGCACACAATAGCTCAAATTTAAATAGTAGCCATTCTCGTCATATTAGGGATGTGAGTTCAGCCTCTGCTTCTAATGTTATTGGCATTAGTAATGTAGCAGAGCTGAACTTAATTGGCAATCATGCAGATTACCCTAGTAACGGCCGCTATAAACTAACTGGAAGCTTTAACGTAAAAAAATTCAACAAACCAATACCGGAGTTTACAGGTGATTTCAATGGAAATTGTGAAACCCTTGACGAGCTGCCATGCTGTTTGATAGACGCACTTTCAGGTAATGGAATCGTTCAAAACATAAACCTCAATAATGTTGACACTAGGAATGCAGAATGTGATCCAGCAGTTGCTAAGACTATGACTGATGATTCCATAGTTAGATTTATCAAAATTGAGAATAGTCAGTTTAAAGGGGTTGGTAGCTATTTTGAAGAGGATTTGATCGCGGTTAAAGGGAATGCTATAGGTATGGTCTCTAATGTTATGCGGGAGGGATCTAGTTTTGATAATGTAATGATAGCAAATAGCACTCTTAATGTCGCTGGGGCTGGGGCTGGGGTTGAATTTGTCGGTGGGGTAGTAGGATATATGAAAGGTGTGAAAGTTAAAGAAGTTTATATCGGCAAGACTATTGTAAAGTTCTCGGATCAAAGAGGTTATGTTGGAGGTGTTGTTGGATACTCCATTGGTAGTCTCATACAGAATGTTACCGTTATAGATTCGAATATTTCTGGAAAATATGCCGGAGGAATAGTAGGTGGCTCATGGTATGAAAAAGTTAGTACCTGTCATGTTATTAGGACGGAAGTAAGTGGTCGTTTTGTAGGTGGGGTGATCGGATATGGTGCAATCAGTGAAATGAAAAATGCTACAGTTGCTAGTTCTACTATTATTGCGCATGCTGAAGCTCCTTCTGTTGGGGGCGGAATAGGGTTATCTAAATCTTTTACTGCTGTAGACCTTACTGTTATTGATACTGTTATTGATGTTGTTATCAAACCCTCAGAATATCAATCAGAAGTTGGCGGTGGTTTTGGAAGTTCAGAGTCAGGCGTACAATTTTTAAATACAATGATCATCAAAACTAACTTGAGTATAGATGGAGATGATGGTCTTTTGTATGCTGGATGGGGGGTGGGCCAGATGACGGGAAGTGGTGCATATGAACAGCTTGCAGTTAGTCAAAGCTTTATCAATATTACAGGGGTAACGCATATAAAAATAGGTGGTGCTGTTGGGTTTACTGATTCCGCTTCTATTTCAAACTTTACGGTAAGCAGGAGCAAGATACTATTTGAAGGGGATGGATCAAATGTACAAATAGGATTTTGTATTGGAGAGAATAAACATGGAATAAGTAATTGTACTTTTGATGAAACTAAAAAGATATTCGATAACTCATCTTACAATGATGCGAACGGAGTCTCACACCATCAGTATAATTATAATATGAACTTAGCTAATCAATGCAAGGGGAGTAAGTTGCCTTTTATAGGGAACGATTGTGAAATTAAACCAGAAGAATATAGACGTTATAAAGAGCCTCTTATTATGGTGTGGAATGCACCTTGCTTAGCAAAAACACCAGCCTCGGTGCCTACAATCGCACTTGTAGCATCTGGTGCTGCTTTTATTGCCGTTGCTGCTGTTGGTGGTGGTTTTTATTGGTATAAAAGGCATAATAATGGAGGTTGTTGTGTCAGGTCATAGGGAGCTGTCTACAGAAGATGATAACCATCCAAGCGGAAAAGATAAAAAAGCTAAAAAAGCGAAAGATCAAGCTAAAGCTAAAAAATCCATAGATAATGCTGCAAATCCAATAATTGCGCCAAACAATACTAGCGCGTTAGTAGATATGTATGAACAGATGCACTAACTGAGCCTAGTAGATGATGAGGTAAATAAGGGAACACTATCACGTGGTTATAAACAGATTAGTGTAGATGAAGTTCTGCCGAAAAAGGTAGAAAATCCATTACCAAAACGTAAAAATAGATTAAAAAATAAATAAATAAGCTAGTTTAGAAGTGGCTAGCTAGTGGTAAGATTATAAAAAAGGTAGCTAGGGAGGTTTAACAAAATAACTGTGGATCATATAAAGGGGGTGCTTACAAAAAAACAAAGGATGCCCCCTCTTAAGGTATACTCGTTACTGTTGAAGGATGAGTAGTCAGTAAACGAGCAAAGATATTCAGATACGCTATACAGAATGCAGTAAGGGTGGTATGAGCTGTGCAATAAAGACGGATTTGGTGCGCATCAACCTTAAGAGTTACGGCTAACGATATGATTTTATTCATACTTTAATGTCGTCAACTTAACCCGAGGGTAATAGGTGATGCTAGTTGTATGTAAGTATTTTGCTAGAAGTTGGTGAGCTTGAACAAGACATAATTAACGCTGGGTTAGAATCACCTAGCTGGATAATAGGTTTTAGCGGTATCACCCAAGAAATAAAGAAGAGAGCTTGTTGCCGCCTGCCAAAAAGTACAAAAACAACGTTTACACAGCTCACTAAAGAAGAGCAAATGTTCGTTGCAGAGGTATTGAATTCTAGAGCAAAGCAATGCTTTTATAAGCTTCACACCTTGTGGCAAGATAAGGTTAAGACGAGTAACGCTAGCCCACTAATTTGCGCCAAATTAGATGAACAAGTAAGTTCGCTGATGTTAAGAGCACAAAATGATACGCACTTCTTAAATGAGGTTGTCTTGAAGCAAACGCGTAACTTAGTGGATGTATTATCAACCCATTATGTAGTAGCTACAACAAGTAATACGCCATCAGAGATACAATATCCAGTATTAGAAGCATTGGTGAATTGGGGTGCGCGTAATTCCGATAGCTTAATAAGCAAATTACTAGATGATAGCAAACGTTGGGTTACGCAAGATTATCATTTGACTGCAGCAGAAAACAAAACAAATGGCATAAGCGCAGAGGAAAAAGTATTTTTCTCTTATTTGCATTACAACTCAAAAGATGTAACCGAGGTATGGCATGGTGCAAATGAGTCTTTACGTGATTGTGAAGCCAGAGAGATTGCTAATACTTTATTAGCTAGCGATGTTATAAAAAATTTAAGTGATCAGTTTAAAACAGTACAACAATTAAATGTCATTTATCAGTCTGGATTTGTGGCATTAGATGCAATGCATAGCAACCTAGAACAACAAGAAAGCCTTAACCCAGAGGACCAAACTAAAACACAGAAAGATAAACAAAACGAATCATTTGGCCAAGAAGACTGGGATGAATACCTAAAGGAAGGTCTAAAGAAAAACATGAAAGACAGTCTTTTGGGTAAGGTTGCATCTGGTATTAACTATGTATTTAATGTTGTAAAAAATGGCTTTACGGCACCACCAACCAAGCAAGAGCAAAGCAAAAAAATAATGACTGCCTGGGTTAATATGGTACAAAAAAATGCCTTGCATTTAACAGATAGCTCAGATAATAAAGGCATACAATTGGTTATGGCAGAGTTGATAAAAATAGATAGCCTGCATAAAGAAGGAGATATAACCATAAAAGATGCTTTAATTACACTGGTTGCACAGGATTGTACTAGTTCAGATAAAGAACAAGCGTTTACCCTGTTAACAGGGTTACAGCGTAAAGCAGATATACGACAAAAAACATATTGCTACCAACCACTTGTTACTGCTGTTTCAGATAAAAATGCTAATGATTGTGAGTTACAATATGAGCAAGCAGACCAGCCAATAGATATTCCAGCAAGTGGTAATGATTTTGCGAAACACAATAATGATATGGAAAGTGGTTCACGTACAAATAATGAAGAGGAATGCATTGATACTGGTGATAGCCATAGCCATGCGAGTACACGATCTGGCTGTATAGGTTGGATAAGAGGCTTATTGCAGAGATTGCTAACAACTGTGAACTGTGGTTGTTGTTCAGATAATAGTAATCAGCTAACAGATTATCATCTCGAGGAGAGGGGTTCTCTAACAGCAGATTATTAAGCAGATAATGATGATGGCTTAGATGAAAATGATTGCGCAGAAGATCATGATAAAACAGGTTAATGCAGGTGGGTATTCTTTTTTCTCTATGCTAAAGGAATAATTTATACAATAATACAGTGTGTCGATCTATAGCTTGGTCAGTTATGTTGTTTATGTTGTTTATGTGCTAGTATTTATCAGCAGTAAAAACAGCATATAATCAGGAGTACATAGCACTATGTTTATCTCATTTAAATCTTATTCAATTCCATTCTGTTGCAAACATGTAAAAAGTGTTTTTTTACTGTTGATATTGGCCTGTGGTTGCAGTGTAAGTTCAGCGCAAAATTATACGTCACCGGCAGAGCAGTTGCACCAACAAGGTGCCGAGCAGCCACTCAAAAAAAGTTGGACCAATAGTCAGGCTGATAGAGAGGCAAACTTAGCTGGAAGGTGTTTTAGTAGTAGCAACTTATTAGGAGGCGCTGAATATAGCAAAAGCCATGATAATAGCATTAGTTGCTTGCAACATGTGCTAGATGACAACGATCTTTCTGTTACTCTAGAAGCATTTAAGGGAAAAAACGTGTTTGAAGTGCTTGCTATGGTATATGTAAGTATTTTGCTAGAAGTTGGTGAGCTTGAACAAGACATAATTAACGCTGGGTTAGAATCACCTAGCTGGATAATAGGTTTTAGCGGTATCACCCAAGAAATAAAGAAGAGAGCTTGTTGCCGCCTGCCAAAAAGTACAAAAACAACGTTTACACAGCTCACTAAAGAAGAGCAAATGTTCGTTGCAGAGGTATTGAATTCTAGAGCAAAGCAATGCTTTTATAAGCTTCACACCTTGTGGCAAGATAAGGTTAAGACGAGTAACGCTAGCCCACTAATTTGCGCCAAATTAGATGAACAAGTAAGTTCGCTGATGTCAAGAGCACAAAATGATACGCACTTCTTAAATGAGGTTGTCTTGAAGCAAACGCGTAACTTAGTGGATGTATTATCAACCCATTATGTAGTAGCTACAACAAGTAATACGCCATCAGAGATACAATATCCAGTATTAGAAGCATTGGTGAATTGGGGTGCGCGTAATTCCGATAGCTTAATAAGCAAATTACTAGATGATAGCAAACGTTGGGTTACGCAAGATTATCATTTGACTGCAGCAGAAAACAAAACAAATGGCATAAGCGCAGAGGAAAAAGTATTTTTCTCCTATTTGCATTACAACTCAAAAGATGTAACCGAGGTATGGCATGGTGCAAATGAGTCTTTACGTGATTGTGAAGCCAGAGAGATTGCTAATACTTTATTAGCTAGCGATGTTATAAAAAATTTAAGTGATCAGTTTAAAACAGTACAACAATTAAATGTCATTTATCAGTCTGGATTTGTGGCATTAGATGCAATGCATAGCAACCTAGAACAACAAGAAAGCCTTAACCCAGAGGACCAAGCTAAAACAAAGAAAGATAAACAAAACGGATCATTTGGCCAAGAAGACTGGGATGAATACCTAGAGGAAGGTCTAAAGAAAAACATGAAAGACAGTCTTTTGGGTAAAGTTGCATCTGGTATTAACTATGTATTTAATGTTGTAAAAAATGGCTTTACGGCACCACCAACCAAGCAAGAGCAAAGCAAAAAAATAATGACTGCCTGGGTTAATATGGTACAAAAAAATGCCTTGCATTTAACAGATAACTCAGATAATACAGGCATACAATTGGTTATGGCAGAGTTGATAAAAATAGATAGCCTGCATAAAGAAGGAGATATAACCATAAAAGATGCTTTAATTACACTGGTTGCACAGGATTTTACTAGTTCAGATAAAGAACAAGCATTTACCCTGTTAACAGGGTTACAGCGTAAAGCAGATATACGACAAAAAACATATTGCTACCAACCACTTGTTACTGCTGTTTCAGATAAAAATGCTAATGATTGTGAGTTACAATATGAGCAAGCAGACCAGCCAATAGATATTCCAGCAAGTGGTAATGATTTTGCGAAACACAATAGTGCTGAAGAAAAGCATAGAGATTGGTTGTCTATGCCAACAAACGACTATACGTTACAAAAAAGTAAATCACAAAATGATGTTGAGGTTAATGAAGCGGATGGGAGTTATGAAAGTGATGGTACTAATACAACCAAATCATCACCTTTGCACGTAGATTGGTGTTTTATTAATATAGATTATGAAGAAAAAAATGAAGAGCAAGCAAGAGGCCAGCGCAATACTGTGTGGATAGGATCTAGCTATAATTCATCGTTTTACAGTAGGCTTCTTATGGGCGCAGTTGTAGGCTTGTGTGTTTTAGCTGTTGTGGACTCTGCTACAGCAGCAAGCTCTCCTCAAGCTGAGGCATTTTTTCAGAACCATACCCAAGCACACGATAGCTCAAATTTAAATAGTAACCATTTTCGGCATATTAGGGATGTGAGTGCAGCCTCTGCTTCTAATGTTATTGGCATCAGTAATGTCACAGAGCTGAACTTAATTGGCAATCATGCAGATTACCCTAGTAACGGCAGCTATAAACTAACTGCAAGCTTTAACGTAAAAAAATTCAACAAACCAATACCGGTGTTTACAGGTGATTTCAATGGAAATAATGAAACCCTTGACGAGCTGCCATGCTGTTTGATAGACAGACTTTCAGGTAATGGAATCGTTCAAAACATAAACTTCAATAATGTTGACACTAGGAATGCAGAATGTGACCCAGCAGTTGCCAATACTATGCATGATAAGTCCATAGTTAGATTTATCAAAATTGAGAATAGTAAGTTTGAAGGGGTTGGTATAGATAGTGTAATAGGTATGGTCTCTAATGTTATGTTGGAGGCATCTAGTTTTGATAATGTAATGATAGCAAATAGCACTCTTAATGTCGCTGGGCTTAGCTATGTTGGTGGGGTAGTAGGAGAAGTATATAATAATGGGAGTGAATTTTTTAAAGTAATGATAGTAAATGTCAATATTACTGCCTCAGGCTGGGAAGAACATGTCGGTGGGGTAGTAGGAAAGATGCGAAGTGTGAGAATTAAAGAAGTTTATATTGGCAACACTATTGTAAAGGTCGCGGGTCAAAAAGGTTATGTTGGAGGTGTTGCTGGGCATTCCCTTTCGAATACCATACAGAATGTTACCGTTATAGATTCGATTATTTCTGGAGCTCGTGTCGGAGGAATAGTAGGTTACTCAAAGTCTGATAAAGTTAGTACCTGTCATGTTATTAGGACGGAAGTAAAGGGTCTTTGTGTAGGTGGGGTGATCGGATGTGGTGAGGGCAGTAAAATGGAACATGCTACAGTTGCTAGCTCTACTATTATTGCGGATACTGACATTCCTTCTATTGGGGGCGGAATAGGGTCTGCTCGTGATATTACTGCTGTAGACCTTACTGTTATTGATACTGTTATTAGTGCTGCTAACTCATCCTCACGGTGGGGATTATCCAACGTTGGCGGTGGTTTTGGAAGGTCAGAGTCAGGCGTACAATTTTCCAATACAATGATCATCAAAACTAACTTGAGTATAGATGGTGGTTCGGTGTATGCTGGGTGGGGGACTGGCCAGATGGCAGAAAATGATGCATATGAACAGCTTGCAGTTAGTCAAAGCTTTATCAATATTAAGGGAGTAACGGATATAACAATAGGTGGTGCTGTTGGGTTTATTGATTCCGCTTCTATTTCAAACTTTACGGTAAGTAGGAGCATGGTACTATTTGAAGGGAAGAGATCAAATGTACAAATAGGGTTTTGTATTGGAGAGAATAAAGATGGAATAAGTAATTGTACTTTTGATGAAACTAAAAAGATATTCGATAACTCACCTTACAATGATGCGAACGGAGTCTCACACCATCAGTATAATTATAATATGAACTTAACTAATCAATGCTAGGAGGAGTAAGTTGCCTTTTATAGGGGAAGATTGTGAAATTAAACCAGAAGAATATTGTCGTTATAAAGAGCCTCTTATTATGGTGTGGAATGCACCTTGCTTAACGCAAGCGCCAGAACAAGCAACAACA
>JASXSU010000005.1 GCA_030674875.1 Candidatus Endonucleibacter sp. (ex Gigantidas childressi) | reverse complement strand
TGATGGTACTAATACAACCAAATCATCACCTTTGCACGTAGATTGGTGTTTTATTAATCTAGATTATGAAGAAAAAAATGAAGAGCAAGCAAGAGGCCAGCGCAATACTGTGTGGATAGGATCTAGCTATAATTCATCGTTTTACAGTAGGCTTCTTATGGGCGCAGTTGTAGGCTTGTGTGTTTTAGCTGTTGTGGACTCTGCTACAGCAGCAAGCTCTCCTCAAGCTGAGGCATTTTTTCAGAACCATACCCAAGCACACAATAGCTCAAATTTAAATAGTAGCCATTCTCGTCATATTAGGGATGTGAGTTCAGCCTCTGCTTCTAATGTTATTGGCATTAGTAATGTAGCAGAGCTGAACTTAATTGGCAATCATGCAGATTACCCTAGTAACGGCCGCTATAAACTAACTGGAAGCTTTAACGTAAAAAAATTCAACAAACCAATACCGGAGTTTACAGGTGATTTCAATGGAAATTGTGAAACCCTTGACGAGCTGCCATGCTGTTTGATAGACGCACTTTCAGGTAATGGAATCGTTCAAAACATAAACCTCAATAATGTTGACACTAGGAATGCAGAATGTGATCCAGCAGTTGCTAAGACTATGACTGATGATTCCATAGTTAGATTTATCAAAATTGAGAATAGTCAGTTTAAAGGGGTTGGTAGCTATTTTGAAGAGGATTTGATCGCGGTTAAAGGGAATGCTATAGGTATGGTCTCTAATGTTATGCGGGAGGGATCTAGTTTTGATAATGTAATGATAGCAAATAGCACTCTTAATGTCGCTGGGGCTGGGGCTGGGGTTGAATTTGTCGGTGGGGTAGTAGGATATATGAAAGGTGTGAAAGTTAAAGAAGTTTATATCGGCAAGACTATTGTAAAGTTCTCGGATCAAAGAGGTTATGTTGGAGGTGTTGTTGGATACTCCATTGGTAGTCTCATACAGAATGTTACCGTTATAGATTCGAATATTTCTGGAAAATATGCCGGAGGAATAGTAGGTGGCTCATGGTATGAAAAAGTTAGTACCTGTCATGTTATTAGGACGGAAGTAAGTGGTCGTTTTGTAGGTGGGGTGATCGGATATGGTGCAATCAGTGAAATGAAAAATGCTACAGTTGCTAGTTCTACTATTATTGCGCATGCTGAAGCTCCTTCTGTTGGGGGCGGAATAGGGTTATCTAAATCTTTTACTGCTGTAGACCTTACTGTTATTGATACTGTTATTGATGTTGTTATCAAACCCTCAGAATATCAATCAGAAGTTGGCGGTGGTTTTGGAAGTTCAGAGTCAGGCGTACAATTTTTAAATACAATGATCATCAAAACTAACTTGAGTATAGATGGAGATGATGGTCTTTTGTATGCTGGATGGGGGGTGGGCCAGATGACGGGAAGTGGTGCATATGAACAGCTTGCAGTTAGTCAAAGCTTTATCAATATTACAGGGGTAACGCATATAAAAATAGGTGGTGCTGTTGGGTTTACTGATTCCGCTTCTATTTCAAACTTTACGGTAAGCAGGAGCAAGATACTATTTGAAGGGGATGGATCAAATGTACAAATAGGATTTTGTATTGGAGAGAATAAACATGGAATAAGTAATTGTACTTTTGATGAAACTAAAAAGATATTCGATAACTCATCTTACAATGATGCGAACGGAGTCTCACACCATCAGTATAATTATAATATGAACTTAGCTAATCAATGCAAGGGGAGTAAGTTGCCTTTTATAGGGAACGATTGTGAAATTAAACCAGAAGAATATAGACGTTATAAAGAGCCTCTTATTATGGTGTGGAATGCACCTTGCTTAGCAAAAACACCAGCCTCGGTGCCTACAATCGCACTTGTAGCATCTGGTGCTGCTTTTATTGCCGTTGCTGCTGTTGGTGGTGGTTTTTATTGGTATAAAAGGCATAATAATGGAGGTTGTTGTGTCAGGTCATAGGGAGCTGTCTACAGAAGATGATA
>JASXSU010000004.1 GCA_030674875.1 Candidatus Endonucleibacter sp. (ex Gigantidas childressi) | reverse complement strand
GCTCAGATAATAAAGGTATACAATTGGTTATGGCAGAGTTGATAAAAATAGATAGCCTGCATAAAGAAGGAGATATAACCATAAAAGATGCTTTAATTACACTGGTTGCACAGGATTGTACTAGTTCAGATAAAGAACAAGCGTTTACCCTGTTAACAGGGTTACAGCGTAAAGCAGATATACGACAAAAAACATATTGCTACCAACCACTTGTTACTGCTGCTTCAGATAAAAATGCTAATGATTGTGAGTTACAATATGAGCAAGCAGACCAGCCAATAGATATTCCAGCAAGTGGTAATGATTTTGCGAAACACAATAGTGCTGAAGAAAAACATAGAGATTGGTTGTCTATGCCAACAAACGACTATACGTTACAAAAAAGTAAATCACAAAATGATGTTGAGGTTAATGAAGCTGATGGGAGTTATGAGAGTGATGGTACTAATACAACCAAATCATCACCTTTGCACGTAGATTGGTGTTTTATTAATATAGATTGTGAAGAAAAAAATGAAGAGCAGGCAGGAGGCCAGTGCAAGACTGTGTGGATAGGATCTAGCTATAATTCATCGTTTTACAATAGGCTTCTTATGGGCGCAGTTGTAGGCTTGTGTGTTTTAGCTGTTGTGGACTCTGCTACAGCAGCAAGCTCTCCTCAAGCTGAGACATTTTTTCATAACCATACCCAAGCACAC
>JASXSU010000003.1 GCA_030674875.1 Candidatus Endonucleibacter sp. (ex Gigantidas childressi) | reverse complement strand
ACCTACAACACCTACAACACCTACAGAAACACCTACAGAAGGACCTACAGACACCTACAACACCTACAACACCTACAACACCTACAACACCTACAACACCTACAGAACACCTACAGAAACACCTACAGAAGCACCTACAGAAGCACCTACAGAAGCACCTACAGAAGCACCTATAGAAGCACCTACAGAAACACCTACAGAAACACCTACAGAAACAACTAAAGAAGCACTTACAGAAACACCTACAGAAGCACCTACAGAAACACCTACAGAAGCACCTACAGAAGCACCTACAGAAGCACCTATAGAAGCACCTATAGAAGCACCTATAGAAGCACCTATAGAAGCACCTATAGAAGCACCTACAGAATCACCTACAGAAGCACCTAAAGAAGTACCTAAAGAAGCATTAATTATTGGAGTATCTTGTGGTTCTTTTATTGCCGTTGCTGCTTATAGTGCTGGTTGTTATTGGTATCAAAGGAAGATTAATGGAGATGGTGGTTCTTCAGATCATAGGGAGCTGTCTACAGAAGATGATGACCATTCAAGCGGAAAAGATGAACAAAAAGCTGAAGAAAGGATGAGTATGATTGAGTCTTCAGGTGCAGTTGAGTAGCTGTAATTGAATCTGTACGCTGCCTATTCTTAATTTTGCTGATTGGTAAGAATAGGCATTTGAAGTACGATGGGTTATGGGTACTATTAAGTTGTTTTAAAATTATCTGAGAAGTAAATATAAGTTTTACCGTTTTTGGTAAATACCTACAATTCCTAGTAAATACCTACAATATTAAATTGTAAAATAATGAGTGACAATTACACTATATTTGAAACTATAAAGTTCTGAATGTTTGCTGGCTGCATCTTTATCAGTTACTAGCATGCTTGTATTTATTTCACTATAAGTTATTGTATTATATAGCAATTTAGCGCACGGGCTCTCTTGATGCTTTAGACGGCTATGTTGTTTATCTGTTGGATGTTTGATAGCATGTTACAGCAGTAAAAACAGCATATAATCAGGAGTACATAGCACTATGTTTATCTCATTTAAATCTTATTCAATTCCATTCTGTTGCAAACATGTAAAAAGTGTTTTTTTACTGTTGATATTGGCCTGTGGTTGCAGTGTAAGTTCAGCGCACAATTATACGACACCGGCAGAGCAGTTGCACCAACAAGGTGCCGAGCAGCCACTCAAAAAAAGTTGGACCAATAGTCAGGCTGATAGAGAGGCAAACTTAGCTGGAAGGTGTTTTAGTAGTAGCAACTTATTAGGAGGCGCTGAATATAGCAAAAGCCATGATAATAGCATTAGTTGCTTGCAACATGTGCTAGATGACAACGATCTTTCTGTTACTCTAGAAGCATTTAAGGGAAAAAACGTGTTTGAAGTGCTTGCTATGGTATATGTAAGTATTTTGCTAGAAGTTGGTGAGCTTGAACAAGACATAATTAACGCTGGGTTAGAATCACCTAGCTGGATAATAGGTTTTAGCGGTATCACCCAAGAAATAAAGAAGAGAGCTTGTTGCCGCCTGCCAAAAAGTACAAAAACAACGTTTACACAGCTCACTAAAGAAGAGCAAATGTTCGTTGCAGAGGTATTGAATTCTAGAGCAAAGCAATGCTTTTATAAGCTTCACACCTTGTGGCAAGATAAGGTTAAGACGAGTAACGCTAGCCCACTAATTTGCGCCAAATTAGATGAACAAGTAAGTTCGCTGATGTTAAGAGCACAAAATGATACGCACTTCTTAAATGAGGTTGTCTTGAAGCAAACGCGTAACTTAGTGGATGTATTATCAACCCATTATGTAGTAGCTACAACAAGTAATACGCCATCAGAGATACAATATCCAGTATTAGAAGCATTGGTGAATTGGGGTGCGCGTAATTCCGATAGCTTAATAAGCAAATTACTAGATGATAGCAAACGTTGGGTTACGCAAGATTATCATTTGACTGCAGAAGAAAACAAAACAAATGGCATAAGCGCAGAGGAAAAAGTATTTTTCTCTTATTTGCATTACAACTCAAAAGATGTAACCGAGGTATGGCATGGTGCAAATGAGTCTTTACGTGATTGTGAAGCCAGAGAGATTGCTAATACTTTATTAGCTAGCGATGTTATAAAAAATTTAAGTGATCAGTTTAAAACAGTACAACAATTAAATGTCATTTATCAGTCTGGATTTGTGGCATTAGATGCAATGCATAGCAACCTAGAACAACAAGAAAGCCTTAACCCAGAGGACCAAGCTAAAACAAAGAAAGATAAACAAAACGGATCATTTGGCCAAGAAGACTGGGATGAATACCTAGAGGAAGGTCTAAAGAAAAACATGAAAGACAGTCTTTTGGGTAAAGTTGCATCTGGTATTAACTATGTATTTAATGTTGTAAAAAATGGCTTTACGGCACCACCAACCAAGCAAGAGCAAAGCAAAAAAATAATGACTGCCTGGGTTAATATGGTACAAAAAAATGCCTTGCATTTAACAGATAACTCAGATAATACAGGCATACAATTGGTTATGGCAGAGTTGATAAAAATAGATAGCCTGCATAAAGAAGGAGATATAACCATAAAAGATGCTTTAACTACACTGGTTGCACAGGATTGTACTAGTTCAGATAAAGAACAAGCATTTACCCTGTTAACAGGGTTACAGCGTAAAGCAGATATACGACAAAAAACATATTGCTACCAACCACTTGTTACTGCTGTTTCAGATAAAAATGCTAATGATTGTGAGTTACAATATGAGCAAGCAGACCAGCCAATAGATATTCCAGCAAGTGGTAATGATTTTGCAAAACACAATAATGCTGAAGAAAAGCATAGAGATTGGTTGTCTATGCCAACAAACGACTATACGTTACAAAAAAGTAAATCACAAAATGATGTTGAGGTTAATGAAGCTGATGGGAGTTATGAGAGTGATGGTACTAATACAACTGAACCATCACCTTTGCACGTAGATTGGTGTTTTATTAATCTAGATTATGAAGAAAAAAATGAAGAGCAAGCAAGAGGCCAGTGCAAGACTGTGTGGATAGGATCTAGCTATAATTCATCGTTTTACAATAGGCTTCTTATGGGCGCAGTTGTAGGCTTGTGTGTTTTAGCTGTTGTGGACTCTGCTACAGCAGCAAGCTCTCCTCAAGCTGAGGCATTTTTTCAGAACCATACCCAAGCACACGATAGCTCAAATTTAAATAGTAACCATTTTCGGCATATTAGGGATGTGAGTGCAGCCTCTGCTTCTAATGTTATTGGCATCAGTAATGTCACAGAGCTGAACTTAATTGGCAATCATGCAGATTACCCTAGTAACGGCAGCTATAAACTAACTGCAAGCTTTAACGTAAAAAACTTCACCAGACCAATACCGGTGTTTACAGGTGATTTCAATGGAAATGGTGAAACCCTTGACGAGCTGCCATGCTGTTTGATAGACAAACTTTCAGGTAAGGGAATCGTTCAAAACATAACCTTCAATAATGTTGACACTAGGAATGCAGAATGTGACCCAGCAGTTGCCAAGACTATGCACTGATGATTCCATAGTTAGATTTATCAAAATTGAGAATAGTCAGTTTGAAGGGGTTGGTAGCTATTTTGAAGAGGTATGGCGATTAAAGGAATGCTATAGGTATGGTCTCTAATGTTATGCGGGGGGCATCTAGTTTTGATAATGTAATGATAGCAAATAGCACTCTTAATGGCACTGGGGTTAAATATGCCGGTGGGGTAGTAGGAGAAGTATATAATAATGGGAGTGAATTTTTTAAAGTAATGATAGTAAATGTCAATATTACTGGCTCAGGCTGGGAAGCACGTGTCGGTGGGGTAGCAGGAAAGATGCGAAGGTGTGAGAATTAAAGAAGTTTATATCGGCAACACTATTGTAAAGGGCGCGGGTCAAAAGGTTGTGTTGGAGGTGTTGTTGGGATCTCCCTCGAAGTACCATACAGAATGTTACCGTTATAGATTCGATTATTTCTGGAGATCATGCCGGAGGAATAGTAGGTTACTCAAAGTCTGATAAAGTTAGTACCTGTCATGTTATTAGGACGGAAGTAAATGGTCGTTGTGTAGGTGGGGTGATCGGATGTGGTGAAGGCAGTAAAATGGAACATGCTACAGTTGCTAACTCTACTATTATTGCGCATACTGACATTCCTTCTGTTGGGGGCGGAATAGGGTTGCTACGTGATATACTGCTGTAGACCTTACTGTTATTGATACTGTTATTGATGTTGTTAGCAAACCCTCAGGACATGGATTAATAAGTTGGCGGTGGTTTTGGAAGGTCAGAGTCAGGCGTACAATTTTCCAATACAATGATCATCAAAACTAACTTGAGTATAGATGGATGAGTTCGGTGTATGCTGGGTGGGGGACGGGCCAGATGGCAGAAAATGATGCATATGAACAGCTTGCAGTTAGTCAAAGCTTTATCAATATTAAGGGAGGTAACGGATATAACAATAGGTGGTGCTGTTGGGTTTATTGATTCCGCTTCTATTTCAAACTTTACGGTAAGCAGGAGCATGGTACTATTTGAAGGGAAGAGATCAAATGTACAAATAGGGTTTTGTATGGGAGACAATAAAGATGGAATAAGTAAATGTGACTTTGATGAAACTAAAAAGATATTCGATAACTCACCTTACAATGATACGAACGGAGTCTCACACCATCAGTATAATTATAATATGAACTTAACTAATCAATGCAAGGGGAGTAAGTTGCCTTTTATAGGGAACGATTGTGAAATTAAACCAGAAGAATATTGTCGTTATAAAGAGCCTCTTATTATGGTGTGGAATGCACCTTGCTTAACGCAAGCGCCAGAACAAGCAACAACAGTGCCTACAATCGCTACTTGGAGCATCTGGTGCTGCTTTTATTGCCGTTGCTGCTGTTGGTGGTGGTGTTTATTGGTATAAAAGGCATAATAATGGAGGTTGTTGTTCAGGTCATAGGGAGCTGTCTACAGAAGATGATGACCATCCAAGCGGAAAAGATAAAAAAGCTAAAAAAGCGAAAGATCAAGCTAAAGCTAAAAAATCCATAGATAATGCTGCAAATCCAATAATTGCGCCAAACAATACTAGCGCGTTAGTTTGTTATTCAGATCATAGGGAGCTGTCTACAGAAGATGATGACCATCCAAGCGGAAAAGATAAAAAAGCTAAAAAAGCGAAAGATCAAGTTAAAGCTAAAAAATCCATAGATAATGCTGCAAATCCAATAATTGCGCCAAACAATACTAGCGCGTTAGTAGATATGTATGAACAGATGCACTAACTGAGCCTAGTAGATGATGAGGTAAATAAGGGAACACTATCACGTGGTTATAAACAGATTAGTGTAGATGAAGTTCTGCCGAAAAAGGTAGAAAATCCATTACCAAAACGTAAAAATAGATTAAAAAATAAATAAATAAGCTAGTTTAGAAGTGGCTAGCTAGTGGTAAGATTATAAAAAAGGTAGCTAGGGAGGTTTAACAAAATAACTGTGGATCATATAAAGGGGGTGCTTACAAAAAAACAAAGGATGCCCCCTCTTAAGGTATACTCGTTACTGTTGAAGGATGAGTAGTCAGTAAACGAGCAAAGATATTCAGATACGCTATACAGAATGCAGTAAGGGTGGTATGAGCTGTGCAATAAAGACGGATTTGGTGCGCATCAACCTTAAGAGTTACGGCTAACGATATGATTTTATTCATACTTTAATGTCGTCAACTTAACCCGAGGGTAATAGGTGATGCTAGTTGTATGTAAGTATTTTGCTAGAAGTTGGTGAGCTTGAACAAGACATAATTAACGCTGGGTTAGAATCACCTAGCTGGATAATAGGTTTTAGCGGTATCACCCAAGAAATAAAGAAGAGAGCTTGTTGCCGCCTGCCAAAAAGTACAAAAACAACGTTTACACAGCTCACTAAAGAAGAGCAAATGTTCGTTGCAGAGGTATTGAATTCTAGAGCAAAGCAATGCTTTTATAAGCTTCACACCTTGTGGCAAGATAAGGTTAAGACGAGTAACGCTAGCCCACTAATTTGCGCCAAATTAGATGAACAAGTAAGTTCGCTGATGTTAAGAGCACAAAATGATACGCACTTCTTAAATGAGGTTGTCTTGAAGCAAACGCGTAACTTAGTGGATGTATTATCAACCCATTATGTAGTAGCTACAACAAGTAATACGCCATCAGAGATACAATATCCAGTATTAGAAGCATTGGTGAATTGGGGTGCGCGTAATTCCGATAGCTTAATAAGCAAATTACTAGATGATAGCAAACGTTGGGTTACGCAAGATTATCATTTGACTGCAGCAGAAAACAAAACAAATGGCATAAGCGCAGAGGAAAAAGTATTTTTCTCTTATTTGCATTACAACTCAAAAGATGTAACCGAGGTATGGCATGGTGCAAATGAGTCTTTACGTGATTGTGAAGCCAGAGAGATTGCTAATACTTTATTAGCTAGCGATGTTATAAAAAATTTAAGTGATCAGTTTAAAACAGTACAACAATTAAATGTCATTTATCAGTCTGGATTTGTGGCATTAGATGCAATGCATAGCAACCTAGAACAACAAGAAAGCCTTAACCCAGAGGACCAAGCTAAAACAAAGAAAGATAAACAAAACGGATCATTTGGCCAAGAAGACTGGGATGAATACCTAGAGGAAGGTCTAAAGAAAAACATGAAAGACAGTCTTTTGGGTAAGGTTGCATCTGGTATTAACTATGTATTTAATGTTGTAAAAAATGGCTTTACGGCACCACCAACCAAGCAAGAGCAAAGCAAAAAAATAATGACTGCCTGGGTTAATATGGTACAAAAAAATGCCTTGCATTTAACAGATAGCTCAGATAATAAAGGCATACAATTGGTTATGGCAGAGTTGATAAAAATAGATAGCCTGCATAAAGAAGGAGATATAACCATAAAAGATGCTTTAATTACACTGGTTGCACAGGATTGTACTAGTTCAGATAAAGAACAAGCGTTTACCCTGTTAACAGGGTTACAGCGTAAAGCAGATATACGACAAAAAACATATTGCTACCAACCACTTGTTACTGCTGTTTCAGATAAAAATGCTAATGATTGTGAGTTACAATATGAGCAAGCAGACCAGCCAATAGATATTCCAGCAAGTGGTAATGATTTTGCGAAACACAATAGTGCTGAAGAAAAGCATAGAGATTGGTTGTCTATGCCAACAAACGACTATATGTTACAAAAAAGTAAATCACAAAATGATGTTGAGGTTAATGAAGCTGATGGGAGTTATGAAAGTGATGGTACTAATACAACCAAATCATCACCTTTGCACGTAGATTGGTGTTTTATTAATCTAGATTATGAAGAAAAAAATGAAGAGCAAGCAAGAGGCCAGCGCAATACTGTGTGGATAGGATCTAGCTATAATTCATCGTTTTACAGTAGGCTTCTTATGGGCGCAGTTGTAGGCTTGTGTGTTTTAGCTGTTGTGGACTCTGCTACAGCAGCAAGCTCTCCTCAAGCTGAGGCATTTTTTCAGAACCATACTCAAACTGAGTCATTTCTGCATAATACTACCCAAATCGATAGCTCAACTATTAGAGCCTCTGCTTCTAATGTTATAGGCATTAGTAATGTAGCAGAGCTGAACTTAATTGGCAATCATACAGATTACCCTAGTAGCGGCAGCTATAAACTAACTGCAAGCTTTAACGTAAAAAAATTCAACAAACCAATACCGGAGTTTACAGGTGATTTCAATGGAAATAATGAGACCCTTGACGAGCTGCCATGCTGCTTGATAGACGCACTTTCAGGTAATGGAATCGTTCAAAACATAAACCTCAATAATGTTGACACTAGGGATGCAAAATGTGACCCAGCAGTTGCCAATACTATGAATGATAAGTCCATAGTTAGATTTATCAAAATTGCGAATAGTCAGTTTAAAGGGGTTGGTAGCTATTTTGAAGAGGATGATAGCGCGGTTAAAGGGAATGCTATAGGTATGGTCTCTAATGTTATGCGGGGGGCATCTAGTTTTGATCATGTAATGATAGCAAATAGCACTCTTAATGGCACTGGGGTTAAATATGCCGGTGGGGTAGTAGGAGCAGCATTTAATAGTGGGAATGCAGTTTTTAAGGTAATAATAGTAAATGTCAATATTACTGGCTTAGGCCAGGATGCAGGTCTCGGTGGGGTAGCAGGAAAGATGCGCAATGTGAGAATTAAAGAAGTTTATATCGGCAAGACTATTGTAAAGGACGCGGGTCAAGGTCGTGTTGGAGGTGTTGTTGGATACTCCGCTGGTAGTGCCATACAGAATGTTACCGTTATAGATTCGAGTATTTCTGGAAACTATGCCGGAGGAATAGTAGGTTCCTCATGGTCTGATAAAGTTAGTACCTGTCATGTTATTAGGGCGAAAGTAAATGGTAGTTTTGTAGGTGGGGTGATCGGATATGGTGCAATCGGTGAAATGAAAAATGCTACAGTTGCTAGTTCTACTATTATTGCGAATACTGACGCTGCTTATGTTTATGTTTATGTTGGGGGTGGAATAGGGTTTGCACATAATATTACTGTTGAAGACTTTACTGTTATTGATACTGTTATTGATGTTATTATCAAACCCTCACTATTTGAGTCAGCAGTTGGTGGTGGTTTTGGAAGGTCATTTGCACGCGTACAATTTTCCAATACAATGATCATCAAAACTAACTTGAGTATAGATGGAGGTGGTACGGTGTATGTTGGATGGGGTGGGGGCTGGATGGGAGATGCAAATAAATATAAACAGCTTGCAGTTAGTCAAAGCTTTATCAATATTAAGGAGGTAAAAAGTATAACAATAGGTGGTGCTGTTGGGTTTATTGATTCCGCTTCTATTTCAAACTTTACGGTAAGCAGGAGCAAGGTACTATTTGAAGGGAAGGGATCAAATGTACAAATAGGATTTTGTATGGGATACAACAACGGAAATAGTAAATGTGACTTTGATGAAACTAAAAAGATATTCGATAACTCATCTTACAATGATGCGAACGGAGCCTCATGCCATCAGTATAATTATAATATGAACTTAGCTAATCAATGCAAGGGGAGTAAGGTGCCTTTTATAGGGAACGATTGTGAAATTAAACCAGAAGAATATTGTCGTTATAAAGAGCCTCTTATTATGGTGTGGAATGCACCTTGCTTAATGCAAGCGCAAACACCCGACTCTGCAGCCACAGTTCCTACAACCGCACTTTCAGCACCTACAGAATCACCTACAGAAACACCTACAGAAGCACCTACAGAAGCACCTACAGAAACACCTACAGAAGCACTTACAAAAGCACTTACAAAAGCACCTACAGAAGGACCTACAGAAGGACCTACAGAAGGACCTACAGAAACACCTACAGAAGCACTTACAGAAGCACCTACAGAAGCACCTACAGAAACACTTACAAAAGCACCTACAGAAGCACCTACAGAAACACCTACAGAAACACCTACAGAAGCACTTACAGAAACACCTACAGAAGCACCTACAGAAACACCTATAGAAGCACCTATAGAAGCACCTATAGAAGCACCTACAGAAGCACCTACAGAAGTACCTAAAGAAGCATTAATTATTGGAGTATCTTGTGGTTCTTTTATTGCCGTTGCTGCTTATGGTGTTGGTTGTTATTGGTATCAAAGGAAGATTAATGGAGATGGTGGTTCTTCAGGTCATAGGGAGCTGTATACAGAAGATGGTGACCATCCAAGCGGAAAAGATGAACAAAAAGCTGAAGAAGGTATGAGTATGATTGAGTCTTCAGGTGCAGTTGAGTAGCTGTAATTGAATCTGTACGCTGCCTATTCTTAATTTTTCTGATTGGTAAGAATAGGCATTTGAAGTACGATGGGTTATGGGTACTATTAAGTTGTTTTAAAATTATCTGAGAAGTAAATATAAGTTTTACCGTTTTTGGTAAATACCTACAATTCCTAGTAAATACCTACAATATTAAATTGTAAAATAATGATTGACAATTACACTATATTTGAAGCTATAAAGTTATGAATGTTTGTGGGCTGCATCTTTATCAGTTACTAGCATGTTTGTATTTATTTCACTATAAGTTATTGTATTATATAGTAATTTAGCGTATGGGTTCTCTTGTGTTTTAGACGGATATGTTGTTTATCTGTTGGATGTTTGATAGCATGTTACAGCAGTATAAACAGCATATAATCAGGAGTACATAGCGCTATGTTTGGCTCATTTCAATCTTATTCAATTCCATTCTGTTGCAAACATGTAAAAAGTGTTTTTTTACTGTTGATATTGGCCTGTGGTTGCAGTGTAAGTTCAGCGCAAAATTATACGACACCGGCAGAGCAGTTGCACCAACAAGGTGCCGAGCAGCCACTCAAAAAAAGTTGGACCAATAATCAGGCTGATAGAGAGGCAAACTTAGCTGAAAGGTGTTTTAGTAGCAGCAACTTATTAGGAGGCGCTGAATATAGCAAAAGCCATGATAATAGTATTAGTTGCTTGCAACATGTGCTAGATGACAACGATCTTTCTGTTACTCTAGAAGCATTTAAGGGAAAAAACGTGTTTGAAGTGCTTGCTATGGTATATGTAAGTATTTTGCTAGAAGTTGGTGAGCTTGAACAAGACATAATTAACGCTGGGTTAGAATCACCTAGCTGGATAATAGGTTTTAGCGGTATCACCCAAGAAATAAAGAAGAGAGCTTGTTGCCGCCTGCCAAAAAGTACAAAAACAACGTTTACACAGCTCACTAAAGAAGAGCAAATGTTCGTTGCAGAGGTATTGAATTCTAGAGCAAAGCAATGCTTTTATAAGCTTCACACCTTGTGGCAAGATAAGGTTAAGACGAGTAACGCTAGCCCACTAATTTGCGCCAAATTAGATGAGCAAGTAAGTTTTTTGATGTCAATAGCACAAAATGATACGCACTTCTTAAATGAGGTTGTCTTGAAGCAAACGCGTAACTTAGTGGATGTATTATCAACCCATTATGTAGTAGCTACAACAAGTAATACGCCATCAGAGATACAATATCCAGTATTAGAAGCATTGGTGAATTGGGGTGCGCGTAATTCCGATAGCTTAATAAGCAAATTACTAGATGATAGCAAACGTTGGGTTACGCAAGATTATCATTTGACTGCAGAAGAAAACAAAAAAAATGGCATAAGCGCAGAGGAAAAAGTATTTTTCTCTTATTTGCATTACAACTCAAAAGATGTAACCGAGGTATGGCATGGTGCAAATGAGTCTTTACGTGATTGTGAAGCCAGAGAGATTGCTAATACTTTATTAGCTAGCGATGTTATAAAAAATTTAAGTGATCAGTTTAAAACAGTACAACAATTAAATGTCATTTATCAGTCTGGATTTGTGGCATTAGATGCAATGCATAGCAACCTAGAACAACAAGAAAGCCTTAACCCAGAGGACCAAGCTAAAACAAAGAAAGATAAACAAAACGGATCATTTGGCCAAGAAAACTGGGATGAATACCTAGAGGAAGGTCTAAAGAAAAATATGAAAGACAGTCTTTTAGGTAAGGTTGCATCTGGTATTAACCATGTATTTAATGTTGTAAAAAATGGCTTTACGGCATCACCAACCAACCAAGAGCAAAGCAAAAAAATAATGGCTGCCTGGGTTAATATGGTACAAAAAAATGCCTTGCATTTAACAGATAGCTCAGATAATAAAGGTATACAATTGGTTATGGCAGAGTTGATAAAAATAGATAGCCTGCATAAAGAAGGAGATATAACCATAAAAGATGCTTTAACTATACTGGTTGCACAGGATTGTACTAGTTCAGATAAAGAACAAGCATTTACCCTGTTAACAGGGTTACAGCGTAAAGCAGATATACGACAAAAAACATATTGCTACCAACCACTTGTTACTGCTGCTTCAGATAAAAATGCTAATGATTGTGAGTTACAATATGAGCAAGCAGACCAGCCAATAGATATTCCAGCAAGTGGTAATGATTTTGAAAAACACAATAGTGCTGAAGAAAAGCATAGAGATTGGTTGTCTATGCCAACAAACGACTATATGTTACAAAAAAGTAAATCACAAAATGATGTTGAGGTTAATGAAGCTGATGGGAGTTATGAAAGTGATGGTACTAATACAACCAAATCATCACCTTTGCACGTAGATTGGTGTTTTATTAATCTAGATTATGAAGAAAAAAATGAAGAGCAAGCAAGAGGCCAGTGCAAGACTGTGTGGATAGGATCTAGCTATAATTCATCGTTTTACAATAGGCTTCTTATGGGCGCAGTTGTAGGCTTGTGTGTTTTAGCTGTTGTGGACTCTGCTACAGCAGCAAGCTCTCCTCAAGCTGAGGCATTTTTTCAGAACCATACCCAAGCACACGATAGCTCAAATTTAAATAGTAACCATTCTCGTCATATTAGGGATGAGAGTGCAGCCTCTGCTTCTAATGTTATTGGCATCAGTAATGTCACAGAGCTGAACTTAATTGGCAATCATGCAGATTACCCTAGTAACGGCCGCTATAAACTAACTGCAAGCTTTAACGTAAAAAAATTCAACAAACCAATACGGGAGTTTATAGGTGATTTCAATGGAAATAATGAAACCCTTGACGAGCTGCCATGCTGTTTGATAGACAAGCTTTCAGGTAATGGAATCGTTCAAAACATAAACCTCAATAATGTTGACACTAGGGATGCAGAATGTGACCCAGCAGTTGCCAATGCTATGCATGATGAGTCCATAGTTAGATTTATCAAAATTTCGAATAGTAAGTTTGAAGGGGTTGGTATAAATAGTAGAATAGGTATGGTCTCTAATGTTATGTGGAAGGCATCTAGTTTTGATAATGTAATGATAGCAAATAGCACTCTTAATGGCAGTGGGGTTGAATATGCCGGTGGGGTAGTAGGAGCAGCACATAATAGTGGGAGTGAAGTTTTTAAGGTAATAATAGTAAATGTCAATATTACTGGCTCAGGCTGGGCTATACGTGTCGGTGGGGTAGCAGGATATATGAAAGGTGTGACAGTTAAAGAAGTTTATATCGGCAACACTATTGTAAAGGGCGCGGGTCAAGGTCGTGTTGGAGGTGTTGTTGGATACTCCGATGATAGTGACATGCAGAATGTTACCGTTATAGATTCGATTATTTCTGGAGGTCGTGCCGGAGGAATAGTAGGTTACTCAAAGTCTGATAAAGTTAGTACCTGTCATGTTATTAGGACGGAAGTAAATGGTCGTTGTGTAGGTGGGGTGATCGGATGTGGTGACGGCAGTAAAATGGAACATGCTACAGTTGCTAGCTCTACTATTATTGCGGATACTGACGCTCCTTCTGTTGGGGGCGGAATAGGGTATGCTCGTGATATTACTGCTGTAGACCTTACTGTTATTGATACTGTTATTAGTGCTGCTAACGCATCCTCACTACATGGATTATCCAAAGTTGGTGGTGGTTTTGGAAAGTCACAGTTAGGCGTACAATTTTTCAATACAATGATCATCAAAACTAACTTGAGTATAGATGGTGGTTCGGTGGATGTTGGGTGGGGGGCTGGCCAGATGGTAGTAAATGATGCACATGAACAGCTTGCAGTTAGTCAAAGCTTTATCAATATTAAGGGGGTAAAGAGTATAACAATAGGTGGTGCTGTTGGGTTTATTGATTCCGCTTCTATTTCAAACTTTACGGTAAGTAGGAGCATGGTACTATTAGAAGGGAAGGGATCAAATGTACAAATAGGATTTTGTATGGGATACAACAACGATAGAAAAAGTAAATGTGACTTTGATGAAACTAAAAAGATATTCGATCACTCATCTTACAATGATACGAACGGAGTCTCACACCATCAGTATAATTATAATATGAACTTAACTAATCAATGCAGGAGGAGTAAGTTGCCTTTTATAGGGGAAGATTGTGAAATTAAACCAGAAGAATATAGACGTTATAAAGAGCATGGTATTATGGTATGGAATGCATCTTGCTTAACGCAAGCGCAAACACCCGACTCTGCAGCCACAGTGCCTACAACCGCACTTTCAGCACCTACAGAATCACCTACAGAATCACCTACAGAATCACCTACAGAAGCACCTACAGAAACACCTACAGAAACACCTACAGAAGCACTTACAAAAGCACCTACAGAAGCACCTACAGAATCACCTACAGAAACACCTACAGAAGCACCTACAGAAACACCTACAGAAACACCTACAGAAGCACTTACAAAAGCACCTACAGAAGCACCTACAGAAACACCTACAGAAGCACTTACAAAAGCACCTACAGAAGCACCTACAGAAACACCTACAGAAGCACTTACAAAAGCACCTACAGAAGGACCTACAGAAACACCTACAGAAACACCTACAGAAGCACCTACAGAAGCACCTACAGAAGCACCTACAGAAGGACCTACAGAAGGACCTACAGAAGCACTTACAAAAGCACCTACAGAAGGACCTACAGAAACACCTACAGAAACACCTACAGAAGCACTTACAGAAGCACCTACAGAAACACCTACAGAAGCACTTACAGAAGCACCCACAGAAGGACCTACAGAAGGACCTACAGAAACACCTACAGAAACACCTACAGAAGCACTTACAGAAGCACCTACAGAAGCACCTACAGAAACACCTACAGAAGCACTTACAGAAGCACCTACAGAAGCACCTACAGAAGGACCTACAGAAACACCTACAGAAGCACTTACAGAAGCACCTACAGAAGCACCTACAGAAACACCTACAGAAGCACCTATAGAAGCACCTATAGAAGCACCTACAGAAGCACCTACAGAAGCACCTACAGAAGTACCTAAGGAAGCATTAATTATTGGAGTATCTTGTGGTTCTTTTATTGCCGTTGCTGCTTATGGTGTTGGTTGTTATTGGTATCAAAGGAAGATTAATGGAGATGGTGGTTCTTCAGGTCATAGGGAGCTGTCTACAAAAGATGGTGACCATTCAAGCGGAAAAGATGAACAACAAGCTGAAGAAGGTATGAGTATGATTGAGTTTTCAGGTGCAGTTGAGTAGCTGTAATTGAATCTGTACGCTGCCTATTCTTAATTTTTCTGATTGGTAAGAATAGGCATTTGAAGTACGATGGGTTATAGGTACTATTAAGTTGTTTTAAAATTATCTGAGAAGTAAATATAAGTTTTACCGTTTTTGGTAAATACCTACAATTCCTAGTAAATACCTACAATATTAAATTGTAAAATAATGAGTGACAATTACACTATATTTGAAACTATAAAGTTCTGAATGTTTGCTGGCTGCATCTTTATCAGTTACTAGCATGCTTGTATTTATTTCACTATAAGCTATTGTATTATATAGCAGTTTAGCGCACGGGCTCTCTTGATGCTTTAGTCGGCTATGTTGGTTATATTGTTTATCTGTTGTTTATTTCTTGGTTGCCTGTTAACATGTTACAGCAGTAAAAGTAGTATATAATCAGGAGTACATAGCACTATGTTTATCTCATGTAAATCTTATTCAATGCCATTCTGTTGCAAACATGTAAAAAGTGTTTTTTTACTGTTGATATTGGCCTGTGGTTGCAGTGCAAGTTCAGCGCAAAATTATACGTCACCGGCAGAGCAATTGCACCAACAAGGGGCCGAGAAGCCACTCAAAAAAAGTTGTACCAATAGTCAGGTTGATAGAGAAGAAAGCTTAGCTGGAAGGTGTTTTAGTGGTAGCAACTTATTAGGAGGCGCTGAATATAGCAAAAGCCATGATAATAGCATTAGTTGCTTGCAACATGTGCTAGATGACAACGATCTTTCTGTTACTCTAGAAGCATTTAAGGGAAAAAACGTGTTTGAAGTGCTTGCTATGGTATATGTAAGTATTTTGCTAGAAGTTGGTGAGCTTGAACAAGACATAATTAACGCTGGGTTAGAATCACCTAGCTGGATAACAGGTTTTAGCGGTATCACCCAAGAAATAAAGAAGAGAGCTTGTTGCCGCCTGCCAAAAAGTACAAAAACAACGTTTACACAGCTCACTAAAGAAGAGCAAATGTTAGTTGCAGAGGTATTCAATTCTAGAGCAAAGCAATGCTTTTATAAGCTTCACACCTTGTGGCAAGATAAGGTTAAGACGAGTAACGCTAGCCCACTAATTTGCGCCAAATTAGATGAACAAGTAAGTTCGCTGATGTTAAGAGCACAAAATGATACGCACTTCTTAAATGAGGTTGTCTTGAAGCAAACGCGTAACTTAGTGGATGTATTATCAACCCATTATGTAGTAGCTACAACAAGTAATACGCCATCAGAGATACAATATCCAGTATTAGAAGCATTGGTGAATTGGGGTGCGCGTAATTCCGATAGCTTAATAAGCAAATTACTAGATGATAGCAAATGTTGGGTTACGCAAGATTATCATTTGACTGCAGCAGAAAACAAAAAAAATGGCATAAGTGCAGAGGAAAAAGTATTTTTCTCCTATTTGCATTACAACTCAAAAGATGTAACCGAGGTATGGCATGGTGCAAATGAGTCTTTACGTGATTGTGAAGCCAGAGAGATTGCTAATACTTTATTAGCTAGCGATGTTATAAAAAATTTAAGTGATCAGTTTAAAACAGTACAACAATTAAATGTCATTTATCAGTCTGGATTTGTGGCATTAGATGCAATGCATAGTAATCTAGAACAACAAGAAAGCCTTAACCCAGAGGACCAAGCTAAAACAAAGAAAGATAAACAAAGCGGATCATTTGGCCAAGAAGACTGGGATGAATACCTAGAGGAAGGTCTAAAGAAAAACATGAAAGACAGTCTTTTTGGTAAAGTTGCATCTGGTATTAATTATGTATTTAATGTTGTAAAAAATGGCTTTACGGCACCACCAACCAAGCAAGAGCAAAGCAAAAAAATAATGACTGCCTGGGTTAATATGGTACAAAAAAATGCCTTGCATTTAACAGATAGCTCAGATAATAAAGGTATACAATTGGTTGTGGCAGAGTTGATAAAAATAGATAGCCTGCATAAAGAAGGAGATATAACCATAAAAGATGCTTTAATTACACTGGTTGCGCAGGATTGTACTAGTTCAGATAAAGAACAAGCGTTTACCCTGTTAACAGGGTTACAGCGTAAAGCAGATATACGACAAAAAACATATTGCTACCAACCACTTGTTACTGCTGTTTCAGATAAAAAGGCTAATGATTGTGAGTTACAATATGAGCAAGCAGACCAGCCAATAGATATTCCAGCAAGTGGTAATGCTTTTGCAAAACACAATAGTGCTGAAGAAAAGCATAGAGATTGGTTGTCTATGCCAACAAACGACTATACGTTACAAAAAAGTAAATCACAAAATGATGTTGAGGTTAATGAAGCTGATGGGAGTTATGAAAGTGATGGTACTAATACAACCAAATCATCACCTTTGCACGTAGATTGGTGTTTTATTAATATAGATTGTGAAGAGAAAAATGAAGAGCAAGCAAGAGGCCAGTGCAAGACTGTGTGGATAGGATCTAGCTATAACTCATCGTTTTACAGTAGGCTTCTTATGGGCGCAGTTGTAGGCTTGTGTGTTTTAGCTGTTGTGGACTCTGCTACAGCAGCAAGCTCTCCTCAAGCTGAGACATTTTTTCAGAACCATACCCAAGCACACGATAGCTCAAATTTAAATAGTAACCATTTTCGTCATATTATGGATGTGAGTGCAGCCTCTGCTTCTAATGTTATTGGCATCAGTAATGTCGCAGAGCTGAATTTAATTGGCAATCATGCAGATTACCCTAGTAACGGCCGCTATAAACTAACTGCAAGCTTTAACGTAAAAAAATTCAACAAACCAATACGGGAGTTTACAGGTGATTTCAATGGAAATGGTGAAACCCTTGACGAGCTGCCATGCTGCTTGATAGACGCACTTGCAGGTAAGGGAATAGTTCAAAACATAAACTTCAATAATGTTGACACTAGGAATGCAACATGTGACCCAGCAGTTGCCAGTACTATGTATGATAAGTCCATAGTTAGATTTATCAAAATTGAGAATAGTCAGTTTGAAGGGGTTGGTATAAATAGTATAATAGGTATGGTCTCTAATGTTATGTTGGAGGCATCTAGTTTTGATAATGTAATGATAGCAAATAGCACTCTTAATGGCCTTAGTGGGAATAGCACTCTTAATGGCCTTAGTGGGGTTACATATGCTGGTGGGGTAGTAGGAGCAGCATTTAATAATGGGAGTGAATTTTTTAAAGTAATGATAGTAAATGTCAATATTACCGGCTCAGGCCAGGGTCTACGTGTCGGTGGGGTAGCAGGATATATGCAAAATGTGAGAATTAATGAAGTTTATATCGGCAACACTATTGTAAAGGGCGCGGATCAAGAAAATTATACTGAATATTATGCTGGAGGTGTTGCTGGATACTCCTTTAGTAGTTCCATACAGAATGTTACCGTTATAGATTCGATTATTTCTGGAGATTATACCGGAGGAATAGTAGGTTTCTCATGGCTTGAGAACGTTAGTATCTGTCATGTTATTAGGGCGAAAGTAAATGGTCGTTTTGTAGGTGGGGTGATCGGATTTGGTGACGGCAGTAAAATGGAACATGCTACAGTTGCTAGTTCTACTATTATTGCGCATACTGACGCTCCTTCTGCTGGGGGCGGAATAGGGTATGCTCGTAATATTACTGCTGTAGAGCTTACTGTTATTGATACTGTTATTGATGTTGTTATAAAACCCTCAGAATATCAATCAGAAGTTGGCGGTGGTTTTGGAGGGTCAGATTCAGGCGTACAATTTTTAAATACAATGATCATCAAAACTAACTTGAGTATAGATGGAGATGATGGTGTTTTGTCTGCTGGATGGGGGGTGGGCAAGATGACGGGAAGTGGTGCATATGAACAGCTTGCAGTTAGTCAAAGCTTTATCAATATTACAGGGGTAACGCATATAACAATAGGTGGTGCTGTTGGGTTTATTGATTCCGCTTCTATTTCAAACTTTACGGTAAGCAGGAGCATGGTACTATTAGAAGGGAATGGATCAAATGTACAAATAGGATTTTGTATGGGATACAATAAAGATGGAAATTGTGACTTTGATGAAACTAAAAAGATATTCGATCACTCATCTTACAATGATACGAACGGAACCTCATACGATCAGTATAGTTATAATATGAACTTAGCTAATCAATGCAGGAGGAGTAAGTTGCCTTTTATAGGAGAAGATTGTGAAATTAAACCAGAAGAATATTGTCGTTATAAAGAGCCTCTTATTATGGTGTGGAATGCACCTTGCTTAGCAAAAACACCAGCCTCGGTGCCTACAATCGCACTTGGAGCATCTGGTGCTGCTTTTATTGCCGTTGCTGCTGTTGGTGGTGGTGTTTATTGGTATAAAAGGCATAATAATGGAGGTGGTTGCTGTTCAGGTCATAGGGAGCTGTCTACAGAAGATGATAACCATCCAAGCGGAAAAGATAAAAAAGCTAAAAAAGCGAAAGATCAAGCTAAAGCTAAAAAATCCATAGATAATGCTGCAAATCCAATAATTGCGCCAAACAATACTAGCGCGTTAGTAGATATGTATGAACAGATGCACTAACTGAGCCTAGTAGATGATGAGGTAAATAAGGGAACACTATCACGTGGTTATAAACAGATTAGTGTAGATGAAGTTCTGCCGAAAAAGGTAGAAAATCCATTACCAAAACGTAAAGAATAGATTAAAAAATAAATAAATAAGCTAGTTTAGAAGTGGCTAGCTAGTGGTAAGATTATAAAAAAGGTAGCTAGGGAGGTTTAACAAAATAACTGTGGATCATATAAAGGGGGTGCTTACAAAAAAACAAAGGATGCCCCCTCTTAAGGTATACTCGTTACTGTTGAAGGATGAGTAGTCAGTAAACGAGCAAAGATATTCAGATACGCTATACAGAATGCAGTAAGGGTGGTATGAGCTGTGCAATAAAGACGGATTTGGTGCGCATCAACCTTAAGAGTTACGGCTAACAATATGATTTTATTCATATTTTAATGTCGTCAACTTAACCCGAGGGTAATAGGTGATGCTAGTTGTATGTAAGTATTTTGCTAGAAGTTGGTGAGCTTGAACAAGACATAATTAACGCTGGGTTAGAATCACCTAGCTGGATAATAGGTTTTAGCGGTATCACCCAAGAAATAAAGAAGAGAGCTTGTTGCCGCCTGCCAAAAAGTACAAAAACAACGTTTACACAGCTCACTAAAGAAGAGCAAATGTTCGTTGCAGAGGTATTGAATTCTAGAGCAAAGCAATGCTTTTATAAGCTTCACACCTTGTGGCAAGATAAGGTTAAGACGAGTAACGCTAGCCCACTAATTTGCGCCAAATTAGATGAACAAGTAAGTTCGCTGATGTTAAGAGCACAAAATGATACGCACTTCTTAAATGAGGTTGTCTTGAAGCAAACGCGTAACTTAGTGGATGTATTATCAACCCATTATGTAGTAGCTACAACAAGTAATACGCCATCAGAGATACAATATCCAGTATTAGAAGCATTGGTGAATTGGGGTGCGCGTAATTCCGATAGCTTAATAAGCAAATTACTAGATGATAGCAAACGTTGGGTTACGCAAGATTATCATTTGACTGCAGAAGAAAACAAAACAAATGGCATAAGCGCAGAGGAAAAAGTATTTTTCTCTTATTTGCATTACAACTCAAAAGATGTAACCGAGGTATGGCATGGTGCAAATGAGTCTTTACGTGATTGTGAAGCCAGAGAGATTGCTAATACTTTATTAGCTAGCGATGTTATAAAAAATTTAAGTGATCAGTTTAAAACAGTACAACAATTAAATGTCATTTATCAGTCTGGATTTGTGGCATTAGATGCAATGCATAGCAACCTAGAACAACAAGAAAGCCTTAACCCAGAGGACCAAGCTAAAACAAAGAAAGATAAACAAAACGGATCATTTGGCCAAGAAGACTGGGATGAATACCTAGAGGAAGGTCTAAAGAAAAACATGAAAGACAGTCTTTTGGGTAAGGTTGCATCTGGTATTAATTATGTATTTAATGTTGTAAAAAATGGCTTTACGGCACCACCAACCAAGCAAGAGCAAAGCAAAAAAATAATGACTGCCTGGGTTAATATGGTACAAAAAAATGCCTTGCATTTAACAGATAGACTCAGATAATAAAGGCATACAATTGGTTATGGCAGAGTTGATAAAAATAGATAGCCTGCATAAAGAAGGAGATATAACCATAAAAGATGCTTTAACTACACTGGTTGCACAGGATTTTACTAGTTCAGAGAAAGAACAAGCGTTTACCCTGTTAACAGGGTTACAGCGTAAAGCAGATATACGACAAAAAACATATTGCTACCAACCACTTGTTACTGCTGTTTCAGATAAAAATGCTAATGATTGTGAGTTACAATATGAGCAAGCAGACCAGCCAATAGATATTCCAGCAAGTGGTAATGATTTTGCGAAACACAATAGTGCTGAAGAAAAGCATAGAGATTGGTTGTCTATGCCAACAAACGACTATACGTTACAAAAAAGTAAATCACAAAATGATGTTGCGGTATAATGAAGCTGATGGGAGTTATGAAAGTGATGGTACTAATACAACCAAACCATCACCTTTGCACGTAGATTGGTGTTTTATTAATCTAGATTGTGAAGAAAAAAATGAAGAGCAAGCAAGAGGCCAGTGCAAGACTGTGTGGATAGGATCTAGCTATAATTCATCGTTTTACAATAGGCTTCTTATGGGCGCAGTTGTAGGCTTGTGTGTTTTAGCTGTTGTGGACTCTGCTACAGCAGCAAGCTCTCCTCAAGCTGAGGCATTTTTTCAGAACCATACCCAAGCACACGATAGCTCAAATTTAAATAGTAACCATTTTCGTCATATTAGGGATGTGAGTGCAGCCTCTGCTTCTAATGTTATTGGCATCAGTAATGTCACAGAGCTGAACTTAATTGGCAATCATGCAGATTACCCTAGTAACGGCAGCTATAAACTAACTGCAAGCTTTAACGTAAAAAAATTCAACAAACCAATACCGGAGTTTACAGGTGATTTCAATGGAAATGGTGAAACCCTTGACGAGCTGCCATGCTGCTTGATAGACAAACTTTCAGGTAAGGGAATCGTTCAAAACATAAACCTTCAATAATGTTGACACTAGGAATGCAGAATGTGACCCAGCAGTTGCCAATACTATGACATGATGAGTCCATAGTTAGATTTATCAAAATTGAGAATAGTCAGTTTGAAGGGGTTGGTAGCTATTTTGAAGAGGATAGTGGCGACTTTAAAGGGAATGCTATAGGTATGGTCTCTAATGTTATGCGGGGGGAATCTAGTTTTGATAATGTAATGATAGCAAATAGCACTCTTAATGGCAGTGGGGTTGAATATGCTGGTGGGGTAGTAGGAGCAGTATATAATAGTGGGAATGAAGTTTTTAAGGTAATAATAGTAAATGTCAATATTACTGGCTCAGGCCGGACTGCACGTGTCGGTGGGGTAGCAGGAAGGATGCAAGGTGTGAGAATTAAAGAAGTTTATATCGGCAACACTATTGTAAATGGCGTGGGTCAAGAAAGTATTGTTGGAGGTGTTGCTGGATCCTCCTCTGATAGTTCCATACAGAATGTTACCGTTATAGATTCGAATATTTCTGGAAAATATGCCGGAGGAATAGTAGGTAACTCAAGGCCTGATAACGTTAGTATCTGTCATGTTATTAGGGCGAAAGTAAATGGTGAGATTGTAGGTGGGGTGATCGGATATGGTGACGGCAGTAAAATGCAACATGCTACAGTTGCTAATTCTACTATTATTGCGCATACTGAAAATCCTTCTGTTGGGGGGCGGAATAGGGTTTGCTGATGCTATTACTGCTGTAGACCTTACTGTTATTGATACTGTTATTGATGTTAGTATCAAACCCTCACTATATGAGTCAGCAGTTGGTGGTGGTTTTGGAAGGTCATATTCAGGCGTACAATTTTCCAATACAATGATCATCAAAACTAACTTGAGTATATATGGAGATGTTGGTTATTTGACTGCTGGATGGGTGGCGGGCAGGATGGCAGAAAGTAATGGATATGGACAGCTTGCAGTTAGTCAAAGCTTTATCAATATTACAGGGGTAGCATATATAAAAATAGGTGGTGCTGTTGGGTTGATTGATTCCGCTTCTATTTCAAACTTTACGGTAAGCAGGAGCAGGGCACTATTTGAAGGGCAGGGATCAAATGTACAAATAGGATTTTGTATGGGAGACAATACAGATGGAGAAAGTAAATGTGACTTTGATGAAACTAAAAAGATATTCGATAACTCATCTTACAATGATGCGAACGGAGTCTCATACCATCAGTATAATTATAATATGAACTTAGCTAATCAATGCAGGAGGAGTAAGTTGCCTTTTATAGGAAACGATTGTGAAATTAAACCAGAAGAATATTGTCGTTATAAAGAGCCTCTTATTATGGTGTGGAATGCACCTTGCTTAATGCAAGCGCAAACACCAGCCTCTGCAGCCACAGTGCCTACAACCACACTTGGAGTATCTAGTGCTGCTTTTATTGCCGTTGCTGCTGTTGGTGGTGGTTTTTATTGGTATAAAAGGCATAATAATGGAGGTTGTTGTTCAGGTCATAGGGAGCTGTCTACAGAAGATGGTGACAATCAAAGCGGAAAAGATGAACAAAAATATGAAGAAAGACCGTGCATATTAGCTTATCAGGGAGTCTCCTCATATTAATTATGCCTCGAAAATCATGAATTTCAGATTTTTTGTTACGTACATATCCCAGCCACCTTATACTCGTAAGTTCGTAGCTATTCGCTCGTTTGTCTCTTATTCACACCTTCAAGGTGGTTGGTAAAACTGTTTACCATGTAAAGGTTTTATAAGTTTTATTGGTATTGAGTGTTGCAATAGCTTTCTTTTTGGAGTAGGATTTGTCAACTCTTTTAAAAGCACTGTAGTATTGAGTTCATGCGGAACTGTTTAGAATGTTGAAATGAGTATTGTTGTGTTGTAAAAAACGCCGCCATTTCCGTGAAAAGATAGTTGCCATTTAATGAAATAATTAATGATGTGGTACGCTTATATGTATAGGCTAGTGAATATAATAGGTTTTTTGTTTGGTATGATATGTCTAATTCCTTTTTCTTATGGTCATCAAAAGGATCCGGAAACGCTTAAAGAGGTAAGTGAGCAGTTACAAGCTACTGGTTACTCTGCAGGAGAAAATAAATTTAGCTCTATTGCATATGGTGTGACTGATTCAGACGTTGATGTTATTAAAAAAGTAATGGATAGTAATGGAGTGTTGCATAATAGTAATGGAGTGTTGCAAAAAGATGGCGATGCACAACATAATGAAAAAACTGTTTTCTTGTCTGCTTATTTATCCGACAAGAAGGTGGTATGTTGTGGCTTGTACACATCTAAAGGTGATTGGGAAGTAATTAAGCTGGCATCTAATGGCTGTAATTTAGAGCATGAACTGTATCCTGATTTCTGTAACGCCAGTACAAAATCTGAGACAACAAAAAATAACAGAAAGTTTCATCTTGATTTTTATAACATAATCACCAAAATATCTGAAAACTTAAATGAATATGCTAGTAGCAAATATATGGAAATAGATTTTTCATTTTTTCAGGTTGACTCCAAGTTTAAAAAAGCTTTATCGTGGCATAGAGATCACTGGCATGATGATGAATCAAATCCTGATTTGCTTGCTTTTTCTGTATTAGATATGACCTTACCCGACAAAAGAAAAGAAACATCATATGCACAGCTAATGTTAGGATTAATTGACCAAAAGTATGAGAGGCATTACGGTTTCCCGCAGCTAGAAGGGGAGGGGATGGGCACCCCAAATTATGAGCCTATGATTCGTAAAATAGGATTTCCTGGGTATGTGAATGTGGTGGATGACAAAGATAACTGCGTTCGATATCTGAAAGAACTCAATGATTTCACAGGTAGTGGGTATATTATCGATCAAGCGAAAACAGGAGACAATGATACAAAAATAGTACATGCTAGATCGCATAGAGAGTACGAAGGTGTTAGATTATCAATGGTTGCTCGCTGTTCCAAGGTTGACAGTGAAGATGATATGATGAAGAAGCCATTGTATTGCAAGATAAAAAGTAGTAAAGGTATAGATATATGCCCATCTAGAATCAAGAAGAGGAAGTTGTAGAAAAGTCAGAGGATCAGGAAAACTTTCACAAAATGGGAGGCCTGGGCTCGAAAGACTATTTATTAAGAAATTAAGAACTGGAAGAATCTTAGAAAAATACTTACTGAAAATACTTGCGCCTTAGTGGTTAATCTATTCTAGGGCAAAGTTCAGAAGATGGTGAGTTGGAGTGTTCTACTAAAAATAAAAGAAGATAAATGCAATAATAGAAAATCAGATGGTGTAAATAACTTTGTGTAACGGCTCATTATCTATAACATAGACCAAAGTATGAGTATGATTGAGTCTTCAGGTGCAGTTGAGTAGCTGTAATTGAATCTGTACGCTGCCTATTCTTAATTTTGCTGATTGATAAGAATAGGCATTTGAAGCACGATAGGTTATAGGTACTATTAAGTTGTTTAAACATTATCTGAGAAGTAAATATAAGTTTTACCGTTTTTGGTAAATACCTACAATTCCTAGTAAATACCTACAATATTAAATTGTAAAATAATGAGTGACAATTACACTATATTTGAAACTATAAAGTTCTGAATGTTTACGGGCTGCATCTTTATCAGTTACTAGCATGCTTGTATTTATTTCACTATAAGTTATTGTATTATATAATAATTTAGCGTATGGGCTCTCTTGATGCTTTAGACGGCTATGTTGTTTATGTTGGTTATCTGTTAATAATCTGTTAACATGTTACAGCAGTAAAAACAGCATATAATCAGGAGTACATAGCACTATGTTTGGCTCATTTAAATCTTATTCAATTCCATTTTGTTGCAAATATGTAAAAAGTATTTTTTTACTGTTGATATTGGCCTGTGGTTGCAGTGTAAGTTCAGCGCAAAATTATACGTCACCGGCAGAGCAGTTGCACCAGCAAGCTTCCGAGAAGCCACTCAAAAAAAGCTGGACCAATAATCAGGTTGATAGAGAAGCAAACTTAGCTGAAAGGTGTTTTAGTGGTAGCAGCTTATTAGGAGGCGCTGAATATAGCAAAAGCCATGATAATAGCATTAGTTGTTTGCAACATGTGCTAGATGACAACGATCTTTCTGTTACTCTAGAAGCGTTTAAGGGAAAAAACGTGTTTGAAGTGCTTGCTATGGTATATGTAAGTATTTTGCTAGAAGTTGGTGAGCTTGAACAAGACATAATTAACGCTGGGTTAGAATCACCTAGCTGGATAATAGGTTTTAGCGGTATCACCCAAGAAATAAAGAAGAGAGCTTGTTGCCGCCTGCCAAAAAGTACAAAAACAACGTTTACACAGCTCACTAAAGAAGAACAAATGTTCGTTGCAGAGGTATTGAACTCTAGAGCAAAGCAATGCTTTTATAAGCTTCACACCTTGTGGCAAGATAAGGTTAAGACGAGTAACGCTAGCCCACTAATTTGCGCCAAATTAGATGAACAAGTAAGTTCGCTGATGTTAAGAGTACAAAATGATACGCACTTCTTAAATGAGGTTGTCTTGAAGCAAACGCGTAACTTAGTGGATGTATTATCAACCCATTATGTAGTAGCTACAACAAGTAATACGCCATCAGAGATACAATATCCAGTATTAGAAGCATTGGTGAATTGGGGTGCGCGTAATTCAGATAGTTTAATAAGCAAATTACTAGATGATAGCAAACGTTGGGTTACGCAAGATTATCATTTGACTGCAGAAGAAAACAAAACAAATGGCATAAGCGCAGAGGAAAAAGTATTTTTCTCCTATTTGCATTACAACTCAAAAGATGTAACCGAGGTATGGCATGGTGCAAATGAGTCTTTACGTGATTGTGAAGCCAGAGAGATTACTAATACTTTATTAGCTAGCGATGTTATAAAAAATTTAAGTGATCAGTTTAAAACAGTACAACAATTAAATGTCATTTATCAATCTGGATTTGTGGCATTAGATGCAATGCATAGCAACCTAGAACAACAAGAAAGCCTTAACCCAGAGGACCAAGCTAAAACAAAGAAAGATAAACAAAACGGATCATTTGGCCAAGAAGACTGGGATGAATACCTAAAGGAAGGTCTAAAGAAAAATATGAAAGACAGTCTTTTGGGTAAGGTTGCATCTGGTATTAACTATGTATTTAATGTTGTAAAAAATGGCTTTACGGCACCACCAACCAAGCAAGAGCAAAGCAACAAAATAATGACTGCCTGGGTTAATATGGTACAAAAAAATGCCTTGCATTTAACAGATAGCTCAGATAATAAAGGCATACAATTGGTTATGGCAGAGTTGATAAAAATAGATAGCCTGCATAAAGAAGGAGATATAACCATAAAAGATGCTTTAATTACACTGGTTGCACAGGATTGTACTAGTTCAGATAAAGAACAAGCGTTTACCCTGTTAACAGGGTTACAGCGTAAAGCAGATATACGACAAAAAACATATTGCTACCAACCACTTGTTACTGCTGTTTCAGATAAAAATGCTAATGATTGTGAGTTACAATATGAGCAAGCAGACCAGCCAATAGATATTCCAGAAAGTGGTAATGATTTTGCGAAACACAATAGTGCTGAAGAAAAGCATAGAGATTGGTTGTCTATGCCAACAAACGACTATACGTTACAAAAAAGTAAATCACAAAATGATGTTGAGGTTAATGAAGCGGATGGGAGTTATGAGAGTGATGGTACTAATACAACCAAACCATCACCTTTGCACGTAGATTGGTGTTTTATTAATCTAGATCATGAAGAAAAAAATGAAGAGCAAGCAAGAGGCCAGTGCAAGACTGTGTGGATAGGATCTAGCTATAATTCATCGTTTTACAGTAGGCTTCTTATGGGCGCAGTTGTAGGCTTGTGTGTTTTAGCTGTTGTGGACTCTGCTACAGCAGCAAGCTCTCCTCAAGCTGAGGCATTTTTTCAGAACCATACCCAAGCACACAATAGCTCAAATTTAAATAGTAGCCATTCTCGTCATATTAGTGATGTGAGTGCAGCCTCTGCTTCTAATGTTATTGGCATCAGTAATATCACAGAGCTGAACTTAATTGGCAATCATGCAGATTACCCTAGTAACGGCAGCTATAAACTAACTGCAAGCTTTAACGTAAAAAACTTCACCAAACCAATACCGGAGTTTACAGGTGATTTCAATGGAAATAATGAGACCCTTGACGAGCTGCCATGCTGTTTGATAGACAAGCTTTCAGGTAATGGAATCGTTCAAAACATAAACCTCAATAATGTTGACACTAGGAATGCAGAATGTGACCCCGCAGTTGCCAAGACTATGACTGATGATTCCATAGTTAGATTTATCAAAATTGAGAATAGTCAGTTTAAAGGGGTTGGTAGCTATTTTGAAGAGGATAGTGGCTACTTTAAAGGGAATGCTATAGGTATGGTCTCTAATGTTATGCGGGGGGAATCTAGTTTTGATAATGTAATGATAGCATGTAGCACTCTTAATGGCACTGGGGTTAAATATTACGGTGGGGTAGTAGGAGCAGCATTTAATAGTGGGAATGAAGTTTTTAAGGTAACAATAGTAAATGTCCATATTACTGGCTCAGGCCGGACTGCAGGTCTCGGTGGGGTAGCAGGAAAGATGCACAATGTGAGCATTAATGAAGTTTATATCGGCAACACTACTGTAAAGGTCGCGGGTCAAAAAGGTTATGCTGGAGGTGTTGTTGGAAACTCCGATAAGGGTTCCATACAGAATGTTACCGTTATAGATTCGATTATTTCTGGAAGTCGTGCCGGAGGAATAGTAGGTTACTCACAGTCTGATAAAGTTAGTACCTGTCATGTTATTAGGACGGAAGTAAAGGGTCGTTTTGTAGGTGGGGTGATCGGATCTGGTAAAAACAGTGAAATGAAAAATGCTACAGTTGCTAGTTCTACTATTATTGCGCATACTGAAAGTCCTTCTGTTGGGGGCGGAATAGGGTTTGCTAATGCTAGTACTGCTGTAGACCTTACTGTTATTGATACTGTTATTGATGTTGTTATCAAACCCTCAGAATATCAATCAGAAGTTGGCGGTGGTTCTGGATGGTCATATTCAGGCGTACAATTTTCCAATACAATGATCATCAAAACTAACCTGAGTATAGTTGGAGATGATGGTGTTTTGTCTGCTGGATGGGGGGTGGGCCTGATGACGGAAAGTGGTGCATATGAACAGCTTGCAGTTAGTCAAAGCTTTATCAATATTAAGAAGGCAAATGATGCAAATATAGGTGGTGCTTTTGGGTTTATTGATTCCGCTTCTATTTCAAGCTTTACGGTAAGCAGGAGCAAGATACTATTTGAAGGGGAGGGATCAAAGGTACAAATAGGATTTTGTATTGGAGAGAATAAATATGGAAAAAGTAAATGTGACTTTGATGAAACTAAAAAGATATTCGATAACTTATCTTACAATGATGCGAACGGAGTCTCACACCATCAGTATAATTATAATATGAACTTAACTAATCAATGTAGGATGAGTAAGTTGCCTTTTATAGGAAACGATT
Organism: Candidatus Endonucleibacter sp. (ex Gigantidas childressi); assembly: GCA_030674875.1. Classification (GTDB taxonomy): domain Bacteria; phylum Pseudomonadota; class Gammaproteobacteria; order Pseudomonadales; family Endozoicomonadaceae; genus Endonucleibacter. Next base: position 1,327,025 of record JASXSU010000003.1, on the reverse strand, counting down.
GTGAAATTAAACCAGAAGAATATAGACGTTATAAAGAGCCTCTTATTATGGTATGGAATGCACCTTGCTTAACGCAAGCGCAAACACCAGTCTCTGCAGCCACAGTGCCTACAGAAGCACCTACAGAAGCATTAACAATTGGAGTATCTAGCGCTGCTTTTATTGCCGTTGCTGCTGTTGGTGGTGGTTTTTATTGGTATAAAAGGCATAATAATGGAGGTTGGTTGTTCAGGTCATAGGGAGCTGTATACAGAAGATGGTGACCATCCAAGCGGAAAAGATGAACAAAAAGCTGAAGAAGGTATGAGTATGATTGAGTCTTCAGGTGCAGTTGAGTAGCTGTAATTGAATCTGTACGCTGCCTATTCTTAATTTTGCTGATTGGTAAGAATAGGCATTTGAAGTACGATGGGTTATGGGTACTATTAAGTTGTTTTAAAATTATCTGAGAAGTAAATATAAGTTTTACCGTTTTTGGTAAATACCTACAATTCCTAGTAAATACCTACAATGTTAAATTGTAAAATAATGAGTGACAATTACACTATATTTGAAACTATAAAGTTCTGAATGTTTGCTGGCTGCATCTTTATCAGTTACTAGCATGCTTGTATTTATTTCACTATAAGCTATTGTATTATATAGCAATTTAGCGCACGGGCTCTCTTGATGCTTTAGACGGCTATGTTGTTATATTGTTTATCTGTTGTTTATCTCTTGGTTACCTGTTAACATGTTGCAGCAGTAAAAACAGCATATAATCAGGAGTACATAGCACTATGTTTATCTCATTTCAATCTTATTCAATTCCATTCTGTTGCAAACATGTAAAAAGTGTTTTTTTACTGTTGATATTGGCCTGTGGTTGCAGTGTAAGTTCAGCGCAAAATTATACGTCACCGGCAGAGCAGTTGCACCAACAAGGTGCCGAGCAGCCACTCAAAAAAAGTTGGACCAATAATCAGGCTGATAGAGAGGCAAACTTAGCTGAAAGGTGTTTTAGTAGCAGCAACTTATTAGGAGGCGCTGAATATAGCAAAAGCCATGATAATAGTATTAGTTGCTTGCAACATGTGCTAGATGACAACGATCTTTCTGTTACTCTAGAAGCATTTAAGGGAAAAAACGTGTTTGAAGTGCTTGCTATGGTATATGTAAGTATTTTGCTAGAAGTTGGTGAGCTTGAACAAGACATAATTAACGCTGGGTTAGAATCACCTAGCTGGATAATAGGTTTTAGCGGTATCACCCAAGAAATAAAGAAGAGAGCTTGTTGCCGCCTGCCAAAAAGTACAAAAACAACGTTTACACAGCTCACTAAAGAAGAGCAAATGTTCGTTGCAGAGGTATTGAATTCTAGAGCAAAGCAATGCTTTTATAAGCTTCACACCTTGTGGCAAGATAAGGTTAAGACGAGTAACGCTAGCCCACTAATTTGCGCCAAATTAGATGAACAAGTAAGTTCGCTGATGTTAAGAGCACAAAATGATACGCACTTCTTAAATGAGGTTGTCTTGAAGCAAACGCGTAACTTAGTGGATGTATTATCAACCCATTATGTAGTAGCTACAACAAGTAATACGCCATCAGAGATACAATATCCAGTATTAGAAGCATTGGTGAATTGGGGTGCGCGTAATTCCGATAGCTTAATAAGCAAATTACTAGATGATAGCAAACGTTGGGTTACGCAAGATTATCATTTGACTGCAGAAGAAAACAAAACAAATGGCATAAGCGCAGAGGAAAAAGTATTTTTCTCTTATTTGCATTACAACTCAAAAGATGTAACCGAGGTATGGCATGGTGCAAATGAGTCTTTACGTGATTGTGAAGCCAGAGAGATTGCTAATACTTTATTAGCTAGCGATGTTATAAAAAATTTAAGTGATCAGTTTAAAACAGTACAACAATTAAATGTCATTTATCAGTCTGGATTTGTGGCATTAGATGCAATGCATAGCAACCTAGAACAACAAGAAAGCCTTAACCCAGAGGACCAAGCTAAAACAAAGAAAGATAAACAAAACGGATCATTTGGCCAAGAAGACTGGGATGAATACCTAGAGGAAGGTCTAAAGAAAAACATGAAAGACAGTCTTTTAGGTAAGGTTGCATCTGGTATTAACTATGTATTTAATGTTGTAAAAAATGGCTTTACGGCACCACCAACCAAGCAAGAGCAAAGCAAAAAAATAATGACTGCCTGGGTTAATATGGTACAAAAAAATGCCTTGCATTTAACAGATAGCTCAGATAATAAAGGCATACAATTGGTTATGGCAGAGTTGATAAAAATAGATAGCCTGCATAAAGAAGGAGATATAACCATAAAAGATGCTTTAACTACACTGGTTGCACAGGATTGTACTAGTTCAGATAAAGAACAAGCATTTACCCTGTTAACAGGGTTACAGCGTAAAGCAGATATACGACAAAAAACATATTGCTACCAACCACTTGTTACTGCTGCTTCAGATAAAAATGCTAATGATTGTGAGTTACAATATGAGCAAGCAGACCAGCCAATAGATATTCCAGCAAGTGGTAATGATTTTGCGAAACACAATAGTGCTGAAGAAAAGCATAGAGATTGGTTGTCTATGCCAACAAACGACTATACGTTACAAAAAAGTAAATCACAAAATGATGTTGAGGTTAATGAAGCTGATGGGAGTTATGAAAGTGATGGTACTAATACAACCAAATCATCACCTTTGCACGTAGATTGGTGTTTTATTAATCTAGATTATGAAGAAAAAAATGAAGAGCAAGCAAGAGGCCAGCGCAAGACTGTGTGGATAGGATCTAGCTATAATTCATCGTTTTACAATAGGCTTCTTATGGGCGCAGTTGTAGGCTTGTGTGTTTTAGCTGTTGTGGACTCTGCTACAGCAGCAAGCTCTCCTCAAGCTGAGGCATTTTTTCAGAACCATACCCAAGCACACGATAGCTCAAATTTAAATAGTAACCATTTTCGTCATATTAGGGATGTGAGTGCAGCCTCTGCTTCTAATGTTATTGGCATCAGTAATGTCACAGAGCTGAACTTAATTGGCAATCATGCAGATTACCCTAGTAACGGCCGCTATAAACTAACTGCAAGCTTTAACGTAAAAAACTTCACCGGACCAATACCGGAGTTTACAGGTGATTTCAATGGAAATTGTGAAACCCTTGACGAGCTGCCATGCTGCTTGATAGACGCACTTTCAGGTAATGGAATCGTTCAAAACATAAACCTCAATAATGTTGACACTAGGAATGCAGAATGTGACCCAGCAGTTGCTAAGACTATGACTGATGATTCCATAGTTAGATTTATCAAAATTGAGAATAGTCAGTTTGAAGGGGTTGGTAGCTATTTTGAAGAGGATAGTGGCTACTTTAAAGATAGTGGTATAGGTATGGTCTCTAATGTTATGCGGGGGGAATCTAGTTTTGATCATGTAATGATAGCAAATAGCACTCTTAATGGCACTGGGGTTAAATATGCCGGTGGGGTAGTAGGAGCAGCATTTAATAGGGGGAATGAAGTTTTTAAGGTAATAATAGTAAATGTCAATATTACTGGCTCAGGCCAGGATGCACGTGTCGGTGGGGTAGCAGGAGAGATGCGAAGCGTGGGAATTAAAGAAGTTTATATCGGCAAGACTATTGTAAAGGGCGCGGGTCAAGGTCGTGTTGGAGGTGTTGTTGGATACTCCGCTGGTAGTGCCATACAGAATGTTACCGTTATAGATTCGATTATTTCTGGAGATAAAGCCGGAGGAATAGTAGGTTCCTCAACTAATGATAAAGTTAGTACCTGTCATGTTATTAGGGCGAAAGTAAATGGTGATACTGTAGGTGGGGTGATCGGATTTAGTGACGGCAGTGAAATGGAACATGCTACAGTTGCTAACTCTACTATTATTGCGCATACTGACGCTCCTTCTGTTGGGGGCGGAATAGGGTTTGCTAATGCGATTACTGTTGTAGACCTTACTGTTATTGATACTGTTATTGATGTTGTTGTCACACCCTTAGGACATCAAACAGAAGTTGGCGGTGGTTTTGGATGGTCAGGTTTAGGCGCACAATTTTCCAAAACAATGATCATCAAAACTAACTTGAGTATAGATGGAAATGATCGTTTTTTGTCTGTTGGATGGGTGGGGGGCAAGATGGCAGAAAGTAATGGATATGAACAGCTTGCAGTTAGTCAAAGCTTTATCAATATTAAGGGGGTAAAGGATATAAAAATAGGTGGTGCTGTTGGGTTGATTGATTCCGCTTCTATTTCAAACTTTACGGTAAGCAGGAGCACGGTATTATTTGAAGGGAAGAGATCAGATATACAAATAGGATTTTGTATGGGAGACAACAAAGGAACTAGTAAATGTGACTTTGATGAAACTAAAAAGATATTCGATAACTCATCTGACAATGATGCGAATGGAGTCTCACACCATCAGTATAATTATAATATGAACTTAGCTAATCAATGCAAGGGGAGTAAGTTGCCTTTTATAGGGAACGATTGTGAAATTAAACCAGAAGAATATTGTCGTTATAAAGAGCCTCTTATTATGGTGTGGAATGCACCTTGCTTAGCAAAAACACCAGCCTCGGTGCCTGCAATCCTACTTGGAGCATCTGGTGCTGCTTTTATTGCCGTTGCTGCTGTTGGTGGTGGTTTTTATTGGTATAAAAGGCATAATAATGGAGGTTGTTGTTCAGGTCATAGGGAGCTGTCTACAGAAGATGATGACCATCCAAGCGGAAAAGATAAAAAAGATAAAAAAGCTAAAAAAGCGAAAGATCAAGCTAAAGCTAAAAAATCCATAGATAATGCTGCAAATCCAATAATTGCGGCAAACAATACTAGCGCGTTAGTAGATATGTATGAACAGATGCACTAACTGAGCCTAGTAGATGATGAGGTAAATAAGGGAACACTATCACGTGGTTATAAACAGATTAGTGTAGATGAAGTTCTGCCGAAAAAGGTAGAAAATCCATTACCAAAACGTAAAGAATAGATTAAAAAATAAATAAATAAGCTAGTTTAGAAGTGGCTAGCTAGTGGTAAGATTATAAAAAAGGTAGCTAGGGAGGTTTAACAAAATAACTGTGGATCATATAAAGGGGGTGCTTACAAAAAAACAAAGGATGCCCCCTCTTAAGGTATGCTCGTTACTGTTGAAGGATGAGTAGTCAGTAAACGAGCAAAGATATTCAGATACGCTATACAGAATGCAATAAGGGTGGTATGAGCTGTGCAATAAAGACGGATTTGGTGCGCATCAACCTTAAGAGTTACGGCTAACGATATGATTTTATTCATACTTTAATGTCGTCAACTTAACCCGAGGGTAATAGGTGATGCTAGTTGTATGTAAGTATTTTGCTAGAAGTTGGTGAGCTTGAACAAGACATAATTAACGCTGGGTTAGAATCACCTAGCTGGATAATAGGTTTTAGCGGTATCACCCAAGAAATAAAGAAGAGAGCTTGTTGCCGCCTGCCAAAAAGTACAAAAACAACGTTTACACAGCTCACTAAAGAAGAGCAAATGTTCGTTGCAGAGGTATTGAATTCTAGAGCAAAGCAATGCTTTTATAAGCTTCACACCTTGTGGCAAGATAAGGTTAAGACGAGTAACGCTAGCCCACTAATTTGCGCCAAATTAGATGAACAAGTAAGTTCGCTGATGTTAAGAGCACAAAATGATACGCACTTCTTAAATGAGGTTGTCTTGAAGCAAACGCGTAACTTAGTGGATGTATTATCAACCCATTATGTAGTAGCTACAACAAGTAATACGCCATCAGAGATACAATATCCAGTATTAGAAGCATTGGTGAATTGGGGTGCGCGTAATTCCGATAGCTTAATAAGCAAATTACTAGATGATAGCAAACGTTGGGTTACGCAAGATTATCATTTGACTGCAGCAGAAAACAAAACAAATGGCATAAGCGCAGAGGAAAAAGTATTTTTCTCTTATTTGCATTACAACTCAAAAGATGTAACCGAGGTATGGCATGGTGCAAATGAGTCTTTACGTGATTGTGAAGCCAGAGAGATTGCTAATACTTTATTAGCTAGCGATGTTATAAAAAATTTAAGTGATCAGTTTAAAACAGTACAACAATTAAATGTCATTTATCAGTCTGGATTTGTGGCATTAGATGCAATGCATAGCAACCTAGAACAACAAGAAAGCCTTAACCCAGAGGACCAAGCTAAAACAAAGAAAGATAAACAAAACGGATCATTTGGCCAAGAAGACTGGGATGAATACCTAAAGGAAGGTCTAAAGAAAAACATGAAAGACAGTCTTTTGGGTAAGGTTGCATCTGGTATTAATTATGTATTTAATGTTGTAAAAAATGGCTTTACGGCACCACCAACCAAGCAAGAGCAAAGCAAAAAAATAATGACTGCCTGGGTTAATATGGTACAAAAAAATGCCTTGCATTTAACAGATAGCTCAGATAATAAAGGCATACAATTGGTTATGGCAGAGTTGATAAAAATAGATAGCCTGCATAAAGAAGGAGATATAACCATAAAAGATGCTTTAATTACACTGGTTGCACAGGATTGTACTAGTTCAGATAAAGAACAAGCGTTTACCCTGTTAACAGGGTTACAGCGTAAAGCAGATATACGACAAAAAACATATTGCTACCAACCACTTGTTACTGCTGTTTCAGATAAAAAGGCTAATGATTGTGAGTTACAATATGAGCAAGCAGACCAGCCAATAGATATTCCAGCAAGTGGTAATGATTTTGCGAAACACAATAATGATATGGAAAGTGGTTCACGTACAAATAATGAAGAGGAATGCATTGATACTGGTGATAGCCATAGCCATGCGAGTACACGATCTGGCTGTATAGGTTGGATAAGAGGCTTATTGCAGAGATTGCTAACAACTGTGAACTGTGGTTGTTGTTCAGATAATAGTAATCAGCTAACAGATTATCATCTCGAGGAGAGGGGTTCTCTAACAGCAGATTATTAAGCAGATAATGATGATGGCTTAGATGAAAATGATTGCGCAGAAGATCATGATAAAACAGGTTAATGCAGGTGGGTATTCTTTTTTCTCTATGCTAAAGGAATAATTTATACAATAATACAGTGTGTCGATCTATAGCTTGGTCAGTTATGTTGTTTATGTTGTTTATGTTGTTTATGTTGTTTATGTGCTAGTATTTATCAGCAGTAAAAACAGCATATAATCAGGAGTACATAGCACTATGTTTATCTTATTTAAATCTTATTCAATTCCATTCTGTTGCAAACATGTAAAAAGTGTTTTTTTACTGTTGATATTGGCCTGTGGTTGCAGTGTAAGTTCAGCGCAAAATTATACGTCACCGGCAGAGCAGTTGCACCAACAAGGTGCCGAGCAGCCAGTCAGAAAAAGCTGGACTCAATAGTCAGGCTGATAGAGAAGAAAGCTTAGCTGGAAGGTGTTTTAGTAGTAGCAACTTATTAGGAGGCGCTGAATATAGCAAAAGCCATGATAATAGCATTAGTTGTTTGCAACATGTGCTAGATGACAACGATCTTTCTGTTACTCTAGAAGCATTTAAGGGAAAAAACGTGTTTGAAGTGCTTGCTATGGTATATGTAAGTATTTTGCTAGAAGTTGGTGAGCTTGAACAAGACATCATTAACGCTGGGTTAGAATCACCTAGCTGGATAATAGGTTTTAGCGGTATCACCCAAGAAATAAAGAAGAGAGCTTGTTGCCGCCTGCCAAAAAGTACAAAAACAACGTTTACACAGCTCACTAAAGAAGAGCAAATGTTCGTTGCAGAGGTATTGAATTCTAGAGCAAAGCAATGCTTTTATAAGCTTCACACCTTGTGGCAAGATAAGGTTAAGACGAGTAACGCTAGCCCACTAATTTGCGCCAAATTAGATGAACAAGTAAGTTCGCTGATGTTAAGAGCACAAAATGATACGCACTTCTTAAATGAGGTTGTCTTGAAGCAAACGCGTAACTTAGTGGATGTATTATCAACCCATTATGTAGTAGCTACAACAAGTAATACGCCATCAGAGATACAATATCCAGTATTAGAAGCATTGGTGAATTGGGGTGCGCGTAATTCCGATAGCTTAATAAGCAAATTACTAGATGATAGCAAACGTTGGGTTACGCAAGATTATCATTTGACTGCAGAAGAAAACAAAACAAATGGCATAAGCGCAGAGGAAAAAGTATTTTTCTCTTACTTGCATTACAACTCAAAAGATGTAACCGAGGTATGGCATGGTGCAAATGAGTCTTTACGTGATTGTGAAGCCAGAGAGATTGCTAATACTTTATTAGCTAGCGATGTTATAAAAAATTTAAGTGATCAGTTTAAAACAGTACAACAATTAAATGTCATTTATCAGTCTGGATTTGTGGCATTAGATGCAATGCATAGCAACCTAGAACAACAAGAAAGCCTTAACCCAGAGGACCAAGCTAAAACAAAGAAAGATAAACAAAACGGATCATTTGGCCAAGAAGACTGGGATGAATACCTAGAGGAAGGTCTAAAGAAAAACATGAAAGACAGTCTTTTGGGTAAAGTTGCATCTGGTATTAATTATGTATTTAATGTTGTAAAAAATGGCTTTACGGCACCACCAACCAAGCAAGAGCAAAGCAAAAAAATAATGACTGCCTGGGTTAATATGGTACAAAAAAATGCCTTGCATTTAACAGATAGCTCAGATAATAAAGGCATACAATTGGTTATGGCAGAGTTGATAAAAATAGATAGCCTGCATAAAGAAGGAGATATAACCATAAAAGATGCTTTAATTACACTGGTTGCACAGGATTGTACTAGTTCAGATAAAGAACAAGCGTTTACCCTGTTAACAGGGTTACAGCGTAAAGCAGATATACGACAAAAAACATATTGCTACCAACCACTTGTTACTGCTGCTTCAGATAAAAATGCTAATGATTGTGAGTTACAATATGAGCAAGCAGACCAGCCAATAGATATTCCAGCAAGTGGTAATGATTTTGCGAAACACAATAGTGCTGAAGAAAAGCATAGAGATTGGTTGTCTATGCCAACAAACGACTATACGTTACAAAAAAGTAAATCACAAAATGATGTTGAGGTTAATGAAGCTGATGGGAGTTATGAGAGTGATGGTACTAATACAACCAAACCATCACCTTTGCACGTAGATTGGTGTTTTATTAATCTAGATTATGAAGAAAAAAATGAAGAGCAGGCAGGAGGCCAGCGCAAGACTGTGTGGATAGGATCTAGCTATAATTCATCGTTTTACAATAGGCTTCTTATGGGCGCAGTTGTAGGCTTGTGTGTTTTAGCTGTTGTGGACTCTGCTACAGCAGCAAGCTCTCCTCAAGCTGAGACATTTTTTCAGAACCATACCCAAGCACACGATAGCTCAAATTTAAATAGTAGCCATTCTCGTCATATTAGGGATGTGAGTTCAGCCTCTGCTTCTAATGTTATTGGCATCAGTAATGTCACAGGGCTGGAACTTAATTGGCAATCATCCAGATTACCCCAGTAACGGCAGCTATAAACTAACTGCAAGCTTTAACGTAAAAAACTTCACCAGACCAATACCGGAGTTTACAGGTGATTTCAATGGAAATTGTGAAACCCTTGACGAGCTGCCATGCTGTTTGATAGACAAGCTTTCAGGTAATGGAATCGTTCAAAACATAAACCTCAATAATGTTGACACTAGGGATGCAAAATGTGACCCAGCAGTTGCCAATACTATGAATGATAAGTCCATAGTTAGATTTATCAAAATTGCGAATAGTCAGTTTAAAGGGGTTGGTAGCTATTTTGAAGAGGATGATCGCGCGGTTAAAAGGAATGCTATAGGTATGGTCTCTAATGTTATGTGGGGGGAATCTAGTTTTGATCATGTAATGATAGCAAATAGCACTCTTAATGGCACTGGGGTTGAATGTGTCGGCGGGGTAGTAGGAGCAGCATATAATAATGTGAATGAAAATTTTAATGTAATAATAGTAAATATCAATATTACTGGCTTAGGCCAGGAAGCACATGTCGGTGGGGTAGCAGGAAAGATGCGCAATGTGAGAATTAAAGAAGTTTATATCGACAACACTATTGTAAAGGTCGCGGGTCAAGAAGGTTATGGTGGAGGTGTTGCTGGAGCCTCCTCTGATAGTTCCATACAGAATGTTACCATTATAGATTCGAGTATTTCTGGAAGATATGCCGGAGGAATAGTAGGTTTCTCATGGTCTAATAAAGTTAGCACCTGTCATGTTATTAGGGCGAAAGTAAATGGTGAGTACTGTAGGTGGGGTGATCGGATATGGTGCAAACGGTGAAATGAAAAATGCTACAGTTGCTAGTTCTACTATTATTGCGGATACTGCAAGTCGTACTGCTGGGGGCGGAATAGGGTTTGCTAAAGCTATTACTGCTGTAGAACTTACTGTTATTGATACTGTTATTGATGTTGTTAACACATCCTCACTACTTGAGTCAGCAGTTGGTGGTGGTTTAGGACTGTCAGAGCCAGGCGTACAATTTTCCAATACAATGATCATCAAAACTAACTTGAGTATAAAGATGGAGGTGGTACGGTGTATGTTGGATGGGGTGGGGGCTGGATGGGAGATGTAAATAAATATAAACAGCTTGCAGTTAGTCAAAGCTTTATCAATATTAAGGGGACAAAGTATATAATAGGTGGTGCTGTTGGGGGAATTGATACCTCTTTTACTTTTATTTCAAATTTTACGGTAAGCAGGAGCAGGGTACTATTTGAAGGGAAGGGATCAAATGTACAAATAGGATTTTGTCTTGGAGAGAATAAAGATGGAAATAGTGCATGTAAATTTGATGAAACTAAAAAGATATTCAATAACTCATCTTACAATGATGCGAATGGAGTCTCACACCATCAGTATAATTATAATATGAACTTAGCTAATCAATGCAAGGGGAGTAAGTTGCCTTTTATAGGGAACGATTGTGAAATTAAACCAGAAGAATATAGACGTTATAAAGAGCCTGTTATTATGGTATGGAATGCACCTTGCTTAACGCAAGCGCCAGAACAAGCAACAACAGTGCCTACAATCCTACTTGGAGCATCTGGTGCTGCTTTTATTGCCGTTGCTGCTGTTGGTGGTGGTGTTTATTGGTATAAAAGGCATAATAATGGAGGTGGTTGCTGTTCAGGTCATAGGGAGCTGTCTACAGAAGATGATAACCATCCAAGCGGAAAAGAGATAAAAAAGCTAAAAAAGCGAAAGATCAAGCTAAAGCTAAAAAATCCATAGATAATGCTGCAAATCCAATAATTGCGCCAAACAATACTAGCGCGTTAGTAGATATGTATGAACAGATGCACTAACTGAGCCTAGTAGATGATGAGGTAAATAAGGGAACACTATCACGTGGTTATAAACAGATTAGTGTAGATGAAGTTCTGCCGAAAAAGGTAGAAAATCCATTACCAAAACGTAAAGAATAGATTAAAAAATAAATAAATAAGCTAGTTTAGAAGTGGCTAGCTAGTGGTAAGATTATAAAAAAGGTAGCTAGGGAGGTTTAACAAAATAACTGTGGATCATATAAAGGGGGTGCTTACAAAAAAACAAAGGATGCCCCCTCTTAAGGTATACTCGTTACTGTTGAAGGATGAGTAGTCAGTAAACGAGCAAAGATATTCAGATACGCTATACAGAATGCAGTAAGGGTGGTATGAGCTGTGCAATAAAGACGGATTTGGTGCGCATCAACCTTAAGAGTTACGGCTAACGATATGATTTTATTCATACTTTAATGTCGTCAACTTAACCCGAGGGTAATAGGTGATGCTAGTTGTATGTAAGTATTTTGCTAGAAGTTGGTGAGCTTGAACAAGACATAATTAACGCTGGGTTAGAATCACCTAGCTGGATAATAGGTTTTAGCGGTATCACCCAAGAAATAAAGAAGAGAGCTTGTTGCCGCCTGCCAAAAAGTACAAAAACAACGTTTACACAGCTCACTAAAGAAGAGCAAATGTTCGTTGCAGAGGTATTGAATTCTAGAGCAAAGCAATGCTTTTATAAGCTTCACACCTTGTGGCAAGATAAGGTTAAGACGAGTAACGCTAGCCCACTAATTTGCGCCAAATTAGATGAACAAGTAAGTTCGCTGATGTTAAGAGCACAAAATGGAGCATGTACTAAATCTCATTCCCATAAAGAGAATTGATAACCTTCTGGCAGATTGTGAGTTTATAGGCCACGAATGGTTAGACTGGTTACGTCAAAACAAACTGTCATGCAGAATTCTGGTTAAAAGCAATAATGTGGAAGATCGAAGCAAAAAGATTGCCGTTGGCAAGCTATGCACAGGCGTTAGTATCAATCAAAAAGTAACGTGGCATAGCAAAAAGAAAGTATCTGGAGTACCGTTCTATATTGCAGCCCGTCGAAATCTGAAAGGATTGTTGATCGTCGTAGCTACTAAACAGCCAGGCAGCATAATAGATGACTATAGTAAGCGCTGGAGTATTGAAACCATGTTTGGCAATCTAAAAAGTCGGGGCTTTGATTTGGAGTCCACACATATGACGAACCTTGACAGGATGGATAAACTGATGGAACTACTGACGATTACTGTTGTGTGGTGCCTACTAGTAGGGCACTGGTGTTATGGGAGTGCAAGTCAATTACCGTTGAACAAGTATTACCGTCCAGCCAAGAGTCTGTTTCGATTAGGCTTGGATAGGCTTAGACGGGTACTCAAAAACAACTGTGCAAAAAAGGATCAAACCACTTTTTTAGATCTACTAAATGTTTTGTCCCATATAGGTAATAGACATAAGGTTTTTTTTGCTTCCGCTGTTGTTGCCTGTCAGCTTGGTTTTGTTCAGGCAGCCGGATTCAGTATTCACGAGCATTCTGCTAGTGCTATGGGAACCGCTTTCGCCGGGAGAGCTTCGAATGGGGAGGATGCATCTATTGGAGCATCCAACCCTGCAGGTATGGCTGTGCTTGAGAGTCGTCAGCTGACGGTAGGTTCTGCGGTTATTTTGGAAAACGGCAATTTCAAAAATGGTAGTTTTAGTAATCCTAATGTTCCAGCGTCATCTAGCAAAAATGATAACTTCTTGAAAACAACGGCTGTTCCGTTTGGTCATATTGTACTGCCTTTTGATGATAGGTTAACTGTTGGTTGGAATGCCTACGCACCTTTCGGTTTAAACCTTGATTATGACAAGGAATTTGTAGGTAGGTATTTTGGCGATAAAGCCCTGATTGAAACCGTTAACTTCCAGAGTGTCTTGGCTTATAAAGTTGAGGATGACCTGTTTGTGGGTATTGGTTTAACGTTGTCCCATATTAACGGCGAGCTGAGTCAGAAAAAATACGTGTCACCCATCCCAAGTTATAATAATATTGATGCTGTAGTAAAAGGCGATGATTATGCTTTTACTTGGAATGTAGGTGTTATTTGGCGGCCTTACATGTCAACAACACTTGGAGCATCTTACCATGCTCAAACCAAGTTTAATCTTGAAGGAGATGTTAAGGCTTCGAATGTGGCTGGTGGTTTGGGGGATTTCAAGCACAAGGCTGAGCTTAAGATAACGATGCCTGAGCGAGTGATGTTGAGCGCTACTCATCAGTTGGACGAACAGTGGACCATAATGGCTGATGCAACTTGGACTCGCTGGAGTCGACTGGACAGTATTAGTGTTGTTGATAAAGAGGGGACGTTAACTCAGAATGGTAGCACTTATGTGCCTATGCATTGGAAGGATGTATGGGCTATGGCGGTAGGGGTTGCCTATAAAGTGGATGATCAGTGGACGTTGAAAGCCGGTTATATGTTTGATCAGTCACCAGTCTCCGATAGTACTCGTACTGTGCGTTCACCTGACAATGATCGTCATTGGATTACAGCCGGTGTGAAATGGAGCGTCATTGAAGATATAGTTTTTGATTTTTCTGCGGCATACGTTATGTTGAAAGACGGTAAAATTGACGAAAAAGCTTACAATGTTTCGAACCAAGCTGTTAATAGTGGTTACGGAAGCTTAATTGGTGAATACGAGGGGCAATCTACTTGGATACTCTCAGCTCAGATGACTTACCGCTTTTGATATGCTTGTTGTTATTGAGTATGCAAGGGGGCATCCTTCGTAGATGAGGCTGATTTATGAATGATCACGGGTATATACCCATTGATCTTTTGATGACATATCTCCGTTATAGGAGTAGCCACCATAGTCAAAGCTTGTTAGTTTTTCGACTTGTTCAATTTTATTATCTATTACGTATCTGCACATTAGGCCCCGGGCTTTTTTGGCATAAAAGCTAATGATCTTATATTGGTCTTTTGTTCGATCTTTGAAAATAGGGGTAATAATTTTGGCATTCAGTTTTTTAGGGTGAATGGATTTGAAATACTCATTGGAGGCTAGGTTGACGAGAGTATTACTCTTTTGTTTGGCTAGTTCTTTATTGAGTGCGTTGGTAATGGTGTCTCCCCAAAAACTGTATAAATTTTCACCCCGATGGTTTTTTAGTTTTGTTCCCATTTCCAGACGATAAGCTTGCATCAGATCAAGAGGGCGTAGAAGTCCGTACAGACCTGAAAGAATGCGCAAATGCTTTTGGGTAAAATCGAGCTGGGCTTTGGTTAAGCTATTTGCATCTAGTCCTAGGTAAACATCACCGGTAAAAGCCATGACAGCTTGCTTTGCATTTTTTGTTGTACATTTAGGTGACCATGCTTGATACCTGGCGGTATTTAATTGGGCGAGCTTTTCGCTGATACTCATCAGTGAGCTTATATCTACAGGTGTTTTTTTTCTGAGTTCTTCAATTAATAGGACAGATTGCGCCATAAAGTCAGGTATGCTGCACTCTGTTGTTTTTGCCGGGGTTTCATAATCAAGAGATTTGGCCGGAGATATCACTAACAGCATCATACGTCCTTTCTAAAATGTGGTATTGACAGCTTTTTATTGGCTATACAGCCAATGGGTTATCATTACCGAGTGCGAGATATATTTCTTTAACGTTAATCGAGCAGTATCCGTGCTTCAAAATAGTTTAACACATTTAAAGTGCTACTCTATCTTTGGTTATCCATCTTTTTCTTGTAGGGGGTGTCTGGCTGTTAAGGGTCGTATTGATACTGCTGGGCTCAATACGACAGGAAGGTTAGGTGGATATTTTTTATACACGGTGTGAGGTTGCCGACTATTCTTGCTCACCCTTATCACTTATTGATTGCAGGTTTGCTCTCACACCTTCAGTGGTGGCGGCTATAAAAAGACAGGAGTCAGGCAGGCCTGATTCCTGCTGGCTTTTATAAATGAGATTCCGCGTAGGCTGCCAATGGTGAGCGTGGAACGCTAATCAGTTGTATTGATCCTCCGTTAGGGAAATCTTTCAGCCGTTCTGTCATATACGTTAGACCGGAGCTGGTGGCTGCTAAATACGGTGTATCTATTTGAGCAAGATTGCCCAGACAAATAACCTTGCTGCCTATACCGGCACGGGTCACGATGGTTTTTATCTGGTGAGGTGTTAGGTTCTGGCATTCATCAATAATGATGAGGCTATGCTGGAAACTTCTTCCTCGAATATAGTTAAGTGATTTGAAATGCAAAGGCACCTGCTTGAGGATGTAATCTACGCTGCCATGGGTAGATTCGTCATCGCTGTGCAGTGCTTCAAGGTTGTCGGTAATGGCGCCTAGCCAAGGTTCCATTTTTTCAGCTTCAGTTCCTGGCAAGAAGCCTATATCCTCGTCCAATCCTCGGGTTGATCTGGTTGCAATAATGCGTCGATACTGTTTGCTGGCAATGGTCATGTCTATTGCTGCAGCCAGTGCTAGAATGGTTTTGCCAGAACCTGCAGCACCATTGAGATTAACCAGATGGACATCTGGATCCATTAGAAGATTGAGGGCCATACCCTGATAAATATCTAGAGGTTGGAGGCCCCAAACTTCCTGATTCATTAAGCTTTCTTTGGAGAAGTGTTGTAACTTTACTTCTGTTTCTGTGATGCCTATTACTCGACCAATGATGCCTTGATCATCAAGAATAAACTGGTTGAAGTAAAGATCATCTTTTATTTCATCCCTGCTCAGGGTATGCGTGGTGATGCCTTTATCTTGGGAGGTGTTAACATTGGTTACTAGGTCCCAAAAATTACCTTCATATTTGATGTAACCTTTAGTCAGCATAGAAATATCTGATACTAACTGATCATTATGATAATCTTCAGTGGGTATTCCGCAGCCCCGAGCTTTCAATCTCATATTGATATCTTTAGTTACCAGAGTGACAGTGCTTTCTGGGTTTTCACGCTGGTACTGACTGATATCGTTAATGATTTGGTTGTCATTATTACTGCTTGGCAGTGTAGTAACATTGTCTTGCGCGTGCTGCATGAGAATAGATAGGGATCCTAAACTTGGACTTTTGTCTCCCCGTGTAATAGGTACACCCTGTTCAATTTCGGTAGGGGACGCAGTTCCGATAATATTATCAATGAGCCTAATGGCTTGTCGACAATCGGCAGCAATGGTTTGTTTACCGTTTTTTAATTTATCTAGCTCCTCTAGAACGGTGATTGGTATGACAATTTTGTGTTCTTCAAAGTTGAGTATGGAGTTAGGATCGTGGATTAGGACGTTGCTATCTAGCACGTAGGTTATTTTTTTTGCTGTGTCGGTCCGTTTGGCCTCTAAGGCTGCATTTCCCATAAGCGACTCTCTTGGTTGTTTTTTTTATGATCACTTAATACCAATTCTCATTGAAAAACGTTTGTACGGCAAGCCAAATTTCTAATTAATGAAAAATAATTTAATATTTAGAGGAATATTGTGAACGTCTTTTGAGGGGTAAAGTTATGTGGAATAAGGTATGTGTCGTATCCATTCCCTGTGAATGAGAGGTTCGTAAATATGCTCATACCTCCAAGGTAATGAGTATAAATAGATGAAGTTTTGCCTTTTTGGTATACCCATCGGCTTTGAAAGTGCTGCTTTGTTTTGTAAGCGTTCGCTCACCACAATCATTTAGCACCCCTGAGCTTCTGTGGCTTTGCGTATTTGCTTCCGCGAAGCAACTCCAAATCCTTAGGTATACCTGCATCTCTAATGACTTTGGGTATATAATGGTAAGGTGTATTAGTGGGCTAGCCATAGGTCTGTGGTGTCCTTGTTTTTTCTACCGGTAGATATTACGTCAAATGAGTCAACGCAAAATACTTGTTACCAGCGCTCTTCCCTACGCCAATGGGCCATTACATATGGGCCATCTAGTTGAATATATTCAGACTGATATATGGGTTCGCTTTCAAAGGATGCGGGGCAATAAGTGTACCTATGTGTGCGCAGATGATGCCCACGGCACAGCTATTAGCCTGTATGCAGAGGGGCAAGGAATCAGTCCAGAAGAATCTGTTAAATTAATTAACAGTGAGCGTGTGCGTGATTTTGACGATTTCCATATAGCATTTGATAATTACTATTCCACTCACTCTGAAGAAAACCGAAAGCTCTCAGAAACCATTTATCTTACTCTAAAAGAAAAGGGTCATATTTGTAGCCGTACAATTAGTCAATTTTTTGATCCAGAAAAACAAATGTTCTTAGCCGATAGGTATATTAAGGGTGATTGTCCGAAATGTGATGCAAGTGACCAATACGGAGATAACTGTGAGCGGTGTGGTGCTACCTACTCTCCTACTGATCTGAAAAACGTCCGTTCAACTATTTCTGGAGCTAAGCCGGTTGAAAAAGACAGTAAGCACTTCTTCTTTAAGCTGTCTGATTTTGATGGATTTTTAAAAGGTTGGACCCGTTCCGGTACTATTCAAGAGGAAATCGCCAATAAACTGACGGAATGGCTAGATACCGGTTTGCAGGATTGGGATATTTCCAGAGACGCTCCCTATTTTGGTTTTGAAATCCCCGGGGAGCCAGGTAAGTACTTTTATGTATGGTTGGATGCGCCTATTGGCTACATGGCTAGCTTCAAAAATCTGTGCCAGCGGCGCGAAGATCTTGATTTCGATGCCTACTGGAAAAAAGATAGCGATTGTGAAATGCACCACTTCATTGGAAAAGATATCATTAACTTCCATTGCCTGTTTTGGCCTGCTATGTTGTACGGTGCTAACTACCGTACACCAACCAAAGTAAGCGTTCATGGCTATCTAACAGTTAATGGTGAAAAAATGTCTAAATCTAGAGGGACATTTATCACTGCCCGCACTTACCTTGAGCACTTGCATCCGGAATATCTCCGTTATTATTATGCAACTAAGCTTTCTAGTCGTATAGATGACTTGGATTTGAACACGGATGATTTTATTCAAAGGGTTAATTCTGACTTAGTAGGTAAATTGGTTAATATTGCCAGCCGTTGCGCCGGCTTCATCCATAAGCGTTTCCAAGGAATCCTTTCTGGTAATAATTCGGCTCAAGAGCTGATGGATAAATTTCAGCAGGCTAGTGTGAGAATAGCTAATCTCTACGAAGATCGGGAGTTTAGTAAGGCCATGCGTGAAATAATGGCGCTAGCGGATCAGGCTAATGCTTGGATTGATGACATGAAACCCTGGGTCGTTGCAAAGAAACAGAACCAAGATGAAGAGTTGCATGATATTTGTAGTGCTGGCATTAATCTGTTTCGGATACTTATAATTTATCTAAAACCTGTTCTACCTGCTATGGCAACTAAAGCCGAAAAATTTATGGGCATTGATGCTCTTATTTGGGAAGATAATCAGTCTTTGTTGCTGAATCATAATATCAATAAATTTAAACCACTGATGACTCGCGTGGAGGCTGACAAGGTTGCTATGATGG
Organism: Candidatus Endonucleibacter sp. (ex Gigantidas childressi); assembly: GCA_030674875.1. Lineage (GTDB taxonomy): Bacteria > Pseudomonadota > Gammaproteobacteria > Pseudomonadales > Endozoicomonadaceae > Endonucleibacter. The sequence continues at coordinate 1,308,150 of JASXSU010000003.1, read as the reverse complement.
TTGAAGCAAGCAAAGAGCTGGTGGTCAATACAAGTAAAAGCTCGCTATTAAGTGAGGCGCAAAATAGCTGGCTAACTAAAGAGCCAATAGTTGCTGAAATTGATTACGATGATTTTGCTAAAGTTGATTTACGAATCGCCAAGATTGCCAATGCAGAGTTGGTTGAAGGTGCAAACAAGCTACTACGATTGACGCTGGAGCTTGGTGAGGAAGAATCTAGAATTGTTTTTGCTGGAATTAAATCTGCATACAGTCCAGAAGATTTAATTGGCAAGTATACAGTGATGGTGGCTAATCTTAAGCCACGAAAAATGAAATTTGGTTTAAGTGAGGGTATGGTACTGGCAGCTGGCCCAGGGGGAAAAGATATTTGGATTCTTGAGCCCCACCATGGAGCTGAAGCTGGAATGCGCATAACCTGAGTAACATAGTAACGAGCTTTGCATGAACAACCTCACTCTTCTAAGGGGTGTGGGTATACTGCTGAGTCGGTGGTTTGAAGAATGTTGTGACGAGTCTCTATGCTGAGGACTTTAAAGGCTTCGTCTGCCACCTGCTTCACTTGGTCACTAAAAACAATCTTGTTGGTTTGTGCGATATGAATAACCCTGTTTTTTCGTAGTTGCTGAATAAAACCTGAGAACAAAGCCTTATCAAAAAATTCTGGCGCATTCCATCCATGGATAATACTGAGTCGTTGAGCAATATATCTTGCCCGTTTTTCCAGTGCAGATTGCTCAATTGTGTCACTTCCGCTTTTGATTAGTATGGTTATGGTTATGTAAAAGCGTTCAAGGGTTTGAATAATAGCTTTAGATAATACTGTTAGTATGAAAAAGTGAGTAGATGTAGTGTCTGGCTGGCAATAAATACCACTTCTGTCGACTTTAATCATGTTTTCATTAACCATTACCTTAAGGCACTGATCGACAATTTTAAGAAATTCTCGTGGATTCCACTCAATAAAGAGTTCGGATTTGAGGTAGGGATAAAGTAGTGAGCAAATGCGCATAACTTCTTTACGTTTAATGGCGTTGATGTTAACAAAAAGGCAGCTAATCAAGGATGGGATAGCAAAAATATGTAGAATATTATTTCGATAATACGTCATCTGTATGGCAGTGCTCTCTTCAAGATAGAAAATTTCCCCCAAAGAGTCTGTTTGTCTGGAAATCAGTTTTAATTTTTGGACATACCGGATTATGCTTAGGCTATCAAGATCTGTCATAATAATTGTATTATTATGAGACATCCTTGGTAGCAGTTTTAAGTAAGCATTCAGTTGTAGTAATAACTCTTGTTTTCCTAGGGCATGACGCGGCGTTGACAGTAGTGCCATGGAGACCAAGTTAACAGGGTTAATGATTGCAGCAGAGTTGATGCGACTGACAATTTTTATGGCCAAACTGTTTGTTGCTTCTTTCAGCCAATCTGGCTTGAGGTTTGCACTTGTGGTTGTTTTTCGCCAGTGAGGTATCTGGGTGTCCAGATGATTGGCAAGGCTAATCGGCTCACCAAAGTTAATCCAGGCTTTACCAAGATTATTTTTAAGTGCTGCCAGAGTTCTGAAAATATCCAAGGGAGATTCTTTCTTTTTTGTTTTTCCTCTTAATTCACCCAGATAAGTGTTGACTTCAAGTAGTTTTTCGTATCCTATATAGATGGGGATAAAGCTTACGGGCTTATGACCATTTCTCAGATAGTTACGTAAAGAGATAGAGAGCATACCTGTTTTGGGTGATAAAGTTCGTCCGGTTCGAGAGCGGCCACCTTCAATAAAATACTCTATGGGAAAGCCCTTGCAGGACAATGTATACATATATTCGTAAAAGACGCAGCTGTACAAAGGGTTACCATTAAAGGTTCTGCGCATAAAAAAAGCACCACATTTACGTAGAATAGTGCCGATAAAAGGCATCTTAAGATTGATGCCTGCGGCAGTGTGAGGTGGCGTTAGCCCATGGTGATACAAGACGTAAGAAAGTAGTAGGTAGTCAATATGACTGCGGTGGCAGGGAATATAAATAATGCTGCTGGTTTTTGCTAGCTCTTTTAGGTGGCTAATGTTGCTCACATTAACGCCACTATATAGTTTATTCCAGAACCAGGTCAGAATAATTTCCATTAACCTGATTGCTGAAAAAGAAAAGTCAGATACAATTTCTTTAGCGTACTTTTTGGCTTTGTATTCTGCTTTTTCCAGAGAGATTGAGTGGGTTGATGCTTCTTCTTTTATAGCATTTTTAATCGTTGAACTTTGAATTAGGCTATTAACAAGCATTCGACGATGAGAAAGATCAGGGCCGAGAACAGATGTTCTTTGCTGGCTAAAGTGAATGCGCAGAATTCGGTCTATTTTTTTCAGTGTGTGGGTGTGGTCATGATCATCATTAGCGATATTACAAAGTGACAAGGCGGGGTTGAAGTGGACTAAAGTGTTTCTACCATGGAGCAAAGTAGCGAAAAGCTTTCGTAATCTTCCACCCATGCTAAAATTCCAGTCAAATAGCAGTTTTAGCGCAGACTGTTCTTTATCAGCTGTTCGCCCCCAAAAAATAGAAACCGGAATGAGTTGAATATTTTGGTCTGGGTTTTGTTTTACATATTGAAGAAGGCGTGCAAGACCTGATGATGAGTCGGGGCGCTCTCTTTGAAAAACAAGACCTTCCTGTTGGCTTAGATATAGAAATGAATGGTCGCCTAGGGTGGAGGTAATAGATTGAGATGGGCTGGGTAAGGAGGCTTTAATGCATTCATTTTCTAGAAGGAGAAGGTCAGAAAAGGAGCGGTTACGAAAAACGTAGCAAACGGGTTTGTTCGAATCTATATTTAAGCTTTCAAGATTATTGTTTTGTACTGTTGTCCGCACCCAAGAGCATAGAATTTTGCGAAAGCAGTGAAAAATTACAGGGTGCATGGAGATTGATTTCAGCATAAAATTAGCTCTTGGTCTCTACCTGTAATAAGGGTGACTGGGGATTCTATCATTTTTGTGCTTAAAGGTTAAGAGGAGCCACGCTAATCTCACCTTACCGCCTACATGTGTTTTTAAATCCAACTTGCCTATAACATTGTTCCTGTAGTGTTTGATTCTATCTTATTTGTGTTATATCGCAACATTATGTAGTGACCGGATAGCAATCAGGTGTATACCCGTCGCCTTTCAAGTTGCTACTTTGTTGGCTGTGTTCGCTCACCCCGATCACCTGCTACTCGTAGGCTCACGGGACTTCGCTTACTTGCCGCCTAGTAGCAACATGAAATGCTTTGGGTATATACCTATTCCCCTATGAAGCCATGGGGGTTGTTGACTCTTTTCACTCACTCAAATAACCTGCTATTTGTAGGCTCATGGAGCTTTGCTTGCTTGTATCTTGCTAACACCTTCATTCATAGGCAACAGGTGTGGCAGAAGGCTTAGATTTGGAAGTTTGTTGTAATTATTATTTGGATCTAGCGTTAAGCTTAAGTAAATGTTGGAATTGAGCTTAATAACTGCTGAGTATAAGTTTTCTGGGGGTTAGTCATTATTGTTTTGGTGTCTCCTTGCTCAACAATTATACCGTTTTTCATTACTGCTACTTGATGCGCCATTTTGGGGATAATGGAAAGGTCGTGGGTAATAAACAAATAAGAGACATTCAGCTCTTTTTGTAGGCTTAGCAACAAGTCAAGAATGTCAGCGCGAATTGATACATCAAGAGAGCTGGTTGGTTCATCGCAGATAATGAGTTCTGGTTCGATGGCAAGAGCACGAGCAATGGCTATGCGCTGTCTTTGTCCTCCTGAGAATTCGTGGGGATATCGATGTCGGCATTCAGGTTCAAGCCTTACTTTTTCTAACAATGTGATTACTTTGGTTTTGCGTTCTTTAGCCGTTAAACCTAGTTTCAGGCTTATCATACCTTCTTCAATAATGCTATCTACTGTCATACGCGGGTTCATTGAAGCGAAAGGGTTTTGGAAAATAACTTGCATTTTTTTTCTGAAAGAGAACATTTGCCGGTGGGAAAGGTTGCTGATTTTCAGGCGGTTAAACCAAACATCACCACTGGAAATATGCCCGATATTTAAAATAGCTCGGCCTACTGTGGATTTACCACAACCTGACTCACCTACCAGAGCGAGGGTTTCTCCTTTTTTGATAGAGAAGCTAATCTCATTAACTGCACGGGTATAACCATGAATGCGCTGGAGTATGCCTTTACGGATAGGATAGTGAACGCTTAACTTTTCTACTTTTAATATTACTGAATGGCTATTACTTTTATTATATGTGCTTATATCAGGTAAGCTATTAATTAGATGTTTACTGTAGCTTGATTGTGGACTGCGGAAAAAATCGCGGCAGGTTGCCTCTTCTATAATTTGACCTTTTAGCATAACGCCCACTCTGTCTGCAGTCTGCCGAACTACTCCCATATCATGGGTGATAAGAAGTACAGCAAGGTTGTGGCTTCTGACTAGTGTTTTTAGTAGCTCAAGAATATGTTGCTGAATCGTGACATCCAGAGCTGTAGTGGGTTCATCAGCGAGCAATACACTGGGATTACAGGCTAAAGCAATAGCGATCATAATTCGTTGCTGCTGCCCTCCGGACATTTGGTGGGGATACCAGTCCACTCGTTTGTCCGGCTCGGGAATACCTACTTCTTTGAGTAGTTCAATGGTTCGTTTTTGTAGTTCCTTGCTGTGAAGGGTTGTATGTAATCGCAGAGCTTCATGGATTTGCATGCCGACCATTTTTACAGGATTAAGGGCAGTTTGGGCATCTTGAAAAATCATCGCAACCTTGCCGCCTCGAATGCTACCCATATCTTGCTCGGTAAGATGAAATAGGTTTTGTTGTTTTAGAAAAATAGCACCGGATGTAATTGTTAACGCGTCAGGTATCAGACGCATAATGGACAGTGATGTAATAGATTTTCCGCTACCACTCTCGCCAACCAGGGCATAAATACTCCCTGCATGCAGATCAATGGTAATATTTTTCAGTATTTTTTTATCTGGTTGCCGAAGCAGTGATACGGATAGATTCTTTATCTGAAGTTGAGGAGGCAGAGTAGAAGTTTGCTCCATAGTATCGCCAATTACTTCTGATGTGATCATTAGCCAGACCTTTGGTGCGGTTGTGCAGCGTTAATTGTTTTTGGGTTAAAAATATCATTGACAAGATCTGAGAACAAATTGGCAGCCAGTACCAAGATAAACATAAAAATAAAGGCTCCGGTCAAATTCCACCAGATAGCAGGCTCTCGACTCAGCTCACTGCTGCCAGAAGTAATCATATTACCCCAACTGATAATGGAAGCGTCTACACCGATGCCAAGATAGGATAGCACAGCTTCTGCTAACACCAATGCACTGAAGTCAAGAATAAAAGTAATTAGGATAAGGTGAACGACATTGGGCAGAATGTGTCTAGTTATAGTGCGTATATGACTGACACCAAAGGCGTGGGCTGCTTGCACATACTCTAGTTGACTCAGCTTCAGGGTTTCCGCTCTTAATAAGCGACAAAGAGTAGCCCAACTGGTAATGCCTAGGATGAAACAGAGTGCTATAAATCGTGTGTCACCTTTTTCCAAGCTGGTTTCAAAAAGGTCGGGGTTCAGATCAATCCATACTTGAAACAAAAGAACTGCAGAAGCTATTAAAAGTATACTTGGAATAGAGCTGAGTGTGGTATACAAATACTGGATAATATCGTCTATCCACCCTTTAAAATAACCGGCGGCAATACCAAGGAAAATAGCAATAGGCATCATAATCAGAGTTGTTAGTGAGCCTATCAACATACCGGTACGTATGCCTTTAAAGGCATTATATAGCACATCGTTGCCGCTCATATCGGTACCTAAAATATGGTAAAGATTTCCCACGTGAAGTAACCAAGCCAATAGAGTAATCACTGTTGTCAGAGTTATATAAGCTGTTTTCCAAGGTAGCAAAGGTTTTTTCTTCCTCATATACCACATGTGTGCAGCAATCAAAATGATTGAAATAAGCAAACCTTTGAGGCAGGCAATTATGCTTTGCCAAAAAATATCGGTAATTAGACTATCGTCAGCTTGAAGGTGGCTGCCGGCATGCTGTAGTCTCGGAAAATCTCTGAAAGTTTGCTCTTTACTATCCTGCATGTTTTCCTTGAGGTATGACTTGAGAGAAAATGGTGCAGAATAAGTTCGTTCTGTGTTTTGGCTCATTTCTCCCAGTATTCTATCAAGTATGCTGTGAACCTTATTGGAGTAGAAGGTTTCACTGTATTGCTGGCCTGTGACTGGATCAAGGCTTGTTCTGAAGTGAAGGGAATCGGTAAAACCAATGGCAATATAAGCCAGGATAACAATAAAACTTATCATTCCTAGTCGAGATCGAAATACCTCATGCCAGCGCGCACGGCTTTGTGGGTTTTTAGCCAAGTTGATCACAAAGGCTATAATGGCAGCTAGTAAAATATAAAGGAGTATGTCACTCCAAAGAAAGAGAATCTTCATTGATTATAAGACCTATGCACGAACCAGTAATTTTACTCTAAACTCATTTCCCTTGAAGGTGTGAGTGCTCACTAACCTTAATAACCTAATGCTTGTAGGTTCACAGGGCTTAACTTTTAATGGATGCGAGTATAACCATCGTCTTTGGATATAATATCATGTTTCTTTAATTTAACCGGACTCTAGGATCTACGATTGTGTAGGAAATATCCGTCAAGATAAGTCCAATAATGTAAAGTAATGAGCCAATAAAAACCATTGTTCTAACGATGGCGAAGTCTTGGGATTTAAGGGCATCCAGCATATAACTACCAAGGCCGGGAATGCCAAAAAAAGATTCCATGACCAAAGCTCCCATAAACAGCATAGGAATGACTATTACCACATTGGTCAGGATGGGGATTAGTGCGTTTGGCAGAATATGGTGAAATAAAACCTTTATTTCACTAACACCCTTTGCTCGTGCCGTACGGGTGTAGTCTTGTTCTACTTCCTCAAGAAATAGTGTGCGATATAATCTTGCGCCGGACCCTATACCTGCGATGACTCCGATAATGGTTGGTAAAATAAGAAACCTGAATGCACCCATTCCTGATTGAAAACCGGATACAGGAACCAGTTGCCAGAGACGGGCGAAGATGAACTGTCCGCCTATGATATACAGCATGTAAGACACAGAAAGAAGAATTACGAACAGTGCAACAAATCCTTTTTCCAGTCCAGTGTTTCTGAACATAACAACGAGAAGTGCTATGCAAATATTAATCCAAATGCCAATCAAGAAGGTTGGCAGGGCAATGCTCAAGCTTGGCCACATTCTTTGAGCAACATCTCTGCCAATATCTCGGCCACTCTCGGATTGGCCAAAGTCAAAGGCAAATAATCTGATCGATTTATTAAAAAAGATAGTATCAGTAAATTTGTCAAGTCCTCCCTGTGCATTATTAATAAAAAGGGGTTTATCATAACCATTGGTTTCTTTCCATAGGTTCATGGATTGTTGGGTGACGTGTTTATCACCTAGCTGTGCTCTTGCCATGTCATCAGGGCTGTTGACTACGAAGAATAAGGAAAAGGTAATGAGGTTAACACCAATGAGTATAGGAATAGCATAAGATAATCGTCTTATAATGTAACCTACCATTTTGTTATTCCTTGTTTACGCTAATGGTTGATGTTTGTCTGCGGCGATAGGTGCGGATGGCAGGAATAAATAATAATATAAATCCGCAAAGGCATACGAGCAGTGATACAATATGAGGCTTGTTCCACTCAAGTTGTTTTTTTGCTCTAAGTTTGTTGTCTATGCGCAAGTATTTTAGAGTTGCCTTGCTGATGCCGTGACGCTTGCCGTTATAGACCCATTCATTATTCAAGTAATAGTCTTTGCTGTAATATCCTGTAAACCACGGGGCATCTTGTCGAATAAGGTCCACCATTTGAGCAATAATCTCTTTTCGCTCTGATCCTGAATCCATGGTTTTCATAGTTGCAAACAGGCGGTTATATTCAGGATTATTATAGTTTGCAACATTGTTATCGTTGCATTGGCATAAGGCTGATTCTTGGGCGCTATTAAGGAGGAATAGAAAATTTTCTGGGTCTGGGTAATCTGCTACCCAGCCGTGCATGAATAGTTGAAAATTACTATCGCGCATTTTTTCTTTATAGCGGTTCCAGTCTGAGGATCTGAATTCTAGCTGTATTCCTAGCTTCTTTAGTTGGCGTATTTGCCAGTCCTGAATATTTTTGTTGGTAGCATGAGATTGAACATCGAAGTAGACTTTTAGAGGCTTTCCAGTGTTAACATCACGACCATTCGGATAACCTGCATCAGTCATTAGTTTCCGGGCGTCTTCAATATCTTTGCGAACGGCTTTGTCATCAATCCAGTTATGAGTGTATGGATTTATACTAGCCTCACCTTCTAAGTAGCCGGCAATTCCCGGTGCAATAGGGTTCATGTAAGGCAACGCTGAGCCATTTTGGAAAATGTCTATATAATCTTCTATATTCCAAGCAATAGCAATTGCCTGTCGAAGTTGCTTTTGTTTATGGCTGTAGCCCCCGACGACTGGGTCTAGCATATTGAATCCATAGTAGTAAATAGCTGGCTTTACATCTTCAGACAAGCTTATATTTTTATTATGCATATCTTTTGATAACTCTATGCCATTAGGGCCTATGGCTAAAGCTTGATCAAATTGCTGGATGACATTGCCGTGATTCTCACCAGAGCGGTCATAGTATCCCTGCAAAAACTTAGTCCACATAGGTAAAGAAGACTTATCTAGAGTGAAAACTGCCTTATTTATAAAGGGGATTTTTTTCCCTGCATCGGCCAAGTAACCTTTTTCAGAGTCGCCTGAAGCTCCTTCATGAGGGTAATAATCGTCACGATAGTTGGGGTTACGTTCTAGAATAATCTGATGGTTTGGATCATTTTTGGTCATCATAAATGGGCCGGTGCCTATAGGGTACCAATCCAGTGTCAAATTCTTTTCTTTAAAGCCTGGGTTTTTGAAGAAGCGATCTGCTTCCCAGGGCATAGGAGCAAAAAAACTCATGGCTAGCCAGTAATAGAACTGAGGGTAAATACCTTTGATGGTGATAGAATAGGTGTAGTCATCCAACTTTTCTAAGCCAGACATTGAAAAATCCCGTAAATCCAGCCAACCATTATGTTTATTGTTGCGCAGAATGTCACTAAGTTCATTCATGCCAATGATGTGCTGTGCCATTAGGCTGAATATAGGAGAGCTGTTGGCTGGGTCTGCCAATCGTTTAATTTGATAAATAAAGTCATCTGCTATGAGTTCCCGGGTATCTGTCGACTTAAAGTCAGTAAGTATTTGATAGCCTTCACCTTGATCTTTGCTATCAAAAAAATAACTATGATGGTTGTTTTTTGTAGCAAATGCTGGGTGGGGTTGGTAGTGAATGCCTTTTTTTAGGTGAATAATGTAACGACTATAAGTAATAGTTGGGTGGCCTTTGTTTATCTTGGTAAAGCTGTCATCTAGATACTGAACATCTGGGAGGGTGGCAGCTACTAATGGTTCAAGTTCATAGGGGCGTTTAAGAAAGTGATATCCTAAAGGGGGTTCATAGATTTGGCTCAGAAAGATTGCTTCGTCAGAGGAAAAAGAGATGGCTGGGTCTAGGTTTTTTGGCGGAAGCTGGAAGTTAGTTTGATAGATAACTTCATCTCCTGTTTCCGGAAGATGGGGGTTATTCCATGGTCCAGAGCAGGATTGAAGCATTAACGCGATCACAATTAATACGAGTTTTTTTTTATACATAGTTACATAAACCCATAAGTCTATACTCGTTAGATTTCAAGTTGCTGCCAGGCAACAAGTGAGTAAACCCCAGTAATCCTACAAGTAGTAGGTGATCGGGGTGAGCGAGCGCAGGCAGCAATGTAGCATCTTGAAAGATCAACCAGCGACCATTGAAGATGTGAGTAGGCGCCCAACGAGCGAAAATCCACGGGCCTACGAATAGTAGATGGGTGAAGTGAGCGCATTCAGTAAACAACCCTATGCCGTCAAGAGAAATAGGTAGATACTTTTTAGGGTGCGAATAAAAAACCATTGTAATTGAGTAGATAGGATGTAGTTACTAGAATATGGATTATACTTGTTTAGGGTGATGATGTCACCTAGCCTCATTCTCTTTGAAGGCGCGAGTTGCTTAGTGAATCTAAGGGTTGCCAAGATAGTTTAAAATTATTCGTGCGTCTAGGTAGTGTACACACCCACTGTATATACCTATCATCGTATTAAGGTATGGGTAGGCGGGCGGGCAGAGCTTTAGAGTGGTAAGTGATACGTGGTTAGAGTGAGTAATATCTTTCAACAATCCATGAATTCAAGCTGGGGTGTACGAAAATAGTAGTATACCTCAGAGTAGCGAGAAAGTTTTAAAGTGGTATAAGAGTATTGAGACGCAAAAGTTTATGACGAATATGTATGAAAGAGGAGGGGTGATTGTTCACAGTTATTTGGAAGCTTATTTCTGGTACAATGTTGCAGCTTTACTATGTGGTACTGAAGCAGCTCAAGGTAGGGATGGTATCGGTAAGGATCTACTTCTTGCTGAAAAATTAAATTCTCACGTTCGTGCTACTGTGGTGCTTAATAAAATACAAAACATGCTGTAATATTTTGGCTACATGGTCAGTGATTGAAGGTAAGGGCAGGTGATGCCAAGTATTGCGGCCGACACCTTTTCTGCGCCTTTAATGGTAATGGGTATAAATTTGGTATGCTTGAAATCTCAAAGAGTGTCGTCATTGTAGATGCGGAGATTGATATTTCGTTTATTAGAGCCCAAGGATCTGGAGGGCAGAATGTTAATAAAGTATCTACGGCGGTACATTTGCGCTTTGATATTAAGGCGTCGTCTTTACCGGAGTTATACAAAGAGAAACTGATGGCTTTGAGTGATCAGCGTATAACGGCTGATGGTGTTGTTATTATTAAGGCTCAGAGTTATAGAAGTCAAGAAAAAAACCGGGCGGATGCATTAGCTAGGTTGCAGGCTTTGATAAAGAATGCAGGCAAGGTTCAGAAAAAACGAGTACTAACAAAGTCTACCAGGTCGTCTCAAAAAAAACGAATTGAGGCAAAAAAAAAGCTGGGCAAATTAAAGTCTATGCGCGGCCGAGTATCTGATTCTGAATAACTTAACTGATGTCATGGAATGTTGCTGTTGTGTGTGCATGCAAGGAGCGCGGATGTTCTGTCAGTTTATTCTTGATTGTTTTAGTTTTGGCAATCTTTGTGGCTAGGGCGTTCAGATAGATGGCCGTTTACTAGTCCCATTGCTTGCATATAGGCGTAGCAGATAGTACTGCCAACAAAAGAGAATCCACATTTCTTTAATGCTTTGCTGAATCGGAAGATTTGGATGAAGCTATCTACGATAATGGCGAAATGTATAAAGATCATTCCAGCAGGTATTCTTAAGTACGAAAATTTTGGCGGTAATCAGGTAATCACGGATTCAGGCGCTAGCATCAGGCTATCCAAGCCTCAGAGTGGACGGTAGTTCTTGTTCAATTGTAATTGATTTACATCTCTATAGCACCAGTGCCCAACGAGTAGGTGCCACGCAGCAGCAATCAGCTTTATCAGAATGAGAGTTAGTACACGCTCCATAACCGGTATTAGAAAATTACGCATACCCTTCAGGATTTTTAGATTGCCAACGCCAGACATCAGTCATAATCACATCCAGATTATACTCTGCCTTCCAGCCCAATTCTCGCTCAGCCTTCCCTGAATCAGCATAGCAGGCGGCAACATCTCCGGATCGACGACCTGCAATTTCATATGGTATTTTCCGGCCAGAAGCCGCCTCAAATGCCTTTATCATCTCCAGCACGCTAAATCCCTTGCCTACCCCAAAATTCCAGACATGGCATCCTCCTTGCCTACTGTTCAATTTTTCCAAGGCTTTTACATGTCCTCTAGCCAAATCAATCACATGGATGTAATCACGAATACCAGTGCCATCCCGAGTAGGGTAATCATCACCAAATACCTTTAGATATGCCAACTTCCCAATGGCAACCTTAGATATATAAGGCATCAAATTATTCGGGATGTCGTTAGGGTCCTCGCCAATAATACCTGATGGGTGAGCACCAACAGGATTAAAATAGCGAAGCAAGGCGATATCCCAGTCATTATCAAATTTATACAGTTCCCTTAAAATATTTTCAATTACTAACTTGGAGTGGCCATACGGACTAGTAGCATGCAGCGGAAAATCTTCTTTAATCGGTAATTCATGGGGAGCACCATACACTGTAGCCGATGAACTGAAAACTATTCTTTTAACGGAGTGTTCTGCCATAACCTGAAAGAGAGTAATAGAGCCATTGATATTATTTTCATAATATTTTAGCGGCATTGCGCAAGACTCCTCAACAGATTTTTGCCCAGCGAAGTGAACAACGGCATCAAAGCTATGAGTACGGAATAATTTATCTAGCAGGTGTCGGTCACGAATATCTCCTTCAACAAAAGGCGTAACCATATGAGTAATATTTTCAACTCGATTAATAACTTCTGGCGAACTATTGGAGAGATTGTCAAGAAGAACAATATTATGACCTGCCGCCAATAGTTCAATACAAGTATGAGATCCGATATAGCCGGTACCTCCGGTCACTAGAATTTTCATATTCAGTTTCTTGCTAGTTATATATAAAGAAGGTATTACGATAACGGATATATACCCGTCACTATTAAAAGTGTGAACAAGTGACAAAAGAATGAAGCCCAATGAGTCTACGAGTGGTAGATGACAACGGTTAGTGATAGTAATCAAGAATCTCTGGCCCTCAAGAGGCAAGGGAAATTGGTATACTGACACTACATCATGAATATTATTGCCAGTATTTTTCTAAATTTGTATACACCCTCTCTGGGTACCAATACTTTCCTAAGCTGCCATTGTATCGAGCTAGTGCTCGAGTCAAGTTCCCTTCTTCTTTTTCTAGATAAAGGCTTAAAATAGTACAACCATAGCGCAAGTTGGTGTCAATAGAAGTTAGATTATCTTCGAGGCTACCGATTTCTTGCTTCCAAAACGGCATAATTTGCATCAGCCCTTGAGCGCCAGCAGATGATACAGCGTAGTTATCAAAAGAGGACTCCGTTTGGATAAGAGCCAGTATCAGTTTTGGATTCAGCTTGACACGTTGCGCCTCCCTGTGAATTTTTTCCAAGATGAGTTTTCGTTGCTTTTCATCTTTTATAAAGGTTTGCATCCTCCCAGACATATCTGTGAGCCAAACTTCTTCGTCAAAGCGATCAGTAAACTGTGTACTTTCCCGGGCTATTTCTGTAAACTGCAGAAATACACCATCATCCAGAGATTGTCCACGAATCAATGGTGACAAACATAACAGTGAAAACAGAATCCAGACCTTTTTATAGTCTGCTTTAGTGTATCGCTTTTTCTTTGAGCAGTTTAATAATATCATTTAGTGCAATATCTTCCTTGTCTGCAGCTGAACGGTATTTGTATTCCACGGTGCCATTAACCAGCCCTCTATCGCTGAGAACAACGCGATGTGGAATACCAATTAACTCTATATCGGCTAATTTAACGCCAGGACTAGCTTTGCGGTCATCCAACAAGACTTCGTAACCAGCTTCTATGAGTTCCTTATAGATATTTTCGGCCGATTTCCTGACAGCTTCTGACTTTTCCATTTTTAATGGAATAATCGCGATCTGAAAAGGCGCCATAGCTTCTGACCAGACAATACCTCGATTATCGTGACTCTGCTCAATAGCTGCAGCTACTATTCTTGAAACACCTATACCATAACATCCCATAAACATAGTCACAGCTTTACCGTGTTCATTCAAAATAGTAGCATTCATTCCTTTACTGTACTTAGTGCCAAGCTGGAATATGTGACCAACTTCTATACCTCGCTTAATAAACAGCTTACCGTTTCCACAAGGGCTAGGATCACCTTTAACAATATTACGAAGGTCTTCTACACGGCCGAACCGACAATCACGCTCCCAGTTAATACCAAAATAATGCTTACCTTCGATGTTAGCTCCGGCACAGAAATCAGACATTACCGCAACAGACCTATCAACAATACACGGAATTTGGCTATTAACGGGGCCAAGTGAGCCAGCACCAGCCCCCATGGCTCCATGAATTTCATCTTCTGAAGCAAAACATAAAGGGGTGGCAATGTTCGGAAGGTTTGCAGCCTTAATTTCATTGAGCTCGTGATCACCACGAACGAGTAAGGCAACAAAATCGTATTCTGATTCAGCAGTAGCCACAACAATTAATGTTTTAACCGTTTTCTTAATGGATACATCGAATTGCGTAACCAGTTGGTTAATGGTTTTAGCGTCAGGTGTATCAATCAGAATCATCTCCTGAGCTGGGGCTACCCGCTGATAATTAGGAGCAACAGCTTCTGCTTTTTCTATGCTAGCCGAATACTCGCTATCATCACTAAATACAATGGTGTCCTCACCGGATGCCGCCAATACGTGGAACTCTTTGGAGGCCGCTCCTCCAATAGAACCACTATCTGCATCAACTGCACGAAAATTAAGGCCTAAACGCTCTAATATTCGACAATAAGTATCATGTATCTTTTTGAATTCCTGCTTCAAGCCTTCGGCGTCCTCATGAAAGGAGTAACCATCTTTCATAAGAAATTCACGTCCTCTCATTAAACCAAAACGCGGACGAATCTCATCCCTGAATTTAGTTTGTATCTGGTACAAATGGATAGGTAGTTGTTTATAGCTTCTCAGTTCGTTACGCATCAGATCTGTAACAACTTCTTCATGAGTTGGGCCGATGACAAAATCACGATCATGTCTATCTTTAAGTCGAAGTAGCTCCGGGCCATACTCTTTCCATCGACCACTTTCTTTCCATAGCTCCGCTGGTTGAACCGCTGGCATTAAAATTTCAAGGGCTCCAGCACGATTCATTTCTTCACGCACAATCTGCTCAACTTTTCTTAGCACCTTCAGTCCGAACGGAAGCCAGCTATAAAGGCCTGATGCCAATTTGCGGATCAGGCCGGCACGTAGCATAAGCTGATGACTAATAACAACAGCATCGGAAGGAGTTTCCTTAAGGGTAGAAATTAAATAATCACTAATTCGCATATGCTTCTAGCCACCATAAAACAAAAAACAAAAAATAAAAGTAGCATTCTATAGGTATGCTACTTTTATTTCATCCTGTAAATATCCAAGAGAGTTAAAGATGCAGTTTGCATAAGCTCAAAATTGTCACTCACCCTACGGACCAATGAAACACTAATTTTGGGTGCGGCTTCATAGAGGGAATGATTGATTTTTTGTAGAAACGCCTAAATACTTACGAAGTATGTATTATTTCGGGCATGTTCATTCATGACCTTCTATAATCGCTCAATAGAATTCAAATTTGAGCTGTAAGGCGGAAGGTAATGTTGCTTTATTTTCAGCTTTTTGGCTGCTTAAATCAACTCCGTTGAGCAATGATAGTCAGCACTATCGCAACATCTCGTTATTTCTCAGAGATATACGCGAGAATATGGTGAATGTGAGCATAGGTTGCTCAGAGATATGCTCTATCAATTGCCGCTTTTGCTCGTCACTCAATCGACTTTTACTGCCACTATATTCAGGCGTAAGCTTTTCCTTTTTCAGGTAGTCTTTTTAGCGATTTATGTTGGACTCACTGTTTCTCAAAGCTTTAGCCATTGTGGGTACAGGCCAATTTCCGACTTCAAGAATATCGCCTTAATGTGGTCGCATTTTCAGACATCATGCATTTTCTTATGGAGTAACTCTAAGTCTGTTTTTTGCTGTGAGATAAGAGTAATTTTTACATGAACAGATAATGCAGAAAAACAGCTTCAAAATAAGGCATCTTCTGTGATCTTTGGTATAATCCACTAGGAATCTTATGGGATGTTTGTATCTACATTGAACAAATAGTTAACAAAAATCTGCATTTGTCATTTATGACTTGCTATTATGCCTAAGATTAACAATGGATGATTTTACCTTTCCTGGTTTATATTGGTAACCAGAGTGACTGGCGCGAAAGATACTTCATAAAGCACCCCACCAACAGCAACTGACCGATGAATTGCCTTCGGCGCTATCTGTTACAATAAAAGGTGAAGGTGTGAAATGGACAGCAAATTAGCAAATCCACATAAACCTAAGATTAGTAGGCGGCCTGAGTGAGTGTGAGCAATCAACAACCACACATCTTCAATGATAATAGGTATAAAATGAATATTATGATGCTTAACAATACTGTTAGCCAACTACATATTCATCAGGTTTTTCGCTTTAAAGAGCCAAAAATCATATGGAGTCGTAGTCCCGCAAAGCGTTATTCAACAACTACTAGAGATAAACCAGCCCACATGATTTTAGCAAAATTAGATACTGCCATATCTCCTGTCATAACTAATGGATACTCTGATGAATTATGACCCGATTGAATTACAAACCCAGCTCAGCTTTCAAGAAAACACTGTAGCCCAGCTAAATACAGTAGTTACTCGGCATCAACAGGATATTGTGGAATTGCTGGCTAAAGTAAAACAATTGCAGGAACTGTACTGCTCGCTTACGGCAAACATTAAAACCGATAACCAAAAATATGAAGCGCCGCCTCCGCATTATTGAATACGCCTCAGGTTCAGGATGCGTTCTAGCATCCTGCGGACTTGAAGCTGCAATATTTTTGGTTACAGTTGACTTGGCACAATACCTACAGGAACTTGCTTACAAGCTCCTCACTTTAGTCAGGACTGCTTTATATCCTTACACCGTTGAAGGAGAGGGCATAAAAGCGTAGTTGCAAACTTCTAGTCCATTATAAACTCATAGGTCTTAGCATCCTTACTATTAGACCAACATTGCCAATTATTTTAGATATACCATCTTTTCACTCGATTACGGAGATGAAATAACATCTTCTGCCTGCAGGCCTTTATCATTTTCCGCAACAATAAATGCTACTCTCTGCCCTTCCACCAAGGTTCGATGGCCATCTCCTCTGATGGCTCGGTAATGTACAAAAACATCATCTCCAGCATCCCTAGTTATAAAGCCAAAGCCTTTGGTGACGTTAAACCATTTTACAGTACCGGATTCTCGCTCAACACCATTTGCTGGGAAAGATCTTCCGAGGTTAATATCGCTTAAATTTATCAAAAAATGAAGTACAACACCTAAAACCAGTAAAAGCTGCGCAATTTGTACCAGTGATGACCCAGAAAATCTGAACCATGTATAATAAAAGCTAGCTACAGCCATTGCAGTACTAGTGATAATTAAGGCAGAAGCAAAATCCTGGACATATCCTTTAGCTCTCCGACGTATACTGATATAGCAGCCCAACAAAAGATTGCTAACTGCAACGAGCAACAAAACTTTATTGGACTCATCTGTTGTTTGTGCAGGAAAAACGTCAACAGACCCTATAGCTAACCAAGCAAAGAGCAATAAGGACAGGATTCCCAGCACGGTGTGTATGAATTTTAAATGCATTTAACATAATTCCTTTGGCTAATATCAATGTTTAGTCGGCCCCCTTTGCCAGTAACACACATATCAAGTACTGTGTTCAACTCTGTCATATACAAAACCTATGAACTCGTCAATTACCAAGCCTCACCCCCAATGTAACCCGATCAGACTGATAGCTCAAATTCTATTAACATTTTTACGCACCTTTCCGCAAACCAACAATTTAAATCAGAGCAAATAAGTGGCTATGACCCAAAGATGCTGTAGTTGCTACGCGTTGACAGGTGGGCAAAGTCACAGAGTCTTAGGAATGCTAAGCGGTGCGATGAGCGAAGTTTGACAACAAAGCAAACCTCAAAGGCGAATGATATCAACCCAAGAAATAAAGGTACAGCCTTTCTTGCGCAGCCAATTGTTAGGTATGTCATAGCGCCTTTAATGCTCCAGCGACCATAAATCTAAGCAAAAATTCCGTACTTGATTGAGCACACTTATGCCAATATTTGCCCGATTTTCTCTTTGCCTAGGACTTTCGTTACGACCATTTTCAGACTTAAGTTTTTTCTTATTTTAATTAGATGGCCATAGATAGTAATATAGGTATAGACAAGCGATGAATTCACTTTTGATCAGGAGTGATAAAACCCATAATTAGTCTTCAGAATCTCGAAAAACCGCATTATAATAGCCATATTTCCGTGCATCTGCTATTTTTTATTGCTGGATTTCAATGTATCCTTATCGATCGACCAATATACTTTAAGCGTACCGTGAGAGTATAGGAATAGTATCAAAAAATCAAGCACGCTCAATATTTACGAAATACCCCATTCTCTTTGCAAGCGCTGCTATATCGGCAACGTTAAGAGACTCTTAACGCTGCTAAAGCTCCAGAGTCGCCGGACCCTTGCCGTCGAGCCATACCTATTGCCAGCGTTAGATTACCACGGTCGTTTATAACTTCTAAACTTCTATGGCTTTGCTCACACCAGCGCATAGCAACGCCAAATCTTTTAGGTATAAGAATCTGACTCCGCCTTGTTCTTTTAGTGACTACCTGCATCACTAATTACTTTAGATATACATCAATCCCACCTGAAGGTGTGAAGCTACTGATCACGCTCTAAGCCGTCCCTCCTTTCCAGACTTATCTTGAGTTGATTTTGGCAATTTGCGCTGAATGAGATGCCTCATACTCAATATCATTGCAGATATCTGATTTAGAAGATGTTTTTCTGAATCATCTGCTTATGCCAAAATTATTCTTACCTCACAGCAAAAACAAGACTTGAGTTACTCCATAAGAAAATGCGTGATTTCTGAAGGTTTGAACGCGTTAAGGCAATATTATTGAAGTCGGAAAACTGGCCTGTACCTATTATTGCTAAAGCGTTGAGAAACAGTGAATTAAGCATCAACTGCTATCTGAATGACTGCCGGAAAAAGAAAAAGTTGATACCTGAAAGTGGTGGTAGCAAGAGTCGCCTGAATGACGAGAAAATTCGGCAAATAATCGAGTATACCTATGAGCGTGTGCTCACATCCATCAGGTTCTCTCTTATATCTCTGAAAAATGGGGGCGTGAAATACACTGTATCCAGCCTAAACAAATGACTTCACCAGCAAGGCTCCACTTACAAAAAACCGAAGGGCGCACCTCACAAGTAGCCTTGCAATGCGAAGATTTCAAAAAAGGAAAGATTTCTAAACAGCAAATCTCTGACAACGCTTGTTGCATCACTTAATGAATGGCGGACCGGACGGGACTCGAACCCGCGACCTCCGGCGTGACAGGCCGGCATTCTAACCAACTGAACTACCAGTCCGCTATAAACTCGTTATTCTATATTCGTATGAACAAATCTGACAGATAATGACTACACAAGCCGTAAGCATGCATAATTATTTTGCATATAATGGCGGACCGGACGGGACTCGAACCCGCGACCTCCGGCGTGACAGGCCGGCATTCTAACCAACTGAACTACCAGTCCGCTATAAACTTGTCGCTCGGGTGAGCGAATTTGGTGGGTGATGACGGGATCGAACCGCCGACATTCTGCGTGTAAAGCAGACGCTCTCCCAGCTGAGCTAATCACCCTAAAGATTAACAAACTATACCATAAGATATTTTTTATTCAACCCTAAAGTATTGAAATATATTTTAAAACAAATATTTTAATACATTTCTTTAAAGGCATAAAAATCAAATAAGCCTAAGCATAATCCTTATCTCAACATGTCAGGCATTCTAACCTAAGAAACACCAAACTGCTACTAATTTGTTGCTACCTTTCACCTATTGCAGTTTATTGCAGGATAATTATCGTATTCAAACCTAAAAAAGTAGGGCTGAGCGAGCTTCTAACTGGCATCTCTTAGCCTACCCTCAATCACTTTATTACCCAGTTTTTCTAGACTAGTGAAGAGAGATCTGAGCTAGCTTGTAGCCTACTCACACTACCAATAACCGCTGGAGCTGATTATTGCACAGATTAACTTATCGTTAGCTTACTGCAGATTAGCAAGCCATTGAAGTGCTATACCAACGCCGCGCATTATAAGCAACTATCTCTTCAAAAAGCAACAACTTTTTTGTATAACGAGACCTTTGCATGATAACGCCATTTGACGCCCGTTATTAATGGCTTACATTTTTTGACGATAAAAAGGTCAAAAATGACGCCATAGGGGCGAATTCTTTACGAATTGCGTCTTATTACCCCACATTTTCATTTTTTAGGCTCAGCTTGCCTGCTGTATCGATAACCCTCGCTTGATGTTGTGCGCAACACACATCATCTCAAATCGCGTACGGTTCCGATCAAGACCCAGATAACGTGCTTTCGCCATCCCATAGTGTTGCTTCAAAACACCAAAGACGCGCTCAACGGTACATCGCACTCCCGAATGTAGCTGATTAAATTTCTTGGATTTTTCGTCTAACGGCGTGTTGCGATAAGCTCGCTTTATCACTCTGTTATCAATGGACCGCTCAGCCAGCCACTGGTCATGCGACTGACTGCGGTAAGCACTATCCGCATAAGCCGCAGATTCGTCCCCACTTAATAACGCGGTAAAACAATTGGAGTCTTGAACATTGCCTGCCGTGTAATCCGTTGACTTGATGAAGCCACCTTAATCAACATTGATGTGCGCTTTGTAACCGTAGGTGCTTTTACGTTTCTCATCGGAACCAGCTTTTACATTCAAATCCGCTTCAGGGTCTTGAGTCGAATCACCATGCTTGTTTTTGTTGGGCCGGCATTGCTTGGCCTTAATCACGCTGGCATCGACAATACTGACTTCTCCCGATTTGATATATACCCAAAGCATTTCAAATTGCTACTAGGCAGCAAGTGAGCGAAGCCCAGTGAGCCTACGAGTAGTAGGTGATCGGGGTGATCGAACGCAGCCAACAACGTAGCAACTTGAAAGGCGACGGGTATAAAACCATTGCTCACTAAGCTGGGCATTGATCTAGCTGAGCAATCCGTCCATTAAACATAGCGTGTCCAGTTTCTGTCTAAACCGCCAAAACGTCGAGTGATCCGGCACAGACTCAGAAATATCCAGCCCGGTAAAACGGCGAAATAACAAATCTCGCGTCAGCTGTTTTTCCAGTGCCAGATCACTGAGCTTGTACCAGCTTTGCAGCAGAAGCGCTTTAAACATCATTAGTGGAGGCCAAGCCTTCTCGCCACGCGCTTTGGAATGAATTTGTGACAGCCGCTGCTCTAACCGTGACCAATCAATAAGTTCGTGCACGGCATCCAGCTCTTTGACTGCATCGTGCTCGATCAGCATGGCGTCGGCCAAGCTACGTTGTGTAAGATTTTTCCAGGCCATTATCGTTTTAGTGGTTTCCGCGTTTTGCTTTCAATCTATTATTCCAGATTATCAATATGGTTTCCCTGTGTTTCGTGCAAAGGTCTCGAAATAGAGAACATGCGCAACGATAACTGGTTCAAATACTGTGCGGGCATTCGGCAAATGCCATCTTCCAGTCGTTTACGGTAGAGGTTCGATGAGAATGCTTGCGCACGTATACCATGATTATGATACCGCAAATTTCGCCGTGTAATAGCCGACTTCTGACACCATTTTAATGGTGAAAACAATAGGCTATATACTCGATACAGCTGAAGATGCGCGGTTGCCAAGGCTCTCCATCACCTTAAGCACGCTGCCACGCGTAGCTCATAAAGCTTCTCTCGTTTGTCTCCTGCTATCACCTTCAATGCTGACTGATATAGTTGATATTATTCACCCCCCCATTGATCTTCATATTATTAATGATTAGACTCCTAGCAACACTGTCTTGTTATTAGGCGGTGGTTATTATTTATACTGCAGGATAAGACTATGTCTCTTACTAATGG
This sequence comes from Candidatus Endonucleibacter sp. (ex Gigantidas childressi), assembly GCA_030674875.1. Classification (GTDB taxonomy): domain Bacteria; phylum Pseudomonadota; class Gammaproteobacteria; order Pseudomonadales; family Endozoicomonadaceae; genus Endonucleibacter. Next base: position 1,286,223 of record JASXSU010000003.1, on the reverse strand, counting down.
TACTGTGAAGTGGTTTAATGACGAGAAGGGTTTTGGCTTCATCTCTCAGGATAACGGAGGGCCGGATGTCTTTGCTCATTTCCGTCAGATTGAAGGTGATGGATTCAAATCGTTGGCTGAAGGGCAGCGCGTTGAATTCAAAGTTAGTCAAGGCCAAAAAGGTCCTCAGGCAGAAGATATTAAGCCGATCTAAACGTTTAGGTTGCGTAATTGTAGCTTGCTAGAACTCTTGCTCATGAGAACCACGGGGGAGGTGATGCCTAGAGGCATTACCTTTTTTTTGTTTTACTCATTCTCATTGAATGCGGGGATGTTGATGGCTCCCACTCACCCCATTCACGCCACTCACCCACTATCATAGGTTCGTGGAGGTTAGCTTGTCGACTACCCCCACCTTCAATGGTAACTGATACACCCAAGGGTATTGAAGATGCTTGATTTTTTAGTGATTTTTCTTCAGACCACATTAATGTCAAAATTCACCTGACCCAACAGCAAAAAATCGACGTGGAATCTCGCCATAAAATATTGCGGGATGTACGAGAGTGTGACCGTATTAAAGCGATACTATTGTGGTCTGAAGGGAAGGGTGGTCAATAACTTTTATTGCTCAGGCTTTGAGAAAAAGTGAATTCACGATCAGTCGTCACATCAAAGATTATATAAAAAAAGGAAAACTTAAACCTGAAAATGATGGCAGTGAGAGCCATCTAGATGATGAACAAACTCAACAATTCATTGAGTATGTATCTGAGAAAACCTACGCTCATACCCATCAAATTCTCGCTCATATTGCTGAGCTCTGGAAAATTCAATATAGCGTGTCAGGTATGAATCGGTGGCTACACCAGAAAGGGTTCACCTATAAACAACCCAAGGGTGTTCTCTATAAGACAGATGCGGATAAACAGGCTGAGTTTGTCAAGCACTATGAAGAGCTGAAAGCCTCGCTACCACAGGTGAAGAGGTTCTGTTCATGGGCGCAGTACATCCAACTCAAGCGACTAAGATCACATTAGGATGGATTCGCAAAGGATTTGATAAAGTCATCAATACAACCGGTAGCCGAATAAGGCTAAATATTATTGTGGCTATTGAGTTAAACAACCTGTCAGCTGCTGTTTTTGAACAATTTGAGACAGTTAACGGCAAAGCTATTATCCAAATTTTCAAAAAAGTACGGACTTCTTGTATATCAATGGCCGTCATTCATATGGTGTTTGATGGTGCGGGTTATCACCACTCAAAGGAGGTGGTTGAAGAAGCTGAAAAACAAGGTATAAAGCTTTATTACCTACCTCCGTATAGTCCAAATTTGAATCCAATTCCACTCAAAATAAAGACAGATGAGTAAGCATGAAAAATACACTAACGATCACCTGCCCGGATGACTGGCATATTCATCTTCGTGACGGACCGGCATTACACGAAACAGTAAGATCCGCAGCTAGGTCCTTTAACCGAGCCATTGTCATGCCAAACCTCACGCCACCAGTATTAATAGCAGATGATGCTGCTGCATACAAATCCCGCATACTTAAGCACATACCTGCCAATAGCTCATTTCAACCCTTGATGACCCTATACCTGACGGACAAAACTTCTCCTGAAATAGTTAATGAAGCAAAATCTCAGGGCGATGTTTTTGCATTCAAACTTTACCCTGCTGGCACAACAACTAATTCAGAATCCGGCGTCACCAACATGGCCAAAGTATATCCAGCCCTTGAAGCCATGGCCAAATGCGGTATGCCACTGCTGGTTCATGGAGAGGTAAGTGATGCTGATATTGATATTTTTGATCGGGAAAGAGCATTCATAGATTGTCACCTGAAGCCATTAATCAAAAAATTTCCAACATTAAAAATAGTAATAGAGCACATTACAACTGCTGAAGCTGTCGCCTTTGTTAGGCAAAGCGGTGATAATGTCGCCGCGACAATAACCGCCCACCACCTACTATGCAACCGCAACCATCTTTTGGCTGGTGGCATTAAGCCTCATTATTATTGCCTGCCTATTCTCAAACACAAGAAGCACCAAGACGCATTGCTAGAAGCGGCCACCAGTGGCAGTACTAGCTTTTTTCTAGGCACGGATTCAGCACCGCATATTCAAAGCGCTAAAGAGTCTGCATGCGGCTGTGCTGGCTGTTACACTGCACCAGCAGCACTGGAAATGTACGCGGAAGCTTTTGAAATAATGAATAGTCTTGACAAACTCAACGGTTTTACTAGTCACCATGGCCCAGATTTTTACGGTCTACCTAGAAACACGGGTACTATTACCTTAACCAAGACACAGTGGAAAATACCATTATCAATTCCACTTGGTATTGATCAAGTAATTCCATTTAAGGCCGGAGAAACCATGAACTGGCAATTAAAACAGAATTATTGATTTTGAAACTGGGCGGATTCAAATCTGAAGTGCATCACTTGACTAAGTAGAAGAAAGGGTCAGCTGAAGGTAAGCTCCTACTCTTTTCTCCGGCAAGAGATGAAATAATGACGATAACTTACCAACAACTGGCTTACGAACAACGATGCCAAATTTCTGCACTAAAGAAAAACGGTTGCAGCCAAAGGGGGGGTAGCGGAGATCATTGGCACCAGTCAGTCCACGGTGAGCCGTGAGTTGGCAAAGAATACTGGCGAACGTGGATATAGCATAGGCAAGCACAAGGCCGAACAGATAGGCGGTGTACAGAGTCGGCTAGGGCGAGTAGAATAACGCCAAAAATGATCGCGGTGCTTGAATCAAAGTTGCGTGTAGAGTGGAGCTCAGAGCAGATTTCAGGTTGGTTGCTGAATGATCAGGAGCAATTGACTAGCTATGAAAGCATCTACCGACATATAACACATTATGGGTGCCATCATTTTCTGAGCTATGGACTCTTTGAGCTATTCTGAACACCAATGGCAGAGCTAACTCAACGACGATGTAACATCCTCACTGCTAAATTAAATACAAGACCAAAGAGACGCTTAGCTTACAATACATCTGAGGAATACTTTTATGAAGAACGGCTTTTGTCGCACTTCAAACTTTACACTAAGCGCTAAAGCTGTATAGGTAATCAGGAAGTCACGGATCCAGGAGGTAGTTAAAAATAGTCTTCAGGATGGAAATATATCGCCTAATTTCATGGCCAGCATCATGTCACCTTCTGCTCGTAACTTACCCATCATAAAGGCTTGCATGCCATCTACTTCGCCGGTTATGACTCCAGACATGGTTTCGCTATCCATGATTAGTGTAACATTAGGTGCATCATTTGTGCCGCTCACAAAATCACAAGACCCATCCTTAATAATTAGGTGATAAGGGTCGCCGTCTTCAATATCAAACTGAAAGATAAGGTTAAGGCCAGATGCTGCATCAGCATTGAACCTGGGTTTCATAGTATTTTCTATATCTGTAATTGTTGCCATTGTAGAAACTCTGATATTATTTTTTCAAAATAAAGATTAAACACCGGAGGTTATGATGACTGCAAAAGCCAAGAGATGCTATTGTGTCGTGAAGTAAAACAGAAAGCTGTTCGTATCAACAATGCCACCCTTACCCTGATGTTACCAACGCCGAATTCATATACTACGTGCGACACCCAATTTAATAAAAACGATGAACTGCGATACCATTAGTTTTTTGCTCCAATCACGAAGTAAAAACCTATTAAGTATCAACAGCTCACAGAGGTTATAGATATATGATAGTCGCGCTAAAATGTCAAGGATTAAGTTTTACGGACATTGCCACAGCTATAGGAAAACACCGAAGTACAATATATCGAGAATTTCAACGCAATACTTGTTGGCATAAGGATGGCTCATATCGACCCAGCAGGGCGCAGCAAAGGACAAGAGCTCGACGTCGCCGTCCAAGTAGAAACCAAGGTTTTACAGAAAAGGATTACGTGATGATTAGACAGCTCTTACATAAGCAATGGAGTCCTGAACAGATTACGGGTTACTTAGTATCAAGTTTGAAGTGCAGGTGACTTTGCGAATAATTTATTGACGCTCAAATAGTATATTGAGTTGGGCTAATACGCCAACCACAACTTGTTACTTGAATAGGTTTTAGTAAAAACCTTTTATTCTTTACTTTTGTTTAAAGGATCACCTGTTTCTTCATCATAGTTATCGCTCTGAAACTCGTACCACATCACATTGATAATCCCAAAAGCACATGCCAGCAATACACCTAATACCCAAGCGAAATACCACATAATATTTGCCCTCCCCATACCCCTTAATAAAGAGAATGGCTGTTTTTGTTAATATCTGCCACGGTGACACGTCCCCACATCTTATAAAAACACCACGTTGTATAAGCCAGAATCAAGGGAACAAATATGGCTGCTACAATTGTCATTATTGTTAGCGTCAGATAGCTTGAAGTAGCATCCCACACTGTTAAACTCACTCCAGGGTGCGAGCTTGACGGCAGAATGAACGGAAACAAGGAAAAACCGGCTGTCATAATTATACCTGCCTGCGCCAAGCTGGAGCTAATAAAACTAATACCATGAAAGCGGGTGGTAGATGAGAATGTTAAAGTCAGCAAACCAGCAAAGCCAAGAACTGGCGCTATTAGCATCCATGGGTATTTACTATAGTTAACCAACCACTGGCCGGCATCAACAATCGCTACAGTTTTAGCAAGTGGATTAGCAGGCCCATTGGTATTAATAATGCTGGTAAGTTCGTAGCCTGGTATGTTGGCAACCCATACTCCCGCCAAAGCAAATGCAACTGCCGTAATAATGGCCAATAAGCGAGCGGTTTTTGCAGCTCGTGCCTGAATAGGATCACCAGCGCGCAGAGCTTGCCAAGTGGCACCCTGCATACTGATCATCGCAATGCTAACAATTCCGCACAGCAGCGCAAAAGGGTTTAGCAAATCAAAAAAATTACTGGTAAAGCTTGATCGCATCAGCTCATCAAACTCAAAACCATATCCCTGAAAAAGATTACCAAAAGCAATACCAAAAACCAATGAGGGCGCAATGCCGCTAACGAACAGCCCCCAGTCACAAACAGAGCGCCAGCGGGGATCATCAATTTTAGAACGGTAATCGAGAGCCAGTGGTCTGAGCATAAGAGTAAATAATACCAAGTTCATAGCCCAGTAGAATCCGGAAAACGCAGTGGCATACACCAGAGGCCAAGCTGCGAACATAGCTCCACCTGCGGTAACTAACCATACTTGATTGCCGTCCCAGTGCGGTGCAATAGCATTGATCATGACCCTCCGCTCACTGTCAGTTTTGCTCATAAAAGGCAATAGGTTAGCTGTGCCTAAATCGTAGCCATCTGTTATGGTGAAACCTATCAGTAGTATGCCAATCAATACCCACCAAATTAATTTGAGAAATTCGTAATCCATCTCAAGCCTCCTTGGTTATTGAGACTGTGTCGCAACAATGTCAACCTGCTTTTCGAAATGATAACGTCCAGTATGTAAACTGCTCGGACCTTTTCGCGCATATTTCAACATTAACCAAACGTTAAGCACTGCAAAGACACTATAAAATAAGGCAAAACCTGCAATACTCATATACAAGTCAGTTACCGTTCTGCTAGAGGCTGAAAGGTAAGTTGGTAATATTCCGGAAATAGTCCACGGCTGACGACCAAACTCAGCAACAAACCACCCCATTTCACAGGCAATAAACGGTAGAGGTAATGCCAGTACACAAAACTTTAGAAAGTATGGGCTTTTATACTCGACCCTGCGTGCTGTCTTGTAAAATGCGACCAAAAATAATAGGAGCAACAATGCGCCACAAGCGATCATTATTCTAAAGGCAAAGAACATAGGCCATACCGTTGGAATGGTATCTTCTGCGGCCTTCTTAATCATATCATCCGTTGCACTGGGAACATTGTCTGTGTAACGAGTCAATAAGTAACCATAGCCAAGATTGTCAGACACCAAGTTGAAGGCTTGCCTATTCTCAAAAGTATTTTCATCACCCTTAAGCTTTTCCAGTAATGCATAGGCAACTATACCGTTGCGAACTTTCTGAATCCTATCGTCGACCAAGTCTTTGATGCCTGTTACCTGCTTATGAAAAGAGCGCGTGGCAATAATCCCCATAAGGTATGGGATCTTTATCTCATAATCTGTGCGCTTTTTTTCCTGGTTTGGAAAACCAAATAAAGTGAAATCAGCCGGTGGGGGCATAGTCTCCCACTCTGCCTCAATGGCAGCCAGTTTTACTTCTTGTACATCACCTAGTTTATAGCCGGACTCATCGCCCAAAAGAATTGTAGAAAGGATCGCAGCTAAGCCAAAGCCAGAGGCAACAGCAAAAGAGCGGCGAGCAAACCCTACATCCCAACCTTTTAATAAGTACCAAGCACTAATAGACATGACAAAAACAGCACCGGTGGTATAACCTGCACCAACAGTATGAATGAATTTAACCTGAGCAACCGGATTGAAGAATAACTCTGAAAAGCTTGTCATTTCCATGCGCATAGTTTCAAAGTTGAATTCCGCACCAATTGGGTTTTGCATCCATGCGTTAGCAACCAAAATCCAGAGTGCAGACAAATTGCTACCAATAGCCATTAACCATGTGCAAGAAAGGTGTTGAACTTTACTCAAGCGATTCCAACCGAAAAAAAACATACCTACAAAAGTTGATTCTAGGAAAAACGCCATTAACCCTTCAATTGCTAAAGGTGCGCCAAAGATGTCACCAACATAATGTGAATAATATGACCAGTTGGTTCCAAATTGGAATTCCATAGTCAAACCTGTAGCAACCCCAATAGCAAAATTAATGCCGAAGAGCTTACCCCAAAACCTAGTCATGTCCTTATAGATTTCTTTACCGGTCATAACGTAAACCGATTCCATAATAGCCAGCATAAAGGTCATGCCTAGCGTTAGAGGCACAAACAGAAAATGATAAAGTGCAGTCGCAGCGAACTGGAAACGCGACAGATTAATAACTTCTTCCAGAATCATAATACTCCAATTTAATAGAAGCTCTTAATTTCAATCAGGTATTGCCGATCATCGATAACCACTCATCTGCACCAGCAAGTCTGCAAGACAAAATAGTTTGTAGTCATAGTCATTAAAGGTATGCAAATATTATCGTTACTGATCCTAAAACACTTTACGAATACAGTCCAGATAAATGATCAAGTTTTTTATTTGGCTCAACTCCCGGTGGCAAGATCACTAGCATGTCAGTTTCCATTGTCGCTTTTTACATAATCCTGCATAACAGTTTGTTTTGGCGTAGTTAGTCAAACGCGGATTCAAATTTCAAGTGCATCACAGCTTAATCTGCTAACGCAGCCCTGTGTTCACCCATTATCAGGGCGTGTGTTTTGAAATTCAAATCTTTTTTTGGCCGAGAATTAAGCCGCATCAATGTTCGCTTCACCTCTATCTGACCGACCTTCTTGAAGTCTGTATTCTTTGGAAGATATTGTCGTAGCAAGTCATTGGTGTTCTCATTTACACCCAAAGGATTTCAAGTTGCTATTAGGCGGCAAGTAAGCGAAGCCCCATGAGCCGACGAGTAGTAGGTGATCGGGGTGAGCGAGCGCAGCCAACAAAGTAGCAGATTGAAAGGCGACTGGTATAACCCTCGCTCCCAAGAGCTGTAGGGTGGGCAAAATAAACCTCCGCCGATAATACTTGGCTGATTTTCTCATGGCACGAAAACTCTTTCCCGTTGCCAGCTGTAATGGTGTGAACAATATCCTTAAAAGGGTTGAGCAAGCTGATCTTAGCCTTGGTCACACCTGCTGCGCTTTTGCTGTTCACTTGGGCTGAGACCATGTGCTTCGTGATCCGCTCGACGATAGTTACCAAAGCCCCGCTATGCCCTTTGCCAATGACGGTATCAATCTCCCAGTATCCGATACGCGATTTATCGTCAACGATCTCTGGGCGATCATCTATGCTGACGCGGTTCTTTATCTGGCTGGGCGTTGACTTGCCGTTTCGTCGCTTGTCATACTTCTTGCCCTGGCAGATGCATGTAAATATCGCCGCCAGCCTGCTTATTCGCCCAGATATGTAGGTAGATGCTTTCATAGTTAATCAGTTGCTCCTGATCATTCGGCAATCTGCTCTGGGCTCCACTCTTCAATCACCTCGATCATTTTTGGCGTCATTCTACTCGCCCGAGTCGACTCTGTACGCCGCCTACCTGTTCGGCCTTGTGCTTGCCTATGCCTATATCCACGTTCGCCAGTATTCCTTGCCAACTCACGGCTCACCGCGGACTGGCTGGTACCAATGATCTCCGCCTTTGACTGCAACCGCTTTTCTTTAGTGCGGAAATCTGGCATCGTTGTTCGTAAGCCAGTTGTTGGTAAGATATCATCATCACTTCATCTCTTGCCGGAGAAAAGGGTAGGTACCTACCTTCAGCTGGCCCTTTCTTCTACCTAGTCAAGTGATGCACTTCAGATTTGAATCCGCCAAACTATTCGTGGCCTATGAACTCACGATCTACCAGAAGGTTATTAATCCGCTTTATCGAAATGAGGTTCAGTGCGCGCGCCATTACGGCTATGCGTTAATCGGTATTGGCGTTTCTTCTTTTTTTGTCAAGAGACTCCTAAACAATGGGCATTGAGACCCCTTGCCAAGTGGTTAATATCATCAAATACTTGACGTTTTTGGAGCCATGCTTCCAGTTGGTTTTATCTATGCGCAGGGTAGGGCGATCCATTTCCAAACAGCTCGGAATCAGCTCACCTAACTACTCAAAACTGTAGTCATAGTCAGCGAAAAATCGCGTGATACAGCGATAACTGGAATCGCTGCCTGCCTTCGTCTAAAGCTCTTCGGTATACGGTACAAGTACGCAGTAAGGCAGGCACAGACGGCGCAATGAAGATGATCCGAGCTGGATGCAGAGGTTGATGAAAGCCAATGAGCTGATGTCTTTCATGTTTAACAGTCATAAACTATTCTGGGGTAAAAGATCGTGCAGACTACCTTGTTTGGGAGTTACTTCATACTAAGTATATCCTGAAAATAAAGGGGTTCAGGTTTTTTCCCGTACATGGAGATGAGTATATACTCTTTCTTGGTATCTATTATATTCGAATATATATTTTTAAGTAGGATGAATGAAAATGTAATTAGAAGATCACGTATTCAGGCCGTGATTCAACCATGATACTGCGTTACAACTTCGGTTGCACGGCGCAGCTATGCTTACGCCGCTGCGCCTTACAGAGTGCTCGTTAACTAGCCATAAGCTTCGCTAAGTGCTTGGGTTTTCTAATAAAAAACATATTTTTTACTGATAACGTCTGTCGTGGCTAAGGCCTGGTTGGGTTGCCTGCAAGAGGGCTTTGCTGTCTGTTGTTGTCAGTTGATTGAAGTAAAAAAGAATTCTTATACCTTAATTCTGCGTTAAGATCCTGTAATTCTTTTATTTTTTTGGTGCTAGATTCTAAAGTATTTTCACACTCTGTTAATTTCGACTTTGTTTTTGTATTGTCGTCAGTACATATAGCTACCATGATCCTCAAACAATTATATAATGATAAGTCATCTAAATTTATCTTATTATCAAGATCTACAGAGTTCGAAGCCGGATGTTGTAGATTTTTTTGTAAGTCGACTATTTGCTTTACTAATTCATGATTTCTTGTTTTTATACTTTCTAATACTACTGAAGCGAGTAAATATGGACTAGCATTTTCTGGCATTATTGAGGTTGAAGGATTTTCGTTTTCAAGAGGGAGGACCCCATCTTTAGGTTCTTTTGTTATAATGGTTTGCTGCTGCACTGTAACGGTTTGTTTTGGGTTTATAGGTGCAACACTCATAATGAGTGAATTTTGCTCTAATATCTTTTGTGTATTTTTGCTGATGTTGCCTGGTTGTTTGGGTTGTTGTGTTTCCTCTGATGGATGGCTTGACTTATATTTACTAATACCAGGTTGGTGGCTTATTGTTGACTCGGTATTCTTAGGAGATGTTTCTGTTAATTTAGCATTCACTAAGTCCTCTTGATTGTTTTTATTTAAAAAAGTGATAAATTTATCTGTAATATTTCTTTCCCAGCAAGAAGTAATTACTTCTTCCCAAGATCTGTCTGAATGATTGTCTGGTGAGATGGAGTAGTGTTCAGGGGTTCCGGGTCTATAACAAATGCTTATAGTGTTTTTATCTGACATGTAAACAATTATTAGATTGCAGGCCTTTCCTTGGCTGGAGATGGAGTTGTATGTTAAGAAAAACTCCAATTCTGTAGAGGTGGAAATTACTCTTTTTGAGCGTGGGAGAAGATCACCTGTTCTATTGCTTGTGGGCAGGGTTTGTGCATAGAGTATGGCTTTATTGTTGTTAATGGTTACGCATAATATTTCATTTGCGTGCTCTTCATTCTCGTAAAAATATAATCTATTTTTTTTTATTTCTTTCTTGTCGATAATTATTGCATTTGTAAATCTGATATCTGTTCTTCGTTTTTTTGTAAAAAAACTGTTTTTTTCTTTTCGGAAAATATCAAATTCTTTTGGTTCTTTATAACTTTTATTGTAATTGTTTTCAAGATCATTTCCGTGTTCCATTGATAATAATATGCCTGTATTATTACTTGGCAAAGCTAGGCTGCTTTTAAATGTTACTGACGTAGAACTCCATCTGGCAAGGTCTGCATCACTTTCTTGAAGTGGGAGTATTGTTATATTAATGTCTATATCATCTGGTATCTTACTGCTATCATCCTGATTGCGTGTTTCTTTGCTTTTAAGTAATGCAGTTTTGAGGCGAGATAGGTAGGATAATGTTTCTGTATCAGCTTCTTGATAAATGCAAGTAGATGCTTTTATTGAGCTATCCTTTATTCTGAATTCTGGTTGCTGGTAATCAAAAATCAAATATGTTGTTCTCTTTTGGTTCTGGTGATCCTGGCTAACAATAATTGCACCTTCTTTTGGAGGTATTGTTTTAGAGTTATCTTGTGCGCAGTTAAGGCCTGTATGGAAAATGATGTTTTCATATTCAATTCCAAGGTCTTCAAGGGAATAGATCTCGGTGTTTGATGTCATGATAACTTTCAATTGAAAGTTTTTTTCTGAGGATTTTATCTGTTGGGGTGTAAAGAATGGGGCTTTGCCTAACTCTCCTTGTACGCATTTGTCTACACAGCTTTTTGCGCTGGTTGCTACGATGGATATTGCAATTGCTACAATAGATGTGTAAAAAAAGCATACTAAGTTTGAGGCGTAACGCATAATAAGACACCAAGTAATCATCAGTTTTTAAGTAATGACTATTGTAGCGCTTAGTTTGTAAAAGTAAACAAAAATGCAAACAAAAATGCAAATCATGCTATTCATGTTATTTGTATAGAAATCTATATTGTAATGCATTTCGTTATCTTGGTAATGTCAACTTACCTATTAATCCTGTAAGTGTATAATACTTATTAATGTGTTGTGGCTATGTACGGGACAAAACATTTAGCAGAACTAAAAAAGGGGTTTGATTATTTTTTGCACAGCTGTTTTTGAGTACCCGTCTAAGCCCATCCAAGCCTAATCGAAACAGACTCTTGGCTGGACGGTAATGCTTGTTCAGCGGCAATTGATTTGCATTCCCATAACACCAGTGCCCTACTAGTAGGCACCACACAACAGCAATCGTCAGTAGTCCCATCAGCTTATCCATCCGGTCAAGGTTCCTCATATGTGTGGACTCCAAATCAAAGCCCCGACTTTTTAGATTGCCAAACATGGTTTCAATACTATAGTAAGCGCTGGAGTATTGAAACCATGTTGGCAATCCGCGTAGCTCTTAGTTAGTTATATTTAACATTACCGCTACACAGAAGTAATCACGCCCACTACAAAAAATTATGCCTTACTTTTTCCCCAAGCCTTCTCTAACTTCAACGCCAGTTACACTCATATTTACTTGATACACATTCCTGCACTGCTCACAAACATATTCTTTACTCATTGCGTCCAAAGGACTTCTTATGCGATGATTACAGCCTTCACAACAGTTCCAGCTTACGAATGGGCTTCCTCTGAGCCACATGAAATGTCCTAATTTATACTGACCATTTTTGAAATGCACCACCGGAGATCCTAAAACTGAAAATTGTAGCCCCATACACCTACCTCCTTGTAAATATTTATGAGTGTGTAAGTATAGCTCTTTAGCCTTAACCTCACCTAATTATACGATTAAGATATATCAATGGCTACGTAATGAAAAAAAAGAATAAGAAAAGCTCATCATAAAAATAAATATTGAGAGTAGTTGTTTATGAGCAGATTTTTAGGTATAGTCGCAACAATTTCTTTAGTTATAAGTTACCACTAATGACGTGAGCAGTAGACAAGCTAATGAAGTCTCATAAGCCTATAAGTAGTAAGTGTTTGGGGATAAATAAGAGCAGTCAATAATCTCACCATTTCTAAGGAAATGAGTGTATACAAAATTATCTGGTGAGGTGTCCGAGTGGCTTAAGGAGCACGCCTGGAAAGCGTGTATACGTTTGCGCGTATCGAGGGTTCGAATCCCTCTCTCACCGCCACACTAACGCTATAACTACTTGATTACCTTTCTTTTTATACTTACTCACTTGTCCAATATGTCCCTATACCCTCAAGGAACATATATATTCGTTACTATTGAAGGTGCGGGCAGGCCATAAAGAAGCGAAGCCTCATAAACCTAAGCGCCTAAGAGCAGTATGTGAGCGAAAGCAGCCCCAGCCACCTTCAATACTAATGAGTACAGTTAGTATGAGAGACCTCCTAAAAAAGGTAACTTGTATAGCCTCTTTACCCCACCAAAAAGAGGATACGGTTATTGAGTGTGACAGAAATCAGCTGATTAGCTTATAAACTTAAGGCTCATCTACCCGAATCGCCTTCATTGCACCGCTTATACTATCCTTGCTGCGTAATCATTCCACCAATTTGCACCGTGTTAGCCTTGGAGTTTTATATCCACACCCCTTGAAAACGTGAGATTATTGAATGTTCTCACTCACCTAAATCACCTACCATTTGTGGTCTCGTTGGGTCTCGTTGGGTCTCGTTGGGTCTCATTAGCTTGTTATCTACTCTTATGTTCGGCGTCAGATTTAGGCGGATTCAAATCTGAAGTGCATCACTTGACTAGGTAGAAGAAAGGGCCAGCTGAAGGTAAGCACTTACCCTTTTCTCCGGCAAGAGATGAAGTGATGACGATAACTTACCAACAACTGGCTTACGAGCAACGATGCAAGATTTCCGGACTAAAGAAAAGCGGTTGTAGTCAAAGGGAGATAGCGGAGATCATTGGCACCAGCCAGTCCACGGTGAGCCGTGAGTTGGCAAGGAATACTGGTGAACGTGGATGTAGGCATAGGCAAGCACAAGGCCGAACAGATAGGAGGCGTACAGAGTCGGCTCGGGCGAGTAGAATGACGTCAAAAATGATCGCGGTGATTGAATCAAAGCTGCGTGTAGAGTGGAGCCCAGAGCAGATTTCAGGTTGGTTGCTGCATGATCAGGAACAACTGATTATACCCGTCGCCTTTCAAGTTGCTACGTTGTTGGCTGCGCTCGCTCACCCCGATCACCTACTATTCGTAGGCTCACGGGGCTTCGCTTACTTGCTGCCTAGTAGCAATTTGAAATGCTTGGGTATATACCCGTCGCCTTTCAAGTTGCTACGTTGTTGGCTGCGCTCGCTCACCCCGATCACCTACTATTCGTAGGCTCACGGGGCTTCTCTTACTTGCTGCCTAGTAGCAATTTGAAATGCTTGGGTATATACCCGTCGCCTTTCAATCTGCTACGTTGTTGGCTGCTTTCGCTCACCCAGATCACCTGCTACTCATAGGCTCACGGGGCTTCGCTTACTTGCCGTCTAGTAGCAACTTGAAATCCTTTGGGTATTAATGAGAACACCAATGACTTGCTAAGACAATATTTTCCAAAGAATACAGACTTCAATAAGGTCGGTCAGATAGAGGTGAAACGAGTATTGATGCGGCTTAATTCTCGGCCAAGAAAAGATTTGTATTTCAAAACACCCGCCCTGATAATGGGTGAGCACAGGGCTGCGTTAGCAGCTTAAGCTGTGATCCACTTGGAATTTGAATCCGCGGAGTCATGATGAGGTCTCTTTTAATGTTAATAACACATATCTTCACCATGCTTGTATGATTACAATATAGATGTCTCCAGATAGCTATTAATACCTCATATCTATACCCATATGATGTGAAGTTGCTACGCAGCAGAGGTGCGCAATAACACAGAAGTGCAGCAGTAATAAGCGGCTGTGGTGAGCGAATTATGACAACAAAGTAGCAGCTTCAAAGGCGATGGGCATATACCTACGGACGATAGAAAAAACATCATGACTAATCAGAAATCAAAAAATCCAGAAGTTATTACCAATAATGACAAGTCACGAAATCCTAATAAAGAGCTCTGCCTGCCTCAACAGAACCTTCCAGATAAGCTTTATCTTATTCCTGTGCCTAGCCGACCATTTTTCCCCGCTCAGGTGCAACCTCTTGTTTTCAGTCAAAAGCTTTGGAATGAAACTCTCCAGAGAGCTGGGCAAAGCGAACAAAAAATCGCAGGCATTAGCTTTGTTGGCATCAACGGCTCGGATACTTCCCCTGAAAACTTTCCAGAAATAGGTTGTGCAGTAAAAATACACAATATTGTTTCTGATGACGAACAAATCCAGTTTATTGCTTTAGGTATACAACGATTTCGTATAAAACAATGGCTACGTCGCACACCTCCGTATCTGGTGCAAGTGGAGTACCCACAAATCCCTTCCGGCGACAATGACAGTGACGAAATAAAAGCTTATGCGCAGGCATTAATTCAGGCTATAAAAGAACTAATTCCGCTAAATCCACTGTATAGCGAAGAGCTCAAAAACTATTTAAATCGATTCAACCCCAAAGACCCATCACCACTTGCTGATTTTGCTGCTGCTATTACTACGGCAGCTGGTTCAGAGCTTCAGGACGTTTTGGAAACCATTCCTATTCAGCGAAGAATGGAAAAGGTATTAGTTCTCATCCGGAAAGAACAGGAAGTAGCAAGACTACAAACAGAAATAAATGCTGAAGTTAATCGTAAAATTAGCAAGCACCAGAGAGAGTTTTTCCTTAAAGAGCAACTCAAGGTCATTCAGAAAGAGCTAGGTATTTTCAAGGATGACCGAACAGCAGAAATTGAACTTTTTGAGCAACGCCTCAAAAAACTTAAAGTGACAGAAAACGCCCAAAAAAAGATTGATGATGAGTTAAAAAAACTGTCCATTCTTGAAACAGGATCTCCCGAATTTGCTATCTGCCGAAACTATCTCAACTGGGCAACATTGGTTCCTTGGGGGCAGTTTTCTGAAGATACCTATGACCTAAAAAACGCCAGACATATTCTCAATGGTGACCATGACGGCTTGGATGATGTAAAAGATAGAATCATAGAGTTTTTAGCAGTTGGCGCTTATAGGAAGAAGGTCTCCGGCTCCATTATGCTTCTAATTGGCCCCCCAGGTGTTGGTAAAACATCCATCGGCCGCTCTATAGCCAAAACTCTGGGACGAAAGTTCTACCGATTAAGCCTTGGGGGCATGAGAGACGAGGCGGAAATAAAGGGTCATCGTCGTACTTATATTGGCGCATTACCAGGAAAACTGGTTCAGGCCCTAAAAGAAGTGGAAACATCAAACCCCGTTATAATGCTTGATGAAATAGATAAAATAGGAGCATCTTTTCGCGGCGACCCTGCCTCAGCATTGCTTGAAGTGCTCGATTCAGAACAAAATCACGAATTCCTCGACCACTATCTGGATATGCGGATTGATTTGTCAAAAATCCTGTTTATTTGTACTGCCAATCAACTGGATACCATCCCCGGACCTCTTCTGGACAGAATGGATATTATACGCCTTGCTGGCTATATAACCGAAGAAAAGCTGGATATTGCCAAAAATCATCTTTGGCCAAAACAACTTAAAGCTGCTGGCTTAACAAAAAGTAAGTTAAAAATCTCTGACGCAGCCCTTAAAAAACTGATTGAGGGCTACGCCAGAGAGTCAGGTGTTAGACATCTAGAAAAGCTACTTCAAAAAATCACTCGAAAAGCCATCGTTAAGTTCTTGAATAAAAAAGCAAAAACGATAAGCGTTTCTCTTAACGACTTGGAAGACTACCTTGGCGCACCCTATTTTAGAAAAGAAAAATACATTCAAGGGGTTGGCGTAGTCACTGGACTAGCGTGGACGTCTATGGGTGGGGCAACATTACCGATAGAATCCAGCCTAATTCACACGCAGCAGGCAGGTTTTAAAATCACGGGCCAGCTGGGTGATGTCATGAAAGAATCTGCTGCTATTGCCTTTAGTTATGTATCCAGCAGGGTACGTAAATTAGGCATAAAAGAAACCTTTTTTGATAATGCATTTATACATATGCACGTTCCTGAAGGAGCAACCCCTAAAGACGGTCCTAGTGCCGGTGTTACCATGGCCTCTTCACTAATTTCTATGGCAAGGAATATAAAACCTAAGCCCTTAGCCATGACTGGAGAGCTAACGCTAACGGGGAAAGTATTGGCAGTTGGCGGAATCAGAGAAAAAATCATTGCCGCTCGTCGGCAGGGACTTTTAGAGCTCATTATCCCAGAAGAATGTCAAAGGGACTTTGAAGAGTTGCCAGGCTATATCAAAAAAGGCATCAAAATACATTTTGCAAAGAACTTTGACGATGTATTCAACATTGTTTTTCCAGGAAACATAAAAAATTCACTCAAGTCTAAAAAATAATCGCTAATACCAACTAGGCACTCTAATTATTTTTCGATAACGTGCCTATTCTCCGGTCAGCACGCTGCAATTAGACTGCCAATCATCAGCGCTAAGATAGACGGCTTTAAATAAAAACTATCGTTTTTATTTGCAGAAATTACGGACTTACAATATATAATGCTCAAAAAGATAAGACGCTGGATTCAAGCAATAAGTGCAATCGGCTGTCCTGTGTATACTTCGAGTGGTGTCCACACACCTAAAACCTTCTTAGGCAGGTATTGTTCAATATTTCCATTGTCCTTACATCGTCTTCTGTCAGATGACTCAACGCCATTTTTTAGGCCAGGTTCTCCGAATGACGCCACTGGTATTTTCGTTAGTTCCCCGCTGATAACTAGCATAAGGCTTGGCAAAGTAGATATCTGCATTCATTCTTTTGCTACCTTTTCATGGGCTGCAAACTCACCACCATTATCTATGGTGATTGTGCAGACCGATGACATCCGCTTCAGAAGCTTGATCATACTTTCAGCAACAACTTCGGCGTGTTTTGTATCAACTTTCCCTATTAAAGTTAACCGACTCTTGCTGTCTACAAGGGTCACTAGATGGGTGCACTGTCCATAAGACGTATCACCCTCCCAGTTGCCTAGACGAGACCGCAGATTAACAACTAAGGGCCGATCGGAAATATCATGCGGTCTGTGATCGTGATACGCCCAGCCTTACGCTTACCACCTTTGCAGCGCCTCTTGCCAAAGCGGGGTAGATTCTTATACAAAGAGCCTCCACGCACTGTGTTAGTAGTAACACGTTTATAAACAGTGGTGTGGCTGAGTGCGATGTCGGGCACTTCCACTCTCATCCGGAAACTGATATTTTTAGGAGGCCAACCAAGCAACAGCCCTTTCTTTATTATGGGCATGTAGCGTTGATCTGTTTTGCTGAACCTTGTAGCTGTCACTCTACGCTGACTGGCTAGTGCGTGGGCCCTTTCAGCACCGTAGCCATCATCACTGGCATTACGACTCAGCTCTCGTGATAAAGCACTCTCACAGATACCTACTGACACTGCGATTTCTTTCTGCATGAGTCTGTTCCAAGAAGAGCCTCAATCTGACACCGTTGCACTTGAGTCAGTTGCTTGTATTGCCTGGTTTGAGTGCTCATTCTTGGCTTCCATTTTTAGTGTGAGAGCTAGAAATATACCGGCATCTGGCTACCTATAAAATTTCAGTCAATTGCACTTATTATATTAATCCAGCATTCTGAGATCTCATGCTGTCAATATCTTTTTGCTTGCATTATATTAGTTGTTGTATTGTACAGTGATTGATGTATCATGCTTTTGTACTTATGATCGTGTGCCAGCTATTATCCGATATCTTTAAATTGTATTGATTTTATTTTTGGAGGCTGCTGTAGCATGTATTCTATTTTTTTAAATACGAGGCTTATTAATGAAAAAGATAAATTCTAATAGTTGTAATTATATTTCTCTATTATGTGGTATCTTGCTTTTGATGCATTGCTGTATAGCTAATTCTGGGCCTACTTCTCTGTCATCAGAATCAGAAAGCATTTATAGTGAAAACGTTGTTGTAATGCAGCTTACAAAGTTCAAGTTATCAGAGGTAAGTGATTGTGGCTCATGTTGTAAAAGGGAAAGCATTCTTGTTAATATATCAGCAACCAACTTTATTAATGCTCCAGTAGATTTTCATCACGCTTCATGGAGTGTTACGAAAGATATATTAACATGCATTTTTGACAAGCGTAATGGTGGTGGTGATAAGTCAAAAAACTGTTTAACAGCGGAGTTTGTGAAGCTACCATGTTCTGATGAATACGACTTTATGGCTGTTGCAGTGTATTCTAAGCTTTTGACATATATGGATATAAAAGATGACAGAAGCACTTTTGAGGTGATAGATAAAGATAAAAATGTATGTGCATTTACGCTGGCTTATGATAAAATAGATATAGATTTTCTTATGGCGTTAATGTGTTATGGCTATGAAATTAGGGATGATGATGAAAATTGTCCTCACCATAGTTGTCATTATAATACGATATATAAGTGCACCGTAAATATGATGAGTGAGCTTGTTGATATGCAGGTGAAACAAAATAATATACTAGAGTCGTCTGTAGGTTATAACTTGTTATATATTGTACTTTGCCCACAGCGAATAGTATGCAGAAGAAACAATAGAGAGGAAGATTGTAAAAGACAGACTTTTCTTCTTTCCTGCTTATTGGATAAGGTACAAGTATTTACAGATAAGTGGATGAATATTTTGAAGGCAAGTTCATGTAATATGAGGTTTCTGGATGCTGCATATATTGCCCATGGTTCTGCATTTAAGAAAATGTTGGGGGATGTTACCCCAGATGAACTCAATGAAAACGCTAAAAAAAGATTCATGCTTATATCGTTACTTAAAATGCAGGATAAAAAAAACAATTCCGCTATAGATTATTCAATTAATGGAGGAAATAAAGAGACGTTTTTATATTTATTCAACTTAATGAATGGTCTTGGCTTGCTTGATTATATAAATTATTTTCAAATGATTTTGTCCACCGAAGAGATAGGATCTCTTGTATCTATTTCGCGTGAAGAAGGCATGTATGAGACCATGGTTAATCTAATCAGAAGTAGGATAAAAAGCTTGAACGATAAAGGTGATGGTGATGGTCATGAGCTTTCTTCGATGAAGACCGAAGCTGGTTGTAAGTCTAATGATACATGGTATACAGAATCAAGTAATGGGTGCGAATTGTTTTGTGATGTACAGCAATCTAATGCATGGTCGCACAATAATATTTCCTGTTTTGAAGATGATTCTGATAGACTTATGTCAGAGCCTTTGGAACAAGAATCCATTAATATAGGTCGTTTAGCAAGTAGTACTTTTAGTCCTGTCAAAAACTCTATTTTGAGACTAGGTTCTATAATTTACTCAAAACTAGGAGTGAAGAAAAAAGGTTCTTATTCAGTTAACTACACCAAAGTTAAGTAGACTCATTGATTCGATATCCGCTGAAAATGGGAGTGGGCGACAAACTAATGATGCCCACAAGTCTACGAGTCTGCCAGTAGCGTATATGCCCGTCGCCTTTCAAGTTGCTACGTTGTTGGCTGAGTTAGCTCACCCCTATCGCCTGCTACTCGTAGGCTCACGGGGCTTCTCTTACTTGCTTCCTGGTGGCAATTTAAAATGCTTTGGGTATATACACTGCATATCCAACAATTTTGGTATATATGCTTTAACCGTACTTACTATAGCCTGAGTTTGACTATCAATTTCAAAATTAAGCCGAGACCCACTCTTAACATCCGCAAACGTAGTTTGTCGAAGAGTTTCAGGAATAAGGTGCACACAGAATGAGTCATTAGCAACTTTTTCGCCAATAGTCAGACTTGCTCCATTTAAGGCTACATATCCTTTAGGCAGAAGATAATCAGACCATAAGTTATTAATCTTAATAACAAGTGTGACGTTATTTACTTCCCTTAAAACCTGGCTTACAACAACCGTATCATGCACATGACCAGACAACAAGTGCCCTCCGATATCATCTCCAAAACGAGCCGCCCTTTCAATATTCACCCCCGACCCTACAGAAAGGCTCCCAAGATTTGTTGTTCTCAACGTTTCCTTCATTACATCAAAAAAAACAACCCTACTCCGAATACCTACAACCGTAAGGCAAACACCATTAACAGCAACACTACAGCCCTTCACAAGACCCTCAGCTAACCCATCATTAAACTCTACAGATAATCTAATAAAATCTATTAGCCTCTCGACTCCAACAACAGAAAAAACCCCCTTGACAATACCTGTAAACACAAACTTCACCGCCTTGTTTCTTTTTACTCATTAACCGCTCATACCTTAAAGATAATGGGTATGCAACCAAATGAATTATTAAAGGAACTACAAATAGACTTGCCTCGTAGCATAATAAAATTACACTTATTACTGGAAATCATGTTTATTGATATTTCACCAAAACTGAAATATTATATAGTGTAATCATTGAAGATACTTGATTTTCAAGCTGTTTTTCTGCATTCTCTGTTTATGCCAAAAATTACCCTAACCTAACAAAAAAAACAGGCTAGTAGTTACGCTACAAGAAAGAGCGTAACTTCCGTGAGTATGGCCTCATTAAGCAAGCATTGCTAGCGTCGGAAGGTTAGCTGTATTATCTATTTCTCAGGCTTTACATAAGCCTCTATCTTGATAACCAGCCAAAAAAGAAAAAGCTGAGTAGGTACTTGGTGTGAGTGAGAGTAGCCAGCAGCCCCCACACTTTCAATAGCAAAGGGTATAATAAGTTTGCAGATCCATAAGTGAGTATATATATGGCTAAAAACAACATTGTATCAACTAGTGTAGATCCTGCTGGTAGTATGTGTGTGCTTTCCAGCCGCGAAGTTGGCAGACTTCAGGATACAAGTAAAACAGGACTGCACCGGTTATTCAGGCAGTGCGCACTCGCAGTTTTGAGCTGTGAGCGAGGGGATAATGTAGAAGAGCTACTAAAGGAGTATCAAAATTTTGATATTTATATCACCCAAGAGCACCGTGGCCTGAAGCTAGAGCTAGTCAACGCACCAGCTAACGCTTTCGTTCATGGTAAGCTTATTCTAGGGGTTCGGGAAAATCTCTCCTCCGTACTAAGAGATATCCTCTATGTATCCTCTCACATTACTGATAACAGATTATTTGATGAAACAAGCTCAACAGATATAACTCATCTGACTTTTGAAATATTACGAAACGCCAATGCTTTCATTACTAAGCAGCCTCCAAACATTGTAGTATGCTGGGGTGGGCATGTAATTTCACGAGAGGAGTACAATTATACCAAAGCCGTAGGCTATCAACTGGGTCTAAGGCACCTAAACATATGCACTGGCTGTGGTCCAGGAGCAATGAAAGGCCCGATGAAAGGCGCATATATCGGCCATGCCAAGCAGCGTGTTAAAGATAGTAGATTCCTAGGTCTAACCGAGCCTGGTATTATTGCAGCTGAGTCACCAAACCCTATTGTTAACGAACTCATTATTTTACCTGACATTGAAAAACGTCTTGAAGCATTTGTCAGATTAGGGCACGGAATCGTGGTCTTTCCAGGCGGCCCCGGCACCTGCGAGGAAATACTGTATATCCTTGGCATCCTCCTTCATCCGGATAACAAGGAAGTGCCTATGCCCTTGGTTTTCACAGGCCCGTCATCTGCCAAGAGCTATTTTGAGCAAATTGATAATTTTATCTGCCACACTATTGGTAAGGTGGCACAGAAATACTACAAAATTGTTATCGGCAATCCTATAGAGGTTGCTAACATTATGCATAAAGGCCTTGAGGCAGTAACTGATTTTAGGCGCAAACACAGTGATGCTTACTACTTCAACTGGCTACTAAAAATAGACCATGAATTCCAACTACCCTTCCAACCAACCCATGAAAACATGGCAAATCTTACATTAAAACTCGATATGCCTAGCCACCTTTTGGCTGCAAATATAAGGCGCTTAATGTCAGGCATTGTATCAGGTAACATTAAGGAGGATGGCTTACGCAGCATCAGGGAAAACGGGCCTTATCAGATATCTGGCGACACCGAACTCATGGATAAAATGAATATTCTTCTCAGCTCTTTTGTTCAACAACATAGAATGAAGCTACAGAGCGGCACTTACAGCCCTTGCTATGATATTGTAAAATAACTTACTCACCTTAAAGGCTAAAATTCAACACCACCTTCGCTCACAAACAAATAGCGATCATATCGCAAAAACTTAACTTAAATACAGTTTTTCGTTATAATGCCTATCTTCAGGAAAGGCGGATTCAAGTCTGAAGTGCATCACTTGACTAGGTAGAAGAAAGGGCCAGCTGAAGGTAAGCTCCCACCCTTCTCTCCGGCAAGAGATGAAGTGATGACGATAACTTACCAACAACTGGTTTACGAACAACGATGCCAGATTTCCGCACTAAAGAAGAGCGGTTGTAGCCAAAGGGAGATAGCGGAGATCATTGGCACCAGCCAGTCCACGGTGAGGCGTGAGTTGGCAAGGAATACTGGCGAACGTGGATATAGGCACAGGCAAGCACAAGGCCGAACAGATAGGCGGCGTACAGAGTCGGCTCGGGCGAGTAGAATGACACCAAAAATGATCGAGGTAATTGAATCAAAGCTGCGTGTAGAGTGGAGCCCAGAGTAGATTTCAGGTTGGTTGCTGAATGATCAGGAACGACACCCGTCGCCTTTCAAGTTGCTACGTTGTTGGCTGCGCTCGCTCACCCCGATCACCTACTATTCGTAGGCTCACGGGGCTTCGCTTACTTGCTGCCTAGTAGCAATTTGAAATGCTTGGGTATATACCCATCGTCTTTCAATCTGCTACGTTGTTGGCTGCGCTCGCTCACCCCGATCACCTACTATTCGTAGGCTCACGGGGCTTCGCTTACTTGCCGCCTAGTAGCAACTTGAAATACTTTGGGTATAAATGAGAACACCAATGGCTTGCTACGACAATATTTTCCAAAGAACACAGACTTCAAGAAGGTAGGTCAGATAAAGGTGAAGCGAGCATTGATGCGGCTTAATTCTCTGCCAAGAAAAGATTTGAATTTCAAAACACCCACCCTGATAATGGGTGAACACAGGGCTGCGTTAGCAGCTTAAGCTATGATGCACTTGGAATTTGAATCTGCGAAACTTAAAGCCAACACCAAAAACAATTAGATACATACCCAAAGGATTAAGAGTTGCTACTCGGCGACAAAAGAACGAACCCCACATGAGCCTAGAAATGGTAGTTTATTGGAACGAGGGCAGCCAGCAACCTCATACTTTCAAGGAAATTGGTATAAAAGGCATACGAGTAAGAGAACAATAATCTATGGTTTTAGAACCTGGACAGGCACAACTAGCACCCACTGTATTTTTAAATACAATGGGTGCGAACATTTACATTATTGGAAACGCGTTAACCCAACCAAATACAGCAATGAATTAAAATATTATACCTCTGAGACACTATCAGAACCAGCTACAAATCATGAGGGTATCATTTGTGCTAGAAGCTTACAGGAATCACGTTCGAGAGCGCTCTGCTGAGGGAGTTCCTCCTAAACCATTAAGCGCAGAGCAGACAACAGAGCTTGTTGAGTTATTAAAGCAACCGCCTGCAGGCGAAGAAGAAACTTTATTGAAGCTACTAGCGCTTCGTGTCCCCCCCGGTGTAGATGAAGCCGCTTACGTTAAAGCAGGTTTTCTTTCAGCCCTTATCAACGGTGAAGCTAAATCCTCCATATTAAATCAAGAAAAAGCTATTGAGCTACTTGGTAAAATGCTTGGTGGTTATAACATATCCACGTTAGTTGAGCAGCTAGACAACCCTAAACTTGGAGCGCTTGCCGCTATACAGCTCAAAAATACTTTGTTGATTTTTGATGTTTTTCATGACATTGAAGAAAAAGCTCGAAAAGGTAATAAATACGCCCAAGGCATCATTCAGTCTTGGGCTGACGGCGAATGGTTTACCAATAGAGGCAAAGTACCTAACAATATCAAGGCAATCGTTTTTAAAGCAACGGGTGAAACTAACACTGATGATCTATCTCCAGCTCCAGATGCCTGGTCTCGGCCCGATATCCCCTTGCATGCAAGGGCTATGTATAAAATGACAAGGGATGGGCTGAATCCTGACTCCCCTGGTAACACCGGGCCCATTCAGCAAATTGAAAATATTAAAGCTCTCGGTATACCTGTCGCTTTTGTGGGCGATGTTGTTGGTACAGGTTCTTCCCGTAAATCGGCCACTAACTCTTTGTTGTGGTACTTTGGTGATGACCAACCAGGCATTCCAAACAAACGCTTTGGCGGCATCTGTATTGGTGAAAAGGTCGCTCCCATTTTCTTCAATACTATGGAAGATGCCGGAGCTTTAGTTTTTGAGGCACCCGTTGAAAAAATTCATATGGGCGATATCATTAACATTAACCCCTACGAAGGCAAAATTTTATCAGAGTCCGGTGAAACCTTATCAGAGTTCTCATTAAAATCAGATGTCATTCTTGATGAAGTTCAAGCTGGAGGGCGAATTAATCTTATTATTGGTCGAAGTCTAACAGAAAAAGCTAGAGAATCCATTGGCCTTGGAAGTACGAACATATTTCGCAAACCAATGACGGTTAAAGATTCAGGTAAAGGCTACACCCTTGCCCAAAAAATTGTTGGTAAAGCCTGCGGTGTTGCTGGTATTAAACCAAATCAATATTGTGAACCTAGTATGACCACCGTTGGTTCGCAGGATACTACTGGCCCAATGACCCGTGACGAATTAAAAGACTTGGCCTGCATTGGCTTTTCTGCAGACTTAGTGATGCAGTCATTTTGTCATACTGCAGCCTACCCAAAGCCAGTAGACATAGAAACTCAGCATACACTACCAGACTTTATTATGAATCGTGGAGGTGTAGCCTTACGACCTGGTGACGGCATTATCCACAGTTGGCTTAATCGTATGCTCCTGCCCGATACAGTAGGCACTGGAGGCGACTCTCATACTAGATTTCCAATGGGTATATCTTTTCCTGCTGGCTCCGGACTAGTAGCTTTTGCCGCCGCCACTGGAGCTATGCCTTTGGATATGCCCGAATCTGTGCTAGTTCGTTTTAAAGGAAAAAAACAACCTGGAGTTACCCTGCGAGATTTGGTTCATGCTATTCCTCTCTTTGCTATCAAGCAAGGTTTTCTTACTGTAGAAAAAAAAGGCAAAAAAAACATCTTCTCCGGCAAGATTCTTGAAATAGAAGGGCTTGATGATCTTACTGCTGAACAGGCATTTGAATTATCCGATGCTTCAGCCGAACGCTCCGCTGCAGGCTGCACCATTACACTTTCCGAAGATTCCGTTGCCGAGTATCTAAATTCTAATGTCACCATGCTGCGCTGGATGATAAGCCATGGTTACGGAGATCCTCGCACATTAGAAAGGCGGGCCCAGAAAATGGAGGAATGGTTGGCCAATCCTCAGTTAATGCGTGCAGACCCAGGCGCTGAATATGCCGCTATCATTAACATTGATTTAGCCGATATCAAAGAACCAATTTTATGCGCGCCTAATGATCCAGACGATGCTCGCACTTTGTCCGATGTCGCTGGTGACAAAATCGACGAAGTATTTCTCGGCTCCTGTATGACCAATATTGGCCACTTCCGTGCTGCAGGCAAGCTACTTGAACAAAACGGTAAACCTCTAAAAACACGGCTGTGGGTGTCGCCACCAACCAAAATGGATCAAGAGCAATTGATGGCAGAAGGGTTTTATGACATCTACAACAAAGCCGGTGTACGCACAGAAATACCAGGATGCTCTTTATGCATGGGTAATCAGGCAAGGGTTGAGGCGGGAGCAACAGTGCTCTCCACTTCCACCAGAAATTTTCCCAATCGTCTAGGTGATGGTGCTAACGTCTACCTATGTTCTGCAGAACTTGCAGCAGTAGGAGCTATTATGGGAAAAATACCAACTTTTGATGAGTATATGGTTTACGCTAAAAACATCGACAGCATGGCTGGTGAAATCTACCGTTACTTAAACTTTGACAAACTGGAATCTTATAAGCAAGCTGCAGATAGCATTATCGCAAAGGCTGTATAAAGAAGCTACGAAGCTGTCCATTGAGAGAACACAACCGTAACCTTTACAGATTACTTTGTTGTCAGAGTTATCTCACCACAGTAACTTAACCTTGCTGAGTTTCTGTGGCCTCGTTCGCTTGACGCCGTGTACAATTCCAAATCATTTAGTTATATAGATTTTATACAAGGCGGATTCAAATCTGAAGTGCATCACTTGACTAGGTAGAAGAAAGGGCCAACTGAAGGTAAACTCCTACCATTTTCTCCGGCGAGATATGAGGTGATGACGATAATTTACCAATAACTGGCTTACGAACAAAGATGCCAGATTTCCGCACTAAAGAAAAGCGGTTGCAGCCAAAGGGAGGTAGCGGAGATTATTGGCACCATCCAGTCCACGGTGAGCCGTGAGTTGGCGAGGAATACTGGCGAACGTGGATATAGGCATAGGCAAGCATAAGGCCGAACAGATAGCCGTCGTACAGAGTCGGCTCGGGCGAGTAGAATGACGCCAAAAATGATCGAGGTGATTGAATCAAAGCTGCGTGTAGAGTGGAGCCCAGAGCAGATTTCCGGTTGGTTGCTGAATGCAGTAAGGGTGGTGTAAGTTGTGTAATAAATACGGATTTGGTGGTATTAACCTTAAGAGTTACGGCTAACAATATGATTTTATTCATATTTTAATGTCGTCAACTTAACCCGAGGGTAATAGGTGATGCTAGTTGTTTGATGCGGGTTTGGCGTCTGCCCATACTTCTACGCTTTGAAAGTGAAGTGCTTCATGTTTTTTGTCTCTTACATAGCGTTTAATAGCTTAATTCAAGCAATCATTGTAACGGATACTAGTTGTGCAGGGGCCTGTAAGTATCACTGGATAATAGCCTGTTTTTGTAACCCTGGAATATGGTGTCAAAAATAGACGATTATCTAGTTATACCCGTTACCCTTGAAGGTGCTGGTAGGCGACAAACGCCAACTTTCAAGGGTGCAAGGAGTATATATTCATCGGTTTGAAGCACTATGGTAGTGAATCAAGCATGTATCTTTGCATTAGCTTTAACCAGTCATTTCCACCAAGAGCTTATTCAGTCTGTGGACATAGCTGGCTGGATTATCTAATGTACCGCCTGCAGCTAGATTTGCTTGGTCAAATACGATTTTGATCAAGTCGGCAAAGCTATCTTCATCCTGCTCCTGATCTAGTTTAAGTATTAGAGGGTGACTCGTGTTTATTTCAAAAATAGGTTTTGAGCTAGGTGTAGATTGACCCGCAGCTTTCATAATTTGGAGCATTTGAGCTCCCATGTTATTTTGACCAACAACGAGACAGGCTGGAGAATCAGTTAGACTGTGAGTGACTCTGACTTCTTCTACATCACCCTTCAATATTTCTTTAATTCGCTTGATAAGGTCTTCTTTCTCTTTGGCAATTTCTTCGTGAGCTTTTTTATCAGACTCATCCTCCAGCTTGCCAAGATCCAAGTCTCCACGGCCTATATCAACAAAATGCTTGCTGTATAAGCCGAATTCATATACTAAGTGCGACACCCAATTTAATAAAAACGATGAACTGCGATACCCTTAGTTTTTTGCTCCAATCACGAAGTAAAAACCTATGAAGTATCGCTGGATTAATATAATAAGTGCAATTGACTGAAATTTTATAGGTGAGCAAGCTGCAGGTATATTTGTAGCTATCACCCTAAAAATGGAAGCCAAGAATTAGTACTCAAACTAGGCAATACAAGCAGCTGACTCAAGAGCAACGGTATCAGATTGAGGCTCTTCTTAGAACAGACTACATGCAGAAAGTAGCAAAAGCAATGAATGCAGGTATCTACTTTGCCAAGCCTTATGCTAGTTATCAGCGGGGAACTAACGAAAATACCAATGGCATCATTCGGAGAACCTGGCCTAAAAAAATGGAGTTGAGTCATCTAACAGAAGATGATCTGAGGACAATGGAAATGTTGATCAATACCATGCCTAGGAAGGTTTTAGGAGGGCGAACACCAATCGAAGTCTACACAGGACAGCCGATTGCACTTATTGCTTGAATCCAGCTTCCCTTTATCGTGTACCTGTACGTTGTGTATTTATTGTTACTATAAATCATTGCATCATACTGTAACTGGAGTAGAGTGTTTTATAATTCTTTAGTCAGCCATGGTTTTCATATTATTTTCATGTTAACGTCGTCGACAGTAAATACCACATGTCATTTGGAGTATGTATAACATGTTTAGCTTACTTAAATATCATAAGGTTGTAAAAAATATTGTTTTCCTGTTGATCCTAGCGTGTAATTGTAGCGAAAGTCTCGCACAGAGTAATACGTCACTGGAATACCAATTATATCAAAAAACCTCAGAGAAGCCAGTCAAGCAAAGCTGGCTTTACGGTCAGTTAAGTAAGACGGCAAACTTAGCCGAAAGGTGTTTTAGTAGTACCAGCTTATTAGGAGGTGCTAAATATAACAAAAGCAATGAGAGTAGCATTAGTTATTTACGACATATGCTTGATGACAACGATCTTTCTGTAACTCTAGAAGCATTTAAGGAAAGCAACGTTTTTGAAGTTCTTGCTATGGTGTATGTAAGTATTTTGCTAAACGTTGATGAGCTTGAGCAAGACATTATTAACGCCGGGATAACACCACCTGACTGGATAGTAGGTTTTAGCGATGTCACACAAGAAGTAAAGAAGCAAGTGGGAGGCTGTCTGCCAAAAAGTAAAACAACTGAGTTTACAAGACTAACTATAAAAGAGCAAAGAGCTGTTGAAGATCAGTTAAATGCTAGAGCAAGGCAATGTTGTTCTAAGCTCCAAGCCTTGTTGCAAGATCATGTTAAGACGAATGAAGCTGCCACATTAATTCGTGCCAAATTAGATAAGCAAGTAAGTCTACTAATGTCAAGAGCAAAAAATAACACGCACTTCTTTAATGAAGTTATCTTGAAGTCACCGCGTGGTTTAGTGGATATATTGTCAACCCCTTATGTAGTAGCTACAATAAGTAATACGCCATCAGAGATACAATATCCAGTATTAGAAGCATTGGTGAATTGGGGGGCGCGTAATTCCGATAGCTTAATAAGCAAATTACTAGATGATAGCAAACGTTGGGTTACGCAAGATTATCATTTGACTGCAGAAGAAAACAAAACAAATGGCATAAGCGCAGAGGAAAAAGTATTTTTCTCCTATTTGCATTACAACTCAAAAGATGTAACCGAGGTATGGCATGGTGCAAATGAGTCTTTACGTGATTGTGAAGCCAGAGAGATTGCTAATACTTTATTAGCTAGCGATGTTATAAAAAATTTAAGTGATCAGTTTAAAACAGTACAACAATTAAATGTCATTTATCAGTCTGGATTTGTGGCATTAGATGCAATGCATAGTAACCTAGAACAACAAGAAAGCCTTAACCCAGAGGACCAAGCTAAAACAAAGAAAGATAAACAAAACGGATCATTTGGCCAAGAAGACTGGGATGAATACCTAAAGGAAGGTCTAAAGAAAAATATGAAAGACAGTCTTTTGGGTAAGGTTGCATCTGGTATTAACTATGTATTTAATGTTGTAAAAAATGGCTTTACGGCACCACCAACCAAGCAAGAGCAAAGCAAAAAAATAATGACTGCCTGGGTTAATATGGTACAAAAAAATGCCTTGCATTTAACAGATAGCTCAGATAATAAAGGCATACAATTGGTTATGGCAGAGTTGATAAAAATAGATAGCCTGCATAAAGAAGGAGATATAACCATAAAAGATGCTTTAACTACACTGGTTGCACAGGATTTTACTAGTTTAGAGAAAGAACAAGTGTTTACCCTGTTAACAGGGTTGCAGCGTAAGGCAGATATACGACAAAAAACATATTGCTACCAACCACTTGTTACTGCTGCTTCAGATAAAAATGCTAATGATTGTGAGTTACAATATGAGCAAGCAGACCAGCCAATAGATATTCCAGCAAGTGGTAATGCTTTTGCAAAACACAATAATGCTGAAGAAAAGCATAGAGATTGGTTGTCTATGCCAACAAACGACTATACGTTACAAAAAAGTAAATCACAAAATGATGTTGCGTATAATGAAGCTGACGGGAGTTATGAAAGTGATGGTACTAATACAACCAAATCATCACCTTTGCACGTAGATTGGTGTTTTATTAATATAAATTATGAAGAAAAAAATGAAGATCAAGCAAGAGGCCAGCGCAATACTGTGTGGATAGGATCTAGCTATAATTCATCGTTTTACAATAGGCTTCTTATGGGCGCAGTTGTAGGCTTGTGTGTTTTAGCTGTTGTGGACTCTGCTACAGCAGCAAGCTCTCCTCAAGCTGAGGCATTTTTTCATAACCATACCCAAGCACACAATAGCTCAAATTTAAATAGTAGCCATTCTCGTCATATTAGGGATGTGAGTTCAGCCTCTGCTTCTAATGTTATTGGCATCAGTAATGTCACAGAGCTGAACTTAATTGGCAATCATGCAGATTACCCTAGTAATGGCAACTATAAACTAACTGCAAGCTTTAACGTAAAAGGCTTCACCAGGCCAATACCTGAGTTTACTGGTAATTTCAATGGAAATTGTGAGACCATTGACGAGCTGCCGTGCTGTTTGATAAATAAACTTTCAGGTAATGGAATTGTTCAAAACATAAACTTCAATAATGTTGATACTAGGAGCGCAACATGTGACCCAGCAGTTGCCAATGTTATGGTTGATAGCTCAATAGTCAGATTCATCCAAATTGAGAATGGTCGGTTTGAGGCCGGGGGTCATCAGCCGGATAACATTGTGTCGGATGAGAATATGCTAGGCATGGTCATTAATGAAGCGGCTGATGCCTCTTGTATTGAGCATATAATAATAAAAAATAGCAACATTACTGGTAGCAAAAATTCTCACTATGTCGGTGGGGTGGTGGGGCGAGTGAAAGGCTCTGGCTCGCAAGTTGCAGGAATTTATATTGACAATATTATTGTCGTGTCTGTTGTTGGTGTTGATGAGAGTTATGCTGGAGGTGTCTTTGGAGCTGGCTATGGGGTTAGTATGCATAATATTACAATTATGGATTCGATTATTAGGGGTGAGAGCTTTTACATCGGAGGGGTAGGAGGAGCTGCGAGTCATACAAGTAAGTTCAACGATGTTAATATCATTAGAGTGGCATTAAATAGTCCATTGACGCGGGGTTATTCTATAGGTGGTATGCTGGGATTTTGTGGCCCATCTAATATAGCAAGCGTTACAGTTTCCAGCTCTATTATTAATGTAAATTCTGAGATTGCGTATGTCGGGGGTATAATAGGGCGTACTGATAGTACTTTGAAAGATATTACGGTTATAGATACTGTTATCAACATAGCTAAACTTGGTGCAGCTAGGAATCATACGACTATTGGTGGTGGTATTGGATATTTATTAGACGGAATTATTTCCAAAGCCGTGGTAATCAACACTACCATTAGCGCAGAAGAAGCTATTAAGATCGTCCCGGGAACTATTAATATCGGCTGGGAGGGCCGTATAAGCAATGCAAAACTTAAAGAACTTTTAGTTGGTAATAACTTTTTAAGCATAAATAAACCAAGTAATCTAACTATTAGTAATGGTGTAGGATTAGTGGCCAACTCTGAAATTTCAAACTTTAAGATAAGCAATAGCAGGGTACTATTGTTAGTACCTGAATCAGATGCACGAGTAGGATTTTGTATGGAGTACAAAACAGATGTAGAAAGTTATTGCGACTTTAATAAAGCTAAAAAGTTGTTTTCTAGTTTTGCTCACGGTGATAACTCAATCACTTACATTGCAAATGCGGATTCCACTAACACTGATGGTACCATCACATTAACCGCAAACATACATCAATGGGCGTCACTTGCCAGTGCAAGCAGTGAGTATGACCTTGTAGATAACCAATATTTGGCTAGATACGTTGCGGGTACACCTGATACAGGTTTACATGTTGGCGATGATCAAGCTCCGAACATTAGGGCTTGGGCAGAAAAGGAGGGAGAAAGACATATAAAAAATACCTTAGAACTAACGTATACTACACCTGTGAAGATCATACAGATTGTTGCTAGAGAGATATTGAATGCTGGCACCATTAGCAAAATGGAAGTCCTGAAAGATGATGTTTATGTGACCGCCTATAGCAACGATGGGGCGACTGAAACTGGCGGCACCATGTCAGGTGTAAATCCAGGTAAAGTATCTGATACCAAAATCACACTCGATTCACATCTCGGCTATTTCTCAAATAAAATTAAAATAACTGTTGGCAATAGCGTTGAGGAATATAATGAAATTGATGCTGTTAAACTGATAGGAGCCGAAGATGATGCGCCTGTTGTCACTGTTCACGTAAGTGACATTGATACAACCCCTGTGATTGCTATCTTATTTCCAAAGTATGGTGTGGAAGTAACTAATCCATGCAGGTGGAATAAGTTGTTTTTTATAAATTATGCCTGTGAAGTTAAGCCAGAAGAATTTTATCGTTATCAACATCCTGCTATTGAATGGAATGAGTCTTGCTCCGTACAAACACAAGCACCAATATTGATAGCAGACTCTATAGCCACAGAAGCTGCAGGCGTACTTATTGGTGCCGTGGGTGCTTCGTCTCTTTCTTATTTCACTTACCATTTGTATAAAAAGTATAAGGAAGGGAATCGTGGAAGAGAATTATTGCAGAAAGCGTTACTGAGTGCGTGCTGTAAGTGTTGCGATCGCTTAGATCATAATGAAGGAGATGGTTGCTTAGGTCATAGCGGCCTGCCTACTGAGGAATCTGGCACTACAGATGACGATGACAGACTAATGAAAAAAAATAAGGAAAAAGTAATAATAGATGATAAGAAAGGATCTGAAGAAAGCACTCAAATGCTTGAAATATCAACCACTGGGGAGTAATTGTAAGTCAACCTTTCCTGCCTATTCTTAATTATTACTTTGGATAAGAATAGGCATTATAGAGTACGATGGTTTATATGCACAATTAGCAAATCATCTGCAAAGTAAACATAAGTTTTACCGTCCCTTGCACAGCATTTGCAATATTAAGTTGAAAAATATCTAGTGTCAATTACACCATATTAAAACATATAAAAGCCGAATTCATATACTAAGTGCGACACCCAATTTAATAAAAATGATGAACTGCGATACCCTTAGTTTTTTGCTCCAATTACGAAGTAAAAACCTATGAAGTATCAACAACTCACCGAGGGTGATAGATATATGATAGTCGCGCTAAAATGGCAAGGATTAAGTTTTACGGACATTGCCACAGCTATCGGAAAACACCGAAGTACCATATATCGAGAATTTCAACGCAATACTTGTTGGCATAAGGATGGCTCATATCGACCCATCAGGGCACAGCAAAGGACAAGAGTTCGACGTCGACGTTCAAGGAGAAACCAACATTTTACAGACAAGGATTAAACTTTAAAGTTACAAAACTGAAATGACAGAACAAGCTCCGTTTAAAAACATGTAATGGTGGTTTTTTCCCATAAAATAGTAATTAAACTTAATTAATGAAAACGTTATCGCACTTAATAATGTTTGATTAATATTTTGCACTTGCAAATGCTAGCATTCACCACTTTTAATAATCTTCACTGTCGTATAATGCAACTGATTATTCAATGCACGAGTGAGACAATAACTTAAACTTTCAGGAGTAATGTATGCAATAATGCCCATAAATCATACTCAATTGCAGGTATCTAAAAGTATGCACTATTCTCCATAAAATCACTGCATGGTAAAATACCATTGACTTATGCCTGGTTTTTTCTGACTGACGCTTGAC
The DNA here is from genome assembly GCA_030674875.1 of Candidatus Endonucleibacter sp. (ex Gigantidas childressi). Taxonomy (GTDB): domain Bacteria; phylum Pseudomonadota; class Gammaproteobacteria; order Pseudomonadales; family Endozoicomonadaceae; genus Endonucleibacter. Next base: position 1,251,908 of record JASXSU010000003.1, on the reverse strand, counting down.
AATATTAAATTACAGCACTACAATGCTCTGGATAGATAAACTAGAGACTATTAATGTAGACAATACTCATCATATTGTAATGTTATTCTGGGCCAGGATCGAAGTTACAAAGCAGTTACAAATAGTAGCCTAAAGAATTTAAGGAAGAATATGCGGCACTGATTCTAGATCAAGTCTACTAGGCAGGTATTGGGCTAATTTCCGATCGGCCCGCAGTTGTTGATCTGCGGTCTCGTCTAGGCGATTGGGAGGGTGATACTGTTTATGGACAGGACGCCCATCTGGTCACCCTTGTAGACCGCAAGAGTCGGTTAACTTTAATAGGAAAAGTTGATACAAAACACGCCGAAGTTGTTGCTGAAAGTATGATCAAGCTTCTGAAGCTGGTGTCATCGGTCTGCACAGTCACTCTAGATAATGGTGGTGAGTTTGCAGCCCATGAGAAAGTAGCAAAAGCAATGAATGCAGATATCTACTTTGCCAAGCCTTATGCTAGTTATCAGCGGGGAACTAACGAAAATACCAATGGCATCATTCGGAGACCCTGGCCTAAAAAAATGGCGTTGAGTCATCTAACAGAAGATGATCTGAGGACAATGGAAATGTTGATCAATACCATGCCTAGGAAGGTTTTAGGAGGGCGGACACCACTCGAAGTCTACACAGGACAGCCGATTGCACTTATTGCTTGAATCCAGCATTACGTAAAATACCGTTTCAATGAGAACTGGTATAGTATGACTTATCTACGGTTCAGTGCTAAAGTTTGGCAAATTCATGTATTCTGCTTTCTTGACCAGAACACAATTGTGAGTGCTTGTTTTTAACAATATAATATCATGAGGTAATAATGAAGAATAAAACGAAGGAGTATATTAAGTGTATTTGCTTTGTGCTAACAGGCATTATTAGCAATCAAATTCATGCTATAAATCTACTAGAAATAGCTTTAAAAGCTTTTTTGCTTACTGGTACGGCTGCTGCTGACGTCGATGTGTCTGACAGAGAATATCCATACAACAATTGGCACAACATAACATTTCCTTTTAGATCGACTGATAAATTACGGGGCTACCGAGTTGGGCGCTGTCCAGAAGATGCAGAATTTAGGTTTAGAGCGCAAGTAGCTTGTGTTCCCCCTGACAAATATCACTGCTTAAACTCGATGAATAGTGATGAAGTGTTTGTGGAAACATGCAGGAGCTTTGAGTGGGTTCATACAGGTAATAAAGCGGTATTTAACTCTCCTGGGATGAATATAGCTTATCAAAAGTGTACTCCACCGTATATAACACCAAAGACTTACCAGAGCAATGAGAAGGAGGGCTGCGTGAGGACTGAAAAATCGTGTGTATCTGAAGGGCAGATAAGTAGAACAGACCAGGCTCCGTATAATAGTAGTAGAGCCCGTCAGTTATGTGCATGTGATGAGGATAATGGCTATCAGGCAGTATCCCCAAAGTTTGTATCGGAGCAGTTCATTAAGGATGGGGGAAAGGATTATAGCTGCTTTTTTAATGCTAGCATAGAGAGGTCAAAAATATCGTTAACGAAAGATGAAATTATAGGCTCAGGGTTAATTGATATAGATGGTTATATAGATCATTATAACGATGTTCGTACGTTGATTAATGATTTTACTAAAGAATCAATACTTCCTCCTATCATTCTTATCGCAGGAGGAGTGCCTTTTCTTATAATTATCCCTTTGTGTTTGTTACGTTATTCTGTGGCTAGTGATGACACAGCAGATGAAACAAATGAAACAGATGCGCAGAGGATTTCGGGAGCATTTTTAGATGAAGATGGTAATATGGTAACAGTACAGTGTAATATACAGATAGATAGTAATACAGGAGGGCGTGGACGTCTTGCAGTTGATGGAGCAATTGTCGGAGATAATAATAAAGGTGGGTCCTCATTATTACAAAGTCTACTATCTGGATTTACAAGAAGTGGAAGAGCTGGTGTAGAAAAATTTTCTGCAGTAAGTCGAAGAGTATTAGCCATAGGGCGTCCAAGCGTTGAAGATGACTTATGTGAGTGCGGTGCTATACCTAAAGTTTATTCCCGTAACACCAAAATACAAGAAACAGTAGGTAGGTGGTAGGCTGAGGAAAAGCAAGAGAGAAAAAGTAGTAGCTCATTACCGTATTCGCCGAAAAAAAATCAAATCACAAGCAAGCTAAAGCTAAAGCTAAAGCTAAAGAAGATAAAGGTTTAGCTGAAGCTGAAGCTAAAAAAGTTAAAAGAGCTTAGCCAAAGCAGCTAAATCTAAAGCTAAACCTGAAGCTAAAAAAGCTAAAAAAGCTAAAAAAGCTAAAAAAGCTAAAAAAGCTAAAAAAGATAAAAAAGCTAAAAAAGATAAAAAAGCGAAAGATCAAGCTAAAGATAAAAAATCCATAGATAATGCTGCAAATCCAATAATTGCGCCAAACAATACTAGCGAGTTAGTAGATATGTATGAACAGATGCACGAACTGAGCCTAGTAGATGATGAGGTAAATAAGGGAGCACTATCACGTGGTTATAAACAGATTAGTGTAAATGAAGTTCTGCCGAAAAGGTAGAAAATCCATTACCAAAACGTAAAAATAGATTAAAAAAGAAATAAATAAGATAGTTTAGAAGTGGCTAGCTAGTGGTAAGATTATAAAAAAGGTAGCTAGGGAGGTTTAACAAAATAACTGTGGATCATATAAAGGGGGTGCTTACAAAAAAACAAAGGATGCCCCCTCTTAAGGTATGCTCGTTACTGTTGAAGGATGAGTAGTCAGTAAACGAGCAAAGATATTCAGATACGCTATACAGAATGCAGTAAGGGTGGTATGAGCTGTGCAATAAAGACGGATTTGGTGCGCATCAACCTTAAGAGTTACGGCTAACAATATGATTTTATTCATATTTTAATGTCGTCAACTTAACCCGAGGGTAATAGGTGATGCTAGTTATTTGATGCAGGTTTGGTGTCTGCCCATACTTCTACGCTTTGAAAGTGAAGTGCTTCATGTTTTTTGTCTCTTACATAGCGTTTAATAGCTTAATTCAAGCCATCATTGTAACGGTTACTAGTTGTGCAGGAGCCTGTAAGTATCACTGGATAATAGCCTGTTTTTGTAACCCTGGAATAGGGTGTCAAAAATAGACGATTATCTAGTTATACCCGTTACCCTTGAAGGTGCTGGTAGGCGACAAACGCCAACTTTCAAGGGTGCAAGGAGTATATATTCATCGGCTTGAAGCACTATGGTAGTGAATCAAGCATGTATCTTTGCATTAGCTTTAACCAGTCATTTCCACCAAGAGCTTATTCAGTCTGTGGACATAGCTGGCTGGATTATCTAATGTACCGCCTGCAGCTAGATTTGCTTGGTCAAATACGATTTTGATCAAGTCGGCAAAGCGATCTTCATCCTGCTCCTGATCTAGCTTAGTATTAGAGGGTGACTGGTGTTTATTTCAAAAATAGGTTTTGAGCTAGGTGTAGATTGACCCGCAGCTTTCATAATTTGAAGCATTTGGGCTCCCATGTTATTTTGACCAACAACGAGACAGGCGGGAGAATCAGTTAGACGGTGAGTGACTCTGACTTCTTCTACATCACCCTTCAATATTTCTTTAATTCGCTTGATAGGGTCTTCTTTCTCTTTGGCAATTTCTTCATGAGCTTTTTTATCAGACTCATCCTCCAGCTTGCCAAGATCCAAGTCTCCACGGCCTATATCAACAAAATGCTTGCTGTATAAGCCGAATTCATATACTAAGTGCGACACCCAATTTAATAAAAACGATGAACTGCGATACCCTTAGTTTTTTGCTCCAATTACGAAGTAAAAATCTATGAAGTATCAACAGCTCACCGAGGGTGATAGATATATGATAGTCGCGCTAAAATGGCAAGGACTAAGTTTTACGGACATTGCCACAGCTATCGGAAAACACCGAAGTACCATATATCGAGAATTTCAACGCAATACTTGTTGGCATAAGGATGGCTCATATCGACCCATCAGGGCACAGCAAAGGACAAGAGTTCGACGTCGACGTTCAAGGAGAAACCAACATTTTACAGACAAGGATTAAACTTTAAAGTTACAAAACTGAAATGACAGAATAAGCTCCGTTTAAAAACATGTAATGGTGGTTTTTTCCCATAAAATAGTAATTAAACTTAATTAATGAAAACGTTATCGCACTTAATAATGTTTGATTAATATTTTGCACTTGCAAATGCTAGCATTCACCACTTTTAATAATCTTCACTGTCGTATAATGCAACTGATTATTCAATGCACGAGTGAGACAATAACTTAAACTTTCAGGAGTAATGTATGCAATAATGCCCATAAATCATACTCAAGTGCAGGTATCTAAAAGTATGCACTATTCTCCATAAAATCACTGCATGGTAAAATACCATTGACTTATGCCTGGTTTTTTCTGACTGACGTTTGACAATATTAAATTACAGCACTACAATGCTCTCGATAGATAAACTAGAGACTATTAATGTAGACAATACTCATCATATTGTAATGTTATTCTGGGCCAGAATCGAAGTTACAAAGCAGTTACAAAGCAGTTACAAATAGTAGCCTAAAGAATTTAAGGAAGAATATGCGGCACTGATTCTAGATCAAGTCTACTAGGCAGGTATTGGGCTAATTTCCGATCGGCCCGCAGTTGTTGATCTGCGGTCTCGTCTAGGCGATTGGGAGGGTGATACTATTTATGGACAGGGCGCCCATCTGGTCACCCTTGTAGACCGCAAGAGTCGGTTAACTTTAATAGGAAAAGTTGATACAAAACACGCCGAAGTTGTTGCTGAAAGTATGATCAAGCTTCTGAAGCGGGTGTCATCGGTCTGCACAGTCACTCTAGATAATGGTGGTGAGTTTGCAGCCCATGAGAAAGTAGCAAAAGCAATGAATGCAGATATCTACTTTGCCAAGCCTTATGCTAGTTATCAGCGGGGAACTAACGAAAATACCAATGGCATCATTCGGAGAACCTGGCCTAAAAAAATGGCGTTGAGTCATCTAACAGAAGATGATCTGAGGACAATGGAAATGTTGATCAATACCATGCCTAGGAAGGTTTTAGGAGGGCGGACACCACTCGAAGTTTACACAGGACAGCCGATTGCACTTATTGCTTGAATCCAGCATTACGTAAAATACCGTTTCAATGAGAACTGGTACAGTATGACTTATCTACGGTTCAGTGCTAAAGTTTGGCAAATTCATGTATTCTGCTTTCTTGACCAGAACACAATTGTGAGTGCTTGTTTTTAACAATATAATATCATGAGGTAATAATGAAGAATAAAACGAAGAAGTATATTAAGTGTATTTGCTTTGTGCTAACAGGAATTATTAGCAATCAAATTCATGCTATAAATCTACTAGAAATAGCTTTAAAAGCTTTTTTGCTTACTAGTACGGCTGCTGCTGACCTCTCTGCGCCTTACAGAAGTTTTCCATACAACAATTGGCACGACATAACATTTCCTTTTAGACCGACTGATAAATTACGGGGCTACCGAGTTGAGCGCTGTCCAGAAGAGGCAGAATTTAGGCTTAGAGCGCAAGTAGTTTGTGTTCACCCTAGCAGATATCACTGCTTAAACTCGATGAATAGTGATGAAGTGTTTGTGGAAACATGCAAGAAATTTGCGTGGGTTTATGCAGGTTATAAAGCGATATTTAGGGCTCGTATGATGTATACAGATTATCTAGAGTGTAGTCCACCGTGTATAACACCAACACTAATTAGTTACAAGAGCAATGAGAAGATGGGCTGCGTGATTACTGAAAAATCGTGTGTATCTGAAGGGCAGATAAATAGAAGAGACCAGGCTCCGTATAATAGTAGTAGAGCCCGTCAGTTATGTGCATGTGATAAGGATAATGGCTATCAGGCACTATCCTCAAAGTTTGTATCGGAGCAGTTCATTGAGGAGGGGGGAAAGGATTATAGCTGCTTTTTTAATGCTAGCATAAAGAGGTCAAAAATATCGTTAACGAAAGATGAAATTATAGACTCAGGGTTAATTGATATAGATGGTTATATAGATGGTTATAACGATATTCATACGTTGATTAATGATTTTACTAAAGAATCAACACTTCCTCCTATCATTCTTATCGCAGGAGGAATGCCTTTTCTTATAATTATCCCTTTGTGTTTGTTACGTTATTCTGTGGCTAGTGATGACACAGAAGATGAAACAAATGAAACAAATGAAACAGATGAAACAGATGAAACAGAGATGCGCAGAGGATTACGGGAACATTTTTAGATGAAGATGGTAATATGGTAACAGTAAAGTGTAAGATACAGATAGATAGTATTACAGGAGGGCGTGGACGTCTTGCAGTTGATGGAGCAATTGTCGGAGATAATAATAAAGGTGGGTCCTCATTATTACAAGGTCTACTATCTGGATCTACAAGAAGAGGAAGAGCTGGTGTAGAAAATTTTTCTGCAGTAAGTCGAAAAGTATTAGCCATAGAGTATCCAAGCGTTGAAGATGACTTATGTGAGCGCGGTGCTATACCTAAAGTTTATTCCCGTAACACCAAAATACAAGAAACAGTAGGTAGGTGGGAGCCTGAGGAAAAGCAAGAGAGAAAAAGTAGTAGCTCATTACCGTATTCGCCGAAAAAAAAATCAAATCACAAGCAAGCTAAAGCTAAAGAAGATAAAGATTTAGCTGAAGCTGAAGCTAAAAAAGTTAAAAGAGCTAAAGCCTTAGCCAAAGAAGATAAAGCTAAAGCTAAACCTGAAGCTAAACCTGAAGCTAAACCTGAAGCTAAACCTGAAGCTAAACCTGAAGCTAAACCTGAAGCTAAACCTAGAACCGAGCTAAACCTGAAGCTAAACCTGAAGCTAAACCTGAAGTTAAACCTGAAACCAAACCTGAAGCTAAAAAAGCTGAAGCTAAAAAAGATAAAAAAGCTAAAAAAGCTAAAGAAGCTAACGATAAAGCTAAAGTTAAAGCTGAAGCTAAAAAAGATAAAAAAGCTAAAAAAGCGAAAGATCAAGCTAAAGATAAAAAATCCATAGATAATGCTGCAAATCCAATAATTGCGCCAAACAATACTAGCGAGTTAGTAGATATGTATGAACAGATGCACGAACTGAGCCTAGTAGATGATGAGGTAAATAAGGGAACACTATCACGTGGTTATAAACAGATTAGTGTAGATGAAGTTCTGCCGAAAAAGGTAGAAAATCCATTACCAAAACGTAAAAATAGATTAAAAAAGAAATAAATAAGCTAGTTTAGAAGTGGCTAGCTAGTGGTAAGATTATAAAAAAGGTAGCTAGGGAGGTTTAACAAAATAATTGTGGATCATATAAAGGGGGTGCTTACAAAAAAACAAAGGATGCCCCCTCTTAAGGTATGCTCGTTACTGTTGAAGGATGAGTAGTCAGTAAACGAGCAAAGATATTCAGATACGCTATACAGAATGCAGTAAGGGTGGTATGAGCTGTGCAATAAAGACGGATTTGGTGCGCATCAACCTTAAGAGTTACGGCTAACAATATGATTTTATTCATATTTTAATGTCGTCAACTTAACCCGAGGGTAATAGGTGATGCTAGTTGTTTGATGCGGGTTTGGTGTCTGCCCATACTTCTACGCTTTGAAAGTGAAGTGCTTCATGTTTTTTGTCTCTTACATAGCGTTTAATAGCTTAATTCAAGCAATTATTGTAACGGTTACTAGTTGTGCAGGGGCCTGTAAGTATCACTGGATAATAGCCTGTGTTTGTAACCCTGGAATAGGGTGTCAAAATAGACGATTATCTAGTTATACCCGTTACCCTTGAAGGTGCTGGCAGGCGACAAACGCCAACTTTCAAGGGTGCAAGGAGTATATATTCATCGGCTTGAAGCACTATGGTAGTGAATCAAGCATGTATCTTTGCATTAGCTTTAACCAGTCATTTCCACCAAGAGCTTATTCAGTCTGTGGACATAGCTGGCTGGATTATCTAATGTACCGCCTGCAGCTAGATTTGCTTGGTCAAATACGATTTTGATCAAGTCGGCAAAGCGATCTTCATCCTGCTCCTGATCTAGTTTAAGTATTAGAGGGTGACTGGTGTTTATTTCAAAAATAGGTTTTGAGCTAGGTGTAGATTGACCCGCAGCTTTCATAATTTGAAGCATTTGGGCTCCCATGTTATTTTGACCAACAACGAGACAGGCGGGAGAATCAGTTAGACGGTTAGTGACTCTGACTTCTTCTACATCACCCTTCAAGATTTCTTTAATTCGCTTGATAAGGTCTTCTTTCTCTTTGGCAATTTCTTCGTGAGCTTTTTTATCAGACTCATCCTCTAGCTTGCCAAGATCCAAGTCTCCACGGCCTATATCAACAAAATGCTTGCTGTCGAACTCTGTTAGGTGTGAAAGTAACCATTCGTCAACACGGTCGGACAGTAGCAGAACCTCAACTTCTTTTTTACGAAATACTTCGAGATGAGGGCTGTTGGCTGCTGCGTTGTGTGTTTCTGCACAAATGTAGTAGATCTTTTCCTGACCATCTTTCATGCGCTCTAGGTATTCAGTAAGAGACTGAGTTTGATCAGAGCCTTGACTATTGGTCGTTGCAAAGCGAAGTAATTTTGCGATTTTTTCACGATTTGTGTAATCTTCGGCGGGACCTTCTTTTAATACCTGACCAAATTCTTTCCAAAAAGATGCGTAGGTTTCAGGTTCTTTTTTTGCTATTGTTTCAAGCATATCAAGTGTCCGCTTGGTCAGGGCGGCCTTCATGCTGTCTACTTTCGGGTCTTTTTGGAGGATTTCTCGGGAAATATTTAGGGGCAAGTCATTGGAGTCAACTACGCCTTTGATAAAGCGGAGATACATAGGCAGAAACTCTTCTGCCTGATCCATTATGTAAACGCGTTGCACGTAGAGCTTCAGGCCTTTCTGCATTTCACGATTGTAGAGGTCAAAAGGGGCCTTTGATGGCACGTATAGGAGACTGGTATATTCCAGCTTACCTTCAACCTTGTTATGGGTCCATTTGACTGGTTCTGCAAAATCATGGCTGGTGTGTTTATAGAATTCTTTGTACTCATCGTCGGAAATATCGGTCTTAGATTTTGACCATAAGGCTTTGGCGCTATTGACTGTTTCCCATTGTGGAGACGTGTCTTTTGTCTTGTCTTCTTCCTGATCCATAGGCTCTTTAACCATTAGAATAGGGAGTGGGATGTGATCTGAATATTTGCGGATAATATTTCTTAGTCGCCAACCATCAGCAAACTCAAGAGCATCGTTTTTCAAATGGAGCGTAATAGTTGTGCCTCGCTCGGCCTTATCAATATTTTCGATAGTAAATTCACCTGAGCCGTCAGACTCCCAGCAAATAGCCTGCTCATCACCTGCTTTATGGGTTTCTACCCTGACTTTGTCTGCTACGATAAACGCAGAATAAAAACCTACACCGAATTGGCCAATTAGTTGTGAATCTTTCTTCTGATCACCGGTCATGTTTTGTAGGAAGTCAGCAGTGCCAGATTTAGCGATAGTGCCTAGGTGGGCTATAGCTTCTTCACGACTCATGCCAATACCGTTATCACTGATGGTCACGGTTTTTGCTTCTTTATCAAAAGTTATGCGGATTTCTTGAGTGGAGTCTGGTTCTAATATACTGCTGTTGTGCAGAGACTCAAAACGCAATTTATCACTGGCGTCAGATGCGTTGGAGATGAGTTCGCGTAGGAAAATTTCACTATTGGAATATAGAGAGTGAATCATGAGGTGCAACAGCTGCTTGACCTCAGTCTGAAAACCTAAAGTTTCTTTATTCGTTTTGATAGTCATTGAACCTCTAGCCTTATTTCGTTAGGATACATATGTTTATGTTCAAAGTTTAAAGGGTTTGTCGCTCACTATAAACCGTACCCTTAAATTTCTTACAACGTAAGAGTGCCTATGTTTGTACCTTTTGTAATCAATGATGTGGGGCATTATCTACCCACATCGACAATTACCTTTGAATGTATAAGTAAGGGCATTCAAAGATTTTTCAACCAGAACAAAATATTTTTCTAAGGTTGGTCTCAAAAGCACTGTATTTTTTGGGGTGGAGAGTTGATATTTATCCGTATGCAGCCTTTCTACCCACATCTTCAATCATTACTGGTATATACCCAAGTGTATTGAAGATGCTTGATTTTTTAGTGATTGTTCTTCAGACTACATTAAGGTCAAAATTCACTCTGACCCAACAGCAAAAAATCGACTTGGAATCTCGCCATAAAATATTGCGAGATGTACTAGAGTATAACCGTATTAAAGCGATACTATTGTGGTCTGAAGGGTGGTCAATAGCTTTTATTGCTCAGGCTTTGAGAAAAAGTGGATTCACGATCAGTCATCACATCAAAGATCACATAAAAAAAAGAAAAACTTAAACCTGAAAATGGTGGCAGTGAGAGCCATCTAGATGATGAACAAACTCAACAATTGATTGAGCATGTATCTGAGAAAACCTACGCTCATACCCATCAAATTGTCGCTTATATTGCTGAGCGCTGAAAAATTCAATATAGTGTGTCAGGTATGAATCGGTGGCTACACCAGAAAGGGTTCACCTATAAACAACCCAAGGGTGTTCCCTATAAGACAGATGCGGATAAACAGGCTGAGTTTGTCAAGCACTATGAAGAGCTTAAAGCCTCGCTACCAAAGGGTGAAATGCTTTGGGTATAGTCCAAATTTGAATCCAATTGAGCGACTGTGGAAAGTAATGAATGAGCACGCGCGAAATAATGAATATTTCGCGAAACCGGCGGAGTTTCGACAGAAAATAAATCACTTCCTTTATGATACGTTGCCTAAAATTGGGGCTTCGTTAGTCAGTAGAATTAACGACAATTTTCAGAGACTCAACTCTGCATCTTGAATTCACTTGGGTATATATCCATTATCTTTGACTGCTCTCGATCAGCCCAGTCACATACTGCTTAAGGCTGACGGAGGGTTTGTGTTCGTTTGTCGCTTACTCGGACCTTTAATACTATTGGCTACAGCTACAGCTGCAGGTTAAGCTCGTATAAATTATGGCCATAGGTTAATTGGCGGGCAATGTAACACTAGAGTCGGATTTGAATGATAAATCCGATGCATTTTGTAAAGGCCACTTGACGAACTATACCGTTACAGCGGTTATTCATGTTAAGGTCTTTGTAAATATATGGAGATCGCTATGGTGTTTATTCTGTCTAGAAAACATTGGCTAAACATGATTAGTGTAGCTGCGCTGCTGACTGCAGGTTGTGATAAGCATTCTGCAGAGGTAACTAGCCCAGCTGTTAAGCCTGTAAAATTATTTCTGGTTCAAGGTTTTGGAAAAGGATTGTTGAGACATTTTCCCAGTAAAGTCAGCGCAAGCGAAGAAGCTGAGCTTGCGTTTCGTATTCCAGGTCTTCTCAATAACTTTACAGCCAACGAAGGAGATGATGTTCTGAAGGGGCAGATATTAGCGCATCTTGATGATAGGGATGCTCGTAATGAGCTAAGAGATCGAGAGGCTAATTATAAATTATCAAAAAATGAGTTTGACAGGGCGCAATCATTACTTAAGAAAAGCGTGATTTCTCAGGCAGGTTATGATTTGTCTAAGGCTAAATTGGAATCAGCGAAAGCTGTGTTGGAGATAGCAAAGAACAATCTGGAATACAGTACTTTAAAGGCTCCGTTTAATGGTCGAATTGCTAAAACGGCAGTAAGTAATTATCAACAGGTACAGGCTCAGCAGGTTGTGCTGGTGCTACAAGGCAGTGACATGATTGATGTCGCCATTCAAATGCCAGGAAGTATTTTAGCTCATGTGAATAAAAGTTCTATTGATCAAGGTTATAAGCCGACTGTAGTTTTTCCCAGTGCTTCCGAGAAGAGTTATCCACTAACTTATAAAGGTCACTCTACCCAAGTTACAGCAGGAACACAGAGCTATGAAGTTGTATTTTCTTTGCCCGTGCCAGAAGACTTAAACGTTTTGCCAGGAATGAGTGCAACTGTGATTATAGATTTAAGCAAAGTAATTAAAGAGTCGCAACGAGGTAATTATATGCTTGTGCCTTTATCTGCCATTGCGAGTGATGATTCTACTAATAAAACAGTAGTTTGGCGCTTTGATGAACAAGCTTCTAGCGTTAAGCCTGTTGAGGTCTTGATTGGTAGGATTACTGAGTCTGGGGTTCAAATTGTTTCTGGTTTGAACCTGGGTGATAAGATAGTTTCAGCAGGTATTAGTCGGTTAACTGAGGGTATGAAAGTTAAGCCATTGCGCAAAGAGCGAGGGTTATAACATATGAATGCTGCAGAATATTCTATAAAGAATCGAGTAATTAGTTGGCTGTTTGTCGTGTTTCTTGTAGGGGGTGGGGTAATATCGTTTCTCGGCTTGGGGCAGCTAGAATTCCCTGCGTTTACCTTGAAACAAGCCATGATCATCACAAAATATCCTGGTGCATCGCCACAGCAGGTTGAGGAAGAGGTGACTTTGCGCCTTGAAGAAGCTATTCAAGAATTGGCATATGTTAAACATATACAGTCTATCAGTAGCGGCGGAAGCTCACAGATCATTGTTCATATGAAAGATCGCTACGATAAGGAAAAGCTGCCACAAATTTGGGATGAGTTAAGAAGAAAGATCAATGACGCCCAGAAAGAATTGCCACAGGGGGTTTATCCGTCAGTAGTTAAAGATGATTACGGTGACGTTTATGGCATGTTACTCAGTATTACTGGCGAAGGTTATAGCTATAGAGATATTGAAGATTATACGGACTTTCTAAAACGGGAGCTGATTCTTATCTCTGGAGTTAAGAAAATATCGGTTTCCGGGCAGCGTCATCAGCAGATAGTACTGGAAATATCCAGAGAGAAAATAGCCGCCTTGGGCGTTGATATAGCCTGGCTAGTTACTTTAATACAAAATCAAAATGTGGTATCTAATGCTGGCCGCATGCTTGTTGATGGTCGATCAATACGTATTCATCCAACCGGCGAGTTTGCTAATGTAAGCGAGTTGGAACAATTAGTTTTTAGTACTCCCAGCAGCAGCCAGTTAGTGAAGCTTGGAGACATTGCATCAATTAGCAAAACTTATGAGGAAACACCAGATATTCTATATCACTTTAATGGTAAACCTGCATTGTCTTTTGGTATTTCATTTGACTCTGGGGTGAACGTTGTTCGTACAGGCAATGCCATTCTAAAAAAAATAGAGGAGCTTGAGCATCAGCGTCCAATTGGTATGGATCTTGATACTGTATATGACCAGCCGAAGGTTGTTTCTGAGTCTGTGAGTGGGTTTTTGATCAATCTCCTGGAATCTATTGCTATTGTCATTTCTGTGTTGTTACTTGCTATGGGGGTTCGTTCAGGGCTATTAATGGGCGCGGTTCTTTTGTTGACAATATTGGGAACTTTTATTGTGATGAAAGTTCTGGGTATTGAGCTTCAGATAATATCTTTAGGCGCTTTGATTATAGCTCTTGGTATGTTGGTTGATAATGCTATTGTTGTTACGGAGGGGATTCAGATTGGGCTTCAGCGGGGGTTTAGCAGAATAGAAGCCGCTAAACAGGTGGTAAAACAAACTCAGTGGCCTTTGCTTGGCGCTACGGTTATTGCTGTTATGGCTTTTGCACCTATTGGCTTGTCTGACGAATCCACTGGAGAATTTTGTGTTTCTTTGTTTCAGGTGTTACTGATTTCGTTGATGTTAAGCTGGGTCACGGCTATTACGTTGACCCCGTTTTTCTGTCACCTTCTTTTTACTGATCTAGAGAGAGATGGTTCGCAAGTTTCAAAAGATTTTAATCCTTATCAGGGAGCGCTATTTACACTTTACAAACAATTGCTGTCTGTGGCGTTAAGATGCCGTTTAGCTGCCATCGGTCTCATAGTTTTAGCTTTGTTTATGGCTATAGCCGGATTTGGTTATGTGAAAAATGTGTTTTTCCCACCATCTAACACGCCCATTTTCTTTGTTGATTTCTGGATGCCTGAAGGTACTGATATTCGTGCAACAGAAGCAGAGTTGTTGCGGTTTGAACGACAGGTTCGAGAGCTTAAAGGTATTTCTGCTGTAACTACCGTCGGAGGAATGGGGGCTCAACGGTTTGTTTTACCTTATATGCCAGAGAAACAATACCAGAGCTATGGTCAATTGATTATTGAAGCGCAGGGTTTGGAGGAAATTGTAAAGTTAATTCCGGAGGTGGAATTAATTCTTGATAACGATTTTACTGACGTGGAATATCGAGTCAAGTATTTGCAAAACGGTCCTTCGCCTGCTGCTGAAATTGAAGCTAGATTTTATGGTGAAGATCCTGTAGTGCTCAGATCCCTTGCGGCTAAGGCGATGAGTGTGTTGCGAAATGAACCATTGGCAGACAATATTCGTCATGGGTGGAGAAACAGAAACAGTATCGTTCGCCCTCAGATGGATGAGGCTAGCGCTCGTCGTAGTGGAATATCGAAGAAGTCTCTGGATGAGGCTTTGCTAATGAATTTTAGTGGCAAGCAGGTGGGTGTATACCGTGAAGGTAGTCAGTTATTGCCGATAATAATTCGAGCTCCAGAGTCTGAGCGGTTTCATGCGGATAGCCTTGCTGATTTACAGGTTTGGAGCACGGATAGGAAAAGCTTTGTACCGATCACTCAGGCTGTATCACAATTTGTTACAGAGTGGGAGGATCCTTTGATCATCCGACGCGAACGCAAGCGAATGTTATCTGTCATGGCAGATCCTGATTTACGTAGTGGAAAAACAACAGATAAAGTCTTTCATCTGATAAAAGACAAAATGGAGGCTATTCCGCTTCCTGAAGGCTATAGGTTTGAATGGGGGGGCTCCTATGAAACGTCGACTGATGCTAAGAAGGCTGTTTTTGCTTCTATTCCTATAGGGTACTTATTTATGTTTTTGATAACAATCCTATTGTTTAATAGTATCAGGAAGCCGCTGGCAATTTGGCTTACGGTACCGTTGGCGCTGATTGGAGTTGTTACGGGGTTGCTGTTGTTGAATGCACCTTTCAGTTTTATGGCTTTATTAGGGCTGTTAAGTCTGTCTGGTATGGTGATAAAAAATGGTATTGTATTGGTGGAGCAAATCAACCTTGAGTTTAGCGAGGGCAGAGGGGGGCAGGGGGCTATTTTTCATGCCTCTGTTAGTAGAGTGCGGCCAGTTTGTATGGCTGCGTTGACAACAATGCTGGGTATGATTCCATTAATTTTTAATGCATTCTTTCAGTCAATGGCTGTAACCATTATATTTGGCCTTGGGTTTGCTACAGTATTGACGTTGATTATATTGCCTGTGATTTATTCTCTGCTGTATAAAATCAGTTTTAAGGGGTTTGACTTCTCAGCTAGTGGTTTTAGTGAAGAGTCATAACTATCCCTATATTTTTGAACATTTTATTACCTATTTCCATTTATGGCGCGGGTTGATTACTACTTGCGCTCACTTCAATTGCCTAATGCTCGTAGGTTCATAGTACCCACACCTAAATGGAAGATGTTGTAAAGCAAGAGATAATTCCATCAAAATGAATCTGCGATAGGTATTGATCCGGTATAGATATAACCATTTATATTATACAATCATATTGTTAAAGGATTATTATCTTACACCCTGTCCTCTTGAAAATTCGAGTAAACAACAAACAAAAAAATGCACTAGGAACCCACCAGTAATAGTAGCTGTTGGGTCCCTCAAAAATTCCGCATATTCAAAGCGAATAAGTACATACTTCTACTGATCCACTAATACCAGTTTGGGAGTTCATCAAAAAATAGAATAAATGCTAAAATACATGTAAAAACAATAAGTTATAGGGGAATCTTAATGTTCTTTATCGCATGCTACGGTAAAATACCTTGGCATTAAAACTTGCCCAGCTAGAAAAGATTTGAATTTCAAAAAAACCACCTGATAACGGGTGAATACAGGGCTGAGTTAGCAGCTTAAGCTATGATGCACCTTGAATTTGAATCCGAGACAGAAAGAGAGTTAGCGTGGGAGGGAAGGGGAGGCAGCATTTTTTTTATATGGGAATATTCATCCAGTCTCGCTTCCGCCAAAGCCAAATAAAAGTTAGTGAACTCAATAACCGTTGTATTGCTTGAACTGCAAAAATGTAAGGTAACCCCAGACCTAACATTGGGCCGACCAGCCAGCAAATAGGAAGCAATACTATCCATTGAAAGAAAAAGCGAACATAAAGCACGCTACGGCTTGCTCCGGCACCAGTTAACGCATGAGATAGTACTAGAGAGGCGGCATCCAGTATAACGCCGAGACACAATATCTGTAGAGGAAGGCAAGCAAGATCAATAAGTTTTGGGTCATGTAAAAAATACGAAAGACAAAATGCTGGTGCCAAAATAAAAGGTAATCCTAAAATCACTAGAATAAAAGTTGCAACAAGCACGGCATCATTGCCCCACTGCAAAGCATCTTCATTAAAATTTGCTCCTAAGCACTGGCTAACTAATGTTGTTATTGAAATACCTAGCCCAACACCAGGCAATATAAGGAATAAAGAAATATTCATCAACACATGAGTCACAGCCATTTCGCTGGTGCCTAGCTTGGCAATAATTACATATAGCAGCATGATTCCTATGCAAAAAAATGTTTGCTGAAGCGAGTATGGAAAAGCTAATTTGAGCAAGCAGGTAAATGAAGCTTTATCACGCCAATGAGTAAATAAACCATGCTTAGAAGATGAACGTTGGAATTTGTGAATATTTAGTAGGGTGCAAAGGTACATTGAGAAAAGAGTACCTATAGAGGCTCCTGTAACACCAAGCTTCGGTAGCCCCCAGTGCCCGTAAATTAAAAGGTAACTGATTAACACGTTAGTTAAATGACTAATCAATAATATTTTTAGAAAGGCCTGAGGTTGTTGAGTACCATTCCAATAACCACGAAAAGATAGGTTTAAAACTGCTGCAGTTAGCGTCATTATTCTTATCTGGAAATAGGTAGTAGCATTTTCATGAATTGCGGGTGCAGAGGTATAAATTTTCAAGAGCCATGGAGCCGTTAAGCACAGAATCAAGCTTAGAGGTAACGCAAAGCATACGGCAATGAGAATACTGTGATTAACAGGCGCTGCACAGTCGAACGTTTTGTTTTCGCCAATACGTCTAGCTACCTGAGCTTGTACTCCTAGTGAAATACCTGAAATTAACGCTAAAGCAACCAGCATAGCGTTACTACCAACGCCTACTGCTGCCAGTGCTTCTTCGCCTAAAGGCCCAACCAAAGCAGCATCGACTAAGCTCATCAGACTTTGGGACAGCATAGCAATAATCATCGAAATACTGAGGCGGAGAATCGTAATAACACGGGATCTCATAGTACTCTCGCAAAAATATCTCTGACTATACATCTGTAACAACATAATGTAGTCATTAAACAGATTATTCAGGCTACAAACAGTGTAATTGAAAATATCGAAGAGTAAACAAATCGATAATTTCCGAGAGGCGAGATTTTTTATTTTACTATTGAACAGCGTGTACTAAGACATTTGATGAAGTTAGAGCTCAGAAGGCAGAGTATGGACAAAAGAGTTGCCACTAGACTGATTAGAGCCAAAGATGTGATGTTTAAGTTTTGTACTTGTAAACAGCCAACAATGCCGCTGATAGCTGTTACTAGTAGCATTTCAATAAAAAAAACAAGGCCTATTGCTGTACCAGTATTGGTTTTCATATGCTCTGTGGCCAGTGCTTGACAAATAGGAAGGTAAATACCGAGGCCTAGTTCGTAAATAATGACACCGACTATATAGCCGGTTATGGATTTACCATGCGAAAAACAACCAGTTACAACTGAGACTGTCGCACCAGTTACAAGCAAAATACAGGCTATCTTTGAGCAATCTTCTCGTCTAAAGCGAGAGTTTAGATAAGGTACACAGGCAGCACTTATGATGTAAGCCGCAATAATAGCAGCGAATAACATACCGTAATACTTTGGAGTAATACCTAGTTGATCCATCAATACAAAAGGGGCGCCAACAACAAACACAAAAGCTCCTGCAAAAGCAGTCCCCGCAGCAATGGTAAAACGTAGATAACGAAAGTCAGAGAGAACTGCTATGTAACTTGACAAAATACTTGTTTTTTCTGATTTTTTTTGGGGAACATAGAGTTCAGGGATAAACTGGAGTGCGATAATAGTAATAACAACTAACACTTGCAGAACAATAAAGTTGTATTTCCAACCCGCATATTCTTGAATGAATCCTCCAACAATAGGAGCTATCATGGGGCCAATAGTCAGACAACTGCCAATATAAGCTAGCATTTTGAGCTCCATCTGGCCCTTATAATAGTCTCTGGCAATGGTTCTGGCTAGAGCCGTGCCGAAGCTGCCAAAAACAGCCTGGGCAAAACGTGCTATAAGAAATATAGATATATTATCTGTATTAATTATTGCTAGGGATGCTATAAAGTAAAGGATATAACCTATCAGAAGAGTGTTTTTGCGGCCAAATCTATCAGCCAAAGGCCCACATATTAGCATTGAAACGGCAAAGCCTAGCATAAATATACTAACACTGAATTGAACCGTGGAAGCGTCAGTACTAAAATATCTGGTAATTTCCGGCAATGAAGGTGTGAAGATATCAATAGACACAGGCCCGATGGTGGCAAAAAGTGTTAGAATAATAAGAATAATAGTGGGGTGTTTTTCCGGAATTAATAGGGGTCTCATAAAATGGTCTGTTCCGTTGTTGGTCGTTGTTGTTAATGATCAAGGATTCCATCCCATCATAAAAAGGATAGAGTTACGTCGCATTACTGTAGTAAGCATGGTTAGGATTTTTGTCTGGAGTAAAGAGAGAGTAGCCGTTTGGTTGAGGATAGTCTACTAACTACATGCTTTGTATATCCTTTACACCCATTCTCTTAAAAGTGGGCCTTTGCTTGTTGGCGGCCCTTACAATGGTAACTGGTATATATCTTCTATGCCTTGAACCCTGAACTGAGCTACGAAGGATATTCCCTGAAAGGCGAGTATAGTCTAAAATAAGATCGTTAACTTTCTGAGGGAGTATTGTATTGAACATAACGTTTACAGAGTCTGGACAAAAGTATTTGGTTCAGCTTCTTAGCAAGCAGGATGACAAAAATACCAGTGTTCGCCTGTTTGTATCTCAGCCTGGTACGGCCCATGCAGAAACATGCCTAGCTTATTGTAAGTCTGGAGAAGAGAAAGCTGAAGACATTAAGCTTGAGCTAGATTTTTTTGATTGTTATATTGAAAAGGCTAGTGAGTTATTTCTTGTGGATGCTGTGATTGATTTCGCAGAAGACAGGCTGGGTGGCCAACTAACCATTAAGGCGCCCAATGCCAAAGCACCTCAAGTTAACAAAGATAGTCCTCTTGATGCGAGAATCAATTATATTTTGCAGACAGAAATCAACCCAGGCCTAGCTTCCCATGGGGGCATGGTATCCTTGATTGAGTTGGATGAAGCTATTGCTGTATTGCAATTTGGTGGAGGTTGTCAAGGCTGCGGCATGGTTGATGCGACTTTAAAAGACGGTGTTGAGCGTACTTTACTGGAGCATATCGCAGAGTTACAAGGTGTTCGGGATATAACCGATCATACGGTCCGTGAGAACGCTTATTTTAAGTAGCTATATAGTGATAAGGTAGGTAAGTGGTTCAACTAAGTAAGAGAAGAGGTGTGTAGTAGGTGATGGTTTATACCATCATATACGAGAAATTTTCAAATATACATTAATACAAACCTATGAATAACACCCCCTTAATTACAGATAAAGGAAAAAACAAACTCGAGAACGAACTCTCTTATTTATGGTTAAATAAACGCCCATTAATCACACAAGCTGTATCTGAAGCCGCTGCACTTGGTGATAGGAGCGAAAATGCCGAATACAAAGAAGGGAAACGCCTTCTTAGAGAAATTGACAGAAGAATCAGACACTTAAGAAAGAGACTTGATGTACTTAAGGTCGTAAATTATTCAAAAGAGCAAGAAGGAAAAGTATATTTTGGTGCATGGGTAGAGCTCATAAATGACAATAATCAGGTTCTTCGCTGTCGAATTATCGGCCCTGATGAGATTGATACAAATAACACACATATTTCTATTGACTCACCTATGGCTAAAGCTATGCTAGGCAAACAAGAAAATGACGAAATCAACGTCCAAACACCATCCGGAGAAAAAACATGGCTTATCCAGATTATCCAATACCAACCGTTCAACAAGGATGAATAATAGTTGAATGAACCTATATACCCGTTACCATTGGAGGCGGGAAGGG
Organism: Candidatus Endonucleibacter sp. (ex Gigantidas childressi); assembly: GCA_030674875.1. GTDB lineage: Bacteria > Pseudomonadota > Gammaproteobacteria > Pseudomonadales > Endozoicomonadaceae > Endonucleibacter. The sequence continues at coordinate 1,231,544 of JASXSU010000003.1, read as the reverse complement.
TGGGCCACAAACTAGCGAAGCCCCACGATCTACAACCGGTTCTTACGACAAATAACTTAGTTATGCTAATATCTCATTACTTCTTATGCTATATAGTGATAAAAAATATTTCCTAACATCTCCTGGGAATGAAAAATCCTTGCTTGTTTGTTTGACTGGAGGCCATCAATGAAGCTGCAACAATTGCGCTATATATGTGAAGTTGCTCGTCATGACCTAAATGTATCCGCTACTGCCCAGAGTCTTTACACTTCTCAGCCAGGTATTAGTAAACAAATTAGATTATTGGAAGATGAGTTAGGTATAGAGGTTTTCTTACGCAGTGGTAAGCATCTCACTAAAATAACCCCCGCTGGTGTGCACATTATTGCAAAAGCTCAAGATATTCTTCGAAAAGTTGAAAGCATTAAACAACTTTCTCAGGAATTTAGCAATGAACGTAAGGGTGGCCTATCTATTGCTACAACGCATACACAGGCCAGATATTCATTGCCTTCTGTTATCAGTCAGTTTGTCTCGAAGTACCCCGATGTAACGTTTCGCATGCACCAAAGCACACCTATTCAAGCAGCAGAAATGGCGGGAAATGGATCTGCCGATTTTGCTATATCTAGCGAAGGGTTAGAACTATTTAATAACCTCGTAATAATGCCTTGTTATAGCTGGAACCGATGTGTTTTGGTTCGAAAAAATCACCCCCTCACTAAAGTTTCTAAATTGACATTAAAAGATATTTCTTATCACCCCCTGATAACTTATACTCTCGGCTTGTCTGGCCGATCTAAGCTTGACGAAGCTTTCATGAATGAAGGCTTATCTCCTAAGATAGCGTTCTCCGCTGCTGATGCCGATGTAATTAAAACTTATGTTAGGTTAAATCTAGGGGTCGGCATTATCGCAAAAATGTCCTACGACCCTAAATTTGATTCGGACTTGCAGACACTTGATGCATCTCACTTATTTGAGCCTGGCATCACCAGCATCGGATTTTGTCGAGGCTCATTTTTAAGAGGCTTTATGTATGATTTTATTGAAAAATTTGCCTCTCACCTAACCAAAGAAGTGATACAGGATGCCATTTCTCGTCACAATAAAGCTGAGGTAGACGAACTGTTTTCCAATATAAAACTACCCAGCCATTGAAAATGAGGTGCGAGAAATTGTGAGGGTCTGGTTATCACATTTGCAGATGCAAGACTAAATATTGATCCTGAAGACCTATTTACGAAATACTTTTTCAGCTTTAGCTATAGCACTACTGCTACCACTAAGAACAACAATATCACCGACCTCCAGTACTATTTCTGGTTCAGGAGTCAGAACCTGCTGATTACGACGAAACTCTACAATCATACAGTCAGATATTTCAAGGTTGTGAAGACTACTACCCAGAAGAGCTGAAACACTACTCACAATTATGGCGTGCCTGTGTTCAGATATCTCACTACTCATCTGATAATCGTTCAAACCAGGGTAATAACCATTTAGTATTTCATAGCGGTGCTCTCTAGCATGGTTGATACGTTTACGCACTAATTCAGAGCTCAACCCTAACATCAACATTACGTGTTTAACAATAAGCAGGCTAGATTCAAGCATTTCAGGTATAACAACCGTCGCCCCAGCTCGTTTCAACTCTGTGGTTTCATGAAAATGCCTAGTTCTTACCAGTATTGGAACGCTTAATATTTTATCACGAATAGATTTGACTGTTTTTAAGGCATCTTCGGCTCTATCAATACATATAACGACTTGACTAGCTCGTGCCAGACCAACGGCCTCCAAAAGCTCAATGCGTCGACAGTCGCCAAAAAAAACAGGGTCTCCAGCTTTTCCTGCCTCCTCAACATGGATAGGGTCCTCGTCAAGAACGACAAAGCTTTTTCCTTCCTGTGTTAAAAAGCGGCTAATAGTCTGACCAACACGCCCATAACCACAAATCAATGTGTGGTGCTGTATATGAGCTGTTTTTATGCGGATTTCTTCATCTCCAGGTTCAGTGATAACAGAACTAACCTGTCTCTTACCTAACAAACCTGTAATGATACGGCTATTACGAATGAGCAGGGGTGCAATAACCATAGATAAAATCGTAATAGCCAGAACAACAGAGGCTAAATCACCACCTGTCTGACCATATTGAGAAGCTAAAGCAATCAGAGCAAAACAAAATTCCCCTCCCTGACAAAGAAATAATGCTGTTTTCATTGAAACTTTTTCCGCCTCACCATATGTACGGGCAAGCACTAGAACAATCAAAAACTTGAAAACCACCAACGCGGTTGTTGCTAAAATAATCATCGGCCAGTGCTGCCTGAGAATGTCCATATCCAGCATCAGGCCAATAGAAACAAAAAATAAGCCAAGCAGTACATCCCGGAAAGGTCGAATATCAGCTTCAATTTGATGTTTATAGTTGCTTTCCCCCATCATCATGCCTGCTACAAATCCTCCCAGAGCCATTGACAACCCAAGAGTATGCGCAATCCAAGCAGCCATCAGTGCCGTCATTAATGCCGTAAGGACAAAAAGCTCCTCAGAGCGCGCTTGAGCTACTTCATGAAATGCTTTCGGCAGCACCCATTTACCAGCAGCCAACATGGTCAACACGAAAAGAATTCCTTTGATCAGTGTGATGGATAATGATGAAATTATCGATACTCCATGAGTACTAGCAATGGCAGGAATCAGTATTAGAAACAACACTGCGGCAATATCCTGAAAAAGAAGCACGCCTATTGCCAGTTGCCCTTGCCTGGAGCGCAGTGCATTACGCTGAGTAAGCTCTTTCAAAACAATAGCTGTTGATGATAATGCAAGAGCTCCAGAAATAACTAAAGACTCAAGGCTACTATTACCAGTGAATATTAGAAGGCCGAATATGCCTAATGTTGTTAGTAAAACCTGCATCCCGCCAAAGCCAAAAACCTCCTTTTTCATGGCCTTTATTGTGTTTAAAGAGAACTCAAGACCAAGCGTAAATAGAAGAAAAACCACACCAATCTCTGCCAAAAGACTGATATCAAAATCATCAGAAATATACCCAGTAGTAGTAGGGCCTATTACAACACCTACAAAAATGTAGCCTAGGATTTCAGGGAGATTGAAGCGCTTGAAAAGTGCGATAGTGACAACAGAAAGAGCTAATATAAGAATAATTTGATTAAAATATGTGAAGTCCATGCCTGATTTAATCCGCTTTACATTTCATTTTAGCTCCAATAGCTATCACAAGATTATATGACAAATATGGAGTCAGATGTCCATATTGTGAATATTTTATACGAAATATTCAAATCTTTCTCCTTGATACAGTCATTTACACAAACTCACTGAGTATATACTTAAGTTTTTCGAGGGTAGTATTGATGCCAAGAAGTATACTCAGACCCTTGAGGGAGGGGAGGGGTGTTGGCTGCGTTCGCTCACCCCGATCACCTACTGCTCGTAGGCTCACGGGACTTTGCTTACTTGCTGTCTAGTAGCAATTTGAAATGCTTTGGGTATAGAGATCTTCTGTTTTGTAAATTTTGTCACCTTGAATTTGGTGGAGCAGTTCCTGAAGCCTCCACCTTGGGGCGCTTTCGAACACGACTTGTCGAACATCGTTTGTGGGATCAATTATTGGCAGAGATTAATCGTTCGCTTGAAGCCAAAACATCATAATGAGCGAAGGTCGCATTAATATCATCGATGCTACACCTATAGGCAGCGCGATCAGGTTCGGGCCACGACATAAGCGGAAAACCGACAAAAGATCCTGAAGCGTGCTGGCACGTTAAGAATGACAGCCGTGGTAACAAAAAAAGCACCTATGGTTTTTCCGTTCATACCTATGTCGATGAAGATGGCTTTATTCATAGGCAAAGCGTCACTCCTGGCACTGTTCATGATTCTCAGGAACGTGATACCATGCTACTGGGGGATGAAACGGCACTGTATGCGGATTCCGCTTACAGCTCTGAGCAGACCCAGTCGTTGGTTATACTGAGGTCTCTGAATGAGTATAAATAGTTATAACGCAGCTGAGTTGAGGCGTCACAAACTTATGAAGTTTGCCTCAGCGGCATCTGTAACAACTGCTAGTTTGTTAATCATAGCCAAGCTTTATGCGTGGTTCTTAACAGGCTCACTGAGCTTACTGGCCGCACTGATCGACTCAACAATGGATGTAATGGCTTCTGTTATAACTTTAATTGCTGTAAGAATCGCAATTACTCCCGCAGATGAAAATCATCACTTCGGCCATGGAAAAGCCGAGCATCTTGCAGTTTTAGCTCAATCAGCCTTCATTACTGGGTCTGCTATTGTGCTTTTGCTTAATGCTCTTGATAGGGTGACAATACAAACGTCATTAGTCAACGAACACGTAGGCATATACGTGATGATCCTCTCCATAGTAGGCACTGTAGCGCTTCTATTAATTCAGTCCTATGTCTTCAGAGAAACAGGGTCTTCTGCTATTGCTGCCGATGCTATGCACTATAAGATTGATTTGTTAACCAATGCAGCAGTTATAATAGCCCTGATAGGTACAAGTAAGGGCTATTATCAGTTAGACAATATTTTTGCCATCTTAATTTCTGGGTACATGCTATACAGTGTCAGAAAAATAGCTTGGTTAGCCATTCAAAATCTAATGGATCAATCTTTGCCGCCAGAGCAGCAAAAAGAGATTACACAACTTATTCTGTCTGTAGAAGGGGTGAAAGGGGTGCATGAAATAAGAACCAGACTATCAGGCTCTGTGCCGTTTATTCAAATGCATATTGACGTCCATGGCCAGTTATCTTTGCACGAAGCTAATAAAATAGGTCGTCATGCCAAAAATACTTTGCTAGAAAAAATGCCTAGGGCTGACATTATTATTCATCTTGATCCAAATTAAAAAACTTTTTAGCCGTAGCGGTTGTTTCTGAAATAACCTGATTGTAGTCCTTTTTGGTAATTTCTGCAAGTGTTTTCACTATTTCACCTAGAAATGCCGGTTCATTTCTGCGATTTTTTGGCTTTGATGATAATGTTCTCGGCAGCAAATAGGGTGCATCTGTTTCGATCATCAGCCGGTTTGGCGGAATGTTCTTAACAAGAGGGTGTAAGTGGAGTCCCCTGCGCTCATCACAAATCCAACCGGTAATACCTATATGTAAATCCATATCCAAATATTTAAAGAGCTCTTCCTTCTCACCCGTAAAACAGTGGACAACCAGCTGCCCAATAGCGTGTCTATAAGTCTTGATTATTTCTAAAAACTGCTGAGATGCATCCCGCACATGACAGAATAAAGGCTTTCTCAGCTCAATGGCTAATTCAATTTGTTGTATAAAAACCTTTTCTTGAATATTTCTTGGCGAATAATCTCTGTTAAAGTCAAGTCCCGTTTCACCAACTGCAACAACTTTACTTGATGTTATAATTGATTTTAATTCATCGTATCCATTTACCCCGAAATTTGATGCATCGTGGGGATGAACCCCAACGGTGCTATAACAATTATTATATTGAGTCGCTAATTCTAGAGCTTGTTTTGACCCAAGCACCGACGCTCCAGTAAAAATCAATGACTTGACACCAAGTGCTTGTGCACGTTTTACCACTACATCACGATCTGAATCAAAAGATGGGTGAGTAAGATTGGCACCTATATCGACCAAATAATCATTCATTAGCTTCGCCTCAACACATGTAACTACAAATACGGTAGATTAAATACAAGGCGGATTCAAATCTGAAGTGCATCACTTGACTAGGTAGAAGAAAGGGCCAGCTTAAGGTAAGCACACACCCTTTTCTCCGGCAAGAGATGAAGTGATGACGATAATTTACCAACAACTGGCTTACGAACAACGATGCCAGATTTCCGCACTAAAGAAAAACGGTTGCAGCCAAAGGGGGATAGCGGAGATCATTGGCGCTAGCCAGTCCACTGTGAGCCGTGAGTTGGCAAGGAATACTGGCGAACGTGGATATAGGCATCGGCAAGCACAAGGCCAAACAGATAGGCTGCTTACAGAGTCGGTTCGGGCGAGTAGAATGACGCCAAAAATGATCGCGCTGATTGAATCAAAGCTACGTGTAGAGTGGAGCCAGAGCAAAATTCTCGGCCAAGAAAAGATTTGAATTTCAAAACTGTTATTTCAGGGTTCTGAAAATAACCTACGAATAAGGATGATCATTACTGATTCTTAGGAAATTAAAAGAATGCAACTATGGTGGCACAGATAGAATCTCATTTAACATAATATACATTATGCGAACCACTGGTAATAAGCTAACCACAGCTATCGTAGGTCTAGCCCTCGGCGATTTTTAAATACGTTATATCACCAGCCCAAATTTTATCTTGCCCTACATGGTTAAAGTTTTGATTTCATAAATTAGCTAACAGTATCGCTACACTTACGCTTCGCCCCTTATAAACTAATCTCTACTTGGCTTTTAGCTTTAATTACCCCATTACTTTCATGGTTTGATAGCGAGTAACATCCTTGGCTATTATGGGCTTAGTTGGATGGGCCTTCCATACATAGAAAACCGATTCACTGGCCCTCATCACCCGACAAAGCAGCCTTGTAGGCTGGCTTTGAGCGTGTTTTATGGTGAAATGGTATTTCACTTCACTTCTTTCGCAAAGAAGGCACTGGCCTTTTTTAAATATCTTTCTCCATTCGCAACTGTTTATTTTCTTTGCACAGAAGCCGAAGCTCAATATGTTCACCTTCAGTTAGCCCTGCGCCTACCGACAAATACTTTTGCTTATACCTCCAGCGATAGAGAAAATTAGTCGCAATACCCAATGATTTATCCGTCTATGCTACCTAGTAGCCTTGATCTCGAACCAAGGTCACTGCATCTTATTTAAACTCTTTTAGGTATTGTTTGCAACTGCGTTTTTGTCCCATAATAACACTCCAATAATTAACAAGTATTGTCTCTTATTAAAGTGTCCGGCTAGCTCAATCAGAACATATACTTTTTTTTAGCATAATATAAGTTATATTTATTACTTTAAAACGCTATCTATGAAAACATCTTTACCAACAAAAAAACTAATTGTTTCATAATGTTATATTGACATTTAATTGTTTCACTTTGTAACGTTAGCGTTACATTTTAAAGTAAAATAAAAAGATGATCATAAAAAAATTGCCATAACAGTGTAAAACTGTCTATTATTTATTCTTCGTAGATTAGTTATAGGTTTTGTCATAATTCGTTATCCATGCATTTTATATGATTGTAAACGACGGCAATAACCAAAAACTATAATATTATTTATAATCCAATGAAAAGGTAACTACTCATGACACTCCAAGGTCTTATAACATTAACTCAGATATTGAAGGATATGCCTCTTACTGTAATACAATGGCAGATATTGCTTGTCGTTGCTGATAATACAGGGGAAACAATTACTGATTTGGTAAATGAGGAAAAACTTCAGTGTGGCACTCCTAGTGATATAGCCGTAAGCGTTAAGCGCCTAGGAGAAGGACGACATGATCGCCCAGGCCTTGATCTTATCAAAAAGACAGCGCATCCAGATGATGGCCGTTATTTTAAGCTAGCGCTTTCACCTAAAGGAAAGAGATTAGTAACAAAAATAAAAAAGAAAATTAGCAATCTATAATAACGTATACTTTTGGGCTCAGGGATTTTGCTTAACGATAGTTTAATTTACGGTACAATCCTAGGCCCTAGTTACTTCTAGATTACCACTATGAATGATACGCTCTGCCCTATAAGAGATCAATTTGACTATAGTAACTTAAGGGTTTTTGTAGCCGTATGATGATTACAAATTGATCGTCAATTTTGTTTTTCGACACGACACCAATCTTCATTCACTTTTGGAATAATAGTAACAGCAGTTGGTTAGTGTTCTCGTTAAATACACATTGCCATAATGTGATATAGCTCAACAAAAAATATCTTACAATACAATACGTTATCAATACTTTCGTATCCAGCTAACTCAGTATTGTTATTAAACGCAATAATCTTACAGGTGCTATTGCAACATTTTATAATATTTTGATGACTACATTTCTTCTTTTTTGTCTTATTTTTTAACTCGACCGTTAAAAGATGTTTTGAGATGCGTTAAGCCCCATGCGCCATTATAGTTGCCCCACTCTTCTGATTTTCTAACCTAAAAAGGAAGTTGTCAGAGAGCGATCAATTGCCATGCCATTAGAAAAGTTCGAATAAAAGAGTACCAGAAAATGATTGATCGTCCTTCTGAATAGACAGGCTGTAGTCAGCTTAATCAAACAAGCTATTAACGATGGTTTCGTCAGTAGAAAGCCCAGGAGACTCTTAATCTATCAGAAAGAACGCTCCAGCGCTGGGTGCAATCTGGTAATGTGTTCCAATTCCTAGAGGCCAGAACTCAGCAACAAGCTCACTGAAGCGTAACGTCAAATGATTATTAACGTCAATAACAGTGATCGTTTCAAGAATGTTACTCCCAATTGCGCCCACACTGACTGATGATGGACGATACATGGCGCCCGAAAGGATACCCTTACAGGCTGTTGCATGAAGCAGGTCAGCAGCACTATCGTGGCCAATCAACTCGTCCAAGCCCTCATAGACCAACCTCTTATTGCGCCTTCGTACTGCTTCAACATCCACAAATGTCTTTCTTGGGTATCTAGACTGGTATTTAATGGTTCTGAAAACTGCCTCAGAATAAGAATTGTCATTACTTGCTATTAGGAGACTAGCTGAGATCACTACACCAAGGCGCTACAAGTTGAATGGCACGGTATACTGCCTTTTATGGCGCCACCATTGTCAGAGTGAGCACCAATAGCATACTGGTTACGGTGAGGCCATGTTGGATGCAATCTTTAGTTATCATTTCTGAAGCATACTCAGTCGACTCCGTGTGATGAACCTCCCATGCGACAACCTTATTACTGTATATCTCTACCACCAGATAGAGGTAATAAAACCTGTCTCGAATAGGAGAGTGCAAAAACGTTATGTCTCAAAATCAGACCTAATGTGATCCGGTGGCGCAATCAAACTTCGGTCTATGACTGCTGACTGGGGCATGCTTCATGCAACACCCTGTAAAGTATCCTTTCAGGCACTAAGCCTCTCATCCTCCAATGTGGCACAATTAGGCTGAGAAGCAGACTATTGATGCGATCACTGATGCTGACGTTAATAATCATCTTGAGACCTTTGCACGAGCCGTAATTTTGTTAGTCGGTGAGGAAAATACACACTAAAATAGATGATTTATGCTTGTAAATGTCTTTTCATTGCGGTATTTGTTCATAAAAAAGGATTTGATTACGGCAGTATTCATCCCATTCTGTTTCATTCAACGCAACCATTTCCATAATCAAGACCAACTAGTGTGCAGAATTCCATTGATCTTGATTTTCACCATCGCCAGGCACTAATATCCCTTGAAATAACGCTTCCTTGCGCCAACTGTACTGCATCACACCCGAGACACCAGCCGCACGCACCAATTGACCGACTGACCAACTGGCACATTACTGGATGGCATCATTCTCTGAATTATGGGTTCGTTGACCTCTTTTGAATAGCTTGGCATTGACCAATATCTGACCATGCCCACCTGCTTACGCTGGAACAATCAGAGAGTGCGACAACTTTGCTTGCACGAGTGGTTATTCAGAAAATAGCGCAAATTTCATTCTAAATATAGATAATCATCTATCCAGAGGTCTTAGCTACAAAATAAGACGTATTGCAGGTTTTATGATATTTACTACCGGTAAGAACAGTTACCGGTAGTAAGATGTTAAAACTAAATACTATTGATACTGGTATTATAAAACCAGTATCAATAGTATTTAATTACTCTAAAGGATACCTTTAAATGAAACAGCAACGGTCTATACAGAAGAAAGAGCTAGTTTTCCGCATTCTTGATGAAATGAAAAAAAGCGGAGAGAAAGTCAACGCTGATAATGTTGCGAAAAGAGCGCAAATGGGAAAACAAACCATTTTACCCTATTACAATGAGTGGCGATTCTTCGACGATCCCAAACAACAGCAAGAAAGTGAGCTGCCTGACGATTTAATAAGATCGCTACGCAGCTTGATCACTCAGTGGAAGAATGATGTCTCAAAAAAGCTTGAAGAGCGCCAATCTACAGCAGAGCAAGAGGCCGAACAGTTAAAAAAAAGGATAGAACAGCTGACTATCGAGAAAGACAACACCAACAACCTGCTATCACAAGCCCAAAAGGCCAATGATCAGCTAACACAAGAATTAAAAGACAGTAACCAGCAGGCTCTACAAACAAATCTGCAATTGCAGAAATCACAAATAGAAGCCTCTAAACAAAAAACTGAGAACATCAACCTTAAAAAAGAGAGCGAAGAGGCAAGCTGCAAATATACTGTTATGCTAGAGTCTCAAGAAGTAAAACTAGATCAACAGTATAAAGTACAGATTGATCACTGGATGAAAGCTATTGACGAAGAAAGACTACAAAAGCAGGCTATCAACAAAACGCTAGAATCATTAAAACAGGACTTGCTAATCTGCGAAAAAGAAAAAATCCGCTTTAAAAATCAGATGGAGCACAAAACACAAGCCTACAAGGAGGCCTCTATAGAGCTAGACGACCTTAGGTCAGCTCTAAAAAGCCGGGACCCTTCTTTAATCATATTATCCAAACTTGAACTGTTACTTGAGGCTGAGCAAGGCGAGATTCTCAATGAAACCAAAACACTTTTGACCTTACGGCATAGCTATGCCCAATGCGTTAATGACCTAAAGGCCAAGGAAGCTCTAGCAAAGGAGCTGCAGGATTGTCTAAATAGAGAGAGTGCAAAAGAAAAATCTCTTCAGCAAGCAAAGCTGGAGCTAGAAAAAAGTAAAGGCTATTCGCTAGCCTTAGAAAAAGTACTACAAACAACACAAGGGAAGGAGCCGTAAATGTTCACACCTGAAAATCTAATCACTCTCCATCACGAACTGGACTCGACAAAGGTTATTTCAAAACATCACCCTCAAGAGCCAAGCAACCTAATTGGTGCGAGAGATGATAATAATGCGTTAACATTATTTCTCAAGAAAGCCGGAACACGATCAATGGAGACCCTGCGACGCTATGAGCGTGAGACAATACGCTTTACCGTATTTATTTATCAAGTACTAAGGATTGACTATAAGTCTGTCCGACTTAAACATCTGCAGGACTACCTTGACTTTATTCAAAATCTACCCGAATGCTGGCTTAAGCCTGGGGCCGTACCGAGCAGACCGAATAAAATTTTATTCAACGCATCTATTAAACAAGGTAAAAGTACCGACCAAGTTATTGACGTACTTTCTGCTTTTTTTAACTTCCTTGACAAAAACAGATACACCCTAGGCAACCCAACTGTATCGTTGGTCAGGTCCGGTGAAAAAATAGCAAAGGGCTCAACGGTTATAAGATACTTTTATGACAATGAATGGATGCATGTTAAAAAGTGCCTGGATACCCTTCCAGCCTGCAATCCCAGTCAATTAATAAAAGCAGCCAGAACCCGCTACATTATGGCGATTACTTATGGCCTAGCGCTGAGACAGTCAGAAATAACCTCTCACAGCTGCTCAGACATTCAAACCGATGGTAAGGGAGACTTTCTGCTAAATATTTTGGGTAAGGGTAGAAAAAGAAGACACCTTCCTATCAATCGTAGTCTTTTTCAAAAAATAAATGACTTTAGAAACATACAAGGCGTCGGGGCAATCAGCGATGACGCATTTCCGCTAGCACCACAACTAAGAAAGCACGAGAATTCAATTACATCGCTTTCTTCGAGAGGATTGAGGTTTTGGTGGCAATCATTCATGAATCATTGCGCTTACCAGAGTCAGGATCCGTTGCTAGCGAAGAGGTTGAAAGAAATTCCATTCCACTCCCTCAGGCATACATCTCTAACACATCTTGCTAGAAAAATGGATATTGAGGATCTTGCTATTTTCGCAGGTCACGATTCAATCAATACAACTAGCCAGTACTATCACGCTGAAACTAAACGACTTCGTTCCCTAACAGCTCAACATGGATTATAATAGAAAAAATCATTGATACTCTCAACCGATCAAGGAAGACCGCTTAAAATATGCCTAACTGTAAAAAATGCGGATATAATATATCGGGGAATTACATAACCGCCATGGGCGGGAGCTGGCATTCTCATTGCTTTATCTGTGCCAGTTGCAAAAAAAGCATATCCAGCCAACAATTTCTAACTTTTGCCGACCGCCCCTACCACAAGAATTGCCTGAAATGCCGAGGCTGCTCTCATCCCATAACAGGAAGCTATATTAAACATGAAGGAGGCGCGTGGCACTCCCGTTGTTACAAACATCAACATCACCCTAGATGCTCAGTATGCTTAAAGCCCCTAACTCATCGATATCTTACTGATTTCTGGGGTAATTCTTATTGCGCTTCACATAAAGATTTTGCCCATTGCATTAGCTGTAATCGAATAGTCTGCGAAAATCTGACGAGTGGGGGCATGCAATATCCAGATGGGTTATTAATTTGCGGATTATGCGGACTGCATGGGGTAACAACTCAGGAACGAGCAGAGCTATTAATGGCCGAAATGCGCTCTGCTCTTGCCTCAGTTGGCCTAAAGCTAAATAGCGCTCAGGTTCCTCTTAAATTATGCGACAGGGATGAACTTCACGATTTCAGCAGACATGATTTTCATAAAGAGCGTCCAATTCTTGGGCTTGCTAGCTGGACAACTACCTATTCAGGAAAGCAGGCTATAGAGAGAAGATTTAAGAGCATATTGATTCAAAGCAATCTACCTGAAGAGCACTTCAGAACAGTCGCCATACATGAGTTAACTCACGCTTGGTTTTTTTACAATAATTACAGAAACCTACCCCTAGAAGTTGAAGAGGGTATGTGCGTATTGATGGAGTATATATGGTTGAAAAATCAAAAAACACAAGATGCTAAATATCGAAGAATTCTCATAGCGAAAAGCCCAGATCCTATCTATGGAAATGGATTCAGAAAAGCACGCAACTCTCTCAAACTTATGCCACTAAAGATACTCTTAGAGTTTTTGAAAGATAACAATGAGTTCCCAAGCAAGCTTAAAGCATTTTTTTATCGTTAGTTACTATTACAACACTGCTGGCGTTATTTTAAAATACCTCAACAAAGCTTGCTAGACATCGTTCTTTTGAAGTTGTGCGGTACTTCTGGCTCTCAATTACTTACTGCTCGCAAGCTAATGAGAGTTAGTTTGCTTGTCGCCTACCCCAGTCAATGGTCATAGACGCATATACCCAGCGCCTTTGAAATTACTATTTTGTTGTCAGCGCAATCACTCAGCACAATCGCTTAGTACTCCCAAGCTTCTGAGGATCCGTTCACTTGTCGCCGCCTAGCAACTCCAAATTCTTGGAGTATAACCCATAATTGGAGGCGGGCACCGGAATCGAACCGGCCTATATGGAGTTGCAGTCCACTGTATCACCGATCTACCAACCCGCCATAAACCAACTCTTCTAAACCAGTGATCCTTTAAAGTATGAGATTGTGAAACGATCTCTCTTACACCAATCACCTACTAAAGTAGAATCACAAACTTCACGCATTTATAGCCTATAAACACTTCCAAAAGCAGTAATAGGTATAGCTTTAAGACACAAAAACTTCAACCATCAATCACATCTGACTCTTCGCAACCTAGACTTTATTTATATATCGTCAAGTTACCATATATTAACTCCCAAACCAAGTTTGGAAGCCTCCTTGTGAGATTACCTACGCCGCTACCCAGTAATATTTTTACACACTAAGGCTCTAAAGCCTTTAAAATACTAAGAATTAGCGGCAACACTTTACTCTCAGAAAGGAAACAGCTGTATGAGTGGTGCCCGGAGCCGGAATTGAACCGGCACGGCCGTTAAGCCGAGGGATTTTAAGTCCCTTGTGTCTACCAATTCCACCATCCGGGCAAAACTGAAAGGTCATCATATGCAAAATTCTTTTATCAATCAAAACATTTCCTGTTTTTTGCTCCATCCCCTTCTTTTCCTAAATACTTAGAATTTCTACAAAACGCTGCAAGTATGACATTTAATAGTTGCAAGCCAGTGTACCACTGCACTACCAACCAATCTATACTCACTGCTGTCATCAGCACCATTGGAGATGAAAACGAGACTCAAATTCACGACTCCAATATATCCACCACCTCTTAAAGTTGTGAGACTGTTGACTACTCTCACCTTCAACGGTAATGGCTACACTCTACCAATGGTAGCTATTCCCACATAAGATGAGTGTATTGTAGAAACTTCTACTCTCATGTCAATAGCTAAACAAGAATATTAAACCTTCGCATGAATCAGTAATTTGATTCTACAAGGCTCAGAACAACTAAAGTGTTTTATACAAAAAACAGTCAACGCCTTTATTTTAAAGACATAGCAGCTATTTTTCTAGTGCTTTTGTTAAAATTTTAGCCTAAGCAAGCTTATACCAATTACCATTGACGGTGTGACAATAGAAACCTTATCATCTTACGAGTAGCAGGTGATTAATTATGAGTCAAAACAACCAACAACCACTGACTTTTAATGATAACGGGTATAGAGCCAAATAGCAGTTTCTGCAAAATCTTAAACATTCATTTTTCAAGCTTGAATGGTGCTAAACCAGACCAAGCTGCTGCCAAATAAACACACATAGACCAGAGCGTAAGAGCTGATGACAAGTATAACAGCCCGATGCCAATATAGCCTGTCCAATTATTAACCGGGACAGGAGATAAAAGCAAAAAGGTAATAGCCGTCATTTGCGCCGTAGTTTTAGCTTTACCCATCATACTAACACTCACACTGGCTCTCTTACCTAATTCAGCCATCCATTCACGCAGAGAAGAAATAACTATCTCACGACCAATAATAATCATAGCCGGTACTGTTATCCAGAAAACACTAAAGCCTTCTGCTAATAAACAGAGGGCTGTGGCAACCATAACTTTATCCGCAACGGGATCAAAGAATTCGCCAAAAGGCGTAGTCTGACCTAATTTTCTTGCTAGATATCCATCAAACCAGTCCGTTGCTGCAGCAAAAGCAAAAAGCCCAGAACATATCAAGTGGCGATGTTCAAGCGGCAAATAAAAAAATATAACCAAAAATGGTACTAGAATAATACGTATCGATGTAAGAATATTTGGGATGTTCATTTTTGAGTATTCAACCGCCCTATACTACAGATCTCGCAACAACTCAGACAGACGAATTGTCTCATTTTCAGGTGCACTTTTACACATGCGACAGCATATACGCTATACCTCACGTGCCAAAATTGCAACCTTATTGATTCTCATGCGCAAACAAAACCATCTTATGTAAATATTCACATATACTACTGAGCTCTACAGACGCTAATTCAAATATGAAGCGCATCAAGTCTATATCCAAAGGGTTTAGAGTTGCCACGAAACGAGCAAGCGCTGACAACAAAGTAGCAATTTCAAAGGCGACGGGTATAAGTATCTGCTAATTATGCAAGTACTCATATATTGTTTGAGCCATTTCTTGACTAATGCTGGGGACTTTCGACAAAGATTCCGTGCTGGCAAGTAAAACACCTTGCCGGCCGCCAAAGTATTTCAGCAATGCTGTACGCCGTTTACTCCCCACCCCAGGAATATCTTCAAGGATCGACCTATTTCTGGTCTTTTGTCGTTGAGTACGATGACCCGCAATGGCAAATCTGTGGGCTTCATCACGAATTTGCTGTATAAGCAATAGTGCAGCCTCGCAGCCTTCAGTTAATAGTTCCTTGCCATGATAGAGTAGTGTTTCCATTCCCAGCTTCCTCGTCACACCTTTAGCAACGCCTAATAAAGGCATATCAGATAACCCAAGCTCCTCCATTATGGTTTCGGCAACAGCAAGCTGCCCTCTTCCACCGTCAATGAGAACAAGATCCGGTATTTTACCCTCCTTTTTTATTTTTTGGTATCTCCTTCGTAACACCTGGCCTGTAGCGGCATAGTCATCACCGGGGGTAACATTTTTAATGTTATATGTTCGATACTCATTTTTGAGGTGCCCTCCCCTTCCAAATACCACGCACGATCCTACGGTTGACTCACCAGAGGTATGGCTAATATCAAAACATTCAATTATTTCAAGTTTTCTAGGCAAGTCCAGAAGCCGTTGCAACTGCCCTACCCTGACATCGATACTAGACTTTTCATACAGGCGAGCTTTAAGATTTTGCTGAGCATTATTGTTCGCCAGTTTTAACCATTTTAGCCGGTCTCCACGAACACTTACTTTTACTTGAACCTTTTTACCTGCAAGGCGGACAATTTCCCGCTGTATTACCTCTATATCTTTTTCTTCTGTAGATATAATAATTTCTTCAGGGAAGTCACGACTGGCAGACAAATGTATGTAAAACTGAACCAAAAACCAGTCAAAATAGTCGTCTTTGCTACTTTCCAGCTTGAAATCAGGAAAATAATTCTTACTACCGATAATTAGCCCATGTCGAATAAAAAGAACATTAAAACAAACAAACCCTGACTGCTCAATATAACCGATTACATCTACATTACCACCTGCTTTTGCTACCGTCTGCTGCTCCTGAATCTTTCTCAGGTAAACAATCTGATCTCTTATCTCTGCTGCTTGCTCATACTTGAATAAAGACGAAGATGAATCCATCCTCTTTGCCAGAGACTTCAGCAAAGTTTCGCTTTTACCAGATAAAAACTGAGCCGTGTCGAGAACATCTTTCCCGTATTCTTCTTCAGACACCAAGCCAACACATGGCGCCTTACAACGTTTAATTTGATACTGGAGACAAGGACGGGAGCGATTTCTGAAATAACTATCATCACACTGACGTACTTTAAATACCTTTTGCAAAATACTTAGGCTTTCTCTAACAGATGTGGCATTTGGATAAGGGCCAAAGCAAGAGCCAAGATTCCTCTTACCTCGATGAAATGCAAGTCTTGGCCATTTTTTATCCGATGATATAATAATGTAAGGATAAGATTTATCATCTTTTAATAGAATATTATATTTTGGCTTCTTTTCTTTAATAAGGTTCTGTTCAAGTATCAGCGCCTCCGCTTCGGTATTGGTGATAATAATGTCAATATCAGAAACTTTATTAATCAACGCTATTGTTTTAGAGGCCAGCCCGCTAGAATGAAAATAACTTGAAATCCTTTTTTTTAGATTTTTTGCCTTACCTATATACAATGTTTTTCCATCAGTATCTCGCATATCATAAACACCAGGGCATTCTGGCGTCTTCTTTAAAAACAACCGATAATCAATGCGCTTTACCTGATCATTACTAGTCATAACACTCGCTGACCATACCTTTTTTATTTAAAGTACTGGGGCATGGTTCACCCCCAGCTGCTTCAGCTCTCTGCTCAAGGGTAGCTCCCTCCTTGCCACCGCCCCTTCTTTTAGGCCAAGTACTTTGAGTATATTTTTTATCAGAGCTTATCTTCCAGCTCCGGCAATACTTCAAACAAGTCTGCAACCAATCCGTAATCAGCAATCTGAAAAATAGGGGCATCGTCGTCCTTGTTTATAGCCACAATAATCTTGCTATCTTTCATCCCCGCCATGTGCTGAATAGCACCAGAAATACCTACAGCGATATAAAGGCTAGGAGCAACAATTTTACCTGTCTGCCCCACTTGCATATCATTGGGAGCATAGCCTGCATCCACTGCCGCTCTTGATGCTCCCACAGCTGCCCCTAACTTATTAGCAACTTTGTACAATAGCTCAAAGTTATCACTGCTACCCATACCTCTACCACCAGATATAACTACGCTCGCCTCTATTAACTCGGGTCTATCGGACTGAGCCAATTCTTCTCCGACAAAACTAGAGCGTTCGCAAGCATAGTTAGAGTCAAGCTTTTTAATCTCAGCCCCACCCCCTTTGGCTGATACTGGGTCGAACGCCGTTGTTCTCACTGTAATAACTTTGATAGTGGCGCTGGACTCTACGGTAGCTATAGCATTACCTGCGTAAACCATTCTGGCAAAAGTATTTTCATTATCAATTCGTATGATCTCGGATATTTGATCAACATCCAGAAGAGCCGCCACGCGAGGCATAAAGTTTTTACCGGTGGTGCTTGCCGCTGTCAATACATGGCTATAGCCCTTACCAATTTCAGCCACTAACTGACTAGTATTTTCCGCAAGGTGATGCTCATAAGCTAGATGATCCACAACGAGAACCCTAGAAATAAACTCAACCTCTGCGGCCTCTTCAGAAACAACATTACAATTTGCACCGATTACCAACAGATGAATTTCTGGATCAGTATCAATACCTCTGGCTGCAGCAACGGTGTTCAAAGTGGCACTGTTTAAATTTTTATTATCATGGTCAGCAACAACAAGTATTTTCATTAGATCACCTTTTCCTCATCTTTCAGTTTTTTAATCAGGTCATCCACGTTTTGTACCTTTATTCCTAACTTACGCCTGGAAGGCGTATCAACTCTCAGAGTCTTCAGCGTTGTTTTAATATCAACACCTAACATCTCTGGCAATCTCACCTCCAGTGGTTTGCGCTTAGCCTGCATAATATTCGGCAATGAAGCAAAACGTGGCTCGTTGAGGCGCAGGTCTGTGGTTATTACTGCCGGCAAGGTCAGCGCCAATGTTTGTAGACCACCGTCTATTTCTCTAACCACCTGAATGCAGTCATTTTTTATCGATATTTCCGATGCGAAAGTCCCTTGCGGCATGCCAGAAAGAGCAGCTAACATTTGCCCAGTCTGATTGTTATCAGAATCTATTGCTTGCTTGCCTAAAATGACTAAATCAGGTTTTTCCTCATCGACAATGGCTTTTAATAACTTAGCCACAGTTAATGACCTCAACTCCTCATCGGTTTCAATATGGATTCCCCGATCAGCACCCAAAGCAAGAGCTGTACGAATTTGCTCCTGACACGCTTTTGGCCCAATAGACACCACGACGACCTCTTCTCCGACTCCTTTTTCTTTCAGCCTAACAGCTTCTTCAACTGCAATTTCACAAAAGGGGTTTATCGCCATTTTGACATTACTCAGATCTACATCAGAGTTGTCAGATTTGACACGAACCTTAATGTTGTAGTCGATGACTCTTTTTACGGCTACTAGTATTTTCATAGATTCGCATTCTTTCCTTGTTAAAGCTTGAGTGTGAGTTAGTTTGATCTATAATCAGCATGCTGGATTTACCCATCCTGCACCACAGCAGCTTAACAGTCTAACAATATTGGATCAAACAGATATTTGTTAGTAAATACACGATAATCATACTACAAGCCAGAGTACTTAGTCGTTCAGCTTTAACGACAACTTTTAGAATATGATCTTTATCATTGAAAATGCATAAACCCCATAATCCTACGATAAATAAGTGATTGAAGTAAGCGAGACCAGTCAATAACCTCATGCCATTAATGAAAACTGATGTGGAAATACTTCAAACTTATTCATACGTTGTCGCTTGGTTGGTTTGCCTAAGATTTATATCAATTACCTTTTGAGGTGTGGAGTAATCTACTGCTTGTAGGGTCATAGGGCTTTGCTCGTTTGTAGCCTATCGCCACCTTTTATAGCAACTGGTATAGAAAAGTTGCTTCAGACAATAGCAGTGTACTTTGTTTTTTTGAAATACCCCCTACTTTTGACGAAGGCATTGAAGATGACATTGATTGTTTAACAACGACAAGGTATACTGCCCATGAATTTTAAAATTTGCTAAATAATATGAACGAAAATACTGTAATGATATAAGCAAGGGGATAATGTTAAGGCTCCATAAGCTCAATAAACTAAGTGATTAGAGCACGTGAGAATAGCCACCATCTCTGGCGGCAATAGATAAACATCAGGTAAAAAGGAGACTGATCATGGAACGCGAATCCATGGATTTTGATGTAGTTATTGTCGGTGCTGGCCCTGCAGGACTATCCGCTGCCTGTCGCCTAATGCAATTAGCAAAAGAGCATGAACAAAACCTAACAGTTTGTCTTGTCGAAAAAGGCTCGGAAGTGGGGGCGCACATTTTGTCCGGAGCCATCTTTGAGCCCACAGCTCTTAATGAACTTTTTCCTGACTGGCAAACACGTGGATCCCCCGTTAATACTCCGGTAACGCAAGATGATGTCTACATTTTACGTTCACAAAAGAAAGCAACTAAAATCCCTAATTTTCTTGTTCCTAAGACCATGCATAACAAGGGTAACTACATAGTTAGTCTTGGTAATCTTTGCCGATGGCTGGGAGAGCAAGCTGAAATGCTTGGTGTAGAGATTTTCCCTGGCTTTGCTGCTCAAGAGGTACTCTATAATAAAGATGGTAGTGTCAAGGGTATAATTACTGGTGATGCTGGCTTATCCGCCAACAATACACAAAAAGCCAATTTTGCTCCCGGCATGGCACTTCATTCAAAATACACCTTATTTGCAGAAGGTTGTCAGGGTCATTTGGGTAAACAGTTAATCAGCCTCTTCCAACTGGACCAAGGGAAAGACCCACAACATTATGCTTTGGGAATCAAGGAGCTTTGGGATATTGACCCTAATAAGCACAAAGCAGGGTTGGTGGTACATACCGCTGGCTGGCCCCTAAGCTGGCCAATGGCAGGCAAAGGCAGTACCGGTGGAGGCTTTCTTTATCATCTAGAAAATAACCAAGTGGCAACGGGATTGATTACTGACCTTTCATATAGCAATCCTCACTTAAATCCTTTTGAAGAGTTTCAGCGTTATAAACAAAATCCAGTAATTAAACAATATCTGGAGGGAGGAAGCCGCGTTTCCTATGGTGCAAGGGCATTAGCCAAAGGAGGACTCCAGTCATTACCAGAGATGTCATTTCCTGGTGGGCTATTGATTGGCTGCAGCGCTGGCACGCTCAATAGTGCTAAAATCAAAGGATCGCATACTGCTATGAAATCGGGATTAATTGCTGCTGAAGAGGTCTTTAAATCATTCAACAACGGCTCAAAAGATGGAAAAATTTTATCCGGCTTTAATAAATCCTTTAAGTCATCTTGGCTACATCAAGAATTATACCAACAGCGCAATTTCGGGCCTGCTATGCATAAGTTTGGAAATATCATTGGTGCTATATTCGCTTATCTTGATTTAAATATTTTCAAAGGCAAATTACCCATCACTTTGCACAATCGAATACCAGACCATGCGCTACTTAAGAAATCTAGCCAACGCCAGCTTATCCATTATCAAAAACCTGATGGAGTTATTAGCTTTGACTTGCTTTCCTCAGTTTTTCTTTCCAACACCAACCATGAAGAGGATCAGCCCTGTCACCTAAAATTGGCTGACCCCAGTATTCCTATACAAAAAAATCTACCCGTATTTGACGAACCGGCACAACGCTACTGCCCTGCCGGTGTATATGAAATAATTAGTGATGAGCTAACATGTGAAAAGCGACTTCAAATAAACAGTCAAAACTGCATACACTGCAAAACCTGTGATATCAAAGACCCCTCTCAGAATATTACTTGGGTTGCTCCAGAAGGATCAGGTGGGCCCAATTATCCCAACATGTAAACTTTCTACGCTAGCAATACTGCTTAGTATCTATCACCCTCGGTGAGCTGTTGATACTTCATAAGTTTTTACTTCGTGATTGGAGCAAAAAACTAAGGGTATCGCAGTTCATCGTTTTTATTAAATTGGGTGTCGCACTTAGTACGCTGATTGTTTATCGTCTCAAATAATTTATTAATTGGTACTGTGCCATAAAACAAAAGAAGTTATTTCGCTAGAGAGCCGACAGAAATAGTAACATGGGTACAGTAAGAACTATCTTTATGGGAGCGTCATCAACATATATAATCTGCATTAAAGGTATTTTTATATTTTTTCTGGCAAAATAATAGAGGAAAACATAAGGCAAAGGCAATCCATACAATATACTGGGCAATTGATAACAAGAAAATATTACGACTCATATACACTGATTTCTGCAGTTACTCTACTTCACAAAAGGTATAAGATGTTAACTATCTTTATCTCTACCACCTATACCAGCGGCCCTTGAAGATATTAGTAGACGACAACACCCCCTAGTAGGTGTTGGGAACAAGCTATAACAGCTCAAAACCTAATATCCTCTAAGGTAATGCCTGTATTACTTCGTAGGTTTTGTCGATTGATTGCCTGCAGTCTACTACTCTTTAAAAGACACTTCATCATAAAGACATTCAACGTCTATGTATACCCAAAAGCATTGAATATTTTTTACTCTAAAGCTGTTTTTTTGCGTTATCTATTCATGCCAAAAAGCACTCTGACCTCACAGCAAAAACCTGACGTGGAGTTACGCCATAAGAAAATACGTGACATCCGAAAGCGCTACAGCATAAAGGCGATATTGATCAGCAGGATTAATAACAATTTTGTGATGATACAACCTGCATATTGAACTATCTTGAATATAGAACCAAGGACACCGCACTTTATTTTAACTCTTTGGTGTAGTTGCTGCTTCACCAAAAAAGAGCTGCAAACAGTCTGAACACGGTTTAATTAAATCGTGTTCAAGCTATCTGTTACGCTGTATTTTCAGTCTGGTGAGTAACTTAAGTAATTCCAACAAATCACATAAGATATCCACAAAGATAACCATCACTGAAATTTTTGCCTCCTACTCAGCCTCTAACTTCTTCGCGCCAATCGTGGACAGATTGATTGTTTTATCACTAGCTATAGCTATAGGGTGCCCCAAAACCTTTAACACTATATTGGGAAAATATTTTTTATGATTTCTAGAAATCGCATAAGATACACAAAAGAGAACGCTGCCCGCTATAACCGCTGTGATGACGGCAGGAAGCCCTGCTTGAAAAAAACAAGCAGTACATGAACTGGTAGTATCTACCCACGGATTGGCAGAATCGGTATAGTCTGTTAATTCTTTGCAGTATTTTTCATCTATAATATCTTGTTCACACGAAACGTCTCCTCTGCAGTGGCTTTTGAATCTATTATCGGCGTCTATAAATCTAATAGGATGTTCATCCATATGATTGGCGCAGTCGAATATACCATCCATAACCTTTTCAGAAGGAATACAATGTCCATCGCCGCAAGCATATTCTGAATATTCACATTTTAAGCTACAAAACCTTGGCGATTCATCAATGCCTCCAGGGCAATCTACTACTCCATCACATAGATCTGATTCAGTGAGACAAATATGTTTACTCTCAAGCAAACCTAAGGTACTAGACAATGATGCGTTACATACATAAACATTTTCATCCATACTAGCATCATTATACTTTCCGCATGATTTCTCAATTCCCAATAACTCAGAATATGACTTATATCTTCCCACTAAAGTGAAAGCTAAGCTGTTATTGTTATAAAGGTTCTCAAAGCTGAATTCTCTCAACAGGTCCATGCTTCTAAAATTATAATCCCCTGTTCTACACCATTTTTCTTTTAACCATTCAACGCACTGACCTGCTTTAACGTTAGGAGGGCAATAGACGCCTAAGTTATTAGGAAGTATATGAGTAGCACAGTTATTTTCATCACTGCCATCAGCACAATCCTTGTAGGCGTTACACACACTACTGAAGCCCCGAAGACATTTACCGTTATCGCAGGAAGGTAGTCCTTGGCAAGGACAGTCCAGTTCATCACTATTGTCGCGACAGTCTGGAATACCATTGCATTTCACGCTTTTATCTAGAAGCCTTTTATCGGTTGTACAACGTATTAGATCGTCTTCATTCCCACTTCCAACCTTTATATTGCAAGCCTCTGATTCATCCTCACCATTCGGGCAATCATTTACACCATCACACTGGCGGTGAATATCTATACACTTTGGAGCAGAAGAACATAGAAAATCATTATGATCACAGCGGCACTGATTTAGACTGTCCGTAGCGTTGCATGGTATTGGCCGTGCTGGTAGTTTCCTTCCGATAGCCGAGTTGATTTGTGATAAAACTAAAGCAAAAGCCCCAGTAACGGAACCATGCATATTTGAATTTCGCGAGTAGCTAAGGTTATCTGATTTTTGTTTGGTTTTGACCGTAATTGTAGGTGCTTTTTTATTATTTGGACAAACACTTTTAGCACCAAAAGATTCCTCTAAAAGCTTAGCTAGGCTATTATCTGTGCATTGTTGTTGTGACATAGGAAACAATAATAATCTGCTGAACTTCCGAGCAAGTTTATGATTAGGATACGAATAGCTATAGCTAAGTATCGAATAAATGGCGCTGGCAGTAGTAATGGTTTCGTCGTAACTCATTATGTTCTTGATAAAACTCATTAAAAGCTCAAAGCGCGGATAAGTGATGACTATTGACTCAGCCCCAGTGCCAGCCAGGCACATGCGTTCGAAGGTGGATCTAGGCAAAGGTAGTTGATAGCTTAGATATTTAAGCATTTTAGTTTTCTCAGGATGCAATACTCTTGAACCTTCACCTAAACTTTGATCCTTTATCGTCTCACATAATTTATTAATTGGTACTGTGCTATAAAACAAAAGAAGTGATTCTGCTAGAGAGCCTATAGGAATAGTGATATGGGTACAGTAAGAACTATCTTTTTGGGGAGCATCATAAACATATATAATCTGGACTAAAGGTACTTTTATATTTTTGCTGGCAAAAACAATAGCAGAAAACATAAGACCAAGGCAGACCCATAAAATATGCTGGACAATTGATAATAAAAAAACATTACGAGTCATATACACTGATTCCTGTAGTTACTCTATTTCATAAAAGGTATAAGATGTTAACTATTTTTATCTCTCGCCTATACCAGCCCCTTGAAGATATGAGCAGGTAACCCCCCCTATGACTCTAGGAGCAGTGAGTAGTTGCAAGTACTGATAATAACAGTCAAAAACCTAATACCATCTAAGGTGACGGCTATATTACTTCGTAGGTTTTCGGCGCTTGATCGCCCGCAGTCTACTAGCGTCTTTAAAATACACTTACATCCTAAAGGCATTCAACGGCTATGTATACCTAATTACTCTTGAAAGTGGTAATGTTTTGACTATTCTCGCGAACTAAAATCGCAAGATCTCGGGGGCCTAGCGCGCTTGTAGCCTACTTACACACCACTGATAGTGATTGCTACCATCGCTCAAAGGACTTGTCGATGGCGCAAAGTTGGGCATAAACTACATTACCTTCCGTCTTATAGCTCAAATCTAGATTCCACTGAAAGGTTATGGAAAGTCATTAATGAATATGTACAAAATAATTAATACTTTGCAACTACAAAAGAATTTCGACAAAAAATAAATCATTCCCTCTACAAGCCTTACCAAAAATTGGTACTTAGAGACCTCAGCATAACCAACGACTTTGGTCACGGTAATTGAACTTTCCAAACTTTGTCAGCCATTACGAAGCTTTCTAAGGCGCTGAATATCAAATTATTTGTTTTATACACTGATTTTAGTGCTTCGGACTGATTTTTAACGTACCTATCCTGTATAACCTGGTTTTGACACACCATAGAGCACCAAAAACTTAGCACCTTTACGAATATTCGCAGCAATAGTGGCCAGCCCATAAATTGTCGCATTTTTGGCAAGGCCCATGAACCGAGTTCTGGCAAGTCCGTAGTGTCTTTTATAGGTGGTAAAAGGACGCTCACCACCCGCCCATGTTACGGCTGCCGAATTCATATACTAAGTGCGACACCCTATTTAATAAAAACGATGAACTACGATACCCTTAGTTTTTTGCTCCAATCACGAAGTAAAAACCTATGAAGTATCAACAGCTCACCGAAGGTGATAGATATATGATAGTCGCGCTAAAATGGCAAGGATTAAGTTTTACGGACATTGCCACAGCTATCGGAAAACACCGAAGTACCATATATCGAGAATTTCAACGCAATACTTGTTAGCATAAGGATCCCTCATATCGACCCATCAGAGCACAACAAAGGACAATAGCTCGACGTCGACGTTCAAGGAGAAACCAACATTTTACAGAAAAGAATTACGTGATCATTAGGCAACTCTTACATAAACAATGGAGTCCTGAACAGATTACGGGTTACTTAAAACGGATAGGTGTACGTTGCTTTAGCCATGAAACTATTTATAGATATATTTGGCGTAATAAAAAGAAAGGCGGCTTGCTATGGAAGCACTTGCGTTGTGCTCAAAAGCAAAGACGTAAACGCTACAAGGCTTATGATAGTCGAGGCAGGATTGCCAATAAGCGCAATATAGCAGACCGACCAGCTGAAGTAGAAGCGCGTGAAACACTAGATCATTGGGAAATAGATACCGTGATGGGTAAAGGGTCTATACCCGTCGCCTTTCAAGTTGCTACGTTGTTGGCTGCGTTCGCTCACCCCGATCACCTACTATTAGTAGGCTCACGGGACTTCGCTTACTTGCTGCCTAGTAGCAATTTGAAATGCTTTGGGTATAAACACTGCGTAGTCACACTGGTTGAGCGAAAAACTGGTTACACATTGATAGCCCAGTTAAACGATAGAACGACCAAGTCAACCAACAGGCGAACGATAAAATTAATGAGTAAAATGCCTTAGTAATGTAAAACCATTACATCAGATAACGGCACCGAGTGTTACCAATATAAGAAAGTTGAAGAAGTGACTAATTACCCTTATTACTTTGCCAACCCACACCACTCATGAGAACTTGGTACGAATGAAAACATCAATGGTTTGATCAGACAATACTTAGTTAAGGGAACATCAATGGCAGGACTAACTCAGCAACTATGTAATATAATCGAGGCCAAATTAAATACAAGACCAAGGAATCGGTCAGCTTATAAAACACCGGAGGAGTGCTTTTATGAATAACTACTTTTGTCGCACTTCAAACTTGATACTAAGTGTACTAACATCTATATGATTTTCAGCACTTTCATTTGAATACTTACTACTATCACACTCATTATCGCCAAATAAAACAGTAAAGACTGAGGAGTATACAAAAACAACAACACTTATTTGAAATATTTCTTTCACAGTACAAGACTGCTTATCAATAACTAATTACGTTACAATCTTACATCCATATAGCTAACAAAACTTGTTTTTTATATACTTTTATGCTTTCTGACAAAACATGTATTCTAATATGGTACATCCTATTAAATAATGCTAAAACACACAAGCCATACATTATAAATTGCGCTCTGGCACCAGATTAAATCTTAAATATCCAGCATAAGTGATACACATTTGCTAGGTAAAAACCACATTTAATTATAATATTTTAAGAATTTTCTAGCCTGTATGTTGATTAAAAATTGAGCTTCATAAATTTTACTTTCCTACACTCAGCCAGCCCTCATTCCATTTGGGAATAATCGTCGTAATAAGGCTTTACGATGACAACGTTAACACGTCCGCCCCAAAGTGTAAAAATACCCGGCACTAGACACTCCGAGAAAAGATTCTCCACCCACCTCCCTCTCTTCGGCTATTTCTACCAGCTGATAAAAAACATTACGATGAACCAATGCATTCAACCTACCCCTAACACGAACATAGGGAAAAGACTCTCGAGTATTTTCAGTTACCGTCAACTCATGCTCCTGATTAAGAGGAACTTGATCACCCACATTTGTACTAAATAATAAGCATCCCCTCTCCTGCTGCCAAGATACTATCAAAAAAGGTGCATCATCAACCTGAATCCTTACTTTTTCCACGGGAGTCACGAGATAATAGCAATCATCATTCTCTTTTCTCAAAACAGTTGAAAATAGTCTGACCATAGCAGGCCTGATAATTGGAGTCCCCATGTAAAGCCAGCGCCCATCCCTCAATATCCTCATATCGATATCACCACAAAAAGGAGGATCCCAGAGATGCATAGGCGGCAGCTTATCTGCAGGTAAGCATTTCACTCTTTCTATAAGCCCCGTTAATGAAGGTTTATTGGTATTCAAGCTTGCCATGTTCGCCTAACCTCTTGAGATCATATCTAGGTGTGCACTTTTGTATAATATTTCCAATGTAATTTCTCACAAGGCGGATTCAAATCTGAAGCTCATCACTTGACTAGGTAGAAGAAAGGGCCAGCTGAAGGTAAGCTCCTACCCTTTTCTCCGGCAAAAAATGAAGTGATGACGATAACTTACCAACAACTGGCTTACGAACAACGATGCCAGATTTCCGCACTAAATAAAAGCGGTTGCAGCCAAAGGGAGATAGAGGAGATCATTGGTACCAGCCAGCCCACGGTGAGCCGTGAATTGGCAAGGGATACTGGCGAACGTGAATATAGGCATAGGCAAGCACAAGGCCGAACAGATAGGAGGCATACAGAGTCGGCTCGGACGAGTAGAATGACGCCAAAAATGATCGAGGTGATTGAATCAAAGCTGCGTGTAGAGTGGAGCCCAGAGCAGATTTCAGGTTGGACTGATTAGCTATGAAAGCATCTACCGACATATTTGGGCGAATAAGCAGGCTGACAGCGATCTTTACATGCATCTTCGTCGCCAGGGCAAGAAGTATGACAAGCGACGAAACGGCAAGTCAACGCGCGGCCAGATAAAGAACCGCGTCAGCACAGATGATAGCCCAGAGAGCGTTGACGATAAATCGGGTATTGGAGGCAGGGAGATTGATACCATCATTGGCAAAGGGTATAGCGTGGCTTTGGTAACTATCGTCGAGCTGGTCACGAAGTACACGGTCTCAGCCCAGGTGAACAGCAAAAGCGCAGCAGATGTGACTAAGGCACGATCAGCTTGCTCAACCCATTTAAGGGTATTGTTCACACCATTACGGCTGACAATGGTAAAGAGTTTTCGTACCATGAGAAAATCAGCCAAGCATTATCGGCGGAGGTTTATTTTGCGCATCCCTACAGCTCTTGGGAGCGAGGGTTATATCCGTCGCCTTTCAATCTGCTACGTTGTTGGCTTCGCTCGTTCACCCAGATCACCTACTACTCGTAGACTCATGGGGGCTTCGCTTACTTGCCGCCTAGTAGCAACTTGAAATCCTTTGGGTATAAATGAGAACACCAATGGCTTGCTACGACAATATTTTCCAAAGAATACAGACTTTAAGAAGGTCGGTCAGACAGAGGTGAAGCGAGTATTGATGCGGCTTAATTCTCGGCCAAGAAAAGATTTTAATTTCAAAATACCCGCCCTGATAATGGGTGAACACAGGGCTGCGTTAGCGCTTAAGCTGTGATGCACTTGGCATTTGAATCCGCACAATTAAAATTATTTGGCATGCTCTTAAAGCGCCGAATTCATATACTAAGTGCGACACCCAATTTAATAAAAACGATGAACTCCGATACCCTTAGTTTTTTGCTCCAATCACGAAGTAAAAACCATGAAGTATCAACAGATCACCGAGGGTGATAGATACTTAGTATCAAGTTTGAAGTGCGACAAAAGTAGTTATTCATAAAAGAATTCCTTCGGTGTTTTATAAGCTAAGCGCTTCCTTGGTCTTGTATTTAATTTAGCCGAGATGATATTACATCGTTGCTGAGTTAGTCTGCCATTGATGTGCTCTTAACTAAGTATTGTCTGATCAAACCACTGGTATTTTCATTCGTACCACGTTCCCATGAGTGATGTGGGTTGGCAAAGTGATAATGGCAATTAGTCACTTCTTCAACTTTCTTATATTAGTGAAACTCGGTGCCGTTATCTGATGTAATGGTTTTAAATTGCTCAGGCATTTTACTCATTAATTTTATCGTTCCCCTGCTGGTTGACTTGGTAGTTCTACCGTTTAACTGGCCTATCAATGTGTAGCCAGTTTTTCGTTCAACCAGTGAGACTACGAAGTATTTAGACCCTTTACCCATCACGGTATCTATTTCCCAATGACCTAGTGTTTCACGCGTTTCTACTTCAGCTGGTCGGTCTGCTATATTGCGCTTATTGGCAATCCTGCCTCGACTATCATAAGTCTTGTAGCGTTTACGTCTTCGCTTTTGAGCACAACGCAAGCGCTTCCATAGCAAGCCGCATTTCTTTTTATCACGCCAAATATATCGATAAATAGTTTCATGGCTAAAGCAACGTACACCTATCCGTTTTAAGTAACCCGTAATCTGTTCAGGACTCCATTGTTTATGTAAGAGTTACCTAATGATCACGTAATCCTTTCCTGTAAAATGTTGGTTTGTCCTTGAACGTCGACGTCGAGCTCTTGTCCTTTTCTGTGCCCTGATGGGTCGATATGAGCCATCCTTATACCAACAAGTATTGCGTTGAAATTCTCGATATATGGTACTTCGGTGTTTTCCGATAGCTGTGGCAATGTCCGTAAAACTTAATTCCTGCCATTTTAGCGCGACTATCATATATCTATCACCCTCGGTGAGCTGTTGATACTTATAGGTTTTTACTTCGTGATTGGAGCAAAAAACTAAGGGTATCGCAGTTCATCGTTTTTATTAAATAGGGTGTCGCACTTAGTATATGAATTCGGCTATATTAATATCGCAGTTCTACTCTCGGCACAGTCATAAATACTTTTTAAAATGATACCTCGGCATAATCAGCGACCTTAACCACCGTCATTACACTACCCAAATTTTCTTAACTATTACGAAACTGCAAGTAATTTAACACCAAATTATCGATTTTATGCACTTCCTCCAGTGCTTCAAACTTATTTCTTACACACATATACTCAAAGTATTCGGAGTTACTACGCGGCGCTAAACCAGCACCATAAGACTATGGTCAGCGAACGCTGACAACAAAATAACAACTTCAAAGGCGATGGGTATATTCACACATAGAATGATTTTGGTACACATAGAGAACCAAAAATGTAGCGCCTTTGCAAATTCCCTCTACAATAACAGCGAACTCATAAATAGGCTCATCTTTAAAGCCTCATGAACTGAGTTTTATCGAGCGAGTAGTGTCTTTTATAAATAGAAAAAGGATACTCACCACCATCCCGTGGCCTGGCATTTCTTGGTTACGAGCTCTCTCTTCTTCTAATTCAGACTTTCCTCTGTAGTCTTATTCTGAACTTAACCTTCACTACCTAGCTTCGCAAATTCCTCTCTAGTCTGATCAGAGCTGTAAGCAGCATACTCATACAGCTCTACTTCATCAACCAGCAGCAAAGCATCACGCTCCTGAGAATAGTGAACATTGCCAAGCATCACGCATTGGTCATGAGTACAACTACCCTCATCGACACCAGTATGAACAGAAAAACCATAGAAAGTATTTTGTTACCGCAACATCATTATCAACGCACCAACCCCTTTGATCTTTTGTCAGCTTTCCAACTGTGTCATGTCAGAACCTGATATGTCATCTCCATCTCTGCAGCATCAATTATATTTATGCTATTTCCTCTCATAAGTGGTGCCCTATTAGCCGTGTTAGAAATCGTTCAAAGACTGGAAGCTTAGCAAACGTTTTCGCCGAGAGCTCCAAAGCAATAAAACTTGCGAAAGAACAGGCTACATAAGCACTTAGCCAACTACACTTCAAATAAGCACACTATATCAAGCAATAATACCAGAAACAAAGTTAGCAGATAATAGTTGATAAAGGCGTAATAGGACAGCTGTTTCTCAACCTCTTACCATTCCAGCCGTGCTTCCATATCACCCCAGATACGAAGAACTGGATGACTTAAATTAGTGGCTCAGGAGAAGGGTTTGGACCATACTGTGAAGATTTTTTGCATACAGACAGCTTACCAAAATATGATCGGCTGTGTTAAATAATGCTGAGACCTCAAATTATACTCCAATAAAATACGTATCTATTTTTTCTTTTTGTTACCACTTTTAGAAATTTCAGCGCAATTCTCCATAGCATCCATAGCTTCCGTAGTTTTCGTAGTTTTCGTAGTTTTCGTAGTTTTCGTAGTTTTCGTAGTTTTCATGGTTTTCGTAGCTTCAGCAACAGCTTCGGTAGTGTTAGTAGTGTCAGCAACAGCTTCCGTAGCTTTCATAGTTTCAACAGCAGCTTCCGTAGCTTCCGTAGCTTCCGTAGCTTCCGTAGCTTCAGCAGCTTCAGCAGCTTTTTCTTCACGTAGTTGTTCCAGCTCTTGATTACAAGTATCGACCTGCTGATTCAGCTGCTTTTTCTTAGCTTTGAGTATGATATTTTCATCGGTCAATATACGATTCTGCTCCTGCAACCGTTTGATTTGCTTTTTCATCCGGTCAGGGTTATGAACCCTCAATGCCTTCAGCTCAGCATCAGATATTTTGATATGAAAGTTTAACTTTTCTGCCTTTTTTTCAGCATCTCCCAGCCTAGATTTTAACTGTCTTACTTCCTTATCATGCTGGATATTTATATCAATAAGGGCTTGAAGGCGATCTTGCTCAATACTATCCATACCTCTACTCATATTAACTTGATCTTCTATATTAAGATGATCCATAGATTTTCTGGCCTCCAAAGGGTGTTTGTAAGTTTTTTAATAGAAATAACTCCTAGCAGCACGATCTATCAGGGCGCAAGAAATCCGCATACAAAAAGGAAACGTATTATGCCTCATTAAGTGGACTGATAAAAAGCAGATACTTAACAATAGTAGGTAGCGAATCCTATTACAACTTCATATTAAAAAAAAGAGACCTCAGCATAACTCAACAACGACTATTATATTCTGGTAAAATATCGGCATACAAAAATCCTTCACAACACAGCCCGAACTCTTCGTTTCAGCCAGCGACTTAAATCATCCAATTCTTCGTAGTCTGTATGATACAAAAGCGCTGCTGAAATGGTCAGAGATTGAGAAGTTATTATCCTCAATCTACGCATCTAACACCGGTCGCCCCAGCTATCCTCTGCTGTCGAGCCTTATTGCTTGGAGCATGGTATCGCTTATCCGATATACAGTTGGCTCAGTGCCTGTATATACCCGTCGCCTTTCACGTTGCTACGTTCTTGGCTGCGTTCGCTCACTCCTATCACCTACTACTCGCAGGCTCACGGGACTTAGCTTACTTGCTGCCTAGTAGCAATTTGAAATGCTTTAGGTATAGAGATCTTCTTTTTTGTAAATTTTGTCACCTTGAACTTGGTGGAGCAGTTCCTAAAGCCCCCACCTTGGGACGCTTTCGAACAAGACTTGTCGAACATCGTCTGTGGGATCAATTATTGGCAGAGATTAATCGTCAGCTTGAAGCCAAAACATCATAATGAGCGAAGGTCGCGTTAATATCATTGATGCTACACCGATAGAGGCAGCGCGATCAGGTTCGGGCCACGACAAAAGCGGAAAACCGACAAAAAATCCTGAAGCGGGCTGGCACGTTAAGAATGACAATCGTGGTAACAAAAAAAGCACCTATGGTTTTTCCGTTCATACCTGTGTCGATGGAGATGCCTTTATTCATAGGCAAAGCGTAACGCTTGACAATGTTCATGATTCT
Source organism: Candidatus Endonucleibacter sp. (ex Gigantidas childressi) (assembly GCA_030674875.1). Classification (GTDB taxonomy): domain Bacteria; phylum Pseudomonadota; class Gammaproteobacteria; order Pseudomonadales; family Endozoicomonadaceae; genus Endonucleibacter. The sequence goes on along the minus strand of JASXSU010000003.1, from coordinate 1,198,101 downwards.
CAGGAACGTGATACCCTGCTACTGGGGAATAAAGCGGCACTGTATGCGGATTCCGCTTACAGCTCTGAGCAGACCCGAGAGAAATTAGCGCAGCTAGGTATTAAAGATCAAGTTCAACGTAAGTGCTACAGAGGAAAGCCTATATCGAAAGAAGATAGAACTCTCGTAACAAAGAAATAGCCGTAACACTGGCTGGTGGTGAGCGTCCTTTTGCCACCTATAAAAGACACTACGGACTTGCCAGGACTCGGTTCATGGGCCTTGCCAAAAATGCGACAACTTATGGACTGGCCGCTATTGCTGCGAATATTCGTGAAGGTACTACGTTTTTGGTACTCTATGGTGTATAAAAACCATATTATACAGGATAGGTACGTTAAAATTCAGTCCGAAGCACTAAAATCAGTGTATAAAACAAATGATTTGATGTTCAACGCCTTAGAAAGCTTCGTAATGGCTGACAAAACTTGGGAAGTTCAATTACCGTGACCAAAGTCATTGGTTATACTGAGGTCTCAAATAATATGAAAGAACAAATTCACCGACTTAGCAACGTTGCACCCACTTTCCCCAATGTCAATGAAGCGTTAACGGAACCGAACGGCCTTCTTGCTACTGGCGGCAATCTTCAGCAGGACACTATTTTAGATGCCTATCGAAAAGGAATTTTCCCATGGTTTGGCGATAACGAACCTATTCTCTGGTGGAGCCCTGACCCAAGAATGGTACTTCAACCAAAAAACATAACAATTTCAAGGTCTATGAAAAAGACGCTAATAAAAAATTCTTTTCGTATTAGCTTTAATTCATCATTTGACCAGGTTATCGAGCAATGCTCAAAGCCAAGGCCTTACACAGACCAAACTTGGATAACCAAAGATATGAAGCAAGCTTATAGCACTCTTCATGCCAGTGGTCATGCTCATTCAGCGGAAGCATGGGAAGGAGACGAGCTAGTCGGTGGGCTATATGGTATAGCTATTGGAAGAGTTTTTTTTGGCGAATCCATGTTCAGTAGAAAAAGTAACGCATCCAAAATGGCTTTTATTGCACTATGCCAGCACCTGCAGCACTGGCAATTCCAATTAATTGACTGCCAGGTATATACACCACACTTACAAACCCTAGGGGCAAGCACCATTCCACGACATGAATTTGTCAAACTATTGGATTTCTACTGTCCACAAACTCCATCAAGAGTAAGCTGGAAAAGTAGTAACCCAACCTAAGATCCTGAAGAGGTAAATCAGTCTCCTCTCATGTTCGTTGTGTTCTATCCCATAAGAAGGAATCAACATTTTTTTATGAGTCTAGAAAAAACTCAGCCTTTTCTTCATATATAAATCTAACTAATACAGGATGCAGGCAAATCCAGAAGCGAGTTTCAAAGCGTAACTAGAATCCCATAATAACCCTCTGCGTAAACATGTTAGCAGTCATGGAACTTACGACATTTATACTAGCCACCCTTAGAGGTACGAGCAGTTTTTGAGTGATTTCACTCACCTCAAATCACCTACTACTCGTAAGCTCATGACTCTTAGCTCACTCGCCACTTACTCAGACCTTTAATGGTAACGGGCCATACATTTTACGATCTGGATTTTGAGAAACTCAACCATAATTTATTTTGTATTTTCTGGCAAATAATGAGAGCAAGAGCATTAAAAATGAAGTATCTTCACTTCAAGTCTTGAATAAAATGGTAATGGGAAATGAATTACAACATGAATTACTGCTCAATGAAAAGCCTGATTAACAATCCTTGGGCACAACTTTCATAGATACTAAAAAAACGCACTTTACTTTAGCCCATCTTTTCAGGCAGAATGCTCGCCAGCAAGGGCTTATCTTTCATCATGCTCAGAGGTACGATTTTAATGGCAAAAGAAGACAGTTTGGAAATGGATGGGGTTGTTATTGACACATTGCCTAATACTATGTTTCGTGTAGAACTCGAAAATGGCCATGTGGTAACTGCACATATCTCCGGTAAAATGCGAAAAAACTACATACGCATTTTGACCGGCGACAAAGTCAAGGTTGAGTTAACGCCTTACGACCTAACCAAAGGTCGTATTACTTACCGTGCGCGTTAATTAAAAGGGGTTTTAACCCCCTCCTTAATGTATATCAGCTAGCTTTCCCATCTGCTATCGCTAGACCTGACGTTCTTTTTTTGGCAGCTTCAATTTTTAAATGCAACTCTCCCTTTTTAACAGTCACTTTGACGCTACCACCATCATCAGCTAGCTTGCCAAAGAGAAGATGTTCAGCCAAGGGCTTTTTCAAGTGCTCCTGAATAACACGCGCCATTGGCCGCGCTCCCATCTGCCGATCAAACCCTTTGTCAGAAATCCATATTCTAGCCTTGTCATCCACATCGATCTGCACCATCTTGTCATCCAGTTGTGCCTGAAGCTCTGTCAAAAACTTATCTACGACATGCTTCATAACTTCGTCATTTAACGGCTCAAAAGGAATAATAGCATCAAGTCTATTTCTAAATTCTGGTGTAAATGTTCTTTTTATCACTTCCATGCCATCAGACGCATGATCCTGCTCCACGAACCCAATAGAGCTTCGGTTCATGGTTGCAGCTCCAGCATTGGTTGTCATAATAAATATGACATTCCTAAAGTCTGCCTTACGGCCATTATTATCCGTCAACGTGCCGTGATCCATAACTTGCAATAAAAGGTTAAAGACGTCAGGATGCCCCTTCTCTATTTCATCTAGCAACAATACACAATGAGGTGTTTTATTGACAGCCTCAGTCAATAATCCGCCCTGATCAAAACCTACATAACCAGGAGGAGCACCTATCAAGCGTGATACAGTATGGCTTTCCATGTACTCAGACATATCAAATCGAATTAGCTCAACTCCCATGGACTGAGCCAACTGGCGACAAACCTCAGTTTTACCAACACCCGTCGGGCCTGAAAACAGAAATGAGCCAATGGGTTTTTCTGGGGATTTCAGGCCTGCTCTGGAGAGTTTAATAGCCATTGCAAGAGATGTAATCGCACTATCCTGACCAAATACAACCATTTTCAGGTTTCGCTCCAATTTTCCCAGAATCTCCTTATCTGATGCTGAAACGGACTTTGGTGGAATTCTGGCAATTTTGGCAACAATGTTTTCAACATCGTCGACTTCAATGATTTTTTTGCGATTACTCTCTGACTGCAGTCGCTGATAAGCGCCTGCCTCATCAATAACATCAATTGCCTTATCCGGCATATGTCGATCATTGATATAACGATCTGCTAGCTCCGCCGCTGCTTTTAACGCCTCATTCTTATACTCAATATCATGATAGTCCTCAAATTGTTTTTTCAGACCAAGCAAAATTGCAAAAGTGTCTTCAACACTCGGCTCTATAATATCCACTTTCTGAAAACGTCTAGCCAAGGCACGATCTTTTTCAAAAATACCTCGGAACTCCTGAAATGTCGTTGAACCCACACAACGTATATCGCCAGATGTCAACAAAGGCTTCAATAGATTGGATGCATCCATAACACCACCGGAAGCTGCGCCCGCACCTATGATTGTATGAATCTCATCAATAAACAAAATAGCGTGATCCCGTTTCTTTAATTCTCCCAGCAACATCTTGAATCTTTTCTCGAAATCTCCTCGATACTTAGTACCTGCGAGCAAGGAACCTAAGTCAAGAGAGTAAACAGTAGCATCAGACAATGCTGCCGGCACTTCACCATCAACTATTCGCTTCGCCAAACCTTCAGCTATTGCTGTTTTCCCTACTCCGGCTTCACCGACAATCAACGGGTTGTTTTTACGTCTACGAACAAGTATCTGGCAGACGCGCTCAACCTCCTCCTCTCTACCTATCAAAGGGTCGATTCGCCCAATTTTAGCTCGCTCATTAAGATTGGTAGCATAATTTTTTAAGGGATCTTTGCTACTTGATTTCGATTCACTTTCTTCCGCTAATTCGTGACCAAAATCTTCCAGTTCCTGACCCGGCATTTTTGAAATGCCATGCGCAATGTAGTTTACTACATCAATACGAGCAATATCCTGTTGCTTCAAGAAATAGACAGCTTGACTTTCCTGCTCACTGAATATGGCAACCAGTACATTTGCACCAGTGACTTCTTTTTTACCGGAACTCTGGACATGGAATACTGCGCGCTGCAATACTCTCTGAAAACCCAAGGTAGGCTGTGTCTCACGATCAGCTTCGCTAACAGAAATTAGCGGTGTAGTGGAATCAACAAACTCAAATAGCTCCTTCTTAAGTTTATCTAGCTCAACACCACAAGCAACTAAAACTCTTGATGCTGATTCATTATCAAGCAAGGCTAGCAATAAATGCTCAACCGTCATAAATTCGTGACGTTTGCCTCTTGCGTCCCTAAAAGCACTGTTAAGTGTCAATTCGATATCTTTATTGAGCATATTAATTAACCCTGATAACTCTAATTGGCCTTTTCTGTCTTGCACAACAGTGGATGCTGGTTACTTCTAGAGTACTGATTAACTTGCTGAGCTTTAGTCTCCGCAACATCCTTGCTGAATATTCCACAACTAGCTTTACCCTCAGTGTGGACAGTTAACATTATTTGAGCCGCCTTTTCCGTTGGCATATCAAAAAACCTTTCCAGGATGTCAACCACAAAATCCATCGGTGTGAAATCATCATTCAGGAGCAAGACCTGATACATTGAAGGAGGAATTAGTTTGGTTTTATCTGGAATGACAGCAATATCCAGATCACCCTCCTTTTCATACCCTTCATTTACTAAGTTTAAACGAAACCTTTTCAAATTACTCATATTGATATTGGCAGCAACTCATAGCTGTATCTCGCTTCCTATTGTATTGAGAGCAGTATACTCTACAATAAAAGGGTTAAAATGAATAAAGTGGTGTTTTTTTTTGTTAAAAATAACACTCAAATTAACCTGTTTTTTTCACATAATTACAAAATATACCGTCAAAAAAAAAACGATAATTAAAGCATAATTTATCAGTTGTTACAAAAAGTAACTAAACCAAAATAAAAAATGCATTTACACAAAAACGTAACACAATTAAGTAAAATAACACCAGTCGGTGATCAGGGGAAGAAAACCACCCCTGCCACATCGATTCCAGTTTTACTTCTCTATATACGACAGCTTTGATAATTGTATTGGTGTAGATATAGTGCACGACCAGAACTACATATAGCCAATAACTGCGTCAGCAAACTCCGAGCATTTTACCAGTTTTGCACCTTCCATCAAGCGTTCAAAATCATAAGTCACAGTTTTTGCTGCAATAGCACCATTTATCCCATTAATAATTAAATCTGCCGCTTCATCCCAACCTAAGTGACGCAACATCATTTCAGCGGACAAAATAATAGACCCTGGGTTAACCTTATCTTGCCCCGCATATTTTGGTGCTGTCCCATGGGTTGCCTCAAAAATAGCCACCTGTTCACCAATATTGGCTCCTGGCGCAATACCTATACCACCTACTTGTGCAGCCAACGCATCGGATACATAATCACCATTAAGATTCAAAGTTGCAATTACATCATACTCAGCTGGACGCATTAGTATTTGTTGCAGAAAAGCATCTGCAATCACATCCTTAATAACAATATCATTACCTGTCGTAGGATTCTTTATGACGTGCCATGGTCCTCCATCTAGAGGTTTGCCGTCAAAAAATTCAATTGCCGTTTCATAACCCCAGTCTTTGAACGCCCCCTCAGTGAACTTCATGATGTTACCTTTATGAACCAAAGTGACAGAATCACGATCTTCCATAATGGCAAACTCAATAGCTTTACGAACAAGACGCTGAGTACCTTCTTTGGAAACAGGCTTGATACCAATACCACAACTGTTAGGGAATCTAATTTTGGTAACATCCATTTCATCACGCAGAAAGTTGATTAACTTCTTTGCTTCAGGACTATCTGCATGCCACTCAATACCAGCATAGATATCTTCAGAATTCTCCCGAAAAATCACCATGTCTGTTTTTTCAGGATTTTTTACCGGACTTGGTACACCCTTAAACCAGCGTACTGGACGTATACAAGCAAACAGATCGAGCTCCTGTCGAAGAGCAACGTTTAGAGAACGCATCCCACCACCCACAGGAGTTGTAAGTGGCCCTTTAATACCTACAACAAACTCTTTTAGAGCCCTAAGGGTTTCCTCCGGCATCCAGGTGTTGGCACCATAAACATTAGTGGCCTTTTCACCGCAATATACCTCCATCCAGGCAATTGAACGTTTGGCACTATATGCCTTCTTAACAGCTGCATCCACCACCCTCACCATAGCAGGAGAAACATCAATGCCAATACCATCACCTTCAATATAGGAAATAATCGGGTTATCAGGAACGTTGAGTGACATATCCTTGTTGACAGTAATCTTCTCCGCACTGACAGGCACCTGAATCTTTTGGTATCCCATTATCATTTCCTTTATCATATCATCATTAATTTGTTGCAGCGGCTCTTAACGAGTTCACCCAAGCCTACATCTCGCCTGGCTCGAAAACCACCAAGTTTTTGCAAATAATCTATACATTTGCGCATTAGTGCAAGGTAAGATATACCAACACGAGTAAGTAATAAATGCGCTTTTGTTATAAAAATCAAAACATGATTGTAAATTTTCCAACATCTATTGCATATGAAGCTTGGCAATATTGCTATGACATGTAGAATAGAGAACTATTTTCCTTATTTATTATGTATTGATTTATGTTAATGAAACAGCCAGCCCAAACTCGAGTTATTGTTGGCATGTCCGGTGGTGTCGACTCCTCTGTTTCAGCTCTCCTCCTGTCACAACAGGGGTATCAAGTTGAAGGCCTATTTATGAAAAACTGGGAGGAGGAAGATAACTCTGAATACTGCACAGCCATGCAGGATCTAGAGGATGCTCAGTCTGTCTGCGACAAACTTGTCATAAAGCTCCATAAAGCCAACTTTGCAGCAGAGTACTGGGATAATGTGTTTGAACACTTTTTAAGCGAGTACAAAAGTGGACGAACACCCAATCCAGACATCCTTTGCAACAAGGAAATCAAGTTTAAAGCCTTTCTTGATTATGCTTTGACTCTCGGAGCTGACTATATCGCCACCGGCCACTATGTCAGAAAAATTAGCACTGAAAATTCCACATTACTATACAAAGGTATTGATACCAATAAAGATCAGTCTTACTTCCTCTACGCAGTCGCTAAAGAGCAAATAGCCAAAACTCTTTTCCCTGTAGGAGAACTAGATAAGCCAGATGTCAGAAAACTAGCTGAAAAGCACGACCTAATTACTTACAACAAAAAAGACAGTACTGGTATCTGTTTTATAGGTGAACGACGATTCCGAGATTTTCTAAAGCAGTATCTTCCTGCTCAGCCCGGCGCTATTGAAACAACTAAGGGAGTGGTCATTGGCGAGCATGCAGGCCTTATGCACCAAACCATTGGACAAAGACAAGGCTTGGGTATTGGAGGACTGAAGAATGCTGGCGATGCCCCATGGTATGTGGTGGAAAAAGATCTGGAACGGAATGTACTTATTGTTGGCCAAGGTAATAACCACCCATTGCTGTTTTCTGAAGCATTAACGACCTCAACCATTGACTGGATTGCAGGTATAGCACCAGAACTACCATGCAACCTCAAAGCTAAGATACGCTACCGTCAACATGACCAAGACTGCCACCTATCTCAATGGCCCGATGGTAGCTATCTTGTTCGCTTTCAAACACTTCAGCGAGCAGTCACACCCGGCCAATCCGTAGTCTTCTATGATGGAGATAATTGCTTGGGCGGAGGGGTCATTCAGAAACGACACTCTCGGATAACTAATCAAAATTCACTCAAACTATCTAGATGAGACCTCAGCATAACTCAATAAAGACGATCATATGCTGGTAAAATATAGGCATGCAAAAAGTCTTCACAACACAGTCCAAATTCTTCGTTTCAGCTAGCGACCTAAATCATTCAACTATTCGTAGTTTGGATGATACAAAAGCGCTGCTGAAATGGTCAGAGATTGAGAAGTTATTATCCTCAATCTACGCCTCTAACACCGGTCGCCCCAGCTACCCTCTGCTCGAGCCTTATTACTTGGAACATGGTATCGCTTATCCGATGCACAGTTGGCTCAGTGCTTGTATATACCCGTCGCCTTTCAAGTTGCTACGTTGTTGGCTGCGTTCGCTCACCCCGATCACCTACTGCTCGCAGGCTCACTGGGCTTCGCTTACTTGCTGCCTAGTAGCAATTTGAAATGCTTTGGGTATAGAGATCTTCTGTTTTGTAAATTTTGTCACCTTGAATTTGGTGGAGCAGTTCCTGAAGCCTCCACCTTGGGGCGCTTTCGAACATGACTTGTCGAACATCGTTTGTGGGATCAATTATTGGCAGAGATTAATCGTCAGCTTGAAGCCAAAAACACCATAATGAGCGAAGGTCGCATTAATATCATTGATGCTACACCGATAGAAGCAGCGCGATCAGGTTCGGGCCATGACAAAAGCGGAAAACCGACAAAAGATCCTGAAGCGGGCTGGCACGTTAAGAAAGCCTCTATCGAAAGAGGATAGAACTCGTACCAAAGAAATAGCCGTAACACGGGCGGGTGGTGAGCGTCCTTTTGCCACCTATAAAAGACACTACGGACTTGCCAGAATTAGGTTTATGGGCCTTGCCAAAAATGCGACAATTTATGGGCTGGCCGCTATTGCTGCGAACATTCGTAAAGGTACTAAGTTTTTGGTGCTCTATGGTGTGTCAAAACCATATTATACAGGATAGGTACGTTAAAAATCAGTCCGAAGCACTAAAATCAGTGTATAAAACAAATGATTTGATGTTCAACGCCTTAGAAAGCTTCGTAATGGCTGACAAAACTTGGAAAGTTCAATTACCGTGACCAAAGTCGTTGGTTATACTGAGGTCTCTAGATAGTAGTTTATCGATAGACCTATGAGACACGGAGACGCCTAACATTTTTAATGATTTTGGGCATCTACCGGAGTCTGCTGCACTTATTATTTGAGTCTACGGAACGTATAAAAATACGCGGATTCAAATTCCAAGTGCATCACAACTTAAGCAGCTAACGCAGCCCTGTGTTCACCCATTATCAGGGCGGATGTTTTGAAATCCAAATCTTTTCTTGGCCGAGAATTAAGCCGCATCAATGCTCGTTTCACCTCTATCTGACCGACCTTCTTGAAGTCTGTATTCTTTGGAAAATATTGTCGTAGCAAGCCATCAGTGTGCTCATTTAATCCTTGCTCCCAAGAGCTGTAGGGGTGCGCAAAGTAAACCTCCGCCGATAATGCTTGGATGATTTTCTCATGGTGCGAAAACTCTTTCCCTTTGTCAGCCGTAATGGTGTGAACAATATCCTTAAATGGGTTAAGCACGCTGATCGTAGCCGTGGTCACATCTGTTGCGCTTTTGCTATTCACCTGGGCTGAGACCGTGTGCTTCGTGACCAGCTCGACGATAGCTACCAAAGCCCCGCTATGCCCTTTGCCAATGATCTCCGCTATCTCCCTTTGGCTGCAACCGCTTTTCTTTAGTGCGGAAATTTGGCATCGTCGTTCGTAAGCCAGTTGTTGGTAAGTTATCGTCATCACTTCATCTCTTTCCGGAGAAAAGGGTAGGAACTTACCTTCAGCTGGCCCTTTCTTCTACTAGTCAAGTAATGCACTTAGATTTGAATCCGCCATACACTAAAAAACCAAAGATCTGTATTTATTAAGATCAACATTGCCACCTGAGGCAATGATTACCAATGTTTGTCTGTGAAATTTTTCAGGAAATGCCAGCACTGCAGCAAGAGCTATAGCACCGCTAGGCTCCAAAACCAAGTGCAATTCTTCAAAAGCTAAGCGCAAAGCTTGTTTCACATAAGATTCGCTAACAGATAAGCCCTTTACTGCAGTTAGCCTTGCAATATTGAATGCTGCTTGCCCTGGGGTAAGGGCTAGCAAAGCATCACAATCACTGCTAGCACCGCCTGCTGCTCTGGTTACCACTCGCTCTCTCAAAGATAGGCTCATACCATCATAACCTAGGCTCTCAATAGCATAGATCTCCGAGCCGTTAGTTACAGGAGAGAAGGTAAAACTACACCCTGCCACCAAACTACCTCCACCCGATGGACAAAGCAGACTGTCACAGGTCAGCCCACCCTCGAGTAGCTGCTGCCGTAACTCAACGCCCACGGTTGCTTGTCCGTTGATCAACAAAGGGTCATCAAATGGGTGCAGTAACACGTATTCATGCCTGCGCGCCAATGCTGCAGCCATCTCGCTAGCAGCCTCTTCTCTTGATGGCTGAAAATCATGGCACAGCGTAATTGATGCCCCCTGCCGCCTAACGTTTTCAATTTTATTAATTGGCGCATCAAAAGGCATAACAAGATGAACGGAAATGTCTAATATTCTACCTGCATGAGCTAGCCCTACTGCAAAATTACCTGAAGAGTACGCCATAACTCCTTGTTTTTTCTGATATTTATCCAACTGCATGAGTCGATAGAGAGCACCTCTGAATTTAAACGCACCGGTAACTTGTAACGATTCCGGTTTGACCAGAACCTTACCAGAAATCAACTCACTAAGATGGGAGCTTTCCATTAGGGGTGTTAATCTTACATAGGGCTTTATCTGCGTATAAATAGCATTCAGCTCCTCAGGAGCTGTTAAGATTTCAGGGCTTATTGATTGCATCTTATACGTCATATTGTCATCTTTTTATTGTCACCATAAATATAAAAGATAGTAGAGCAAGCCCCTATTGGCAAAAGCATACAAAGGAAAAGAAAAAGATGCTCTTTGATAAATGCTTTATCTCAGAGGGAATAAACAGTCTCCCTTGACGAACTATTTCCCGTGTTTATTGCAATTAAAGAGATTTTGCTTGTATTACAGCACTACCAAGATAGTTTGAAGGAGTTAACGCTTTTAGTTCATCTTTGACATCCGAGGACAACTCAAGGCCATCAATAAAGGCAGTCAAGCTTGCCTTGCAAACCCCATTCTGACCACGGGTCAACTCCTTCAGCTTTTCATACGGCTTTTCAATACCATGGCGCCTCATCACGGTTTGAATTGGTTCCGCCAACACCTCCCATGCATTATCTAGGTCCTCTTGCAACCGCCTAGGGTTAACTTGGAGCTTACCTAAACCTTTGCCAATGGAAAGGTAAGCTACAAGACTGTGACTCAAACCTGTGCCCAGATTACGTAACACCGTTGAATCAGTCAAATCCCTTTGCATACGGGATAGAGGTAATTTTGTCGATAAATGATGCATGATGGCATTAGCTACTCCAAGATTTCCTTCCGCATTTTCAAAATCTATAGGATTAACCTTATGAGGCATAGTGGACGACCCTACTTCACCTAGAGTTGTTTGTTGAGAAAAATATCCCAGTGATATGTAACCCCAGATATCACGACTAAAATCAATTAAGATAGTGTTAAAGCGGCATAAAGCATCAAATAGTTCTGCAATACCGTCATGGGGCTCTATCTGCGTTGTGTACGGATTCCAAGTCAAGCCAAGCGATCTAACAAACTGCTCTGCGTGACTAGCCCAGTTAACCTTAGGATATGCAGACAGGTGGGCATTATAATTACCCACAGCTCCATTAATTTTCCCCAATGGTTTGATCATTTTTATTTGGGTTAATTGCCGACGCAAACGATAGGAGATATTTGCAAACTCCTTTCCTACCGTAGTGGGAGATGCTGTTTGACCATGGGTTCTAGAAAGCATAGGTTGCTCTGCATGATCTATTGACAAACCCACAAGAGCGTTTGTTACTTTTTCCATTTCAGGCAAAACAACATCTGCCAAACCAGACTTCAGCATCAGGCCATGGGATAAATTATTAATATCCTCCGATGTACAGGCAAAATGAATAAACTCACTGATCACAACAAGCTCGTTATTATTCTGTACTTTTTCCTTAAGCAGATATTCAACAGCCTTTACATCATGGTTAGTCACTCTTTCGATTTCTTTTACACGTTCGGCATCGGCTAAGGAGAAAGTATTAACTATACTATCCAGCAATTCACTGGCCTGCTCAGAAAGAGGTGGGACTTCATGAATCTCTGGGTGATTTGCAAGAGATTGTAGCCATTTTACTTCCACTGCAACTCGGAAGCGAATCAGACCAAACTCACTAAAAACAGCCCTTAGCTCTTTGGTCTTGCTACCATAACGACCATCAATAGGTGATATGGCCGTCAGTGCAGTTAGTTTCATAATTAAACCGCCTAGCTAAATAAAGTTCGCATTATATCTTGTTTTTACCTACATTTCAGTTATTTATTACTGTTGATTTTCACCCCTATCAATGGGGAACCCCCCCTGCCACTCCCAATGATAGCGCCAATCACTTTGGCCATATAAGTTTTTTATAGTGAGCCAATGATGCTAGACGCCTACCAAAAATAATAAAACTATACCCATTACCTACTAAGGTGCTTGATTTTTTAGTGACTTCCCATTATTCTGCCACCATACTCAAAAATGATCATGACTGATAATCAAACAATAGATATTGAATACCAACATAAAAAATTGTAGCGGGAAGGTGGTCGTACTCTAGGCATTGAGAATGTAGCAGGCAACAAACGTGCGAAGATCTAATCACCAACTAATAGCATAGTAGCTGGTGATTGGGGCGAGTGATGTCAATAATAACCTCACACCCTCAAAGAACGTTATGTAGCACTGCCTTCCTACTGCCAGCTAAAACTGAAACTTAACTGAACATTTATATACTTTTAATGAATATACCCAAGCAACTGATCTTTAGCCAAAATCAAGGAGTTTCGATAAAAAACCAGCTATTTTCTAGCTAATACACCACTTAAAATTAGCGCATCATTGACAGTAGGTGTCTCTCAGCTATCTTTATAGACTAAAATATGCACCTTAAATTCACTTGTGTATATCTTAATTTTTAGGATGGCAACTATGTGTTATATTTTTTTGAATCATCACAGATTTTAGCGAAGATATTATTTAATAGAATAAAATTACGGCTTAGTGTGAAAATTTAAGTATGTACTAATTTGAATAAGTTTATACGATAGCTACCATCCTTGAAGATAATAGGTGTTGGATAGGCTATAGCTTACGGAAAAAATACTATCAATTACTCCTGAGTGATCTTAGAAATGGCGAGATGGGCGGTAGCGTGAGAAAATATTTAAACGTACATGATAAAATTACAGCTTTACATATATTAGTAACATTTCATAAAAAGCAGCGTTAGTTTTGCTCCTAGTAAAGCAACAGCTAAAAAAAGCAGAAAACAAGCCTTATTGTTACTAAAGCTAGCTTGGCTGATTGAGTATACACCAGTCACCATGCTTATGAGTGACTGTGAACGCTTTCACTAACATCAAACACTTCATACCCATAGGCTTATAGATCTTCGCTTGTTTGTAGCCTACTAATGCCTTTAATGGTAACTAGCGTAAAAGTCAGTTAAGCTCGTTCACAAGCAGTTGTCTGGAAGTATTTTCACGAATCAGTAATTTGACTTTATGAAATAATAATTGCAATAAAAACGACGAGGAGAATATAAAAAGTAACGAATAACACGCCTCGACACATCCTACCGAAGAGCATGAAGTTATTTTAACTATAAATTAGATACACTCTTTTTTAAAAGACATCTGTTGCTCATATAAGTATCTCGTATAATTACTTGACTTAAATTTCATCGTAGCTGCTTAGGATGACTACTTCATGTTTTTATGAAACTACCTCTACTTTTTGGCGGAGGTAATGCCTTTATAGGAAAGATAATATGCACAATTTGAGAGTATTTTTTCTCATAATCGTATTTTTTAAGAAAAGAAAATCACTTATGTTTAATGTACATCAAGGTATTAGTAATATGTTATGCAGTATACTTTTTATATTGACACTATTTCCCTCTCCGCAATCTTTTCCTGCCTTAGCAGGAGAACATGATATAGAACAGGAAAAAAAGTTTAAAAACACCATAAGAAGTATATTTTTTCATCATGCAATGGAATCGTATGAGAAGTGGATCAATAAAAATGAACAGCAAAGAACCAGTTGTATTATTGGTTCTGCAGGAATACAAATACATGTTGCCGATGCTTTTTTAAACGACACCAAGGACATTGATATTCTTTTTAAGGACAAGAATCAAGCCATATCATTTTTAGAATACTTGAATATAGAAATGCAAAAAATACTGTATACTCTACCACGTTTGAAAAATGCTCTTTCCGTTAATGTAAGATCCGTAGGAAAGGAAGGAAGTCAGCCTGATAGGGTGCCAGAATGCGGGCAAATCACCGTATTCGACAACGCTACATATACCCCTATTGCATCAGTAGAAATTTCCGTAAAACAAGACTGGATCGAAGATGATGATTTACTATTTGATACATTAGATTATTATTTCCCTAAAGGAGTTACCATTAATGGCAAACAAAAAGTATCTATTCCAGTATTAACACCAAAGGGTTATTGTTATCTAGACGTGATTTCAATCAAGCATGAAATAGAACATTTGCAACCATCAGCAGACAATAATGGACTGGAAGATCCAGAAGAAAAAACCGAAGAGTTGAAGAGTGTATTATATTCGTGTCAATGTTTATATAAAACAAAAAACCGATTACATTTCTATGAAACAAAAAAACATAATGACATAAGTCTAATGGATATGATAAAGGGTCCTTGGCATGCTCTGCTGCAGCATATAAAAAGCAAAACATATTTCACTGACATGATTCACCAACAAGCTTCTAGTTTTAGCTATGTGCAAGGTACTTCAAATAAAGTTAATTTGGCTCTACCTTCGACTAACATGCTAGCATGGGAAAAAATATTAACAAAAGATTACCATATTACTCACGATCATCAAGATGGTGATCCTTTCTATAGCGTTATATCTAATTTAATTAATAGCAACCGTAAAGTTGCCAATAGTTTTTTGAAGGCCGCCACTACAATAATCCCTGATAATAAAATAAATACTGAAAACTGGATAGTAACACCCGAGCTCTTAAGGGTTTTTCTACATCAATGGATTAGTCTAGCCCACCAAGGGGTAAATAATGGTGATGACAATCAATACAATGATAATCTTACAGATTTAGTGTCGTCTTCGATCTCAATTCCTGATATTTTATCTAAAGGATATATAAAATCATCGTCCTTACCACCAGGTAATAAAGAATTTTCCGGCTGGCCGAATCTTCTTTTCCCATTAACTCTAGCAACAGGTATACCGGTTGTAGTTTTTACTCCTGACCACAATAAAACAGCAGTGCATGGAACTCTCTTTAGCCCAGAAATGGCTGATGGAGCGTGGCCTAAATTGATAAAGACCCTTGCTAATTTCGACAATTTAATAACAAAAAACAACACCATGATAAATGATGCGTTGTTCATTATTCATCTTGAGGATGACAGTTATCATTCATGTTATAAACAACACCATACAGAAAAAAAGTTACAGCCCTTGTTAAGAGCTGAGGAGTTACTGTTAGCCCATAATCCTTTTGAATATAATAATTACTATGACGCTGCATCTGAAGACTCAGAAACTAATAACGATAAAGTAAAGCATATAAATGAAGAAATGTATGATGAGACACCATGGGTTCAACAAGATGATTCTGATCAATATTTGAGTCTAGCGAAAAAGCTTAGCTCTATGTGTATTGATTATGAAGTTAATGGCGATAATAAAGTAGGTGAGAACAATACAAAAGATCATGAAACGTATTTAGCACAATATTTACCCTCAGACACCATCACAAAAGAACCTAGCACAAAGAAAGGCATATCAGAAGAAAACAGAGGAAATCATGCATCATTAAATGCCAATACATCAGTGAAAGAAATTTTTGACATTGGTTATGATAGCAATAATTCTAAAGCTACAGATCAAAAACACATAGACAGTCATTTAGCTTCTACTACAGAAAATACTCAATCATTAGGAGCAATACCTAAAAATAAAATACACCATAAAAAACAGGTGAAAAAAAACAGGAAAAATGAAAAAACAATTAATACGACACTGCAGTCTGCTTTTGATATTATTAGAGACCAAAACACATATGAGCAAGACAATGCGCATAACATGGTTATTATTAACCTAGAAAAGTGTTCTGACGAGACTGTTAAAAAACATCTAAGTCATGCTGATGACTGCGGATCTTCAGTGGCTCCACTAGTTCTTGGTGTATATCAGATGTATTTGCTTGGCCGTAATCATACCTATATAAACAAAATACTAGGTATTATCAGATTTTTTAAAAGATCAGCCGCCAGAGGCAATATTCAAGCACTTGCTTGCCTTTACTGGTTAGCTAAAACCACAGGTAGCCCAGAAGCCTTTAGTGCAAGTTTTCTTTGTTTTCCAGAAATAACATGCTGTGTTGCAGATCAGGAACAGACGCTACATTTCCGTTTACAAGGTCCCTTAGAGCAAGAAAAGAGTGATCTTAATGCCCCTATATTTTTTGGAATATGTGCTAAGAATAAAAAACCTAATCGTCCTTATAAATTCTTAGCCACAAGGCACGAAGAAAACATTATATTAGAATTCCTATCATCGTCCAGCTCACTCTCTCAACTGAGTTATGAGGAGCACAAAGGTAATTTAGCTAACACTGTAATTCACTTATCACATTTAGGGCATTTTTACTTACTATCTGGAGACCCCAATATGGCTACTACTCAGTTCAAAAAGGCTGCACTTGGATATTCAATACTAATGAGAAATGCTGACTGCTCTTCAACTATACTCGATATAACAAAGGCAGCAGGATTAAGCGCTCTCTATCACACTTCTGATAAGAAGTCTCTTCATGATTCCGCATGTTTTTTACAGAAGCATGATACATTACAAGATGAAAGAACCAATCACCTTCATCTATGGATTTTGAAAAGTTATATGTCAGAGACCCAGCACCATCCAACGGATTGGTTGGAAAAGAGAATAACTTACTTTGTTCATAGGAAAAAGGAAGGAATTATTTTCAAAAGTAAAGAAAAATTAGAAGAGGAAGTAAATGAAAGGAATAGTTGTTTTTATGTACCTAAACCTAATCAAGGCCAGAGTAAGGAAAAACGATTAAATCTGGACTTACTTAACATTGATTGTCAAAGATCATGCTCTGCTAATAAAAAAATAACTAGAAATAAAAAGAGTATGCCATCTGAAATACTATTTGTTTCTAGTCCATGCCAAACAGCAATGAGAGACCTAGATAATAGACGTATTGCACTATTTGAAAGCACTCAGCATATTTTTCAGAGAACAACACAGGATAAAATCAAAAGTAATACTCAAGATGAAGAGTACTTCATAGCAGCCATTGAACTTATAAAAGAATGTATTCAACTACTTTCTCAAGTCAGAGAAACAAAAGATTGTCATTCTCAAGATATGGGCTGGGAATATGATTTAGCATTATATAATATAAATGCTTTATGGGATCTAGTGTTACGATTTGACCTGCTCAAAAAACTGGATGCAGCCGTTGCAGAAGCAGCTATAACATTAAGTGAAGAAGTGTCTGGAAAGATTATTTGTAGCGATAAGATTCGCACAGAAGATAGCTTTTCTGTTACAAACTTAAAATATGGCAGTATGATTCTTTTAAATCCGGTAAACTACTCTAATATAAGTGTAGAGCTGCTATCCAAAGTAACAAAATGCTTTTTAAGGAGTACTAAAGCATTTTCAAATGATAATAAAAATAAAATGTGCATCCCTGTACACTTACTCAATCACACAATTGACAATGCTCATGGATCAGAATTATCTGAGTTAGTAATTGAGACTTCCTGTAAGATGAGTAGTACCTTCAAATATTCCAAACCTATTTTATCGAAAGGGTTATTAGACTATTATATATATGCAGAAAATAATGTTAGCTTAGACCAACGGCAATGTTTTTATTCTAAGGCGCTAGCGTGGCTAGAAAAGAGCTCAGAAACCAAAACACACGACACATGGCAATCACTGGTCATGGCCCCACACCATAAGCTTATCGAGGAAGATGTAACTAAGAAAAAGCATATGGCTGCAGCAATGGAGGAAGAACTTGTTTTTGAAGAGCATACAAAATCCGAACAGGAACAGAAAAAGAAAGAAGCAGAAATAAAGTCTATGCTACAACGCCGAGACAATCATGTTAGAAAAACTAGTAGAGAGTGTGCAAGCAATAGCGCATTCATAAAAAAACAAGACGATAGGCTGTTATCTGACACTAAAGATAATAAAGTTATACCTGCAGAACATCAAAAATATAGATTTCTTACTGATATATATGAACAAATACTAAATAAAGAGTTTGAGGCAGGATTCTGCAATCTATGTAAAGCCAGAGAATCATCTACAGATGGCCATTACCTGGCAACAATAAGTATTTTGAAGTTCGAATGTCAACTTGAAGACATTCAAAATAGGTTTCCTCATTTTAAAACTCTACATAACCAGTCTAAGCTAACCAAGTCTTATTTGTATCAGTTTGAAGAAGCAGAAAAAAAAGATATCCTTCCAGTAAATGTTCAACTGGCACAACTAGAATGCTCATATAACAAAATCAAAGATATAGCTGCCACTCTTGATGAGAAAGACAATATTTTTGAACAAGCAATAAATAGCGAGAAAGAAGCAGCATTAATATTAGAGAAACTATTACAAACTAACCACCATGAAACCATTAACAGTGAGTTGTCACTATTATCATTTCAGAAAGATAAGTTATTTCAGGCACTCTCGAATATAGAGACAACTTGCGAAAATATATGTGCCATTATTTCAGTAAGAAGAAAATGTCTCAGAAAAATAGAAGTATCAAAAGCAAATGAGACTATCGAAAAAAACACCAATACTGACGACTATAACGAAAAAACATACGATCATCACCATAAAAAAACTACAACTATCTTTGACTTTGTAAATAGCTCTAGAAAAAAACATTCACAAAAACCAAAGCATCGATCTGTAGTGGTAACCCCGAGAGCCAAAACAACAGCTATAAAAAAAATCACTCCTGAAGAAAGTGAAACATTTAGCACACAAAAATTACATACTTATTTAACACATGTGCTCCAAAACATAAAAAAATTAAATATCCACTTATTAAAAAATTCTTTACATAATATTAATAAATTAAAATCTAGTAGAAAAAAACCAACTGCCGCCAACTAATATATCTAGTTTATACCCGCTATCATTGGATAGTATGGAATTGTTGACGACTTTAACTCATCCCAATACCAACTATTTGTATACTCATGCAGCTTCGCTCGTTTATCACATACTCACATACTCACCGCTCTAAGCAAACATATCTATTACTCTGGTTTTTCTGCTCCATTTATACGGGCTAGTCGTTGTTGCTCTTCCATGTATGCTTCTTTAATTTCAAGAAGTACAGAATCGACATCAGCCTCTTTCTGATTTTCACTGAATCGGCCGGTTAACTTGGTGTCTGAGGTCAACTTCCCTCTTTCATAGAGTGCCCACATCTCCTTATCATATTTTGTTTCTAATAAACTTGGGGCGAACATACCATAGTAACTATTCATATTCTGGACATCCCTCGCCAACATAGCTTCCGCGCTATTATTGGCAGCCGCATTAACGGCTTGAGGCAGATCGATAATTACAGGGCCTGAAGCACCCACTAAGACATTGAACTCAGATAGATCACCGTGAATCAAGCCAGCACAGAGCATTAACTTAACGAAATTCATGATTTCAGCGTGATCTTCTCGGGCTTTATCTGCTGACATTGAGATATCATTCAAACGAGGCGCAACCTGCCCCTGATCGTCAGTAACCAATTCCATTAGCAATACACCGTCGAAACACCCATAAGGGATCGGAACACGCACACCAGCCTCAGCTAAACGATAGAGCGCTCCCACCTCAGCATCTTGCCACACATCTTCTTGTTGCTTACGTCCAAATTTAGAACTCTTATCCATAGCACGTTGACGGCGACTATTTTTAGTTTTTCGACCTTCCTGGTAGGTGACGGCTTGTTTGAAACTACGCTGAGCGGCCTCTTTATAAACCTTTGCACAACGTATTTCAGTACCACAACGCACCATGTAAACAGTCGCCTCTTTGCCACTCATTAGTTGACTCAAAACTTCATCGACCAAGCCATCTTCTATCAGAGGTTGAAGTCGTTTAGGGGGTTTCATGTATTACTATACCTAAGCTACTGTTGCCCTTATTGAGATATACCTATGTATATACCACCCTTGAAGGTATAGGTTGTTGACTGCCTAACTCGCCACAATCACCTAGGTAGGCTCACGAGGCTTTGCTCGTTTACCTCCCCCCACACCTTCAATCGTAACGGGAATATACCCGTTGCCTTTGAAACTGCCACTTTGTTGTCAGCGCTTGCTCACCACAGTCACTTAATACTCTTAATTCTCTGCGGTCTCGCTAATTTTCTGCCCCGTAACAATTCTAAACCATTTGTATATATACCGGTCGCCTTTGGAATTATCAGAGTTAGCTCACCACAGCCACTTAGTACTCTTAAGATTCTGTGGCCTAGCTCACTTTCCACCCTGTAGCAATTCCAAATTCTTTGGGTATACTCCTCGCATTTACAGTTCTTATTATTTAATCGTAATTCAAGCCCTTAGGGCAGAGTCCTCTTTCTGTGGAATGCATTCTAAAATATGTAGATACATATTTAAATAACCAGTAGCTCCATGAAAACATTTACCGGCATGGCTTCAAGCTTATTCTGTTCACGGCAAAAGGTCATTATTTCATCAGCTTTACTAAGAGGGAAACGAGTTTCCAAATTATTTCTGAATTTATTTTCCAGAAGTGGTATTCCTTCTTTTCGCCTACGCTTGTGCCCTACAGGGTATTCCACTTCAATTTTATCAGTACTACTACCATCCTTGAAAAATACCTGCATTGCATTGGCTATGGAGCGTTTTTCTGGGTCATGATAATCCTTACTGTAAAGGGGTTCCTCCAGCACCACCATTTTATTACGTAGTTGGTCTATTTCCGGATGCTCCTGATGAAAGGCATCTTCATAATTCTCCGCTTGAAGGTTACCAAACAATAGGGAAACAGCAGTCATATACTGCAGGCAGTGATCTCGATCTGCAGCGTTATTGAGGGGCCCTGACTTGGATATGATCCGAATGGCTGACTCATGAGTAGTCAACTCAATACGTTCTATTTGATCCACCCGCCCTTTAATAGAATTATGTAATTTAGTTGCTGCCTCACAGGCAGTTTGGGCATGAAATTCTGCTGGGAATGAAATTTTAAATAATACGTTTTCCATAACATAAGAAGCATATTTCCTTTGGAAAGTAAACTCCCGCTCCTGTTTTGATTTTACGACCTGATTTTCATTGTTTGTGGCAAATAATACATCATAAAACCCCCACATAGGGGCTGTAAGCACGCTTGGTATACCCATTTCCCCTCGCATCGCAATATCTACAAGATGCACCGCTCTAGATGTAGCATCGCCTGCAGCCCAGCTTTTTCTTGACCCTGCATTGGGAGCATGGCGATAAGTCCTCAGACTTTGTCCATCAACCCAAGCATGAGACAAAGCTGACAACATCTGCTCTCTGGATGCACCCTTTAGCTTGGCGACAACCGCAGTAGATGCTACCTTGACCAACACAACATGGTCAAGTCCTACCCGATTAAATGAATTATCCAGCGCCAAACACCCTTGTATTTCATGAGCCATAATCATTAACTCAAGTACTGCACGTATGGTTATAGGGTCTTTCCCTTCACTCATGTTTTTTTGTGACAGGTAGTCAGCTACTGCTAGTATGGCTCCCAAGTTATCAGACGGATGCCCCCACTCAGCAGCTAGCCAAGTATCATTATAATCAAGCCAACGAATAATGCAGCCAATATCCCAAGCAGCTTTAACTGGATCTAACCTTAACTGCGTCCCAGGAACTCTAGCACCATTTGGAACAACCGTACCCTCTACTATGGGCCCAAGATGCTTAGTGCATTCCGGAAAACGCAAGGCTAACAAGCCGCAGCCTAAAGTATCCATTAAACAGTAGCGAGCGGTTTCTAGCGCTTCGGTTGAAGGATTGTCAAAATTTAAAACATAGTCAGCAATATCCTGAAGCACCTGATCGTATTCTGGACGCTTATTCTGATCGGTATTGTTACTCACTAGGTTTTAACCTCTTTCTTTTAAAGGAAGCCACTTTCTACTTCTTTTTCCAATATAATCAGCTGATGGTCGAATAATTCTGTTATTAGAGCGCTGTTCCATAATGTGGGCCGCCCAACCTGACACCCGAGAGGAAACAAAAATAGGCGTAAAGATTTCGGTAGGAATGCCCATAAAATGATAAGCCGTAGCATGGAAAAAATCAGCATTGGCAAATAGTTTCTTTTTATCCCACATGGTTTTTTCTATCGCTTCAGATATAACATAAAGTTGCTGATTATTGGCACTACCAGAGAGCTTTTCCGACCATTTTTTTATAATAACATTCCTCGGATCTGATTCTCGATACACTGCATGGCCAAATCCCATTATTTTTTCTTTTTTGTCTAACATAGCGTTTACCGCTTCCACAGCTTCTGTCGGTGAAGAGTATTTCTGAATCATCTGCCATGGCTGCCTCATTGGCTCCTCCATGCAGTGGCCCACGAAGAGACCCGATAGCTCCAGTTACACATGAATACATATCTGACAGAGTAGATGCACAAACCCTTGCCGTAAATGTTGATGCATTAAACTCATGCTCAGCGTAAAGAATCAATGAAACATCCAAACAACGGCAATGCTCGGATGAGGGAGGCTTCCCGTGAAGCATATGCAAAAAATGAGAAGCAATAGTATCATCATCAGTTTCTGTCTCAATTCTTACAACATCACGGGTATATCTATACCAATACAAGAGGATAGAAGGTAAAACTGCAAGCAACCGATCTGCAGTATCCTGCTGGTGTGAAAAACCATTCTCTGGCTCCAAGCTCCCTAATAAAGAGCACCCTGTTCTCAATACATCCATAGGGTGTGTTACGGCTGGTATATCTTCTAGGCAGCGTTTCAATGCTTTAGGTAAGTGACGCAATGATTTCAGTTTATCTTTGTATACAGAAAGCACATTGGCGGTGGGTAACTCCCCATAAAATAATAACCATGCCACTTCTTCAAAACATGCATTTTCTGCCAAATCTGCAATATCGTAGCCGCAATAGGTCAGCCCCGCACCATCCTGACCAACGGTACAAAGCTTTGTTTCTCCGGCACTTTGTCCTCTTAGACCAGCTCCACCTGTTGCCGTACTAACCATGAATACTACTCCTGCAATATCGCCACTAAATAAATAATTACGATACGTGTTTATCTATGTCGAGACCTCAGTATAACCAACGACTTTGGTCACGGTAATTGAACTTTCCAAGTTTTATCAGCCATTACGAAGCTTTCTAAGGCGTTGAACATCAAATCATTTGTTTTATACCCGTCGCCTTTCAAGTTGCTACGTTGTTGGCTGCGTTCGCTCACCCAGATCACCTACTACTCGTAGGCTCACGGGGCTTCGCTTGCTTGCTGCCTAGTAGCAATTTGAAATGCTTTGGTTATATTATATACACTGATTTTAGTGCTTCGGACTGATTTTTAACGTACCTATCCTGTATAACATGGTTTTGACACACCATAGAGCACCAAAAACTTAGTACCTTTACGAATGTTCGCAGCAATAGTGGCTAGTCCATAAATTGTCGCATTTTTGGCAAGGCCCATGAACCGAGTTCTGGCAAGTCCGTAGTGTCTTTTATAGGTGGCAAAAGGACGCTCACCACCCGCCAGTGTTACGGCTATTTCTTTGTTACGAGCTCTATCTTCTTTAGATAGAGGCTTTCCTCTGTAGCCCTTACGTTGAACTTGATCTTTAATACCTAGCTGCGCTAATTTCTCTCGGGTCTGCTCAGAGCTGTAAGCGGAATCCGCATACAGTGCCGCTTTATTCCCCAGTAGCAGGGTATCACGTTCCTGAGAATCATGAACAGTGCCAGGCATTACGCTTTGCCTATGAATAAAGCCATCTTCATCGACACAGGTATGAACGGAAAAACCATAGGTGCTTTTTTTGTTACCACGGCTGTCATTCGCAGCCAACAACGTAGCAACTTGAAAGGCGACGGGTATATACAAGCACTGAGCCAACTGTACATCGGATAAGCGATACCATGTTCCAAGCAATAAGGCTCGAAACAAGGTCATCAGAGTATAGCTGGGGCTATCGGTGTTAGAGGCGTAGATTGAGGATAATAACTTCTCAATCTCTGACCATTTCAGCAGCGCTTTTGTATCATCCAGACTACGAAGAATTGGATGATTTAGGTCGCTGGCTGAAACGAAGAGTTTTGGCTGTGTTGTGAAGGATTGTTGCATGCCTATATTTTACCAGAATATAATCGTCTTTGTTGAGTTATGCTGAGGTCTCATGTCGTAATAAAGAAAACAATAACTATTTTTTAAACAATGCGTCTAACCGTTGTTCGTAAACATGGTATCCCAAACACTGATAGAGTTCTTCTCTTGTTTGCAAGCTATCCAGAACGTTTTTTTGGTGCCCATGCCGAGCAATACTCTGATAAACATTCTCTGCGGCCTTTGACATTGCTCGAAAAGCAGTCAAAGGATAAAGTACCATAGCAACACCAGCCGCAGCTAATTCATCACATTCAAATAGAGGTGTTTTATTGGAAAATTCCGTTATATTAGCCAAAATGGGTACGTTAACACCATGAACAAAACTCTGATATTCATCCAGTGACGTGATAGCTTCAGGGAAAATCATATCTGCTCCGGCTTCCACATATAAAGCCGCCCTCTCTATTGCCGCATCAATACCTTCCTTAGCTAAAGCATCTGTTCTTGCCATAATAACAAAGGATTCATCATCCCTGGCATCCACTGCCGCCTTGATTCTATCCTGCATTTCTTCTTTGCTGACAATAGCTTTATTCGGACGGTGACCACAACGTTTTTGGCTCACCTGATCTTCAATATGAACTGCAGCAGCTCTGGCTCTGATCATCTCTTTTATAGTTCTGGCTATATTAAAAGCTCCTCCCCAACCAGTATCAATATCAACCAATAAAGGAAGGTTTGTCACTGCGCAAATACGTCGAATATCTTCCAGCACATCATTAAGGCTAGTAATACCAAGATCAGGCAGACCGAATGAAGCATTAGCTACTCCTGCACCAGAAAGATAGATAGCTTTATGCCCTTGCTGCTCCGCTAGCATTGCACAATAGGCGTTAATTGTTCCAACAATCTGTAAAGGCTTATTGTTACTAATCGCATCACGAAAGCGCTGACCTGGGGCATCACTCATAACAAATACTTTCCTTTTTTCATTTCAAATATGATGATCTTTCTAACATCTTGCTTCTATTGCAGATAATATCTTTCTCAAGTTTACTGGTCTATCTTGTAATTAAATCCGTATAACTGGTTTACAGGTGGTGATAATCCAGCTCTGTAGGTACACTTACGTGCATATTTCCTATGGATGCACCATGAAGATATCAGATCTGAGAGAACTGGAATATAAGAAAGATTCAAGTGAATATTTTAAATATTTCAAGCATATGCCTCTGTCAACATTTCTTGATAGTTGTGCAGATAACTACAAAGGAAAGCATGGCCGTTATGACATCATATCCGCCAACCCTTCAGATATTATTTCTGTAACCCATGATGGAACATTAATATGGCAACAATGTCTTAACTGTGATCAGTCTGAAAGTCATCAACACCCTTTCGAAACATTATCAAAAATATTAGGGTTAATGCAACCTATTGACGACGATCGATTCCCCTTCACCGGCGGACTACTTGGCTATTGGTCTTATGAGTTAGGAGCAGTTCTCGAACCTGAACGAGTCACCGCAAAAAAGTCCATTCATAACCCTCTAGTAATGTGTGTTGGCCTGTTCTGGTGGGCGCTAATTACCGACCATCAACTGAAACAAACGCACATCATTTTTCATCCTGACATCCATTCTCAAACCCGGCTTGCTGTTCTCTCAGCCCTTGATCAACCTGCAACTTTGAAACAAAAAAAATTCCAGCTAGGCAGAAAGTTTCTACCAACAATCAGCTTAGGTCAGTATCGTGTTGCCTTTAATCGTATTCAGGAATACATCCTTGCTGGGGATTGTTATGAAGTTAATCTAACTCAGGAGTTTACCGCACCCTACACTGGGGATAGTTGGGAGGCTTATCTACAGCTAAGGAAAGTTAGTCCTGCGCCCTACTCTGCATTTTTAGCCTATCCCGGAATGACCATACTATGCCATTCGCCAGAACGATTTATTAAGGTTCACGATCGCATTGTAGAGGCACGCCCTATTAAGGGCACGATTGCCCGGGGAAAAACCCCAGAAGAAGACCGTGCCAATGCTCAGTGGCTTCAGTCTAGCCAAAAAGACCGGTCTGAAAATCTAATGATTGTTGATTTGCTTCGTAACGACCTAGGAAGAGTATGTGAAACAGGATCAGTGAAAGTACCGAGCTTATTTTCCCTAGAGAGTTATGCCAATGTTCATCACCTTGTAAGCTCGGTAACCGGCCGTTTGCCAGCAGAAGTTGATGTATTTACATTAATGTCTAGCGTATTTCCAGGAGGATCTATTACCGGTGCACCAAAACTGCGATCAATGCAGATTATTCAGGAACTAGAAGCATCTGCTCGATCGGTCTACTGCGGCTCTATCGGTTATATTAGTTGCAATAACGTTATGGACACTAATATTGCTATACGTACTTTAGTAGCTTACGGTGAACAGTTACATTGTTGGGGTGGAGGGGCTATTGTTGCAGACTCCACCTGTGAGCAAGAATACGAAGAATCTGTAGAAAAAGTAAAAAACCTGATGAATGCATTGAATAACCATGTCTGTTGTACTTAAAAAGTTAGGGGAAATACTCTTTTACAAAGAAGATATAGCTAATTATTATGCTTTTTAGCGCTGTACAAAGCAGATAAGCTTAAGTTTTAAAACAAGATCTTTGCCTCAGTCACTAATGTAATGGTGAGGCCTTAGCATAACTCAACAAAGACGATATTATGGTAAAATATCTGCATGCAAAAATCCTTCACAACACAGTCCAAACTCTGCGTTTTAGTCAGCGACCTAAATCATCAATTTTTCGTAGCTTGGATGATACAAAAGTGCTGCTGAAATGGTCAGAGATTGAGAAGTTATTATCCTCAATCTATGCCTCTAACACCGGTCGCCCCAGCTATCCTCTGCTGACATTGTTTCTAGCCTTATTGCTTGGAACATGGTATCGCTTATCCGATGTACAGTTGGCTCAGTGATTGTAAAGAAAGGGCTATTGCTTGGTTAGTCTCCTGAAAATATCAGTTTCCGGATGAAGGTGGAACGCACTCAGCCACACTACTGCTTATAAACGTGTTGCTACTAACAAAGTGCGAGGAGGCTCTTTGTATAAGAATCTACCCCGCTTTGGCATGAGGCGCTGCAAAGGTGGTAAGCGTAAGGATGGGCGTATCACGATCCCAGACCGCGTCGATATTTCCGATCGGCCCGCAGTTGTTGATCTGCGGTCTCGTCTAGCCGATTGGGAGGGTGATACTATTTATGGACAGGACGCCCATCTGGTGACCCTTGTAGACCGCAAGAGTCGGTTAACTTTAATGGAAAAGTTGATACAAAACACGCCGAAGTTATTGCTGAAAGTATGATCAAGCTTCTAAAGCTGATGTCATGGTCTCACAATCACCCTAGATAATGGTGGTGCGTTTGCAGCCCATGAAAAGCTAGCAAAAGCAATGAATGCAGATATCTACTTTGCCAAGCCTTATGCTAGTTATCAGCGGGAACTAACACAAGACCAATGGCATCATTCGGAGAACCTGGCCTAAAAAAATGTCGTTGAGTCATCTTACAGAAGACGATGTGAGGGCAATGGAAATGTTGATCAAGACCATACCTAGGAAGATTTTAGGAGAGTGGACACCACTCGAAGTATACACAGAACAGCCGATTGCACTTATTGCTTGAATCCAGCAATACTCGGCCGGTACATACTCCTTAATATTATATTTTAATCAATCAGGATAAAAAACGATTGGAGTTAGAACGCCCCCACCATTTTAATAACACAGTATCAATGGCAACATTAGCAGCAACGCCCAATTTCTCAGCAACACTCTTTTTAACCACGTAGGCTACATGTACAACATCGGCCTCCTTAGTTTTCTGATATATGTATTCGTCACTGGTCATAATCTCGTCTACAAGTTGCATTTCCACTGCTTTTTTCCCATACCAAACCTCACCGGTTGCGATTTTATCTATATCTACCTTTTCTCGGTACTCTTTGATGAACTGTTTAAAAAGACCGTGTATATCTTCAATGTCGTGTTTGAATTTTTCACGGCCTTTGTCAGTATTTTCCCCAAAGACTGTAAGGGTTCGTTTAAACTCCCCAGCAGTATGAAGCTCCAGATCAATATCATGCTTTTTGAGTATTTTGTTAAAGTTAGGTAGTTGCGCAATAACGCCAATGGAGCCAATAACCGCAAAAGGAGCCGATAAAATCTTGTCCGCAGTGCAAGCCATCATATAACCACCACTGGCAGCTACCTTATCTACAGTAACCGTTAGAGGAACACCTTTGCTGCGAATACGGCAAAGCTGTGAAGAGGCTAACCCATATGCATGAACCATACCTCCGGCGCTTTCCAGCCTAACTATAACTTCATCTTCTTTACCAGCCATGGTTAAAATAGCTGTAATTTCTTCTTTTAATGACTTCACTCCACTAGCTTTGAGGTCGCCATTAAAGTCAACAACAAACGCTTTTGGCCTAATTTTTTCATCGTCTTTTTTGGTTTTTTTAACTTTCTTTTGCTCTTTTTTTTCCTTTTTGTATAACGCTTTCAACGCATCCTTATCTAACAGAACATTTTGAAGAGTCTCGGTCATTTCGTGGAAGTGATCATTGAGCTGAGTGACTTCCAGTTGGCCTTTATATGTTTTCTTTGTTTTTTGTCCTAGCAATGCCACGGTTGATATCAGTACAAGCAAGCCTCCTATCAGTGTGATCGTCTTTGCAAGAAACAAAGCAAACTCTAGAATATACTCCAAGTGATACTCCTTAATTATGTATCTGGTGTTAAGAAGTGATTAATTATAACATAAAAAGATAAATAGCAATAATCACTCTTAATGTTGAAATTATTGGATTCCAGCCATAAATAAGCGTAATCATCTTTGCTAGTATATACGCCCCCCTTGAATGTTATCAGGCTAACCAAACTCTCTGTTCAATTACCTATTATTTGCTGTTTCTTGATTTTACTGTGATTTTGGGTTGAAACATTGTGCGATTAGTTTTCTAGTGGTTGTTTTAGAACAAGAGTCTATAAGGGAGGTATAAACTTTTTAGGTACGCTGAGTATGATTGTATAATATGCATAAATAATAGCTCTTGCATCCATACGCTTGAAAGCGCATCGCCATGCTAATGCGAAACTCTCAAAGATCAATGCTAGAAAAAAGCCCCCTCGCCTTTCGGACGGTCAATTGCGTACTAAAGAGATACCCTGCCAAATTCGCACTTCAAAAAGCAAGGCATAAGCATAAGGCCTTACTACTGTTGCACCACCTTATTGTTGATGCCAATCACCACAAAAGCCTTTACTTTTCCTGCAAAGACGACAGTTGCATTTTATAATAAACACGTATTTAATGAACGATAATTACACCTATGCCTTAGATCAAAAAGAGCAACAATTCTTTATAGCCTGATTATTCTAGGGGCGAACAGAAGAGCAGTAGCGTGCTAGGAAAAACGCATGAAACCTCTTGCTACTACTGACCTAAAAGCCTGTTGTGGTCTGCTGAAAAACATCTTAACCCTATCACCTATTTGTGATCTTATACGTCCTAGTATGAAGAAGGAGCCACACCAGATATGAATGAATTAAGTTTTATAGAACACATTTTTAACCTTCACGATATACCTTCTTTTTATTGGAAAGGCGTGATAAGTCTGGGTGCTGTCGTTGTTTTCCGCCAATCTGGAGAAGTACCGCAAAAGATAGGAAATGCTAGCAGCCGATTGCATTATTAGCTCTGCTGACGACCTAACAGCAAAAAAGTTCGCAGCAAGTGCTCTGGCGGAGAAGACCCAACCCTATATTCTGGATTCTTACATGACTACTTAGCCGGTTTCTGGCTGGCTAACCACTGATAATCTCTGAGGCAGTTAAAGCCTGAAGCCAGTGATAATATGGGGTTTCATGCATTCCCCATGCAACCAGTGTTTAACTGGTGAGAATAAATTCTATCAAACAAAACAAATATATCAAGATAAAAAAGGTAGTTGAATAAATGATAACGGATGAAAAACAGCTCAGTAACCCTTATTCGACAGGTGGTGGTGGTGTAATTTTTGAGACCGACATCCAGGCCAAATTTGTCACTTTGATGCTAAGTGGTGGTTACGCTCCTTGTTTGCCCTGTTGGCCCATTGTAGAGATAAAACTACAGGGTAAAATAGCAGGCTATTGTACAGACGATCTAATAGTTTTCGTTGAAAACCCGGCAAACAAAGAGAGTCGACGGTTACTTGGGCAAGTAAAAAGCTCGATACAAATCACCGCCAATAGCAAAGAATTTGCGGAAGTTATTAAAGCAGGTTGGAGTGATTTTAATAATCCTGAGCGTCTTCACCAAAGGGGAAGACATAATTGCTCTAATTACGGGCCCAATCAATGACACGGATATCAAGGGGGTTAATCAACTATTAGAAAAATCCCGTCATACACGTGATGCTGACGAATTTATAACTGAAATAAAGCAGGCTAAGGCTTACTCAGACAATACCAAGCGTAAGCTGGATGCTTTTAAATCACAGCTAAAAGCCGCTAATAATGGCAAGGATGTCAAAAAGGAGGACTGGTACGAGTTCCTTAAACATTTTCATCTTTTAGGTTATGATCTTGGGAAAGAAGGGAGTACTACTTTATCACTACTGCATTCGCATATTGCACAATTCAACAGGGATATTCCCAATGTAATTTGGAGCCTTATTGTCACTACGGTACAACGTTTTAATAAAAATGGGGGAACTATCACTCGAGATAACTTACCTGATGAGTTAGTCGAGTATTTCAAAGAACATGAGACTACACATATATCTAAAGAGTTAGCCAAGGAAGGTGTAGAACATGACAGCGCAGTAAGGCAAGTTCCAACTGATTGGAATCAGCATTCATGTGCCAAGAAACTAGCAATTGCTAATATTATTGGTAGTTGGAATGATAACAATAAGGCAGATATTTCAGTTATTACGAAGATTCTCCCTGAGGCTGAGAATTACAGCATTTGGATAGAGGATCTACGGGAAACTTTGCAGATCCATGATTGTCCATTGAGCTATAAAAATGGTATATGGCGATTCAAAGAACGTGTAAAATCTTGGGAGGCGTTAGGAAGCATGATCTTTGACAATTACCTAGATTCTTTCAAAGACATTATTATGGAAGTTCTTCGAGAAGATGACCCATCCTTTGAGATGCCAGGCGAAGAACGTTATGCCGCTTCCTTTTATGGTCAAGTGATGAAACATTCTGATAATTTGCGTAAGGGCTTAGCCGAATCATTAGCTCTTATTGGTAGTCAGCCGGATTTATTAAGTCATTGTGATAATGGAAGGGCAGAAGATATTGCTTTATCATCCGTGCGCGAGTTATTTGAAGAAAGTGACTGGGTTCGTTGGGGGAGTCTAAACAGCATACTTCCAACTATTTCGGAAGCGAATCCTAATGAATTTTTGTCCGCTACAGAAAGTGCAATTGCTGCTAAACCGTCTCCCTTTGATAGATTATTTGAAGAAGAAGGTACTGGTGTTCATGGTAGAAACTATATAACGGGCCTGCTAAGGGCGCTTGAGGGTATTGCATGGGAAGAAGATTGTTTAAGTGAGACTTCGGTTGTTCTTGCAGAGATAGCATACCATAATCCCAGTGCAAATCGAGAAAATAGAGCAATTGCTTCACTGACAAAGATTTTTCTTCCTTGGCATCCACAGACATTGGCTTCTGCGTCTAAGCGAGAAGGGGCGCTTAAAATTATTTGTAGGGAGCAGCCAGAAGTTGGCTGGAAACTTCTTAAAAGTCTACTCCAACGTAATTCCGTAACTTCTGGCACATATAAACCGCTTTTTAGGAAAACTATTCCTGATGACTGGAAAAGCAGTGTCTCAAAAAAGGAATATAGCGAACAATCTTTGTTTTGTGCTGATTTGATTGTTGAGCAAGCAGGCTTTGATATTAATAAGATGGCATATTTAGTTGGTGAATATAAGAGTTTGCCACAACCTGCTGCTAAAGCATTGAGAGACAAGTTGACATCTGAGCATTGTTTAAATCTTTCAGAAGAAGAGCGAATGCCTATTTGGAGCGCACTTTACCAATTTATTGATAAGCATAAACGCTACGCAAAGGAGGAGTGGTCTTTAAAGGGTGGGTCCCTTCTCCCGATAGAAAAAATAGCAAAGCAACTAGAGCCAACAGCTCCAAGTCTTTTGAATAAACGGTTTTTTTCAGGAATTAATGCATATCCTTATGAAGAAGGTAGGGTTTGGAAAGAAGAAGAAATGCCCGACATCCGAAAAACTGCGGTAGAGGGTATCCTTAACGAAGGAGAACTACCTAAAGTTCTAGATTTTGCTTCGAAAGTTCATAATTCTCATTATGTTGGTGAGGCTTTGGCAGATCTAAACCAGTATGACTCTGATGCAAAAATCCTACCAGAATTACTGGATATGTCAAATGAAAAGCTATGGCAGTTTGTGACTGGTTATGCACGTCGTCGTTGGGATATAGGCAAATGGGAATGGTTTGATAATATAGATAAAACAGGCTGGAAACCAAAACAGATTGGATTACTTTTGTGTACTTTTCCATTTAAAAAAGAAGCATGGGATAGAGCCACTCAGCTACTTGGTGAGGAGAATGAAGGCGAGTATTGGAAAAATACTGCCGCCAAAACCCTACAGCCAGACGGGGATATTGAATGTGCTCTCGTCAAATTACTAGAATTTGGTCGTCCGAATGCCGTGATAGATCATCTTTCGAGAGATTTGTTTAAAGAGAATGACATTAATCCAGATCTAGCATGTGATACTTTGTTAGCATTAGTAGACTCTGAAGAGCTGTCTGACCACAACGATATCACTGCCATCATCAAAGCATTACAAAATAATGCTGATACTGATCAAGATAGTCTTTTTCATGTTGAATGGGCTTATGTCGCTTTTCTTGGTAGGTCTAGAGCCGCCTCTCCTCTAACCTTGGAAAACAGATTGGCATCAAATCCTGATTTTTTCTGTGAGCTTATTCAGTTGGCGTATTTTCCCGAAGGTTCTGAAGAAGAAAAAGAGTCAACCGAACAAAGCTGTAACAAGGCCAAGAACGTATCCGAGTTACTTTCTGTATGGAGTATTGTCCCGGGGGCGCCAACTAATGCTGAGTTTAACCCTGATGCGTTCACAAAGTGGTTAAATAGTGTAGAAGAAACTACCAAAGCTTTGGGCATTATGATATTGCAATGGAAAAGCTTGGCAATGTGCTTGTTAACGCCCCAAAAGGGTCAGATGGACTATGGATTCACCCTGTGATAGCAGAGGCCATGAATGATAAAAAACGAGTTAGCTTACGTCGTGGATACTATAGTGGGAGTATTAATTCACGGGGCGCATTAATAGTTGGCTCAGAAGCTAAGCTAGTGAAGGAGTATCAACAACGTGCACATGATGTTGAGCGTGCTGGATACCAGAGGTTAGCCAAGATCTTACGTGATTTAGCTAATCGTCATGAGCAAGATGTAAAACTAATCAGTTCACTACTGGAGCAAACCTTAACATCTCCTAAACGGCCTGATACTGCAAGCATCTGGTCGTCAGGAAACGGTGTTACTTAACTATAACAGCAACCTCTCTTGTTTGTTGCCTGCTGTCAGCAGGGTCACGGAGCTTCGCTCATCTGTCGCTTAGCCACGCCTTCAATGAAAACTGTTATGCCAAAGGGTTTGAAGCGTATTCCCGACGGCACGTTAGCAGCCCTCAGAAGGCTAGGAGTGCTAAGTGACTGCGACGAGGAGCGTTAAAAATAAAAAGCATCAAAACACGACAAGTTTCGTCTATAAAGCAGATGATGGCTGTAACACCATAAGCACAGCAGGCCGAGACTTTAGATGTGAGATGACCACCTGTACACTTCTACATCACCGAATTTTTCGAGCCGGTGATAGTGCTTATTATTTCAGTCGACTTTGAGGCGTTAACGCTCTACCGTGAGCATTTCCATTTCTCAGCCCAATCATCAGACTGTAGCAAGATTAAAAAGATTACTGTGAAAAAACAGCACAAAACTTCTTTTTGCAATAAAAATCTCTAACATAACTCATTTTAGTTCAGGCGCTCATTAAATATCTATTTTGCTGCTGCTACCTTTAATACCTTAATAAGCTTATTGCATATAGTCACGCAGTAACTATGATCATGCAAAAAACTCCCATCTTTTACTGTAATCATAAACAAGTCTTCTACTCTTTCACCAAACGTAGCTATTTTAGCGCTTTGAACATCTATGCTTAGCTCCATAAAGGTCTTACCGATTAACGCCAACAACCCAGGACGATCTACTGCAATTAAGCTTAACTGCGTTGTGCGTGGATTAATCTGACTACTAAGAGTCACTTTCGGCTCGCTAGAAAATTGACGAAGCTGCCTAGGGGTTCGCCTTTGAATCAGTGCTGGAAATCCCTTTGGTGAAGTCAATATTTTCTTAAGGTGATATTGAATCTGCTTAATTCTTCTAATATTTTTACCAATAGCAGTACCATCCCATTCTAGAACAGTAAAAATATTCATACAAAAATTATCACTGGAAGTGAATATCCGAGCATCTTGAATGATCAGGTTAAGCTGATCAAGCGCAGCAACTGTTGCCGCAAACAAATTTTTCTGATTATGAATATAAGCAAAAATTTTCGACTCCCCATGCTCATCGTCACCATCATGCATTTCCCTCACCATGATAAGTGGTTTTTTATTTTTATGCATGAGAACACTTATCGTTTGCCAGGCAATTTCTTCCGGTTCATGAGAGATAAAATAAGCAGGCTCTATGTGCCCCCAGAACGAGATCACTTGTGTCATAAGATTACTGACGTCAGGTATAAGCGCTAAAGCCTCTCGCTTTATCTTTTTTATCTGATCGACCTTCGATGGGAGGTTGTCAATACCGACTTTAAGCATCTGTAGTGTTGCTTTATACAACTGTTGTAACAATGAAGCACGCCAGCCATTCCAAAGCAAAGAGTTAGTAGCGTTAATATCAGCAATCGTTAAAAGATACAAATAATCCAGCTTTTCGGCCGTTTCAACGTTCCTAGCAAATACTTGAACTACCTCTGGATCACTAATATCCTGCCGCTGAGCAGTAATAGACATAGTTAGATGCTCTTTAACTAGCCAAACTATCAGTAAAGTATTTTCATTATCGAGCCCGTGTCGGCGGCAGAACTTCTCTGCATCCATCGCACCTAACTGCGAGTGATTTCCTCCACGGCCTTTGCCTATATCGTGATAAAGGCCAGCAATATAGAGCATTTCTGGACGAGCTATTTTTCTGATAATTTTCACGGCAAAAGGAAATCTTCGCTCATTCTCTTTATATGTGAAGCTACGCAGGTATTTAATCAGAAGCAATGTATGAGCATCAACCGTATGGGAGTGAAATAAATCAAACTGCATTTGCCCAATAATGCGACCGAACTCAGGCAAATAACGTCCCAGTATTCCGTAACGTGCCATGCGACGTAGCGTAGACGTCAGATTATAAGGGGCTCGCATTAACTCCAGAAATAGTCGAGTACAACGGGGGTCGCTCCGAAAACGCCGATCTATTAGATGACCATGCCTCCTAAGCTGGCGAATAGTTTTAGCCCTTAGCCCAAGAATACCAGGGTTTCGCGTAATGAGAACAAATACTTCCAAAATGGTAGAAGGTGATTTTACAAATACCTGACTGTGAACTGTTTCGATATAATTATTACGAATTTGGAAACACTCATTGATTGAAACTATTTTATTTGCTCTATTCTTATGGAGAATATCATCGTCAAAGTGCTGCAATAACAAATCTTTTAGCTGGGTAACACTCATCACCACCCGAAAGTAGTTTTTCATGAACTGCTCTACAGCCAACAAAGCCTTATTATCTCGATAGCCAAATTGCCCAGCGAGAATTTGCTGATAATCAAACAACAACCTATCTTCACAACGGTTATTGAGAGTATGAAGCCCCCAGCGAACTTTCCAGAGAAAGTCCCTACACTTAATCAGTAAACGATACTCCTCTTTGGTTAGGAATTTCAGTTTACCCAACTTGGCAGGGTCTAAGGTTCCATAATGCCTTAGAGCAACCCATCCCAACATATGCAGAGTTCTAAGACCACCAGGTGAACTTTTAACATTAGGCTCAAGGCTATAATCAATATCGCTATACTTTCGATGAAGCTTGCGCTGCTCATCAAACTTGGCTCGCAAATAAATCTCACTGGACCACATTTTATCAGTGCTGATATTTTCTTGAAGTCGATGATATGAATGACTGGGGCCAGAAATAATACGGGACTCCATCAAATTTGTAATAATCGACAGATCTAATCTAGCTCGTTCCGTACACTCACGAACTGATCTAACGCTGGAGCCAACAATGAGCCCCATATCCCATAATAGTGCTAAAAAAGCTTCAATATTTCTATGATGCGTATCATATTGATCATTATCCAACAAAATCAAAATATCGATATCAGAACCTGGATGCTGTTCTCCTCGACCGTAGCCACCCACTGCCAACAAAGAAATATCAATGGTATCTGCCCACTTATAATGATCCCAAGCCAGAGAAAGTATCTGGTCGATAGCCCAAGACCTAGCTGCAACCAAAATACTTATATCCACTCCTTCAATAAACCATCGGTCCAGTATAGTACTGACTCTACCGAGACATTTTTTATAGGCCGAAATTGGACTGGAGTTAGAAAGAGTTAAGTCAGCCCGAAACTGCCCTTTACTGAAAAGAACTTGTTTAATCTCAGGTGTAAGATTCTGAAATAATGTTTCCATATTTATTGTTTACCTGCCCCAACGCTTTCACCATTAAATAGCGATGTTATCTTCATGGATTCTACCAAAGCATGGGCGTGTTGTTCATTAACTGCTAAACATTAATCAATTTAGCGTTTTCAGAAATAATTGTAACTATACCAATTTTCTCTTCTAAAGACGCTTGATTTCTTATTGATTTTTCTGCATTCTATCAAACATCTATTCGGACAGCATGCGTTTTACTAAAGCGATACTACTTCGTTACCATTGAAGGCGTGAGTAGGATACACAAGAGTTAACCCTCATGATATTATGAGATTAGCTAATTGTAGTGAGTGAACTCTGACAACAAAGTAGCAACTTCAAAACCAACGGATACAGCATATCTTCACATTCAGCTTTGACGACTACAATCATTACTAATTAGGTGTCGTAAGTATGGAAATAAACCATCTCAGACAAGAATATACCCATACAGGCCTTAACAGAAATAATCTAGATGACAGTCCATTTGAGCAGTTTACCCAGTGGTTCAGCCAAGCACAACAAGCTAAGCTACCAGAGCTCAACGCCATGAGTCTAGCCACTGCATCCAGCAGTGGCATGCCCAGTTTAAGAACGGTGCTGTTAAAATATTTTGGCAATGACGGCTTTGTTTTTTTTAGCAATTACAACAGCAATAAAGCCCGTGATATTGACGAAAACCCCTCAGTTGCACTACTGCTTCCTTGGCTAACCCTTCAGCGACAGGTAATTATCCGAGGACAAGTAGAGAAAATATCCAAGTCTGACTCCTTTAACTATTTTATCAGCCGCCCTCATGGCAGTCAGTTAGGAGCTTGGGTCTCCGAACAAAGCTCCGTTATAACCGGAAGAAGTCTATTAGAAATAAAACTGGATGAAATAAAAAGAAAGTTCAGTGCAGGTAAAGTCCCTCTGCCTTCTTTCTGGGGTGGTTACAGAGTTGTTCCTACTCACATAGAGTTTTGGCAAGGCCGCCCAAACCGACTTCATGACCGCTTTCTCTATAGCAAACCTACCGGTGACTGCAAACTACAAAAGTGGCTGATTGAGCGCCTCGCTCCCTGAAATAAAGGTAGATGTTATGAGCAAGGAAACCGCAGCTAAAATCGCAGTACGCGATAGTCTGGTAAATTTGGTAACAACCAACCAAACCTTCAAAGAAGCATTGCTAGCAGATAGTGATTTACCTTTATGGATAATGACAGAAGGCTTACCAGCACAATACAGCCAGCAAACGAACCGAGCTATTGTCGCTCACACTTCAACCCGTCTAACTTACCTTCCTGATCAAAGCAAACAGGAAACAGCCAGGCTCCCTGGTTTAGTTGGAATTTCCAGCAACACCCTTAAGTTAGGTACAAATCTGAATAAAGCTCGTAATGACTTTAAGTTAGCCATGGGAAGATATAGACACTTGTTTGGTGACAGCATTGAATCTATAGAACAAACCTCCGAAGAATTAAGAGAAAGTCTACTAGGAGGTCTAAAAATCCAGCACATTCACTTTGTTCAAAGCTATCGTCAGCTCAAACTGTTTGACAGTCCGCCTAAGCGGGTAGGGTTTAGTTGGGCTGCTTGTCACAGCGGTTCTGTTCGCCTAAATACAACTGAAGCGATCGATCATTTAAAGCATAAATATCTCGCTTCAGGAGCTATTGATAGTGACATTCGCACCCTAGAAAAAATGCCTATAGATGAAGTTATCATTATTAAGCGAATGCTAGCCCCTCATCTTCGTGCAAACCTGACGTGGCCTAAGTCAATAAACGATTTACGAATAAAAGACCCTGACGAAAAAAAACAATACCCAAGCCAAATCAATACACCCCTGCCTCTTTTTGTCAAACTTCAACCTGGTGAACCACTGCCAGAACATAACCAGATTCAACCTTTTAATCCACTATCAAAACAGGACCGCTTGCGAAGGAGCGACGCAAGGCTGGAAAAAATAAGTACAAACCCCCACTCACGAATATACCGACACGCTGAACCATGCGCCTAAAAGCTACCCCATTACCATTAAAAGTACGAGTAGACGGCAAATGCTCTATTTTTAAAGATAAGGATCCTCAGTGGTAAATCAAGAAGAAAGTAGTTGACTTCACATGGACCCAGAACAAAGCTGGCGCCAACGCGTTACTAAAAGGCCTTCCTAGTAATAATTGTTCGATCACTTATCGGGTCCATCAAGTCTATAATATAGACTCACCGATACCGACCTCAAAAACCGCCCAAAAAGAAAAAAATAAAATTGAAAACACCGGAAAGTAAAGAACAATACAGATAAAATAAAATACTTAAAAAACTTCATTTATTTGTAATACAAGCTGCACAAATGTCTTACTGCGCTTCTCAGCTGACTCATAGCCTGTTTCTTCCCTGATAGCTTTAACCTTTCCGTCATCTTTGCCCATGACTGATGCTGTAGCACTTTCCCTACCAACACTGCTGCTTGCCACGCTGCAAGATTACATAAATATGAACGCTTAGATAATGACACTATTGTTAACTTCTTTATCGAAACAATACAACTTTCGTACAACCTCCCTCCCTCTGTGAATGACTCAACATCAGACCAGTCATCCGTAGTTAGCGAATAACACTCTAGCGGTAGATCTCTTAACAAACTTACAACAATATCGGCATTAAGGTAATTCAAAGCATCTGGAAGCAGATACACAAACTGCTGAGAAAAACGTCGTCGGGCTTCATTCAATAACGATACACCTTGGCTACTTAGCCCCTGCAACACTGCAACAGAGTATGCACCGCTAGAAACCTCACGGGTGACTCCTGTTCTTACAGGCACCAAACCAGCCCGCCTCCAAAAATCAAGCAGCTCAGATGTCCCACCAAACAGGCTGCCAATATAATCGTAGCCTTTTTTATGCAGAGTATTTCTTATAGCATTTACTAGCCTCGTTCCCAAGCCTCGGCGCTGAAACTCAGGGAGAACCGCAATACGAATAACTCTACCACCCGTTAAAGTCACAGCCCTAACTATACCCAAATGATTACTCAATAATTGTGGCAACACGTGCCCACGAACCCTTCTCTTTCCTAACCAAATATCCTCTACCAACCCAGACTCTACTTGCCCTTCGCAGGCAACCAATGCCGCTGCCAAAATATGGCCTTCTACCCTTAAGACATAAATTGAAATGTTCGCTCCATCCAGCAAATGACGTAGATCCAACGGGCTAGTTTTATAATGGGCAATCACTAACAAACCAAACAGCTCTGCCAACAACAACTCATTATCAACCAATTCATCACGATCTATTTCTTCGAAATGTACGTTTTCCCAATTAGCTTTCTGTAAATCTTTTGCTGTAACTGACGAAGCACTTAACATCAAGGCAATAAAACTAAAACGCTCCAAAGGGTCGTTTCTAGACCAACGCACAGGCTCATAAATATGAAGTTTTTTCCATTGAGGTGTTAGATCATCCAGCGTCTTGCTAAAACGAATAGAAAAAGATCTCCCAGAGCCTTCGTAACCATGAATCGTCGTTGAAAAAACAATACGGGAATAAGATATGAGTAATTTTTTCAGTAGTGAGGCAGGAATAGCAGCAGCTTCGTCAACCAGCAGCAAATCACCGGCTTTATGGGTTTCCACCAGCTCATCTGGTGCTTTAAAAATCAATTGCCTCCCTTGGTAGTCAATCACACCCTTTGATATGTAACTACCCTCTAGCCTTTCTGCTGCATGCCTAAAAATTATATCCGTAGCAGCCATAGATGGCGCTGTAACAATAATCCTCGCTGCGCCCTCTGCTATCAGCAAAGCTGCTGCAATACCTAACGCAGCACTTTTGCCACAACCCCTATTAGCCGTAACCACCAGCGGCCGTTTTCGATGCCCTTTAGCCACTCGCAAAATGGCCTGCACTGATTGAAACTGCTCCTCTGAAAAACAACCAATTTGATCACTATATATCTTTAAATGAATATCGCAGCTTTTCTGAAAACGTTGCTGACCAGTTTCTTCCAACAACGACAAATCAGTACTATCGCTAATTAAACGAACCATCCGTCTCAAATAACGCCCTGTGATATCTTCAAATTTATTGGGGTATACCGTTATACGTTTATGCTCAGGGTCATGATATTTTTCCCAGTGCTTAAGTGATGGCGTCAATAATAACAACACCCCACCAGCTTTTAACGTCCCACTTAATATGCCAAAAGCATCAACACAAAAGCCAGGCCAAGCATCAATCACTAAACAGTCTATTTCTTTACCTAGCCACTGCTTTGCTTCACTAGATGCAATTACTTTGGGGTGACAAATGCCTTCAAATAAATCAACAGCATTGTTATGCCCACCCACCCAAAGGAGTGTATCAGGCACCAGCACCGCCAGTGTTTTTTGCGCCTGCTCACAGCACCAATTATTAGAACCAGAAATAACCAATAATCGTCTCTGCCTACAGGCAAGAGCATTAGCCTGAAGCTTACAAATTTCTTGTTCTATAGTCATTACTGCAGCGAATGCATCACCTCACGCGCTAACTTATCCCCTTTTCTCTAGAGCTTTTAATCAAGCAACATAGTTTTGCATTTAGAGAGCATAGCGTCTTTCTCTGGCCCATCTTTTATAGTTAGACTTTACCGGTTTATCATCAAAAAATATTGCTTACTTCATAAATAAAAAATTGCGTCTTAGCAACTATCCTAGCCATTGATTTTCACCATAAAGATAGGTTCACGCCAGTTGCCAAACCTCTGCAAGGGAGAAGTATATCATCCGTTCCCCCTTCCAATATGCTAATACAATAATACCATTGCACGCCCATCTAAAAATAAAAGGTTGCATAACCATGTTATTTATGGATAATTCTACTCAGTCGGGGCGTGGCGCAGCATGGTAGCGCACTACAATGGGGTTGTAGGGGTCAGAGGTTCAAATCCTCTCGTCCCGACCATTATTATGTATTCGCAAGCAAAAAAAAACAGCAAGCTTTAAAGTACAAAAAACCCTATATTTGTAGACTAAAAACAACAAAGAGCCTCCAAGACATTAATAGCATGGGGTTTTTTTTTGCCCAATTTTCGGCGTTTTTTCCACAATAGCTATCAGAGTAATAACTAAGATTTACCTATGATTGGAAAGCACCCATTTAGCTTG
Source organism: Candidatus Endonucleibacter sp. (ex Gigantidas childressi) (assembly GCA_030674875.1). GTDB lineage: Bacteria > Pseudomonadota > Gammaproteobacteria > Pseudomonadales > Endozoicomonadaceae > Endonucleibacter. The sequence goes on along the minus strand of JASXSU010000003.1, from coordinate 1,155,678 downwards.
TTGAAGATGTTAAAGCGTGGCTATTGTGCCAACATAGGTTTTTTGAAATGGTTTATCACTGGCCTTGCATACATTTCAAATATCCAAGGATGAAGGTTTTCCGAAACACCCTCCAGACGCCTCAAAAACTCTTGCCGCTTAACTTTAAGGTCATGCTCAGGAAAAGCGTGGCTGATGTCAGGCACCTGAACATCTGGGTAATCCTGACTAACTTTTTCCCAGGCAATATAGTTTGAAGGGTGTAATTTATAGTTAGCGTGTATTTGCAGATCCACAGCTTCCGAAACATCAGAGGCACTATTGTACAAATCATCTAACTGAGAACCGAAAGAAACATGAATATGCCCCTTAAACCCTTCTATACCTAAAGCTATGCTCTCCATATCTTCACCAGTAGCTTTTTGGTACTGACCAGATTCTGCAATGCTGTGAAGCTCTTTTGCTTTCCTTTCATCACAGGGATCGTATTCGTATGAAATGGCAACCGGCACAATATGTAAAGAATTTATGTTATCAGCAAAAGTTACACCTAAACCTTTTTGACTCATATACAGCATTTTAATCAGTGCTGTATCAGTAAGATCATTACCATCTTTAGCTCGTCCCTCCCTCTGAGCCAACCATATTGAGTGGCCGGTATCAATCGAGTGCTGAATATAAGCTGATAAGGTTTGATAAACCTTAAGCTTCTCTCTTCTATTGCTGACCGAACGCCTAACAATAAAGCTTTTATTAAGGCGCATCAGATCACTAGCAAATGGACGACTAAGAAGATTATCGCCTATTGCTATTCTAGGGGTTTCCAATCCATGCAGATACATACCATAATGTACAAAAGCAGGATCAAGCACAATATCCCGATGATTAGATAAAAACAGGTTGGCACAACCACTTTTCAGATTTTCAAGACCTGAAAAACTGACTTTATTTGTGGTTTTTTCAATTAGCTTGCTAACATATGGCTTAACAGCATTCTGAAACTCATGAATACTATTAATATTCCGCACTTTATTCCGAAAGAAAACCCCAACAAGCCATTCAAGCAATCTACCATATTTTTCCGTCAAAACTGGATACCGGTGCCGCGCTAAAACATTAAGAAAGCACCTGTCAGCAAGAAGTTTATTCAGTGTTGGGCTAACTTCATCATCATGATACGGCCTTATCTCGTCAAATTGTTGCATCAAGACACACATCCAAAATAATTAAAGGTTTTATACCCAACCCCATTAAAGATGAGGGTTGTTGGCTGCTCACGCCGTCAAAGAAAACCTGTAAATAGATCATTTTAGGTAGGTGAGAACCTCAACAACTCCGCACATTCAAGGGAAATAGGTATATGAGAGACTGGCGCAATATAACACAAAAAGACAAAAATAGAGACCAAACCACAGTTACATAGCAACAAACCCAAGAACAAGCCTCTAATTATGAAAGAATATTAGCTTCTCACAAACCAAGGAAATCTGGCATAAAACAGCAACTATCCTTTACCGATAGTAAATACGGAAGTAACACCCCATGGTTAGCAATATCCGTAACAAACCTATCTTCTGCAATGGTAACAGGTATATTTACCATTAACATTAAGGTATAATCGGCAGACTAACTAAGCGCTATACGGTGTAAAAAAGATGATATTGATAAAAAAGAAATACTTTAGCCATCTTCTCATAGCACTGTTATTGAGCTGCACCAATAGCATTTTTTGTATGGCGTTGGAAAAAAGCCTCACTGCAAATTCTGCGGTTAATCCAGCAAGAGCAATACTGGAACCGATAATAAAGCAGCTAAACAATAAAGAAACTACGGGAGATCTACAAAAATCCATTTTAGCGCTGCAGAATCTAGCTAATAATGGCAATACTGAAGCCATGTTATGGTTAGGTAGAATATACAGAGATATCCTAGATAGCAGTGATCGTGACACCAAAAAGGCATTTTCTTATTTCAAACAGGCTGGGGGCGTAGAAGGAAAAAATAAAGAGGCTCAATATGAGCTAGGAAGGGCTTATTTTCATGGAGAAGGAACAGATCTAAATTTGATTTCCGCTTTTTTATGGACATCACTTAGCTTGCAGAAAAGCACACCTGTTCAAGAAAAAGCCCAAGAACAGGTTGAACACCTAAAAAGCATGCTAACTGCAGAGCAACTAAAGCATGCGTACCAATTGGTTGACAACATCAGCAACTTATACCTTAACCCATAAAGTCTAGGTTAATTGCCACAACAAGTTCAACAGGATAAAAATAATCTATGTCCATTCCCACTTGAAGGTGAGAGATTTTTATAGTGCTTGAAGATATCCATAGAGAAACCATACAAAAAGCCTATAGCGCTTTTCTAGAAAACAAATCTTTAAAAGCTCGCTTCGGTCAAAAGCAAATGATAGCAGAAATTGCTAGAGCATTAGGTAGTATAAGCACCGACAATAATGGACACAGAGTGTCGGATCCGTCAGTTACGGTGATAGAAGCTGGAACCGGGACAGGTAAAACAGTTGGATACCTTCTTCCTACTGTTATCATGGCTCAGGCGGCTAAAAAAACATTAATTATATCCAGCGCCACAATTACCCTCCAAGAACAAATTATCAGCAAAGATCTTCCAGATATTATAAAAAACACCGGTCTTGAATTTTCCTTTGCTCTAGCCAAAGGCCGTGGCCGTTACGTCTGCTTAAACAAACTGGATCAGTTGCTCCAAGCTGACCAGACCGACTCCGCTCCGTTAGATTTGTTTGCTGCGGAGGGTTTCAGCATCGAACAAAACAGTTTTTCTCAGGCCCTGCATCGAGAAATGTTAGAACAATTTTCCACATCACGCTGGCTCGGTGATAGAGACAGCTGGCCTGACGCTATAGAGAACCAACAATGGCAAATGATCACTACAGATCATGCCCAATGTAGCGGAAGCCGTTGTGGTTATTTCAATCAATGCCCTTTCTACCGAGCAAAAGCAAAGTTAGAAAAAGCGGATATTGTCGTCACAAATCATGATCTTGTCATGGCAGATTTAGTACTGGGAGGTGGCGCAATATTGCCAGCACCCAAGGACTCCCTATATATATTTGACGAAGGACACCATTTACCCAGCAAAGCTATCAACCATTTTGCTTATCACTCCAGATTAAAGGCAACATCTACCTGGCTTGAAAAAGCAGGCAAACATTTGCAGAAAGCCAGAACCCAGCAACCGTTCCCAGAAGAACTAGATAAGCGACTGGGAAAAATAAAACTAGAGTTTGATGAACTTATAAAGGCGCTAAGGCATGCCAGCACGTTATTGTTTTCCATAGCCCACTTTAAGCCTCAAATACAAGAGAATAATCAGGTGGCGATTTTCCGTTTTCCCGGTGGAGTATTACCAGAAACCGTCATTGCCCAGGCCAAAATACTCAAAAAAGGTTTTAGCGACTCCTGCACCATGCTGGAAAAAGCGGGCAAAGATCTCAACAACGCTATGGATGATCACGTTTCAGGCCTTGATCGCAGGCTAATAGAGCAATTTTATACAGAAATAGGTGCCATATTGATGAGGTTGCAAAATCAGAGTCAACTCTGGCAAACTTATACCATAGTAGACAGTAACAACGAGCCACCCAGTGCCCGCTGGATAAAATGGAGTGAAGGAGCTTTTGGTGAGGAGTTGGAAGTGTTCAGCAGCCCTATTCTATCCGCCCACACGTTGAGCTCTAACCTTTGGAATAATTGTTATGCCGCAGTGGTTACATCTGCAACACTGGCATCGCTTGGCAATTTTGATCGTTATCGCATGGGATCTGGTATACCTATAGAATCACGCTGCGTGATTGTACCCAGTCCGTTTATTCATGCTAATGCTGCCAGCTTAGTAATTCCTGTTATGAACACAGATCCTAGAAAACCAGAAGAACATACATCAGAACTTATTACCATGATGCCTGAACTGCTCAATTTGCGACAAGGCTCTCTTGCTTTGTTTTCTTCCAGACGACAAATGAAAGATGTTTACAACGGAATGCCCGCCTCAGTACAAAACAATATTTTAGTTCAAGATGACTACTCTCGTCAGGTGCTACTGAAACGTCACCGAGAAACCATTGATAAAGGAGAAAATAGCACTCTTTTTGGTTTAGCTAGCCTAGCAGAGGGTATAGACCTACCAGGTAGCTACTGCGAACATGTGATTATTGCCCGAATCCCTTTTGCCGTACCCAATGATCCTGTCGAAGCCTCACTAGCAGAATGGATTGAAGCCCAAGGACGTAATTCTTTTATGGAAATCACTGTTCCCGATGCAGTCATTCATCTAGTGCAAGCCTGCGGTCGGTTATTAAGAACAGAAAAAGATACTGGACAGATTACATTACTAGATCGCAGAGTAATAACCCAGCGTTACGGACAAATGATTTTAAACTCACTACCACCGTTTACCAGAAAAATTGAGAACAAATCCACTCTCAAAACAACTGAAATTTAGGTCATTAACAGAAAGTAAAACTACAGATGAGCGGTAATTTCCGCTCTCATCTGAATCTATTTATACTCATTCCTCTTGACGGCGTGAGATCGTTGACAGCTTAACTCACCCCAATCACCCACACTACTTGTGGGCTCATGAGAGTTAGCTCGTTTATCGCTCACCCACACCTTCAATGAAGTGTATTATTTATGTTTACTCCTTTTGTAGTCTCATGCTTTTCGCATCCATACATGCTTTAACTACTCTACCTCTCAAACCCACGGGGATTTTTACCGCTACGCTCATCACTGCCTCTCGCAAGGCTGCTGCTTCACTTTCAGAAGCACCAATTGCTGCAAGAGCATTACCTGCTTGTTGTGCCATATCCCGGTCTGCAGCGCCATTCTTACTTACAACATCAACTACCTGTTCAGTTGTTTTAGCACTGAGTGTTGTAAAACGACTTATCAACGTGCCTGGCAGACTACGATTCCAGGCATTAGCTTTACTTGTGCCATTTATATAACATTCATCATTACTTCCACTAAGAAGCCCAAACACAACGGAAGAGTTGTTGTTACGGTCATGATCTCTAGTGTCAATTACATCCCCAAATCCTAAATGTTTACGGTCATGCGAAACGCATTTAAAATTAAGCCCGATAAGTGACAATCTTGCAAAGAGGTTCATGCCGCAATTCTGAGTAATCCTTATATTTCCTTCTACCCTCGTATTTGATCTTAGTACAGTCCCATCTGCTCGCTCCTCTATAGCCCACCCAGATACATCAGAAACAATTCCACAACCTGGCGCCGCTACCGTAATATCCACACCTATATCACACCATTCTAGGGAGCGGCTATAACAATCATCACTGCTTATGAGTTCCTCGGCAACTTCTAAGGTAATATTATAACGATTAAAATCCATTTTAAAGTTATACGTTTCCGAAGTGTTTTTTAAACGAACAACGGACACATTACATCTTACTAGGGTATTTGATGCTCTAAGCGTATTCCTAGCTTCATCAGCATTCAAAGAAAAAATGTTTTTCAATTGTTCTATGGCGTCAACTTCAGACTCGCAGGTTGCTCGAAAAAGAGCCCCAACCGTCATTATTCTTCCCATATTATCCTCAGAAGAACCTCTTTTTTCGGCACTTGTTAAAGCCCTCACATCTACCATTATTGGATCAGTAAAATATTCTTGCTCATTTAATTTAAAGATAGTAGCCCAATCATCATTGTAATGATCTGCTATTACACTACTTAAATCCATATTCTTTACAAAAGGTGCGTTGCAATCAAAGTAAGGTTTACATACATCTTTATCGTAATTAAGCCACGCAAAATTTCTTAACATATCCTTGTTATCATTTGCCTCAAACTCTGGAAGCTTAACAAATGGGACCTCTTCATCATGCGCCACAATCCCCACCTTTAAACGCATATCTCTCATATTAGAGCTTTCATTTCCTATTTCGTCAACAACAAATGCCAACGTTGTAACCCCTGTAGTCTCAAGTACCAAAAAAGGGTGTGTAGAATCCTTTGATGGTTGCAAGACAGCCAAAGATAACATACTCGCACCACTTAAAACTGTTGCAAGTATAGCGGTACAGAATTTAATTTTTTTCATGAAAAACACCGTATTTTAAATATCAAAACAAAACCTATGCCCGAATTACTAATTACACCTGCGTTAGTAAGCAATAAATTAATTGCTCCTCATGAACTTACCAACAACTGGTAACTGGTAACTGGTAACTGGGCAACAGCCTGCAATATTAAACCTTCAACCTTCAACCTTCAACCTTCAACGAGAATGAATATAGTTAACGGCACTCAGCACAAAAATGCTCAAGTATGTATATAGATTAATATTTTTGATTATTCAAGAATGAAACGAACATATTCGCAAAAATAAAAAGTTTGGGGGATTGAAATACTAAAAAATTAGTTACTACAAAACACAATTAACAACCTAAGTAATCACGATAAAACTTAGTTATTTTGCAAAATAATCAGGTGCTTTGTATATACCCGTGATTACTGAAGGTGCTTGATTTTGAAGCTGCTTTCTTTATTCTCCGCTCATGCTAAAAACTACCTTTACCTCACAGCAAAAAACAAACGTGGAGTTGTAACATAGGTAAACATGCTATTCCCTGGTGCTGCCTACTACCGCTCAACGGATTTAGTTCTCGCTTTACAATCCAAATCTGAACCCCCATTGAGCGATTACTGAAGAACATGCAAGTGATACATTTTTACATATCACCGATCAATATCGTCTCAATTCTACCCGCATTCATTCTATACATCGCATCCATACGCTCCAACATCAAATTTTTATGGGTTATCATCACCACTGTACTGTTTTTAAAATCATCAAGAATAACCCTTAAAAGCTCCTGCTCACTTTCTCTATCAAGACCTTCTGTTGCTTCATCCATAATCAATATCGGTGCCGGCTTTAACAAAGCTCTGGCAGCAGCTAATCTGCGCTGCTCACCTCCAGAAAGTGACACCCCTCCTTGACCCACCCATACATTCAATAAATCAGCAGCCGTATTGTAGGCACCACCCCCTAAATTGTTCAATCCAACTTTATCAATAACCTGAACTAAGGAGCAGTCATCCGACTTCGGGTCAGCCAAAAGCAAATTCCCTCTTAAAGTATCACTAAATACATGAGTTCGCTGGGGAATTATAGTTATAGCCTGATAAAGCATTTTTTCCGTCAAAGACTCAAGCCGTCGGCCATCCAGCAAAATATCACCGTTAACAAGATCAAGTCCTCGGCTCAATAATCTAGTTAACGTAGACTTACCACAACCGGTTCTACCCAAAAGAGCAATATGCTCTCCAGAAGCAATATCCAAGCACAGGTTGCTAATAACATTATGCTCATCAGATAATCCATCATTATAATAAAAATCAACGCCCTTAAACTGAATTCGCCCACGCACAGAGCTACAACCCTCCCCATCACCAAAAATAATGGGTTTTTCATCAATAACCTCTTTTAATCTAGCTGCAGCCTGACGGGTACGACTAAGAAACTGAAATGCTCCCGGCAGTGGCATTAAAACCTCAAAGCCGGCTAAAATAACAAACACTGTCATGACCATTACCGGCGCTGAAATATTCTGTAATTGAAATTCACCACTAGCCAACCACAACATCACAATAGCAGCACAACCGGCACCGACAATAAACAGAAAAGAACCCAATCCATCCAACCAAGCCATAGTTAACTGCTCATGATGCATGGCTAGTTCGGTACGCTTTAATTTACCCGTATTCTTTTTGTTGCCCCCATAAATAAGCCCTTCCGCCATGCCTTGCAAGTGATCTAGCACCTGTTGTCGCAACTCCTTTAGGGCATTACCGAGAGACTCTCCTGTGCGACGCCCCACCACGTAAAATAACAGAGGCATTAACACAATCCACAACATCATCACCAACAGGGCAAAAACCCCAAGAGAAAGGCTAAACCAGCTAATGAACCCAGATAATAGCAAGCTGGTGATCACCGCTGAAAACAACGGGCTTAACAACCTCAAATACAGTTGATCTAAAGCATCAACATCCGCTACCAACCGATTCAGTAAATCGCCTTTCCTATAGCGATTGATTCTTGATAACGACAAAGGCATTAGCTTGCTGAAAAACCATTCCCGCAACCAAGCCAACAACCGAAAAGTAGCATCATGACTAACCAGCCTCTCAAAGTAACGACTTGCTGTGCGTAAAATTGAAAAACCTCGAACCGTCGCCCCCGGCGTAAAAAAATTAAATACTTCCGCACTCATAACCGTAAGACCGGCAATAGAAGAGGCCGTAATAAACCAACCAGACACCGCCAGTAAGCCAAGACCGGCAAGCAAAGTGACAATAGCCAACAACACCCCCAAAGTCAGCATTCCCCAATGACGACGATATAACTTCAAAAAAAAACACAAATCAGGCATTGTCAAAACTCCTGCTCTGACCTTCAATAAAAGCTTTAAATGGCCCATCTATTTTTACTAATTCTTTAGGATCGCCTTCCACTACCAGCCTTCCTCCTTCAATCAACAACACTTGATCCATCCCCATGATTTGCTTAATTCTGTGAGTCACCGTAATAACTGTTGTTGTTTTAGGTAACTGCTGAATTGCTGCCAGAACTCGCTGCTCACTTTCCAAATCGAGATTAGCCGTAGGCTCGTCAAGAAACAGAAGATTAACAGGTACGGCGATAGCACGAGCCAAAGCAATACGCTGAGCCTGCCCAACAGAAATATTCCCTCCCTGCTCTCTCAATAAACTATCTAGCCCTGATGACGGCAAGCCATCAAGAACATCAAGGCCCTGAGCCCGCGTCAAAGCATCCACCGCCTGCTCCCTGCTTATCTCACGACCAAAAGCAATGTTATCCATTACTGTGCCAGCCACAATTAATGGCAACTGTCCAAGCCAAGCTAAATGGCTACGCCACTCAGATAGTTTTATATCAGATAATAACTGGCCACTGACAGACAAATAACCTTGATAAGGATAAAACCCCATAAGGGTATTAATCAGTGTTGTTTTTCCTGCGCCACTTGGCCCAACAATAGCTACCCGGCTACCCCCCCTAATAACAAAGCTCAAATCATTTAACAACGGGGACTGCGTAGCTGTTAACGCAACTGTCAGACTATTAGCTTGAATATCAATAGCACCACGATTGTTAAATAAAGAAACACCTTTATGTTCTTCATGCTCTTTTTTATTCATTACAGCTAAAATAGAATCTGTAGCTGCCACTGCCTTGGCCTTGGCATGGTAATAAGTGCCAAGCTCACGAAAAGGTTGATAAAAATCCGGCGCAATTAGCAATAAAAATAGCGCAACATACAACGATACACCATCACCATAGTCACCAAAATTAATATACCCAAGAAAACTCATACCCAGATAAACAGCAGTCAAGGCAATAGACACCGAGGCAAAAAACTCCAGAACAGCAGACGATAAAAAAGCCAGCCGAAGGACATCCATAGTTTTACTACGAAAATCTTCACTAGCACCAACTAATTCTTGCTGGGTTTGCGCACTTCTTCGAAAAACTCTTAACGTCTCCATTCCTTGTAAACGATCAAGAAAAAAACCTCCCAGCCGCTCCAGAGCCTTAAAATTACGCCGATTCGCTTCTGCAGCCTTCATCCCTACCAACGCCATAAAAACAGGGATTAAAGGTGCCGTAATCATGAAAATACCAGCCACCGCCCAGTTCATCGGTAATACTGCAATAATAATAACCACAGGTGTGAATACTACTAGCACCATTTGCGGTAAATAACGGGCAATAAAGTCCTGCAATTCTTCCACCTGTTCAACGACAATCGTCGTCCAACCCCCGCATGCCTGTTGAGATATTACTAAAGGACCAAGACGCTGTAACTTATCAAATAACATTGCTCTGATATTAGCTCGCACCCGTGCACCAGCACAAAAACCACAGACTTCCCGACCCCAAGCACAACACGCTCTGGCAAAAACAACTATTAATGACAAAATAAAACTGGTCAACAGTTGCTCCCTAGGCACCAACTCCATCACTAGCTTGTGGATAATATCAGCCATAAGATTGACTTGAATCAATAGTAGGACACAGCTCAACAACCCCATAACAATGGAGGCGACAAGCCATTTACGGACAGAGCCAGCCTGCCCCATTAACCAGCGATATGCTTGATTACCAGATTGCTTTTTTCGATTATTGCTCATTAGCCAAAGGTACTGGATTAATTAAAGGAGTCGGCATTCTAACTGAGATATAACAAAGTGAATAGCAAGCAATAGCCAGCAATAAATAACACTCATCAATATGACAGCAACTTTACCATTAAACAGAGCAATTTTATCCTCATAAATTCCACCAGGAGCGTGATTTTGTCCATTAGCTACGGGATATTAATAAGTCAATAAATAAGAGTACAAGCAGGCTATAAACGAGCAAATCTCACGCAAGCCTCATGTAGTAGATAAATTTAGTGAATAAAGAACAGTCAATAACCTCACACCTTCTAGGTGAATGAGTATATACTTGTCATGCTCCCTTACAGTCGATTTTATTCATCACAATTAATAATCTCCTTTTGAGAAGACTCGTCACGCCCAATACAATTAAAGATGCCAATAAGCCAACGGGAAAAAGCTCAGCATATTAGCTTACTATACTCGCTACCATTGAAAGTATATGGTTATTGACTGCTCTCACCTTCGATGGTAACGGGTATATCCCAAATCTCTGAACCTAGCCATGCTAAATAATATTCGTATAATCCTAATCAACACCTACCATCCTGGCAATATAGGCTCCACCGCCAGGGCAATGAAAACCATGGGTCTTAATAGCCTGTATCTAGTAGCCCCCCAGCACTTTCCTGCAGTAGATGCCAAACGCATGGCCGCAGGGGCGCAAGATACTCTGGCCAATGCCCAGATAGTTAGCACCTTTGACGAATCCATCACAGACTGCTCACTGGTGATTGGCACCAGTGCTCGCAGTCGTAATATGCCTATACCCATGTTAGAACCAACACGTTGTGCCGAAAAACTCATCAATGAATCTACAAACAGTCAAGTGGCTCTTGCATTCGGCCAAGAAACCATGGGCATGACAAATGAAGACCTCCTAAAATGTCACTATCATGTTACGGTTCCTGCTAACCCAGAATACCCTGTTATGAATATATCCGCCGCTGCTCAAATACTCTGTTACGAAATCTATCAAGCCCATAGCCGTTTCTTTCATTCGTCTAACCCACCCTCTGAAGCTGAGACAAAACCATTCCCTCAAATAGAGCAAATGGAATTATTTTATGAAGACTTGGAAAGCACACTTAAAGATATAGGGTTTATTATTCACCAGCACCCCGGACTAGCTATGACAAGACTCAGACGCTTATTTAATAGAGCCAGACCGGAAACAAAAGAACTCAAGATGTTAAGAGGTATTTTTAAGGCTGTGCAAAGGCATATTCGTTAACATCATAAATTATATCTTGCTATATGAAATACGAGCTAAGCCCAAGGAACATAACAACAGTAGACGATTGGGGTGAGAGGGCAGTACTACACAGCCATACCTTCAAAAAAAATGGTGTATAAGACACACAAAAAACGAACAAGCAAAAAAACTAGGATTGATCATAAACTCTCTATTCGCTGCCAGTAATCTTCCATTTTCTGCCAAGACATTTTGTCAAAATTTTCGCCCTCTCTTGTGGTGTATTCTTTCATTTCCCCAAACCTGCATTCAAACTTTTTGGTTACTGCTCTTAGAGCCATGTCCGGATCTACATCCAGATGACGAGCATAATAAACACAAGCAAATAATAAATCACCAACCTTTTCTTCCATCCTCTTCCGACCTTCCTTGAGAGATACTGCTGCATTAAGCTCGCTCAAATCCTTTTTTATTTTATCTTCAACTTGGTCAACTGTATCTAGGTCAAAACCAACACCAGCAACCGCATTCTGAATTTTTTCAGCTTTCCTCAGCGTGGGTAGCATTAACGGTAACGCATCTGGCAAAATTGAAGTGTTTTTTTCACCTTTATTATTTTTCTGTTTTTCTTCCTCTTTGCGCTTCCGCCAAAGCTGCTGCACTTCCTCATAACTTAATATTGACTTCGACGTATTCTTTGAGGTTAAAGTACCATCAGGAAAAACATGAGGATGCCTGTGAATCATTTTCTCTACTAGCCCGTGAATAACAGAGGAAAAATCAAATAAATTACTCTCTTCTGCAATGCGGGCATGAAAGACTACCTGGAACAATAAATCACCCAGCTCTTCACGAAGATTCTCATAGTCTTCTCGCTCAATGGCTTCCACCACTTCACAGGCTTCCTCCAAAGCATAGGGCGCAAGAGTGCTGAAACTCTGTTTTAAATCCCAAGGACACCCATATTCTGGATCCCTCAGTCTAGCCATCAAAACCAACAACTCATCGATATCACGCACTAACTATTCCTCGATTCACTGCCTTTTTCCCGATGCCGCACTGCCTCAATTACATTAGGTAGCCTACTTACCTTAGCCAATACTTTTGCTAATACTTGTAGACTTGCTACTTCAACCATAAGCAGCATGTTAGCCAAATGCTCTTGTTTACTAGTGCAGGTCTCTAGAGCAATAACATTTACTTTCTCATTGGCAAGAACCACCGTAATATCTCGCAACAAACCAGGCCTATCATACGCTTCAATCATGATTCCCACCGGATAAGCATACTCCGGTGTATTTCCCCAACTTACTTCTATTAACCTCTCAGATTCTTTTTCATGCAAATAAAGAGCATTAGTACAATCCTGTCGATGAATTGTCACACCTCTGCCAATTGTAATATAGCCAATGATAGGGTCTCCCGGAACTGGCTGGCAACAGCTAGCTATCTGCGTGAGTAGATTCCCTACTCCCGCAATATTAATACCTTTACCTGGAACTTTCTGCTGCTGAGTACGAGGACGCAATTCAAAACTTTTCTGCTCTTCCGGATCAACTTGCCGTTGCGCCAGATTAACTACATGAGCTAATTTAATATCACCGGCACCAATCCCTGCCCTCATATCATCAATAGAACTACAATTAACCAATTCTGCCAACTCGGTCATATTTACACCATGGAGCGCAAGACGACGCAATTCTCCGTCTAGTAGGCTACGTCCATCAACAATATTGGAATCCCGATCCTGCTTTTTAAACCAATTTGAAATCTTTGCTTTAGCTCTCGTGGAATTAACATAACCCAAATCCAGGTTTAGCCAGTCTCGACTGGGATGACCAGCAGAAGCTGTGAGTATTTCAACCTGATCACCGGTTTTTAAGCTATGATTCAGTGGCACAATTCGGCCAGCCACCTTAGCTCCGCGACACTTATTGCCCACCTCGGTATGAATACGATAAGCAAAATCAATGGGCGTTGCTCCTAAAACCAGATCTACCACATCCCCATCTTTTGTGAAAACGTAGATCCTGTCAGCCTCAATATCAGCACGCCAATGATCACCAATACCATCTAAATCACCCAGCTCATCATGCCACTCCATAACCTGACGAAGCCAAGCAATCTTCTCCTCATAACTATCACTCTGACTATTAACGTCAGTGCCCTTGTATCTCCAATGAGCACAAACACCTAGCTCAGCTTCATCGTGCATTTTATGAGTACGAATCTGCACCTCAAGCGTTTTACCCACTGGACCAAATACCGCAGTATGCAAGGATCGATAACCATTTTCTTTTGGAGTTGCTATATAATCATCAAACTCTTGGGGAATATGATTCCAAAGAGAATGAACAACACCAAGAGAGGTATAACAATCTCCCACCTCTTTAGCTAGAATTCTAACTGCACGGATATCATAAAGATCCCTAAAATCAAGGCCTTTTCGATTCATTTTGCGCCAAATGCTGTAGATATGCTTAACACGCCCGCAAACGTCTGCCTCGATATGCGCATCAACAAGAGCATCCTGAAGCACATTAACAACACTTCCTATATATTGTTCCCGATCAAGCCTTTTCTCATCCAACAGCCGAGCTATTTTTTTATAGTCATGGGGTTTTAGGTAACGAAAAGAAAGGTCTTCCAGCTCCCACTTAATGTAACCAATACCCAAACGATGGGCTAGAGGTGCATAAATCTCAAATACTTCACGGGCAACACGCTGACGCTTTTCTTTATCTGCATCCTTAACCGCACGAATAGCACATGTGCGCTCAGCCAATTTAATTAATGCCACTCGTACATCGTCAATAATCGACACCAGCATTTTACGGACTTTATCCAACTGGTCTTGATGTTGATCAAGCACCTGCTTTCTAGAGGAGTTCAGCACAGTGCTAATAGCAGCCATACCCTGAACATCTCGAATCAAATTGGTGACGGAGCGACCAAAAACCTCTTCCACTTTTTTTACTGACAATTTAAATTCACGTACCGCTCGATAGAGGACTGCTGCAATCAATGAATCAATATCAAGTTTCAGAGCTGTCAAAATTTCTACCATTTCCATCCCTGTTCTAAAACACCCAACCCCTGTTGGCCACGCTGTTTTAGCTCCATTCAAACGTGAGTCCTGATCAGCCTGTCGACTCATTTCACAGGCTTCACGCAAGCGCTCAACATCCTCGTCGCAAAAGCCTTTTCCTAACCGGCTTAGCCAAGCATCCATATCAATGGTGCCATCATAACGAACAGGATAGTCTTCTCTTACTTTGACCATGAATTATTTTCCGTGTTTTACACCGGTCATCATTGAAGACTCAGGGGGTGCTGGCTGCTCTGCCCTCACTCATCCCAATTACCTACTAATCGTAGGGCCATGAGCTTCGCTCGTTTGTCGCTTATTCACACCATCAATGGTAACGGGTATATAAGACTCCAAAACAACCAATGCCAGCGCATTATCTCTTCATTCGATAGAGTCAGGTGACAACTGGTAATCTCGCATTTTTTCTACAGCTTTGCGGCATATCCATGAAATATCCGCACTGGTGCGCCATTAGTATTATTGCTGATTATCATGCCATGAAAAGGATTGACTAGAAACACGATAGGCTTACCAGCTTTTTATAGGCTGTAAATTCAGAGTACATTCAACCTGAAATCTGCTCTGGGCTCACTCTACACGCAGCTTTGATTCAATCTACCGCGATCATTTTTGGCGTCATTCTACTCGCCCGAGCCGACTCTGTACGCCGCCTATCTGTGCGGCCTTGTGCTTGCTTATGCCTATATCCACGTTCGCCAGTATTCCTTGCCAACTCACGGCTCACCGTGGACTGGCTGGCTGGTGCCAATGATCTCCGCTATCTCCCTTTGGCTGTAACCGTTTTTCTTTAGTGCGGAAATCTGGCATCGTTGTTCGTAAGCCCTTTGTTGGTAAGTTATCGTCATCACTTCATCTCTTGCCGGAGAAAAGGGTAGAGCTTACCTTCAGCTGGCTCTTTCTTCTACCTAGTCAAGTGATGCACTTCAGATTTGAATCCGCCAGACTTACACTAACCCCCTTCTATCATTTACATCAAGTCGCCCTCAACATTAACTTTTTCATGTCTTTCACGGCCTTATTCAGCCCTGTAAACATAGCGCGTGCAATAATAGCATGACCAATATTCAATTCATTAATACCGACAACGGCGGCCACCGATGCAACATTATGGTAATTTAATCCATGTCCTGCATTAACAACTAAGCCTTTTTTCACAGCATAATTCACAGCACTTACAAGACGCTCAAGCTCAGCCTTCTTCGCTTTCAGGCTTCCAGAATTAGCATAAGTGCCCGTATGAAACTCTACAACCGGCGCCATGCACTCCTCTGCTGCCACAATTTGCTCTACATCAGGATCAATAAACAAAGAAACCTCTATCCCTTTCTCCACCAAACGACGACAAGCATTTTTTACTGACACAATATTTGAAACAACATCCAACCCACCCTCTGTGGTTAATTCTTGCCTTTTCTCCGGCACTAAGCAAACATGCTCAGGAGCAATATTTTCAGCAAAAACCAACATTTCCTCAGTAACAGCAATCTCCAAATTCATGCGCGTTTGCAAAACTTCCCTAATGAGCCTTACATCTCGCTCCTGAATATGACGCCGGTCCTCACGCAAATGCAGAGTAATTCCATCTGCACCCGCTTCTTCTGCTTGTATTGCCGCCTGAACTGGATCTGGGTAACTAACGCCTCTAGCCTGTCTCAATGTTGCAATATGATCAATATTCACCCCTAATAGTATGCGCTCATTCGAAACCATATTACTTATTCCTACGTTGACGCCTTGACTTTAGCTGCACGAATAAACTTCTTCTATTTATTTAATAGGCGATAATCTAGCACTAGAACTAGCACATGTCTGGTTAAACCACTTAAAATTTGAAAAACCTGAGGTTATTGACGGCTCTCTACTTCAATCACCACAGTCACATCAGTCACCTTTTATTGTAGGCTCACGTAGCTCACTTGCCTACTCTCACTACTCCAACGGGAACATAAAAGACAACGGCCGTACGATCGTAACTCTTTATACCACTTCCAACCAATCATTGCGGGCAAAAACGATAAAATAAGTAGATTGGCAGCAAATAACAAAAGATTAAATTAAAAAATCTGGCGTAGACGCTACATATGATTGCGAGCAGTTGCTATAAAGCAAATAATAATCACCCACCACAACATGGCTTTATTAGATCTATTTGCACATACCAGGAAGTTAATTTATGAGAGAATTTTTCACACCTTAGTACATCATCTTTTTTTTGATTTCGGTTATTATCTCATAGAACAAAAAGACTATTTATGTAAAAAATATTAAGATACAACCCATTGCATTGAATATGAGAGAAGCCCCATGCATCTTTGAAAGTAGGTGGTTAGGGTGCGCAAGAGTAGTCAACAACCCCAAGCCCTCTAGGGATATAGGTATAAACTACAAAAAAGACAGTAACTAGTTACCGCTACAGTGGCCTAGCAAATTTAAACAATATATTTTCACCCCAATTCAAGAAAATTTTGCATAACAAGCAAGCATGACCAAGTTCAAATTTCATTAGTTGTAGTCATATCCTAGGCTTTTTAATGCCCGCTCATCATCGGACCAACCGCTCTTCACTTTCACCCAAAGGCTAAGCATTACCTTTGAGTCAAACATCTTTTCCATATCATGCCTAGCTTCCTGCCCAATCTTTTTAAGTCTACTTCCCTTATCACCAATAACTATAGACTTCTGTCCTACTCGATCCACCAAAATAAGGGCACCAATATGTAATAACACTCCTCCCATACGTTTCTGCTCCTGACGAAATTCTTCAATTTCAACAGCTATTTCATAAGGAATTTCGTCCCCAAGCTGACGCATTATTTTTTCCCTTACCAGCTCAGAAGCTAGAAATCTGGAACTTCGATCAGTAATTTGATCTTCCGAGAAAAAGTGAACTCCTTTCGGCATCAATTTCGCTACCAACATTTCAAGTTGATCCAAATTATGCCCATGTTGAGCAGAAAGAGGAATAATCGCCTTAAAATCAGCCTTTTTTGCCAACTTCTCCACATGAGGAAACAGTAAGCCCTTATCTTTGATCTGATCTACTTTATTAATTACCAAAATGACACAGCATTTAGCATTAACTAACTTATTCAGTACCAACTGATCTTCTTCACCCCACACCAGTCTTTCCACAACAAATACAACCACATCAACATCAGACAGCGCAGAACCAGCCGCTTTATTCATATAACGATTAATAGCCCTTTTTTCAATATTATGCATGCCGGGAGTATCTATATAAATGACTTGAGTATCATTCTCAGTCTTGATACCCAATATTTGATGCCGAGTTGTTTGAGGTCGCCGGGAAGTAATAGATAACTTCTGGCCAAGAATGTGATTAAGAAGCGTAGATTTACCCACATTAGGCTTACCAACAATTGCAACATAACCGCATCGAATATTTTCAGTATTAAGATCTTGCCCCTTTCCTACTAAAAAAGTATTTGTCGTTAAATCGGAAAAACTTGTAGTCATGACACCATATTCATCAATTCAAGGGCTTTACGAGCAGCCTGCTGCTCTGCCCCGCGTCGGCTGGAATCTATACCAACCGTTCTATTATTAATACTCTCCAGCTCACAGACAACGGTAAATACCAACTCATGATCCACACCGTTAACCCCTGTTACACTGTACTGTGGCAAAGGCTGCTTTCGCGCTTGCAAACACTCCTGCAAACGAGTCTTGGGATCCTTGTTTTTCTCGTTTATTGTTGACAACTCCTTCAAACGAGACTCAAACCAGCTGAGTATTATCGACCGGCATACATTTATATCCGAGTCACGAGATATTGCACCTATAATTGCCTCAACTGCATCGGCAAGAATAGACTGTCGACGATATCCACCACTCTTTAGCTCGCCGGAACCCAGCCGAAGGTAATCACCCAGCTCAAACTCTCTACCGATTTCAGCCAAGGTTACACCACAAACCATGCTAGACCTTAGCATACTCAAAGACCCTTCTCTCGCAGTGGAAAAGCGCTCATAAAGCACCTCAGCGATAACAAAATTAACAATAGAGTCTCCAAGAAACTCAAGCCTTTCATTGTTTCTGCTACCATAACTACGATGAGTAAGAGCCAGCAACAACCAAGCTTTATCAGAAAACTCATAGCCTAGCTTTCGCTCCAGGCGAGCAAGCTCTTCAGGCTTCACTTAGATTCAGCGCTCCATTCATGATGAAACTTTAACAACAGATATATATTATAGACAGCGTGTACACGCCGCTCATAACTAATTTCAAGTCTTAACTCCTCACCGCTACCACTTACCTGAACTTCATCATCGGAAACGGTGAGCCTATTGATCTTAAAAGAATTTGATAACCATCTTTTGAGATCATAACTAGAAGTCATCTCCAAATTTGACTGCTTATCCAGAGACGACACCACCTGTGTCATAGCGATGTTATCAAGATATAACGGCACTATCTTAATGCCTAACATTGCAATCGACAAAACCATACACAATATCGCGACAATGCCAACAATGCTCGCACCTGTCTGCTTGTTTTTAAACACAGCTACTCTCCCACTTGACTTAGTAATGAAGACACCCGTTACCATTGAAAATATGAGATTATTCAGTACTACTCATCTCTCACCTCTCACCTCTCACCTCTCACCTCTCACCTCAACCACATACTACCTGTAGCCTCATGAAATTTCGCTCATCTATCACCTACACATTACTTCAACTAGGTAACTGGTATACGAAAACCACCTCTACTACTCAATAGCTCCATTGTTTTTAAGGCTAGGTACACTAGTCCAATTAGGCCAGTGCATCCAAATATATATTGCTTTTCCTACAATATTCTGTTCTGGCACAAAACCCCAATATCTGCTGTCATTACTACGATCTCTGTTATCACCCATAACAAAGTAATGACCTTTTGGCACCGTCCAAATACCATTTTTAGTACCCGTCATGTGAGATTCCTTCCTTATCTTATGAATTCTACCTGCAAGGTTTTCCTCATACAATCGATAAAGAGTGCTTTCATCACTCAGTTGAGCAATAAATTTCTCAGCAACAGGCGCGCCATTAATGGTCATCTTTTTATTTTTATAAGAAATAATATCCCCTGGAAGCCCAATTACCCTCTTAATAAAATTGATATTCTCGTTTTTAGGTTCTTTAAACACCATGACCTCCCCTCTTTTGGGGCTATCTAAGGACATGACTTTTGTTCCCGTGACGGGAAGACGCAAACCATAGTGAAACTTGTTTACCAAGATGAAATCACCAACTTCCAAAGTTGGAATCATCGATCCTGATGGAATTTGAAACGGCTCAAAAAGAAAAGATCTTAGTACTAAAACCAAGAGAAGTACTGGGAATACAGAAACAGCAGTTTCAATAATAGCAGATCCATTCTCCATAGTTGTCAATACATCTGGATCAGGATCACCATCGACAAGAGCCTTGTAGCTATCTACTGCCCGCCTACGCCTCGAACGAAGAACTATCATATCAACCAGAGCAATACCTCCGGTAATAAAAACCGCTAACACCAGCAGCAATGGAAAATTAATATCCATAATTATTTACTCTCTACCATTTATCTTTATGCATTTAAACCACTGTTAAGATCTTATAATGAAGCTCATTCAGCAGTCATTTAAAATAGAAGTGCCGACTACACTCCTGATGATTACCTGCCCGCTCGAATACAATGAGCATGCCAATTCATTTATTTATTTTAAGTACTGCCAGAAACGCCGCTTGCGGAATCTCCACACGACCAATCTGCTTCATACGTTTTTTACCAGCTTTCTGTTTTTCAAGCAGTTTTCGCTTGCGCGAAACATCCCCCCCATAACACTTGGCAGTTACATTTTTTCGTAATGCTTTCACTGTCGTTCTCGCCACAATCTGCCCACCAATAGCAGCCTGAATAGCTACATCAAACATCTGCCTAGGAATAATCTCTTTCATTTTTTCCGTTAGCAACCGCCCCCTAGAATTAGCACGATCTTTATGAATAATAACAGCGAGCGCATCAACTCTCTCGCCATTAATTAGAATGTCAACCTTTACCATGCTGGCAGCTTCAAAACGATCAAAGGTATAATCAAGTGATGCAAACCCTCTACTTACCGATTTCAAACGGTCAAAAAAGTCCAACACCACCTCACTCATAGGAATATCATAGTTCAAAGAAACCTGACCGCCCATAAATTGCATATCTTTCTGCACTCCTCTTCGATCTAGACAAAGAGAAATAACACTGCCAAGGTAATCTTTCGGCACCAGAATACTGACTCTGGACACTGGCTCACGGATTTCTACAATTCCTACCGGGTCAGGTAGCTTAGAAGGATTCTCAACCTTAATCACATCACCGTTTTTCATTTCTACTTCGTAGGTTACAGTAGGAGCCGTAGTAATCAAATCAATACCATACTCCCTTTCCAAGCGCTCCTGAATAATTTCCATATGCAGCAACCCAAGAAAACCGCAGCGGAAGCCAAAACCCAAGGCGTCACTACTCTCTGGTTCGTAAAAAAGAGATGCGTCATTCAGACTGAGCTTTTCCAGTGCCTCGCGAAAAGACTCAAAGGTATCGGAACTAACAGGGAAAAGACCCGTGTAAACCTGAGGCTTAATCTTCTTAAAACCAACTAGACACTCAACATCAGGAGTTTTGGCGTGGGTCAACGTATCACCAACAGGCGCTCCTTGAATATCTTTGATACTGGCAATAACATAACCTACTTCTCCAGCCTTTAGCTCATCTACAGGGTGAGCTTTTGGCGTATAAACACCAACACTATCAGTAACGTGTGATTGCCCAGTAGATTTAACAAAAATCTTCTCACCTTTTCTCAAGGCGCCACTCTTAACCCTCACTAGAGAAACAATACCAAGATAGCTGTCAAACCACGAATCTATAATCAACGCCTGTAAAGGTGCTCCTATATCACCACTTGGCGGAGGAATAACAAGCACTATCTTCTCAAGAACCTCTTTAACGCCCAATCCACTTTTAGCGGAACATTGCACAGCATCAGAGGCATCTATACCAATAATTTCTTCTATTTCCTGAATCACTCTTTCAGGATCCGCCTGGGGTAAATCTATTTTATTAAGCACAGGCATAACCTCCAACCCCTGCTCAATCGCAGTGTAGCAATTAGCAACCGACTGGGCCTCCACACCCTGCGCTGCGTCCACCACCAACAAAGCTCCCTCACAGGCAGATAAAGAACGAGACACTTCATAGGAGAAGTCAACATGCCCTGGAGTATCAATAAAATTAAGCTGATATGTTTTTCCATCATCAGCCGTATAATTCAACGTCACGCTTTGAGCTTTTATAGTGATACCTCGCTCACGCTCAATATCCATAGAGTCGAGCACCTGATCCTGCATTTCACGACCACTGAGCCCATCACACATCTGAATAAAGCGATCAGCTAGCGTCGACTTACCATGATCAACATGGGCAATAATAGAAAAGTTGCGTATATGCTCTAAATTCAAGGGCTTACTCATACATCGTTTGATAAAGTCCGTTAATAGCACGAACACATGTAAAAAAATAACATAACCCGCAATAAAACCGACAGACCCTGTCTTTTAACACCAACCAACAGGCACATATTAGCAACTACACTTTTTAAATCACAGGAACAGAATAATTGCTTACACATATCACAATCAGCCAGCTATCACTCGTCGACTCATTCAGCTGCGCTAGTTTACTCACACTATCAATAGTGTTAGCAGCAAAACAATATGCGATATCAACAAAGATAATCGGCACCCAGATCAGCAATAAAAAAAACACGCACAACACGAACCAAAACTAAAAAAGATATATCTGATTTGGGTGTATGCCAGCTAACATCTAAGGTGTGAGATTATTGATTACTCAATTCACTCCAATCATTTATCACTCATAGGCTAATGGGACTTCGCTCGCTTGTAGCTACCCATACCTTAAAGGTAACAAGGGTAGACCTAAAGTAACGGGATGTACGATCTGGCGACAAAGGAGCAGAGCTCCCCAAACCAAGTGACTGAAGGATTAGTGAACGCAATCAATAATCCGACACCTTTAAGTACAACAGGTATCAATCTTACTCTTCCAGCCTGAACGTTGTATACAGCGGTTGTCCGTTCCGAACAATCCGTATTGAAATAGATCGATTCGCTGGCAGTGCTTTTACAGCTTCTGTAAACTCCTCCACATTTTTTACACGAGCTTTATTAACCTCAGTTATCACGTCACCTTGACGAATACCAATAGATTTTGCCACACCAGACACAACACTGAGAACCACCAAACCAGTAACTATATCATCAAGCCCAAGCTTATTGCGATAATCACTATTCAACACGACAACCTGAACCCCAAGACGGTTTGAACGAGATCCATGTTCACGCTTAGCTTGTCCTCTTTTTTGTCCAGAATCATCAGAAAGCTCGCCTATTACCATCATTACAGATTTCTTCTTACCATTACGAATATACGTAATTTCGGCCTTTTCGCCTGGAGTCAGAATACCAACATACACAGGCAAAGAACTAGATTCATCAACTGGTCGACCATTAACACCAATGATAACATCACCCAGCTGGAGCTTAGCTTGATCAGCCGGACCTCCTGGCACAATCTGCTTAATTAGCGCCCCCATAGGCTTATCAAGACCAAATGATTCAGCTAAATCTCGGTCAACCTCTTGCATCAATACTCCCAGCCAGCCCCGTACTACATACCCTTGCTTTTTAATTTGATCAACAGCCCACATCACATGATCAATAGGAATAGCAAACGACACCCCCATAAAACCACCTGTTTGGGTAAATATTCGAGAGTTAATACCTACTACTTCACCACTCATGTTAAATAAAGGTCCACCTGAATTACCGGAATTAATCGGTACATCAGTCTGAACAAAGGGCACATAAGCATCATTAGGAAGACTCCGGTTCACCGCACTAATTATGCCTTTGGTAATAGAATTTTCAAAAGTAAATGGTGAACCAATAGCAGCAACCCACTGCCCCGCCATAAGAGACCCGCTCCCAATACGCACAACAGGCAGCTTTTGTTTAGTCTCAATTTTTAATACAGCTAAATCTGAACGCTTATCGGAGCCAATCAACTTCGCTACGATTTCACTGCGATCATTTAACTTTACAATAATCTCATCAGCACCCTCAATAAGATGATCGTTAGTTAAAATAAAGCCATCTTCTGAAATAATAAAACCAGACCCCAGCGACATAGGTTGCCACGCCCCTTCAGCAGGCTTATCAGGGAAGTGGATGCCAAAATACCTGCGAAACAGCTCATCAGCACCAGAGCCGTGAATGCTAGGCCTACTTTTAGGTTTTTCAAGCGTGTTTATATTTACAACAGCAGGAGAAGCGTCCTTGAATAGTTGAGAAAAATCTGGCAACCCAGAAACAGGCTTCCGCAAAGTCATCGCAATACTCGTTTGCGTACCCAAAAACAAAACCAAAATCAAACAAACAGCTCGCATGATCATATTACAAATCTTCACCATGAACATCACCTCCAATTAATAGCCAAGCCCACCCTTGCTAGAGCTTTCCGCACTAACACAGCACCCCAACAACGATACCACTCACCCCCTAAAAATGCAGGGGATAAAAACTAACTCTGCCACCCATCGCCCTGTTAATTAACATACCTATCCCTTAAAAGCCTGCACGTAGCTTATAAAATCGCCCTTCTTCACTGCTTACTTACTTCTGCATGACCTTTGGTGTAACCAAACTAATCATAGGAGCTTCAAGACTGGCAGAAACCAAACCAGCAACCCTAACATCACACATGCTTGCCACTTTCCTGTCAAACAAGCGCAAAATGAGTAAACTGATTAACAAACCTGTTGCAGAAGCAAAAACGCTAACA
The DNA here is from genome assembly GCA_030674875.1 of Candidatus Endonucleibacter sp. (ex Gigantidas childressi). Taxonomy (GTDB): domain Bacteria; phylum Pseudomonadota; class Gammaproteobacteria; order Pseudomonadales; family Endozoicomonadaceae; genus Endonucleibacter. The sequence continues at coordinate 1,131,241 of JASXSU010000003.1, read as the reverse complement.
GCATCATTAAACTGAAAAAAAGAAGATAACCCAATAGCGGACATAATAAACACTAAAGGCAGCAGATAAACTAACGCACATACTTTCAGCAACGCACCGTCATGAATGCCAACATTCACTCGATCACCTTTAACAAGCTGCAAATCACTCTCAGCGTGTATGTATTTATGATGATTTCGTGAATGATGTTGTGAAAGATATTTATCCGCCAGACTCCGCCCACAACTACTGCTAACCTGGCACTCTAAACACGTTGTTTTTTTCTGAATTTCCAAGCAAACACTTCTGCCATCGACCATAACCACTACGCCAAGCTCTTCCATCATGGCATGATTACCCCTTAGACTCTTTTAACCGTACGTGCTGCTTACTTATCGGTCGAATAGAAACAGCTACCCTCTCAACCGTACCTAAGGGCACGTCCCCCACGACCGTCACGTGAAAGTAAGAGTTTTCTCGCCTAAATACTTTTGAAACAGCAGCCATAACACCAATTCTGTCAGACTCCTGGTTTAACACTCCACTTTTCTCAGGCTCGACAAAAACAGAAAAACTGGCGATGCCGTCCGAATAAATGACAGTATCAACCTTGTGCTCACTAACAGGAGGAACCCTTTGAGTAACACTTTTGACACTAAAACCATTAGGAATCCAACCAGCTTCCCACCCCCAATTTCCACCAACTTCCAGCGAACGCCCAGCATCTACAACAATCTGATTACTTGTGACATTGCTTTTATTCATTGCCGCCAGCTCCTCAGATGATAGCTTTACATCTATATCAATCTGCGTGAATTGCAATCTTTCAATTATATTACCCCGAACATCAAACATTACCGACTTCAAAAGTAATGATGATTGAGCATCAATCCATAAATGGTAACCATAGCGGTGTCGGTCAACAGGAGTGATAACAATGACCACAGCCTTCCTGCCAGCAATACGATCTATACGCTGACTAGCATAACGCACTTCATAATAAACCTCAGAAAAAAGATCAGAAAACTTTCCTACCATCGGCATTAGCGAACCATATTTAACACTTGTCACACTCTTGCCTGCGGCTGCATAAGTTAAACCACGTTCACTCATCACCATCTCTCTAGGTAATCCATCAAGATGTATGACTCGCTCTCGGCTCCGTCCCTTACTAGCATCCCTAGTAATTGTAAATGTTTCTAGGCCAGAGCCCTGCTGGTAAACAAAAACCCCTCGGTAGGATAGTTTTTTAAAAGCAACAGACATCTGTTTCAGCCAAAGAGCAGCGCTTTCCTTATGACCATTTCGAGACGAATCTGCTTCTTTTACAGATTGGTCAACTTCGCCAAAGACCTGTAGAGAAAAAACAAACAGGAGCGGCAAAAGTCCTACTTTCATCAATAAAATTCCTCTCATATGCTATTCCACATCAGCACCAGTTAGTCTTGCAAAAGGCAATATCCACAAACTAGTGCTCATTGCAGCCAACTCAGCATGCTGCAATGCGTACCCCAAAAACCGACTCCGCACAGCCTGATCCACAGCACTCCGAGTATTAATTAACCGCTCCTCTGAGACATTCTCTTTCTGCTGTGAGTGGTAGCTTGCAAGAATACCTGGTACGCCGTAATAATTTGAACCAACCTGAGCAGGATCACTAAGAATGCCCGAAAATATCGAAGAGCTTTCATCAGCCAATAACTCCTCACTTGGTTGGTCATTATAATTTCGAAAACTCATAACCACCGCCAACACCACTGAGGCAGCTACAGCGCCACCGGACACATAACTATACCAGTTGCGGAATATCCAAGAAGACTTTACATCATCCCACACTGATCGACGAAATTTATTATTGGAAGTTTTGTTTTTGCTATCCGTACCTATGGCGGTCATCACTCGCCCAGAAAGGTCGACATCAGCAAACTTATCGGCATCCCCGCGAATAACGTCGCCAATACGCTGATAACGAAATGCTGCTTGCCTTAACTCCTCATCATTACTAATTCCATCAAGCACTCGCCGCAATTCAAACTCGGAGGCCTGACCATCCAACACCACAGAAAGGGATTCGCTTAGTCTATCCTTAGCACTGATATTTAAGTTTTCTTTACTCATCCCCTCCCCCTACATACTTACTTGCACCCATAGCACCTATACCCACCGCACTTAAAGATACAGTAGAGCTAGCCACCCATGCTAGCCACCTATTATCGAATTCTTCATACTGCCTGATTCCCTTGCCGCCAAACACACTTACAGTTACTTCAGGTGTATACAGCTTTACCAAAACCAATCACTCCAAACAAAACTCATTACATACAACTATTATTTACTATCAATGCGTAGCAAAGGCTTAATTTCCCCATCAATAGCCGCCCTTGCTCGATAAATGCGAGAGCGCACAGTTCCTACAGGGCACTCCATCACTTCAGCAATTTCATCATAACTAAGACCATCAAATTCTCTTAACATGACAGCAGTCCTTAACTCTTCTGGAAGGCTTTTAATCGCACCGTGAATAACCTCCTCTACCTCATCTCTACATAGGTTACTTTCAGGACTATCTATTACTGTAAGACTAGCGATCGTATCGCTAACACTTTCATCATAAACATCATCACCAGAGTTTTTCTGCTTACGACTGCGTGATACAAGATGATTTTTAGCCGTATTTACAACAATGCGATACAGCCATGTGTAGAAAGTGCTATCTCCTCGAAATCGAGCAATAGCCCTATAAGCCTTAATAAATGCCTCTTGAGAAACATCCTGCACTTCCTGAAAGTCATTCAGATAACTACCGACAAGACCAAGAACCCTGTGCTGATATTTAATTACCAGCAAGTCAAATGCACGCTTATCGCCACCTTGAACGCGCTCTACCAGTTGCAGGTCTGTATCATTGGCATCTACCATCCAGGCACCTCCGACTAGATATTACAACGCCAACCACCAAACAGACCTCGTTCTTTTTTTGTATAGACAATAGGTTGGCCCAAAAGTTCCTAAACTTGTAAGAAAATCAAACAATACACCCTGCTCGTATATGCTAGCAGCTAATATATCTATCCTCATCACCTTTGAAGCCGCTACTTTATTGTCAGCGTTCACTCACCACGGTCGCCGCGTAACAACTCCAAATTTTTTGAGCATAATTTTATAAGACTGCTTCCACCACAAATCATTTTTGGGTTCATTCGGAAGCATACAGCATTTTATCAAAAAACGACATTGGTTATATACTTTAACAACTATTAACTCTTATACCATACCTTCATCAAAACCATGATAAATTTTAGAAACATAAAGCAAACGGCTCTGAAGCTAAGAAATAACGATAAAGCCTAGGAAAACCATACCCATTCCTCCTTGCAAACGTGGTGATATAAGTAAAAATCTGATGAATATATCAACCTCCTTTGAAGTCGCTACTTTTTATGGTGGGTTAGAGTAACTTTTACAATAAGTGGGGGATAGTAAGTAATGAAAAGCGCTTAAAAAAACAAGCATTTCCACACTATCAAAAGGAATTAGAAAATATTACTTACATCAGAGCCTTGCCAGACACCAACGATAGTACGCTCAGGAGCTATTTAAAATGACGCCTTAAAAAGCTAAATAGATTAATATTCATGAGATAAAGGACAACATCCACATGCGTAGTAGAGTTCATAAATATAAAATCTCTACTCAAGGGCGAAGGCACTATACTGTAGACCAAGTTTCAACATAAACAGCTACGAGTCTGCCAGACAAAGCTCATCATCAGGCAAGCACTCTTAATTGAACTTAGGGCTACCCATGCCAAAGAAATACAAATACGACACTATTATTATCGGTGGTGGTGCAGCAGGATTAACACTAGCACTGCAACTATCGAAACAGCGCCGTATCGCTATTCTATGCAAATCATCACTTTCGTCAGGGTCAACCTATAACGCCCAAGGAGGTGTTGCTGCGGTACTAAATGATAGCCAAGACAGCTGCGAGAAACACAGCAATGATACCTTGCTTACCGGGTCAGGCTTATGCAAACAATCTGCTGTCCAACATATTATAAATAATGGCAAAAAAAGCATTCAGTGGCTGATTGATCAAGGAGTGCCATTTACCAAGGAAGACACTCATAACGATCATGGCACAGTATACCATCTGACCCAAGAAGGAGGGCATAGCACCAGGCGCATTATCCACGCCCAGGATGCCACAGGCCGAGCAATTTCTGAAACATTAACGAGCCAAGTGAAAAGCGCAGATAATATTGATGTTTTTGAAAACCATCTCGCCATTGATCTCATTACAGCTCGCCAAACAACCACACACACAACCCCATATAAGCGACACTGCATGGGAGCCTACGTATTAAACTGCAATACTGGGGAAGTACATACCTTTGCCAGCCACACAACAGTACTAGCCACCGGCGGAGCAAGTAAGGCCTACCTATTCACCTCCAACACGGACGGAGCAACCGGTGATGGCATTGCTATGGCATGGCGAGCAGGCTGCAAGGTAGCAAACATGGAGTTTAATCAATTTCACCCGACCTGTCTCTATCACCCAAAAGCAAAGTCGTTTTTAATCTCTGAAGCCGTCCGAGGAGAGGGAGGAAAGCTAATTCGCTCTGATGGTAGTCGCTTTATGCCTAGCTACGACCAACGAGCAGAGTTGGCGCCCAGAGATATTGTAGCACGGGCAATAGATCATGAAATGAAACGACTGGGCGCAGACTGTTTATATTTAGATATTAGTCATAAATCTGCCTCATTTGTGAAGCATCATTTTCCTACTATATTTGAGCGCTGTATCGAATATGGTATTGATATTACCCGTGAGCCGATCCCTGTGGTTCCCGCAGCTCATTACACCTGCGGCGGGATTGTCGTAGATCTCGAAGGAAAAACAGATATCCAATACCTATTCGCCATCGGCGAGTGTGCATGCACTGGATTTCATGGAGCCAACCGTTTAGCAAGTAATTCTTTACTTGAATGCATAGTCACTGCACTATCTTCCGCAGAAACCATAAATTATCAATTAAATGAAAACACTTATAAAGCATTCACACTTAACCAGTGGGATGCTAGCAAAGTTATTGATGCGGATGAAAATGTTGTTATTGCCCACAATTGGGACGAACTTCGCCGATTTATGTGGGACTATGTTGGCATTGTAAGAACAACCAAACGTCTACATAGAGCAGCACACAGGGTCAGCCTCTTACAATCAGAAATTGATGAGTTTTACAGCCATTTTAGAGTCACCCGCGACCTAATAGAACTGAGAAACCTTACATTAGTATCAGAGCTAATCATTCACTCCGCACTTCGCCGCAAGGAATCTCGCGGACTGCACTATACCCTCGACTACCCTTTCACTAATGCCAAAGCCGAGGATACAATTCTAACACCAGAAAACTTTAACAGCTCACTCTGAAAACCCATTCAAAACAATACTCAGCCGCAGTCCATGACGCTGATGAGCCGCTACACTATCAGGAAATATCAGAACATTTCCGCGCCGACTTCTCTTCGCACCCTCGTATTTAAAAGGCAAAAACATCATATGACTACCAACAAATGCTTGTCCACCGGGACACGCATAATTCCAACCCTCTGCTGTTTTTAACCACCAGCAGTCATTATAAAATCGAATACCCGAGATACATAACTCCCCTTTCAATCCAGCAACCCGGTATAAGTAACAACCACCATAAATAACAATCATCAGACTGAGCAACATAGATGCCAACAAACCACAGCATGCGCACCACACCGATATGAGGGCGCTACCACAGATACCAAAAACAATCAGCCAATGAATTACCGAAGGCTTTAAATTAACCTCAAGCAGGGGCGGCATAACAGCTACATTCCAACACTTTATCAACCATCCTTGCTAACTCAGGCTCCCTCGGCCTCTGATCAGTCATGAACCAACTAAACAAGTCAGGGTCTTCACATTCAAGCAGGCGAACATACGCTCCTTGATCCTCTGCCGACAGCAAACAAAACGAATCCCGGGTAAATGGCTCAAACAAAACATCCAATTCAAGCATTCCGCGACGACTACGCCACTGCAGACACCTATACAACTCCTCGAAAGACTCTACAGACATAATCATAACCCCCTGAATACAAAAAGATTTTCACACTTATCACACCCTAACATGTAAAAGAACCACACCAGTTTTTTCTTTCCAACACTCACTTTGACATGTATTTTATCCCACTGGATCTAAAGATTATATGAATGGGACAAATACACCAATGAATAACGACTCGATCAATCATCTAAAAAGCCAAGGGGCATTATTTTCTGATGACGGACAAATAATCCAATTCTCTGACTCCAACACAACGACAAATAACAGACCGTCCATGTGCGTATTAACCAGCCAAGCTATAATTGAAGCCAAAGGCCCTGACACTCTACGCTTTTTACAAGGCCAACTAACCTGCAACATGGAAAAACTTAACCCAATGGAGCATACGCTTGGTGCTGCATGCACTCCAAATGGAAAAATGTACTCCAGCTTCCTCATATTAAATACCGGCAACCACTACTTATTCAGTATGCATAAAGGAATAACAGAATCATTCATCTCTAATCTCAGTAAATATGCTGTATTTTTTAAGAGCGAATTAAATTCTTCAACTCAGAGTTTCATTTGCTTGGGGTTAACCGGCAACAACGCCCAATCCCATCTAACAGATATCTTGAGTCACATTCCAAACACAGGAGAGGCCGTTGCCATTGAAAAAGCATATCTCTTAAAAACACCCCATCTTGATAGCAGCTATGAACTTTGGCTACCAGAAAAACATCTATCACTATTCTGGGAAAAATTGGCCACTACATTTAAGCCTGAGACAGAATCTTTGTGGCGAAAAAAACACATTGAGGCAGTTTACCCTCACGTCCAACCCGGCTATATTGACAAATACACTCCCCAACACCTTAACCTACCCTCACTTGGCTGCGTCAGTTTTCGAAAAGGATGCTATACAGGCCAAGAAATCATAGCCAGAATGCAAAACCTAGGAACCCAGAAGAGTCGAACCTTCCACATTCATATTTCAACAAAAAAAAGCATCCACCCCAGAGCCAAGCTAATAAACGAAAAAGGTAAGGCTATTGGAGAAATATTGGAGATAGTGTCCATAATAAAAGATAAGTATGACGCACTGGCAGTAATAAGAATCGAATCAGTCGAAAATAATAATGTTTTTTTCGCTAATAACAGTGACTGCAAAGTCACCATTGCCACAACTCCGTACCTCATAGATACAAAATCAGAACTTCAACGCTAGAGCAAGCATGATAAATTACCCTTGCCCATGTCTTTCCCAGCATGGTCTAAGTTAATATTATTCTCCAAGCTATGTTATTATCCCTAATCAGTGCTTTTCATTACTGATACTCTGATATCACAGCTAATAACATAAATAATGTAAAGTTGAACACTACCCAACCTAGTAGCTTAGCATCAACCCACCCAAGCTTCCTTCTTAGAGCCACAGAGATTAATCCGACCACAAAAGCTACAGTATAACAGCAAGTATTAGCGCTAAGATCTGTATTATAAGCATTTTATTAATCCTTTAAGAGACCTCAGCATAACTCAACGAAGACGATTATATTCTGGTAAAATATCGGCATGCAAAAATTCTTCACAACACAGCCCAAACTCTTCGTTTCATCCAACGCCCTAAATCATCCAATTCTTCGTAGTCTATTCGTAAAGGTACTAAGCTTTTGGTGCTCTATGGCGTGTCAAAACCATGTTATACAGGATAGGTACGTTAAAAATCCTGCGTGTTACATTCTTAGTAACCTCAGCTACCAAACTGCTCTAAACTATCCCTGTTTCCTCTATTATTGACCTATCTATCCACCTTCGTTCTTGCCCATATTACTTGCATCTAGTTGGGCAAAGGCTTGCTTGACTTTGGTAACCTCTTCACCAGAGCACTCTTGAGCAACCTGTTTATCAACACTCTCTTGTACCACCGCGCTATCCAATCGATCCGTAAGCCATGAAATCAAAATCGGAGCTGAATCTTTTACTCTCTTAGCTTTCAGACCAGCATCCTCACTCAGCTTAGTGTCTAATATTTGTGATTTAGCCCTCAGCAACAATGGGCTCAGAGAACTTTTTCCTACCAAGTTTTTCAGCATACTAACGTCATAAAAAAGTTTATCAAATTCGTTTAGTACATCACCAGCCTGAATACCACCCTTCCCGTCAATCATATTCCGCATTGAAAGCCATAAATTAAAGTCAGCAACTTGGTCAAAAAACATTTCCAAGCGAAAAGGGTCTGCTGCCAATGACTGGATTACCTTCTCAGCTGTGGTTTTCACGTTTTCATCTACAGATTGCCTATCCACATGGTCTTTTATCTGCGTCAGCTCCATCCCTCTATCACCTAGATGCTCAATGGCTTTTTTGATCTCGCCAACCTCGTTGTAATCGCTCTCTAGCACTTTCTCCTTCTCAGAGCGCTCCCCCTGCATAACTTCTTTACCCAGCCGATTCGCAAGCCATAAAACTAAAAGCGGAGCTGAAGCTTTAACACGCTTAGTTTTTGGACTAGCATCATCACTCAGTTCAGCTTTTAACATTTCTGGTGCAGCCCTAAGCAAAAACGGGTCAACCGAACTTGTTCCAGTAAAATCTTTTTTTATACTGACGTCATCAAAAATTTTATCAAATTCGTGTGGTGCATCATCCGCCTCAATAGCAGTCTTCCCGTCAAAAATGCAACGCATTGACAGCCACGAATTAAAATCAGAAACCACGCTAAAAAAATTTTCCAAACATACAGGATTTGCTGTCATTGACTTGATTACATCACCGGCTGAGGATCTCATTTTTTCCTCTGCAAGATCAATATGATATTTCTCATCTACACCTGGGAAACTCGACTTCAGAAATCTATGAGCTTCCATTTTAAGCCGATCTTTTCGGCTTTGATTTAATAGTTCTAATGCTGAATTCTCAAGAGTTTTATTGTTTTTAAGGCGTTTAAATCTAACAGCCAACTGACCTTCTTTGGATGGCAAAAATTCAGCCAATCCAAATCGCACCATCATGGTAAGACCTGCGGCATCATCAGTATTAATTGGAACTTTAGCAGTCATACCGAATATACCACCAGCCTTACTATCCAGCAAATTTGAACCAGTCGTTTTATAAAACAGAGCTGATAAATAACTTTGTTGTTGTTTAGTTGGACGTCCCCTAGCCCAACAGGTAAAACGATTAACAGAGACCTTAGCATAGGTCCTCATCCTACCAAAAAGTGAGCCATCCTTAGAGGATGCAACTTTCCGCGAGAGCTCTGGCAACTCCTTTAAATTAAATAAGGGTTTAGCTTCAAGATTAATATCAACCATTCTACCGGCACTATCTACTCCCGGCTTCGCAGCGCCACATTGGGGCAGATCTTGATACCCCGGTACATTACCAATGAGGGACGGTCCAACTCCAGTCATAATTCATCTACCCTTAACACTACAAAAGCATTGATAAAATTAAACGACAAAATGACTTTACACCAAGAAACTGGTGCAATGCAACTCTATAATTCCCCAGCAACTTTGGCAGAATCAATTCACCAACAAATACTGAAGATTTTTATTGACGAGGAGGTGGAGGTGTTTCTTTTTGGCGGTATTTAAGAAAGAACAAGGGGTTTTTCTTGTAAATGGCACCCAAACAAGGATAATCAGAACAACTCTTTTCATCAGAAGTCGCTATCTATGGCACATCAAGCCTCACAGTCTAATCAAACCAACTCGGCACTTATCCTCATGGATCGCTATCAGTTAAAGCTGACACAAACTCTCGGATGAAGCTGATTAAAATCAGTCCGAAGCACTAAAAATCAGTGTATAAAACAAATGATTTGATGTTCAACGCCTTAGAAAGCTTCGTAATGGCTTACAAAACTTGGAAAATTCAATTACCGTGACCAAAGTCGTTGGTTATACTGAGGCCTCATAGAATTATTTAAAATCTCATAAAATTGTACTTTATCCTCAATACAACTGATCTGAAAAATGAAATAATAGTTGATTCAACCACTTAACAGGCACTAACCGTTCATCATGAGTATTCGTCCTGTCCTTTACGTTGTCGGTCTTTTTCTTACCGTTCTTGCAGCTCTTATGCTGCTACCTGCCCTTTACCACCTAATAACAAAAGAGGGAAGTGCATCTGCCTTTTTACTATCTGCAGGAATAACCGGTGGTAGTGGTGGCGCATTATTTCTTAGCGCTAAACCTGAAAATTTTAGCCTAAAACCCCGGGAAGCATTTCTACTGACCAACTGCTGCTGGCTAATTCTGAGTGCATACGCTGCTATTCCTTTCAGCATAGAGCTCCAGATTTCTTACTCGGATGCTTTCTTTGAGACTATGTCAGGCATCACAACCACAGGATCCACAGTACTAACAGGGCTGGATAACATGGAAGGAGGGATTCTATTGTGGCGCTCTCTACTCCAGTGGCTAGGAGGTATAGGCTTTATTGTTATGGCCGTGGCAGTATTACCATTTTTAAAAGTAGGCGGGATGCGCTTGTTCAAAAGCGAATCCTCCGACTGGTCTGAAAAAGTAATGCCTCGTTCCGGAAGCATTGCCAAACGCATCGTATTTATTTATATCGGACTAACCATTACCTGTGCTTACCTCTACTTTCTAGCCGGTATGAGCGGTTTTGAAGCCATTAACCATGCTATGAGTACATTATCAACCGGGGGTTACTCAACATCCGACAGCTCCATGGCTCACTTTTCAAGCTCATATATTCACTGGATAGCCATTCTCTTTATGATACTAGGCGGCCTACCATTTGTACTTTTTGTTAAATTCGTCCATGGTGATATCCAGTCAATAATAAAAGACAGCCAAGTTAGAGCCCTAATTGGTTTTTTACTAATTATTTGGTTAGCCTTCTCCCTTTGGCTAGCATTAAGCTCCAACTATAGCTTCTGGGAGTCTTTAACACTCGTCGCTTTTAATACCACTTCCGTCGTCACCACCACTGGCTACGCCCTCACTGACTATACCTTATGGGGCGGATTTTCCGCCGCCCTTTTTCTATTCCTAAGCTTAGTAGGCGGCTGCTCTGGATCAACCGCCGGAGGTATAAAAATTTTCCGGTTTCAGATTGGTGCACGTCTACTAGGCATTCAACTCAAGCAATTAACCCACCCCCGTGCTTGCTTTATTCAATCTTACAATGGCCAGCTTATTACCGATGATATTCTGCGTTCACTGATAGGATTCGGCTTCTTCTTCGCGCTATTAACAACACTAGTAACATTATTATTGTGCTTACTGGGATTAGATCTAATTACCAGCCTAAGCGGTGCGATTACCGCTATTTCCAATGTAGGTCCGGGGCTAGGCGATATTATTGGCCCTGCAGGTAACTTTGCCGATATTCCTGACAGCGCCAAATGGATTCTCAGCTGGAGCATGCTAATGGGAAGACTTGAAATAACAACAGTACTTGTACTATTTACCGCAACCTTTTGGAGAGCTTAAACAGCAAGTTTATCTCCTTTCCAGTTTTTTCCATCTAAATGAGCAAAAGCAGCAAAGCTATACTCCCTTAATCCTCAAATACAAGATGTACCAGTTATACATTGAAGGCGCGGTTAGGAACTATTAACAACAGATATGCCTTACATCACTCCACTGAAGCAGGAATCATCGGCGTGGAACAAACAACATCTGCATTCTGAGCTCGATGTCGCATGAAGTGATCCATAACTACGATCGCCATCATAGCCTCTGCTATAGGCGTTGCACGGATACCAACACAAGGGTCATGACGACCTTTTGTAACAATTTCAACCGGTTCTCCTTCGTCATTAATAGAGCGTCCAGGAGTAGTGATGCTAGAGGTGGGCTTAAGAGCAATATGCGCTAATAAATCTTGCCCAGTCGTAATCCCTCCCAACACACCACCAGCGTGATTGGATAGAAACCCTTTAGGGGTGAGTTCATCCCTATGCTCTGTTCCCCTCTGAACAACACATTCAAATCCATCACCTATTTCCACACCCTTCACTGCATTAATACTCATAAGCCCATGAGCTAGATCTGCATCCATCCGATCAAAAACAGGCTCACCCAAGCCAGGCATTAAACCTGTAGCAACCACTGATATCCGCGCCCCTATGGAGTTACCCTCTTTTCGCAAGCGATCAATTAATGCTTCCATATCTGGCACTTTACTAGCATCTGGACAAAAAAATGGATTATTACCAATTTCATCCCAATCCAACGCTTCAATTTTAATAGGCCCCAACTGTGAAAGATAACCTCGAATCCGAACCCCTTTAGTAAGCAAAAACTTTCTTGCAACACCACCTGCAGCCACCCTCATGGCTGTTTCTCTAGCAGACGAGCGACCGCCTCCTCGATAGTCCCGAAAACCATATTTATGCGTATAGGTGTAATCCGCATGGCCTGGTCGAAAACGATCCATGATACTAGAATAATCTTTAGACCGCTGATCCTCATTTTCAATCAGCAAACCAATCGGAGCCCCTGTTGTTTTTCCTTCAAAAACCCCAGAAAAAATTTTCACCTGATCCGACTCACGTCTCTGGGTAGTATATTTTGAGGTTCCAGGCTTACGACGATCAAGATCTATTTGCAAATCACTTTCAGTTAATTCAATACCAGGAGGACAACCATCAACAATACAGCCAAGACCAAGACCATGAGACTCACCAAAGGTGGTCACCCTAAAAAGTTGTCCAATGCTATTTCCTGCCATTATCAGCCTCAAATATTTTACTATTTACTTTATGCCCGTTAGATTTCAAGTTGCGTAAGCAAAGCCCTGTAAACTTATAATTAGTAAGAGATATGGGTGAGCGAGCGCAGGCAACAACATAGCAATTTGAAAGGTAATGAGCATATACTAGTCGTACTTAATGCGCTCTTATCTTCTACCTTCATTTCCAGTGATTTTGTTCGTATGAACATTAAAAAGCCCGTTATACGCCAAACAATCTGCAGCTGAAAGCATGAGAACACCATGTCCACCTTGCTCAAACTCAGGCCAAATGAAAGAAACATCTGGATAAATTTTTTTCAATGCCTCCTGACTATTACCAACCTCAAGCACTAAAAAACCATCTTCAGTCAAAAAATCCGCTGCCATACTCAGAATTATACGTGCATAATCCAAACCATCGGAACCCGCAACCAGACCCAGTGCTGGCTCATGTCTGAATTCATCTGGCATATCATTAATATCTTTCTTATCAACATAAGGAGGGTTAGAAAGAATCAACTGATACTTTGGCTTATCATTAGTTGTCGTCAACACTTCAAAAAGGTCAGACTTGATAGCCTTCACCCGTCCAAATAGTTCATGACGCTCAATATTAATATGCGCAACCTCCAATGCATCACTGGAAATATCTAGCAAATCCACATTGGCTTGTTCAAACTCATGAGCAGCAGCAATACCAATACAACCAGAACCGGAACATAAATCCAGTATTCTGGTTACTGTTGTATTCCCCAGCCAAGGCTGAAAACGATGATTAATCAATTCAGCAATAGGAGATCTGGGAATCAAAACCCGCTCATCAACATAATATGACCTACCACAAAACCAAGCCTGGCCAAATAAATATGCCAAAGGTTTCCGTTCGACAATTCGTCTTCCAATTAAATCCGTTACTAACGTTCTTTCTCTAGTCGTAAGACTAGCCCCCTGATAACTTTCAGGCATATCCCAAGGAAGATTGAGTGCTTGAAAGACTAAATGAAAAGATTCATCCAAAGCATTATCGCTGCCATGTCCAAAAAAAAGCCCCGCCTCGCTAAAGCGTGTTACTCCCCATCGAATAAAATCCCTAATCGTTATCAATTCATCAGAAGGCTCATTAATATAGGCCTTTTCTTTCTCCGAGGTATTTATCATAAGCCCCTCTCTCATTGTTATAACCAATACAACCAATACAACCAATAAGTCTATACCAGTTACCATTGATGGCATGAAATTATTGACTACTCTCACTTACTCCAATAACCTTCTACTCCTAGCTCATAGGACTCAGCTCGCTTGTCACCTATCCACACCTTCAATGGTAACGGGTATATGCTCGTCACCTTTGAAACTGCTACTTTGTTCTTCAGTACTATTTTTCAGTAACTCCCGAAACTGATATCGTTTACTTTAAACTAGCTATTCTCAGCGTTTAGTTTGAGTGCTCATTTTAGGCTTTCATTTCCATGTGTGACAACTTATAAATCTATCTACAGCTATCCCAGTTACCATTGAAGATGTGAACAGGAGATAAGCGAGAGAAGTTACACGAACCTACGAATAGCAGGTAGTTTGAGTGGTAAGAGTAGTCGACAACAGCATACTTTCAACGGTAACGAGTATATACCCTGTTTTACTTAAGCTGCCAGTGTAATCGCTATAATAATTTCAGAGGAAGCACAATGACCGAAGCAGATGACGACGATGCAAAGAACCTATTCAAACAGGCCATGCGCGGCGTTCAACCTCTAAAAAACAAGCTGAGATACGACCACGAAAAACATCCCCAAAAACTACCTAAAAGAACTTATTTAGCAAGGCGAGAAGCAGCCGAAAAACAGCCACCCAATACTGGTGAAGCCTTATCAGATACGCATATTGAACCAATAGATCCGGAGCAAACACTACTTTTCTCCCAACCTGGCATACAGCGTAGCAAAGTAAAGCGGTTACGCTCAGGTTTGCTCCCAACCCAGAGCCGCCTTGATCTCCATGGTTATAAAATAGATGAGGCACGTGAAAGTATTGTGAAATTTATTGACTCCTGTCAATGTAATAATCTGAGCTGTGTCCAAATCATATCAGGTAAGGCACCTTCAAAGCAGGATCGCCAAGCTACCTTAAAAAGCCACGTTAATCATTGGCTAAAACAATTACCATCGGTATTAGCATTTTGCTCTGCTCCTCAGGCTAAAGGAGGCGCTGGATCCCTGCTAGTCCTGCTAAAAAAGAAATGATTCATATTAAGCCAACAGCTCCAGCACTGTATAGACACCGCTAACCATTATTTATGATATCTGCGTAACAGCCATCTTTATAAAACCAGCCAGTTTACACGCCGCTGGGTTAATTATTTTGGCATCGTCAATTTTTATCAATTGTGTTGCGACCTAGATCATTGGGTTCGTCGCAGAATACACATGGCCTATTAGCGACAGTGGCTAAAGCCGCGTACCAAAGTAAGGAATTTAATGAAGCGTGGAGTGCATGTACAATCAGCAATAGCGTGTGGTATTACCAGTAAAGGCCCATGGCGTAGTTCAAAAACCCCTGAAATTAATCAGGCATTAAATAATGCTTATTTAAAACAACAAGGGTTAGTATCGCTGCGCGATGGATGGATAAAGCTTCATCATACTTAATGAAACGCCCTATGCGGATCCGCATGCAGGGTGTTGTGGGGGCTGAGGTACCCGATTATGTGTTAACCACGAAGAATTTCTGCTATTGGAGGGGGTTTTCGACCACTAGCTTCATATTTAGCTATATCTGCGCGAATTTCATCCCTTTTTAATATCTTGCAATATTCAGGTGAAACTGTTGCCATTAACGCCCCACGTGCAGCAAAGCTAACTGCTTCTCTTCCAGGTTGCAATAACATCATGTATTCAGAAAGTGACGCTGCACTACCTTGATATGTAGAGAAAAAGGGGACACTCCAAAGATGACAGCCATACAAATAAACGAACTCATCAGGTGTTTTTGTATAATAGACATCCACTTTACCAATAGCGATAAAGTATACTTGAGCTGCACTTTTAATACCCTTCATTAATTCTACTGCAGGAGTTTCCTTTTTAAGCCAACTACTAACATTTGCTTGAACGAGCTCGGGATCAAGTGATTTAAATATAACTTCAAACTCTACAATATTGCTACAATTATAAAATATTTGTAGGCTAGATTACTGTGAGCACTTCTTATTACTTTTTAATTCTCTCAAGGCATCAAGGCGATTATTTGCACTTTCGATAGCGGCACTTTTTTCCATAGAATTACCTATTCCCAAATCGCCTAATATCGCAAATACATCTTTTCCGCTAAATTCGCTTTCTTTATTGATATAATCGATAAATCCGCGAACTTTTGCCATTTCAAGATCAACCTCCCTGCATGTCATTGTATCGCGCTCATATGCGGATAAAGTACCTTGACGACCATAGTGTTTAGTAGCACAGCCTTGCAAGGAAATGAGTCCAACTACTATTATCATAGATATTTTAGTTAACTTTTTCATCATGCCTCCATTATTGTATTTTGTGTAAGACTAACGCCTTGCTAAGCGGAAATTAATGGTTGGCTAAAATCGCGAAGCGATAGCCAACTGTTAATTTTCCGTTTAAGCAATTTGTTAGGCTTACCCTCTAGCATCTCTGCCTGGTTCATCTTCAGGAACTCTAAATCACCAATACTTTCCAGCATTAACCCAAACAATATTTGTCTCAGTTAGCTTCTTGAAAGCATTAAGTAACACTCGATTAAGGACTAGATTCCCATCACTATTCTCACGCAATAAATATTCGCTTGCTGATTTAACTAATTTATCAACGCTGGATTCAAGCAATAAGCGCAATCGGCTGTCCTGTGCATACTTCGAGTGGTGTCCACCCTCCTAAAACCTTCCTCGGCATGGTATTATCAACACTTCCTTTACTCGTTCCCACGCTCCTGCGTAGGAATGCATTTCTATAGCTTCCATTACTCTCACGCCTCCTGCAACCGTCTTGCTCTGTATGCATTCCCACGCAGGAGCGTGGAAACAAGACAAACAACTTCGGCGTGTTTTGTATCAACTCTCCCTATTAAAGTTAACCGACTCTTGCGGTCTACAATGGTCAGCAGATGGGCGTCCTGTCCATAAATAATATCACCCTCCCAATCGCCTAGACGAGATCGCAGATCAACAACTCCGGGCCGATCGGAAATATCGACGCGGTCTGGGATCGTGATACGCCCAGCTTTACGCTTACCATCTTTGCAGCGCCTCAGCGGGGTAGATTCTTATACAAAGAGCCTCCACGCACTTTGTTAGTAGCAACACGTTTATATACCCGTCGCCTTTCAAATTGCTACGTTGTTGCTGCGTTCGCTCACCCCTATCACCTACTACTCTTAGCCTCACGGGGCTTCTCTTACTTGCTGCCTAGTAGCAATTTGAAATGCTTTGGGTATAAACAGTGGTGTGGCTGAGTGCTATGTCTGGCACTTCCACCTTCATCTTTAAACTCAAGAACTCCAGATCTTTTGTTTCGCATATAAGTCGGTAACCACTCTAACATTAACCTACAGATACAAAAACAGATCCAATTACAAAACAAAATGTATCTCACGCTAAAACAATCTGTTTAAACCGTCAAGAGCCGCCACGCGATAAGCTTCGGCCATGGTAGGATAATTAAATGTGGTATTTATAAAGTAGCGCAAGGTGTTATACTTATCTTTTCTCGACATAACCGATTGCCCAATATGAACGATCTCGGAAGCTTGGTCGCCAAAACAATGAATACCCAAAACCTCTAAGGTTTCACGGTGAAATAATATTTTCAGCATACCAACCACCTCACCCGTGATTTGGGCTCTAGCCAAACGCGAGAAAAAAGCCTTACCAACCTCATAAGGAATAGCGTTTGCAGTCAGCTCTTCTTCAGTACGACCCAACGAACTAATTTCAGGAATAGTATAAATACCTGTCGGTACGTCATCAACATAACGACTGGTTACACCCGCCAGGCTATTTGCAGCAGAACGACCCTGATCGTATGCCGCACTAGCCAAGCCTGGCCACCCAATTACATCTCCTACTGCATACACATGAGGAAGATCTGTCTGATAGCTTGTGTTAACAGTCAGCTGACCTCTACTATTTGTTGTTAACGCAACTTCTTCCAACCCCATATCCTGAGTATTCCCGGTTCGTCCATTAGCCCATAGCAATAAATCAGCCTTCAACTTCTTACCAGACTTCAAAGACAACACAACGCCATTATCGAGAAGCTCTACCTTCTTATATTCTTCATTGTGCCTGATGATGACATTCATCTTACGAAGCTGATAACCTAAAGCATCTGAAATTTCTGTATCTAGAAAAGAAAGTAGCCGGCCGTGGGTGTCTACTAGATCTACCAGAACCCCAAAACCAGAAAAAATAGAAGCATATTCACAGCCAATAACACCAGCACCATAAACAATAATTCTCTTTGGCGTGTTAGGCAGCTTCAGAATGGTATCACTGTCATAAACTCTAGAATGGCTGAAATCCACATCACTAGGATGAAATGGTCTAGAGCCAGTAGCTATCACAATGTTGACGCCACTCAAACGTTCAGTATTACCATTACTTACCAGCACATCTATAGTATGTTCATCAATAAAGCACCCTTTGCCAAAATAAAGATCTATTTTATTTCTAGCATAATACATGGCTCTGGATTGAACCTGCTTTTGAATGACACGCTCTGCTCGCTTCAATACTTTTGGAAAACTAAACCACTGTGGTTCAGCCACTTCACGGAACATGGGATTAGTATTAAAATCCATAATTTGTTTTACAGAATGACGCAAAGATTTTGAGGGAATTGTTCCCAAGTGAGTACAACTACCACCGACAAAGTCATACTGCTCAACCACCGCCACATGCTTGCCGAGCTTAACAGCATTCATTGCTGCCCCCTCACCAGCAGGCCCTGAGCCCAGCACAATCAAATCATAATGACTGACTGCCATACTACCCTTCCCTTTGCTGCTATTCATAAATACCGTATCCGCCAACTGACGCCAATCTCACACCTCATTACCGTAAAAAATTCTTATTGCTATACCCATTTCCATTGAATATGCTAGGTTATGGACCTATCTAACTCTAAACAACCCACTATCCGCAAGCTCATATGGCTTCGCTCTTTGACCACTTATTCATACCTTCAATGGCAACTAATATATAACCAAATATTGCACAGTCTCAATCAATGTCTACTAGTTTGAGCATCATAAAATAAATTATCAGTATTCTGACCAGCTTCAAAAGGCGAAATCCTATCAGTGCCACCGCAAATCAGACAATTACTTTTAAGACCTAAACTATTAAGACCCCCACAGGAGCCTTTCAGAGGCTTGTCAGCGAAAATAACACCAATAGCCATCGCAGCAATCATAAACAGAAATACACCAAAAGTAATCAACATAATAACCATAACTCGCTCCCTCAGTGTTTTACACAGAACGTTAAACATATACCGAAACTTGTACCAACTTCCTCTAGAAAGATAGAGGCTACTCATAGACTCATTTATTTGTCTCCTTCGCAGATCTTCAATGGTAAAGCTGGTATATGTCCATCGTACCTGAAGGTTCAAATACCTTAACAGCAAGCTCAATTTACCAAGTACAATTGAAAAGACTTACTTGCCACAGAGTCAAACCCATTTCCTGAGCGATAAGTAAAATACGCAGCAATGCCTTCACGATTGGCTAAATCAAGACCCCTTTGTTCTCCTAACACCATAAACATAGTTGCTAGAGCATCTGCTTCAGCGGCTGTTTCCGAGATAACAGCTACTTCTGCCAAATCGCTAACTTCTGGATAACCGGTTAGAGGATTAATTGTATGAGCATAGCGCCGACCATCAACTTCAAAGAAGTTCAGATAATCACCAGAAGTTGCCAACGCTTTATTACCAAGAGTTACTATTTTTGGGGAATGCTCTCTGGTTAAATTAGGCCCTCTGATAGCTAGACGCCACTGACTACCATCAGACTTTAAACCATTAACCCGCACCTCTCCACCAACCTCTATCATAAAATTAGCAATGTTGTTTTCGTTTAATACTTGAGCAACCTTATCGACACCATAACCTTTAGCAATGGAGCTTAAATCAACAAATACCGGCTTATTACGCATCAACGTACTATTATCACTATCGACAACAACATACTGATAACCAACCCATTGCCGCACCTCGTCTATAGCTGCTTGAGGAGGAACTTTAGCCGGGTAGTTTTTCAACATCCACTCATCAAATCCTTGGGCTTTAACCCCTATACTATCTATCTCTGACAATCTCCCCAGAGACTTTTCCTCAGAACCATGCCCACTTGGGCCAAACCCCCAAAGGTTTACCAGTGGGCCAACAGTAACATCGTATGCTCCATCTGACATTGCAGATATACGCTGACTCTGCTTAACTAGATCCACAATGTCAGACGACACTTTAAAAGCAGTAGTCAATGGCGCCCGATTAAACTGCATCAGCTCAGAGTCTTCACGATAAGTAGACATTCTCAAATCCACATCATGCAACACTTCATGAACTTTCTTTGAAATATCGTCCGACGAATCAAAAAAAACAGCACCCACATAAGACACGTGGTAAGTCGTACCCATAGTCTTACCTTCGAACTGTTTTATCCTAGGCTGAGTAATCAACACATAAAAAATACCAAGTAGCACTAAACCACCTAGTAATAATGATCGTTTGCAGGAACCGAGTGCCACATGCATTCCTCCTATATCCATTCCTCGTGTGCTGGTTGTTGGCTGATCTCACGCCGATCATCTACGACTCTAAGCATGAGACTAGCTCTTCTCGTCTTCCCACACCATCGATGGTAACTGATACCTAGTACAGAATTTACCACAAATTAAAAAAATAAGTTTTACATCCTATCACCACAAATAGCGCCAGTCACTCACAAAATATCAATAACGAGTCAACAATCTCAAGCCTTCACTAACAATTGGTATATAAACAGATAACAACTTCACTCATTCTGTGGTAACGGTATATCTCCGCTGCCTTTGAAGTTGCTACTTTTGTCGGCGTTCGCTCACCACAGTCAGCCATTTAGCACTCATAAACTTCTGCGGCTTCACTCACGTGCCGTAGCGTAGCAACTCCAAATCATTTTGGCATATATTACAATCAACAAAACACTTTTGGCTTGCTTAGAATACCTCATATTGTTAGGCTCTCATAGATACCGTATCATTTCGATCGTTTGCTTTTTTACCCTCTCAAGTTTCCACATATAACCGTTACCATTGAAAACATAGATAGGCGGCAAACGAAAAAACCCACATAATCCTACAGCCATCAATAGGTGATTAAGTAAAGCGCGCACCGTCAACAATCTCAAACCATCAATAAAAACTAATGCATCATGGCCAGGCAGGTATACCTACCAGTAGCCGCGCCTTTCTGACCATATCTTCTGATAGACATGGAGTTTTGAAATGGGACTAAGTATATTTGACTTATTCAAAATTGGTATAGGGCCTTCGTCATCTCACACTGTCGGCCCCATGATTGCAGCCAACCGCTTTACCAATGAATTGAAGCAGAAACTTTTACTCAAGAAAACAACCTATATAAAGGTTGATCTTTTTGGCTCACTGGCGCTAACAGGCCACGGGCACGCGACTGATACAGCGATTATTCTAGGCTTACTAGGAAAAGAGCCTCACACCATTAATCCCGATGACATACCATTACTTATTGAAACAAACCGCAAAAGCAATCAACTCAAACTCGCCGATTCTCACAATATTTCTTTTATTAAAGACCAACACCTAATTTTTCACTATGACCGAACACTACCAAAACACCCTAACGGCATAACCTTCGAGGCCAAAGATAAGAATAATCAGATTCTTTATCAAAATAACTACTACTCCGTTGGTGGCGGTTTTGTACTTAGCGAAGATGAAACCAGTCAGTCACCTAACTCTAATGCGCAGAAGAAGAAGATGCCTCACCCATTTGAAAGCGCTCAAGACTTATTGGATATTGGTGATAAAACAGGACTCACTATCGCCGAGATTGTTTTAGCCAACGAGCAGTCCCTTAACAACAACCGCGCAATTGATGATGATTTGATGAACATCTGGCAAACCATGGATAACTGTATTCACCGAGGCTGCAGAGAAACAGGAACCTTACCTGGAGGCTTAAACGTCAAGCGACGAGCTCATCATATTTACCAGTCTCTAACTATGAATAGCAAGCTTCCAACTGCCGAAAATCTCGAAATCATAGATTGGGTTAGTCTTTTTGCCCTAGCCGTTAATGAAGAAAATGCAGCAGGTAGCCGCGTTGTCACAGCACCCACCAATGGAGCCGCCGGTGTCATCCCAGCCGTACTCACTTACTACCATAGGTTTGTCAAACACAGCAATGATCAAGGCATCCGTACTTTTCTAGCTACTGCCGCAGCTATAGGCATGTTATATAAAAAGAATGCTTCAATTTCTGCTGCCGAAGTAGGCTGCCAAGGAGAAATTGGCGTCGCCTGCTCCATGGCTGCTGGCGCTTTATGCGCAGTCCTTAATGGCTCAAATAGACAAATAGAAAACGCCGCAGAAATTGGCATGGAACACAACTTAGGGTTAACCTGTGATCCTATCGGAGGCCTAGTCCAAATACCCTGCATTGAACGGAACACTATGGGTTCAATAAAAGCAATAGCCGCCTCACGCCTCGCCCTCAAAGGTGATGGCAGCCACAGAGTATCTCTGGATGAGGTCATAGCAACCATGCTACAAACAGGCCTTGATATGCAACATAAATATAAAGAAACCGCTCTGGGTGGACTGGCCGCTAACGTCGTTATGTGCTGATTTTTTACTACGAACTTTAAGTAAAAGTACAATTTAATCATTCTATACCGTTACCATTAAAGATGTAGATAGGCGACAAACTAGCTACGCCCTTATGAGTCTCCGCGTAGTAGGTGATTGGGCGAGAGCGGTCAACAACCCAAGACCTTCAAAGTAATGGGTATAATTGCTAGCATTAAGGTTAAAATAATTTAAGTGTGCGATGGATGCACCTTAAAATAACTCGAATATCGCTGGCGTATAGCAACCTCTTTCCCTGTGCTTTAACGAAGACCATGCAAGGGCAAAAGAATTAGAAGGTAAACAAATGACTGCCAAGCTCCCTACCCTACAAGTACTAATGGACAGTGATCAATTCACCCATCGCCATATTGGGCCTAATCAAGCCCAACAGTTAAGCATGTTGAAAGATCAAGGGCTGCGCACATTGCACGATATGGTTACCGAGGCTGTGCCAGCATCCATAAAAAGCAACAAGCTCAATCTTGACAACGGCCTAACAGAAAGCCAAGCTCTCTCTAGGCTGCGGACACTATCAAAAAAAAACAAAATCCACAAGTCATACATTGGCATGGGATATTACAACACCGAAATTCCTAGTGTTATTTTACGTAATGTTATGGAGAATCCAGGCTGGTACACAGCCTACACCCCTTACCAACCAGAAATCTCCCAAGGGCGTTTGGAAGCATTGCTTAACTTCCAACAGATGACAATGGATCTCACTGGCATGGAAATAGCGAACGCATCTCTCCTAGATGAGGCCACAGCAGCTGCAGAAGCGATGGCCATGTGCCTTCGCTCTAGCCCCAATAAAAGTAATAAGTTCCTTGTTGCCGACGATGTACACCCACAAACACTAGAAGTGATTAAAACACGGGCAGAATATCTGAATATAGATGTTGTGATTATCAACCCCGATGCCGAGATCGACAAACTAAACGCCTTTGGACTTCTATTGCAATACCCAGGCACTCACGGAGACATTAAAAACATTCAAGATATTATCTCCGAGGCCAAAACTAAAAAAATAATGGTTTCTGTTGCCACCGACCTATTAGCACTGATGCTATTGAAATCTCCAGGAGAAATGAACGCAGATATTGTTCTCGGTAGCAGTCAACGCTTTGGTGTACCCATAGGCTTTGGCGGCCCACATGCTGCATTCTTTGCCTGCACAGACAATCTTAAGCGCTTTATTCCCGGCAGAGTGATAGGTGTATCTATCGATAGTAGAGGAAATCAGGCTTTAAGGATGGCCTTACAAACCCGCGAACAACACATTCGTAGAGAAAAGGCCACCTCTAACATCTGCACCGCACAAGCATTACTGGCCAACCTAGCCAGTTTTTATGCTGTTTATCATGGACCGCAAGGCCTTAAAATTATTGCTGAGCGTGTACACCGGCTGACGGCTATTCTGCAAAAAAGTCTAACCGAAATAGGTTTTCAGTGTAATGAAACTTATTTTGATACCATAACTATAAAGGTAGGAAGCCAACAGCAGGCTATTTATCAACGAGCACTAAAACATAACTGCAACCTGCGCTTAGTTCAACACGACAGTCTCGGAGTTAGTCTTGATGAAACAACAACTCCTGATCATGTCATCGAACTCTTCGACATATTCCTTGGTAAAGGCAAGCCTCTGGACTTGGACTTGTTTGATCGCAACATAACTAACGGTGAAACTTCTGGCGTTCTACCTTATCATCGGCGCTCCGACGCAGTATTAACTCATCCCATTTTTAACAGTCATCATTCTGAAACCGATATGATGCGCTATATTAAACGTCTGGAAAATAAAGACTACTCTCTCGTTCATGGCATGATTCCGCTAGGGTCTTGCACAATGAAACTGAATGCCGCAACCGAAATGCTGCCGCTAACCTGGCCGGAGTTTGCCCAGATTCACCCTTTTGCTCCCAGAGATCAAGTTCAAGGTTATCTGGATATGATCGAACTGTTACAACTAGCTCTGGAAGAAATCACCGGCTACGACAAAGTTTCAGTTCAACCAAACTCTGGAGCATCCGGCGAACATGCTGGACTACTGGCAATCCGCAAATATCAAGCATCTATCGGTGAAAAACATCGACATATATGCCTAATACCATCTTCTGCACACGGCACAAATCCAGCATCTGCCGTTATGGCAGGCATGATACCTGTAGTTGTTCAATGCGATAAATCTGGTAATGTTGATGTTGATGATTTACGTGAAAAAGCCGAAAAGCACAGAGCCGACCTGAGCGCATTAATGATCACCTACCCATCCACCCACGGTATATACGAAAAAGAAATCAAAACCATCTGCAAGATCATCCACCAGTCTGGCGGACAAGTATATATGGATGGCGCCAACATGAATGCCATGGTAGGCGTATCCAAGCCTGCTGATCTCGGCTCCGATGTCTCCCACCTTAACCTTCATAAAACGTTTGCCATCCCCCATGGAGGAGGTGGTCCCGGTGTTGGACCAATTGGCGTAAAAAAACATTTAGCTCCTTTCTTGCCTAACCATATGGTAAGCCCAATCTATGAAAAAAGCGACATTGGTGCTGTCTCTGCAGCACCTTTTGGTAGTGCATCTATCTTAACTATTACCTGGATGTATATTTATATGATGGGCGGCAAAGGATTAACAACATCAACAGAAGTTGCAATTCTCAGCGCCAACTATCTAACAAGCCGGTTAGAGAATTACTACCCTATTCTATATCGTGGTCAAAACAACAAAGTGGCTCACGAATGCATTATTGACATTCGTCCCATTAAAAAAAGCAGTGGCATCTCTGAAACCGACATTGCTAAGCGACTAATGGATTACGGCTTTCACGCACCGACCATGTCTTTCCCTGTTGCCGGAACATTGATGATTGAACCCACAGAGTCTGAATCCAAAATAGAAATAGATCGCTTTATAGAAGCTCTGGTTGCTATTCGCAAAGAAATTGAGAAGGTAGAAAAAGGAGAGTGGCCAGTCGACAACAATCCACTTGTGCTCGCTCCTCATACCATGGCAGACCTTGCTGATGCTGTATGGGATCGCCCTTATAGTCGTGAAGAAGCAGCATTTCCTTCAGAAAGCTGCAAGTTGAATAAATATTGGCCTACCACCAACCGTGTAGACAATGTATACGGCGACCGCAATCTTATTATCTCACATCCATAAATTTAAAATCATATAGCCATTACCCTTGAAAATGTGGGACTGCTAACCGCTCCCACCTTCAATGGTCACGGGTATATAGATTATCATGGAGGATGTTAACGACTAGCAAATAGCAAGGGCGCTACCACTAGGTTGTGTCTGGGAAATAAATGAGAAAATAAATGGGGGCCGGCTACTTTTTCAGGCTACTTTTTTTCATAGCTTTTTCTCATTTTTTGGTCTAACTCTTGCTTTTAGTGTTGATAACAAGCCATATTTCTTTGCTACTTTTGCAGCCCAGTTCTTTTCACCTAGTGGCGCTTGTCTGTTGACACTGTTTCTTCTTTTATCTAATTCTTTTTGGTAAATGGGTGTATTGACATACTCCACCCAATCATCAAGTTTTGCATAAGGCTTACTTAGTAAGTTTCTATGTTTAAAAACTCTTTCTGCTAATGAGCCATATTGCCAATCTTGCGCTGTTTTGCTTAGCTTTGCTCTTAATGCGTTTGCCTCTATATAGAAGTAGTGTGAGGTAATAGCTATCCTTTTCAATCATAAAGCTCTTAAACCTGCCTTGCCAAACATGCCATGATGTTTTGTTTTTCTTATGATAATAACGCACATGTAAGGTCATCACCCATTGCATAAATTTACTTAGGCTATGTTCGCCTTGTGGTACTAATAATAAATGAAAGTGATTAGGCATAAGACAATAAGCATACAGCTCTATATTCTCTCTTTCAAGTCCTGCTTGTATATAAAGTAGCCTGTCCCCATTTATGTCCTAAAGATCATTAATCAGAAATTCTTAACGATTGTTAGAACTAATAGGAAAAAAAATAGTCATACCTAGAGACCTTTGCACGAGCCGTAATTTTGTTAGTCTGTGAGGAAAATACACACTAAAATAGATGATTTATGCTTGTAAATGATCGATTTAGTACGCTTTTAAAGAAGCCAGCTGGCAAAATAACAATCGTGCAAAGGTATCACCTAATCAATTAATCCAAAAAACTTAGGGATTTCACTAATATGCACAATACTTCTCATCCGCTTCCGAATAGACATAAGCAGCCTAGATTTTCACCTAGGAAAAGTAATACGCAACACGTTGGAAAACAGGAAATGCCTCCTGCCAAAAAAGCTCGAATAGGGAAACATTCTGTATCGGCATGCAGTGATATAATACCTAATGTAAACATACTGACCACAAAGCGAAAGGAATACCAGTGTAAAGAGTGCTCTTACAGAGCGCCTACTAGGTATTTTTTAACAAAACACAAACAGACCCATCAGACCGAGCAGACCGAGCAGACCGAGCAGAGCCACCAGTGTAATAAGTGCTCTTACACATCGAATACTAAGAGTAATTTTATAAAACACAAAGAGACCCATCGGACCGATAAGAAATACCATTGCCCTCATCCTAATTGCTTTTTTAGCACGAAGTTGAAGTGTTATTTAACAACACACAAAAATATCCATCTGGTCGAGAAGAAATACCACTGTAATCAGTGCGATCACAGCACGAAGAATCTTAGTAATTTGAACAAACACAAACAGATACATTCGGACGCGATGAGCTTCAAGTGTAAGCAATGCACTCACATCTTTAAGACTCGTACTTATTTAACTAAACATGAACAGCGCCATAATATCGCTACACAGCATCCCAAGAAATACACGTGTAATGAGTGCACTTACCAATCGAATTATGATAGACATTTAAAACAACACACAAAGAAGTATCATACCATTGTCGCTAATAAAAATGACATACAGATTATAAAGGAGGAACCAGCACATGATATCGATATCCTTGATTCAAGGCACTATATTGATAACCAGACTGCGCTATGGACCGCAGAGCCTTTAATCAAAAAAGAATATATTGAGATTAAGAAAAAAAAGAAACCTCATACGTATTTTGCTGAGCTGGAACTATCTAAAAACGATCCTGAAACAAAACTGATAAGGAAAGCTATTTCCTCTTATAAAGGCCTGGCAGATAAAGAGAGAGAGGAATATTTAAATGAGCGCATGTCCGTTAGAAAACATGATGGATCTACCTTTATTGAACTGAAGGACCAAAAAGAGGTTTTTGCTGTGAGAGGCCTCGCACGGCTGGAGATTTTAGGACATTATGCGGGAAAACAGTATACCGAAGCTAGCTATAATAATCCTGAGAACTCTATGATGGCCACTCGAACAAATATTGACTCTTATAGTGTTACAACAACAGATGAACGATTTATTTCCGGATATAGGTCAGGTAATGTCACCTCATTAATAAATGCTTGTACGACTTACAGTGAATCTGACAAAGGTCGTGCTTTACCTGAGAAAAATGTATCTTTTATACGACATAAGGATAATCAGGGTATATATATAGTCTTTCTTATTGCTTTAAAGGATATCGAGGCAGGCGCTACGCTGTGGACTGACTACGGAAAAGAATATTGGGAGGCAAAGTGCTGTGCTATAGAAATCAGCGATAGCGAGGATGATGCAAAGTAACGAAAGAAATTGGGACAGGCTACTTTTTTTCATAGTTTTTTTTCATTTTTTGGTCTACCTCTTGCTTTTAGTGTTGATAACAAGCCATATTTCTTTGCTACTTTTGTAGCCCAGTTCTTTTCACCTAGTGGCGCTTATTTGTTGACACTGCTTCTTATTTTATCTAATTCTTTTTGGCAAATGGGTGTATTGACATACTCCACCCAATCATCAAGTTTTGCATAAGGCTTACTTAGTCATTTTCTATGTTTAAAAACTTTTTCTGCTAATGAGCCATATTGCCAATCTTGCGCTGTTTTGCTTTGCTTTTTCAATCATAAAGCTCTTAAACCTGCCTTGCCAAACATGCCCTGAGGTTTTGTTTTTCTTATGATAATAACGCACATGTGAGGTCATCACCCATTGCATAAATTTACTTAGGCTATGTTCGCCTTGTGGTACTAATAATAAATAAAAGTGATTAGGCATAAGACAATAAGCATGCAGCTCTATATTCTCTCTTTTAAGTCCTGCTTGTAATAGTGTTAAGAAAACTCATAATCCTCTTCATCAACAAAAACCTATTAATTATCCTCTCGTTCCCACGCTCCTGCGTGGGAATGCATACCTAACTTCACCACTGCGTACATACCTCCAACGACCCATCTAGATGGCTCTCACTGCCACCATTTTCAGGTTTAAGTTTTTCTTTTTTTATGTAATTTTTGATGTGACGACTGATCGTGAATTCATTTTTTCTCAAAGCCTGAGCAATAAAAGTTATTGATCACCCTTCAGACCACAATAGTATCGCTTTAATGCGGTCATACTCTCGTACATCCCGCAATATTTTATGGCGAGATTACAAGTCGATTTTTTGCTGTTTGGTCAGGGTGAATGTTGACATGAATGTAGTCTGAAGAAAAATCAAGCATCTTCAATACACTTGGTATATAATAGTCTAAAAGGATAAATTACGTGAAACAAACACTCAGCATTAAAAACACCATAGGCATGGGTTTTTTGACATTCGCCATGTTTCTCGGTGCCGGAAACCTCATTTTCCCACCTATGGCCGGCTATTTATCCGGGGTTAATATTTGGCAAGCTGCATTAGGCTTTTTAATTACGGGTGTAGGGCTCCCCTTACTGGCCATTGTGACAATTTCTCGTGTAGGTGGTAACTTTAATGCTATCACTCAAGAGCTACCCCCTTGGGTAGTTACTTGTATGGGTATCTGTATATTCCTTCTTGTTGGCCCACTTTACGCTGTACCAAGAACCGCAGTAGTGGCTTATGAAATCGGAGTAATCCCTTTTTTAAAAGATACATCAGGTTCAACCTTACAATTGTTATTCTGTACCATTTTCTTTTTTTTAACTTGGATTTTCTGCCTACAACCTGGAAAGTTGCTGGAGTTTGTAGGAAAAATAATTACCCCAGCACTCATCATTCTTTTAATTATTCTTGGTTTATCTCCTATAGTCGTCCCTCAAGGTGAAATAGGCAATGCAATCGGCCCTTACTCGCAAGCACCTTTTCTGAATGGTTTTCTTGAAGGATACTTAACAATGGATGCTCTGGCAGCTTTCGTGTTTGGCGTAGTCATCATGACCAACCTAAAATCACACGGTATCTCAGAGCAAAAAACCCTTACCAAATATAGCATTTACACAGGACTTATTGCCGCTATCGGCTTAACACTGGTTTATATTTCCTTATTTTACCTAGGCGCCACAACCAGAGATATAATAACAAATCCCAGTACTGGTGGCCAAATCCTAGCTCGCTACGTAGAACACCTATCAGGACCTGTAGGCAGTATCTTCCTATCACTAGTGATCACCCTTGCCTGTCTGACCACTGCAATTGGCTGCATTTCTTCTGCCGGAGAATACTTTGATAAGTTAACCACCAACAAACTGAGCTACTCATGGATTGTTACTATCATGAGCATATCTTGCATTATTATAGCCAGCATGAATTTAAATCAGCTTATACAACTATTTACACCAGTACTTCTTGCTCTTTACCCCAGCAGTATTGCTCTGATACTTCTAGGACTGATAAAACAACACATCCCCAACCCTACACTGACATACAGGATCACACTATTAACGATCTTTATTTTCAGCCTCATTGATGTGTCACAGGATATGCCCGTAGTAGCACCTCTGATAAATGCTATATCTTTTCTTCCCGGTTTGAATGTTCATATGGGTTGGCTGGCGCCTGGAATTATCAGCTTCCTAATCACACTTCTATTAGGGTGGCTAATTCGAGTAAAGCCTTCACCAATTCAAAAAGGTTAGGTCTTTGTAAAATAAGCAGGCTCTGATAGCCTGCATCTTTGCATTGACTGAAGTACGGAGTCGCTAGACCTCTTCCACTGAAGGTGTTAGTGGTAAATGAGCATATCCCAACAAACCTACGAGTAATATATGATAGAGGTGAGAAAGAGTGATCAACAACCTCACACATTCAATAATAACTGGTAACGAGTATAAGAATACCGCTTCAAACTTTCTGCCAAAAATAATTTCTCGTCCCGACTATCTCAGAGCAGAACCTCTCGTTCAGAATCAGTTAGTCCGAGAACCACCCCCTGAATTTATCAATATTCAAACGCAACACATTCCCCTGGCACTGATCACCATTCTACAAATCATTATCGCTATTTTTATTATTTTTGTATTAACTAAAACGTTAGCAAATAAGAAAACAAAATCAATCTTAGTGGTCTCACATTTTTTTAGCGTTAACCTTTTACTGTTTTTCAGTCAGGGATGGCTACTGACCATAAGTCACTTCAGCGGAAATCCCAAACACTTAGCACTTCTCATAGTAACATGTACCATAATGACAGCTAGCACATGCTACCAATCATTAGCTCAACTTGTGTTTTATCTCCCGACTGTGAGAAAGCTGATATTAGCAGGATGCGTCACCAGCATTGGGTTCATGACCGGTATCATTTTCTTACCATCATCAGCAGAGTCGCTAATTACCTGGAGCTTATGCAGTGCAACCCTAACATTTTTATTAACACTAGCAGGCTTGCTCTATTGCGCCTGTAACAAGATACAGTCTGCCATCCATAACTTGGCTGGCGCTGGCACCGTATTTATATTACTTATACTATCTCTTCTTCTAAAACCATTACCTATCAGCACAATAACCACCACAGAATTATTTTTGCTTACTACCCACAGCCTGTTCCTCGCATTTATACTTTACTATCAATGCAAATCTAATTCCCAGAAAGTGAACTCTACAGACACCATCAACCAACCAGTGATTAGTCGTCGTCTATTTGAGTCAGCCCTGCGCCAACATCTACAGAAACCTGACACGCCTTCTAATATCAGTGATATACCAAATCGTGTATTGTCAACTCTAGAGGCTTTGTTACCAAAAATACCCGCACTAATCATCACTTATCACGACAAGCAAGAAACCATCAACAGTTCAGATAAACTCTTTTTTGCCGCACTTGAAAAACAATTACTTACTTTAAAGCAAGATATTAAGTCTGTTATCAATAGCAATGAAGATAAGCGTATTAACCTTAAAGATGGAAACTACCATACATTCTGGTTACTACCTCTGGATATTGACAACGATAGCCAGACAATTCTCATATTAGCTCCAGCTGCATCCAAAGATAGTTTCTCATACTGGCAAACAACTTGTGATGTTGCCAGCCACTCAAGAACATTGTATCAAGCCAGCAGACAGTCACGACATTGGCAAATCCAAGCATGCCTTGACCCACTGACCGGAGTGCTTAATCGCCGTGCTTTTGCTCAAGAAGCTGATACTCATCTACAATGCACAAATAACGATGAACAGCCTGACTGCTGCCTACTCTTTATCGATCTGGATGATTTTAAACAAATCAATGATCAATATGGTCACCCAAAGGGAGACTTGGTTCTCCTTAATATCGCTAAAATATTCAACCAAAATATCAGACAAGGAGACTTACTATGCCGCTATGGCGGCGAAGAATTTATAATACTGCTACCAGGAGCCAATCCTAATCAAGCATGGCAAGTAGCCGAACGCATTCGCAAAGCTATCGAAAAATCAACAGCTACTTCGAACAACACCACCGTTAGCATAGGTTTATCTGCTCTTAATAGTAACACCCCAACGCTACCACAATTAATTCAGGAAGCAGATCAAGCACTCTACAAAGCAAAACATTTGGGCAAAAATCAAATTATTACCGCAGAATCCTGTAATAACTTTAGACTACCCTAATAGTGAAAATTTACATTTTTCTCCATTGAAAGGTGCCTTTACTCATACCAATTTAAAATATGAGACTACTTGCTACTCTCACCTACCCAAATCACACAGTTTGGACTCATGAGCTTCGCTCGTTATTCACTTATTCACACCTTCAATGGTAATGAGTATATTATTTCTATTTACTTTTTTTCTTTGATTTTCGCACATAATCCATTAATCTACGCTTTTTCTTCAACTGACGAGCATTCAATTTGTTTTTCCGCCCTTCAAATGGATTTTCACCAGTACGAAATTCAATCCGAATAGGTGTACCCATTATTTTTAGTACATCTCGATAAGTGTTTTCCAAATAACGACGATAGCTATTAGGTACTGCATCAGTCTGATTTCCATGCACAACAATGGTTGGAGGATTCATACCTCCAGCATGACAGTAACGCAACTTAATTCTACGACCGTTGGCCAATGGCGGTTGATGTTCACGGACTGCATCTTCCAAAATAGAAGTCAGTTGACTGGTAGTTAACTTTCGAGTAGCACTTTCGTAGGCCTCATTAATAGAATCATATAAATTACCTACTCCGCTACCATGCTTAGCAGAGATCATATGTAGTCGGGCAAAATTGATAAACTTCAAGCGTCGGGATAATTCTTCCTTAATGCGTTTCTTCTCGTCTTCCTGCATACCATCCCATTTGTTAACAGCAAGTACCAGTGCTCGCCCAGACTCTAAGACAAACCCTAGCAAATGTAGATCTTGGTCAACGATTCCTTCCCGCGCATCCAACACCAATATCACCACATTAGCGTCTTTTATTGCCTGCAAAGCTTTTATCACTGAGAATTTTTCTACCACCTCTGTTACCTTACCTCGGCGGCGAACTCCTGCAGTATCAATTAACGTGTATTCCTGCCCACAATGCTCATAGGGAATATAAATACTATCACGAGTCGTTCCTGCTTGATCGAAAACTACAACTCGCTCGTCACCCAGCATTCTATTAACTAATGTAGATTTACCAACATTGGGGCGACCCACAATGCCAATTTTTATACCCCTAGTCTTAACAGCATCATCACTATCCACATCATCTTCTGACGGAACTTCTTTCAGAACATCTTCAATCATGCTGTGCACACCTCGGCCATGAGCCGCGGCAATTTGATAAGCTCGTCCAAGACCCAACACCGCAAAATCAGTTTCAGCCTGATCTGCATCAACACTATCAACCTTATTAAGCACCAAGTAGTACTTTTTCCCCTTACGTCGCAAATGATCGGAAATCATTTGATCCAAAGCAGTGAGCCCAGCTTTAGCATCAACCAGAAACAAAACAACATCTGCTTCTTCAATAGCTGCCATTGACTGCTCAGCCATCCCTTCGTTTATACCTTCTTCATCGCCACTGAGGCCACCAGTATCTACGGCAATGAAAGGCTTATCACCCAACTTCCCCTCTCCATACTTACGATCACGAGTCAAACCAGAAACATTTGCTACCAAAGCATCTCTGGAACGTGTTAATCGATTAAATAGAGTTGATTTACCAACGTTAGGCCTGCCCACTAGTGCGATTACAAAAATCATGATTTATTTATCTACAACGCCTAAACAGAAACGGGCTACTCTCCTAAGTCGAAGAATAACCCGATGAATCCATCACATATGAAAATATAAATAAGCCTACCGTGCTCACGGCGACTCTGCCTTCTAACACCTGAATTACTTAGCCATAATTACTAACGCTTTTTTAACGCCATCAGCGTGCCGCTGCTACTTAGCACATAAATCATGTCATCTACTACCTGAGGTTGAGCCTTCAATGCCGCCCCCCCAGCTTTAAAGCGACCAGACAAACTTCCATCTACCTGTGATAAAAGGTGAATATAACCCTGATAATCACCTACAACAATGTAACTATTAAACGTTGCTGGGCCAGTCAGCTGACGGTATTGAAGCGCTTCTTGTCGCCAGCTTGAAGCACCATTCCTCTGATCTAACGCACTGACAAAACTATCCTGATTGCTCAGATAAATAGAACCAAAACCTTCAGACATTGCCTTATAACTAGAAATCTCTTTTGACCAGAGAGCTCTACCAGTATAGCGCTCAAGAGCAACAACATTTCCCTGATAGCTAACAGCAAACAAAACATCACCAACGATCATCGGAGTGCTATCGATATCAACCATTCGCTCCAACTCAGTACTTCCTTTAGACATCGATATTTTTGAAGACCATATTTGTTCACCACCCTTTAATAAAAATGCTTTAACATCACCGCTAGCGTAACCTACAAATACTGCGTTATTATCTATAACAGGAGCAGAAGAACCTCTTAATATTAGTGCTGGCTGCAAGGCATTCTGAGACCAGAGAAACTTCCCTGTATGAGAATCAAGTGCTGTCAGACTGTCATCAATACCTTTAACAATCGCCACGCCCCCACCAGTGATCGGAATAGAAAGAACTTCACTACTGATTCTTGCCTTCCAGGTATCACTACCATCCTCTTTATTAAGAGCAATAACCTCACCACCAAGCGTACCCAGCAACACCACATCATTGCCAACACTCACTCCACTACCCACACGAATGTCTTTTAACTTCCGCTTCCAAATAACACTACCTTTTTGGCGATCTAACGCTACGACAGTACCGTCAGCACCAGCGGCATAGATAATATCTCCTCGCACAGCCGGCACAAGGTGCTCATGGCTAACACCAACACCTTTACCTATCTTTCTAGACCAAACTTCAGTCAACTGCACAGTCTCTGCAGTAAGATTTTTAAGTGACAACGGAACACGAACAACAGCTCCGTCAGAAGAAAATATGCCACACGCCGATAATCCTGAAATCAGAATCATTAGCAATATTAGCCTGCAAAGTTTTTCCATTGATTTAATCCTCTAGTGACACTGATACCAAGTCATCAATCAACAACTGCAGCAACATCTTAGTCTGCCCATCTTGGGCTACATCCAGTGCTTGCAGATAGGCTTTTCTGGCGCTGTCTCGCTCACCCAATGCTAGGTAGATATCACCCCTAACTGATTCAATACTTCCAACAAAGTATTTATTATCAGATTTAAGCTTCGCTAAAACAGCCAACGCCTGACTAGCCTTAGCCTCAGGAAGAGACATCAGTACTCTAGCCAAACGAACTCGCGTCAACGCTTCAATTTTTCTATCAGGCTTCTGCCATAAAATCCACTCAAAAGAATTAATCGCTCTATCAAGTTCTTTAGCCTTGACCTGCTGCTTTGCCAGAAATAGAGTTGCTAGAGCCGCATAACGACTACCACTAAAGTCTTTCTGCATCCTTTCAACCACATGACTCATGGTGGTTGCCTCATCTTCGTCGCTAAGCTCATTTGACTCCTTCGCCAATACATCCAGAAGGCTCTCATAAAGTTGAGAAGCATTCACCGATGATTCATACAAATGTTTCTGCCAAGCTTTGTAACCAAAGACCCCCAACAGCGTAATCATAACCGCAATCAACGCCGGCTTCCCATAGCTGTGCCAGAGGCGCTTGAGATGCTCTATTTGCTCTTCATCCGAATCGAAACTCACTTTTTACTCCTGAATACACTTTTTCAGATAACTAACCAACTCAGACTCTGCAACCTGAATTTGATCCTCGTCATCCCGCAATGATTTAATCGTAATGACCCCAGCATTAACCTCATTATCTCCAACGATAAGAGCATACCGAGCGCCACTGCGATCAGCCCTTTTCATTTGAGCCGCAAAACTACCACCACTGCAATCTACCAACATTTTTAAAGATGGCCAACTATCGCGCATACGCTCCATCATCGGCATAAGCTTACTACCTGCCCCAGCTAATACCAAAGCGACATCAACCGTATTTGAAGCACTATCTGGCACAAGGCCAAGTGTTTCAAGTAGTAACACCAAGCGCTCCAACCCCATGGCAAAGCCAACAGCTGGAGTCGATTTACCACCAAGCAACTCAACTAAAGCATCATAACGCCCACCAGCACACACTGTACCCTGGGCACCTAGGCTATCCGTCACCCATTCAAACACAGTCCTACTATAGTAATCCAGTCCCCTCACCAGTTTTGGGTTAACTGTATAAGAAACTCCTAAGTCAGTTAGTTTTTGACAGAGCCCTTCAAAATGTGATTTTGACCCATCATCCAAATAATCTTGAAGAACTGGTGCATCGTTAATTATTTTCTGGGTTTCCCTATTTTTACTGTCTAATATTCGCAAAGGATTAAGAGCCAGTCGGCGGCGACTATCTTCATCAAGATCCTTTTCAAAACGAGACAAATAAAGCACCAAAGCCTCACGGTATTTAGCGCGAGCCTCCTTAGTGCCTAACGTGTTCAATTCCAGGCGCACATATTTATCCAGCCCCAGATGCCTCCATAATCTAGCAGTTATCAAGATCAATTCAACATCAATGTCAGGTCCAGTCATACCAAATGCTTCAACACTGACCTGATGGAATTGGCGATAACGACCTTTCTGTGGACGCTCATACCTGAACATAGGCCCCATAAGCCATAATCGTCGGACCTGATTGTACAGCAGTCCTTTTTCTACACCTGCTCTTACGCAGCCTGCTGTGCCTTCCGGTCGCAAAGACAGACTTTCACCATTACGATCAGCAAAGGTATACATTTCCTTGTCAATGATATCAGTGCCAGCTCCAATACCTCGACTAAAAACCGACGAAGACTCCATCACCGGTGTACGAATTTCACTATAACAGTATGAAGCGAGAATATTCCTCACTGTTTCTTCTAGATAACGCCAGACTGGCGTTTGCTCTGGAAGAATATCATTCATCCCTCGGATGGCCTGGAGTTGCTTAACCAAATGCAGACACCTTACTTGAATCGACGAAGCCGCAAACTATACTTGAGACAAAGAGAAGACACAGCATTTATATGCAAAATAGTACAAAAATGGGTGTCTCCTCCATTTTCATTAAAAATGCATAGGTGCTGGTACGCCATCTAGTCAAAAACTTTACCTAAATCTCCACCTGCTACAAGTACATTTATTCTCTCTTAAAGTTGCGAGGTTGTTGGCTGCTCATTCTCCCAATCACCTGTGGGCTTAGCTACTTTACCCTCCACACCTTCAATGGTAAAAATATAGAGCCTATCCTCCAAAATCATCCAACATAATATTTTCTTTCTCAACACCCATATCAGTCAGCAAACTAACAACCGCAACGTTCATCATAGGCGGTCCA
Source organism: Candidatus Endonucleibacter sp. (ex Gigantidas childressi) (assembly GCA_030674875.1). Classification (GTDB taxonomy): domain Bacteria; phylum Pseudomonadota; class Gammaproteobacteria; order Pseudomonadales; family Endozoicomonadaceae; genus Endonucleibacter. The sequence continues at coordinate 1,093,405 of JASXSU010000003.1, read as the reverse complement.
CACATATAAAACTCACAGTCTTCCGGTGCAGGATGATCCTTCAGGTAATTTTCAAACAATACCTGATGGATAAAACCAGTTTTTCCAGTCCAATTATCTTCAGGCTGAGGGTCAGACAGTGCTAAATGCCAAGTAAAGTTCGAACCCTCTTCAGCCAATTTATCAAACTCTTCCACATAAAAAGCTTCTCGAAGGGATCTTGCACCATACCAAAAAGAAATCTTACGTTCAGAAGACAAACGTTTTAACTGATCAAAGATATGAGATCTCATCGGAGCCATACCAGCACCACCACCTACAAACACCATCTCATTATCAGTATCTTTAGCAAAAAACTCACCGAACGGACCATATACCGTCATTTTGTCGCCCGGTTTTAAATTAAAAGCATAAGAAGACATTTGGCCCGGGGGAATATCAGGAGCTGCCCCCGGAGGAGGCGAGGCAATTCTAATATTAAATTTGAGCATTCCTTTTTCTTCAGGGTAGTTAGCCATGGAGTATGCACGAACAACAGGCTCACTCACCTTAGACTTGAACTGCCATAAATTGAATTTATCCCAGTCGGCTCGATACTCTGCCCCAATATCAAAATTTTTATAATCCACCTCATGAGCAGGTGCTTCCAATTGAACATAACCTCCGGCACGAAAATTAATATTTTCACCTTCAGGTAATGTTAAAACAAGCTCTTTAATGAAAGTGGCAACATTATCATTGGCCGTAACTTCACACTCCCATTTTTTAACACCAAAAAGCTCCTCGTCAACTTCAATTTTCATGTCTTGCTTGACACCAACCTGACAAGATAAGCGCCACCCTTCTTTTTCTTCCCGTCGAGTAAAATGAGAGCGTTCAGTTGCCAGCATTTCACCACCACCATCTAAAACCTTACATTTACATTGGGCACAAGTACCTCCTCCACCACAAGCAGATGGCAAAAATAAACCACTACCTGCCAAAGTGGTGAGCAATTTACCGCCCGCCACTGTGGTTACACGCTTTTCTGGATCGTCATTAATGCTTATAATAACGTCTCCAGCACTAACAAGACTGGAGCGCGCCACAAGAATAATAACTACCAGTGTCAGCACGATAGCCGTGAACATACCGACACCCAAGAGAATGATATTTGAATCAGTCATAAATACATCTCGTCCTTCTATTGCACGGAATACTCACTGACAAATGAGACACCGAATACACCCAAGGCTATTTAGAGCTGGACTCCGGAAAATGACATAAAGCCTAAGGCCATCAAACCGGCAGTAATAAAGGTAATACCCAGACCACGCAGGCCTGAAGGAACATCACTATATTTTAGCTTTTCACGAATACCCGCCATAGCGACAATAGCAAAAGCCCAGCCAACACCAGCACCCAAACCATAAACTACACTTTCACTGAAGTTGTAGTCACGCTCAACCATAAACAAGGCTGCACCCATAATGGCACAGTTAACTGTTATCAACGGTAGGAAAATACCCAAAGCGTTATATAAGGCAGGCACATATTTATCCAGAAACATTTCCAAAATCTGAACCAATGCCGCAATAACACCAATATAAGTAATCAACCCTAAGAAGCTCAAATCAACACCGGCAACAAGCACTCCATCTTTCAGAATATGCTGATAAATCAGGTTATTAATAGGCACAGTGACAGCAAGCACCACTATAACTGCAACACCCAGCCCCAATGCAGTTTTTACCTGTTTCGATACTGCTAAAAAAGTACACATCCCAAGAAAAAAAGCCAATGCCATGTTTTCCACGAACACTGCTTTAATAAAAAGCGATATAAGATGTTCCATGCTTTAGTGAGCCTCGCTGAACTTGGTGTTAGGTACGATTTCGAACTCAACCCTGTCTACCTGATCTGGCTTCCAGCTACGAATAACCCAAATCAACAGACCAATCAAAAAAAACGCACTCGGTGCCAGCAGCATCAAACCATTTGGATTGTACCAACCACCATTGCTAACAGTTGTCATTATTTCGATACCAAACAACTTTCCCGCCCCAAGTAGCTCACGAAAAAATGCAACAACCATTAACACACACCCATAACCAAAGCCATTACCCAAGCCATCCAAAGCTGACAACATGGGGCCATTTTTCATAGCAAAAGCCTCTGCTCGCCCCATAACAATACAATTCGTGATAATCAAACCAACAAACACAGACAATTGCTTGCTGATATCATAGGCATAAGCTTTCAGAATTTGATCTACCACAATTACCAGAGATGCAATAACAGTCATCTGACAAATAATTCTAATGCTGCTCGGAATTTGGTTGCGAATCAGTGATACTGCAAAGTTTGATCCGGCGGTAACAGCCATGACAGCTAGAGCCATTACCAAACTTACCTGCATGCTTGTTGTTACAGCCAGCGCCGAGCAGATTCCAAGAATCTGCAACGTAATGGGGTTGTCGTTTACAATCGGCTCAAGCAGGATATCTTTTGTCTTGATTGACATTTATCCACCCCCCTTTTTTAAGTGTTTAAGAAAAGGCCCAAAACCGTTGTCACCCATCCAAAACCTAACAAGATTGGTAACACCAACACTGGTCAGAGTTGCACCTGCAAGACCATCAATCTGATACTTGGCAGATGCATTCTTATTATCAACAGCCCCTTTAATAAGACCCAGCACAGCACTGCCATTACTATCATAAACTTCCTTGCCTATCCATTTCTTCTTCCAGCTCGGATTATCCACTTCTCCCCCTAAGCCCGGCGTTTCTGAATGCTCGTAAAAAGCCATACCAGCCACCGTGTTCATATCCCCCCTCAAGGCCATAAAACCATATAAAGTCGACCACAGCCCATAACCATGAATCGGCAGAATAAGAGTCTCCAATGTCCCATTTTTTTCAATAATATAAACCTTCGCAATGTTGGCCTGACGCCTGATAGAAGCTATATCTTCAGATTTACTCACATCGTGTGACTCTTTTGGATCTTTAGCAGCAGCACGCTGATCATAGGCCTGAATTTCTTCTCCAGAAATATCTTTTTTAAACTTACCAGTTTTCAGATCTACCAACCTTGGCTTGACATGCTTAAACAAGTTTTCCACTTCACTGACCGTTAACTCCTTCACATTATCCGTCAAACCGGAAATAGCCAAAATATTTCTCTGGACATCAATAACTTTATTCAGCTCTTGTTTTTCTCTCAAAAACACCGAGGTACCAGATACCATTACCGAACAGATCAACGACAACAAGATCGTCACCAACAGTGTCTTTTTGATAGAGTCATCAGACATTTGCACGAGCCTCCCGACGCTTGATATTAGCTTCAATCACAAAATAATCAATCAGCGGCGCAAATATGTTAGCAAATAATATTGCCAACATCATACCCTCAGGAAATGCAGGATTTACCACTCGAATCAAAACCACCATCACACCAATCAATATGCCATAAAACCAGCGTCCAGCATTAGTCATTGAAGCCGAAACGGGATCCGTAGTCATAAAGATCAAACCAAATGCAAAACCACCAAGCACCATATGCCAGTACCACGGCATACTGAACATCATGTTAGTCTCAGAACCAATAAAATTAAAAAGCAGCGACAAACCAATCATACCTAGCATAGTGCCAGCTACAATACGCCACGATGCAACACCGCTAATTAACAACACCGCCCCCCCCACAAAAACAGCCAATGTTGAGGTTTCACCAATGGATCCCTGCATAGTACCAATAAAAGCATCAAGCCAAGTGATATTATTTGCCACCAAATTAGCCACACCACCTTGCTGCGCCAAACTTAACGCTGTTGCACCAGAAAACCCATCAACAGCAGTCCACACTAAATCGCCAGAAATCTGCGCAGGATAAGCAAAGAACAGAAAAGCACGGCCACACAGTGCTGGATTAAGAAAGTTTTTACCGGTACCACCGAACACTTCTTTACCTATGACCACACCGAAAGATATTCCCAAAGCCACCTGCCATAACGGAATACTTGGGGGTAGAATCAGTGCAAACAACACAGATGTAACAAAAAAACCTTCGTTAACCTCATGACGCCGCACTATAGCAAAAAGCACCTCCCAGCCCCCACCCACCATGAAAGTAACTGCATATACCGGCAAAAAATAAATCGCACCGTATATAAGGTTATCCAACACACTAGAGGCATCAGTACCGGTGAGCATTGCAATCAAGCTACCATGCCAGTCAACAGGCAATGTCATACCTGCCGCAATAGCCGTATTTCCATGATAGCCAATATTCCACATACCAAAAAGCATAACAGGAAAAGTACAAATCCATACCAACCCCATCATACGCTTCAAGTCAACTGCATCGCGAACATGGCTAGTATTGTGCGTCACATCCAGAGGACTATAAAGCAACGTATCCGCCGCTTCATACAACGCATAAAACTTTTCGTACTTACCCCCCTTAACAAAGTGAGGTTCAAGTGAATCCAGTAATTTTCGTAACACTATGAGTTACCCCTCAAGCTCAATGAGTGTCAGATTGTCGCGCAATACGGGGCCGTATTCATATTTACCGGCACAAACGTAACTGCACAGAGCAAGATCTTCTTCTTCCAACTCTAATATCCCAAGTTTTTGAGATGCTTCGGCATCACCCACTAAAATAGCACGCAATAACTGTGTGGCCAGAATATCCAAAGGCATGACTTTCTCATAATTACCAACAGGAATCATCGCCCGCTCACTACCATTTGTGGTTGTAGTAAAGTCGAACAAACGACCGGGAGACAACTTAGAAAACAGTAGATTAAGCACAGAATGACGATCAACTGCAGGATTTAACCAACCGAGAAAGAGTCTCTCGGTATTTTCTTTCAGCACTGATACTTGGAGGTGATAGCGCCCAAGGTAAGCAGAAGCACCACTGGCTGTCCTGCCACCCAAAACAGAACCACTAATAATACGGTTTTCGCCAACTTTCAATGCGCCTGTAGTAAGATCGTTAAGGCTCGCACCAACACGTGTGCGAACCAAGCGGGCATGCTCAACCTGCGGACCAGCAAGAGATACCACCCGATCAGTGTAAAGCTTGCCAGTAGTAAAGAGCTTACCTACCGCAATTACATCTTGATAACCAATCTGCCAAACTGTTTTCTTGGCAGATACTGGGTCTAGAAAATGAATATGGGTACTTGGCAAACCTGCAGGATGCGGACCAGAAAACTCTTCCTTGGTAGCAATACCTGCTGGAATTTTAGCACCTGGAGCCTTGCACAGAAAAACCTTACCACCACAGAGCTTGCCCAATATATTAACACCCAGTTCAAAAGCTTCTGACTGTTCTCCAATAATCACCTCAGGATTACCTGCCAAAGGCTGAGTATCAATTGCGGTTACAAATATAGAACTGGGTCGAGATCCTAATGCAGGAACTTTACTGAATGGCCTCGTACGAATTCCTACCCATAAACCAGACTGATTCAACTCACTCTCTACCTCTTGAGCCGACAACTTTGTCAACTCTTCTGGCTTGTAAAAAGTAAATAATTCTTCTTCGAAACCATCAACATCAATAACAACGGACTGTAATACACGCCTCTCTCCACGGTTAATGGCCGCTACAATACCACTTGCAGGTGCAGTATAACGTACCCCAGGGTTGTTTTTATCAGAAAAGAGCAACTGCCCTTTTTTAACCCTATCCCCCACAGCAACCGCCACAGAAGGTTTTAAACCTATATAATCCGAACCCATTAGAGCAACAGAGCGCACGGCCATCCCTTCCGAAATGCTTTGCTCAGGCTGTCCTGAGATAGGGAGATCCAGTCCCTCTTTGATTTTGATCATAACTCTGCCTAATAATTCAAGTTGAGATCACCAGTAACCTGTGTCCCGATTATACTTAATTCAAAAGACATACCCCTAAAGGGTACATCCAAAGGTAGATACCTTTGATTTAAATCTACCAACCTCTTAAGCACCTATCACCCTTCCATACCCATTGAAGGTGTGAGAAAGAGTAAGCTAAGTAAACTCCCACGCGCCTAGTAGTGGTCGGTAATAACGACGAGAGGGAGCAGTTAACAGTTGCACATAATAATAGGCAAGGGTATACAATAACTTTGAGCACACCCATAACGACCTATATCTCATTGGCTACCTTACCCAGCCATAGCCATCTCTTACGCTCCTCCCCCCAGTTAAAAACAACAGTTAAAAAATTAATATCCGAATTATATAGATTCTTGCCAACCAACACTATAGGAAAAAGAAAGTGAATTAAAAAAATCTAAATTAATACAGCAGCAATGATAGCAGCATAATGGAATACGGCAAGGATACCTTACGATATTTAAAAATAGAACATATTCCCCAATGGCTTTAAAGTTGCTACGTGGCGACAAGTAAACGAAGCCACAGAAGCTTAGGAGCACTATGCAACCGTGGTGAGCGAACACCGGCAAACAAAATAGCAACTTCAAAAGCAAAACAATAAGTCTCCGGCGCACTTTGTTAAATAAGCCGAATTCATATACTAAGTGCGACACCCAATTTAATAAAAACGATGAACTGCGATACCCTTAGTTTTTTGCTCCAATCACGAAGTAAAAACCTATGAAGTATCAACAGCTCACCGAGGGGTAGATATATGATAGTCGCGCTAAAATGGCAAGGATTAAGTTTTACGGACATTGCCACAGCTCTCGGAAAACACCGAAGTACCATTTCAACGCAATACTTGTTGGCATAAGGATGAATCATATCGACCGAACAAGAGCTCGACGTCGACGTTCAAGGAGAAACCAACATTTTATTTACAGAAAAGGATTACGTGATCATTAGACAACCCTTACATAAACAATGGAGTCCTGAACAGATTACGGGTTACTTAAAACGGATAGATGTACGTTGCTTTAGCCAAGAAACTATTATCAATATATTTGGCGTGATAAAAAGAAAAGCGGCTTGCTATAGAAGCACTTGCGTTGTGCTCAAAAGCGAAGACGTAAACGCTACAAGGCTTATGATAGTAGAGGCAGGATTGCCAATAAGCGCAATATATACCCGTCGCCTTTCAAGTTGCTACGTTGTTGGCTGCGTTCGCTCACCCCGATTACCTACTACTTTGTAGGATCACGGGGCTTCGCTTACTTGCTACCTAGTAGCAATTTGAAATGCTCTGGGTATATAAGAAAGCTAAAGAAGTGACTAACTGCCATTATTACTTCGCCAGCCCACATCACTCATGGGAGCGTGGTACGAATGAAAATACCAATGGTTTGATCAGACAATACTTAGTTAAGAGAACATCAATACCAGGGCAGACATTCATTTTCTCCAGCTAATACCAAACAGCAACAGCCTCTATCATGATTCATGATTTCACCCACCTCCTCAACGTTGCTGGAATGCCAACCACCTCCTTACCACTTATACCAGTTATTGGGGTGAGTAAGAGCCCTCCCCGCCTTCAAGGGTAATTAATATAACTGCACCCACAATCATTTTGGGTATCATCACATGGTACTAGTGCTATGATCCGCCCCTAAGGTTCCCGCAAGCAAAGTTTCAATTTTTGTGCGCACAGCAGAATTTTCCTCCGTAAACTGAATACCTATACCTTCAGGCTTTCTCCCTTGTGCTCCCTTTGGGGTTATCCACACCACTACCCCAGGCACCGGCAATACGTCAAGCTCCTCCATCAACGTCAAACGAATAAACACTTCACTACCAAGCTTGTATTCTTTAGATGTGGGAATAAAAAGACCTCCTCTAACAAGAAAGGGCATATAAGCCTCATACAGCGAAACCACATCCTTTATTGCCAGTGACAAAAAACCAGCCATACCCTGTACCATTACCCATCCCCTTTGATTTTTCTATAGCACCTATACCCACTACCATTAAAGAATTAAAACTGCTAACCACCTTTACCCCAATGACCTACTACCATCAGAGTCATAGACTTAAGAGAGCTAAGTAACTGTGGTGCGCGAACGCTAATAACAAAATAACAATCTCAATGGTAACGGGTATAAAACGATAACCGAAAGCAGACTTACTACCATCTCTTCCCCCTCTCTTCCTGCCTAAAATCATCCATAACTTCATTCCCTACAGACTTGATACTGTACTAGTTTTGCCTGCCATCGCTTACATCCTTTTTTGAGTTACCTAAATTAAGCAGACTCCGCTCTTTTACCATTGGCCTAAGTTTGTAATTATTCTGACTATAGAACGAGCTCTATAAAACGGCAAAATGCTCCTTCCATCATCATCTGCCCGTTCAGATTCCCCCCAGTAGCTATTATCTGTCGCTGATTTATTAACCAGTCTCGGAGTATCATTACTTGTCTGACCCCTGCTATTTTTCTCGCCAAATACTGAATCAACTTAGACGCATCTTTATTTCGAATATGACTCTGCCCGCCCGTCAGCGAAAACCGGACCACATCTCCAAGCAAGTCTGCCAACCAAACTAAAATCAGTGAAACATTCATTTTTTGCCAACCTTTAGCGATATCGACAGGAGTGAGATCGCCGCGAAAAAGAGACTCCATGGAATTAATTAACTCTGCCCGCTGCGCAATCACACCCTGCGTCCCCATGGATACAGCCTCTAGTGGAGCCCCTGAAGCTAGATTGAGCAAAATATCAGCGTTGTCCTCAGATTGTTCCATCAACCATTTCATGGCCTCATCATGGGCAGGAACTCTAAAATTCAGCGACTGACAACGACTTCTGATTGTTGCTAATACGTCTCCCCAGCGATGACTGACCAGAAAAAACATGGTTTCAGCGCCAGGTTCCTCCAAAGACTTAAGCAAAGCATTAGAAGCATTAACATTCATTACTTCCGCGGGACTAACAATAATAACCCTGCGCCCACCTTGCTGGGCGGTTTGACGAACAAATATATTCAACTTCCGAATTTGGTCTACTTTTATCGCCCCTCCAACTTTCTCCGGCTCAATAGTCAATAAATCCGGATGACTACCTGCTTCCACCAAAAAGCAGCCTTTACACTGTCCACATGCAAAGCTCTCTACTGGTGAGGCGCAGAGCAACCAGCTAGCAAAAGCCTTGGCAAAATGCAGCTTTCCAATACCCTGCATGCCTTTCAGCAAAAAAGCATGTGCCAGCTCTCCTCTAGCAACCCTCTCCAACATTGATTGCCATTCTGAGTTCTGCCACGATAGCGGTCTATGTTCTGCTCCCATTATATCAAACGCTGCTTAAGCACTTGCTCTATCTGCTCTCGCACATTATCAACTGTGGCACTGGCATCAATCACAGCATACTGCTTAGGGTATTGTTCTGCGCGCTCAAGATAGGTAGAGCGCACTCTCTCAAAAAAAGTTATCTCTTCCAGCTCTATTCTATCCAACTCACCACCACGACCTCTAGCTCGCCCAAGACCTACTTCAGGATCAATGTCTAGCAACAACGTTAAATCCGGTCTACAGTCACCCTGAACCAGATTTTCCAGAATCGCAATTTTAGATTGATCAATACCCCGACCACCACCTTGATAAGCATATGTAGCATCCGTAAAACGATCACACAAGAGCACTTTTCCCGCATCCATAGCTGGCTTTATGTTTTCATGAAAATTTTGCGACCTTGCTGCAAATAACAATAAAAGCTCGGTTGTATCAACAACCGACTCTTGGCGCTTTGCCAGCAGCAGATTTCTTATCTCTTCAGCCAAAAGCGTACCACCCGGCTCCCGAGTATGCTCATATGCAATTTTATTGTACTCAAACCAATCTTTGATAAAACAGACAGCTGTCGTTTTTCCTGCACCTTCGCTACCTTCTACGGTAAGAAAAAAACCCATGCGCTTCGCTCACCTCTTAATTAACAACGCTAGAACGGTAATCAACCCTACGCCCTTTAACTTGATACTTTCTAACGGCTTTATTATGCTCAGCCAGTGACTCAGAAAAATAATGCGTACCATCTCCCTTAGCAACAAAATACAACGTTTTTCCTTCACTAGGATGAAGAGCTGCATTTATAGCCTCCCGTCCAACTAAAGCAATAGGGCTTGGGGGAAGCCCATTAATAACATAAGTATTATAAGACGTTTTTTCTCGGAGATTCTTTCTATTTAGCCCCCCCTGATACATATCACCCATACCATAGATAACCGTAGGATCACTCTGCAACCTCATATTCAGCTGTAATCGTCGAACAAACACACCAGAAATATCAGGCCTCTCAAATGTCGCTCCGGTTTCTTTTTCGATAATAGACGCCAATACTAAAGCCTCATAAGGCGTTTCATAGGGTAGCTTCCTAGATTTATTTCTCCACTCCTCTTCTAACACCTGATTCAATCGCTTATGGGCTCTAACCAAAACAGACCTAACCTGCTCTCCTGACTCAAAGAAATAAGTATCAGGATAAAACAAACCTTCTGGGCTGCCATTAATACCCAACTGTGTAAAAAGAGACTGAAGATCTTGCTCACTCAGTGGCTCAGTTAGCTTAGGATGACTGTTTAGCTGCTGAATAATATCTACAAATCGCAACCCTTCCACCAAAGTAACATCGTAATACCGAACTTGCCCTTGGGTAAACATAACCAACACTTCACGGACAGAAATACCTGGAGTAATCTGATAATCCCCTCTTTGCAGAGAAGTGGCCACACCTAACAACTGTCCCATAATGGAGAAAACCTCGAAACTATCAATAACACCCAAATCCTCAAGGCGCTTGCCAATATAATTCAGGGAATCCCCTTCTTCTATAGTGAAGTCCTGCGTCGTAAATAATAAAACAGGCTTATCAACGCTCCAATTCAATAAAAACCAACCAAACACAACCACTAGTGTCATGACAACAAAACCACTCAACAATCCAATCACGACTTTTTTAAGCATTTAATACGTCCATTACCCTAGCTCTAACAGTGCAGGTTACAACGCCAACAGGCCAACGATTATTACCACAAGCAACCACCGGCCAAACACCATTAACACTATTGCAAACAAACACCTCCTTGGCAGCAGCAAACTCAACCAATGAAACCTGTCGCTCCTGAACAGATAAGCCCCAGGCACCAGCCTGCTCAAGAATATATTGCCGGCAGACACCAGCCACACCGCTATTGTTCAGCTTTGGTGTTAACAATAAACCATCATGATCTACCAAAAAAAGATTAGTCATAGTTCCTTCAATGACAAGATCTTCAGAATCCAGAAGTATCCCCTCGTAACATTCCGAATCACTCCATTCATTACGCGCCAAAACCTGCTCCAAACGATTAAGATGCTTTACACCAGCCAAATAACTGTACCCCAGCCTAAGATCACAGAATCTTGCCAAAATACCGTTGTACGGCAAACAGCCTGGATAAGATGGTATAGGGTGCAATGATAATATACGACAAGGACTTGTGCATCCTGCAGGATTATATCCTCGACCACCACTACCTCTCGTAAGCATCACCTTAAGAACCACATCCTCTGCATCCGCAGCATGCAAAAACTGATGAGATTCTAGCTTTATCTGCTCAATATCGATGTCAATACCAAGACGAAAAGCACCGACAGACATTCTTTGCCAGTGCAAATCTTCCATGGATAACTTACCTGCGATCACCAAAATAGTTTCAAACAAACCATCGCCGTATAAAAGCCCTCTATCAGTAACTGCAATTGCGGAAACTGGCTCACCGTTGCTCCATACTAAATCACTGACCTTATTGTGCAAACTCACTATCTAGGCTCCATATTCACATTTCCACACATAGTTATTGTATGCAATATACCAGTCACCATTGACGATGCGAGAAGGAAACAAACGAGCGGAGCACCATACCTAAGAGCAGCAGATGGCTGGGGGTGAGATTAGCCGTTAACAAACCAAAACCTTCAAAGGTGATGAGAATAAATAGGTTAAAAACATCTCCAAAACCAGTCAACTCAACAGAGAACAAACCAATGAAGCTACTCTGGCATTAATCCAAGACAACCACCTATAGCAAGAGTGGTATCATTCAATGCTACTACCATGGATATGTCAGCCCGAGAACTTTTTCTGGCAGCGCTCAAAACCTTTCTCGTAACTAGTAAATCATATCAGCATCATACTGAATAAAAACATCCGCCCTTAGATACTTTGGAATAAGTAAACTTACCTGAATCAAAACCTCATCACGCCATAAGCATCAAAAGATTTGATAGAATGAACCCTCCTCTTACCAGTCAGAGCATCTACCCATGCCCGTGACCCATATTCACGACAAGACCTTACACCCTTATTTTTATTAAGACAACGTGCATAATACTCTCACAAAAAAAAACAAAAGCCGCACATTTTTATTTGCGCGGCTTTTGTTCAGGAATATAATCAAAGCAAATATCAGGAACTTGCCACAATATAATCAATGGCTTCTTGTACAGTAGTAATTTTTTCTGCTTCCTCATCCGGAATTTCAGTTTCAAATTCTTCCTCCAAAGCCATAACCAGCTCCACAGTATCCAGAGAGTCTGCGCCGAGATCCTCTACAAAAGATACCCCATTTGTCACCTCATCAACTTTTGCGCCAAGCTGTTCGCAGACGATCTTTTTGACGCGTACTTCAATAGTGCTCATACCCAATTGTGCTCCTGTTAATACTCAACGTAGCTTATAGATAACTGCAATGCGATATACCAATCACCCTTGAAGGTGTTGGGTTGTGAACTGCCCTCACTCATCCCCAACCACCTATTACTCGTAGGCTCATGGGGATTAGTTCGTTTGTCGCCTACCCACACCCTCAATGGTAACGGGTATAGTGTATATGACGGATTACGAAAACTTCAAGACAGACAGCTGTAATTAACGTAACAATACACCTTCTTTACTACAGCTTTTCAAACAATAACTGCAGCATTCCCAACAAATATTTACATCGAGACCTCAGTATAACCAACAACTTTGATCACGATAATTGAACTTTCCAAGCTTTGTCAGCCATTACGAAGCTTTATAAGACGTTGAACATCAAATCATTTGTTTTATACACTATTTTAGTGCTTCTGACTGATTTTTAACGTACCTATCCTGTATAACATGGTTTTGACACACCACAGAGCACCAAAAACTTAGTACCTTCACGAATGTTCGCAGCAATAGCGGCCAGCCCATAAGTTGTCGCATTTTTGGCAAGGCCCATGAACCGAGTCCTGGCAAGTCCGCAGTGTCTTTTATAGGTGGCAAAAAGATGCTCACCACCCGCCCGTGTTACGGCTATTTCTTTGTTACGAGCTCTATCTTCTTTCGATAGAGGCTTTCCTCTGTAGCCCTTACGTTGAACTTGATCTTTAATACCTAGCTGCGCTAATTTCTCTCGGTTCTGCTCAGAGCCGTAAGCGGAATTCGCATACAGTGCCGTTTCATCCCCCAGCAGCAAGGTATCACGCTCCTGAGAATCATAAACATTGTCAGGCGTTACGCTTTGCCTATGAATAAAGCCATCTTCATCGACACCGGTATGAACGGAAAAACCATAGGTGCTTTTTTTGTTACCACGACTGTCATTCTTAACGTGCCAGCCCGCGTCAGGATCTTTTGTCGGTTTTCCGTTTTTTTCGTGGCCCGAACCTGATCGCGCTGCCTCTATCGGTGTAGCATCGATGATATTAATGCGACCTTCGCTCATTATGATGTTTTTGGCTTCAAGCTGACGATTAATATCTGCCAATAATTGATCCCCCAGACGATGCTCGACAAGTCGTGTTCTAAAGCGTCCCAAGGTGGAGGCTTCAGGAACTGCTCCACCAAGTTCAAGGTGACAAAATTTACAAAACAGAAGATTTCTATACCCAAAGCATTTTAAATTGCTACTAGGCAGCAAGTAGGCGAAGCCCCGTGAGCCTACGAGTAGTAGGTGATCTGGGTGAGCGAACGCAGCCAACAACGTAGCAACTTGAAAGGCGACGGGTATATACAAGCACTGAGCCAACTGTACATCGGATAAGCGATACCATGCTCCAAGCAATAAGGCTCGAAACAAAGTCAGCAGAGGATAGCTGGGGCGACCGTTGTTAGATGCGTAGATTGAGGATAATACCTTCTCAATCTCTGACCATTTCAGCAGCGCTTTTGTATCATCCAGACTACGAAGAATTGGATGATTTAGGTCGCTGGCTGAAACGAAGAGTTTGGGCTGTGTTGTGAAGGATTTTTGCATGCCGATATTTTACCAGAATATAATAGTCTTTGTTGAGTTATTCTGAGGTATCACATCATTTCAATAATTATGACATTAACTATCTTCTAACTCAGCACATCCACACCCCCAAGGGTAGAATGCGTATAACACTAAAAAAACCTATCCCATATACATACCGCCATTCACATGCACTGTTTCTCCAGTAATATACCCAGCAGCATCACTTGCTAAAAATAAAATCACTCCTGCAATCTCTTCAGGCTGACCAAGCCGAGCTACGGGGATTTGCTCTTGCATAAGCTGACGCTGTTCGTCAGATAGCACTTTCGTCATATCCGTGTCAATAAAACCCGGAGCTACAGTGTTCACCGTAATGTTTCGAGAACCAACTTCCCTCGCCAAGGAACGGGAAAAACCTTCCACTCCAGCCTTAGCTGCAGCATAATTAGCCTGCCCTGGATTCCCCATCGAACCAACAACAGAGCTCACATTAATGATGCGTCCCCAACGAGCCTTGGTCATACCTCTCATTACCGCTTTGCTCATACGAAAAATAGCGGTCAAGTTAGTATCAAGAACTTGATCCCACTCGTCATTCTTCATGCGCATTAAAAGATTATCTCGGGTAATACCCGCATTATTAACCAAAACTTGAATAGCCCCGTATTCCGCTGTGATTGTTTTAACAACATCAACACAACCTTCAGCAGAAGTGACATCCAGTAAGATCCCCTGGCCGCGAATATCCGCTTCCGCCAGCATCTCTGTAATTACTTTTGCCCCACTCTCTGTAGTTGCAGTACCAATAACAACTGCACCAGCACCGCCCAAAGTAACAGCCGTAGAACGGCCAATACCTCGACTAGCACCTGTCACCAGTGCAATTTTTCCTTCCAAACCAGCCATAATTACAATTTCCATACTGATAATAAAGACACTGCTACACCAAACAAAAAAGAAAGCAGCTAACTCCCGAACTATACCAGTGAACTCATAGCAAAAAGAGACTCCAGCGACACAACTGTTGCTTGTCGGACAATACGCTTATTAAGACCAGACAACACTTTTCCAGGTCCACACTCAACAAAACTTACCACTCCCGATTCAGACAAAACATTAATAGTTTCAACCCAACGAACTGGTGAGCAAAGCTGAGCAACAAGGTTATTGCGAATACCTTCCGGATCGGAGCAAATCTCAGCAGAAACATTCTGTATAACCGGGATCACAGGTGAAATAATCTCAACACTTTCAAGTGCAATTTTCAACTTATCTGCTGCCGTCTTCATAAGCCCACAATGAGAAGGAACACTGACCGGCAACAACACTACTTTTTTAGCCCCAGCATCTTTTGCCTGCACCATGGCGCGCTCCACCGCTTCTCTATTACCTGCGATAACAACTTGTCCTGGTGAGTTGAAATTAACCGCCTCAACAACCTGACCCTGAGCAGCAGCCAGACAAACACTAACAACATCATTATCAACTAGGCCCAAGATTGCAGCCATCGCCCCCTCCCCTTCAGAAACCGCTTCCTGCATATACAATCCACGTTTTCTTACCAGAGGAAGAGCATCTCTGAACGCCATCGCACCAGCACAAACCAGCGCGGAATACTCCCCGAGACTATGCCCAGCCATAAAACTGGGCCTGCGCCACTCATGCCGAGCCGACCACACCCTCCATAGAGCAACACTTGCCGCCAATAACACGGGCTGAGTATTTTCAGTTCTGTTTAGCTTTTCAGCTGGTCCAGAAGCAAACAGAAAGGGAAGATCGATACCTAAAATCTCGGATGCCTCCCCAAGAGTATCAATAAATATTGACTCTTCACAATATTCAGCAAGCATGCCCACTTGCTGGGATCCCTGCCCAGGAAAAATAAAAGCAAATATATCCATCATGTCAACACGCTGATCAGAATTAAAAATCATGCCTATACCGAGGCGCAACCTGAAAATGTAATATTTCTACATACTAATAAGAGCTATATGTAGTAGCAACAGCACCCTTACCTATAGCAAATATCAACTACAAACATAAATAAACCAATAGATCGGCATCTATATAGATCAAAGCTAGCCCTAAGAGTAAAATAAAAACTTAGCAGCAGAATTTCTTACCACTTAGCAACCAAGCCCACAAGTCTAACCTCTTTACTACTTAACAACAGCTTCAACTACTTGATTGAGTATCATTACAACAAGACCATACTTCTAGTATGTATCAATCATCCTCCTACACCAGTTGCCAATGAAAGTCTAAATAACTGATAAATAAACCAAGCTATGATTTTATGAATAGCAGATGTTTGGAGTGAATGAAAACAATCAATAACCTTGCCACACTTTCAATGAGGATTGGTGTATACACCTTCTTCGTCTATCGTAAGACAATCAGAAACACCTGCTTTCACCTCATATATCGCTTGACAAACAGCCTGAAAGAAGCCTTGCTCATCAGCACTTCCATGACTTTTAACCACAACACCTTGAAGACCCAAAAAGCTAGCGCCATTATACCGCACTGGATCTACACGACGACAAAACTCTTTTAACATCGGCGAAGCCGCAAGACCCAGCAACCGGCTCCACCAACTTAAGCCAAATGCTGCAAACAGCTCCTCCTTGACCAAACTGGCTACTCCTTCTGCGGTTTTCAAGGCAACATTACCCACAAATCCATCGCAGACAATCACGTCCGCAAAACCAGAGAAAATTGCATGCCCTTCAATGTAGCCAATATAGTTGATTCGATTATCTTTTTGTATGATCTGACTAGCAAGACGAACCTGTTCATTACCCTTAATATCTTCGGTTCCGACATTCAGCAAAGCCACACGGGGCTTAAAGATTTGATAGACACTTGATGATAATTGCGAACCCATCACTGCAAATTGGTGTAAATTTATTGCAGTCGAATCAACGTTTGCTCCTATATCCAGCAAAACAGCCGACCCTGCCCTGCAAGGCACACACGTAGCGATAGCGGGCCGATCAATACCTGCGACCATTTGTAAAATATGTCGCCCCATTGCCATCAACGCTCCTGTATTTCCAGCGCTGACACAAGCGTGAACCTCACCACTCGCAACAAGCTCAAGCATCTTCCACATGGAAGACTCTTTTTTTGATCGAAGAACCTTTAAAGGACTATCGCTCATTGCCACAGTTTTTACTGTATGAACAACGGTCAGGCGATGCCAATCTACCCCTGAAACCATCCCAAGAAATGATTTAATGAAACCCTCATCTCCTATCAAATACAAAAATAGATCAGGTTTATCTTTTAGCAATCTAATTACGGAATACATCCGAGTGCTAGGACTTTCATCACCGCTCATTACATCAAGCGCAATTCTGACACTCTTACACGCAACCACTTTATCCTTAGAAGGCTTCACTCCTCATTATTGCTCGTAATAACTTGACGACCTCGGTAAAAACCATCAGCCGTTACATGGTGACGGCGATGAGACTCTCCAGTATTAACATCCTGAGACAGCTGAATACTCCTCAAAGCATCATGGGATCGACGCATATCACGCTTAGAGCGTGTTTTGCGATTTTTTTGAACAGCCATTATTAACTCTCCTGAATCGTCTTGGCATCATTTTTTAATTTTGCCAGTACGCTAAACGGGTTTGTTGTTTCTTTGTTAACTACATCTTCTTTATCTCTCTGACCAACTAAATCTTTTGATTTGGTAGACCAGAACTCCTTAGAAGAGCAGTCCGAATTATGATAAGGAATCAATGGCAGCCCTAGCAACAACTCATCTTCCAGTAACGGAATAAGCTCAATAGGCTCTTTCTGGAGGAAAAGGGGGTCATATTTCGCCGGCAACGCCTTTTCTTGCTCATAAGTCCGCACAGCCTTTAATAGAATATCTACATGCACTGAAATATCAGCCGCGTCAAGACACCGCTGACAGATCATTTTACCTTCCAGGTCCAGGCATCCTTCAAGTATTACGTGGTTAAACTCATCTAAATAAAAGCGTAACGCTACCTTTACTTCGCCTTGATCACCAGCAAGAAGATCTATTAGCCGACTAAAGCAGCTCACTGCCAAGGAACCTTCAAGAGATATACCTTGTCGCGCAAGTTTACACGGATCAATAGTTTTGGATAGTTGACTAATTAGCATAAGCAGGCAATCATAGAGGGTAAACCGTCATCCTGTCAAAGAGTTTTACAACTCCATCATTTTAGCAGTCGCCATTAAAAGTTTGGGTAGCGAACGCCACACACAAAATAGGAGAGCGCAGCAGTGATGAAACTTGTTCTAGCATCGAGTTCAAAATATAGAATAATGCTACTGAAAACCCTAAAAATACCGTTTGAACATCATCCACCAGAAATCGACGAAACACCTTTAGCCAAAGAATCTGCTCAAGCACTGGCAGAACGCCTCGCCAAACAAAAAGCAGAAGCAATAACCCATAAGTACCCATCGCACCTTATTATCGGCTCAGACCAAACCGCATCTATTGATGGAGTCCTGCTAAATAAACCCTACAATAAACAGCGGGCCATCGAACAACTATCTCTATGTAGCGACCAACAAGTCACTTTTTTTTCAGGCCTCTGCCTACTCAACAGCAAAACCGGCCATATCCAGCACCAATGTTTACCATTTCAAGTCTATTTTCGGCACCTTAACCCACAACAAATCAGCTATTACATTGATAAAGAACAGCCGCTAGATTGCGCCGGCAGCTTTAAATACGAAGGCTTAGGAATTGCGCTATTTGAAAAACTATCAGGGGATGATCCCAATATACTGATAGGCCTTCCTTTAATTGCACTGACTACCATGTTACGCAACGAATCCATCGATATACTGGGGCCGTAACAACTTTACCCCAACAATAACCCAGACCTATTCTACTTAAATATGAGAGCTTGCTAGCTTAACTCTCATCTACCTCAACCACTTATTATTCGTAATATTATGGGAATTCGCTAGTTTACCGCCTACTCGCAATGTCAATAATAACAGATATAGAAACCAGACCTATTCGTCTATCTAAGCTGAATACCATCAGCGCCAAAGATCTTAAGAAAAGCACTGGTTGTACCCACACCAAAATCTCTAGCAAAACGCTCAAACCTCGAAACTTTAGGAGTAAAGTCCTTAATTTCCTCAACTCCAACTATATCACGAGCAACAAAACTAGCACCGCCCAAACCATCAAGTAAACCAAGCTCCTTAGCTTTTTCACCGACCCAGATCATACCTGAAAAAATATCAGGATCATCCGTCAATCGATCACCACGCCCATGCTTTACACTTTCAATAAACTGCTTGTGGACAGTATCAAGAGAATCTTGCCAACGCTTCGACGCGGCTATATCCTCCGACTGAAAAGGATCCATAAACCCCTTATATTCTCCAGCGGTATAACTTCTTCGAGCTACACCCACCTTTTTCATCGCCTCAACAAAACCAAAGCCTGCAGAAACAACGCCAATAGAACCCACCATACTAGCTTTATCCGCATAAATAGCATCCGCCGCAGAAGCAACGTAGTAGCCACCAGAAGCACCCATATCAGTAATGACTGCATAAAGCGGCGTATCAATATGCAGCTTACGCAACCGAATAATTTCGTCATATATATAGCCCGACTGCACAGGACTACCTCCAGGGCTATTAATCCTTAAAATAACAGCCTTAGTTCCCTTATCATCAAAAGCAGACCTGAGTCCAGAAACAATAACGTCTGCGCTAGCATCTCCTCCATCAGCAATAACTCCATTTAGCTCAACCAGAGCAGTATATACTCCACCACCGTAGCCTTTTGGCATACTTATTCTCGACGAGTTATAGATAGCGCTCGCAACCAAAAACAACCACATAAAGGTCAAAAATTTAAAAAATATGCCCCACCGCCTAGAACGCCTCTGTTCAGTCAACGAGTTCGTCACTAGGTTTTCAAGCAACGACCAAGCCTTATCAGTCTCACCACCAAACGGAATATTTTCTGTAGATTGCTGCCTTCCATCCATCAGTTTACCCTCTATAAGAACATCCCTTTCATAAATAATTTTTTATAACAAATCCCATTGAAGACGGAGGCTATGGACCGCTCGCAACTTCAATAGCACCAGATATATACGTAGCTTACCTAGCTTCAACTAATCAAAAACAGGCACGGCAATAAATAATATACAGAACTACACCACACCCTTAAATAGGAATGAGTACATATACCTAGCCACTAGCTTAAGTCATCACACAAGACACAAGCAACCGCAGTAGATATAACTTCCGTCTTATTTAAAAACTGCATTTGCTTACAGAAACCACTGGCCTTCCATACTCATAGGACATCACTTATTTGCCGCACATCTACACTTCAAGTTACTTTAGGCTCATCAAGCATCCTGTCAGTACCCATTTTTTGCAAAAACCTTTCCAAATTATTGGGCAACGGCGCTTCCACCGTGATCACCCCAGTAACGGGAAGAGTCAACGTCAAGCTTGACGCATGTAAAAAAAGACGCTTTAAACCTTGCTTTCTGTGATACTGATTATCATTATCACTACCGTACTTAGCGTCACCTAG
The DNA here is from genome assembly GCA_030674875.1 of Candidatus Endonucleibacter sp. (ex Gigantidas childressi). Classification (GTDB taxonomy): domain Bacteria; phylum Pseudomonadota; class Gammaproteobacteria; order Pseudomonadales; family Endozoicomonadaceae; genus Endonucleibacter. Next base: position 1,072,693 of record JASXSU010000003.1, on the reverse strand, counting down.
AATAGCGTGACCAGCTTGAAGGCAATGCACTCTAATCTGGTGAGTCCTCCCTGTTAAAGGGATTGCTTCAACCAAAGTTGCTCCACTCAACCTTTTCAATATCCGATAACGGGTTTTTGAAGTTTTACCATCGATATCAACCCGAACAATACGCTCACCTGAACGAAGGATATTCTTTCTCAATGGAGCATCAACCAACTGTTTTTTTAACGGCCAGCGTCCAACTACTAGGGCATTATACACTTTCTTTACCCCACTGCTCTGCAGTTGACCATGAATATGACGCAGTACAGAGCGTTTTTTAGCAATCATCAAACACCCAGACGTTTCCCTATCCAGACGATGAACAAGCTCCAACTCTTTTTCTCTGGGTCGCATTTGTCGCAAAGCCTCTATAACACCACAGGAAATCCCACTACCACCATGAACCGCCAATCCTGACGGCTTGTTTATAATAAGTAATCCAGCATCCTCATAAAGAACAGAGCTAGCCAACAGTTCAGAAACAGATACTGGCATATAAGCTTTTTCAGTTTCTTCGGCTACCCGTACCGGAGGAATTCTAAGATAGTCCCCTTCCTGAAGACGATAACTAGGAGCCACTCTTTTTTTATTAACTCTCACCTCCCCTTTTCGAATAACTCGATAAATTCTAGTTTTAGGAACCCCTTTAAGAATTCGACACAAATAGTTATCCAAACGCTGACCTTCAACATTACTAATAGTAACGTATTGCACCGAAGGGTTATCCATACTTCCTTTAGATCGACAGAAGCTTCCTTCTTTTTTTGGTGATTCAACCCTCAAAGGAGCTACTACATCGCTTGATTGTTTATTCATGTTTCAATGTTATCAGCTTTGCTTCATTTGAAGCACCTGAAGATTACTGGTATAATCAAAAAACTGTCTAGCATAACATTAAGAAAGGCAGTTTGATTTTTGAAATTTGAGTCTCTTGGAGGCGGATAAGACGGATAAGACGGATAGTACGCTTACCACGTCCACCACCCAGAAAGCATCAACTAATGCATTATAGGCTTAATAATGCATGTAGTCAGCTTTTTGCCAGCAGGCTCAAAATTTAAGTAAAGAACACGGCTCAACCCGTGATAGATTAATAGTGCTACCCTCCATCAAGCGAGGCTCGATTTCAGGAAAAAGCAGGTGACCGACGTTACCAAGGCACCAGAGTTACTATTGGCTCAATCAAACATTCGATTGAAAGCCAACAGCAACCGGAACCTGCTGTTTTATTCCCCTGTGTTCAGGAACTTAATTCATGACACAGGATAACGCTATATCGTTACACTACATCTCACTGAAATACTGAGATATAAGTATGATAGCACTTAAAAAGATTCGGCTGCATTATACAAGCAGGCCGGACTTTCAGAATAGTCGGGCTATGGCGACTTGAGAGGTTAGCCTCAAGTGAACCGGTACTTTTATGAATAGAATGTTGATTAACGCAACACAGCAGGAAGAGCTGCGTGTTGCGCTTGTAGACGGGCAACGTCTTTATGACCTAGATATTGAATCCAGCGCCCGCGAACAAAAGAAATCTAATATATACAAAGGCATAATCACTCGCGTTGAACCCAGCTTAGAGGCGGCTTTTGTAGACTTTGGTGCAAAGAGACATGGATTCCTATCCATGAAGGAAATATCTCAAGAATATTTCTGCAAACCTACTTCTGGTCGTACGAGCATCAAAGATACCCTGAAAGAAGGTCAAGAAGTTCTTGTTCAAGTAGATAAAGAAGAAAGAGGCAGTAAAGGCGCAGCATTAACAACGCTTATTAGCCTAGCAGGTCGCTATATGGTACTCATGCCAAACAACCCTCGCACTGTGGGCATTTCCCGCCGCATTGAGGGCGAGGAACGAGTGGAGCTACGCGAAGTACTCAACACACTAAACATACCTGCAGGAATGGGCGTTATTGTTAGAACTGCCGGATTAGGTCGGTCACTTGAGGAGCTTCAGTGGGACTTGGAGTATTTACTGCACTTATGGAACGCCATTAAGGAAGCTTCTGCTAGCAGACCAGCGCCGCTGCTTATACACCAAGAAAGCAATCTTATAATTCGAGCTATACGAGATTGCCTACGCCACGATATCAGCGAGGTACTCATTGACAAGGCCAGCGTTCATAAAGAAGCTCTTGATTTTGTACAACAGGTCATGCCTCAATATGCACCACGATTCAAATTATACAAAGACAGCATTCCACTATTCAATCGCTTCCAAATTGAAACACAAATTGAAACCGCATTTCAAAGGGAGGTTAAGCTCTCCTCTGGCGGCTCTATAGTTATCGATCCCACGGAAGCTCTAGTATCTATTGATATAAACTCAGCAAAAGCCACCAGTGGTGCAGATATTGAAGAAACAGCGCTAAATACCAACCTTGAAGCTGCGGATGAAATTGCTCGTCAGCTAAGACTACGTGATATCGGTGGCCTAATCGTTATTGATTTTATCGACATGGGTAGTAACCGCAATCAGCGTGAAGTTGAAAGTCGTATTAGTCTTGCTTTGGATATGGATCGTGCCCGAGTTCAAACCGGCCGAATCTCTCGCTTTGGATTGCTGGAAATGTCTCGCCAAAGGCTTCGACCCTCTTTGGGCGAAACCAGCGGCATCGTTTGCCCTCGCTGTTCTGGCCAGGGTTCAGTACGTGATATTGAGTCCCTAGCTCTATCAATAATGCGCCTTATGGAAGAGGAAGCCATGAAAGGCAACACATCTGAAATTCGCGCACAAGTTCCAATATCTGTTGCCGCATTTTTGCTGAACGAAAAGCGCTCTGGCATTACTGAAATAGAATCACGCCATAACGCTCGCATTGTCATTATCCCTAACCCAAACTTAGACACCCCTCATTATGATGTCCAAAGAATACGTGACGACCAACAAATCGATCAAGCACCAACCAGCAGCTACGGAATTACTGACACCAAAGACCCTTATGAAGAGTCAACTAATGGCAGACAACCGCTAAAAACTGTGGCCGCAGTAAAAAACATTGCTCCCCCCAAGCCAACTTTTGAACAGAAAAAAAATACAGGCTTAATCAAGTCTTTTGTTAAAGCTATTGGTGATATTTTCACCACTACCGAGGAAGAAAAATCGGCTACAAACAGCGCTCAACCCGCCCAAAAAAAGGACTGGTCGCAACAATCCAACCGAGGAGAAAGCAAATCAAGGCCTTACAATAAACAAGGGAGTAATAAAACTAGCCAAAAAGATCAGCCTCGGAATTTCGCTAAAAAAGACTACGCCCCTCAGAATAAGACAGTAAATAGTAGTCGTAACAACTCTTCACCGCAATCGAATCAGGGTAACATTAATAGCAGTCAGGCTAATAAACAGCAAAATAGTACGCTTCTTAGCAATACCCAGCGTGACAAGAAAAATAGCCCAAAACAACCTACTCAAAAAACCAAAAGCGTAGAACAGACTAATGCATCACGGGAAGACAATAAGCTCAGACGCAGACCAAGCACTGCATCTCTAAGGCGACATAACCGCCTATCTCTTAGAGACCATGAGCAAGAACAACTCCCAATGATGGCTCCACCGAAAACCAGCCCTACACTTGCTACTTCTACTGATACTCTCAGTCAAGAAGCGCCTACTTCCGCCCTCGAGCAAAATCAAAACCAAGCTATACTCAAACATCAAACATCAACCCTTACACCTTCGATACAGGCATCTACCATCAGTGATGTATCTACCGTAAAAGAACATAGTGCCAGCGGCATGGTTACGAAGCAAAAAAAGACTACTGCTCAGCCCCCGACAAATACTACTAAAACAGCAACCCCTAACAACCACCAATCACAAATAATTAAAACCGTGACAACTAAAGTAGTCCAAGCTGAAGGTTGCATAGATTTACAAAAAATGCCCTTCATTCAACCAGACACGGCATATATAGATACACCAAAAAAAATAGAGGAAAATACTCAAGATAAATCAGTCACAGCTAAAGAAAGTACAGGTATATCGCACCAAAAAATACCCATTCCAGAGCTAACACCACCAACAAACAAAAAACTTGATGACAAACAAACAAATACCCCAGATCGTCATACCGTCTCTGAAGCAGGCACCAGCCATACCGGAAGCGGTGATCAAATGCCAAAACCACAAAGTCAGCACAAACGCAGCCGGGCTCATAATGACCCTAGATCAAACCATACAGCAGCGTTAAAATCAGTACACCACGAGCCTGATGACACACTTCCCATCCAAATAAAGAAAGAGCCTCTATCAGAGTAATCACAAGCCTAGCAAGGGCAAAAACAAAAAAGACGGCTGGAGCCGTCTTTTTATTAATATACCCTTGGCTCCTGCTCCAGCCATATGCCAAAACATTCATATACTCGCTGCCTAATCCTTTCCGAGAAATTCATTACATCAGCTCCTGAAGCTCCTCCATAATTAACCAGCACAAGCGCCTGCGTCTTGTAGATACCAACCCGCCCCTCTCTAACTCCCTTTAAACCTGCTCGTTCAATCAACCAGCCTGCGGCTAGCTTCCAAGCATTGCATCCCTCAGGAAAAGCAACGATATCTGGATACTCTTGCTTCAACTGCTCAAATATAGCCGACTCAACCTCTGGGTTTTTGAAAAAACTTCCCGCATTACCAAGAAAATCAGGATCAGGCAGTCTTTCACGACGAATATCGCACACCACACTACTAATCAAATCAGCAGATAAAGAGTCATTAACACACCGAACTTCAACCCTCTCCCTTAAAACCCCATAATTAAGTTGCGCCTGCAACTCTTCATCAAGAAGAAATTGGACAGAAGTAATAATATAACGATCTTTGAGCACAGCCTTAAAGATAGAATCACGATAAGCAAACATACAATCTGCCGCAAACAACTGAACAGCTTCACCAGATATAGCGTCTATTGCCATCAAAGAATAGAAATAATCCTTCAACTCAACACCATAAGCCCCTATATTTTGAACAGGAGCTGCGCCAACCGAGCCTGGAATCAACGACAAGTTTTCAAGACCATAGGCTTTGTGGGACAAACTCCATTGAACGAAATCATGCCAACACTCTCCAGCACCAGACTCAACCAATACCAGACCGTTTTCACGAGATAGCACTGACTTACCCATGAAAGCTACTTTTAATACCACGAGATCAATATTTTTAGAAAAAACAACATTACTCCCTCCTCCCAAGGGCATCACCGCCAAACCTTTTTGCCTGGCAAAATCCAACGATGATCGCAAATCGGTCAGAGTTGCAACTTCAATGTAATAACGAGCATTTGCCTTAATTCCAAAAGTATTAAGCCCCTTCAACTGAATGTTTTCAAGAATATCCATTACTTTTTCTGACACCCAAAAACCATATACCAATTACCATTGACTGTGTTTGTAGGCGACAGACTAACGATACTCCATGAACCGAAAAACAGTAGGTGGCTAGGGTTGAAAATAATCAATAAAACCTCACGCCCCCATGGGGAATGAGCATAAACCTGAAGCATGGCTTTTCTGTAAGTGTTTCAGCAATGCAAAACCACCATCTTCAATTAAACTGAGCACTTGTTCAAAATTTTCATCGCCATCATAATATGGATCAGGCACCTCTCTGGCACTCACGCTATCAACAAAAGAAAGAAACAATCCAAGCTTTTGCTGAAACTCCTCTGGACATTGAGAGCGAAGAGTTTCAAGATTTTCCTTATCCATAGCAAGGATCAAATCCTGTTTCCTATAATCATCAAGCAGAACCTGCCTTGAACGAATAAACGACAGATCATAACCTTTAGCCAAAGCCACTTCCATTGACCGAGAATCTGGCAAGCTTCCTTTATGCCAACCGCTAGTACCGGCCGAGTCAACATGAATATTTTCTGAAAGACCCGCATCTACAATCTGCTTAACAAAAACACCATGAGCTGTTGGCGAGCGACAAATATTACCTAAACAAACAAAAAGCACCCTGATAATCATGACAACACTCTTACCTCACTCTCCTCAAAAATTTTCCGTATCGCAACAAGATCCTGCTTGGTATCAACACCTTGAGGTGAAGACACGATGGCATGCTCTACATGAATGGATTGACCATTCCATAACAACCTTAACTGCTCCAGCGCCTCCAACTTCTCTATAGGGCATACACCCCACTGCACATAACTCTTCAAAAGACTTACCCGGTAAGCATAAATACCAATATGCCGCCTACAAGAATCTACCCCTAATAACCGTGCAGAACTGTCTGAAAACAACTCCCGATTCCAAGGAATCGGCGCTCTACTAAAGTAAATAGCACGCCCCTTGTCATCAACAACCACCTTCACAATATTTGGATTGAATAAATCTTCACGGGAGGTTATTCGTTCACACAACGTGGCAGCACCAACCTCTACATCACCATAAATATTAGCTGCCACCTGATCAATAATAAGAGGAGGTATCAGAGGCTCATCACCCTGAACATTAACAATTACATGATCATCACTCATTCCATAAAGCAACGAAACCTCCTGCAGCCGATCCGTACCAGAAGGATGCCCAGCCTGAGTAATACAAACTTCCGCTCCAAAACTTTTTGCCGCGCTAACAATACGCTCATCATCTGTTGCAATAATAACTCTCTCAGCACTACTTTTCAGAGCCCTTTCATAAACGTGTTGAATCATTGGCTTACCAGCAATATCCTCCAAAGACTTCCCAGGCATACGACTAGAACCAAAACGAGCAGGAATAACCACAGTAAAAGGTTTTTGCTCGCTCATGACGACTCCTTTTTCAAACGCTCATCAATAGTTAAGGTGCGTGCTTCGCCTTCCAGCATTACGGGGATATCATCTCGAACAGGGTACGCCATACCACAGGGTCGACAAACTAGCTCTTCCAATTCTTTTTGATATTTAACATCACTTTTACATAGGGGACAGGCCAAAATTTCAAACAGTTTTTTTTCCATTATACACTACATCTGAATTTTCGATAAGAGAGGCAATATGATCCAGAACAAGGTCTGAAATATTCGTTGCCACCGGTAAATACCAATGATTTGGCGTTGCAAGCTCAGTACACTTTACGGCATCTTTCTCCGTCATTATTACCGGTAATTCCTCCTCAAAAAGAATGTCCTCAGCCTTGTAACAATAGTGATCCGGAAAGGCATGAGCAACCACCTCAAAGCCAAGTTCCACCAAAGTATTAAAAAAACGCTCTGGATTGCCAATACCAGCCACACCATGAACCCTGCACGCTTGCGGATAAACTGCAGAAAGAGCCCTTAAATCAGGCCGTACAGCCATTATAGCCTGTGGTAACAATTCAAAGCTGTGGTAGCTAACACCAGGATCAAAAGCTACCTCACCGTTACTTAACACTAAGTCCACAGAGTGCAAACGACTCGCAGGCTCTCTTAACGGCCCAGCAGGCAAACACAAACCATTACCCAGCATTCTTTGACCATCAATAACCAATAACTCAACATGACGCTTTAGATTATAGTGCTGAAGACCATCATCTGCGATAATTAGGTTACATTTATGGTATTTCCAAAGAAAATTGGCCGCATTGACCCTGTTTGGATCAACCACCACAGGAATATCCAGTTGTTGGGCCAGCATAACCGGCTCATCACCCACATCTTTAGGATTAGATATAGCAGTAACCAGCGTAGGATAGCGCATTCCTGCGGCACCAAACCCTCTACTAACAATGCCGGGCTTATAACCTCTTACCTGCATACCCTTAGCCAGACTAGCTACTACTGGAGTTTTGCCCACCCCCCCAACACTAATATTACCTACAACAACAACAGGAACAGGTGGCTCCCATCTCTTTTTTCGCAAAAGAAAAGTTTTTCTCCATTGAGCAAAACAGGTAAAAATAAAACTCAAAGGTGCAAGTAGCCTAATCCAAGAATCATCATTAAACCAAGCACGGAGAACCGCTGCATGAAGGCGTCGCTTAACGCTCAAAAGCATATTCAAAACCGAGAAACTTAGAGGAATCCAAAAAAGAATGGCATCATTTCTACATCACTTACTTTTTTTAGTCGTCATAGTCAAATTAACAAATCCTAATTGCCCCGCTGCATCCATTGCAATAACAACAGACTGGTAGGCAGCCTTTGCATCTGCAGTTATCATCAACGGCAATTTATTATCACCCTTACTGACTTTAGATAGCGTGCTCTTAAGTGTTTCAATCTGTGCATTTACCAATATTCTACCATTCACCGCAAATTCACCAGCTTTACTAATAACAATCTCAATCTGTTTTTCCTCTTTTTCCATAACTGCACCACTGGACTCAGGCAAGTTCACAGCTAAATGCGTTTCTCGAGTAAAAGTGGTCGAAACCATAAAAAAAATCAATAGCAAAAAAACAACATCAATCAATGGCGTAAGGTTAACCAACACCTCTGACTGAGGCTGCTGTCTACGGAACCTCATTTATTAATTGCCTCTGACTCGTTGGTGTTACGCTCCCCCTGTAACACCTCCATCAACTTGATAGCTTCCTGCTCCATAGTAACGACTAACTCATCTATCCTTCGAGTAAAATAACGATGGAATATCAGCGCTGGAATAGCAATTGTCAAACCTGCTGCGGTAGTGATCAATGCTTTTGAAATACCTCCAGCCAGCACACCAGGACTACCGGCACCCTGTATCATAATAACAGAAAACACATCAATCATACCTATAACTGTGCCTAGTAGACCTAGCAATGGAGTAATTGCGGCAATTGTACCAAGGGAGCTAAGGTAACGTTCCAGCTCATGAACAACTCTACCCGCCTGCTCCTCAATACATTCCTTCATTATTTCTCGACCATTACTAGCATTAGATATACCTGCCGCCAGTATTTCCCCCAACGGGGATTCATCCCTCAAGGCGGCAACCTTAATACCATCTAACTCATCCCTTTTTATCCATTGCCATACTCGGAAAAGAGTGTCCTCAGGAGTAACAACAGAGGCTCTCAAGGTCCAAATACGCTCACAAACAATCGCCACCGCGAGCATTGAGCACAACAGTATTGGCAGCATGAGCCAACCACCTGATTTCACCAGTTCAAACACAGCCAACTTCCTCTAGAATTTACAGAAACTTTACCACACCCTTTTACACGGGTTAAACTGAAAACCTATTACAATATACAATAAACTCTATACCTGCCTCCCCTGAAAGAACAAGCGAGAACAGTCAATAACAAAGCGAAAACCCCACAGGAGACGGGTATGTATAGGGATAGCAGCTTCATAATAAGAGACTGATATAGCAAGAATCATTGACGATAATCGTAAGAAGAAATGAAGCAAGTGAGCAGAATGTATCAATCCTCTTGCTTGAATCTTCAAATTTAATAGGTATTGACGTAAAATATTTGTTCTGCAATCAAGAGTTTAAAGTTGATGAGAATCGCTAATAATAATGTTGTTAGATTTAACTATGTTGTAAAAAATGCAGCTGGTGAAATACTGGATCGCTCGCAAAAAAATATGCCTTTACCTTATTTACACGGCAATAATAATCTTTTGGATGGCTTGGAACACGCTATGGAAGGTAAGCAAGCAGGCGACAAGCTGGACGTGAAGGTGGATTCGGCTAATGGTTATGGTGAGTATAATGACGAACTGGTGCAGTCTGTTCCTCGTACTTATTTTGGCGATCAAATCGTTGAGATTGGTAAGCAGTTTCAAGCGGATACAGCTACAGGCCATGACATTTTTACTGTTACAGCAATTACTGATGAACAAGTTGTTATCGATGCAAATCACCCGCTTGTCGGTGAAGATCTGTTCTATAACATTGAAATTGTTGATGTACGTGATGCGACAGAAGAAGAATTAGAGCTTGGTCATGCACATTACTAAGCATCAAGTTTGAAGTGAGGCAACAGTAGATACTCATAAAAGCATTCCTTAAGTGTTTTATAAGCTAACCTCTCCTTTGGTCTTGCATTTATTTGGCAGCGATGATATTGCATCGTTGCTGAGTTAGCCCTGCCATTGATGCTCCCTTACCTAAGCATTGTCTGATCAAACCTTTGTCATTTTTATTTATACCACGCTCCCATGAGTGATGCGGGCTGGCAGATTAGTCGCTTCTTCAGCTCTCTTATATTGGTAAAACTCGGTGCCGTTATCTGAATGACTACTTAAAAACGGAAAAACTGATGTCTGAAAATGGTGGCAGAAAAAGCCCCTTTAGTAACCAGTAAACTCAGCAATTGCGCGAGTATATTTCTGAGTGTAGCTATGCTCACATCCACCAGGTTCTCGCTTATGCCTGTGAGAAATGGTACGTAAAACATAATGTATCAGGCTTAAACAAATGGCTTCACCTACAAAAAACCAAAGAGTGCAACTAATAAGCTTAACTCTAAAAAATAGGATAAGTTTATGGAACACTATGAAGCCTTGAAGGCCTCATTGCCAAAGAAATAGGCATTTCTTTTCATGAATGCTGCTCACCCAACACAGGCGACAAAAATCACCTCATGATGGATTCGATAAGAGATTGCTAAAGTCAGAAATACGAGAGGAAGCCACTCTGACTGAACATCGTAGGTGCAGTTGATCTGGGCAATTTATCAGCAGCTATTTTTGATCAATTCAAAGACTTTAATGGTACGGCTATTATTTAATTTTTCCAAAAAGTGCGGAGCGCTTATGTATCAATAAAAGTTATTCATAATAGGTTTTTACTTCGTGATAGGTTTTTACTTCGTGATAGGAGCAAAAAACTAATGGGTACCGCAGTTCATCGCTTCTATTAAATTGGGTGTCGCACTCAGTATATGAATCCGCCCAATTTAAAAGATTAACTGCATTTTTTTAATTGAGCGCATCTTCATTTGGTTGTTATAATGCGTTTGTTTGACAAACTCTTGCGTGTGGCTCAGTTGGCTGGCCTTAAAGAATAGGCCGCACTTCATTGCAGTGTAAAGCTTTAACCAAGGACTATAAATGAATGTTTTTCAGCTTCCATTATTAGCGGCCGTGGGGCTTATTTTTTTAAGTTCTTGTTCGCATCATTTTTTAGCCAAAAATAAACACCATGGGGGAGTGATGGTAGATTCATTTGAGTATCCAGAGACAAAAAAAGTCACTATTTATGATCAGTATTTCAACACATCAGTTGCTGACCCATATCGTTGGTTAGAGGATGATATGAGCAATGAAACGGCATCTTGGGTCTTAGCACAAAATAAGTTAACATTTGAGTACTTAAAAGCCATTCCTTACCGAGATAACATCAGGGATCGTATTAAGCAGTTATGGAATTATGAAAAGGAGGGCGCTCCATTTAAGGAGGGCAAGTACACCTACTTCCATAAAAATGATGGCCTTCAAAATCAGTATGTCATATATCGTTCTATTGATGATGGAAAGCCAGAGGTGTTTTTAGATCCGAATACGTTTAGTGTAGATGGTAGTACGTCTCTTGCGAATATAAGCTTTTCTGAAGACGGCTCTCTTGTAGCTTATTCAATCTCTGAGGGTGGTAGTGATTGGCGTAAAATCATTGTAATAGATGCAGTCACAAAGCAAGTTATTGATGAGCCATTAGTTGATGTGAAGTTTTCTGGTATGTCTTGGAAGGGGCAAGAAGGATTTTTTTATTCAAAGTATGACAAGCAAGGCGGTAGTGGTCTTTCGGCTAAACTTGATCAGCAGAAGCTCTATTTCCATAAAGTAAAGACATCGCAGGAGCAAGACAATGTGGTATTTGGTGCTACGCCTGAACAAAAACGTCGCTATATCAGTGGCGGTGTGACTGAAGATGGACGTTATTTGATAATCTATTGTTCAGTTTCTACAACGGGCAGTGAGCTCTATTTAAAAGACCTTTCTAAGCCTGATGCCCCTTTTGTCACGATATTAGACAAGACTGATTCAGATACTTATGTCATTGATAGTGTTGGGACAAAGCTTTATCTAGTGACTAATAGAGGTGCTCCTAATAAAAAGATTGTTATGGTTGATGTAAATAATCCAGAACCGATTAACTGGCTTGATATTATCCCCGAGACTGAGCATGTATTGTCAATATCTGTTGGCGGAGGGTACTTATTTGCTGAGTATATGATTGATGCTCTTTCTAAGGTTTATCAATACGACTACGAGGGTAAAAAGATCAGAGAAATTGCACTACCAGGCGATGGTAGCGTTAGTGTCTTTAGTGAGAAACGCAAGGCTCAAAAGCTGTATTACACTTTTACTAATTATACTACACCGGAAACTATTTTTGAGCTAGATCTGCAGAAACAGCAGTCGTCTGTCTATCGAAAATCTGCTGCTAAGTTTGACAGTACTGCTTACGTCTCTGAACAGGTTTTTTACACATCAAAAGATGGCACCAAAATCCCTATGATGATTACCCATAAAAAGGGAATCGTAATGGATGGCAACAACCCTACTATCCTCTATGGCTATGGTGGCTTTAATGTGAGTCTGACGCCGTCTTTTCAAATTGCAAACGCTTTTTGGTTAGAACAGGGTGGAGTTTATGCAGTACCAAATCTTCGAGGTGGCGGCGAATATGGGGTGCATTGGCATAATGCCGGAATTAAATTAAACAAGCAGAATGTGTTTGATGATTTTATTGCAGCGGCAGAATACTTAATAAAAAGTGATTACACTTCCAGTGATTTTTTGGCTATAAGTGGTGGCTCTAATGGGGGGTTGCTGGTTGGAGCTGTGATGACGCAAAAACCACAGCTGGCAAAGGTAGCACTTCCAACTGTAGGCGTGCTGGATATGCTTAGATATCATACTTTTACGGTGGGAGCAGGTTGGGCTTATGACTATGGCACTGCTGAGCAAAGTAAGGAGATGTTTGAATATCTAAAAGGCTATTCGCCCGTGCATAACGTTGTTAAAGAAACACGCTACCCCGCTACCTTAGTGATTACAGGTGATCATGATGATCGCGTTGTTCCGGCGCATTCGTTTAAGTTTGCTGCTCATTTGCAGGATAAGAATGTAGGTCAAAATCCGATGTTAATTCGTGTAGAAACTAATGCGGGTCATGGCGCTGGAACACCGGTGTCTAAGAGTATAGAGCTGTATGCGGATTTATTTGCATTTACCTTGTTTAACATGGAGTTAAAGACCTTGCCATACTCCAATTCATCAAATTATGCCGAGTAACTTTGAGCATGTGAATTCAGTCACACATTATTAGTTCTCCAGTGGCTTGCCTTGTGAGGTTGCGATTAAGCCCTAAGCCTTGAGCTAATTTCAGTATTACTTAAGTCTTGGGTTTATACCCATTACCCTTGAAAGTAGAGGGTGTTGACTGTTCTCGCCCGCTCTCAACCACCTACTACTCGTCGTCTCACTGAAGGCGCTCATTTGTTGCCTGCCTATACCTGCCATGGTAACAGGGATATATTGCCTGAAATCAAATTCTATTTGTATGTTAGTTTGTCGAATTGTGTCATTTTTAAATAGATAAAATCTGAGCTTATAAGTTGGAGACTGCACGATGCCTTCTTAAGTAGTATTTCCCGATAATGTAGTGATTTAAGCTCAGGCGGATTCAAACCTGAAGTACATCACTTGACTAGGTAGAAGAAAGGGCCAGATGAAGGTAAGCTCCTACCCTTTTCTCCGGCAAGAGATGAAGTGATGACGATAACTTACCAACAACTGGCTTACGAACAACGATGCCAGATTTCCGCACTAAAGAAAAGAGGTTGCAGCCAAAGGGAGATAGCGGAGATCATTGGCAAAGGGCATAGCGGGGCTTTGGTAACTATCGTCGAACGGGTCACGAAGTACACAGTCTCAGCCCAGGTGAACAGCAAAAGCGCAGTAGATGTGACCAAGGCTACGATCAGCTTGCTCAACCCATTTAAGGATATTATTCACACCATTACGGCTGACAACGGGAAAAAGTTTTCGTACCATGAGATAATCAGCCAAGCATTATCGACTGAGGTTTACTTTGCGCACCCCTACAGCTCTTGGGAGCGAAGGTTAAATGAGAACACCAATGGCTTGCTACGACAATATTTTCCAAAGAATACAGACTTCAAGAAGGTCGGTCAGATAGAGGTGAAGCGAGCATTGATGCGGCTTAATTCTCGGCCAAGAAAAGATTTGAATTTCAAAACACCCGCCCTAATAATGGGTTAACACAGGGCTGCGTTAGCAGCTTAAGCTGTGATGCACTTGGAATTTGAATCCGCGTCATTTGGCTTCGCATTTTAAAAGATATAAGGCATATTACCGTTTTGGTATGTACACTTTTGTGGTTATGGCTCGGGTTAACTGAAAGGGGGGAGTTAATACTTTTATGGGTTATCAGGTTCTTGCGCGCAAATGGCGACCGCGTTCTTTTAAAGAATTGGTTGGGCAGGCTCATGTTCTGCAGGCACTGGTTAATGCGCTTAATCAAGATAGACTTCATCATGCATATCTTTTTACTGGTACCAGAGGTGTTGGTAAAACAACAATAGCTCGTATTTTTGCTAAATGTTTGAATTGTGAGAAAGGAGTTAGTTCTACTCCTTGTGATGAGTGTGTAGCTTGTATAGAAATTAATGAAGGACGTTTCGTAGACTTGATTGAGGTGGATGCGGCTTCAAGAACCAAGGTGGAAGACACGCGCGAGTTGTTAGATAACGTGCAGTATGCACCGACTACGGGACGCTATAAAGTGTACCTGATTGATGAGGTGCATATGCTCTCTACCCATAGTTTTAATGCTTTATTGAAAACATTGGAAGAGCCACCGCCTCACGTAAAATTTTTACTGGCTACTACTGATCCTCAGAAATTGCCTGTTACTATTCTTTCTCGTTGCCTGCAGTTTAGCCTGAAAAACATGGCTCCAGAGCGTATTGTTGGTTACTTGGAGACAGTGTTGACTGGTGAAAATATCGAATATGATACCCCAGCGCTCTGGCAGATAGCTATCTCGGCAGACGGTAGTATGCGAGATGCTTTGAGTTTGGCAGATCAAGCCATTGCCTTTGGTAATGGGCGTATTTGTGAGACGGAAGTGAGGGCCATGCTGGGTACGATTGATAGGGGGCAGGTGATGCGAATGGTTCGTGCGCTGGCCTCTGCTGATGCTGGAGTCGTTATTGAGGCGGTATCTGAACTGGCGTATTATGGGCCAGATTATTTGACGGTTTTGGATGATATGTTATCCATGTTGCATCGAGTAGCTATTGCTCAAGCGGTGCCAGATGCGATTGATAATAGCCTAGGTGACAGAGAAAAAGTGCTTGAGCTGGCTTCTGTTATGAGGGCAGAGGATGTTCAACTTTATTACCAAGTGGGGTTGGTGGGAAAAAAAGATTTACCCTTGGCACCGAGCCCTCGTAGTGGCTTTGAAATGGCTATGTTGAGAATGCTGGCCTTTCGTCCTGATTCTGCGCCCTTGGAAAAAGGGGTGTTGGGTGCAGGTTTCCGTGATTCAACTGATGGTGATGATGGTGCTGGAGAATCTGAGCAGCCAGCAGAGCCTGAGCCTGCATTGCCGGTTGAAAGTGTTGTTGATCAACAGAGATTTTTGGCCGACGGTGCGGCAGATGAAGAGTCGGGGGGGGGCGAGTATTTAAAAGAAGTGGAAGAGCATATCCCACTTTCAGCTTATGATGAAGCCATTATTCCTGCAGAGTTGAATGCCTCCAGCTCAGAGGTATTAATAGATGAGGGGAATGATCTTTTATCACAACCTGATAACGATAAAGGAGTGGCTCAGGAATTGGCGCATGCAGCCTCTGAGGTAGCTTTATTGGATGCAAAAGTTGAGGATAAAAAATTGACCCTTACTGACCTTAATGCGTCCTCTTGGGTTGCAGTGTTTAGGGGGCTTGCTCTTGGTGGTGTGACAGGCACTCTTGGCTCTCATTGCGAATATGTGGCGCATAGTGCCAATACTATGAATTTGCGGTTGGATAGTAAGCGCAGCACTCTATATGACGAAATGCATCGTGAGCGAATTGAAAAAGTGTTATCTGATTATTTTGACAAGCCGCTGAGTTTACAGGTTGAGGTGGGGGCTATCGAAACAGAAACGCCTGCTGATTGGCGAGATCGAAACATTAGCGAAAGGTTGGAGCAGGCGAAGCGTAGTATTTATAATGATCCGAATGTGCGGCTTTTGATTAGTGATTTTTCGGCGACGGTATTGGATGAGAGTATTGAGCCTGTGGGAAATATCATTAGCTAAAGGTTTAACCCTAATTTTTTACTAGTTATAATTGCTTATTATTTGTAGGTCATGGGGATTCGTTGGTAGCCTACCACCACCGTCAATAGTAGCGGGTGTAGGTGGGAGCTGCAGTTGGTGTGAGACTTTATTAATCTTCTGATTTTCCCTAGCTAAGGGAGGGGTTGTTATGTTTGAAGGCGGTATGGGCAATCTGATGAAGCAGGCTCAGAAGATGCAAGAAAATATGAAAAAAGCGCAAGACGAGCTGGCTAATGCAGAGGTTTTTGGTGAGTCTGGTGCTGGCATGGTTAAAATAACCATGACTGGCCGTCATGATGTGAAGAGGGTCTGGATTGATCCAACTCTGCTTCAGGAGGAAAAGGGTATGCTGGAGGACTTGCTAGCGGCAGCGGTGAACGATGCTGTTCGCAAAGTAGAGATCAATAACAAGGAGAAAATGGCTAACATAAGTTCTGACATGGAGTTGCCTGCAGGATTTAAAATGCCATTTTAAATGGTCTATACCAATTACCATTGAAGGTGTAGCATTTCAATAGCGACCCTACCGTATAGACTTTACCTAGCTTGGAGGTATTGCGCGTAAACTTCTGAATATTAACGAGTTTGGTGGCTTCAAGTGTTGTGCGTTCTTTGCTATTGAAGGTGTGAGTATTTAAGTAGTGATCTTACTCTTATAAACTTTATCTGGCTTGGAGGTATTGCTCATAAGGTATTGAATTACAAAGAATTTAGTGTGCTCAAGAGATGTCGCGCACTCGCTACCACTGAAGGTGTGAATAGTCGACAAGTGAGTGAAGCTAGAAAGATGTTTTCTCATATTCCCGCATATGGATGCTTAAAGTTGATAGTACCGAAGTAGTTAAAATGGTCTTTGATCTGACCTTTCTCGGTGGTATAGTGGCCGTCCATCATACTGAGCATGATTGGTGTTCGATTTATTGAGACTCTTTGTCTACTCTCACGAGCATCCTCGCATTGTTAGAATGATGTTTCCAAACGTTTCATCTTGGAGTGATACATGACTGCAATAAAGGAAATTAAGGCTCGAGAAATTATTGACTCTCGTGGTAATCCCACTATCGAAGCTGATGTTATCCTAGAGTCTGGAGCAATGGGTAGAGCTTGCGCTCCTAGTGGTGCGTCTACCGGCTCTCGCGAGGCTCTGGAGCTTCGTGATGATGATAGCTCTCGTTACATGGGTAAAGGTATTCAGAAAGCTATTGCTAACATTATGGGCCCTATTCGCACGGCTTTGTTTGGTTTTGACGCTGCGGATCAGCGTGGCTTGGATCAGGCAATGATCACACTGGATGGCACTGCTAATAAATCCAACCTAGGTGCCAATGCTATTCTTGCTGTTTCTCTCGCTAATGCTAAGGCTGCAGCTGCGGATAAGCATATTCCTCTTTATCGGTATATTGCAGACCTGAATGGTTCTTCGGGGCAGTTCAGTATGCCCGTACCGATGATGAATATCCTGAATGGTGGAGAACATGCTGATAATAATATTGATATACAGGAATTTATGATCCAACCTGTGGGAGCCAAGACTTTTTCTGAAGCATTGCGCATGGGAGCTGAGATTTTTCACGCATTAAAAAAAGTATTATCTGACAAAGGATTAAGTACTTCGGTAGGGGATGAGGGAGGCTTTGCACCTAACTTATCTTCTAATGCTGAAGCATTGGCGATTATTCAGGAGGCCATTGCAGCTGCTGGCTACAAGTCGGGTGAAAATGTGACTTTAGCTCTGGATTGTGCGGCCTCTGAGTTTTATGTAGATGGCCGGTACAACCTGAAGGGTGAGGGTAAAGTTTTCTCATCAAATGAATTTTCAGATTATCTTGCCAAATTAACTGAAGAATACCCAATAATCTCGATTGAAGATGGTTTGGATGAATCCGATTGGGAGGGTTTTGCTTACCAGACAAAAATTCTGGGTGATAAAATTCAAATCGTCGGGGATGACTTGTTTGTAACTAACACCAAAATTTTGAAAGAAGGGATTGATAAAGGAATTGCTAACTCCATTTTGATTAAGTTTAATCAAATTGGATCTTTGTCCGAAACATTGGATGCTATTAAAATGGCCAAGGATGCTGGTTACACTGCGGTTATATCTCATCGTTCCGGTGAGACTGAAGATACCACTATTGCTGATTTGGCTGTAGGTACTTGCGCAGGTCAGATTAAAACCGGTTCTCTTTGTCGCTCTGACCGAGTGTCTAAATATAATCAACTGTTGCGTATTGAGGAAGAGCTTGGCGAAAAAGCAGTATATCGAGGTATGGCCGAGTTTAAACGGAATTAACGCTGTCTTATTGAAATGAAATAAGGTGCGAAGACTAAAAAATGATAAACTCTTTAGGCGACAAGCTAGCTAAGCTCATGGCCTGTTGATAGTAGGCGTGTGAAGTGTGTGGTAAGTAATCCTACGTAAGCAGTTGCGTTTTTTAGATTAGATTGGCTGCGTTTTCGATATAGGTATTTATCGATAGCTTTTCCATGCACTTTATCAGAGCCTAAGAAAGCAATTGGTTCTTCTAGCCAAACGCTTTATCTTGGTTCTAACATTTGGTAGTACTTGGTGGTAGTTGATAGCACTCTCTAGAGATAAGCTCATGAATCTAATGTGGGTTATGTGTTGTTTTTGTATGTTTGCTTCTTGGTCGAACCTTCTGTCATTTTCAGATATGTGTGGCAGAACGGATGGGAGGTAAGGGTATATAATGGTTGCTGTTTTTTGTTAAATGTTAGCGTTCTTAGGAGTATATTTGATTAACGGTTTTATTGGGTAATTATGTATACACGAGCTTGTGGAGGATTGATGTCAGTAAAGTTACCTTTACATTATTCGAACGTATGGTTTATTATCCTGCGTGCAATTTCTATTTTTCTAATTGTAACTGGCTGTAGCCACGATCCTAGTAGTGTGCAGGTAAAAGAACTGAGACTTCCGTTTATGGTCGCAGAGAAAGGGCATCTTGTTCAAAAAGGTGACTCTTTGTATTCAATAGCGTGGCGATATGATAAGGATTTTAAAGAGTTAGCTGTCCTAAATCAGCTTTATCCTCCATATATAATCTATCCTGGTCAGCGTATTGGTGTGTCGTCGAAGTTTACTGGTAACTCCTTAAAAAGATCGGATATTGGCAGAAAAATAAGGAAAGCTAGGCAAAAGGAATTTGTTCAACAAGTAAGAAAGGTAAAAGAAAGGGCAACAAAACATTCTTCAAAATATGTATTTCCGACTACAGTTTCTGACTGGCAATGGCCTGCATCTGGAGCTATTCTTGCTGGATTCTCTCTCAGCGGGAGGGTTAATAAAGGCATTGATATCAGGGGTAAATCAGGGGCTCCTGTAAGCGCTGCTGCAGCTGGCCAAGTAGTTTATGCTGGGAGTGACATGGGTGGATATGGGAAACTAATTATACTAAAACATACCGATAGGTACCTGAGTGCATATGCTCACAACAAGATATTATATGTGCAAGAAGGCGACTTGGTTAAAGTGAATCAGAAGATAGCCGAAATAGGTTCTATAGGAACGACAGAACTTAAACTGCACTTCGAAATTAGGCGTGATGGCAGACCGGTCGACCCCCTGGGATATTTACCGAAGCGCTGATTAAGATTTGACGGCGGCAGTAGAGGGATCTCACGGGTGTTGGTGCAGCTTTGAGTTGCTCGACTGAAAGTGGGGCTTTCGGATAGGACTGACTCAATATGGCAGCGAAAAGGGACGACTCAGATTTATGTAGTTACGCGGAGGAAAGTATACTAGGAGAAGATCAGAGCCTAGATACAAGTAACTACAAAACTAAAGATTGCGATAAATCAACTGAGGTAAGCGGTAATAAAAAAGTTACCACGGACTCAGGTTCTGCACCGAATGCGCATGGTCGTAAGCGTTTAGGTGAGGATTTTGATAAAACAGTAGATGCAACTCAGTTGTATCTTAGTGAGATAGGTTTTTCACCGCTACTGACTCCAGATGAAGAGGTTCATTACGCACGACTGGCTCGAAAGGGAGTAGAGGCTGGGCGTAGACGCATGATTGAAAGTAATTTGCGTTTGGTGGTAAAAATTTCTCGGAGATATGTGAACCGTGGATTAACGCTTCTTGATTTGATTGAAGAGGGTAATCTTGGGTTAATGAAAGCCGTAGAGAAGTTTGATCCAGAACGTGGCTTTCGGTTTTCAACTTATGCTACGTGGTGGATTAGGCAAACGATTGAACGAGCTATAATGAATCAAACTCGTACTATTCGGCTGCCCATTCATGTGGTGAAAGAGTTGAATATTTACCTTCGGGCAGCGAGAGAGTTAACTCAAAAGCTGGATCATGATCCTACGCCTGAAGAAATAGCGAAACTAATTGATAAGCCTGTTGGTGATGTCAAGCGGATGCTGGGTTTGAATGAGCGAGTTACTTCGGTAGATACTCCTTTGGGGTTAGACTCTGACAAGTCGGTACTTGATACTATCTCAGACGAAAAGGAGTCGGATCCAGCGCAGTTACTGCAACAACTTGATTTGAATGATAGCCTTGATCGTTGGTTGGGGGAGCTTTCCGAGAATCAAAGGGAGGTTGTTGCTCGTCGCTTTGGATTAAGAGGCCATGAAACCAGTACTCTGGAGGAGGTTGGAAGGGCGATTGGTTTAACCCGTGAGCGGGTTCGTCAGATTCAGGTTGAAGCACTTAAGCGGCTGAAAATAATTTTGGAGCGGCAAGGATTGTCAGGAAAGTCATTATTTAGTAGTTAGCTTTATAATTTTCGAAGAAAAAGGCCATGATGATTCATAGCCTATTTTTATTTAGCTTTCAAGTTGGTCAAGCTTTCCTTTTACGCCATCCCATTTTTTGGCATCTGGCAAAGGATCTCTTTTCTCCGAAATATTTTCCCATAGGTCAGCCATCCTTGCATTTAAGTCGATATATGCTTGTTGATCATCAGGCATTTCATCTTCGGGAAAAATGGCATTGGCTGGGCATTCTGGTTCACATAGAGCGCAATCAATACACTCGTCTGGGTGAATAACCAGAAAGTTAGGTCCTTCATAAAAGCAATCTACGGGACAGACTTCGACACAATCTGTGTATTTGCAATTGATGCAGTTTTCACCCACTACGAAAGTCATTACGTTTAAGCTCCAAATTGAAAATCGCTGAATAAATGGTATTGGGTATATCGACCTAAAGTCATTGGTAATGCAGACTGACGGCGATAACGAAGCAGCTGAAGGCAATATCTGTGTGATTTTTTTCAAGCCTGTATTTTTGAGAAAAGAGTATCGCTACAAGTCATTGGTGTTTTCATTTAGAACTAGATTCCAGAAGAAATATGAATGTGCAACATTAATATTTACTCTTGATCCCTTCATCGTACGCAAAGTTTACCACGCTGTCAGCCCGTAATTGTGTCAGTTAGATACTAACTGGATTAAGTATGGATAACAGTATAGCCGTCTGCCTTTGAGCTAGTGGGCTTGTTGACTTTTCACTTACTACCGCTGGTAGCCTCTTTGTAGACTAGTATGAATTTAATTGTTTGTAGTTCCACCAACTCTTTCTATGATAGCCACTATCGTTGACGGTTGGGTTCTTGGTTTTTACAAAATCTTGGATGCAATGAATCCGGTAATTGCTATAGTACCCATAATTAAAGTAAAAATGTTGCTAGCAGATTGGTATTTTTGCATAGCGGGGATTTTTCTAATGGCGTATACGGGCATAATAAACAAAATAACAGCAAGGATCGGGGACGCTAGGGTTTCAATTATATTTATTATGCTTAAATTGAGGTAGCTAGCAGCCCATACGCTTAAGGTTATAAATATCACTGTGAAGCGGTTGATCAGCTTGGTGTTAATTTTAGCTTTGGGGTTTTTGTATTTTATATGCGTGACAATTAGTCCATTCAAGCCTTCGCTAGCGCCTATATAGTGGCCAAAGAAAGAAGAGCTAATAGCAATCAAAGCAACTATCTGAACGAGCCAGCCAAAAATAGGGTTATTAGTGTTCTCGGCAAAAACACTTAGAATAGACAAGTTTGTTGCTTTAGCTGCTATGAGCTCTGAAGGAGATAGTGTTAATACGCAACTATAGACAAATAGCATGGTGAAGCCAACGAGTAAAAGGGAGGTTTGTTTCAGTATCAGGGAGGTTTGCACCTCTGCGCGGTCGCCTAACTCTTTACGATAAGCGGAAGAAAAAGAGGAGATAGCTGGGGAATGATTAAAAGAAAACACCAATACTGGAATTGTTAGGAATAGTGTGCGAATAAGTTCAGAAGCCGTAGGAGTTACATCAAACTGAGCTGTACTCCACTGAGGGATAAGATACAAAGAAGTTCCTACTAGAATAGCAATCAGGGGGTAAACAATTGCGCTACATACCCTTAGTATTACCTGCTCTCCACAGGACACAATCGTCACTAGTCCAATAACCAGAAAGAAGCTTAGAACAGCTCTAGAAGGTGCCTCCATATCGAGCTGGGAAACAAGAAGGCTAGTAGTTGTGTTGGTTATACCAATGCCGTATATGACTAAAATTGGGTAGATAGCAAGAAAGTAGCCGACGGTTAACAGGAGTCCTGCTTTGCTACCGAAGTGCTCGGTAACGGTATCGGTAATGTTTGCGTTAATATTTGAAGAAGATAGACAGAAGCGAGCTAGGCCTTGATGGGACCAAAATGTCATCGGTCCAATCAAAATAGTCACTGCAATTAATGGCCAGATACCGCCGATTCCAGCATTAATAGGTAGAAAAAGTATACCTGCTCCTACCGCTGTGCCAAAAAGAGTTAGTACCCACTGGCTGTCACGTTTTCGCCAAGTATTTCTTGATTCTGGTGGAGGTGTTGGGAGTGGAATATTTTGTGACATAATTGACTCTCGCATCAGTGGATAGATGTTAACTGATTCTTGATCAACTTTATTGACTTGCCAAGACGGAACACTTTTATGGTATACGTCAGAAATGTAAGTTGTGCAATAGGTACTTTTCTCAAATAACGCTCATTGGGAGCTAGTGGGAAAGAAGCGGTGAACAAGCTTTTATCTCGCCTGAATTGAGTCGCAGGTTACACCATCTTCCTTGAAGAAGTGAAGCTGCTCTCACTTATATCAAGCACCTAATGATTGTGGGTTCAGGGGTGCTATTGATTGTTACCCAGTATTTAGGCGAGTTAAATGCATTGGCCTATTTCCAGAATGATTTTAACGATACAGCTGGAATAGCAAGTAAGTGAAGCCCCGTGAGCTTATGCTAGGGGGGGTGAGATGTATCCAAAAACCGAATATTTTCTGTTTAATCATAATGAGAGTAAGTTTTTATTTAATATTTTTGAAAAATAGACAAGATTTGTAGAGCAAGCGTTAAGAAGGAGGGACAGCGCAGTTTAATTGTGCAGCTCCACCATGACTTACCCATTATGGCGCTGAAATATCAAAGAGGCATTGGTTCCGCCAAAGCCGAAGCTGTTAGACATTATTCGGTTTAATCTTTGATCCTTCGATGCGCCTATGAGAATAGGTATACCTTCAGCTGCAGGATCAAGGTTAACTATATTAGCAGACGCTGCAATAAAGTCATGCTTCATCATAAGTAAACAGTAGATGGCTTCCTGCACACCGGCAGCACCTAAGGAGTGCCCGGAGAGAGATTTGGTAGAGCTTATAATGGGTATGTCGTCTGTAAAGACATCTCGAATGGCTTTCAGTTCGGCGATATCGCCTACCGGGGTACTGGTTCCATGTGCGTTGATATAGTCAATCTGACCATCAATGGTGGAAATAGCAAGTTTCATGCAGCGAGTAGCGCCTTCACCAGAAGGGGCAACCATGTCGTAACCGTCAGAGGTTGCGCCATATCCTGTTACTTCGGCATAAATTGTCGCGCCACGAGCTTTGGCATGTTCCAGCTCTTCTAATACGATCATGCCTCCGCCTCCAGCGATAACGAAGCCATCCCGAGAAGCATCGTAAGCTCTGGATGCGGTTTCAGGTGTGTTATTATATTTACTGGTTAGTGCCCCCATCGCATCAAACAGGCCTGTCTGGGTCCAATGTTCTTCTTCTCCTCCTCCAGCAAAAACAATGTCTTGCTTGCCCATCTGAATTTGTTCAACGGCATTGCCAATGCAGTGAGCGCTGGTGGAGCAGGCAGAGGTTATTGAGTAATTTACGCCTTTTATTTTGAAAGGGGTTGCAAGGCAGGCGGAAACAGTACTACCCATGGTGCGAGGCACTCGATACGGACCTACGCGTTTAATGCCTTTTTCCCGTATTATATCGGCGGCTTCCACTATATTGGTCGAAGACGCACCACCGGAGGCGGCGATCAATCCTGTTCTTTCATTAGACACCTGATCAGGTGTTAGGTTGGAGTCTTCAACTGCCTGCTGCATGGATATATATGCGTATGCTGCGGCATCACCCATGAAGCGTAGTGTTTTACGATCAATATAGTCACTGAAAGATATGTCAACAGTCCCAGATACCTGGCTGCGAAAGCCTCTATCTTGGTAGCTTTCATTAAAGCGGATGCCAGAGTGACCTTGTTTCAGCGCATCGGTGACACTGTTTTGGCTTGTTCCTAGGCAGGATGTAATGCCGACCCCTGTAACTACAACACGTTTCATTGTTAAAAACCTAACTTGAAAGAAATGAATCAGAAGGAATCGGTGCTTTGAAAAAGCCCGACACGAAGACTTTCAGCGGTGTAAATTTCCTTGTCATCAATACTGAGAGAACCATCTGCAATGCCTAAACACAGGTTACGAGAAATAATGCGCTTTATGTTAATACGGTATGTGATCTTCTTGTGATTTGGCAGTATTTGACCTGTAAACCTTACGTTACCGCTGCCAAGGGCTCTTCCACGGCCAAGGTTTCCTTTCCAGCCTAGGTAGAAACCAAGTAATTGCCACATGGCATCAAGACCAAGGCAGCCAGGCATAACAGGATCTCCGATAAAGTGGCAGGAGAAAAACCAAAGATCTGGGTTTATATCAAGTTCTGCAATAACTTCTCCTTTGCCGTGGGCCCCACCTTCATCAGAGATGTGGATGATGCGGTCAAACATTAGCATACCCTGAGTGGGTAGTTGGGCATTACCAGGGCCAAAAAGCTCACCTTGGGCGCATCTCAGCAAGTCTTTTTTGTCGAAGGTTTGTTGCTTCATTCGTACGTTATTCCTTAAGAAGTAGAGAGCCGAATTGATATCGTGCTCCAGTGATGCTGCTTTAGTGTTCTTCAGTCACTGGATGACGTTTTATGAACAGAAAACTCTGTTATCTTGATTATTCCAAGGACACT
Source organism: Candidatus Endonucleibacter sp. (ex Gigantidas childressi) (assembly GCA_030674875.1). Lineage (GTDB taxonomy): Bacteria > Pseudomonadota > Gammaproteobacteria > Pseudomonadales > Endozoicomonadaceae > Endonucleibacter. Next base: position 1,047,164 of record JASXSU010000003.1, on the reverse strand, counting down.
ATAACACTGGTTATAAGATAGGATAGATGCTGCCTTTGGATTGTGACAAAAAATAATATCTGATTGTTGTTATAAACTGGAGAATCCTCGTGTAACCGTTTGGATAATAACCTATTAAATGAAATAGAGATGCTTCGTTTAATGATCCAAGGTACAATCCTGTCAGGATAACAGGTTGATTGGAAGTACCATAACAATGCCTCAAAATAAAAGTGGAAACTATACCATAGCTGTTTTAGGAGGAGGGAGTTTTGGAACAGCATTATCAGATATTTCAGCGACTAACGGTCATGATGTTAGACTGTGGGTTCGAAGTAGTGCGCAAGCTGAGGCCATTAATCGTGATCATATTAATCAGCGTTATTTGCCAGAGCTGGTAATAGATAGCTCTGTATCAGCAACGACATCGCTGAGTGATGCTGCAGCTGATGCTGATATTGCTTTTATTGCCATTCCCAGTCAATTTTTTCGAGAGGTGGTAAGGAAAGCGGCTCCGATGCTGGAGGGAAAGATTGTTATTAGTACAACGAAAGGCATTGAGCCTGAAAGTTTTGATTTAATGAGTCAGATTCTTGTTGAAGAACTAAGTCAGGTTCGGATTGGTGTCTTGAGTGGGCCTAATCTTGCCAAAGAGATTGTTGCCAAGGAGGTGACTGCCACAGTTATTGCCAGTGAGGATAATGACTTGTGTCAGATAATACAAAAGGTACTGCACTGTCATTACTTCAGGGTTTACGCTAACAGCGATGTATATGGTGTTGAATTAGCTGGAGCATTAAAAAATATTTACGCTATTGTATCTGGTGTTGGTGCTGCTCTAGGAATGGGAGAAAATACTAAAAGCATGTTAATTACCAGAAGTTTGGCAGAAATGAGTAGAATCGCGGTTAAGATGGGAGCGAATCCACTTACTTTTCTTGGGCTGGCTGGAGTTGGCGACCTAATTGCGACTTGTACTTCAAGCCTGAGTCGGAATTTCAGAGTTGGTTTTGCCTTGGGTAAGGGGAAATCTTTGCAGGAGGCAACTCTGGAGCTTGGTCAGGTTGCAGAAGGTGTAAATACGTTAAAGCAAGTCCGGCAAAAAGCTGAAGAGCTGAACGTTTACATGCCTTTGGTTGACAGTCTTTACAAAATTATTTTTGAAAATTACGATGTTGATATTCTGGTTAAGGGTATGATGCAGAGTGAGCATAAAAGAGATGTAGAATTTGTGTTACCAAATAAAAGGTGATATTTAATATCATGTTCTGTTGCCATAGCTAGAGAGTAGACATGTTGTGGTAGCGATTAACTGGTTTGTTCGATAAGAATTGGTCTTATAGTTAGATGGGAGTAGATAAATAATGATGAATAAGCAGGTTATAAGTAACTTTAAGTCTGAGTCTCGCTGGCTTCGGTTGTTTTTTATGGTTGTTTTTTTTATGGCAGCTTATATGGCAGCTCTAATTATTTCGTTGGTGGTGGTGGTTCAGGTGGTATATGGTTTCATAAAAGGCGAGCCAAATGAGAGGTTGCGGCACTTAAGCAAGGGGTTGAACTCTTACTTTTATCAGGTTCTCCAGTATATTGGCTACAATTCTGATACTAAACCTTATCCGTTTAGTGATTGGCCTAGTGATAAGGAAAATTCAAAGAAGCCTACTTTAAAGGAAAAATGAATCTGATCATTATGAGGCACGGGCAAGCCAGCTACTCTGTCTCACCTGACAGGGAAAGGCCATTGTCTTATGAGGGTAGAGTTCAGATCGTAAGCGTGGTGCAAAAAATCTTGGGGGAGTGGCCTGTGTCTAAGGTTATCTCCAGCCCTTATCTGCGTGCTTGGCAAACAGGCAGCCTTGTTGCTGATGTGGCTGGTTGTGAGATCGAATCTATGGATGAACTTATTCCTGACGGAGATCCTCATGCCGTTGTCCATAACTTGCCTGAGCATTGTGGTTGTGTGTTGTTGTCCAGTCATATGCCTATGGTGAGTAAGCTGGCAGGGCTGTTGTGTGAAGGATCTGTTGATTGCGGACCGCCATTTAGTGTCGGTGCAGCTGCTCTTCTTGAGCTTGATTTCGTGGCGGTCGGGATGTCTCGGCTGGTTAAAATGATATTGCCCTGACCTTTCCTTTTGTTTTTTCCGGTTCTTTGTATTTTTCCGTTACAGCTTGCTGATGGAATGGTGTCTATTTTTTAAAAATTGCAAGCATGTTCAATGAAGATGTTGCGCTCTATTTCCTTAATGGTTCAATGGTAATGTCAATAATTCGACTCGAAAATATTAGTCTCGCCTATGGTGATATGCCTTTACTAGATAAAGCTGAATTACAAATTAATCGTGGTGAGCGTGTTTGTGTTTTAGGACGCAATGGAGCAGGGAAATCTACGCTATTTAAGGTGATATCAGGGCAAGTTGATGCTGACGATGGTTCGGTTTGGCGGAAGCCTGGTATTAAAATAGGTATGCTTAATCAGAACTTACCAGCCCAGGATGATAAGTCTGTTTATGAAGTGGTAGCATCAGGGTTAGCAGAAGCGGGTGAGCTGATTAATCGTTATCACACGTTGGTGCAAAATATCGAGAGCGATGAGGACATGAAGGCTCTTGAGGAGGTTCAACAGCTATTGGAAGCAGTTGATGGCTGGCAGTTGCAGCAGAAAGTAGATACGGTAATAAAAAAGTTGGAGTTGCCGGAATTTAAACAAATGAAGGAGCTTTCTGGTGGATGGCGAAGACGGGTTGAGCTTGCTCAGGCTTTGGTTTGTCAGCCAGATTTATTGATTTTAGATGAGCCAACAAATCACCTAGATATAATTGCTATTGATTGGCTTGAAAAACAGCTGCTGGATTTCAAAGGAGCACTGTTGTTCATTACCCATGATCGTTTTTTTTTACAGTCTCTTGCAACGCGGATTATTGAACTGGATCGGGGAGCATTAACTAGCTGGAATTGTGATTATAAAACCTTTCTGGAGCAAAAAGCTCACGCACTGGAAGTTGAAGCTGAACAGAATGCTTTGTTTGATAAAAAATTGGCGCAGGAAGAAGTATGGCTTCGTCAGGGAATCAAAGCACGAAGAACTCGCAATGAAGGGCGAGTAAGGGCCTTGAAGTCATTGCGATCTGAGCGTATGGACAGAAGAAATGTGCAGGGGAAAGCGGAGTTTGCCATTGAAGGCGCTAGCTCATCTGGGAAGGTGGTGTTAGAGGCTAAGAATATTTCTAAAGGTTATGATGATCAACTGGTGATTGATAGGTTAAATTTAAAGATAATACGAGGGGATAAGATTGGTTTCATTGGAGCCAATGGTGCCGGAAAATCAACATTGCTGAACATATTGCTTGAACACATTGAGCCAGATAGTGGCACTGTGCAGTTTGGGACTAAGCTGGAAGTTGCTTACTTTGATCAACTTAGAAATCAGCTAGATCTAGAAAAGACAGTCATTGATAATGTTGCCGAGGGTCGTGAAAGCATCACAGTTAATGGTGGTTCTCGTCATGTTATTAGCTATTTAGGTGATTTTTTATTTCCTCCCCATCGCTGTCGGGTACCTGTTAAGGCGTTGTCAGGTGGTGAACGCAACCGTTTATTGCTGGCTAGGCTATTCAGTAAGCCTGCCAATCTTTTAGTTCTTGATGAGCCGACTAATGATTTAGATGTTGAGACTTTGGAGTTATTAGAGTCATTGCTAGTTGATTTTAAAGGAACTTTATTGCTGGTTAGTCACGATAGAGCTTTTCTTGATAATGTTGTTTCCAGTACCTTGGTGTTTAAGATGGGAGGGAGTATCGGAGAGTTTGTGGGAGGCTTTGAAGATTGGCTTCGCCAAGGTGGTAGTATTGACCAGTTGGTGGCAAAACCAGGTGTGAAGCCTGAGAAAAAAAAAACAGATAAATCCAAAGTAGTCAAACACCAAGAGCCAGCCCTCAAAGACAAGAAGAAAAAATTGAGTTATAAGCTGCAGCGTGAGTTGGATGAGCTATTAGTGGAAATTGAAACTCTGGAAATGGAACAGAAAGCTTTAGAGCAAAAAGCTTCTGACCCCAAGTTTTATCAAGGGGATAGTTTGAATGTTAATGCTATATTGGCTCGCATTAATGGGTTGGCTGAGCTTATTTCCGTAAAGATTGATCGATGGGAGGAACTTGATAGTATGGAGTAATTACCATTTCCATACTCATTTTCCCTTTTGAGGGTGAGTTATGTTAACAATCACTCACCACCAAAAAAATCCAGTATGGCTATGCCTTGTCTTTTTTGCCGACCCGAACAGCTAATACATCACAGCCGGAACCATGAATAATGCTGGTGGAGGTTGACCCTAGAATAAGCGCTAAACCATGACGTCCGTGACTGCCAACAACGATAAGGTCAACACCCTGCTCTTTTGCAATGCGATGAACTTCTGAATCTGGTCGACCGTAAACTATATGCTGCTTCCCTTGGTTTAATTGTATTTTGTTAGCAAGTTGAGTCATGCGCTGTTGTACCTGCTGAGTTATTTCATCCTGCAATAAGCTTAAGTCTAAGGGAATATCGCTTCCGTAGACAACTCTTAGAGGTTCAATAACATGAACTACAGTCACTTTTGCTCGATTAATGTCAGCAATAAATGTTGCTTTTTCCAGAACTTCATTTGCTTCATCTGACAAATCAATCGCGACTAGGATATGATTATAACTGCTCATTATGGTCTCTCTTTTTAAGTTGTGTGAGTTGGTGCGTTGATGTTTTGGCTCATAGTGTGGTTCATGAAATAAATTTTCGGTTGTGTTTATCTTATGCGATCAAGGGGGTCTTTTCCTCCTTTGTGCGCTAGGGCATTATGAAATGATATCTTTACATTGATGTCTATACCCATTCCCCTTGAAGCTTTGGGAGTGCTTGCTGCATTACGCATGCCGATAATTTATTTTGTTATCAGCGCTTTCTCACCACAGTCGCTTAGCTCTCCTAATACTTTTATTACTTCACTCACTCGTCTCCGCGTAGCAACTCCATATCCTTTGGGTATAAACTATTATTAGTTTTTTATATTGAGACCTTTGCACGATTGTTCTTTTGCCAGCTGGCTGCTTTAAAAACGCACTAAATCGATCATTTACAAGCATAAATCATCTATTTTAGTGCGTGTTTTCCTCACCGACTAACAAAATTACGGCTCGTGCAAAGGTCTCATACTATTATTGATGTGTCGCATAGTAATAAGTTTGCAGTTCAACTCCTTGAGTTTAATCGGTATTTGAGAGATTGTAACAAAAAATGAAAACAGCTGACTGAAATAATGGGATAGGCTGAATTTCAAGAACCGTTATGAAGCAGGGTTGCTATACCAATTGCCATTGGAGGTGGAGAGTAGCCAGCAGCTTCAAACGTTCAAGGGTAAGACTGTAAATGGTTTCATGTTGATTTGTTGGCAGAAAAAACGGTTTTTTTCAACTTGTTCGGAGAGACATCAATGATTTATGAAGGCATGGCTTTTAAGGTCATAGCGTTGGAAGATGGTATTGTTGAACTGAGAATGGACTTGCAGCAAGAGTCAGTCAACAAGTTTAACAAACTGGCACTGGAAGATTTGGCTGCAGCAATTACGGCTATTAAATCTGATAGTAATATCCGTGGACTGATTATCACCAGCGGTAAAGAGGCTTTCATAGTTGGTGCGGATATCACTGAATTTACTGCAATGTTTGGCCAAGAAGATTCTGTGATTCTAGGTGAGTTACTAAAGGTTAACGGAATTTTCAGCAGTTTCGAGGATTTACCTTTTCCAACGGTGGCGGCGATCAATGGTGTAGCTTTAGGGGGAGGGTTTGAAATATGTCTCTGTGCTGATTATCGGCTACTGTCTACGAATGCTAGAGTAGGTCTGCCTGAAGTAAAGTTGGGCATTTATCCCGGCTGGGGAGGTACTATTCGTTTGTCTCGTCTGGTTGGTGCAGATAATGCTATTGAGTGGATTTGCACAGGTAAAGAACATGGATCGGAAGAGGCTCTTAAAGTTGGAGCTGTTGACGGGGTAGTTACCCCAGACAAGCTGTTGACATCTGCGCTTAGTCTGGTGAAAAAGTGTATTGCTGGAGAGTTGGACTTTAACTCTAGAAAAGAAGAAAAGAAAGCCAAGCTGACGCTGTCCAACATGGAATCTATGATGGTGTTTGAAACTGCCAAGCCGTTTGTAGCCAGTAAAGCAGGTCCTCACTATCCGGCACCGGTTGAAGCTATAAAAACTATTCAACGACATGCTTATATGGAGCGGGATAAAGCAATTGAGGTGGAGGCAAAGGGTTTTATTAAAATGGCTAAGACGTCGGTTGTAGAGTCGTTAGTAGGGCTTTTTTTAAACGACCAAGCTTTGAAGAAAAAGGCAAAAAAACTTGAGTCTATTGCCAAAATAACTGATAAAGCAGCTGTTTTGGGTGCAGGTATTATGGGAGGTGGTATTGCTTACCAGTCTGCCTATAAAGGCACACCAATTATAATGAAGGATATTAACCAAAAGGGTCTAGATCTTGGTCTTGCAGAATCCCAAAAACTCTTGCTCAAGCAGGTAAAAAGAGGGCGCATGGACAATAATAAAATGGGATCAGTGCTGAACACTATCACGGCTACATTATCCTATGGTGACTTTAAAACAGTAGACGTTGTTGTTGAAGCAGTTGTTGAAAACTTGAAAACAAAACAGTCGGTACTGGCTGAAGCTGAAGCCCATGTTAGTGTGGGCACCGTTCTTGCCTCTAACACCTCAACCATTTCCATAACAACTATCGGTAACGCACTGAAAAGACCGGAGAATTTCTGTGGTATGCATTTTTTTAACCCAGTTCATCGTATGCCTTTGGTGGAGGTGATAAGAGGGGGTAAAACCAGTGAAGAAACTGTAGCGACAGTAGTTCAGTATGCAAAAAAAATGGGTAAAACCCCCATTGTCGTTAATGACTGCCCAGGCTTTCTGGTTAACCGTGTGCTCTTTCCATATTTCGCAGGATTTGCGTCGTTGGTTCATGATGGAGCTGATTTTCAAAAAATAGACAAAGTTATGGCGGATTTCGGTTGGCCAATGGGTCCTGCTTATTTGTTGGATGTTGTAGGAATGGATACATGCCACCATGCTGAATCGGTAATGGCTGATGGTTATCCGGAGCGTATGCAGAAAAGCTTTAAATCAGCTGTTGATGTTATGTTTGAAAATAAACGTTTTGGTCAGAAGACTGGTGTTGGTTTTTATCATTATGAAGAGGATAAAAAAGGCAGGCAGATCAAAAAGGTAGATGATGATGTTTACAGTTTACTTGCGAGTGTTAGTGCCAGTCGGCGTGAATTTGATGATGATGAAATTATCGATAGAATGATGTTACCGTTATGCTTGGAAATAGTTCGTGCTCTTGAAGAAGGTATTGTTGAGTCGCCCGCAGAAGCGGATATGGGTTTAGTTATGGGTATTGGCTTTCCACCATTCAGAGGGGGGGCTTTGAAATATATTGATAAAATGACTGCGACCGTATTTGTTGAATTGGCTGATAAATACTCCGAGCTTGGGCCAATATATCAGGCTACAGACAAGCTTAGGGATATGGCTCGTAACGGGCAATCTTTTTATGGATCCTGAATTTGTTTTTTAAATAGTATCAGGTCTTCTTCCAAAATAGTGAGCGAGAATAAATCATGAGCCTGAATCCTAAAGATGCGGTTATTATCGATTACGGGCGTTCGCCAATGGGGCGATCAAAGGGTGGTATGTATCGTAATATCAGGGCAGAAAACTTGTCTGCTGATTTGATCACAGGGCTTTTGTCTCGTAATGAGGCCGTAAATCCTGCGGAGGTGGAGGATGTTATTTGGGGTTGTGTTAATCAGACGCTGGAGCAGGGTTGGAATATTGCTCGTATGGCGGCCTTGATGACGGCTATTCCTAATACATCTGGAGGGCAGACTATTAGTCGCTTGTGTGGATCATCCATGAGCGCTTTGCATATTGCAGCTCAGGCTATACAAACTGGTAATGGTGATGTTTTTGTAGTGGGTGGCGTTGAGCATATGGGGCATGTGGGTATGATGCATGGTGTTGATCCTAATCCCAGTATGTCTAAATACTGTGCGAAAGCATCAGGTATGATGGGTTTGACTGCTGAGCTACTGGCTAAAATGCACGGTATTGGGCGCAAAGCTCAGGATGAATTTGGTGTACGCTCTCATCAGCGTGCTTGGCTAGCTACCCAAGAAGGTAGGTTTGAAGATGAAGTAATTCCCATGCAAGGTCATGATGCGGACGGTTGTCTTGCCTTGTTTAAAATAGATGAAACTATTCGTCCCGAAACAAGTATCGAGTCATTGTCTGCATTAAAGCCTGTGTTTAACCCCAAAGGAGGAACAGTAACGGCAGGTACGTCGTCTCAAATTAGTGACGGTGCGTCTTGTATGATAGTGATGTCTGCGCAGCGGGCGAAGGACCTTGGTCTTCATCCTATGGCGGTTATTCGCTCTATGGCTATTGCTGGCGTTGATCCCGCCATTATGGGGTATGGTCCTGTTCCTAGTACCAAAAAAGCATTGAAACGAGCTGGCTTGAGTCTGGATGATATTGATTATTTTGAACTCAATGAAGCGTTTGCTGCACAGTCGTTACCTGTGCTGAAAGACCTAAAATTGTTGGATAAAGTGGATGATAAGGTGAACCTCAATGGTGGTGCTATTGCTCTTGGTCATCCCTTTGGCTGCTCTGGTGTTCGTATCTCTGGTGCGTTGCTTAATGTCATGAAACAAAATAGCGGCACGCTAGGGGTTGCTATGATGTGCATCGGTCTTGGGCAAGGTATTTCAACGGTATTTGAGCGAGTGTAACTGAGTTTACGTCATTGCATTTATACCCAAATAACTTGGAATTGCTGCACTGAGGTAGGTGAAATAGGCAGTAGAAGCTTAGGGGTACTATACCCATTACTATTGAAGGTGGGTGAGGGAGGAATGCTCTCACTCACCCTCCCCACTAACCTACTACTGGTAGGCTCATGGGGATTCACTCGTTTGCCGCCTGCCCGTACCTTTAAAGGTGAGGGGTGTCGCTCAAATGGCTAGAGTGGAATATGTTTCCCACCATTCTAGTATATCTTTCTCTAATGATGACGTCTTCTTACCTAGATCACCTGAACGTAGATTTTGATGTGTAACATAAACGAAGACTTGCACATTAGATAACTTTGAGACCCTTATGTCGGTGAATTCCCGTGTACGACTAGTTGTATTTGTCGCAATCTTGTTTGATGTACCGCTAACTGCACAACCGGTACGTAACGTAGGTTTTTCTTTATAATGACAAGGTCCGGCAGAGTCTGCTTGATTAGGATCGCTGTCAAATGCGATGCGACCCATCGTATGTTTTTTTCCTCCCTCAGTGTAAACTATTAGTGAAGTTGGAGTGGATTTGTTTGGACGATATGATGGGCATGATGATGAGCATTCTGAAGATTTAGCATTAGATACGCTAAATTCATGAACTTTATTGCTAGTTTTTTTACTGCCTGCATACCACCGCCAACAGGCTGGGAACCAACTATTATCTCTATCTGTAGCAAAATAGTTTATCGTAGATATAACTGGTTGAGCAGAGGCGGTTGTCATCGCTGAAATAGATATAATTCCTTCGTCAGAATGCTCTGCCTCAGAATATTTCTTTAGTCCAGGCTCTGAGTATCCTATTTTGATAGCGTAGGTATCGGTATCATTGCCATCGGTATCATGTGTTGTGAGATCTGTTTCATAAACAACAACTATTGATTTCTGATAGCGTCTATCAAAATCTAAATAGGTATTTTGTTTTTCATTTTTAAGTTTTGTGAGGTGTTCGTCAGATTGACACGTATAAAGAGGATGTAGGTGATCCGCTACAGGCATTTCCATTGCATACATTTTTACTTTATTGCTACTAGATGCATCACTACGCTCAAAATCAATGACATAGTCGCTATCTAAACCAAATTCAATTTCATTTGTTGTTAGACGCTGTCTGTTTTTCCATTTTGTTTGACACAATTGTGCATTCATTCCCTCTAGAGAGAATATATATTCTAGCGTGCTGAGTATGAGTATTGTCTTCTCTCGCTGCTCGTCACGTTTAGGCTGCACGATTTCCAAGGAGGTTAGTATGTGGGCAATAATATTTAGGTTCGTGTATAATATAGGATTAGCAATATTCTTTTCTTTCATTAATTCATTCGGCTGGTGCATGTCGACAAAGCTACTTTTATTGCCGGGGAGTACGTGCTGAGATTGGATGGCCTCTGTAAATTTATTATCCAAAAAAAGCAGATTAATATGTTCGGATAATTGAGAGCATAGGCTCTGATTATTTTCCACAGCAGTAACAATAACATTAAATAATTGAGTTACATCGGTAGCTATAATTTTTTCTATCACGTCAGAAGAATATTTATCATGTATGATAAATTCTGATGATTTATCTATTGCTATTTCGTGATTGCCTCCTCCTGCCGCAACTTCTCCAGCAGCAATAGCTAAAAAATAAAATAATGAAAAACACATAAGAAGCGTTTGCATGCTCTTATAGCGAGGTTTCTCATGCGTGCATGATGTTAAGCGCTTGGTGTTAGCAGGGATATTCTTCATAGAGACCTCTTGGATTGGTGTGATTTTCGCATAAGAAGCGACGTAATTATATTATTTGTCAAAGTGTTTTTAAAAACAACGCATCCAATTCATATGCTCATTACCATTAAAGGTGAGAGTAGTAGGTAAGCGAGCAAGGTTTCATGAATTAATGAATGCAAGTGATTTGGTGGAGCGTGCATCAGAAACCTTGCAACCTCAAGGGCAAGGCGTTAGTACATGAGTAAGTAGTAAATCTAACCAATGGTTGTTAGGGCAAACGTCTTGTAAATAGACCATCTCTAATTCTATAGATTTTTTTAATTAAGCGTATGCAGTAATTGAAATGGTCATCCTTCTTATGAGTATGATTACTAGTAGTAACGCTATCAGTAGTGGTGTGTGCGCTGTTCTCATGATATGGCCTGGAGTGAAGAGTAGCAATAATAGCTTCATACAAAGAAATTCGCTCATCATCTTGTGCGTCTTCAGTTAATATATCAAGTATATTGTGATGAAAGTGTGTTAGGAAACCAACATAAAGACGTAAGAAAGATATGCTAGGACGGGACAACCGGTCAATAGTATCTGCAATCAAATTTTGACAACAACGTTCATTATCTTGTATTATAGATTTAATTTGTTCTGTGCGATTATCCTTATCGCTGTTTTTACAATGGTCTATTATGTCGCTAAGTGTATTGCGCTCTTTAACATCTATACCTCGTTCTAGACATAGTATCTTTTCTTCGTAATAAAATAATTTCTCAACCTTGCGTGTAACTTTACTATCGGTAATGCCTGACTCAATAGCTATAATTGACGCAGTCCTAGGAAATATATTGTCTGATGCTAACTCTTTTATGCATTCCGTGTGTACATTGTACAGTATTTCTAGAATGTCGTCTAGGCATGTTTTCAAGCCATAAACAGCTTCCATTAACTCTTCTTTTTTATTGTGGTTGTTTTCTTCGTCATTACTTAACACCTTATCAAGTGATTTTTCATTGCCGGTTTGTACGTGCACTTCCATTGATCCACTTTCTAGCCAGCTCCAGCTTTTGTTAAATAGCCTCTTTCTTATTTTATTTCTTGGCTTTAGCATTTCCTCCTCGACTTCCTTTTCCTCGCTTTTTGCAAATATGGCATCTTGCTTATCACTGTTTAGATCTGTTGCTATCTCCTCTGCTGCGCCCTCTTTAGTTGATCCCTCTTTAGCTAGCTTGGGCTCCCTTTTTACATATATTTCTGTACATGTTCCTTGCTCGTCATTATTTTTTACATATATTGCAAAAGCATTGTTAAATGCAGTAAACAATATTTGAAACCCTATAAGATAACATATGCTTTTAATTAAGTGCATGACAGACGTTCCAGGTAAGGTTATTAAGTATGGAGTAATCCACAATTCAGTGTATGCTAATATAGCAGGCTATATTTTCAGAGACATAACAGCTGAGGATACAGTAAAGCATTTATGCTACTTAGCATCAAGTTTGAAGTGCGACAAAAGTAGTTATTCATAAAAGCATTCCTCCTGTGTTTTATAAGCCAACCGCTTCCTTGGCCTTGTATTTAATTTAGCAGCGATGATATTACATCGTTGCTGAGTTAGTCCTGCCCTTGACGTTCCCTTAACTAAGTATTGTCTGCTCAAAACCATTGGTGTTTTCATTCATACCACGCCCCCATGAGTTATGTGGGTTGGCAAAGTAATAAGGGCAATTAGTCACTTCTTCCTCATAATTTCTTTACACAACGCGTATTTCAGAGAATACTACCTCAAACAACTATATCTTGCAATGGTAATATACCCGTAGCCTTTCAAGTTGCGCTGGATTCAAGCAATAAGCGCAATCGGCTGCTCTGTGTAGACTTCGAGTGGTGCCCACCCTCCTAAAACCTTCCTAAGCATGGTATTGATCAACATTCCCATTGCCCTCACATCGTCTTTTGTCAGATGACTCAACACCATTTTTTTAGGCCATGTTCTCCGAATGATGCCATTGGTATTTTCGTTAGCTCCCCGCTGATAACTAGCATAAGACTTGGCAAAGTAGATACCTGCATTCATTGCTTTTGCTACCTTTTCATGGGCTGCAAACTCACCACCATTATCTAGGGTGACGGTGCAGACCGATGACACCCGCTTCAGAAGCTTGACCATACTTTCAGCAACAACTTCGGCGTGTTTTGTATCAACTTTCCCTATTAAAGTTAACCGACTCTTGCGGTCTACAAAGATCACCAGATGGGCGTCCTGCCCACACATCGTATCACCCTCCCAATCGCCTAGACGAAACCGCAGATCAATAACTGCGGGCCGATCGGAAATATCGACGCGGTCTGGAATCGTGATACGCCCAGCCTTACGCTTACCACCTTTGCAGCGCCTCTTGCCAAAGCTGGGTAGATGCTTATACAAAGAGCCTCCACGCACTTTGTTAGTAGCAACACATTTATATACCCGTCGTCTTGCTACGTTGTTGGCTGCGTTCGCTCACCCCGATCACCTACTACTCGTAGTCTCACGGGGCTTTTCTTACTTGCTGCCTAGTAGCAGTTTGAAATGCTTTGGGTACAAACAGTGATGTGGCTGAGTGCGATGTCGGGAACTTCCACCTTCATCCGTAAACTGATATTTTCAGGAGACAACCAAGCAATAACCATTTCTTTATTATGGGCATGTGTCGTTCATCTGTTTTGCTGAACTTTGTAGCTGTCACTCTACGCCGACTGGGCCGTGCGTGGGCGCTTTCAGCACCGTAGCCATCCACTGGCATTACGACTCAGCTCTCGTGATAAAGCACTCTCACTGATACCTACTGACACTGCGACTTCTTTCTGCATATAGCCTTTTCCAAAAAGGGCCTCAATCTGATACCGTTGCCCTTGAGTCAGCTGCTTGCATTGCCTGGCTTGAATACTCATTCTTGGCTTCCATTTTTAGTGTGAGAGTTACAAATATACCGGCACTGGCCCACCTATAAAACTTCAGTCAATTGCACTTATTGTATTAATCCAGCACTACACTCATATAACGTTTATCGAGCCCTATAAAAAACACGCGCCACTGGATTCAAGTCAATCACTTAATTCTTCTTTTGTAAGCTTTCTTTCAATGCATTTAAGTAAATTATCTTCTAGAAAATTACCATCATTTGAAAGTAAATGTTTAACATAAAGATCCTCAAATTGCAACCATTGATTTTTGCCAAATTCAGCATAACTCCTAATAGCATCATTGAGACGTCCTAATTCTACACCATCACCTCCAACATCTGCAGAACAAGCGTCGTTTATAACACCTGTAGCCATAGCACATGCTTCAAATATTTCGCCCATGTCCTTCAATAATTTTTCGCCATCATAAGAGTCGACAAAACTCCTAACATCGCTACACAACGCACGAGCACTATCTCCTATATGTCTTATACTGGGAATGGGTAACCGTCCCATAGAAAGAGGGTCAGCCATACTATGATCGCCAGTAGACACGCTGCATTTGGCATACTTGCTCATACGCAAGCTATCATCAAGTGTATATGCTCTTGGACTAATAATGGTTATACTTCTTCCAGTAATGAGCTTGTCAGCCTCGGAGTTGTTTATGACTAGATCCTCTCTACCCTCTCTAATAAGTGTTATTTTATTTATCGTCAGCTCATCGCCCATCAGGGCTGACATTCTGAAAATATTTTTCGTGTGACTTTCAATACCAATAGGAACTGATGTGACTATTTTAATGTTATCTGTGCTAGTCCCCTCAACAAAGTGTGGGAACAGAACAAGTTCTGTGAAATTGATTACAGAATACGCATAATTAAAATAAAAAGATTTTTCCAACCCCTCCCCCTCAGCTGGAATCGTAAGATTTTCTCTTAAAAACTCACTATCAAATTCTCTTGATGGCAATTCTTTCGCTTTTAAAAACATACCATTCCGTACTTTGGATACCGCTCCTACGCCAGCTTGACATAGCCCAGTATCTAAATAAACCATCCCACCTTGTATGTATTTATCTTCTGCTTTAAGTCCAATGTAAGATCCTTTATGGTACCCATTAAAATATATCATTTTCCCAACATACTGATCTGAATTCTTAGCAATAGGACTTATAATAAATGACGGAGCATGGATAATTAGATCTGCTGAATCCAATAATATCTTTGCTTTTTCAGTAGCTCTTTCACACTCTTGCGCACAATCTTCATGCGCATTTATTAAGATAACTTCCACACCATCTATTTTGCTGATTGTACTAAATGTGTCATACTTATCCTTACTATGACGATTTCCCATATCATAAGAACTACCTACAATGAAAGAAATTTTACTTTCAGGATACTGTGATTTTAGCATTTGTATTGTTTTAACACCAGCAACAACATCTCTCCAACCACCATAAAAAGTGCTGGCTGCATACACTTGAGAGGCAACAACAAACACTGGAGGTGATGCGATAACAGCGATGGAAAAACAAGAACAGAAAACGAGAAACACTGGAAAAAAAAAGTTACGAAAAACAAATCTACTTATATTCATAGTACATACCAAGTTATGTAAATTAAGTATTTATACCCAAAGAATTTTGAGTTACTACACAGCTACCGGTGAACAAAACCACAGGAGGAGACCTATGTACGGGACAAAACATTTAGCAGATCTAAAAAAGTGCCTTGATCATTTTTTGCACAGCTGTTTTTGAACTCCCGCCTAATCCTATCCAAGCCTAATCGAAACAGACTCTTGGCTGTACGGTAATGCTTGTTCAGCGGCAATTGATTTGCATTCCCATAACCACTACTAAAAAGCAATATATGGAGACGTTCCCTGCCAGCCAGCACCTCGGCACACGATATCACTGCTACCGTTGCTCCCTTCCGGGCCTGGCGGGGTTAACAGTCAATCATTGCGAGGGGACCAACAGGGTCCGCCATTAAATAGACCTTAGTGTTGCGCCTAGATAAGATGTATCATCCATGAAGCCATTACAAAAGTCAAGGCAATAAAAGTAATTAAGCCTTATACTTAGCTATAAGGAGTAGTAAAGATTATTATCTTTTCAATAATTCCAGACTAAAAACAACTCAAAAGGTAGCTTACCATGGAACCAGAAGAGTCATCTGAGCAACAAATTACTGAAGGCAAGGCTTGTATTGAGAATGCAAAAAAGCTGCTTGAGAAAATGCATGATCTCAAAGCCCTGTTACTAATAAAGCATGGTGCTGGCAAACGCTATCTTCAATACACCAAACCAGATATAGACCTACTAAAGAAAGCAGAGCAAGCAATACTTAACAACTATCTGCCAAAAAAACCTGTAGCGAATAAACGCAAGAAATCATGTATGGTTCAAACAATGAACCGTAAAGGAATGGCTTGACCTGCTTGTCATACTTATGAAAAAGCAGGAATGCTGACTATCACATCTAAGCCCAACCCTCCTCACATTACACTCACAGGGCTTAGCTACCTTGCCATACACCCACATTTCCAGTTACTTTATCTTATCAAATAAGCAACCCTGCTGATAGTTAAAAGCACCTTATTTCCAGTAGCCTGTGATATCACGCTTACCAAAGCACTAATAATCATCGGCAATATCGAGTAACAAACCTTGCTAACCATTTATCACTCAAACCGTCTTGATATACTAAAAGACCTCCTTGTGACCTTAATCAAAAGCAAGCCTTTGTCCAATCCTTTGCAGGATGAAAAAATTCTGGTACAGAGCCCAGGCATGGCTCAGTGGTTGCGATTTCAGTTAGCAGAAGAACTAGGCATTGCTGCCGCCATTAACTTTCCATTACCAGCCAGTTTTTTGTGGGAAATGTATATCCAAATTTCACCTGATGCTCCCAAGAGATCAGCGTTCAATAAAGAAGCCATGCTTTGGAAAATCATGGATCTAGTCAAACAAATGCTAAATCGACACAACTTTGCCCCACTAAAAAATTATCTAACAGAAGATAATGATGATCTAAAGAGCTACCAGCTAGCAGGAAAAATTGCAGATATTTTCGATCAGTATCTAGTATATCGTCCGGACTGGATTCTTAAATGGGAGCAAGCTGACGGTTTAGATGCTATACCTCACCAACAACGCTGGCAACCCGAACTTTGGCAAGCTCTGGTTGCTAAAACGGCTGAATTAAAGCAGCCTCACTGGCATCGAGCCAACATGCACCGGCAGTTCAATAAAAACCTAACCCTTGGCAAAAGTTTTAATTCCCTACCCAAGCGCTTTTTTGTCTTTGGTATTTCAGCCCTCCCCCCCCATTTTGTTGAGTCACTACAGACTTTAAGCCAACAAATAGACGTACACCTGATGATTACCAATCCCTGTCGTTATTTTTGGGGGGATATCAAAGATCATAAATATCTGGCTAAAATGAAATCAAAGCATTTCTTACTAAGCAACGATCAGCTCTCAGAACGAAAAGATTCCTTCTACAAAGCATCAGCCATATCTGGCGATGAATGCACCAATCCGTTATTGGCATCTATGGGCAAACTCGGTAGCGACTATCTTTATCAAATCCATGATTTGGATGCCGTGAATATTGATGCATTTGCTGATATATCTCGCACCACTCTATTAAAACATATTCAAGCGGACATTCTGGATTTAGCAGATAGCTCCAGCAACACTCAAAAACCAATAATTAAGAAAAATGATACGTCACTTCATATACACAGCTGCCACTCTCCCATCAGAGAAATAGAAGTATTGCACGATCATCTTTTGGCAATTTTCGCTAGGCACCCAGATGTTACGCCTAAAGATATAGTTATTATGCTACCGGATGTAGACACCTACAGCCCGTGGATACAAACAGTATTTGGCAGTATACCTAAACAAGAACCAAGATACATTCCTTTTTCCATATCAGACCGTAGTGTTCGTACAGAACACCCCATATTAACTGGAGTGTTAAAATTACTGAATATTGACAACAGTCGATGTACCGCTCCAGAGCTATTGGATTTACTTGATATTCCAGCACTGCAAAGACGCTTTAAACTAAATCAAAAGGGCCTAGAAACTCTTAGGCAGTGGATTAATGATACTGGCATTCGCTGGGGGATAAATAACCATCAGCAGAGCTGTTTTGATTTACCGATAATGTCTGTTAATACTTGGCAGTTTGGCTTGCGACGAATGCTACTAGGCTACGCTATGCCAGAGTCTTCCGGAATTTATGCCGACATCCTACCCTTTGATGGAGTCCAGGGCATAAACTCACATCTCTGCGGTCAACTAGCTGACTTTCTTGAACAAATAGAACAACTAGCAATATCATTAAACCAGGAATATTCTATTGGTGAATGGACACGCTACGTTAATAACCTTTTAGAACAATTTTTTCTACCAGACAATAGTGATGAATATCCACTAAAAATCATTCATGACGCCATGGAGCACCTCCACGAACAACTACAAGATGCCGACCACCAGAAACCATTAACAAAGACCATTCTAATCAACTACCTGACGGAACGAATTGCTGGACAACAAAATAGTCAGCGCTTTCTAGCAGGGCAAGTCAATTTCTGTGCCTTGATGCCAATGCGCTCCATTCCCTTTAAAATAGTATGCCTGCTGGGTATGAGTGATGGAGCCTATCCCAGAAGTATCGATGTTACTGGGTTTGACCTGATCGCACAAAACAGCCGACGAGGTGATCGCTCCCTCCGAGATGATGATCGCTACCTCTTCTTAGAAGCGCTACTATCCGCACAACAAGAGTTGTATATTAGTTATGTTGGTAAAAGTATGGTAGATAGCTCCCCAAGAGCCCCTTCAGTATTAGTAACAGAGCTACTTAACTACTGCCAACAAGGCTTTTTGTGCCAAGAAAATTCCGAGGGTTCACTGACAGAACAATTAATAACCAACCACTCTTTACAGGCATTCAGCCCTCGTGTTTTTGCCTCTAAAAACAAACAAGAAAGCGACAAAAACCTTTTCAGCTACGCTCGAGAGTGGCTGCCTGCAGCGAGCAAAAAAGGACAGAGGCCATCACAGTTTATAGTATCACCTTTAGAAACAACGGATATTCCGGACAGCATTGAAATGTCGGAATTAATGCGTTTTTTTCGCAATACTACCAAATACTTCTGCAACCGTCGTTTGAAAGTATTTTTTGAAGACAATGAAAAGATCCTAGCAGAAAATGAGCCATTTGAACTAGATGGCCTGAACCAATACTCACTAAAACAAGAGTTACTTGAAGCCATGATAGCTGGCCACCCCCCAGCACAGATATTAGCATTACGCCAGGCAAGCGGCTACCTACCCCACGGAGCCTTTGGTGAAGTAATAGTAGATGAACAGGTGAGAACCATGACCACCATGGCCGACCATGTCAGAAGACTAACGATTCCTGAAACGCTAAAAGAGAACGTGGAAATCAGCTTAAACATTGGTGGTATTCACCTTTCCGGCTGGCTTAAACAAATCTATTTTGGCGGATTGATTCGTTACCGGCCATCTCCTATTAAAGGAAAAGACATAATTACAACATGGATAGAACACTTGTGTTGCTGTACAACTGGGCTCGGTCTCTCAACACACCTTATAGGACTTGACCCCAAAAAACGAACCTATCAACAAAGAACTTTCAATTACCTGCCTGTCGACGATGCTGTAGACTACCTTGATGCACTAATATCCGTTTATAAAAAAGGATTAGCATACCCTCAACCACTATTTCCTGAAACCGCTCTTGTTCTGCTCAATAGCAAGGATGACGAAGAGCAGACAATAAAACGAGCTCGCCTATGTTTTGAAGGAAATTCTAATGGATCCGGTGATTTCGCAGAAGGAAACGACCCTTATATCTCCCGCATTTATCCCAGCTTTGACAGTAGTTATCTACCCATGAAAGAGCTCTCTATAAGCGTATTGAAACCTGCACTGTTACACTCTGAAGCAGGGGTAAGTTCATGAACAACCAATCTGCAGAAACTCTGAATACCAGATTATTTCCGCTATATGGCGTACGCTTGATTGAAGCTAGTGCAGGCACCGGCAAAACCTATACCATTGCTAACCTGTATTTGCGTCTATTACTAGGTCACGGCCCCGACGATGACAAACATAAAAGTACTGCCCATTGCCAGACGTTGAGTGTTGACCAAATTCTTGTAGTAACATTTACAGAGGCCTCTACTGGTGAACTTAGAGACCGTATTAGAGCTAGAATACATGATGCCCGCTTAGCATTTATCGAAAGCCACAGCCAAGACAGCTTCCTGCAAACTATAATGGACGACCTTGATCGTCACGAAGAACGAATACAGCTGTTATTGGCAGCTGAACGACAAATGGATGAGGCCGCTATATTTACCATTCATGGATTCTGTCAGAGAATGCTAAAGCAGTATGCATTTGAAAGTAACACCATGTTCTCCAGTGAACTACTGACCGACGAGAGCCATCTGCTCAATGTCAGTACAGAGGACTTTTGGCGACGCACTCTATACCCCATGAGCAAATCTTTAACAGCTCTAGCTCGCAGCCTTTGGTCTACACCGGAATCTTTGCTGGCAGCAATTGGCTCTTGGCTTAACAAACCTGATCTTCAAATCATTTCAGGCAAGCTACCGAATTCGCTTGATGCTTTTCACAAACACTACGTTACTCCGTATTTAGCAATCAAAACCCTCTGGCTAAACGATAGAGAAATTATTCAGGCACAACTCCGCAATTGCGGCTTGAAAACCAACTGCAAAAGCTTAAAGCGCCTGCCCGAGATGGAAGCATTTATCCAGAGCGATGAACTGATTCCCGTTCTTGGCAAAGACAGTTGGAACCTCTATAGCACGGAGACACTGCAAGCTAGCCTAAAAAAACATGCCCACCTCCCTGAACACCAAATATTTAGTAAAATTGATAATCTTCTAAATAATCCAATATCCCTAAAAAAAGCTTTTCAGAGTATGATTCTAAAACAAGCATTTGAGAGCATTAAATATCAGCTCAATCAATTAAAAGCTATGCGTCATCAACTATCCTTTGATGACCTGCTAACCAACCTTTCTGTAGCACTGACCGGCGCTCATGGCAGCACCCTTGCTGAAGCCGTTCGTTCGCAATTCCGAGTAGCAATGATTGATGAGTTTCAGGATACTGACTCGCAACAGTATGCGATTTTCAAAAGTATTTATATTGAAAGCCGAGATAACAGTGCTGGCCTGTTCATGATAGGTGATCCAAAACAAGCAATTTATGCCTTTCGAGGTGCGGATATTTTCACCTATATAGAGGCACGTAGACAGGTCAGCGCTCATTACACCCTTGGTACCAATTGGCGCTCATCCTCTGCTATGGTTGAAACCGTCAACAGTATTTTTTCCAGATCTTCTGCCCCCTTCATTTACAGAGATGATATTCCTTTTCATCCGGTGAGTGCGTCAAATTCAGGCAGACAGAAAAAACTAACTGTTAATGGCAAATGTTTACCAGCTGGACAAATTTGGTTACCAGAGAGAAACGACAAGACTATAGGGTCCGGTGTCTATCAAGATATTATGAGCTCTGCCACCTCCATCGAAATAAATCGACTACTAACACTGGCAGATAAAAAACAATGTCTAATTGGGACTGGCAAAACTACTCGACCTTTAAGAGCTGACGATATAGCCATTTTAGTACGCAATAGAAAGCAGGGACAATTAATTCGAAACACCCTAGCACAACAAGGTATCGCCAGCGTCTATCTAAGCAACAGTGACTCAGTATTTGCCAGCCAGGAAGCCAAAGATCTGCGACGACTATTATCTGCTTGTCTAACCCCCACCAACGACTTTGCCCTTCTGTCAGCTTTAGCGGCACCATTGTTTAGCCTCAGTGCCTCACAGCTGGACCTTCTTAACCATGATGCACATGCGTGGGAGCAAACTATAGAGGAGTTTAGCCACTATCAAAAAATATGGTTTGACCAAGGCGTACTACCCATGCTGCGCTGCATTATCTACCAGAGAAATATTGCCGAAAACCTGCTCACCTCTGAATTTGGCGAACGCCAGCTTACAGACCTCCTGCACCTAGGCGAATTATTAGCTCGCGAAGAGATGGCGCTGAACAACCACCATGCTCTTTATCGTTGGCTAAGCGAAGCTGTTAGCAGCCCCAACAAAAATGCAGCTGAACAACAACTACACCTAGAAAGCGAAAATAATTTGGTGAAAATTGTTACCATTCACAAATCTAAAGGCCTTGAATACAACGTCGTTTTTCTACCATTCATTTGCACCTATAATGAAGCTAAGCAACCTCTTTACCATGATAAAACTAACAACAAAACAGTGCTCGACCTCGAAGGTCAAAAAACATCCTTACATCAAGCAGAAAAAGAGAGACTAGCCGAAGACTTACGCCTTCTATATGTAGCACTAACCAGATCAGTACACTGCTGCTATCTTGGCATTGCACCCTACAAGCGAGGAAGCAAGAGCGAAACAACCGACTTACACAAAACCGCCATCGGCTATTTACTCAATGACGGCAATTCTATTGAGGCTAACGAGATATCCACATTACTAAATATGCTTATTAATGATTGCCAATCCTTTTCTGTTTCGCACCCACCAGACGATGAGCTTGCTCCCTACCAGCCCCTTGTCACGGACAAACAAGAGCTAACTGCATTGTCATTCACCGGTAAAATAGAACGTAACTGGTGGGTTACCAGCTATTCAGCCCTATCCAAAAGTGCAGTCGCACACTCTTATACGTCCCTGCCCGATCAAGAATTTGAAACCACAGCACCAGATGCCAGTATTGAAGCCCCTGGGCACGATTTGGAGGTTCAGCAAGAGTCCTTACAGGTTTCAACAGAACCTCTACCATCAGAAGATGAGTTCAGCCTGTTTTGTTTTCCAAAAGGAGCAAGGCCAGGAACCTTTCTGCACACTCTGTTTGAGCGAGTTGACTTTGCTGTAAGCGACGATGATGTTCTAAATAACTTTGTTCGAGAAGAGCTTTTGAAAGAAGGCTATGAAGAACATTGGCAACCAGCACTTTGCCAAATGCTAAAAAACTGCCTACACACCCCCCTAGATGGTGAGAGCCTTTACCTAGGCAAAATTCCAAAACACCAACGAAAGATAGAAATGGAATTCTATATTCCCATAATTAAACTCAGCCCCTCCAAACTCAACAACCTAATTGCTAGTCACGATCAACTAAGTAAAGATGCTGGAGCATTGGATTTCCCGCAGATACAAGGTATGCTAAAGGGCTTTATTGACTTAACCTTCGAGCATCAGGGAAAATGGTACATACTAGACTATAAATCAAACTGGCTAGGGGCCAACAAAGAAGCTTACACGCGAGACAAAATGGCACAGGCCATGGTCGATCACCGTTATGACTTGCAATATCAACTCTACGCTTTGGCATTGCACCGATTGCTAAAGCAGCGCATACCTGATTACGATTACGGCAAACATTTTGGGGGGGTTATTTACCTATTTCTGAGAGGCATCACGCTAAATGATCCAAAAAGACATGGTATTTACGACCATAGACCAACAAAAATCCTAATCGAAAAATTAGATAACTTGTTTTCCGGGGCTACCAACAACAAATCTTCCCAGGAGAACAAATGTGCTTGAACTTCTAAAAGAATTGCTGAAAAACCAGCAAATCCTACCACTAGACTACCAGTTCGCTCGGTTTATATACAGCCTTCATAATGATGATACTTTGGCTCTGGTCAGCGCCATGGTCAGCCACCAGCTAGGGCTAGGCAATGTCTGTTTGTCACTGGAAAACATCAACCCTAACTGTCTCTTCAATCAAAGTAAGGAGAAAAGCCAAGCACTCATCGAAGCAGTTAAATGTGACGTTCGTAACTGGCACAGACATCTTGTAAAACAATCACTAGTTGGCGATGGCTGCATACCAACACCTTTGGTTATTGAAAAGAAAAGACTGTATCTATACCGCTACTGGCAATACGAAAAACAGGTGGCAGCTTTTTTAGGGCAGAGCTCGGCCATTGATGTAGATCATCAAGCCGCCAGCCTAATACTGAACCGTCTTTTTCACAGGGATTACGCCCATATCTATCAGCAGTGCCACCTTCTTGAGCATGGAGCAGACATTCAGAAAACACTAATCAAGTGGCTAGATATTGAATACCAATATGCCTTAGATTGGAGCGCCATTGAAAAATGCATCCTAAACGCAAAAACAAGCTCAGATCTATCCTCCCTAGATAAACTGATTCCAATCCACCACTGCCTCAATTGGCAAAAAACTGCAGTGGCGCTAGCCGCAACCCAGAGTTTTTCCATAATCAGTGGCGGCCCCGGTACAGGCAAAACAACCACTGTAACAAAACTGCTAGCACTGTTAGTAGAGCTGGGTATTCAAAGCGGCTCCCCCCCAAATATAAAGTTAGTTGCACCAACAGGGAAAGCCTCAGCGCGCCTGACAGAATCTATTGGTGGCGCACTGAACCAGTTAGCCTGCAATCAACAAGTAAAAGACTTGATCCCCACAAACGCAAGCACTATTCACCGACTCCTTGGAGTTATGCCTGCTAACAACCGTTTCCGACACAACAACAGCAATAAACTACACCTTGATATATTGGTTGTAGATGAAGCCTCTATGATTGATCTTCCAATGATGGCCCGTTTACTGGAAGCTATGCCCAGCAACTGTCGATTAATCTTATTGGGCGACAGGGATCAACTAGCCTCAGTTGAAGCAGGTAGTGTGCTGGGAGACATCTGCACCGCTGCCGACGGTGGCTATTCTTCACAGAAAGTCCAGATTATGGAACAAATGACAGGATTCAACCTGAGCGAATACAGTAACACTGGAGCCAGACCTATTAACAACAGCATATGTCTTCTGCAAAAAAGCTATCGATTTGATGCACACTCTGGTATTGGCTGCCTTGCAAATGCTATCAATATTGGTAATCAGAAAGCAGTTAATCGAACACTGAGCCGTAATTTTAAAGATATCGATATACATCCAATAGATAGCTTTGGTTACCAGCAACTTTTAAAGTTGTGCACAACTGGATATCAACGTTTCTTGGCAATTATAAAAACAGGAGTTACTGGAAATGAGTCAGAAACCATTTGGCAGAAAAAAATACTGAAAACCTTCCACTCATTTCGGCTACTATGCGCTTTACGTGAAGGTCAATTTGGCGTTAATTGCCTCAACGAAGCCATTCGATCAGCTCTTGCCAAAGCAAACTTAATTGATGAGGTTAGCCTGTGGTATGAAGGTCGACCGATATTGATTACAAAAAATGATAATGATCTTAATTTATACAACGGAGATATTGGTATCGCTCTGAACAACAATAATAATCGCTTAAGAGTGATATTTGAACTACCTGATGGATCAATCAAACAATTCTTACCAAGTCGTCTGCCAGAGCATGAAACCGTTTTTGCCATGACCATCCACAAAAGCCAAGGATCAGAGTTTGAACATGCAGCAATAGCTCTACCTCATCAATTTAACCCGATGATCACCAGAGAGCTAGTCTACACAGGTATTACCAGAGCGAAAAAAAAGCTGGATCTTTTTTGTGGCGAGGATCTACTAAATAAAGCAATAAAAACACCAACTCAAAGAATATCTGGGCTGAAAGAAAGACTTTAAACTTACCAAGATACTTGTACTTGTGCTTGTTTTTAGATTGCCAAACATGGTTTCAATACTCCAGAGCTTACTATAGTCTTCTATTATGCTGTCTGGCTTTTTAGTAGCTACGACGATCAACAATCCTTTCAGAGTTCGACGGGCTGCAATATAGAGCGGTACTCCAGATACTTTCTTTTTGGTTACTGTTTGATTGATACTAACGCCTCTGCATAGCTTGCCAATGGCAATCTTTTAGCTTCGCTGCTCCACCACATTGTTTCTTTTAACCAGAATTCTGCATGACAGTTTGTTTTGACGTAACCAGTCTAACCATTCGTGGCCTATAAACTCACGATCTGCCAGAAGGTTATCAATTTTCTTTATGGGAATGAGATTTAGTACACGCTCCATTACCGCTATGCGTTCATCGGTATTGGAGTTTCCTCCTTTTTTGTCAAGACACTCCCAAACAATGGGAATTGAGGTTCCTTGCCAAGCAATTGATACCACCAGATAGTTGACGTTTTTGGAGCCATGCTTCCAGTTGGTTCTATCCATGCACAGGGTAAAGCGATCCATGTCCGGCAGCTCAGAATCAGCTCACTTAGCTGCTCAAAACTGTAGTCATAGTCAGCGAAAAATCGCTTTATACGGATATAACAGGACTCGCTGTCTGCCTTATCTGGACTCTTCGGCTATACGTACAAGTTAGTAGAACGGCTACGCAGCAAAGCCATTACAAACTGTGCAATGAAGGTGATCCTAGTTTGATGCAGCGGTAGATGAGCTTTGAGCCTCTTGGCCAATGAGCTGACGTCTTTCATGTTCAACAACCATAACCTATTCTGGGGTAAAAGAACGTGCAGGTTACCTTGTCTGAGAGTCACGTCTTGCTAAATTATGCATTGAAAATAAAGGTCTTCAGGTTTTTTGTCCCTTACATAGATCAACCACTAGATCCAAACACAAAATAAAAAAAATCCATAAGAATATAACAGATAACTATAAATAATATACTTAAGATTTGAGCTCTCGTAATTAAAAAAATACATATTATTTGTATTTTATGAATATTTTATATATACTCTCATTTTTTACATCGCCCTAAGTAAAGAGTGATAATTGGCTGTGAGGCCAAGCCATACACTGGTACACATTAATCTAGACTCCTTTGTATACAACAGTCTCCATCTACATTGAGGATGTAAGTAAATCTCCGCCCATGACCATACGAGTATTAGAAGGCTAAGTGAGCAAGAGACGTAAGCAACAGCACATCCTCAATGTAATATTATAAATATGACAGCCCTTAATCAAGAAACTATCAGGGAATAATTATCCTTTATTTTTAATGTTATATTTGAGGTATTATAATGTTTTTAAAAAATT
Organism: Candidatus Endonucleibacter sp. (ex Gigantidas childressi); assembly: GCA_030674875.1. Lineage (GTDB taxonomy): Bacteria > Pseudomonadota > Gammaproteobacteria > Pseudomonadales > Endozoicomonadaceae > Endonucleibacter. The sequence continues at coordinate 1,020,557 of JASXSU010000003.1, read as the reverse complement.
TAAATTATCGATTAAAGATAGCTCTTATTGCTTGTCCGTTGCTAGCAGCAAGTGCATTTGTGCATGCAGCCGGGGAATTTCTTAGTGCATTTAAAGATTTCAAATCTAACGGTCATACGCTTAATGGAGTGCCAGATGATGAGGCGGAGAAATTTTTTAATAACATGGATGACGACGATAAAGTAGAGGCTCTATATGTTGAGACATCATCCAAATACCAGGTACAAAACAATTTCAAAGAGCTGGCAAAAATAATAAGTGCGTATTGTAAAAGAAGCACTTTACCTGATGCCACCTCCGACCAACTCCCACCAACAAACCAGCCGACAAATAATCTTAATGATGGGGTATATGAAATATCTTGTGCTGAATACGACTATCAGACTGCGCTAGACAGTTACCCACAAAAGGAACAGCGTAACAATACATCTTATGATCTAATGGAAAATTACCAGCCCCCCTCCTACAGCACTGAAGAAGAGAGACCTGATGATCCACTTCCAGTAATGCTTTGGACCACTCGTTCTGGCTCATGGGGCAGATCACATTTGTCTCTTCTGCCCCCCAAAGACTGCATGGAATATAGTGCATACAAGAAATGTAACAAAAAGTATAAAAAACCTGATTTTGAGTTCTTTAAAAACAACCCTAAGTCGTGCCTTCCACGACTTATTTCACAGGCGCTTCCTGTAACTTTAGAGGAGGCTACCACTTTGAGTAATAGACATAATGAATGTATTTCTACAACATATTTGAGCATCGCTCTTTTTCGTGCAGGTTTAATGGGTAGCGCAACAATAGATGAGTACTTTAACCCTAGCTATAATAAAGAGCATCAGCAGACAGCTGTCGGCATACCGTATAGGGAATTATTACTAGAGCCGGGCATGATCAAAATAATCCAGGATGAGATAATATCTAAGGCGATAGCATCTAAGGCAATGTCTAATACATTAGACAACGCTTCCACTTCAAACTTTTATTCTGATTATGTCTCAAAAAAGGACTTAGATTTTAAGTGCCTCTTATACGATACAATGCTAATAGTAGATATTAATAGTTCCAGATATTTATGGGAACAGATGCTAAAAACAGCACCCGATTTTGCAGGATGCAAGAAAGTAGCAAATGACGCAATAATGAATAAACTGGATCATGATAAAAAAAATAATGCAATATTTGATGACACAATTGATGCCATAATGAAAAAACTAAGGCATCACGCAGATGACGCAACAAGCTTGCCTCGGAACGCCTTTTTTGGTAAAAAAGGGCATCATCACGCAGATGACGCAACAATAAAGGAGCTGAATCATGATAACACAAATGACGCCATAACAAAGAAACTGAGTCCTGAGAGAACAGCAATTATCATTGATGATAACTTTAAAAAAGCATTAGTAGATACAATGGATGCTTACTTAAGACAAGACTCTTGTTGTTTTACGTTCACCACTGACAATAACAAGGAACTACAAGATAATATATCTCCAGTTTCTGTTAAAAAGACTTGCGAACAACTAACAAACGAACTAGATAATCATATACGCACGGTATGCACTAGTTGTGACCATGATATCAGAGTAGTTAGTACGGTCACAAAGGAAATACCATTTACTGATGCGCACAACCATATCCTCAATAATCCAAAAAAAAGTAACGAAATAGCCCTACCCGATCATGAGCAGAAGCCTCTCCTCCTTGCCCCTACAGTTGTTGCAGTTCTTGCTCATACTTGGTCTACCGCCTATGACGAGCACGACCCACATTTGACTCGTGCTATGTTGGTAGCCGTGCAAACTTTGCTATCTACCTGTTTGTCGGAAAGTCAGGAAGAATTTAATTGTAATTATTATAACTACAATCATATCTTGACAAAATTTATTTCGTCACATGCAAAGCATGATAGAGCCGTAGCTATTCAAACACCTACAGAACCTACAACAATCTGCGTGGGCGAACAGCTCAAGCAATTGACACTAACCGATGACTTACCTAGCTTGACTTATTATACGTATAAAATAACTAAAGCGATCACGATAGAGCACCCTATCAACGAAAGCGCACAAAAAAGTAAGACGAAACATCTTATCAAAAAAATTACCAAGCCTCTCCAAAAAGCGACCGCGATTTTCCAAGAAACTACCGCTCTTATCCTGGAAAAACTTTCTATAATAACCCTATCCCATCCAGATCAGGACGTGTTCATGCTATTTATAGAACGATAAATCCATTATTGAATAGTAGATAATCAAGCGTAAGAGAAACACCCTTTTCAAATAAAAACTTAATTTGACAAGGGTGTCTTAAAGACTTTCGTGGCAGTATGTTAATTCAAAATCAAATCTCATCAGTTTTATTTTTCAACATGCCGCCAGTCTATATTCAATTTGAGAGGAATTACTCCATGTGCGTCGCTACAAACTAACGACGTCACATGAGCATATAACTAACCTGTGTTTTTTTGAAATAGGGAAGTGAAAACAATAAACAACCTCACCATGTTAATGGTGACTTTCGCCTTTGGCTAGCTTATCAACTAACTTTACGCAGTCATTGAAAAATTTAGTTTTTTCTTGTGCTATTAGATCAAAGCTTTTTGTTTCAGGATAACCTGCTCCACTTTTAGCCACTGCATATTTAGCTGCTCTATACCTAGCTGCATGGCACAAGTATGTGATATTCTCCCTCTTAGCTGGATCCACTTCTTCGTTAAGCTTTTTCTCTAAGTCCATTATGATATTTTTATAAGATAAAAACTTTAAATGCTTTTTCTGAAACAAGTAATGTTTTTTTCTATCATAAGATTTAGCATGCCCCCCATTATATCAGTAGTATTTTTTGCAATATACTCTACACCTTTAAACCGTGAATCTAGCTCATTCTGAGACCTACTTGGAAAACCTGTTAAAGAATTAGAATTAGGCCATGATGATCCAGCTATTTTTTGTTTTCTATCAGTTATATACTTACCCTCAAATTGATGGCAGATTTCGTCTATAGCCCTTTGATGATTGTTTTTTGTAAGATCACTCCTGGTCCATGAGCACTCAGCTATCGTAGAAGAATGATTTTCTTTATTTTCAAACTGCTTTAGCAGTGAAGCAACCTTCCCCTTCCTATCACATACCTTCAGCTTTACATGCTCATTATCACCACTTTCAGGCAGTATAGTTAACTTATCTTTTTTACGGTTAACTTGTTGTTCTTCCGATAATTTAGCGGGCAGTAGTTGTTTAATTGCATCTAAAAAACACACCTCTCTAGATTGTGTTTTTTGCTCACCACATAAGAACTCTTCTTCGCTTTGTTCCCATGTCTTTTCTTTTTTAAATTGACTTTCATATTCTAAAAAAAATGGGACAACATTATCAGAATAATATGACCATAAACTCCCTACTTCAACTCCTGACTGCTTTAAGCAATTAAACGATTTTGAGTGAAATATGTATGCTTGATTTCCTACCCATACATTATTTACGGTCTCCAATGATTTTATGCCAGGAAACCATAAGCCTAATGAGCATAAATTTTCATGATTTAATGTGTCGTTCAATTTATTGTTTTCTCCACCGCTAAATGCAAAAGATATTTGAGTATTGGTCTCTGTTTCTTTTAACTCTTCAAAAAAAGCAACAATATCAGAAAAAGGATATATTATCAGTTTTTTTGATGCATCACAGGTAGTAGAATATTCTTCTTCAAACAGACAAACCTTATTGCTTCCAAAACACCAACTCAAAGAATATCTGGGCTGAAAGAAAGACTTTAAACTTACCAAGATACTTGTACTTGTGCTTGTTTTTAGATTGCCAAACATGGTTTCAATACTCCAGAGCTTACTATAGTCTTCTATTATGCTGTCTGGATTTTTAGTAGCTACGACGATCAACAATCCTTTCAGAGTTCGACGGGCTGCAATATAGAGCGGTACTCCAGATACTTTCTTTTTGCTATACCACGTTACTGTTTGATTGATACTAACGCCTCTGCATAGCTTGCCAATGGCAATCTTTTAGCTTCGCTGCTCCACCACATTGTTTCTTTTAACCAGAATTCTGCATGACAGTTTGTTTTGACGTAACCAGTCTAACCATTCGTGGCCTATAAACTCACGATCTGCCAGAAGGTTATCAATTTTCTTTATGGGAATGAGATTTAGTACACGCTCCATTACCGCTATGCGTTCATCGGTATTGGAGTTTCCTCCTTTTTTGTCAAGACACTCCCAAACAATGGGAATTGAGGTTCCTTGCCAAGCAATTGATACCACCAGATAGTTGACGTTTTTGGAGCCATGCTTCCAGTTGGTTCTATCCATGCACAGGGTAAAGCGATCCATGTCCGGCAGCTCAGAATCAGCTCACTTAGCTGCTCAAAACTGTAGTCATAGTCAGCGAAAAATCGCTTTATACGGATATAACAGGACTCGCTGTCTGCCTTATCTGGACTCTTCGGCTATACGTACAAGTTAGTAGAACGGCTACGCAGCAAAGCCATTACAAACTGTGCAATGAAGGTGATCCTAGTTTGATGCAGCGGTAGATGAGCTTTGAGCCTCTTGGCCAATGAGCTGACGTCTTTCATGTTCAACAACCATAACCTATTCTGGGGTAAAAGAACGTGCAGGTTACCTTGTCTGAGAGTCACGTCTTGCTAAATTATGCATTGAAAATAAAGGTCTTCAGGTTTTTTGTCCCTTACATAGATCAACCACTAGATCCAAACACAAAATAAAAAAAAATCCATAAGAATATAACAGATAACTATAAATAATATACTTAAGATTTGAGCTCTCGTAATTAAAAAAATACATATTATTTGTATTTTATGAATATTTTATATATACTCTCATTTTTTACATCGCCCTAAGTAAAGAGTGATAATTGGCTGTGAGGCCAAGCCATACACTGGTACACATTAATCTAGACTCCTTTGTATACAACAGTCTCCATCTACATTGAGGATGTAAGTAAATCTCCGCCCATGACCATACGAGTATTAGAAGGCTAAGTGAGCAAGAGACGTAAGCAACAGCACATCCTCAATGTAATATTATAAATATGACAGCCCTTAATCAAGAAACTATCAGGGAATAATTATCCTTTATTTTTAATGTTATATTTGAGGTATTATAATGTTTTTAAAAAATTTAAATTATCGATTAAAGATAGCTATTATTGCTTGTCCGTTGCTAGCAGCAAGTGCATTTGTGCATGCAGCCGGGGAATTTCTTAGTGCATTTAAAGATTTCAAATCTAACGGTCATACGCTTAATGGAGTGCCAGATGATGAGGCGGAGAAATTTTTTAATAACATGGATGACGACGATAAAGTAGAGGCTCTATATGTTGAGACATCATCCAAATACCAGGTACAAAACAATTTCAAAGAGCTGGCAAAAATAATAAGTGCGTATTGTAAAAGAAGCACTTTACCTGATGCCACCTCCGACCAACTCCCACCAACAAACCAGCCGACAAATAATCTTAATGATGGGGTATATGAAATATCTTGTGCTGAATACGACTATCAGACTGCGCTAGACAGTTACCCACAAAAGGAACAGCGTAACAATACATCTTATGATCTAATGGAAAATTACCAGCCCCCCTCCTACAGCACTGAAGAAGAGAGACCTGAGCCTGATCCACGTCCAGGAATGCTTTGGACCACTCGTTATGGCTCATGGGGCAGATCACATTTGTCTCTTCTGCCCCCCAAAGACTGCATGGAATATAGTGCATACAAAAAATGTAACAAAAAGTATAAAAAACCTGATATTGAGTTCTTTAAAAATAACCCTAAGTCGTGCCTTCCACGACTTATGTCACAGGAGCTTCCTGTAACTTTAGAGGAGGCTACCACTTTGAGTAATAGACATAATGAATGTATTTCTACAACATATTTGAGCATCGCTCTTTTTCGTGCAGGTTTAATGGGTAGCGCAACAATAGATGAGTACTTTAACCCTAGCTATAATAAAGAGCATCAGCAGACAGCTGTCAGCATACCGTATAGGGAATTATTACTAAAGCCGGGCATGATCAAAATAATCCAGGATGAGATAATATCTAAGGCGATAGCATCTAAGGCAATGTATAAGATATTAGACAACGCTTCCACTTCAAACTTTTATTCTGATTATTTCTCAAACAAGATCTTAGATTTTAAGTGCCGCTTATACGATACAATGCTAATAGTAGATATTAATAGTTCCAGATATTTATGGGAACAGATGCTAAAAACAGCACCCAATTTTGCAGGATGCAAGAAGGTAGCAAATGACGCAATAATGAATAAACTGGATCATGATAAAAAAAATAATGCAATATTTGATGACACAATTGATGCCATAATGAAAAAACTAAGGCATCACGCAGATGACGCAACAAGCCAGTGGGGTGTGCCTGAGTGGGTCCGTCACACAGATGACGCAACAATAAAGGAGCTGAATCATGATAACACAAATGACGCCATAACAAAGAAACTGAGTCCTGAGAGAACAGCAATTATCATTGATGATAACTTTAAAAAAGCATTAGTAGATACAATGGATGCTTACTTAAGACAAGACTCTTGTTGTTTTACGTTCACCACTGACAATAACAAGGAACTACAAGATAATATATCTCCAGTTTCTGTTAAAAAGACTTGCGAACAACTAACAAACGAACTAGATAATCATATACGCACGGTATGCACTAGTTGTGACCATGATATCAGAGTAGTTAGTACGGTCACAAAGGAAATACCATTTACTGATGCGCACAACCATATCCTCAATAATCCAAAAAAAAGTAACGAAATAGCCCTACCCGATCATGAGCAGAAGCCTCTCCTCCTTGCCCCTACAGTTGTTGCAGTTCTTGCTCATACTTGGTCTACCGCCTATGACGAGCACGACCCACATTTGACTCGTGCTATGTTGGTAGCCGTGCAAACTTTGCTGTCTACCTGTTTGTCGGAAAGTCAGGAAGAATTTAATTGTAATTATTATAACTACAATCATATCTTGACAAAATTTATTTCGTCACATGCAAAGCATGATAGAGCCGTAGCTATTCAAACACCTACAGAACCTACAACAATCTGCGTGGGCGAACAGCTCAAGCAATTGACACTAACCGATGACTTACTTAGCTTGACTTATTATACGTATCAAATAACTAAAGCGATCACGATAGAGCACCCTATCAACGAAAGCGCACAAAAAAGTGAGACGGAACATCTTATCAAAGAAATTACCGAGCCTCTCCAAAAAGCGACCGCGATTATCCAAGAAACTACCGCTCTTATCCTGGAAAAACTTTCTATAATAGGCCTATCACATCCAGATCAGGACGTGTTCATGCTATTTATAGAACGATAAATCCATTATTGAATAGTAGATAATCAAGCGTAAGAGAAACACCCTTTTCAAATAAAAACTTAATTTGACAAGGGTGTCTTAAAGACTTTCGTGGCAGTATGTTAATTCAAAATCAAATCTCATCAGTTTTATTTTTCAACATGCCGCCAGTCTATATTCAATTTGAGAGGAATTACTCCATGTGCGTCGCTACAAACTAACGACGTCACATGAGCATATAACTAACCTGTGTTTTTTTGAAATAGGGAAGTGAAAACAATAAACAACCTCACCATGTTAATGGTGACTTTCGCCTTTGGCTAGCTTATCAACTAACTTTACGCAGTCATTGAAAAATTTAGTTTTTTCTTGTGCTATTAGATCAAAGCTTTTTGTTTCAGGATAACCTGCTCCACTTTTAGCCACTGCATATTTAGCTGCTCTATACCTAGCTGCATGGCACAAGTATGTGATATTCTCCCTCTTAGCTGGATCCACTTCTTCGTTAAGCTTTTTCTCTAAGTCCATTATGATATTTTTATAAGATAAAAACTTTAAATGCTTTTTCTGAAACAAGTAATGTTTTTTTCTATCATAAGATTTAGCATGCCCCCCCATTATATCAGTAGTATTTTTTGCAATATACTCTACACCTTTAAACCGTGAATCTAGCTCATTCTGAGACCTACTTGGAAAACCTGTTAAAGAATTAGAATTAGGCCATGATGATCCAGCTATTTTTTGTTTTCTATCAGTTATATACTTACCCTCAAATTGATGGCAGATTTCGTCTATAGCCCTTTGATGATTGTTTTTTGTAAGATCACTCCTGGTCCATGAGCACTCAGCTATCGTAGAAGAATGATTTTCTTTATTTTCAAACTGCTTTAGCAGTGAAGCAACCTTCCCCTTCCTATCACATACCTTCAGCTTTACATGCTCATTATCACCACTTTCAGGCAGTATAGTTAACTTATCTTTTTTACGGTTAACTTGTTGTTCTTCCGATAATTTAGCGGGCAGTAGTTGTTTAATTGCATCTAAAAAACACACCTCTCTAGATTGTGTTTTTTGCTCACCACATAAGAACTCTTCTTCGCTTTGTTCCCATGTCTTTTCTTTTTTAAATTGACTTTCATATTCTAAAAAAAATGGGACAACATTATCAGAATAATATGACCATAAACTCCCTACTTCAACTCCTGACTGCTTTAAGCAATTAAACGATTTTGAGTGAAATATGTATGCTTGATTTCCTACCCATACATTATTTACGGTCTCCAATGATTTTATGCCAGGAAACCATAAGCCTAATGAGCATAAATTTTCATGATTTAATGTGTCGTTCAATTTATTGTTTTCTCCACCGCTAAATGCAAAAGATATTTGAGTATTGGTCTCTGTTTCTTTTAACTCTTCAAAAAAAGCAACAATATCAGAAAAAGGATATATTATCAGTGTTTTTGATGCATCACAGGTAGTAGAATATTCTTCTTCAAACAGACAAACCTTATTGCTTCCAAAACGATGCAGATAGTCATAAAAAAAACATATGCTTGTAAATCTAGAATGAGACTGAGCATCTACATTTCTATTAAAGTCTATTACATACATCGCATTATGAAGATTATCCCATGCGACCTCCCCCTTTTGATTGTCTTTTAACTCTATTTCAAATGAACTTATATTGCGAGAAATATCAGAAAATAAAATACTTTTCGGATGAAACATAATGGTAATACTCAAGCAATGATAATGCTCCATAAACTGCTCTTCTGTAAGTTCGTTATTTTTAAAAGCCCACAAAATGGTTTTGTAGGTTTCAATATTCATATAAACAGAAGAGCCTGGCCCCTCCTTTTTTAAACAGGCAAATGCTTTCCGATACTTCTCATCTTTTACTATCTCAAACACCATGTTTTTTTCACAGCGAGTGAGATAGCTCTCTAAATATGTCAACTGATAACCAACTACAGGATTAATTATCGTACTACAAATAAAGAACAATACAGCAGCAAGTAATTTATTGCTAAATGCAATAAAATATTTTTTCAAAACACACCTCAACATTTCGTAAAAGAAAACGTGCGCATTATAGCATAATACAAAGCTAACTGCCAAGCTATTATACCACTAGAGAGTTAATATCTTTAGAGCTATGTCCAATTGGCTCCACACATGTGCAAGGTTAAAAATCCATATCTAGGCGGTCTAAATCATATATCCTAACTATTCAGGACTGTAGTCATAGCCAGCTAAAACCATCTTATACCAGCCCCCCATTAAATCAAAAACCTCAACGACTACAGCCATACCCGTGACCTTTTGTCTTTTGTCTTTTGTCTTTAGACAATTAAGAATTTACTGGTATTTACTTCATAAAAAACAACATACCAGTTACCATCGAAGGTGTAGGTAGATTACAAATACCACCTTTTACACCTATGTACGGGACAAAAAACCTGAAGACCTTGATTTTCAAGGCATAATTTAGTATGACGTGACTCTAAGACAAGGCAACCTGCACGGTCTTTTACCCAGAATAGGTTATGGTTGTTGAACATGAAAGCTGAAGAAGTGACTAATCGCCCTTATTACTTTGCCAACCCACATCACTCATGGGAACGTGGTACGAATAAAAATACCAATGGTTTGATCAGACAATACTTAGTTAAGTGAACATCAATGGCAGAACTAACTCAGCAGCGATGCAATATCATCGCGGCCAAATTAAATACAAGACCAAGGAAGCAATTAGCTTATAAAACATCAGAGGAATGCTTTTATGAATAACTACTTTTATCGCACTTAAAACTTGATACTAAGAGTGATAACCGAAGATTATTATTACCTAGCTACTATCTCAAAGCTATCATCGCGCAAGAAATCTCTTATTTCCTTAACGTCTTGATCTGAGTGGCCCCATAAACTCACATAAATAACACTAGGTATGGTTAGATGCCGTTCTATGTCATGAAGAAAACTGTTGCAGAATGCCGTTACTGCCAACTTCTTGATTTTACTCTCAGAGCCCCATGCATGAAATACTGGTAAAACAACATGACACATTGTTGTACTTTCTGCACGTGTCCTCGTAATTTCTGATAATCCTTTTTGAACGTTTAAATACGCAGCTCCTTTTGTTATGTAATCCTCGTCATTATTTTCATCAACAATACCGTCATCTAATTTCTTTACATCAATTGTATCGGAAAGGATATTAGAAAACCCCATATAAGTCATAGCGCAGTCAAAATATAGAGAGAAGCGGCTATTCTTATATGTGTTGCTGACATAAAAAACAGTGCTATTCATACTTCGACTAGAGACTGAATCTTCTGAGCTTTCTGGGTACTTAGCCCATTTAGTTTGATCATGTAGATCAAATGAATTTTGGGAGAAGAGTTGACGCATTGCAGATACAGGCATTTCACTGTATGAATCTTTAGCAGGAATGATATCTCGGAAGAAAGGCGTAATAATAATTGCGACATCGTTCTTATCTTGGTGCTGCGCATAAACTAACGGCCGCAAGTCAGTAGACACCGCATATGATGTATCTGCAGGATCCATAGCTGTATTAGTTTCAAAAATACATGCCCCTGTCAATATAATTTTCACATTGTTTTTTTTAAAAATTTTTTCTTTACCGATCCCTAGACCGGCGAATGCCGGATTTAAATTGGCAAAACTAAATAACATCACTAACATAATAGCGCCTATTTTTGCCATGATTACGTGGTTATTTTTCATGATAAAGGCCTCTTCTTGTTTATTGTCATCAGTGCGACATGATAATTATAAATCTATAACTATCACTCTGAGAGAGACAATATAACTAAACATACGGATACTACAAGTAATTTGTGACCTTTGCATGATAACGCCATTTGACGCCCGTTTCATGGATTACATTTTGTGACGATAAAAAGGTCAAAAATGACGCCATAGGGGCGAATTATTTACGAATTGCGTCTTATTACCCCACATTTTCATTTTTTAGGCACAGCTTGCCTGCTGTATCGATAACCCTCGCTTGATGTTGTGCGCAACACACATCATCTCAAATCGCGTACGGTTCCGATCAAGACCCAGATAACGTGCTTTCGCCATCCCGTAGTGTTGCTTCAAAACACCAAAGACGCGCTCAACGGTACATCGCACTCTCGAATGTAGCTGATTAAATTTCTTGGATTTTTCGTCTAGCGGCGTATTGCGATAAGCTCGCTTTATCACTCTGTTATCAATGGACCGCTCAGCCAGCCACTGGTCATGCGACTGACTGCGGTAAGCACTATCCGCATAAGCCGCAGATTCGTTCCCACTTAATAACTCGGTAAAACAATTGGAGTCGTGAACATTGCCTGCCGTGTAATCCGTTGACTTGATGAAGCCATATTTATCAACATTGATGTGCGCTTTGTAACCGTAGGTGCTTTTACGTTTCCCATCGGAACCAGCTTTTACATTCCAATCCGCTTCAGGGTCTTGAGTCGAATCACCATGAGAGACCAAAGAGTAGCAAAAAGGTGCTCATCGTCTTGGCCAGGCGCATGAGCCGGATAGCATAAGAGTTATGAGATTATCATTCTGAGAATTTTAATGGTATATAAAAAGGGTAGCGTCCCCTTTATCGTATGCTTTTGTTATGTTTTTTCAGTTTTCTACTAACTCAAAATCAAGCCCATTAGAGGCTGTAAAACAAACTGTGTAACTGCCCATTTAGGTATGAGGAGCTAGCTGCTCCTCAAAATCAATCATAAAAAGATTTAGCGCTGGCTTCCAATCACTGATCGGCATCGTCCATTTTTTGGATGCGGCCTCAACGGCTAAATAACTTTCAGTGCATCCTCATCGCTTGGAAATACCTTGCGAGTTTTAACATCTTTGGCTAACTCGTTAGCCAGTGCTTGAAGCTTATCTTGATCCATTGTATTACTCATTATTTTTACCTTTGCTCTAGGTTATAGATAATGATCAGTTACACAATTTTATTTGCATCCTCCTAGCATGGGTGCCTTGAAGAAATGGACAATGCCGATCGACAATTGAGAACTTGCCGTGAATCGACATATGATATTGTTCGAAAACCGCTTAAAAGATTCGGTCTAATTCGGGTAGTTACACAGAATTACTGACAGGCCCATAACACTTGCCCACTAATCTCTCAAAATAGTTATGACCCCTTTATAGGCTGTACAATTCCTTTTCCAAGCAGAGGACCGCCTTGGTATAGATGTACCGAAGGCCATACTACATAGTTGGCCTTCGTTCCAGAAGTCGTAAAAGGCTTATAGTTGTCTTTATTAAAGACCTCACCAGTCTGAGGTATGTCACCAAAAACCATAGGCGGATCATTTTTAAGCATATGTAGACATATATACGTGCATTCCTGTATATATTGATTCATAACTTCACTATCAATCTTCCAAGAGCTAAATTTGCCCTTGATTTCGTTTAGTGCCTTTGCCTCCTTTATCGCCATTGCCTCATTACTATCTTCACTGTTGTTTTTGCACATTTGATGAATAGTCATTAAGGAATCAAATAATATAGTTGCAAGTACTTCTTCGCTGATATTGGTATTATTATCGTCAATATCCTCCATGGCATCAGTCCAGATATTATCATATATAGATGATATCTTCTCTGCAAGTAGTAGCGGCCTGTTCGGGTCAGATAAATCAGTAATGTTAGGATTGTTTTTTCGTAGTTTATCTCCAGCATGTCTTGACAGCTCACGTAGGCCAGAATCCTTTCTTTTTTCCCAATAAGTAGATCTTTCCTCTAGAGAAACATCTCCAGGGTTAGGTGGTAAGTATGTATAACCTGTCTCCACTTTATTAAGTCTTGCTTCCACTGCTTCTGTCTCTTTTATCAGATCGATAACTGTTTGATTTGTTTCTTTGAAATCAGTTTTTGCCTTTTTTTCTCCACCAATAATATTTGTCTTCGTAGGAGGTTGCTTTGCTTTGTATAAAGCAGTTTCGGCGAGTGACTTGATATCCTTCAAGTTTTCTAGTATTTCTCTTGGCGTCTGGTAGCTTTCATCCTCTTTCATGCCAGTACAGTCTAGACCTTTCTCTTTCATCCTTACAGTAAGACCTTGTATTTCGTGCCTTAAAGAATAAAGTTGCCTTATTTCTTTTTTAAAAACACCCATATCACCAAAACCTATACCTTTTTTAGACTCCTTCCTACTTGCTCTACTATCATCAGAAAATTCTCCAACTATTCTACTCATTATTGGTTTACTTTCTTGGCTCTTCTTGTAGGCATGGTATAGATCAGTTACTGCTTTTTTATCAGCCGTGTAACGCACATTAATAAGCGCGCCTTCTTTGTTATTACTATCAACGACAAGTGCCTCAACATGCCTTCCGCCTAGACAGAGCGTAATGGCTTTTTTATCATCGTCAATCTTGAATACCCCGTCCGCTAAAGAAGCTGAAATTTGATCTGTTATTTTTTTAGTAATATGCATAATAAAGCAATCCTTTATAATAAGAGGGCTAGTATAGCAATAAATAAATAGTATATAAGAATTCAGGTTTCAAATAAAGAGAGTTACTTCTATCACCATTGATATAAGATATGTGTAGGGTATATGGTGTTTGATTTCGCATACTTTTCAATCTATATTTAGCGCATTTATATGTGTAGCGTCGTCACTTATATATCGGCTACAAGTGTCGTATAAAGGGTGGGAGTTGCCGTTAAATAAAGCGTTATTTAATGATTATTGAGTAGCCCAAGTCCATTTACTTTGACTCAAATCCTCTTTGCAGGGAACTCATCTAATTTAGGTTTAGATTTTGGAGACAGAGACTGTCACGTGGTTTTGTGCGTTGCAATCAAGCTGAGTTCGTTTTTTAGTAGGCGTAGCGTTTACATGGAGGCTGTAAAACACACTGTGTAACTGCCCGTTTAGGTATGAGGAGCTAGCTGCTCTTCAAAATCAATCATAAAACGATTGAGCGCTGGCTTCCAATCCATGATCGGCATCGTCCATTTTTTGGATGCGGCCTCAACGGCTAAATAAATAACTTTCAGTGCAGCCTCATCACTTGGAAATACCTTGCGAGTTTTAACATCTTTGGCTAGACAGTGCTTGAAGCTTATCTTGATCCATTGTATTACTCGAGACCTTTGCATGATAACGCCATTTTACGCCAGTTATTAATGGGTTACATTTTTTGACGATAAAAAGGTCAAAAATGACGCCATAGGGGCGAACTCTTTACGAATTGCCTCTTATTACCCCACCTTTTCATTTTTTAGGCACAGCTTGCCTGCTGTATCGATAACCCTCGCTTGATGTTGTGCGCAATACACATCATCTCAAATCGCGTACGGTTCCGATCAAGACCCAGATAACGTGCTTTTACACCTTAAATTCTCAAAAGGTACGTCACAAAACAAGAAACAATCCCGTATACTCAATAATTATCTTATGTTTGGTAGAGGCTTCTTTATATGACAAAAAAAATATACGTAGCTTATACTGGTGGAACAATAGGTATGCAACCAAGCAGTTCTGGCTACGCTCCAGCATGCGACCTTGCAACGCTACTCCATAAAATAATACCAAAATCAATAATCAATAACTTACCTCAGTTTTATCTGTTTGAGTATGAACAGTTGGTCGACTCAAGCAACATTCTTCCAGATAACTGGAGGCAAATAGCCACAGATATTGCCAACCATTATGAAGAATACGACGGTTTTGTAATACTCCATGGCACTGACACCATGGCTTATTCATGCGCAATGTTATCGTTCATGTTAAACAACCTACAAAAACCCGTTATCTTTACCGGCTCTCAGATACCACTGTGTGAACCAAGCTCCGACGCCATAATAAATTTTATCGGCGCCCTATCTGCTGCAAGCGATGAACGACTCAAAGAAGTATGTCTGTATTTCAATAATCGACTATTACGAGGGAATCGCAGTAGCAAACAAAGCTCAGATGACCTTGATGCCTTTGTCAGCCCCAACTACCCACAGCTAGGACACAAAGGTATTAATATCGAACTGGATGAATCATTATTATGGAAGCCAACAGGAGCTGAAAACTTTCAGCTCTCCTGTGATACTGAACCCCACGTATTACCTCTTTGTCTATTTCCAGGAATTAGCGCTGACTGGCTAAGAATAGCTTTAAACCAACCCTACTCTGCTTTTATTCTAAAAACTTACGGCACAGGAAATGGCCCAGATAAGAACATAAAACTACTTAATGTACTATCCGATACCACAGAGCAAGGCAAAATAATTGTTAATCAAACCCAGTGTTTCAAGGGTAGCGTACAACAAAACCACTATGCTTCTGGCTCTGCTTTTGCCAAGGCAGGGCTGATAAGCGCTTATGACACCACACCAGAAGCACTATTTTGTAAACTACACCATCTATTTTCCACAAGTCTACCGCCAGAACAAATTAAATCCCTGCTTAACACCAATCTTTCCGGAGAGTTAACCCTTTAAATAAAACGCGGATTCAAATTCCAAGTGCATCACAGCTTAAGTTGCTAACGCAGCCCTGTGTTCACCCATTATCAGGACAGGTGTTTTGAAATTAAAATCTTTTCTTGGCCGAGAATTAAGCCGCATCAATGCTCGCTTCACCTCTATCTGACCGACCTTCTTTAAGTCTGTATTCTTTGGAAAATATTGTCGTAGCGAGCCATTGGTGTTCTCATTTATACCCAAATGATTTCAAGTTGTTGGTAAGTTATCGTCATCACTTCATCTCTTGCCGGAGAAAATGGTAGGAGCTTACCTTCAGCTGGCCCTTTCTTCTACCTCGTCAATTGATGCACTTCAGATTTGAATCCTCCTGTTGTATACACTGATTTTAGTGCTTCGGACTGATTTTTAACGTACCTATCCTGTATAACATGGTTTTGACACACCATAGAGCACCAAAAACTTATTACCTTTACGAATGTTCGCAGCAATAGCGGCCAGCCCTTAAATCGTCGCATTTTTGGCAAGGCCCATGAACCGAGTTCTGGTAAGCCCGTAGTGTCTTTTATAGGTAGCAAAAAGACACTTACCAACCACCCGTGTTACGGCTATTTCTTTGTCACGAGCTCTATATTCTTTCGATAGAGACTTTCCTCTGTAGACCTTACCTTGAACTTGATCGTCAATACCTAGCTGCGCTAATTTCTCTCGGGTCTGCCCAGAGCTGTAGCGGAATTCGCATACAGTACCGTTTCATCCCCCAGTAGCATGGTGTAGCGCTCCTAAAAAGTATGAACATTACCAATCGTTACGCTTTGCCTATGAATAAAACATCTTCATAGACCCCGGCATGAACGGAAAAACCATAGATGCTCTTTTTGTTACCACGACTGTCATTCTTTACATGACAACCAGCTTCAGGATCTTTTGTAGGTTTTCCGCTTTTATCGTGGCCCGAACCTGATAGCACTACCTCCATCGATGTAGCATCAATGATATTAATGCGACCTTCGCTCATTCTTGCTTTTAATCCGAATCCTGCATGACAATTTGTTTAGGCGTAGCCAGTCAAACCATTCGTGGCCTATAAAATCAAGATCTGCCAGAAGGTTATCAATTCTCTTTATCGGAATGAGATTTAGTACACACCCAATCATCGCTATGCGTTCATCGATATTAGAGCTCCCTCCTTTTTTTAAAGACACTCCCAAACAATGGGAATTGAGGTTCCTTGCCAAGCAATTGATACCACCAGATAGTTGACGTTTTTGGAGCCATGTTTCCAGTAGGGTCAAGCTATCCTTGTCTAGGCAACTCAGAATCAGCTCACCTATCTGCTCAAAACTGTAGCCATAATCAAAAAAATCGCTCTATACGCCGATAACTGGAATCGCTGCCTGCTTTCGCCTGAAACTCTTCGGCTACACGGTAAAAGTTGGTGGAACAGCTACGCAGCAAGGCCATTACAAACTTGATTAGAGTTTGATGCAGAGCGGATGAGCCTTAAGCTTCTCGGCCAATGAACTGACGTCTTTCATGTTCAACAACCATAACCTATTCTGGGATAAAATACCGTGCAGGTTAACTTGTCTGAGAGTCACGTAATACTAAATTATGCCTTGAAAATAAAGGTCTTCAGGTTTTTTGTCCCGTGCATAGGTGCTGTACCTTGCATATGGAAGTTTCTAAGGTATAATTGCTTGCATATATTATTCACTTTAAGAATGGTTCCGATAAATAATCATGAGGAGTAGTTTTGCGTAAATTAATCACGTTATTACTAATATTGTTAGTCCATGGTATTGCATATGCAGGCCAAACGCTTACAGAAACAGTTACTAAGGGAATATCATATTTCAACGAAAAGAAATACTTTAAGGCTTTTGAATGCTTTAAGGAGCCTGCAAAAAAAGAGAATGCAGAGGCTCAATATTATTTAGGGCATATGCTCTACCAAGGGTTAGGAGTAGCGGCAAGTCACCATGCTGCTTTTAAGTGGCTTAGACAATCGGCTGTGCATGGGAATATCAAGGCTCAAACTGAGCTAGCGGATATGTTTTATCATGGACATGGTATATCTGATAATCGCATTGAGTCTGCTGCGTGGCGCATGGTAGCTAATAAAAATGGAAGAATCTGGATATTAAAACATTACGATGATGATATTATTACAGAACATGACAATCTGAAAATAAAGGATCGAGCGTATGAAATTTGGCAAATAGTATCTGAAAGCAATGATTGCAAGCAAACGCTTGAGGAAGGGATGAGCTTTTTAAGTAACGGGGAAGGTGAATTTGCTGTCAAAATTTTCAAAACTGCTGCAGCCCAAGGGAGCGCTATAGCTGAATATAATTTAGGGTGCATGTATTACGAAGGCAATGGAGTACATAAAGATTACCGTACTGCTTTTCACTGGTTCTATTTATCGGCTTATCACGATTATAGCGATGCTCAATCTGAGATAGCTAACATGTATTTCAATGGATGTGGTGTAGAGAAGGATATTATCGAATCGTGTGCGTGGTTCGACATTGCTAACACCAAGGAAGTCAAGTATAGATTAGTGGCATCATCAGACGAAATTAAGGCTCTTAATGAAGCAGAATTAAATAGAATAGATAAGCGGAATGGTGAAATTCGAGAATGGATCGCACATAACAAAACCACGCCCCTAACGGATGATTCCGAGTCTGCTAATGTTTTGTATGAGCCGCCTACACAAGAATCTTGCCGAGCCTCAATCTGAACTAGACCTTGCAGCTGTGTGGGCGTATGGTGTAGAGCGTATCAGGGAGTACTGATGAAAATAGAGTAGGTATGTCTTAGGCAGATATACCCTAGATTACCAACATAAGTGACACACTTTTATCAGATACATACCAACTTCCATTAAAAGTGAGAATGTAATCAACCTTATCACTTATGACGGTATAAGGACTATACCCAAGTGTATTGAATATGCTTGGTTTTTTAGTGATTTTTATTCAGACTACATTAATGCCAAAATTCACCCTGACCCAACAGCAAAAAATCGACTTGGAATCTAGCCATAAAATATTGCGGGATGTACGAGAGTATGACCGTATTAAAGATATACTGTTGTGGTCTGAATGGTGTCAATAACTTTTATTGCGCAGGCTTTGAGAAAAAATGAATTCACTATCAGCCGTCACATCAAAGATTACATAAAAAAAGAAAAACTTAAACCTGAAAATGGTGGCAGTGAGAGCCATCTAGATGATGAACAAACTCAACACTTGATTGAGCATGTATCTGAGAAAACCTACGCTCGTACCCATCAAATTATCGTCTATATTGCTGAGCGCTGGAAAATTCAATATAGCGTGTCAGGTATGAATCGGTGGCTACACCAGAAAGGGTTCACCTATAAGCAACCCAAGGGTGTTCCCCATAAGACAGATGCGGATAAACAGGCTGAGTTTGTCAAGCACTATGAAGAGCTGAAAGCCTAGCTACCACAGGTGAAGTGGTTCTGTTCATAGACGCAGTACATCCAACTAAAGCAACTAAGAACACATCAGGACGGATTCGCAAAGGAGTTGATAAAGTCATCAATACAACCGGTAGCCGAACAAGGCTAAATATTATTGGGGCTATTGAGTTAAACAACCTGTCAGCTGCTGTTTTTGAACAATTTGAGACAGTTAACGGCAAAGCTATGATCCAATTTTTCAAAAAAGTACGGACTGCTTATATATCAATGGCCGTCATTCATATGGTGCTTGATGGTGCGGGTTATCACCACTCAAAGGAGGTGGTTGAATAAACTGAAAAACAAGGTATAAAGCTTCATCACCTACCTCCGCATATACCCGTCGCCTTTCAAGTTGCTACGTTGTTGGCTGCGTTCGCTCACCCCGACCACCTACTACTCGTAGGCTCACGAGGCTTCGCTTACTTGCTGCCTAGTAGCAATTTGAAATGCTTTGGGTATAAATGAGAGCACCGATGGCTTGCTACGACAATATTTTCCAAAGAATACAGACTTCAAGAAGGTCGGTCAGATAGAGGTGAGGCGAGCATTGATGCGGCTTAATTCTCGGCCAAGAAAAGATTTGAATTTCAAAACACCCGCCCTGATGATGGGTGAATACAGGGCTGCGTTAGCAGCTTAAGCTGTTATGCACTTGGAATTTGAATCCGCGCATTTAATACCCCCCAAAAAAAACAAAACAAAAACCACCAATAAAGGTGGTTTTTGTTCATTATTTAAAAAAATAAAAGTTATAGCTTAGGGTGATTCAAACCTTCATGAATAGCGTTTAATAGCAATCCATTATCATCTGACATATCCCAAGCAAAGATACCGCCTAACTTGTATCTAAGAGCTATCTTAGATTTCTCCTTGATTGAAGCTGCATTATCATAAGTAATAACCTCTTTAGCCCTATCATTAATCAACAACGGTGCTTTTGCGGTATTATCAAAATACACTCTCCAGCCATTTATTCCTCTACCTCTGCTGCCTAGATAATTCTCATACAAGTCAAAAAAGCTATACGAACCAGCTTGGTGCGTCCCACTCGTCATCTTACCGCTGACACTATTCCCTAAAACCCTTTCATTAGAGGTATTAGAAACACCTGCAAAACCCCTACCATAATAAGCAACACCAACATGCAGCCTACTTGGTGGCACTTTGTAAGTTTCAATCAAAGATACAACCGCCTCTTCTATAGAAAGCCTAGGTTGTTCAGAATACTTCGCTTTATATGGGTTGGTTTGATGATAAACCTTAGAGCTCCAAGAACCTGAAAAATCATAAGACATCATGTTGATTTCTGAATATTTAGCAATATCTTTCCAATGTTTTCCAACAACGGCTAACTTTGTTGGACCTACACCAGTCGCAATACTTAATATCCATTTTGGGTCAATCTTATCCATCTCCTGTCTTAGTTCAGAAAGAAGTGCAACATAATATCTACCGTCATTATCCTTATCCCCAACACCCGCATCAGCTCCATGACCGCCAGGAAACTCCCAGTCTATATCAAAACCGTCCATAAGACCTTTCAAGTGCTGACTTTTTGCTATCTCCATTAAAGAGTCGATAAATTTCTTTCTAGAACTACTAGATTTAACCATAGAAAAGAAAGGCCTACTATATGACCAACCACCAACACTCCAAATAATTTTTACATTAGGATTAGCTTTTTTAGCCATTCTCAAACCACCAATAACCCCCCTGTAGTTTCCTGTCCCACTATACAATGGCATTTTATTGAGATTCGATGCGTTATGTGCTGACGCACCCTCATAAGCCCATAAATCATCAAAATAAACTTCGCCTCCCTCCCTTCTACTCTCCTTTTTAAAGTTCTGTGTGACAGAATTTTGCTCACCTGCGCATGCTTTCTTAAGTGCAGATCCGCCTTCATGAGCTGCTGGGTTGTTACCACAAATACCTAGAAAAGAAACATACACACGATCATACATACCTACAGGTGCACTTTCAGGCCCAAAACTCCTGCCATATACGCCCCATGTTGGATAATAACCACCTACAATCATGCCGCTAGTATTCTTATAAGCTTTAGCCAATGCAGGTCTCTTGGCCTTACCACTCATAACTGTAGAAACTGTATCTCTACCTAAAAAGACACCTTTTTTATAGACGCCCGTTGGCTTTGGAATGTCGGCAAAGATACTGTCAGCATCACCTGTACTAGGCAACCCGCTACCATCATCTGTACTAGGCACATTAGCCACATCAGGCGCATCAGGCACATCAGGCGCATCAGGTATAGTGCCAACTTCATCTCCACCAGGCACCCCACTACTGCCAATTTTTTTCCAAATTTGAGAAAAAACAGTAGGATCATTACCTTGAGACCACCAAGCAATGTGCTCATAAGTGTTTCCACTATATGTTACTTTCACTCCCTTACCAGAATAGCTTTTGTTTTTGTTCCAAGCCTCTGCACCGTTTGCGGCAACGGGTGGTTCTGATGGCCCTGGAACTACCCCTGGTCCTGGCGTTGGCGTTGGCGTTGGCGCAGCTACTACCGAACCAGAAACCAACTTCCAAGGTCCTAAATTGCTAGGGACATCTCCCTTTGTCCACCAGTTGCTTTCATACATTTTCCCTTGATATGATACCTTCATACCGCCTTTAGTATAAGCAAACTTCCTATCCCAAGAAGAACCATCAGCTTTACCACCAACTAACTCCCATGCGGCTAAATCACTAGGAATATCTCCTTTAGTCCAGTATTTGCTTTTATAATCTTTGCCTTGGTATGTTACCGTAATTCCTGCTCGACCGTACGTTTTGCTAGAACTATATTTTTCTGCTGAATGTGCAGAAAAACCAAGCGATAAACCAATAGCCACCATCATTATGTAATTTCTTTTCATACTACTCTCCTTTTTATGTAGTGTATTCTACCATTTTCAAAAAAGCACCATATTAAACAAATGTTCTATCAATATAATCTTACACATTGTCTTTCTAAATATTCGTGCCAAGCAGACGACAACTGTTTGCTAGGCAAGCATAGGTTAAAACATTTATCAGGTCTAAAAAAGTAGATTTATCATTTTTTTAACAGTTTTTTTTGAGTACCTATCTAATCCTGTCCAACCCTAACCGGAACAGACTATTGACTATACGTCAATGCTTGTTCATTGGTAGTTTATTTGCATTCCTACAACACCAACTCCCCACCCACAGGTAGTAGTACCACACAACCATAATCATTAGTAGCTCCATAAATTTATCCATCCAGTCATGATTCGTCATATGTGCATATCCAAGTGTATTGAAGATGCTTTATTTTTAGTGGTTTTTCTTCAGACTACATTAATTTCAAAATTCACCCTGACCCAACAGCAAAAAATCGACTTGAAATCTCGCCATAAAATATTGCGGGATGTACGAGAGTGTGACCGTATTAAAGCGATGCTATTGTGGTCTGAAGAGTGTTAATAACTTTTATTTCTCAGGCTTTGAGAAAAAGTGAATTCACGATCAGTCGTCACATCAAAGATTACATAAAAAAAGAAAAACTTAAACCTGAAAATGGTGGTAGTGAGAGCCATCTAAATGATGAACAAACTCAATAATTGATTGAGCACGTATCTGAGAAAACCTACGCTCATACCAATCAAATTGTCGCTTATATTGCTGAGCGCTGGAAAATTCAATATAGCGTGTCAGCTATGAATCTGTGACTACACCAGAAAGGGTCTACCTATAAACAACCCAAGGGTGTTCCCTATAAGACAGATGCGGATAAACAGGCTGAGCTTGTCAAGCACCATGAAGAGCTGAAAGCCTAGCTACCACAGGTGAAGTGGCTCTGTTCATGGACGCAGTACATCCAACGCAAGCGACTAAGATCACATCAAGATGGATTTGCAAAGGAGTTGATAAAGTCATCAATACAACCGGTAGCCTAACAAGGCTAAATATTATTGGGGCTATTGAGTTAAACAACCTGTCAGCTGCTGTTTTGAACAATTTGAGACAGTTAACGGCAAAGCTATTATCCAATGTTTCAACAAAGTACGGACTTCTTATACCTCAATGGCCGTCATCCATATGGTGCTTGATGGTGCGGGTTATCACCACTCAAAGGAGGTGGTTGAAGAAGCTGAAAAACAAGGTATAAAGCTTCATTACCTACCTCCGCATATACCCGTCGCCTTTCAAGTTGCTACGTTGTTGGCTGCGTTCTCTCACCCCGATCACCTACTACTCGTAGGCTCACGAGGCTTAGCTTACTTGCTGCCTAGTAGCAATTTGAAATGCTTTGGGTATACAAAATTTGAATACAATTGAGCGACTGTGGAAAGTAATGAATGAGCACGCGCGAAATAATGAATATTTCGCGAAACCGGCGGAGTTTCGACAGAAAATAAATCACTTCCTTGATGATACTTTGCCTAAAATTTGGGCTTCGTTAGTCAGTAGAATTAACGACAATTTTCAGAGACTCAACTCTGCATCTTGAATTCACTTGGGTATAGTTGCCCAGGAGCCAGTAATGATAATATTTATTCTGAAACGATTTTCAGAGCACTTAGCACACCCAAGAAAGCCATTTGCGGATGTTGCAGCAGTACGAAACTGAGCGCATGGCTTTGTCTGATGGTACAGCGAAGAACGCAAGGATAGAGAGTTGAAATTTCTAACACCATGTCAACGGCATCGTGGTGAGCCTTAGGTACTCATGGGTAACCGCCGAAATGTTGTATAAATATGTAACAGCGAACCCCCTAGTGCCGTGGTAAGATGTCAACAATAAATGGGATTTGACTCACGAGGTCTGGAATTATACAGGCAGATTCTTATCAGATAAACTTAAGAAAGTCGCTTGAGTTGGGGCGACGACTATGTTGACAAACACCGCAGTGGAATAGATATAATTTTACATCAAAAAAAATCACCAATCTATCGTCTCTACTCCGTTACGCCGAAGATAGTCGTTTGTTTGAGAAAACGGTTTACTACCGAAAAATCCCCTACGGGCAGATAATGGTGATGGATGCGCTGACTTCAATACCAAATGTGCAGTCGCATCAATAAACTCACCTTTTTTTTGTGCGTAACCTCCCCAAAGAATAAATACTAACTTTTCCTTATGGTTATTAAGCTCAGTCACGATCTTATCTGTAAACTGCTCCCATCCTTTTTTTTGATGCGAGCCTGCCTGTTTGTGCTCAACGGTCAATACACTATTCAATAATAAAACGCCCTGCTTAGCCCAGTGCTCGAGAAAACCATGATTGGCTGGAGGAATACCCAAATCATCTTTGAGCTCTTTGTATATATTCCTCAGTGAAGGGGGGATTGTTACATTCGGCTTCACAGAAAAACAAAGGCCATGTGCCTGACCAGGCCCATGGTAAGGATCCTGACCTAAAATAACTACTTTAACTTGCTCGAAAGGTGCTAAATCGAGCGCTCGAAAATACTCACTAATTTGTGGGTGTATTACCTTTCCTAACTTCCTTTCCTTAATTAAAAACATACTGAGATGTTGCATATACTTTTTGCTAAACTCATTCTTGATATATGTGTCCCACGATGCATCGATACTAATATCCAACATGTTTTCCCACTTTTTTTGCCAGCCAGCTAATTACAAACACGTGCTAAAAGAACTCCCACCGATTGTCACTGCATACTGCTAATTTATTAGCCACCACTCCCTCCGTGATGGCTTCGTTTATTGATTCTGATAATATCCATTCCAATTGACGGTACGAAATTATTAATTACTTTCACACACTACAACCACCTACACCTCGTAGGCTCATGGGGCTTCGCTCGTTTGTCGCCTCCCCACACCTTCAATAGTAACTGATATCGCCACTTGAAATGGATTCCCCATGGTGGTATTTAGGTGAACCATAGGGTAGTAAGGTAAACAAGTATACAGTTTACCCACTCATTTTTCAAAAGAGCTAAATAAGAATATACCTATCCCCGATAATAACGTTGCTGAATGAATGGCATTTTGCTGACAGTCATACGTATTTTATTTCCACGAACAATAGCATAGACTTCTGTTTCTAGTGCAGTATAGGCTTTGAGTATGTATGCCATCGCCACAGGTGTATCTATGCTTGGTCCAAAGGTACCAGATGTTACTTCACCTATCTTTTCACCTTTTATATTGACTAGTTCTGTGCCTGATCGAACCGGGGCTTTGCTGGAACCAATTAGGCCAACCCTCTTTTTGATTATATCTTTGGCTTCTATTTGCTTAAAAATAACATCTGCACCAAGGAAACCTCCAGCTCTAACGCCTTCGCTTCTTCTGCTCTTGCTAATTGTCCAAGCAAGATCGCTTTCAATAGGTGTGGTTTCCTGATTGATATCATGGCCATAAAGGCACAGACCCGCTTCCAAACGAAGTGAGTCTCTAGCGCCGAGGCCAATCATTTCTACTTCTGGATGTGCAAGTATTTGTTGGGCTAGTGTGAAGGCCTGCTCGTTAGGAACGGAAATTTCAAACCCATCTTCACCTGTGTAACCGGAGCGACTTATTAAGCACTCAACGCCAGCTATGTTAAGTTTTTTTGCATCCATAAATACCATATTACTAACTTCTGGGGCAAGATGAGCTAAAACTATTGCTGCTTTAGGTCCTTGAAGAGCTAGCAGTGCCCAATCGTCAAGGACGCTTATAACTGTATCGTCACTTAAGTTCGACTTAATATGTGTGATATCTTCATCTTTACAGGCACCATTAACAACAATGTATAGGAGGTTAGTGTTGTTAAATGCTGGCAATCTGGTAACCATTAGATCATCAAGAATGCCACCTTTATTATTGGTGAGTAAAGCATAACGCTGCCTTCCTTCTTGCAGATCAACGATGTCAATAGGAGTTAGTTTTTCAAGGTCGGTTGCAGCGTTTGGGCCAGCAAGAGTAAATTGCCCCATATGGGATACATCAAAAAGCCCTGCCTGTGCTCGAGTATGTAAATGCTCTTTTTTGACACCAGACGAGTACTGAATAGGCATGTGATAACCAGCAAAGGAAGCCATTTTTGCAACCTCCGTCACGTGAAGGTCGTATAGAGCTGTTTTTTTCAATGTCCTTGATTGATCTGGCATTATTATTCTCCCTTTAATACCACGGTATTATATTTTTTATATCCGTTTCCATTGAAGATATGAGTTGACCATAATCTAGCAAAACTCAGCAAGCATACGCGTGCAGGTGATTGCATTGCAGAAGAAAGTCAATTTCAAAGTCTCCATTCTTAAATGCTACCATACAATACAGGTTGAATCCTCCTCCCTTTTTCTGCTCAATATTTTTCGTTTATATTTTCATCAAAATTCTTAAAATAAAACCGGTGAATACGTCTTAACCAAACATGCTTAGTATCAAGCTTGAAATTAGACAAGAGATCTCAAGATTGAGCCAACTACACATATAGAATAAGCGCTACCACATTCCAAGCAGTACGGCTAGAAACAAGGTCAGCAGAGGATAGTCGAGGCGACCGGAAGCGTAGATTGAGGGCCGTAACTTCTCAATCTCTGACCATGTCAACAGCGCTTTTGTATCATCCAGACTACGAAGAATTGGATGATTTAGGTCACTGGCTGAACTAAGAGTCTAGCCGTATTGTGAATTATATTTGCATGCCCATATTTTACCAAAACCTCATCTTTTTTGCTGAGTTATGTTGAGGTCTCAACTTGAAAAGCAAGGTCTTCAGTTTTTTTGACACACACAGTACATAGCTCACCCACTTGCGCCGCATAGCACTGCCAAATCATTTGGATGTAGACTACTAAGACTTTTTACAACCTTTTGTGAAATTATAATTCCTCTACCCCTTGCGACAAAGCTATATAAAATGCTATGATCTCCTTTTATTTTAATATACTCTTAGACTCAGCTTGCTATTTTCGAAATAGAGCCTCTCACATATTGGATTATATCATGCAATTCATTTGTAATTATATTATCAAGAATACTACTTATATATTTATCTCTACCATTTTTTTATTCGTATTGCACGGATTCTGTTATGGGTTAGAATTAGATCGTGGCGAAATTTATTATGAGTTATTAGAAGAAATCAGTAGTATAAATAAAACAACATCAAGTAACGCTATAGTTTTGCATGGCTCAGTAGCATGGCAGTATATTATGGCCGAGGCAAAAGGAGACTCATTAAAATTTAAAGACATCACGGTAAATGATTTGGATTTTCTAGTTCAAAAAGAACACTTCGAAGAAGCTATCAATATATTGCGTAACAAAATGTCTAAATTATGCTTTAAAACCAGAACAACACATAGCGACAATATCACTTGGTGTTGTTGTTATTTTAGAACGGAAAATTCTACAGTAGTGAGAATAGCTGATTTCGTTAAAATGGATAAATCGTTTTCTGACGATGACATTTTATATATAGAGGAAGACCGATTTAATTTGCATATTGAAACAGCAACCTGCATTCTCGAATATGAAAAACAGTGGCTCAACAAACTGAAAACAAAAATACATGATTATACCGCTATTATAAAAGACAAAGGAAATAAATGGTTGGCTCTTGCTTTCAATAGCGACTCCGTCTATTTAGTCTACAAGTCTTTTATGAAATATGATGAACATTTAACTATATTTGACCAGATTACTCCATCTAAAAGAGCACCATTCGACCGACACCTTGATATCGAATTAATTAAAGCAAAAGACGAGCTAGATAAAGTCATTTTTATAAAAAACTCACTTTTATCACATCTTTGGGGGATTCATATCACAATACCAAAAGAAAATGAAACAAACCCAGATAATCAGGAGCCCCCTCATAAAAGCATGATTCTTGCTACTGCACAAATGGAAACAGAGAAGCCAGATTTTAATGAATATGACATAAAAACAGACAAGAGAGAGAGCACCAAAAAAAACACTGAAAAGAGCTGCCAAGTTGTCGCTCAACCACAAGCCGGTCAGAGAGAAAATAGTGCCACTAATGAGTGCATTACAAATAATAACTCTCTCCGTAAAAGGTCATTGAATAATAAAGCTATGCTTTCGTCAAAAATAAAACATCCCAACAAAAAACTCAAAAACAAATCCAATAGAAATCCCCATCACAAAGAAAAAAAACTTTACTCTGAAGGTGGCAGTGACGCACTAAATATGACAAATGATTTCGACAACCTATCATTATGCACAAGAAAACATTCAAGTGATGTACTGAGTATGACAAATTCTTTCGATAACCTGTCCATACGTGAAGGAAAATATTCAAGTGTACATTTTAATAATACTAATCCGTTTACATATTCCTTCAGTGAAAAAGTGTTTTATGCAGAAAACAGTAAGGACAAAAGAAACAATGCAACATGGATGAAAAATTATTATACACATATGTACCCAAATATAATAAGAGTATGCTTTTTCGCTGTTATAATGTATATTTACTCTGAACCATTAGCTACTCAGACAATAGAAACAATTGACATCCTCAGATCAAACTTTTTAGAATTATTCTGTACTGCCATAACCTTTACTGTTAATTCTGATTGTAATTGGATGATTACATGGCCTGCTGTTTTGACTCTTTTAGGTATGAAATATAAAAGAAAAAAAATAAGTCCAATGCACGTTGCAACCTTAGGGTTGTTGTCTGTATATTCATCTATTTACACTTACAAATTCATTAGTCAACAATCATATAGCTATAACGCTGAACCTTGCACTTTTCCTCACTGGATGACTAAAATCAAGTATATCCCAAAATATGCCCTATCTGATGATTTTGCTTACTTAGGAGATCCTATAGATTCTATGATTATGACGCCTGAAGAATGGATAACACCAGATCAATTAACATGTGAAAATATTATGCTGCTGGAGAACGGGTTAGATAAAGCAAAACACAGCATATCAACCGAAATACAGGTTTTAGAGAACTGTGGATTAATTAATGATACCCACATTTTTCAGCTGTGTTATAATACAGACTGGTCTAGATATGATGCGCATCTTCATCTATTACATCATGAGATGGAAAAACATGATTACAAGGACGTTCGCATATCAGCCCAACCGGCTGTAGGCACCAGGGACGGGGAGATTGTTTCAGGATATGAATTTGGATGCAAAGATAATCAAGGTAAGTATTTTATTCCACCTTTTCAGTATAATCCTACAAAAGTGAAGAATAAAATACTTATATTGGAACTTGATGAGTTAGATAACGCTATATACTCACTGAAACAATTGATTTCAAATGAATATGGATATTATTGGGCGACTGTAACAAATATAATAAAAGAAGGTAAGAATATTTTTTTTACAAAACGCACAGCAGCTGGTGTATACGTCTTGGTAAATCAAGAAACAACAGAAATAACAGCAGCTATTTGCTTTATGAAGAATAAAATGGCCGTACATCATTTCCGGTAACTTTCAGGTTATTTACTTTTTAGTGTATTTACCTGATTCTCCATGTTTCACCGTGGAAATTCATACGGAAGCTAGATAATGGATAGAAGCCGCTATATGCCAAGAACTTGGAGTTGCTCCGCGACGACAAGTGAGAGAAGCCACAGAAGCTTAGAAGCATTAAACGGCTATGGTGAGTAACCGAAACTTCAAAAGTGACGGGTATGTAATCGTTATCCTTTGAGGT
The DNA here is from genome assembly GCA_030674875.1 of Candidatus Endonucleibacter sp. (ex Gigantidas childressi). GTDB lineage: Bacteria > Pseudomonadota > Gammaproteobacteria > Pseudomonadales > Endozoicomonadaceae > Endonucleibacter. The sequence goes on along the minus strand of JASXSU010000003.1, from coordinate 990,589 downwards.
ATGGTTAGGCGACAAACGAGCTAAGCCCCAATCATCTACTGCTCTTAAGATTGCTAGACTTCTTTCGTTTGTCGCCTACCCCCGTCACCTTCAATTGCAGCCGATACAATTACGCCTGCGGTCGCATATGAGGGAACAGAAGCACATCCCGTATAGATGGTGAGTCCGTAAACAACATAACCAAACGATCAATACCTATCCCTTCACCAGCTGTGGGAGGTAACCCATATTCTAGTGCGTTGATGTAATCATCATCAAATTGCATTGCTTCATCATCACCTGCATCTTTCTCACCTACCTGTTGACGAAAACGCTCAGCCTGCTCTTCAGGATCATTCAATTCAGAGAAACCATTAGCAATTTCACGGCCAGCAACAAAAAACTCAAAGCGATCAGTGATAAACTGGTTGTTATCATCACAACGAGATAGCGGTGAAACTTCTGTGGGATAAGACGTAATAAAGGTTGGAGCCATCAGTCGATGTTCAACTGTCTTTTCAAAAATTTCAATCTGAATTTTTCCAAGCCCCCAGCTAGACCTGACAACAATACTCAGCTGCTCCGCAACCTGACGGGCAGACTCAAGATTATCGATATCAGTAGTACTCAGGTCAGGATTAAAATGTAGAATAGAGTCAAAAACAGACATCCGCACAAAAGGCTTACCAAAGTCAATAATAGTGCCTTGATAATTAAGATCAGTTCTACCTATCACACTCATGGCCAACATCTTCAGCATAGCTTCTGTGTGATCCATCATATCGTTATAGTCTGCATAGGCCTGATAAAATTCAAGCATGGTAAACTCTGGATTATGTCGCGTAGAAAGCCCCTCATTACGGAAATTACGATTTATTTCGTAAACTCGCTCAAACCCCCCCACCACCACACGCTTAAGATACAATTCCGGTGCAATTCGTAGGTACATGTCAATATCCAATGAATTGTGATGAGTAATGAAGGGTCGCGCAGTAGCACCTCCAGGAATCACCTGCAGCATTGGAGTTTCAACTTCCATGAAATCTTGCTTACATAAATACTCACGGATACCCTCAACAATACGTGATCGGATACGGAAAACACTACGAGTCCGCTCGCTGGTAATTAAATCAACATAACGCTGACGATACCGCATTTCAGTATCTATCAGCCCCTTATGCTTTTCAGGCAAAGGTCTCAGCGACTTGGTTAGCAGTTGAACCTGTGTCATATCAACATACAAATCACCTTTACCAGAACGCTGTAAAGAGCCTTTAACGCCAACAATATCTCCAATATCCCAGGTTTTAATCTTTGCTGAATCTTCTTTTGATAAAACCTTACGATTGACATAAAGCTGAATACGGCCAGACATGTCCTGCAATTCCATAAAAGCGCCACGGTTCAGCATAATACGCCCAGCAACACTAACTAGAATATTTGCTTCACTCAGCTCTTCTTTACTAGCCCCCTTGTGTCGATTCTGCAAATCATCAGCTAGAGAATCCCTACGGAACGAGTTAGGAAAAGCAACACCCGTAGCCCGGATAGCTGCTAATTTTGCACGGCGTAAAGCCACCAGCCTATTTTCTTCCAAAATATCGTTATTTTGCTTTTGATCAGACATAAAGCCATTTATTCCTGTATACAAAACCATCAATAAAAATCAAAACCCGTTCATGGTCAGTACCTGTAAGAAACAAGGTGCGTAGCGAAACCATCTTTCTCACAACCCAAGAACTATATACTTTTTTTCAAACTTGCTTCCATAAATCTATCAAGATCACCATCAAGTACAGCTTGAGTGTTACGGGTTTCTACACCAGTACGCAAATCTTTGATACGAGAATCATCCAAAACATAGGACCGAATCTGACTACCCCAGCCAATATCAGACTTACTATTCTCTAAAGCCTGAGCATCAGCTGTTCGTTTTTTCATTTCCAATTCATACAGCTTTGCCTTTAACTGCTGCATGGCCTTATCTCTATTTTGGTGTTGAGACCGCTGGTTCTGACACTGAACAACAATACCAGAAGGATTATGAGTAATCCGTACAGCAGAATCTGTAGTGTTAACGTGCTGGCCACCTGCACCACTAGAGCGGTAAGTATCTGTTCTAAGGTCTGCAGGATTGATTTCAATCTCAATATTATCATCAACTTCTGGTGATACAAACACAGAAGCAAATGATGTATGTCGACGATTACCGGAATCAAAAGGCGACTTTCTTACCAAACGGTGAACACCAGTTTCTGTTCTCAGCCAGCCATACGCATACTCACCGATAAATTGAACCGTAGCAGACTTAATACCCGCCACATCACCAGCAGATACTTCCACCAGCTCTGCTTTAAAACCATGGGCATCACCCCAACGCAAATACATGCGTAACATCATGCTTGCCCAATCCTGGGCCTCTGTACCTCCGGAACCAGCCTGAATATCAAGAAAAGCTCCGTTAGCATCCATTTCTCCGGAAAACATCCGACTGAACTCCAAGACAGCCAGTTTTTCGGACAGGTCATCCAGCTCAACAATAACCGCCTGAACACCGTCCTCATCCACTTCTTCTACAGACATCCCTAGCAATTCATCCGCATCTTTAACCCCTTGGGTCAGCTCATCAATGGTCTGAACAATTATCTCTAACTGAGAACGTTCCCGACCAAGCATTTGAGCTGTCTTCGGATTATTCCAGACTTCAGAATCTTCAAGCTCACGCTCTACTTCCTGCAAGCGTTCACTTTTTTGCTCATAGTCAAAGATACCTCCTAAGCACATCAGTACGTGCACTCAGGTCTTTGATGCGCTCCTTAATGGGACTAATCTCAAACATAGCTCTACACTCACATATTTGATAAAATCGATCATTCTACCTGATTAAACAGCCACCTGGAATGATAACTTCCCCATAAAACTAATTATTTTGCTAAAAAATAATTTTAATAACCAAATAATATACTATGGTTAACTATTGATATATATGGCTTTTTTATATTAACGTAGTTTCTACCTAAAAAATAACGTAAATATCGAGAACCAAATAGTAACTATATGGTCAATACTATGTAACGAGAAATTCTTTTCCTACATACACAATAAAGTGAGAATTATTTTATGAAAGCTAAAAATACTTGTAAAACCTTGATCAAATTATTAATGACAATTCCATTAGTGGCAATCACCATTAATACGTTTGCATCAACTACTACTCATCAGACACAGGATGACATTATAACCTCAACTACTATCGCATGCGATCAAGACAAAGGGTCAGAAAAGGATGATGACGACAAGAGCTCTGAATCTGATGACAAGAAAAACAGTACATCCACACTTCAAGCTATAAATCTAGCCGAAAATGCTACCGAAGAAGATAGCTATAAAGACAAGGACAAAGATAAAGATCAAGATCAAGATCAAGATAAAGCATCAAGTAACATGCTGTAGCACACCTCCACTTTTGGAGTATACAAGCAAGTCCTAGCCTACTGCGCTAGGACTTTTTTTATTTATATTTGAGTAGCGAGAAACTACCTCCCTGTAGCATCTACCCTATCATTGAAAGTGTAAGTATGCGACAAATGAGCGCAGCACCATAAACTTACGAAGAAGAATTAACACATTATAATATTTTTCTAAAAAATCAGGATGCTTATGCATCAACTGAAGTTATTCATATATTTTTTGATAGCCCTGCTAACATCACCAAAAGAAGCGGGTAGATAGAACCTAAAACTAAAAATAAAGATACACCATCTTCCGTTTTACACTCCAACTATGAACCAAATTATACGTCAACAGAAGTCCATAAAAAACACGCAAGAAAGAATAAATAAACTGCAACTACGAAGTTATTATGACAAAAACAAATCACGTCTCGACGAAATTTTACCAGAAATTATAACTTTACTGGCCAGTATAATTAACGACAGCTTCTGAATACTCAAACCGCCCGGATATAAATATTGCTGCATCTTTCATAAAACCAGCTTACGCCAGCGTAAGCTTACAAGAGTGACCGTTGACAATCAAAATCCTGATAACTTCCTAGCACTATTTACTAGCACCTAGCGACACGCTTTATTATTGGAGTGAGACCTCAGCATAACTCAACAAAGACGATTATATTCTGGTAAAATATCGGCATGCAAAAATCCTTCACAACACAGTCCAAACTCTTCGTTTCAGCCAGCGACCTAAACCATTCAATTCCTCGTAGCCTGGATGATACAAAAGCGCTGCTGAAATAGTCATAGATTGAGAAGTTATTATCCTCAATCTACGCCTCTAACACCGGTGGCCCTAGCTATCCTCTGCTGACCTTGTTTCCAGCCTTATTGCTTGGAACATCGATGTACAGTTGACTCAGTGCTTGTATACAGCTTTTTTGCCTTGCCCCTCATTCCACCCTTAAAAAGATAGGCCTATTGCTCGCTCTCACTCACCCCATCACCTACTCGTAAAATTACAAGTCTTCTCTCGTTTAACTACTACCAGAACCTTCAATAGAAACAGCTATAAGTATATATTGAACGATAATTAGTGTAATATACATTTCCTGCGAATTCATTCTATCTTTTTGAGGTGTTTTTCATGTATAATATAGACAAAATTTTAAGAAAAAATACTAGCAGATATATCTTATTTATTATATTTTGCGTTTTTATAAATGGGAAAACGCTTGCCAAGCCTGAGGTAATAACCACGGAAAATTGCAAAAACATATATCTATACTTAAAAAACATAAATAACAGCCATAGTGAAAATGATCACGGAGCACAATTACTAGAGTTCTTAAGCAAGTTATGTACTAAAATTTACGATAAAAACCTACCTAAAGAAGAGCAAATTACAAAAGATGTTATATACCCCATGCTCTCAAAGTCTTTAGCATGCCCCAAGCTTAATACAAAGACTATAACCTCCTACACATACAGCACTAATACCTGCTCTAACCCCATCAAATGCTCCTTCCAACCCATTATTAACTCCAAGAAACACATAGCTACGATTAATTTTTTCTTGAAATTACTACAAAAAAAAGAAGAGGAAGCTTGCGATATAATGTTTAAAACATTCACGGCATGCATGCAAACTAAAGCATTACAGACTTTTGTTACGTGCATAAAAGAAGAGTGCTTAGATCCTCTTACAGTCGCAAGCGCCCCACCTATAGAGGAAAAGCATACAGAAGAAAACCAAGACTGCTATAAGCAAGGCCTCCCAACCACTTACCAACCACAACCCATACAGCAGTTACCACAATACCCAGAGCCACAACACTGCGTATTATCCGTTCCACCTCCAACACATTACCAGACATTGACGGAACAACACTACCCAAATATTCCCCCTCCATCATACACTGAAAAGGATACTAATGAGCATTCAACCTCCTTACATCCGGCTCCAACAGTGGTCAAAACAGATGAAAATACCAATACCGCCACTAATGAACTTGTTCAACAGATTGTAACATACTCAAACGACAATGAGAGAAGAAATAACAATAAGCACCATAAAACAAAACACCCTGCTACACTCGAGTCAGTGACTGACGACATCACTGTCCTCAACATTGGATGCAGAAATAGAAATGCAAACCCGAACTCATATACAAGAACTACATTTACATCGACTCGCAGCTCAAGACCACCAAATGGAAAAGACCAAAAAAAGTTAGGTACTAAAGGCAAAAATAAACATGGAAAATCTGACCCATCATCACATAAAAAAAACCGAAAAAATACAGGAACGGCATGTACCGAACCGAAAGATTACGTAAGATCATATACAACAAACTTCGCTGAAGAAGACAATGAATACCCTTTATATCGACTATCTGTGCATAGCCCTGATGACAAATACACTTTCCCGCTCGTTTATACACAAGCCAAATTAGTAGATCAAGAAAATGAACAAGAGAAAGGAGAACTTGATTTTTTCTTTGAAAAAGTAAGTTGCGATCCAGCAGATCTCTGGCATAACCAGGAAGATTCTTTAAAAAGAAGAACTTATATACAAACAATAGTTATATTTGCTAAATGCAATGATCAGCACCCAAATGCCAAGTTCACTGTACACATAAACCTGGAGGATCGGGTCGCTATGCGCATTATGAAAAATCAGAGCATTAGGGAAGATAACCTCAATAACGAAGTAAAAAACTTCATTTTAGGATCTACACACACAACAACTAATTTGAAAACTCGAGATAATACAACGCCAGAAGCTGAGAATGACGTATCACGAACTTTTTATATCACCGAACCAGAGCAACAATTCGAGTATGATGCCATAAGATACCAACATTGCGTTATTTGCGCTAAGACAACAAACGGCCAACGACATCCATTTACTATACTACCCTATTCTGCTACTGTAGACTCCTCCTGCAACGAAGTGATAGGAGAAAATCTGTTTAATAATCGTAGTAACTACTTGGCCATTACTCACGCAGCCTGCGTGCAGACTAATTGGTGCCCTATGCAAGCCAACAAGGCTTTATTTAGCTACTGTACTGGATATGATCATGGAAATTACTGTGATCATAATAATTATGCTGATGATGACGATATCGCTACAGACGGTGCAATGGCTCCCAATCAACATATAGTTGGAACAGATGATTTTGCAACGGCTGGCAGATATCGCATTGTCGATGCAAGAAATCTTATCAAAAAAACAACTTCCTTACACCAATTTCCCCCTGTAATTTACAAAATACATTGTCTAGATTTGGATCATAAGAACGAGCAAGACGTTCACACTGCTTTAAAATTTTTAGAAGACGTTAACTAGAAGGAGCTAAAACTAACAGCTATTATGGCTCTTCTCCAAAGGGAAGAGCTATCTTTTATCTGCACTTTTTATCATATAAAATACACATACCTCCACTGCCTGCGTCGCATTAAGACAGCATCATATAGCAGGATACAAAACCTTATATTCCTGTATACTAGCTACCATACAATTAAAAACACAGATGCACGCATGCTGAACTATCACGCTTGAAAAATAAAAGGCCGTGTTAATCGTAACTTCAGCCCTATATCAAGAATAGTCAACAACCTCACTCCTTAAATTGGAACTGGCATGGATACCAATACCTGCAAAGAGAAGCTTTTATTCCAAGCTTCCTATCATAGCCTGTAGAAAGACTAGATTAATGCATAACGTGGAAACTTATTAGCAAGTTTCTTAACTTTACGCAGGCCCTTTAAGCATAAAGCTCGCAACTCTTTTACTGCCTTTTGGCATGCCCACGTTTTCACCCGCAAACTTGAGTTCACCGACGCCAGGAGCATTGCCTAGTCGCAAGCGAACAGAAGATGGCACCACTATATCCAGCTCAGAACCAGCTTTCTTTAAACTAACAAGTAGTACCCGATCATTCATATCATACAGCTCAACCCAGCAGTCTTCATTAAACGAAATATAAAGACTTGCCTCCTCTTCCTGCGCTAAGACCATCACCTCAGCGTCAACTCTGTCAACTCTGTCAACCCTGTCAACCCTGTCAACCCTGTCAACTCTGTCAACTCTGTCAACTCTGTCAACCCTGTCAACTCTGTCAACTCTGTCAACTCTGTCAACTCTGTCAACTCTGTCAACTCTGTCAACTCTGTCAACTCTGTCAACTCTGTCAACTCTGTAAACTCTGTCAACTGCCACTGCTTTTGCATCTATTACTTTTTGATACTCCAAAAGATCTTCACTAGAGACATTATCAGAGACATTATCAGAGACATTATCAGAGACATTATCAGAGACATTGTCACTATTTTGATCCCCACGCGAAGCATGATCAAGAGCCATTCCTTCTGATGACTCAAGGTTTACCGAAACCTTAGCATCATCAGCAATGGATACATCGTTATTTTTATGCCACCAGAAATAACAACCTAAAACAATAAGAGCCAATAAGCCCAGCATGACGAAATACCGCACTAACAATGAGGAATGGCCTCGATCAAGCGCCAATCCATTAGACCCTTTCAACAAAAACTTCTGACTTTCTTCTACTTTCAAGCAAGAATTGAAACTTTTAGCTAGCTGATCACCATCCAGCTCCATTATTTTCGCATAACTCCTAACGTATCCTCGAACAAACGCCAACGCAGGAAGCTTTTCAAACTGACCTTCCTCTAAAGCCACAACATAGCCATCCGTAATTCTCAAACAAAGGGCAATATCTTTTACAGATAACCCTTTCTTTATTCTGGCAGCAGCCAAAATCTCCCACGGAGTTTGACCAATTCCCGCCTCACGGTCTTTATCACACCCTCTTTCAGTCATTCTCTGGTCTGACTCCGATATTCTAAATATTCCTTAGACTCTGGATGCATCCGCTTCAACTGAAGAGCATAGCTAGCAGCAGCACTCCTGTCATCATTTTCACGGGCAAGCTGAATTCCTAACAATAAACTTCTGGAGCTTTGATTCGACTGTTTTACAAACACTAAATAATGTGACCAAGCCAAACTGTATTCACCCTGATCTTGCAAGATAGAAGAAAGTTCAAGGCTTGCTATGGCCAAGTTACCGTCCAGTCTTAGAGCTTTTTTAAAGTGTTCTTTTGCCTTATCTTCCCTACCCTGCTTCTGCGCAACAATACCCATATTTTCGAAAGCTCGACTGCGCTTTTCATAAGAAAGATTATGGGCAGCATTTGAAAAAGACCTATAAGCCTCATCAAAGCGCTTTAGGTAAAAGAGAAAAGCACCGTAATTATTTTGCACATCAGAAGCATCAGAGTCATAGGAAAGAGCCTTTTTAAAAGAAATCTCTGCTTGCTTATCTTCACCCTCAAGCTGGTAAACCAGCGCCAACATGCCATAAACCTTAGAAGAGCGAGGAGTGATTACCAATGCTCTGTTAAGTGGTTTAAGTGCTTTATCTATATAACCTTCCTGAATATATCCTTGCGCCAACCTAATATAATTATCTACAGCCTTATCCTTTCCTTCAGAGTAATGTATAGAGCTGCTGCATCCGATCAAAAATATTACTATAGATACAATCAATATCCTCCAATTCAAAACCATAGAGTCCTCCTTTTTATATTATTATACCAGCACCGCACTCTTGCTCGGTATCTTTATATCTGCTCCCAGCTGCCTAACCGCAATATGTCGCGCACTTCTTTTCGTTATATCATTAACTCGCCCTACCAGCTGACCACACGCTGCATCAATATCATCTCCACGGGTCTTACGAACAGTAACATTAAACCCAGATTTCTGTAACGATTCTTGAAAACGCCTAACCGCATTACCACCTGGGCGCTCATAGCCAGAATAAGGAAAAGGGTTAAAAGGAATTAAATTAATTTTACAAGGCACATCTTTCAATAAAACTACCATTTGCCGAGCATGCTCTTGCTGATCGTTCACACCCGCTAACAGCACGTATTCAATAGTAACAACGCGACCCTTATCAGAGACTCCAGACATATACTCAACCGCCGCATCAAGCAATTCTTCCAATGGGTATTTTTTATTGATAGGAACTAACTGATTCCGCAGAGCGTTATTTGGTGCATGAAGAGAAATAGCAAGGGATACATCAGACACTGAACCAAGCCTCCTTAATGCTGGCACAACACCAGATGTACTCAATGTTACCCTCCGCTTGGATAAACCATAGCCAAGATCATCCATCATCAGATTCATGGCATCAACAACGTTATCAAAATTAAGTAGAGGCTCACCCATTCCCATCATAACCACATTAGTGATAGCACGCCCTTTCTTATCAGGAATGTTGTCAAAGTGTTTAGCAGCAATCCATACCTGTCCGATAATTTCTGCAACCGTCAGATCAGAGCTAAACCCCTGCTTGCCCGTAGAACAAAAACTACAATCAAGGGAACAGCCAGCCTGAGAGGATACGCAAAGAGTACCACGCCTACCCTCAGGAATGTAAACTGTTTCTACATAACTACCGCCTTCAACACAAATGACCCACTTACAGGTACCATCTTCTGACACATTACTACTAACCACCTTAGGCCCAGTGATTTCAGCGATAACATTCAAACGATCGCGCAACCCTTTACTGATGTTGCTCATTTTATCAAAGGAGTCAACACCATTATGATGAACCCACTTCAAAACCTGCCGTGCACGGAACTCTTTTTCACCAACACCAAGAAAAAAAGCCTCCATTTTTGCCCTAGATAACCCAAGCAAGTTAGTTTTAGCTATCACCGCTTTTTCTGACATGTTATACCAATTTCCATTGGATGTGTGTAGGCGACAAACAAGCGAAGCCCCATGAGCCTATAAATACTAGGATTAGGGTAAGTGAGAGCCGTCAACAATCTCACACCCTCTAGGTAAATGTATATATTCATGTCTCTAAATCGCCAGACACATCAATAGTCTCTGACGATCAATTAACTACCGTGTTCTAGAATAAATGACAGATGATTCAAAAAAATAAGCCACCTCTCTCTCAGCAGAAGCTAAAGAGTCAGAGCCATGAACAACGTTTTCATCAATAGTTGTAGCAAAGTCAGCCCGTATAGTGCCCTCCTCCGCTTCCTTTGGATTAGTCGCCCCCATCAGCTCCCTGTTCTTTAAAATAGCATTTTCTCCCTCAAGCACAGACACCACCACCGGGCCAGAAATCATAAAGTCAACCAAAGCGCCAAAGAAAGGACGCTCCCGATGCTCCGCATAAAAACCCTCAGCCTGCTCTTTAGAAAGATGCAGCATACGAGAGCCAACAATCCTCAAACCTGATTTTTCGAATCTATTAATAATTTCGCCAATTACATTTTTAGCCACGCCATCAGGCTTGATAATCGACAATGTACGTTCAACAACCATTTAAATCTCCGCTTTTATCTTAAATAAGCCGTAAGCTCTGAAACCTATAGACCAACTATCATTGAAAATATGTATGAGCGAAGTCCCATGAGCTTACGAGCAATAGGTGATTGAGAACAGTCAACAACCTCACATCTTTTATGGGTAGGGATACATACCATCGCTCTTGAACAAATAGCTTGATTAGTATAACACCAGCAATCGGCAAAATATTATCCTTGAACAATCTATTCGCCACTCAGTAAAACACTATGCCAGTTATCATTGAAGGCTTCATACCCATCTACGTCAAAGTGTGAGATTGCCGACGACTCTCAAACTCGCACCTTCAAAGAAAATAAATATAAACATACACTGAAACTCCATTACTCAGCTTCTTCTATCCAAGCCATTTGAATAGCTTCAAGAATTTTTTCACCACAATGACTAGGATCATCATCAAACTCATCCAAAGCCAATACCCAGTTACGTAAATCAACAAAATTAATAAATTGAGGATTCTTCTCTGGAAAGCTTACCGTTAGCTCAATTGCTATGTCTTGCACATCAGCCCATTTTAAACTCATCATTATTTCCCCGAATCACCTACACCAAAAAGATTTGGAGTTACTACGCGGCAACAAGTGAGCGAATCCACGAAGCTGCAGGGTACTAATCTACTGTGATGCGAACGCTAACAAAAGCCATGAATATACACCCATTACTCTTGGATTTCACCACTCCACTTTCAATGGTAACAGGTATAGCCATCAGTGACGCTCTGATACCTGATTGAGTGTATATCTAGGAATCTCTACCACAAGGTCTTCATTACTTACCACTGTTTGGCAGCTTAGACGAGACTCAGGCTCCAGCCCCCAAGCTTTGTCCAACAAATCCTCTTCCAACTCATCAGCAGCATTCAAACCCTCAAATCCTTCACGCACAATCACATGACATGTGGTGCAGGCACAGGCTTTTTCACAAGCATGCTCGATCTCAATGCCATTTTTTAGCGCAGCATCACAAACAGTTACTCCAGGCTCAACATCAAAAACAGCCCCTTCAGGGCAAATGTCTTCATGGGGAAGAAATACTATCCGAGTCATATCATGAATCCTCAAAATCATCAATTCTTTGTCCTGAAAGGGCCTGTCGAATACCCTGATTCATACGGCGAGCGGCAAATTCTTCGCTCCTCCCGTTTACACGCTCAACTTCAGCCATTATCACACTAGCACTACCTGAACTTTTTGCTATACGCAACCGTTTAACGTCATCCCTTAACGACTGCCTCTCCCCTACCGAAAGCAACTCTTGACCATCTTTATCCAAAGCAGCCACTAACGCATCAATCATCCGGGCGATTTCAACTTCCTGCTCTTTCAAGCACCTACTATCTCGGTCATCTTCAGCATGCGCATAAGACTCTTTTATCATCCTAGAAATATCATCATCGCCGAGACCGTAAGAAGGTTTGACTTGCACGCTACTAGCAACACCAGTTGACAATTCTTTTGCCGTAACATTTAATAAACCATCCGCATCCACTTGAAAGTCAACCCTGATTTTCGCAACACCAGCTGGTAATGGAGGAATGCCTTTTAGCTCAAACTGGGCAAGAGACCTATTATCCCTAACCAGCTCTCTTTCACCCTGAAAGACATGTATTTTTATTGCTGTTTGCCCATCCCTTGCAGAAGTGAACTCTTGAGCCCTATTAAACGGTATAGTAGTATTCCTATGGATTATTTTTTCCATCAACCCACCCATGGTTTCCAAACCAAGAGATAATGGAATAACATCCAACAACAACATATCATCATCCAGCAGGTTACCCGCAAGAACATCAGCTTGTAATGCTGCACCAATAGCCACCACCCTATCAGGATCTATAGTCATTAACGGCTGGCGACCGGCGAAGGACTCAACCTGCGCCCTTACCCTAGGTATACGGGTTGAACCACCGACCATTATCACCTCCAAAATATCAGAGGCTTTCATCTCAGCATCACGTAAAACGCCTCGAAAAACACGAATGGTTCGATCCACCAGCGGATCAATAATACTGTTGAACTGCTCTCTGGAAACTTTACCAGACCATTGCCTAAACGTGATATCAACACTTTCACTGTTTGTCAGAGACTCCTTAGCACAACAAGCTAGCGTCATTACTTCACGCAATACCTCATTACTCAAGCGTTCCTTTACAAATCCCACCTGTTCAAGAATCCACTCGGCCAATAGCCTATCTAAATCATCCCCGCCCAAGGCCGTATCCCCCCCTGTGGCCAATACCTGGAATACTCCTTTTTCCAAACTCAGAATAGAAACGTCAAAAGTGCCACCACCAAAGTCATAGACAGCTATAACACCATCACTATCATCAACATTAGCATCTAAAGCATAAGCTATTGCAGCGGCTGTCGGCTCATTTAACAAACGGTAAACATTAATACCAGCAAGCTTGGCTGCATCTTTGGTAGCCTGTCTCTGAGCATCATCAAAATATGCAGGAACCGTAATAACAGCACCATCAAGCAACCCATCCAAAGACTTTTCCGCTCTAGCAACTAATACTTTAAGGATTTCTGAAGACACTTCTACCGGACTCACAGAACCATTACTGGTTTCAATAAGTGGCATTGAACTTGATGAATTAGAAAAATGATAAGGCATAATACCACCCATCACTTTAAGATCTTCAACGCCTCTACCCATCAATCGCTTGACAGACATAATTGTATTAAGGGGATCACAACTGACTTGCTCAAGGGCAGAGCGACCTACATGGCGCTCTTTTCCCCCATACCAAACAGCAGAAGGTAAAATATGCTCACCTTGCTCATCTTCAAGAGTAATTGCCGACCCCGAGCAGACAGAGGCAACAAGAGAATTTGTCGTTCCAAGATCAATGCCTATAGCTCTTTTTTGCCGACGTGGCTCAAGACTATGTCTTGGTTCGGAAATCTGCAGCAACGCCATTTCTACCTCGTGTTTATCAAATACAAGTTCACTAGCAACCCCGGCATATTCATCTCACTTAGATACTCATCGATCGATGCAACCAATTAACCAACCAATTAGTTTCCTGTACATTTAAAATTAACCGCTCTTGTCACCGAGCCATACCCACCTCCCTTGAGGATACAGGATTGCTGACTACTCTCACCTTCAATGGGAACGGATATATGGCTTTCTTCCGGAAAAATTAGTCTGAGAATTCTAATCAAATAGCTAAGATTCTAACTGCTTTAGTTTTTTCGCCACTTTGTCAATAAACTGCATTTTACACACAATCACCTCAGCCTGATTCAAATCTTCGGTGCCACCCTGCCGCCATAACTGATTAAATTCACAAGAAAGCTCTGCCATCGAGGCAGCCACCTGATCCATCAAGTTTTTCAACTCAACCTCAGAATTAGAATGCTGCGAAAGCTCATCCACCGACTCTAGCAGAGCCATTTGCTCCATTAAAAAATCCGGGTCCTCCACCGTATTCTGCTCTACACCAACATGACGCCCTGCCAGCTGGAGCATATAAATATAACGGCTCAAGGGTGATTTAAGTACTGAGTATGCCTCATTAACATAAGCTGCATATTGCACAGCCAACTTCTGCTGTCGATCGGATTCACAAGCAAAGCGGTCAGGATGAACAACCTTCTGAAGCTCTCTGTATCTTAGCGTCAACTGACCAGAGCTTAACTCACACGACTCAGGCAATTGAAAAAGTTCAAAATAATTTAGTGTGATATCCACTCTATACTCATACCTATTGGAATCATTCTGGCTATCCGCAACCAACTTACCATTAAAAACTAGGACATAAACAAAACACAAACTCTATACACACTTGCCTTGAAGGTATGATATTGCTGACTACCACCACCCTCAATGGTAACGGGTATAGAAGTCAGATATTGAAGCTTTCACCGCAACCGCACTCGCTGGCAACGTTGGGGTTATTAAACTGAAATCCTTCGTTTAAACCTTCTTTAACGAAATCTAGCTCAGTTCCATCCATATACACCAGACTTTTAGAATCCACTAAGATCTTCGCACCTTCATCGTGGCAAAAGACTATGTCCTCCTCCATTTGCTCATCAGCAAACTCAAGAACATACCCCATTCCAGAGCAACCCGACGTCCTCACTCCCAAACGAATACCTAAGCCCTTTCCTCTTTCAGAAAGCTGTTTTTTAATATGCTTGGCTGCTGCCTCTGTCATGGTAATTGCCATCACCCACTCCAACAACTAAAAATTCATCACCTCGTTACCCCCTTGAAGGCATGAAATTATTAACCACTCACACCTTCAATGGTAACGAGTATAACCACCTATTCTGAAGAGACAGGAGCTCTGACTTTTTTGCTACCCTCTTTACTTAGATATTTTCTTAGGGTCTAGGTTATCTGCCAATCTGCTTACTGCGATAATCTTTTATGGCTGCTTTAATAGCATCCTCCGCAAGCACAGAACAGTGAATTTTAACCGGTGGCAAAGCAAGCTCCTCAGCAATATCCGTGTTGCGAATAAAGCTAGCCTCCTCCAAAGTTTTACCTTTCATCCACTCAGTAGTTAATGAGCTTGATGCAATAGCAGAACCGCAACCATAGGTTTTAAAACAGGCGTCTTCAATAACTCCACCATCACTCACCCTAATCTGCAAGCGCATAACATCACCACATGCGGGAGCACCAACCATACCCGTACCTACCGAAAGAGAATCCTGATCAAGCTTTCCTACATTACGAGGATTTTCGTAATGATCTATCACCTTATCGCTGTAAGCCATTTAAGCTCCTCTCGGATCTACCTTTCAATGTGCAGCCCACTGGACTTTTGCCAGATCGACACCATCTTTATACATGTCCCACAAAGGAGACAACTCCCGCAGTTTATTCACTGCATTGATGACTTGTTCTGCTGCATAGTCCACTTCTTCTAAAGTCGTAAAGCGACCAAAACTAAAACGCAAAGAACTATGAGCTAACTCATCACTTAAACCCAGCGCACGTAAAACATAAGAAGGCTCCAAGCTAGCAGAGGCACAAGCTGACCCAGATGACACAGCCAAATCTTTTAAGGCCATAATCAAAGACTCCCCTTCAACGAAAGCAAAGCTGATATTCAAATTGCCAGAAACACGGTGCTCAAGACTGCCATTAACATGAACTTCTTCCAGATTAGAAAAATGATCAAGAAACCGCTGCGCTAACAACCCTAACCTCTTACTTTCGGAACCTATCTCTTCAGAAGCTATGCGACATGCTTCCCCTATACCGATAATCTGATGGGTCGGCAGAGTTCCTGAACGCATACCTCTTTCATGTCCACCACCGTGAATTTGAGCTTCAATACGTACCCTTGGTTTACGACGAACATAAAGAACCCCAATACCTTTAGGGCCATACATTTTATGCCCAGAGACTGATAACAAGTCAACATTCATCGACTCCATATCCAAAGGCAATTTACCAACACTTTGAGCCCCGTCAACATGAAAGACTATTTTTCGAGCACGAGCAATTGCACCAACAGCTTCGATATTATTAATAACACCAATCTCGTTGTTAACATGCATCAGGCTAATCAAGATAGTATCATCCCGTAACGCCTTAGCCACCGATTCAGGCTGGATGATACCTCCCTCATCTGGGTCTAAGTAAGTGACCTCATAACCTTCTCTTTCAAGCTGACGACAAGTATCAAGAACCGCCTTATGCTCAATACGGGAAGTAACAATATGCTTACCTTTTTTCTTATAAAAATGCGCAGCACCTTTAATAGCTAAGTTGTTTGACTCAGTAGCTCCCGATGTCCAAACAATTTCCCGCGGATCGGCATGGATCAGATCGGCTATCTGACGACGAGCATTTTCAATAGCTTCTTCTGCCTTCCATCCAAACCCATGAGAACGCGAAGCCGAGTTGCCAAAACTACCTCCAGCACCTTCAGCAATTAGGCATTGGCTCATTTTTTCTGCAACTCTAGAATCCACAGGAGTGGTAGCCGAGTAATCAAGATAAATAGGTAGCTTCATCAGATACTTCTCCAAGCACTCTGCGCTTTATTAATCCAGCCTACAAAATAGTATCTGGCCCACTTTTACCGACAAGCCCTTCGGTTAACCATAACTGATCCTGCCGACAAGCAATACTGCGTACATCTGATCTTGACATCAGATCTGCCAAGCTAATCCCACTCAAAAACGCATAAATCTGGTGCCCCAAATCACTCCATAAATGATGAGTTAGACAAGTCATGCCTTTCTGGCAATCACCGCCCCCACCACAGCGAGTAGCGTCAACAGACTCATTAACCGCATCAATAACATCAGCAACGAAAATATCACTACAATCACGGCTCAGCAAATAGCCTCCCCTAGGCCCTCTTACACTTAAAACTAGTTCATGACGCCTGAGTTGAGAAAAAAGCTTTTCAAGATAGGATAGAGAGATTCCCTGTCTATAAGAAATATCAGCCAATCCAATAGGATCCTGTTCAAAATGAAAAGCCATATCTAACATAGCAGTTACAGCATAACGCCCCTTTGTGGTTAATCGCATGCCTACTCCTCCACTTCACAAACAAGCCTTAATTTTATCTTTATTCACCGACGCCCATGATAATCACCGGCACCTTCTAGCCAGCTAATTCATAGTAAGAAATGACACTCCGCGCCATTTACAAAAACAACCTCCTGAGCATCATCAGCAAAGAGTATGGGATACCCGATCAAAGTGGTCAACAATTATTTCTACCATCTCTCATATCCGTAATCATTAAAGGAGACCTTTGCACGAAACACAGGGAAACCATGTTGATAATCTGAAATAATAGATTGAAAGCAAAACGCGGAAACCACTAGAACTACAATGGCCTAGAAAAATCTTACACAACGTAGCTTGGCCGATGCCATGCTTATCGAGCACGATGCAGTCAAAGAGCTGGATGCCGTGTACGAACTTATTGATTGGTCACGGTTAGCGCAGCGGCTGTCACAAATTCATTCCAAAGCGCGTGGCGAGAAGGCTTGGCCTCCACTAATGATGTTTAAAGCGCTGCTGCTGCAAAGCTGGTACCGATACAGCAGGCAAGCTGTGCCTAAAAAATGAAAAGGTGGGGTAATAAGACGCAATTCGTAAAGAATTCGCCCCTATGGCGTCATTTTTGACCTTTTTATCGTCAAAAAATGTAACTCATTAATAATGGGCGTCAAATGGCGTTATCATGCAAAGGTCTCTAGAGATATAAATATCCGAGTAATCCATAGAGAAGACCTCAAACGACTCGATTCTTCTTAAAATTCTCCGCCTGCTCCAATATCTCTTTATAAGCATCATCATTAGCCACTGGCGGATAACCATATTCAGCCAGCAATAGAATCAATTTAACCTGTAACTCTGCTTTGATACTGGCTCGCTTGCTCCAATCCGGGAAGGTCGCCACACTATCAACTTCATGTTTAGCTTTTTTTGCTAGCTCGATCATCTTGTCATCTGGATATTCAAAATCGTATTTCACAGAAAGCGCTTTCAAAATATCGTAGAAGGCTTTTTCTTCGTAATCGATACCCATGTCGGCAAAGGAATTGGCCTCTGCTTTAAGTTCACCGCACAAGTCAACAAACTCATTGGCAATATCCGTTAATACGCTACTATCTAGCACGTCGCCTTCTTTGCGTTCGTTGTACTTATCTACTAGGGCTTTAAGCTTTTTGGTAAAGTTTACGCCTTGCACCTTGTTGGTTTTCGACACTTCGCCAATGGCTTTTTCTAAGAGCTTTTTTAATAGCTGAATCTTGGTATTGGGCAGTTTTATCTTGTCGATTTTAGCGAGGTAATCTTCGTCAAAAATATCTATAGCGCCTTCACTGCGTCATCTTCATCGCCGAGTTTGAAAATCTCCTCTACGCCATCGCTCTTAATAGCTTCCGCAATCATCTCGCGCACTTTTGCGTTCATTTGTGCGGTGTCGGGGGTATTGCCTTTGGTGAGTTTGTGGATAATGGAGCGAATAGCCATATAGAAATGGATGTGGTCGCGCTCGTCTTTGGTGAGTGCTTCATTACCACAGCAAATATCGTAGGCCGCTTTTAGGCGCTTGGTAATACCCATAAAGCGCTGCTGGGTTTTATCGGTTTGCATAGCGTATTCGCCAGCTTCATTCAGGCAGTTTAATTGACTGATGGCATCACCACTGAAATAGCCGCTGCTGTCGAAGTGGTAAAAGGCTTTGCTCAATAAGTCTAGGTTGTTGCGCACTTCAACAATAGAGGCGGCAATGTCTTCAAAGTTTTCGTTATTACCACCACCAAATTGTTTGAGTGCTTTATTCATGCTGGTTTTAATGCCGATGTAATCCACCACCAAACCTTTGCTCTTACCTTCATACTTGCGATTTACCCGCGAGATGGTTTGAATCAAGTTGTGCTGCGATACCGGTTTGTCGATATACATGGTATCGAGAAATGGCACATCAAAGCCGGTAAGCCACATATCTACCACAATGGCGATTTTAAAATTAGACTTAGCTTCTTTAAATTGACGATCTAATTCTTTGCGGTCATCTTTGCTGCCTAGTTTATCCCACAGCCCTTTTTCATCATCTTTGTTGCGGGTCATTACCATGCGTACGCGCTCAGACGGTTTTAAGTCTTTGCGCTCTTTGTCGGTAAGTTGCTCACCTTCGGCATAAGCCAATACCTCAAACCACTGTGGACGCAAGTCTTCTAGTTCTTGATAAAACTGGTAGGCGATTTTTCGTGAGCTACTCACAAACATGGCTTTACCAGCCACAGTAGAACCTTCTGAAACGCGCTTGTCGTAATGGACTACAAAGTCTTTAGCCAGCGCTTTAATGCGGTCAGGGTCACCGAGAATAGCGCTCATACTGGCCATGGCTTTTTTGCTGTCTTCAATCTGATATTCGTTAGCGCCATCGTCGGCACATTGAGCGTAATAGGCTTCAACTTCTTTTAGTTTTTCGTTATCTAACAGCACTTTTGCCGCACGGCCTTCATAAACAATACGTACGGTAATTTCATCTTTTACCGACTCGCTCATGGTGTAGCTGTCGACCTTGGGGCCGAACACATCCAAGGTGGCATCAATGGGCGTGCCGGTAAAGCCGACGTAGGTAGCATTGGGCAAAGAGTCGTGAAGGTATTTGGCAAAGCCGTAGGTTTTTTTAACGCCTTTGTTTTTACCCTCGGTAATGACCGTGATTTTTTGATCGAGATTGATTTGGCTGCGATGAGCTTCATCGGATATACAAATCACGTTGCAGCGATCGGTGAGCAGTTGGGCATCTTCGGTAAATTTGTGGATGGTGGTTAAAAATACCCCGCCACTTTGGCGGCCTTGTAACTTAGCGCGCAGATCATCACGGGAGGTGACGGTTTCAACAATCTGATCACCAATATAGGTTTTGGCGTTGGTGAATTGCTTAGAGAGCTGATCATCTAAATCGGTACGGTCGGTAATGAGCACAATGGTGGGGCTTTCAAAGTCCACGCTCTTCATCAACAGCCGCACGAGAAATTGCATGGTAAAGCTCTTGCCGCAACCTGTGGCCCCAAAATAGGTGCCGCCCTTTCCGTCTCTTAAAGAGTCGTCGCCATTAAAGCCGCCTTGGTCATCGGGTATTTTTTGGTGCGCTTTAATATTTTGGTAGAGCTTGGTAGCCGCATAATACTGCGGATAACGGCACACAATTTTTTCTTCTTTATTGCTTTTATCTGGGAAGTAAATAAAGTGGCACAACACCTCGCGCAGTCGGCGCTTATCGAACAAGCCTTGCAGCATGGTGGTTAGTGAGTCTAGGCCATCTTTGCTGGCTGTCTCGTTGCCGGTAATCTTGCCCCAGCCATAATAAAATTCATAAGGGGCAAACACGCTGCCCATCTTATTATTCACCCCATCGCTAATTACGCATAAAGCGTTATAAACAAACAACTGGGGAATATCACGACGGTAGCGGGTACAGATTTGTACATAGGCCTCAAAAATGGTGGCCTTTTTACGGATAACGCTTTTAAATTCAAATAACACTAACGGCAAGCCGTTTATGTACAAGATTCCATCGGGGATACGATGCTCCACATCACTGTCAGAAACGCATTCAATACTGAGCTGATTGACGATTTTATAAATATTATTTTCTACATTATATTGCGCGCTGGGTTCGCGTTGCTCATACAGCACTTCGGATTCCACGCTGTGATGAACCCGGCTTAAATCGCTGTAATCAATCAGGTGAATATAAATATCTTTTTTACTTGGCTGCTCTTTATCCGCTGAAGGCTCTCGTTTAAGCACAAAGCCATCACTCAGCCATTTGCAAAAGGTTTTGTTGCTGTCATACAAATCACTGGCCGAGAGCATTTCTAGCTGGTGAATAATGCCGTTGATCTCATTAACGGTAATGCCATCTCTGGCGTATTGCTTGCTTAAGTAGGTGCGTAGATCGTCTTTGATTAAAACGTCCGAAGGGCCGCGCTCAATGTCCTCACCAAGCAGATGCGGGTAGCCTTGCTCCCCCAGCAGTTGGATGATGGCGCTTTCTAATTGGGCTTCGGTAAATTTCATCAAAAATCCTTTTTAACGGCGGTTAAGCGATGGCTTCGTGAATGAGTGATTGCGTATCTGTTTCGACGACGGGTAATCGCAGCTCGCCGGAGATGAGCTTGGGGAGCAGGGTGTCGCGGAGTTTGGATAATACCATTGATTGAGCCTGATTCGCAGTCATCTTCTCAAAGCTAGGGTTTGTGCTGGAATTAAATAACTTAAAGATTCTAGGACTGTCAGGAATCGCTAAATAATAATCTTCAAAACATGCATTCTGAACACGCTGTCTACCAGATGAGCCTACCATTGCTTGCATACAGTGAGCTCTAAATATGTCATCTCTCGCTAAACACGCGACATAAGAGGTGCCTATTAAACCGTTACCTCTCAAGACTATAAATTCAGTTGACCCGAATCCAACCTCCTCTTCGCCTAAAAAATCTACAATCGCAGTTTTACCATTTTCCAAACATGGTGTTATCCGAGCTAGAAGAACATCTCCGCGTTCAAATTTTGCCCCTCCAGAGTAATCTTTTTGAATGACTTTATTAACACAGTAACCGGAAGTAGGTAGTTCTTTCATGTCTGCAAATTTCGCAATACTACCTTTGGGGAGTTTTATCCTTGGATTTACTTCAAGTGCGTCTGATACAGCTTTAACCGACCACCCCTTCGGCACCCAGCCCAGCGCTTCGGTGTGCTCAAACTCACTGGGGAAAAGGTCGCGTAGATGTTGTGGTAGTGCTGCGCTGTGAGCTTCGGCGTTTGCTTTTGGTGCTTTGCTGGCTCCTGCCTGCGTTTGTTGTTGTGCTCGCTGCTGTGCTCTTTGCTCTAGCTCTGGGGGGATGGGGTTGCCTGCGGCTAAGGCGTTGTCGATTACGGGGTCGAAATCCACAAACCAGCTTTTGAACAAGGCTTGCGCCATTTGCTCTAGGGTTTGGTTGGTTTGGCGGTTTAGTTGGATTTTGTTGTCAAGAGAGCAATATTTTAGCAATAGCTTTGCTCAGCTAACTCTGGAATTGAAAGTTCTAGAGCATCATATAACTTTTCGTAAGCGAGCCGATGGCATGCACTGAGCTTTAAAGTATTAGTCTGAAACTTATCTTTTCGATTAATTAACCAATATACCTATCAAACTCAGTCGACTTTATAGCCTGAAGTTATGGATCTTAAGAATATTCCTGCAAGTTATAAACACGATTGTCCAACTACTTTTGGGCCACGAGCCAACAGAGCTACTATATCGTTAAGTCTCCCCTTTGCTGTTTACGTTTTCGAACTTTTATCAAGTAGATCAACGTAAACGCATTAACCAATCTATGCTTATCGAATAATTACTTCTCTGACGACTAAAAGCCATGTTTCAGAGTAACTTTCTCTTAGATTTAAATGCTTAGCTTTTTATAGGATTGCTACAAGCTTAATGTTTGACCACTCACTCCCCATAACCCAACACCTCCAAGTTCTGGCGAATGGCTGTTATCTAATGCTTGGGCTTCTTTCATCTGTCCGTAAAGGGTTTGGCTGAGTTCTTTCATTTTTTCTTCAAAGGGAATGCCATCATCTTCTAATTCGGCAGCGCCCACATAGCGCCCAGGTGTCAGCACATAGTCGTTGGCTTTGATGTCGTCTAGTGAGGCTGATTTACTGTAACCGGCAACGTCTTCGTATTGCTCAAGCTTGCCACTGCTGTCCTGTGACTTCACCCCGCCATGCGTGGTAGGTACCGGCGATTTTGGCAAGATCATCGGTGGTGAGTTCTTTATGAATGCGGCTGGTCATGGTGCCCATTTGGCGGGCATCGATAAACAGGGTTTCGCCTTTGCGCTCTCTGTAGCCTCTGCGTTTTATCCGCACCTTTGTTTTTGGTAAGGAACCACAGGCAGACGGGAATTGGCGTGGTGTAAAACAGCTGGCCCGGCAGCGCGATCATACATTCCACATGATCGTTGTCGATAAGCTCTTGGCGTATTTTACCTTCGCCGCTGGTGCTGGTGCTCATGGAGCCGTTGGCCAGTACAAAGCCGGCAGTGCCGCTCTCGCTGAGCTTACTGAGCATGTGCAATATCCACGCGTAGTTGGCGTTGCCGGTGGGTGGTACGGTGTAGCCGCCCCAGCGAGGGTCGTCGGTGAGTTCGTTCTCTTCGCGCCACTGTTTAAGGTTAAACGGTGGGTTGGCTAAGATGTAATCGGCTTTTAAATCGGGGTGCTGATCTTTAAAGAAGGTGTCGGCGGCAACGTCGCCCAAGTTGCCACTAATGCCGCGAATGGCGAGGTTCATTTTTGCCAGCTTGTAGGTGGTGCTGGTGAGCTCTTGGCCGTAGATGGAGATGTCTTTTTGGTTGCCGTTGTGGCTTTTCACAAACTTGATGGACTGTACAAACATACCGCCGGAGCCGCAGCAGGGGTCGTAAATTTTGCCTTTGTAGGGCTCTAGCATTTCGGCCAGTAGTGCCACCACGGATTTGGGCGTATAGAACTCGCCCCCACCTTTACCCTCTGAGGCTGCAAACTTACCGAGGAAGTATTCGTACACGCGGCCTACGAGGTCTTCTTCGCTCATGTCGCATTCGTTGGCGAGGGTGTCGATATTGTTGATGGTGTCGAGCAAGGCGGCCAATTTACTACTGGGTAAGTCAAGGCGTGAGAAGTAGTTGTCGGGCAAGGCACCGGCCAGCGATTTGTTGGTTTTTTCGATGGTGTGTAAGGCGGTGTCGATACGCAGGGCAATGTCGTCTTGCTTGCTTTGCTTGATGACGGTGGCCCAGCGGGCTTCTTCGGCTAGATAGAAGATATTGCTTTGAGTGTAAAAGGGCACGGTATCGATGAATTGCTCTTTACCATCGTCGATTAAGGCTTGGCGGTGCGCCTCAAACTTGTCGCTGATGAACTTGAGGAAGATTAAGCTCAGCACGATGTGCTTGTATTCGGAGGACTCTACCGAGCCGCGCAGCTTGTTGGCGCTGTCCCAGAGGGATTCCTCGAAATTAGTGGTGGTTTTGGGTTTAGCTTTTGCGGTTGGCTTCTTGGCCATAAATAGTAACGCCCTTAAGTACTGAGTTTTTGATTAGAGCGCTGTAATTATAGAGAGTAGTTTTTAGCGCTAGATGACTTTATTCTGGCTGATTTTATCAGTTAGGTAAATAGCAGGCAGAGCATTGGATGTATGGAGTAACTTCGGGCTTTTGTATTCGTTATTTTGCACGTAACAGGCTTACTTAAATGCGAGAAAATGCGAGAAAATGCGAAAAAATGCGAGAAAATGCGAAAAAATTTAATCAGCTACATTCGGGAGTGCGATGTACCGTTGAGCGCGTCTTTGGTGTTTTGAAGCAACACTACGAGATGGCGAAAGCACGTTATCTGGGTCTTGATCGGAACCGTACGCGATTTGAGATGATGTGTGTTGCGCACAACATCAAGCGAGGGTTATCGTTACAGCAGGCAAGCCGTGCCTAAAAAATGAAAAGGTGGGGTAATAAGACGCAATTCGTAAAGAATTCGCCCCTATGGCGTCATTTTTGACCTTTTTATCGTCAAAAAATGTAACTCATTAATAACGGGCGTCAAATGGCGTTATCATGCAAAGGTCTCAAGTTATATCACCAGCCCAAATTTGATCTTTCCTCAAATGGTTAAATTTTTGATTCAATAAATTAACTCCACAACATCGCCATGTTTACGCTTCGTAGTTAACTTGTAAGCTATTCTCTGCTTGTTTTTTAGATTTAATATTCTCATGACTTTCATGACTTGGTAGCGAGTAACATTCAAACAAAATATTATAAGAAACCCTATTCATGACTATTTTTCTAAACACCTCTGAGTTTCTGAAAGAATACCTCGGAGTATCGCCAATTCAACCATATCAAGGCGAATGCGGCCATAAAGCCGTCTAAGCTTGGCCATGATTTTCTCATGACTGCTGTGTTCCAAAAAGCCAATACTCTGTAACACTTCATATAAATGCTGGTAAAACCGCTCCATATCACCCATAGTAGCCAACTCATGACTTCGAGCTTTCGGTAACACAGCAGCCTCAGACTTTAATAACCAAGCCATTCTTAACTCATAACACAACACCTGAACAGCAGCACCAAGATTTAACGAGCTAAACTCTTGATTTACTGGAATATGTACTTGTAAATGACAATGATATAACTCCTCATTAGTTAACCCCCTGTCTTCCCTGCCAAAAACAAGAGCAACTGAACCACAAGACAGCTCTTTTAGCATCGTATCCGCGCAACCACGTGGGTCTACCAACTGTAAAGAAACACCCCGCACCCTCGCACTAGTACCCACAACAAACTGACACCCAGCAACAGCCTCTCCAAGTGTTGAAACCACCACAGCCTGCTCAAGAATATCATCCGCACCTGAAGCAAGTGCTTTAGCAACATCAGAAGGAAAGTCATCTGGTTCAACTAAACAAAGCTTACTTAGACCCATGGTTTTCATTGCACGCGCAGCAGCACCGATATTTCCTGGATGAGATGGATTAACCAAAACAATAGAGAGATTATTAAACACTTCAGACACCATGATCTATACCAGTTACCATTTGAATAAGCGGGGTTGTTGACTACTCTCCCTCACCCAATAACCTACTACTCGTAGAATCATGGAGCTTCGTTCATTTGCGCCTACCCACACCTTCAATGGTGAGGGGTATCTGCACGGTAATAAAAACAATTTGAAATCCTTGATTTTAAGAGTAATTAGCTCGTCAACTCTCTGATTAATATTCGCAAACTGATCAACCCAATCCCTGAGTTGTTCTTCACTGAGCGTCACAGCACCCCTTTTTAATTGAGACTACTGCCAATTAAAAAAGAGTGGAAAAATAACCTACGTTTAACCAGATACAATTCTATGAAATAATTTCGTGCATACAAGTCATTGAAATATTATAAAGATCCACAATACCTAGACGAAAAAAAGATTGTCGCGAGCATCACCATTAAGTTGCGATAGTAGCACCTCCAGCTTACTCTTATCAAAGCCGAATTCATATATTAAGTGCGACACCCAATTTAATAAAAACGATGAACTGCGATACCCTTAGCTTTTTGCTCCAATCACGAAGTAAAAACCTATGAAGTACCAACAGCTTACCGAGGGTGATAGATATATGGTAGTCGCGCTAAAATGGCAAGGATTAAGTTTTACGGACATTGCCAC
Source organism: Candidatus Endonucleibacter sp. (ex Gigantidas childressi) (assembly GCA_030674875.1). Classification (GTDB taxonomy): domain Bacteria; phylum Pseudomonadota; class Gammaproteobacteria; order Pseudomonadales; family Endozoicomonadaceae; genus Endonucleibacter. The sequence goes on along the minus strand of JASXSU010000003.1, from coordinate 964,031 downwards.
AGCTATCGGAAAACACCGAAGTACCATATATCGAGAATTTCAACGTAATACTTGTTGGCATAAGGAAGGCTCATATCGACCCATCAGGGCACAGCAAAGGACAAGAGCTCGACGTCTACGTTCAAGGAGAAACCAACATTTTACAGAAAAGGATTACGTGATCATTAGGAACTCTTGCATAAACAATGGAGCCCTGAACAGATTACGGGTTACTTAAAACGGATAGGTGTACGTTGCTTTAGCCATGAAGCTATTTATCGATATATTTGGCGTGATAAAAAGAAATGCGGCTTGCTATGGAAGCACTTGCGTTGTGCTCAAAAGCGAAGACGTAAACGCTACAAGGCTTATGATAGTCGAGGCAGGATTGCCAATAAGCGCAATATATACCAGTCGCCTTTCAAGTTGCTACGTTGTTGGCTGCGTTCGCTCACCCAGATCACCTACTACTCGTAGGCTCACGGGGCTTCGCTTACTTGCTGCCTAGTAGCAATTTGAAATGCTTTGGGTATAAACACTGCGTAGTCACACTGGTTGAGCGAAAAACTGGTTACACATTGATAGGCCAGTTAAACGATAGAATGACCAAGTCAACCAACAGGCCAACGGTAAAATTAATGAGTGAAATGCCTGAGCAATTTAAAACCATTACATCAGATAACGGCACCGAGCTTCACCAATACAAGAAAGCTGAAGAAGTGACTAATTGCCCTTATTACTTTGCCAACCCACATCACTCATGGGAACGTGGTACGAATAAAAATACCCATGGTTTGATCAGACAATACTTAGTTAAGGGAGCATCAATGGCAGGGCTAACTCAGCGACGATGTAATATCATCGCGGCCAAATTAAATACAAAACCAAGGAAGCGGTTAGCTTATAAAACACTGGAGGAATGCTTTTATGAATAACTATTTTTGTCGCACTTCAAACTTGATACTAAGAAACTCTGAACCCTGCTCACCTACATCTAAGTCATCCAATTCTACTATATTCGTACCACTTAGAAAGATTGCTAGCGTCAAAAATATATTCTAACTTTTTTCACACCTAACCCTTTATAAATTAACATCTTATCAATATAGACTAAATTCTTTACTTTAAATTCAAGATAAACACTAAACCAAAGACAGAGTAAGGCTTGCAAGGTAATATATTCAATTAATTAGAGCAGATAGAGATATACTGGTGACAGATAAAAAGCGATAAAAAACATTAGCAACGATGACTGGTCAAGCACTGCTTAGAGCAAAAGGCACCATAGCGTAAGATTCATCGTTCGTCATGCACCAAACAACGCCTATTGAAAACGATTATGCAGGAACAGCTATCAGATAGCCCATCTGGTAAAACCGAGGCGCAGTATATTTTGCCTTTTAAAATACACAAACCTATAACCACCACATTAAAAGTGCTTGATTTTCAAACTGTTTTCCTGCATTGTCTGTTTATGTCAAAATCACCCTGCCCCCACAGCAAAAAACAGACTTGGAGTCACACCGCTAACTGGCATAATGTATATAATTTATTCTTCGTGAAAGTAATTGTCTTAGTGTTATAAGGTAGAAAATATGAAGTATCTAAAATGCATGAAACTTGTCGTATTACTTTGCATGTACAAGCTAAGCTTTCCATGCTTGGCTATTGATGTGTTAACCATAAATGCCACCCATAATGAACGAGATCTTTACACCTATAGATACACTCTAGGAGATTGTGTCTATATTAGTTCAAACATAAGCTCTATGTTCGATGGTGAAGTTCCAGATAACTCTATTCCTGGGACAATAACAAACAATACAAACAATATAAACAATGAGTGTCGCATTGAGTTAAACTCTGCAAAATTACGCTGGCAAAAGCCACTAAATTCTTCAGCACGATTCATGCTTTCTATAGCCTGCAGTACTAATGTCGATTGTATTATATCTAAATTGAAAGCTTTATTTGATGACAGGAGTGATCATATACTTTGCGATAACCCCAAGAAGAGTAACTCAGTTTTTACATCAACTGACTTAGTAGAGTTCGAGGTTTGGGAATTTCCGTTGCAATTTCATAGTAGCGGAGAAATGAATATTGCAATATCTGGATGCGGCTTTATTCCTATGGCATCCCATTGGCAGTGGAAAGCATCTGAATTGAATGCTGAGAAAGATAGCCCTGAAGTAACTTTAAGCTTTTTGAAAGAACAGCATAATTTCAAAAAAAACCAAGACCCTAATACTATAAATCTATTGCAACGTGATACAAATTCTATCTCATCTCCTGCAAAATCTAGAATATTATCCGATTATTTTTTTCATGATTTTCTACGACCACGCAATGAAATAAACACGGTATGCCCTGCTACCCATAAAAAAAAAACACGCAAACGTAAAAAAAAACCATATAACCTAAACCCGCCATCCCATTCTTTAGAAAATAGAGACCTTTCAAAGACAGCTGAAGCATTAAGAAATCCAAGTGATTCACAAGTCGGCGAATCCCTAAAATCCATTAGATGTAGAGAAAATCATTATATTAAACTATTATTTGAAAGAAATGACAATATAGAGTGGTCAGCGTCACATCTCGTAGGTTTATCTGTGTTAGTAAATATATACAACATTCCACCTTCAGTATTGCATATAAGCGATGAGATGATGCGCTCTTTCGTGATTCATCGAAAGCATGATACTAAATGGATAGGAGCAGAAATGCTACAAGAGTTTAAAAATGAAAAAGGTGGCCATGAAATAATTAATCTATTGCTAGAATCAGAGCATAGTGGTAATTGCTTGGTAAATTGGCAGAACGTGGCAATTATATTACTTCCAGATGAAGACCTGAGCAAATATACCAGCTTGCATTCGCCACATAGCAATTATACTTCTAACAATGCTCCTATGGATGAATTTTTCACAAAGCATCCTAATATAGCGAATGCGAAAGTAAATGATAACGTATGCCAAATCATCTCCAGAACTTTAGAAAATCATAACGAGCTTGCTAATAAAATAGGCCTAAAACCGATAAATAAAAATTATACATATAGCCATTTTGAGGTAGAATCAGATACAAAATATGCCGAATTAGAGTTTCTAATATCATTAATGAATAAAAGCAATAGCGATAATGTTGCGCTCTTTTGCACAAAACTTATGCATTATCCAGAGCATATACATGTAGAACAACTAAAGAATGCGTTACTGTGCCTAGAAACAAAAACGATTGACCAGGTCAGAATAAATAAACGTCAAGAAAACAGTCCTTTTTATATGGAACTACGGTACAAAAAAAGCATATTAGAGGATGACATCCAATATTTACAAGACAAATTAGATATATCTGAACACTATACTTTTTTTAACATAAGCCATATGTTTTTTAAACATGAAATAGATAGCAGCATGTCTGTATCGGATATAACAACAAATCTATTCGCTGATTTTAAGTTTTATTATTCCCCGTCATTTCCTGGGAGACTACTCACAACTCTGCTAAAAGCAGAAAGAAATGGACTAACAATTGACTGGGGGACAACATGTTTCCCACAAAGACCACCAGCCAAAACCATATTGAAGAGAGCTTGTAATATCCTGTGAAATACACCCATTACCCTTGAGGGTATGCGGTTGTTGAATGCCCCCCTTCAATGGTAACGGTTATATACCCGTTACCATTGAAGAGGGGAGCATTCTTAAACTGTTTTGCTGCATTATCTGTTTATATCAAAAATACTGAAAAAGATAATTTTGAGTATAATGAATTGAAAAACAAAGATGCATCAGAAAAGCGACAACTACCTTAAACAACACCACCTATGAATACTCAACACTTGCGGCTTCGCTTCCAAGCAATTTACGCAAACTCAAGACCAATTCATCTCTAGGATTAACCTGCCACTGATCCCCAAGAGCAATACTAGCGGCAGCATCTTCGCAGCAATATCTAACCTGAACAGGCAACTGCCCCGAATGCTCACCCAGTATTTCCGCCAACCTGATAGAAAGCTCTTTATTTATTTGCTCAGCCGACAATTGCAGCGCTAGTCTTATTGCATAATGACCACGGGCATCTTCCAGCTTCATTATTTTCTTAGCACGAACCTTAATTCCTCCTGAATAGTCATCGTTACTAATTTCACCCTCTACACATAATACTGAATCTTTTTGAATCAGTTCTTGGAACTCAACAAAAACACCAGCAAAAACAGCAACCTCTATTCGCCCCGTTCTGTCATCCAGAGTCATAAATGCCATTTTATCCCCACGCTTATTCTTCATGAAGCGTAAGTCCACAACTAATCCAACTATATTCTGACTATCCCCGCGAGCAGGCTGTAAGTCTTTTATTCGATTACGGATAAAATGTTTTATTTCTCCTTCATACTCATCAATTGGATGACCAGTCAAATAAAGTCCAAGAGTCTCTTTCTCACCTAATAGGCGTATTTTGTCAGACCAAGGCTGAACATTTAAATATTTATCATACACATCTTGCTTGCCAGCATTAGCCAACTCACCAAAAAGATCCACATGGCCAGAGCTAATACTCCTAGCAGCCTGCTCCGCCGCTTTTACAGCCTCATCCTTGCTAGCCTCAAGAATTGCACGATTATAACTAGGATCTCCTATCCCTTTCTTCGATGGAACCAGTAAGTCTAATGCACCGCAACGAATCAGTGCCTCAATAGCTCTTTTATTAACCCTCTTTAAATCTACACGCTCACAGAAATCAAACAGATCAAGAAACGCTCCTCCCTTACTCCTAGCCTCAACAATCGCCTCAATAGGACTTTCCCCTACCCCTTTAACCGCACCAAGACCATAAACAATATTCCCTTCGTCATTAACAGCGAACATATACTCCCCACTATTAACATTGGGAGACAGAACCATTAATCCTATATTTCTACTTTCTTCAATAAAGGTCACGACCTTATCTGTATTCTGCATATCCGAACTCATAACCGCAGCCATAAATTCAGCAGGATAATGAGTCTTTAACCATAAGGTCTGGTATGAAACCAAAGCATAAGCAGCTGAGTGAGATTTATTAAAACCATAACCGGCAAACTTCTCCACCAGATCAAATATTTTCATAGATAGCTCAGCATCCACACCACTTTTAGTTGCTCCCTCTTCAAAAACAGCTCGCTGCTTGGCCATTTCTTCAGGTTTTTTCTTACCCATTGCCCGGCGCAGCATATCAGCACCACCTAACGTATAACCAGCAAGCACCTGAGCAATCTGCATGACTTGCTCCTGATACAAAATAATGCCATAGGTCGGCTCAAGAATAGGTTTCAACCATTCATGTTGGTAGTGAGGATCAGGATAAGAAACTATCTCACGCCCGTGTTTACGGTTAATAAAGTTATCTACCATTCCTGACTGCAAAGGGCCTGGACGAAATAGCGCAACCAATGCAATAATATCTTCAAAACAATCTGGCTGCAGTCTACTAATAAGATCTTTCATTCCTCGTGATTCAAGCTGAAAAACGGCAGTTGTCTCCCCCTTTTGCAACAAAGCAAATGAAGGCTGATCTACTAGATCAATGCCTTCAATATCAATAGGCTCTTTCCCTTCTTGCTTTAGCCGAGGATTTATCATCTTCAGCGCCCAATCAATAATAGTCAGTGTTCGTAAACCAAGAAAGTCAAACTTTACCAGCCCTGCTAACTCTACATCATTCTTATCATACTGGGTGATCACCCCTTTACCCTGATCATCACAATAAAGAGGAGCAAAGTCCGTCAATTTAGTAGGTGCAATAACTACTCCACCAGCATGCTTGCCAACATTACGGATTACACCCTCCAGCTTGAGAGCCATCTCCCATATTTCTGCAGCGTCTTCATCTTGCTTAAGAAAATCACGAATTCCTTCTTCCTGTTCGCAAGCCTTGGTAAGAGTCATTCCTATGTCAAAGGGAATCATCTTCGAAAGTCTATCTGCTAGACCATAAGACTTTCCTTGCACTCTGGCCACATCACGAATCACCGCTTTTGCAGCCATAGTACCAAAAGTAATAATCTGAGATACTGCATTCCGGCCATAGGTTTCCGCTACATATTCTATAACCCGATCACGGCCTTCCATACAAAAATCCACGTCAAAGTCAGGCATGGATACCCGCTCAGGATTCAAAAATCGCTCAAACAAAAGATCGTATTTAATAGGATCAATGTCTGTTATTTTTTGGGCATAGGCCACTAACGAACCAGCACCAGACCCTCGTCCTGGGCCAACTGGGATGCCATTTTTTTTTGACCACTGGATAAAGTCCATAACTATCAGAAAATATCCCGGAAACCCCATCTTTAAAATAACATCAAGCTCAAAATCTAGGCGATCTCGATAAGTCTTTTCTTTTGTAGCGTACTCTAGATCATCGCTGCTAAGAATTGCTTTTAGCCTACAGGTCAGACCTTCATGAGAAAATTCACGGAAAAACTGTTCCATAGTTTTTCCTTCAGGAACAGGAAAGTCCGGTAGAAAACACTCCCCTAAACGTACTTCAATACTGCAGCGACGAGCAATTTCCACCGTATTTTCGATAGCTTCAGGGATATCAGAAAAAAGATCGATCATTTCTTCTTCTGATTTTAAATACTGCTCCTCAGAATAACTACGTTTACGGCGAGGGTCGTCCAATGCTGCGCCTTCACCAATACAAAACCTAGCTTCATGGGCCTCAAAATCACCTCTAGATATAAACATTACATCATTGGTGGCAACCACTGGGCAGCTACATTCTTCAGCAAGAACAACCGCTTCATGAAGATACTCTTCATCATTAGCCCGCCCTGTTCGTTGCAACTCCACATAAAAACGATCAGAGAAAGTCTCCATCCAGTCACTCAGGTACTCCCTAGCAGCCGCTTTATTACCTGCTAACAAAGCTTGACCCACATCTCCTTCACGCCCACCTGAAAGGGCTATCAAACCGTCAGATTTCTCTTTTACCCACTCCAACTTAGCAATAGCTTTACCGTGGTGCTGACTTTCCAAAAATGCTCGAGAAATTAACTCAGTAAGGTTTCTATAACCAGTTTCATTCATACACAATAAAACCAGCCTCACCGGTGCAGAATCAGCATCAGTACGAGTCACCCAAAGATCAATACCACAAATGGGTTTTATACCTGCCCCCATTGCTGCAGTGTAAAATTTAATCAGAGAACACAAGTTAGATTGATCTGTTACGGCTACCGCAGGCATACCCGCATCCGTAATCGCCTTCATTAATGGTTTAATCCGAACCAAACCATCGCTCAGAGAAAATTCCGTATGAAGCCTAAGATGAATAAAGCGTACAGACATGATATGTATGGATTATATGTTGAGGGGGGAGTTTATTGTAACAGATACAGCAGCTTTAGTTAGAGTCAATCCAGTGCGGTTTGCAATAATAATGATTCAAGATCAAACATGATTTAAACAACCTGCATGTTCACCAGCTTGAAATACTCATTCTTGGCTTTCTATAATAATCCTAAGTCAATCATCCAAAAGAACACTAACTGGCTTGAAAGATCGTCGATATATAGCTGTTGGCCCAAGCTTTTTTAACGCTTCAAGATGTGCTTTGGTTGGGTAACCCTTATGACCAGCAATACCATAACCAGGATTCTGGCAATCAAGTATCTGCATTTCCCTGTCTCTCGCAACCTTGGCTAAGATAGAGGCAGCGGCAATTTCCAATACCTTACTATCACCCTTGATAATATCTTCAGCACGACAAGGTAATTCCGGGCAGCAGTTACCGTCAATAAGAGCAAGATCAGGCATAATTGATAAACCAAGTACTGCCCGCCGCATTGCCAACATGCTTGCTTGGAGAATATTCAGCTGATCAATCTCTTCAACCTCAGCACGACCAAGACACCACGCTCGGCTTTTCGATTTAATTTCCTCAAAAAACAACTCACGTTTTTTTTCAGAAAGTTTTTTAGAGTCTCTCAAACCCTCAATAGGCTGCTTTTCGTCAAGAATGACCGCTGCTGCGATCACAGGACCACACAACGGTCCTCGACCCACTTCATCAACACCAGCAACAATAGCAGCCCGAGAATCAACCTTAAAAATAAGTGAGTCAAGTGAGCGTTGTCGCATGCTCCTGCCTCCTTGCTTTAATAACTGATTTAATAACTCCGTATGCCAACTCACTAGCATTGCGTTTCAGCTCAAGATGCATTTTCATAAAGGCCTGTTCAAGCTCTGCTTGGTACTCTTTATCCCGAATAGATTTTAACATCGCTGCACACAACTTTTCCGGTGTTGCATCCTGCTGCAGCAGTTCTGGCACCAGCTCTTTGCCCGCAAGTAGATTTGGGAGAGCAATATATTTAACTTTTACCATTTTCTTCACGATAGCGAAGGTCAAACTACCCGCACGATAACTAACAACAAAAGGCCTTTTATGCAATGCAGCTTCTAGGGTTGCAGTACCAGATGTAATCAGCATCGCATCAGAAGCAGCCATAACCTCAGAGACTTTCCCATCATAAAGAGTCAAATCAAGATCGCTAAAACCTTTCAACAACTCAATCAACTGATGTTTCCGCTTATCATTAACACAGGGTATAATAAACTTAACATTAGGAATTGATTTACTCAGAAGACTAGCAGTAGCAAGAAATATTTTACCGAGCTTAGCAATCTCAGCCTTCCTACTACCAGGTAATATAGCGATAATAGAATCTGACCCAGTAATTCCTAAGCATAAACGAGCAGCATTTTTATCCGGAGTAAGAGCCACTTTATCAGCCAAGGGATGACCAACAAAAGTAACATCAACACCATGACCTCTATAATAATCTGCCTCAAAAGGTAACAAAGCCAGCATATGATCTACTGAACGCTTTATCTTTTTCAACCTTCCTTCGCGCCAAGCCCAAACTTGAGGGCTTACATAGTGAACTGTTGCTATACCAGCACTTTTAAGATGTAATTCAAGCCCAAGATTGAAATCAGGGGCATCAATACCGATAAAAACATCAGGCCGGTCATTTAAAAAGCGCTTTTTCAATATACGTCTAATACTTATCAATTCTTTTAAACGACCGAGAACTGCCACAAACCCCATAACCGACAGTCTATCCAAGGGAAATAAACTTTCAAATCCCTCGTCCTGCATCAGGGAACCACCTATACCGTAACAATAAGCATCAGGGTGATGACGTTTAATTTCTTTGACAAGACCAGCTCCCAAAAAATCACCTGAGGCCTCGCCGGCAACCATCGCAATTTTCAAAGGACGCTTTAATTTAGCTAAAGAGTTACTCATGGGTTAACGGGTAATCCCTCTAGTGGATGCTTTCAGAGAATCAATTAACAACTGCAGCTCAACACTTTCTTCCATCAACTCAAGCTTCTCTATAGCCTCAGCCGTTCGCAACCCCTGACGATATATTATTTTATACCCCTGCTTTAACGACTGAATCAGCTCCTTGCTATACCCACTCCTACGCATACCCTCAAAGTTCATGCCATGAGCTTTTGCCGGATTACCACCAACCATAACAAATGCTGGGATATCCTTAAAAATAGCAGAGTGACCGGCAGCCATACTATAAGCACCTATAACAGCAAACTGATGAATGCCACTACAACCACCCAGTATTACACCATCACCAATGGTAACGTGTCCTCCTAATATTGTGTTATTTGCCAACACACAGCTATCACCAACAACACAGTCATGCGCAACATGAACGTAAGCCATAAGCAAATTATTATTACCAACGTAAGTTGTTCCTTCATCTTGAGCTGTTCCACGATGAATAGTGCAACCCTCTCTGATAATGTTATTATCGCCTATTTCTAGACGAGTGCGCTCTCCATTATATTTTTTATCCTGGCAATCTTCCCCTACGCAAGCAAATTGAAAAATACGATTATTTCTACCTATACTAGTAGGCCCTTTGATAACAACATGCGAGTGAATAATCGTACCTGCTCCAATTTCCACGCCCTCACCAATTAGCGTCCATGGGCCAACTTGTACATCATCAGCCAATCGTGCACCAGGATTAATGATCGCCGTAGAATGAACTCCTGTTGTCGTATTATGTTTAAGGCAAAAATCATTCAAATCTTAAGCTCCGTTCTTGCACAAGTGATTTCGGCACAACAGACAATTCTTTTTTCAACAAAAGCTTCACAAGAAAACTTCCAAATATTTCGTTTTCTTGTTATGTATTTTATTTTCATAATTATCTGATCCCCTGGCACAACAATATGCTTAAAGCGAACTCCGTCAGCACCGGCGAAATAATAAATAGAATCATCATCTGGTTCACACTCTACCATATAAAAACCCAATATACCTGCCGCTTGAGCCATAGCTTCAATAATCATCACCCCTGGCATAATGGCATGCCCAGGAAAATGGCCCGCAAAAAAAGGCTCATTTACTGATACATTTTTAACACACTCAATAACATTGCTCTCTAAATCTACAACTGTTACCCTATCCACCAACAGAAATGGGTAGCGGTGTGGCAATATTTTTTTTATCCCCTCAATTTTGATCATAGATTACCAATTCAAATCACAGACTTATACAGAAAAAAAGACTGGATAATCAGCCTTTTTATAAATGACATACAACACCACAAACTAATAGTTACTGTTTTTCAAGCCTTTTAATACGCTTGGCTAAATCATCCAATTGCCTAAAACGAACCGCACTCCTTCGCCACTCCCTAACTTCCATTAAACCTGTTCCAGAAGAATAAGCTCCAGGACGTGAAATTGAACGCGTCACCATGGCCATACCACCAACATGAACATTATCCACGATATTAATATGACCAACAAAACCAGCCTTACCTCCTATAGTACAGTTTTCTCCTATACGAGTACTTCCTGAAATACCAACAGCAGCAGCAATAGCGGTATTCTTACCAATGACGACATTATGGCCTATCTGAATTAAGTTATCTAGTCTAACCCCATCACATATAACAGTATTCCCTAACGCGCCTCTATCAATACAAGTACAAGAACCAACCTCAACATCATTACCAATAATAACACCTCCTATCTGTGCAATTTTACACCACTTGCCATTATCTCTGGCATTACCAAAACCATCACTCCCTATCACCGCCCCAGGATGAATTATCACCCGTTCACCAATAGCAATTCCATGGCATATAGTTACATTTCGTGATAAATGCGTATCTTTCCCAATAACAGAATCATGACCAATAACAACCCCAGCACCGATCCGCACGCCCGCACCAATAACAACTCCTACTTCAATGACAGCATTTGGCCCTATTTCCACATCCGAGGGGATCTCAACATCAGGGCTAACTACAGCACTAGGATGAACTCCAGCCGTTAAGCCCTTATCAAGGTTAAACAGATGGGATACTTTGGCATAGCCAAGATAGGGGTTATCAAGTACCAGCATATTACCACAGAATTCCGCCACTCTATCAGGCGCTAGAATAACAGCCGCAGCCATAGTAGTATTCAAGTATCGGGCATAAGCTGAGCTAGCAAGAAACCCAAGCTCTGCTTTACCAGCATCCTTTAACGTGTTGATACCGGAAATAACTCTATGCGCATCCCCAACCAAGCGCGCACCTGCAAATCCCGCAAGCTCAGCCAATGTGTACGAGTCTTGTTTCATTAGTCAAATTATTTCAGGAAAGCCGGAGGCTTATCAATGGACACCCCCAAAAGGATTCATGTTAGCACCAACGGTGCATCAAATACCGAACTTCAACCAATCTCGACACTCATCTATTTTCTTAATTGCAGATGTACTTTCGAACTATTTATTCGTATAGATCTATACTCATTACTCTTGAAAGTGGGCCGGGGGATGTTAACCGCTCTCGCTCACCCCAACCATCTACTATTCGTAAGATCATGGGTCTTTGCTCGCTTGTCACCTACACACCTTCACGGTAACACCGTTTCCAGTGAAAGCATCAGTAAACGATGAACGCCCGAAGCTCTAAGCCAAAAGCCCCGTGAGCCTAGAGGTGGTAGATGATGATTAAAGTGATAATATCAGTCAACAACCTCATACTGATTAATTATTTCATCTTATTAATGCTCTGAATAACCATACGCGTAATATCAAGCTCAGACTCCATAAAGCGAACTGCACCTTTCTCAAGTACCAAATCATACCCCATTTTCTTAGCAACTTTGTGTATAGCTCCATCCAGCTTAGGTCTAATTTTGCCAAGCTCTTCCTGATCAGAACGTGATTTTTCCATACGCAACTGGCGATCCTGCAACTGAAGATCCTCATATTTACGTTTAATATCCAACTGCCGGCCCTCCCTCTGCGCATCGGTCAGTACAGGACTGTCTTTTGTAAGTTGTTTATCCATGCTCTGGATGCTTTCTTCTAGAGCTTTTAATTTTGTTATTTTAGGAGCAAATAATTTCTCAGAATGATTTGCGTACTTTTTAGCATCATCTGACTCAAGTACAGCCCTTTCAGAATCAACAATAGCAATCTTTATCGTTAGCCCTTTCAACTCATTAGCTTTTGTGGCTGATGAAGATTCTTTAGCCAGAGACTGGCCAACAACAAAGGACAATGAAACCAGCATAGCCAGCTCAAGAACAACCAATCTTATTTGTTTCAAATTCAGTCTCCCATTCTATTTAATATTCATGGATACCATCTTACCAACAAAGCAATAAAACAGTCCCGCCAAAAGTGACACCAAATTATCATAAATATGAAAAACTTGAAAAGTCTGAGCAATATTAACAGCCAAAACTCACAATTTACATACCAAGTTAATCATAATTATCTCTATGGCAAATGAAACTAGTTACATCAGCTCATCATTACAGTGGCGAACTACCGGCCACCCTAACTCACATCCATTATCACCTAATACTCTCCTGATCACAAGGTTTCGCTCGTTTGTCGTCAATCAACACCTTCAATGGAAAGAAATATATCCATACAAAAACAATCATAATAAAAGACACAGACACACAATTCTCTTCGGAAGTATTCTTTACAAATCGATAATCATCAAACCTGACTTCTACAGTTAGAATGGCGCGCCCAATGAGAACTGAAATATCTGGGTTTCATCTCGATCCTTATTATTAAGAGCTTGAGCTAGGCTAAAGGTTAACGGCCCCAGAGGTGTAACCCAAGTCACACCAATACCAGCACTATATCTTATTTCATCCAGTTTTGGCTTGACACACTCATAACTACCGCTCTTCTTATTACAAGATGTATCAAATACATTACCAAAGTCTAAAAACACACTGGTACGAAAGGATCTCTGATCCTTAATGAAAGGTAGAGCAAATAATATCTCCAAAGATCCCTCAGCAACGGCATTGCCTCCGGTACTATTCCAGTCGCCATCAACCTTATTTTCCTGCGCTTTCGGACCCAGAGTATTATCCTTGTAACCTCTTATAGAGCCAAAACCACCGGCATAAAAATTCTCAAAAAACGGCATATCCGTAGTCTTACCATAGGCACCACCATAGCCCAAACGAGTAGAAATACGGGCAGTCAAGGTCTCAGTCAACGGTTGGAAATACTGGCCCCGATAGATCAATTTATAAAATGTAATACTTGATCCAGGGACTGCCGCCTGCAACGACACACTTTGAGAAAACCCACGCGTCGGTAGCAACCCTTTATTTAGCTCAGACTCAGACCAACTAAGGCTTGCCTTATAATTAACAAAATTATCACCCTCTACTTTTAAATAATCAGTAATCACGGTAGAAGTATACGTACCTGTTGATATTTTAGTTCCCTCAACCCCTAGACTGAAATTAATGGATTGAGTTTCAGATAACGGATAGCCAAAACGAACATCGGTACCCCAAGAGTCCGCTGAATAATTGGAAATATCAGAATCTTTATAGTTAGAGTTCCGAAAATACGCACCAAAGCCACGACTAACACCATCTACGGTGTAATAAGGGTCCGTAAAACTAAAATGATATAATTGACTAATATCACTTTTATTCAAACCAAGAGAAACCTTATTACCGGTTCCAAGAAAATTACTCTGGCTAATAGAACCACCAAACAGCAAGCCGTCAGATTGAGAGTAACCAACACTAGCAGTAATACTACCAGAGGGCTGCTCTTCCACAGCATAATTAACATCAAGCTGATCAATTGTACCAGGTACTGGTACTGTCTCTATCCTCACCTCTCGAAAATAACCCAGCCGCTCTAAACGGGTCTTGGACATTTCCATTTTTTCAGTATTGGCCGAAGCCCCTTCAAGCTGCCTCATCTCTCGACGCAGCACTTCATCATCAGTTTTAACGTTGCCGGTAAAATTAATTCTCCGCACATAAGCACGACTGCCAGGGTCAACAAAAAAAGTTAAAGAAACAGTTTTACTCTCCATATCAGTCTTCGGAATTCCCGCCACACTCGCAAAAGTATAACCATCATTACCCAAACGACTACTCAACGCTTTCTCTGTTTCTGTTACCTCTTTCCGAGAAAAAATTTGCCCAGTTTTCGCCAGCAACAATGCCTTTGCCTCTTCTTCAGGAATAATTAAATCTCCTGCAAGACTAACGTCACTAACATTGTACTGTGCACCTTCATCAATACTAACCGTGATATAAATATTTCCTTTATCAGTACTAATGGCCACCTGAGTAGAAGAAATGTTAAAATTAATATACCCCCTATCAAGATAATGCGAGCGTAGTCGCTCAAGATCACCTGATAGTTTTTCACGAGAGTATTTATCACTTGAAGAGAAAAAAGAATACCAGCGACTTTCCTTCAGCTCAAACAGATCCAGTAAGTCTTGCAACAAAAAGACAGAATTCCCCACCACGTTAATATGGCTAATTTTAGCAACATTTCCTTCCTTGATATTAATCGTCAGCTTCACCCTATTTTTAGGCTGCGCCTCTACATCTGCAGAAATATTAACTCCATAGCGACCCTGGCCCACATACTGCCTCTCCAACTCTAGCTTGATCGCATCTAAGGTTGCCTGCTGAAAGATCTCTCCTTCTGCCAAGCCAGCTTTACCAAGCCCATTCCTTAAATCTTCAACCTTTATAGCCTTGTTACCCTCAATAGCAATATCACTGATAGTCGGTCTCTCGACAACAGTGATAATAAGTACTCCGCCATTTCGCGCCATCTTGATATCTTTAAAATATCCAGTTTGAAATAGAGCCTTTGCAGTATCAGCAATAACCTTTGGTTCAACATCAGATCCCACCTCAATAGGCAGAGCATTATATACCGTACCTGTTGAAACTCTTTGCAGGCCATCAATCAGAATATCAGAAACAATAAATGCCTGAACTTCTGACATATAAACTACGGAACCCAACAGCAGTGATAGCAGTAATCGATTCATGGAGCCCATTTTCTTCCGTCTTCATCTTTACCCAGTGTATTCAACTCCCCCTAAAAGCGTGAGGCTGTTGACCATTCTCTCACCAAAAACACCTTACTACTTATATGCTCATATGGCTTCGCTTGATTGTCGCTTACTCACACCTTCGGTAACTGGTATATGATCAAAACAACCTACCTAAATCATTATAGATAGCCAACATCATTACACACATTACCAGGGTCATCCCAATTTTAAGACCCAACTCCTGGATCCGCTCAGACAAAGCTTTTCCTCTAACCAGCTCTACCAGATAGAACATAAGATGCCCTCCATCAAGCACAGGAATCGGCAATAGGTTAAGCACACCCAAGCTAACACTCAGCATTCCCAAAAAATATAGAAAGCTCTCAAAGCCAGATTGCAGTGACGCACTTGCAACTTTAGCAATGGTAATAGGTCCACTCAAGTTTTTTACTGATAACAGTCCAACCACCATTTTCCAGAGTGCTCCAAACGTCATAGACGTAAATGTCCACGTACCCTCTACTCCCTTGAGAAAAGCAGTTACAGGATCAAACTTCAGAGTTCTCATCATACTATCAGGCCAGCTCACCTCTTGCACGCCAGCACCAATATACCCCACTTTTTTTCCTTCTACCTCCTTAACTCTAGGTATTAACTCCAAAGATATAAGCCGCTCTGACCGAAGCACATCTACCATCATTGACTTATTTGGACTATCCCGAACTAGATTAACCCAATGCAGCCAATCTTTCACCTCTATACCATCAGCGCTCACAATTGTATCGCCAACAACAATACCTGCATCTGCAGCAGCACCTTCGGCTACAACCTTACCAATAACAGCGAGAATCATCGGCGTATAAGGAATAATGCCAAGAGAAGTTAGCGGATCCAACTGATCACTATCAACAAGCCAATCCTTAATCATCAACTTCCGCTCAAAAACAAAACCCTCAGACTCCTCCCCCATTACTCCAGAACGAACCGTTACAGTAATAACTCCTGTTTCACCAATAAACGACAGCAACGCCATATTAACACCCTGCCATCCATGCACATCTGTGCCATTCACAGAAATAACTTCATCACCTTCTCTGATTTCTGCCCCTGCCGCAGGAGAATCAGCCAGAACCTCACCAACAACAGGAATAACAGTTTTCACACCAAGCAAATACATAAGCCACAACGCCGCAATAGCCAATAAAAAATTTGCAGCAGGCCCAGCTGCGACAATAGCTATTCGTGAAAGAACCGGCTTATTATTAAACGATAGATGTTTTTCATTATCAGAAACCGGACCTTCACGCTCATCCAGCATTTTTACATAGCCACCCAAAGGGATAACCGCTAAAGAAAACTCGGTGCCATGGCGATCCGTTCGAGTCCACAGGGCTTTTCCAAACCCTACAGAAAAACGCAATACTTTTACACCGCAGCGACGAGCCACCCAAAAATGACCATACTCATGAACGCCAACCAATATACTAAGAGTAAAAATGAATGCAGCTACTTGTTGCAGTGTTTCCAAAATCATGCCTGCGCCTCACCAAAAAAATAGTGAAACGAACAAAAATCCAACAAAACTATCATCATGCCCCATGCCCTAATCTATTTATCTGTTTTTTAGCTACCGATCGCGCTAAACCATCCGCATCCAGCACCGCATCAATGCTCTCAGCAGACACTACCGGCAAAGACTGCAAAGTATAATCAACAACCTCTGCAATACAATCAAACCGCAACCCTCTCCTAAGAAATGCATCCACAGCCTCTTCATTAGCCGCATTCAGCATAGCTGCTGCAGTACCTCCTGCTGCTGCAGCTTCGGTTGCTAACCTCAAGCATTGATAGCGTCTCATGCAGGGCTCATAAAAATCAAGTCTCGCTATATCTATCAAAGACAAAGGTGAAACACCTGAACTTATCCTCTGAGGCCAGGCCAAAGCATGGGCAATAGGGGTTCTCATATCAGGGTTACCCATCTGAGCCAAAACAGAACCATCATTGTAATCAACCATCGAATGAATAATGCTCT
This sequence comes from Candidatus Endonucleibacter sp. (ex Gigantidas childressi), assembly GCA_030674875.1. Taxonomy (GTDB): domain Bacteria; phylum Pseudomonadota; class Gammaproteobacteria; order Pseudomonadales; family Endozoicomonadaceae; genus Endonucleibacter. The sequence goes on along the minus strand of JASXSU010000003.1, from coordinate 946,632 downwards.
GGGGATGAATAACCACCTCTACCTGCGAAGCTCTAGCACCAAACAACCAACAAGCCTCTATAAACTCAAGTCCTTTGTTCATCATAGTCGCAGAGTCAACCGAAATCTTTTCCCCCATACACCAGTTTGGATGAGAGCAAGCTTGTTCTGGTGTAATATCTGCAAAAGTGTCCAATGACCTGTCCCTGAACGGCCCACCTGAAGCAGTCAACATCACACGACGAACACCAATATTATCAAGACCTTCAGCATACCCTTGAGGTAGGCACTGAAATATAGCATTATGCTCACTATCTATAGGCAAAAGTACAGCTCCAGATTCCCGAACCGACTCCATAAACAAATCACCAGTCATCACCAACGCTTCTTTATTCGCCAGCAATACTTTCTTTCCCGCCTTAACAGCAGCCAGCGCTGGCAATAAACCTACAGCACCTACAATAGCGGCCACCACAATATCAACAGCACTATCCGCAGCCAGATTCTCCATCTGACATGGACCACTTAAAACCTCTGTTTTAAGCCCCTCTATCGCTACTACATCATACAAACGCTTCGTCGCATAGGGATCAGACATGACAACCATTTTTGGCGCAAATTGGCGAATCTGATCCAACATTACTTTATAATTTTTACCTCCTACCAAAGAGTGAACACGGTATTGCTCACTATTCCGGGCAATAACATCCAGAGTGCTTTTTCCAACAGATCCAGTCGAACCCAAAATACAAACTTTCTGCACTCCTAACCTCCATTCGCTATAAGAATAAGCGCAAACACCGGCAAAGCAGCTGTAAGACTGTCAATTCTATCTAGAATACCCCCATGCCCCGGTAACAAGCTACTACTATCCTTAACCCCCCTCTCTCGCTTCAGCAAGCTTTCTAGTAAATCGCCTAAAACTGATACCAGCGCAATTAAAGCAGCTAAACCTATAAACGCCAACCCTTTGGTAAAACTGAAATCAAGAAAAAGACAAATAACAACAGCTACTAAAATTGACGATACTACACCGCCAAGCATACCTTCTATTGTTTTTTTTGGACTGACATGTTTTGCCAACTTACACCTACCCAAACTCCTCCCCACAAAGTAAGCACCCACATCAGCCGCCCACACTAAAAGCAGCAAAATCACAATAAAATACGGCCCGTAAAAAGCCTTCAACACAACCATTGCCAACCAAGCAGGAATTAACGTAACACAACCCATTAGCAGCCTAACAACTTTACTTGTACACCACACCGTATTAGCTGGATAATTGCTAATCAAAAAAAACGCCAAACACCACCAGCCAGTAGCAACACTAAATATAACTACAGGAGATACTGAATAAACACTAATAAGAAAACAAAGCCCACCAATAATGGCAGCATAAAGCCACCTCAATTTATTATTTTCAATACCCGCAAGGTTCGCCCACTCCCAGCCACCCAGCATAATAACAAACGCAATAAATATAGAAAAATAATCAACTGGCAACCAAAAAACAGCTATAAAAGCCAAAAACCCCAAGACTAAGCCTGTCATCACCCTTTGTTTCAACACTAAGCTTTAACCCCCGCTCTGCTTTGGTGTTACAAAACGTTAACCTTAGCATTACACATACCTTCACCAGAAAAACGCAACACAACTACATTGCCACCATAACGATCACATTGCTCTTCAAATTAGTCAAGATGACAGCAAAAACTCATCTTTGATGACTTTCACTATTCCATCCTTCATAACAATAGCCGCACATCACATCTTAATAAAAAAGAATCGCTAAGTTACTCACGACAATAATAAAAAAGATATAAATGAAATACAACCTATAACCTTTACCTTTAAAGGTATAAAGTTGCTGGACACCTCGCCCCCAAGCACCTGCTACTCATAATTCTAGGCTTAACTATTGTCGCATACTCACTCTTGAGTGGTAACACTAGATCTCTGTTAAATCGCCTTCTTTCTCCCCCAACAATTTATCGATTTTGGCAATACAAGTGTCGGTCAACTTTTGTACACTTTCCTGTCCACGACGCTCTTCATCTTCACTGATCTCTTTTTCTTTTTCCAGACTTTTTAGATCCGACATAGCATCACGACGAACATTTCTTACGGCAATTCTGGCGTTCTCTGCCTCCTGTCGTGCCTGTCGGATAAAGCCTTTACGCGTTTCTTCTGTTAATGGAGGCAAAGGAATGCGAATCACATCTCCAGCCGTAGATGGGTTTAAACCCAATCCCGACTTCAATATAGCCCTTTCTATTTCCGGAACCATTGATCCCTCCCAAGCACGAACAGACAGCGTGCGAGAATCTTCAGTGCTAATATTAGCCACCTGCGACAACTGTGTTTCTGAACCGTAATAAGATACCCTGATAGCATCCAGCAAACCCGGATTAGCGCGACCAGTACGAATCTTAGCGAATGCAATAGACATGGAGTCCACACTCTTACTCATACGCTCCTCTGCATCCTTACCTATTGCGCTAACCATTTTTATCACCTCCATTAATTAGTGTACCCTCGTCACCACCAACAACAAGCCGCAAAAGAGCTCCGGTTTTGTTCATATTGAAGACTCTAACAGGCATTTGCTGATCCCTTACCAAGCAAATTGCAGTTAAATCCATCACTCCCAGCTTTTGTGCCAGTACATCATCGTAAGTCAACTGGCTAAACTTTACGGCATCGCTATGCTTTGATGGGTCTTTATCATAAACACCGTCAACCTTGGTTGCCTTAAGAACTACATCAGCACCAATTTCTATACCTCTCAGACAGGCGGCAGAATCAGTTGTGAAAAATGGATTCCCCGTTCCAGCAGAAAATATAACCACATCACCGCCATTGAGATACCTTAGCGCTTTTCGACTATCATAGTCTTCAACTACCCCACTCATGGAAATTGCGGACATGACACGCGTATTAATATTAGAGCGCTCAAGAGCATCGCGAATACCCAGCGAGTTCATAACCGTTGCTAGCATTCCCATATGATCACCAGTCACACGATCAAGCCCAGCAGCATTCAACGCCGCACCCCGAAACAAGTTGCCTCCGCCAACAACAATTCCTACCTGCACACCAATCCCCACAAGCTGACCAATCTCTAAAGCAATACGATCCAATACACGAGGATCAATGCCGAAACCTCCATCACCCTGCAGAGCCTCACCGCTCAACTTTAAAAGTATTCGCTTGTACTTAGGCTGCCGATCATTTGCTGGCATACTTTACTCCTGCATTGAAGACCGGGAAATTTAACAAAATACACTTTCTAACATTCATTCCTACTATCAATAGCACAATACAGTTATATCCGTCGCCTTTGAGGTTGCTACCTTGTTATCAGCGTTAGCTCATCACAGTCGCTTAGCACCCATTAGCTTCTGCAGCTTCATTCGCTTGTCGCCGCGCAGCAATTCCAATTCTTTGAGTATCACTCTCCTAAGGAGTAATATTACTGCCCACTCACCCTTCAGTCGCCACGACATATAACCTTATGAAGCTTTACCAACTTGCTCAGTGCTTGCGTCATCAATAGTAACTAGCATAAAACCCTCGTTACTGCAGACAAAACCAAGAAAAATAGAATACTCCGATCCCTAACCTTTGTCTCATATAAAGAACCAAGTAAAGGCTATACCCAAGTGAATTCAAAATGCAAAATTGAGTCTCTGAAAATTGTCGTTAATTCTACTGACTAACCAAGCCCCCAATTTTAGGCAACGTATCATCAAGGAAGTGATTTATTTTCTGTCGTAACTCCGCCGGTTTCGCGAAATATTCATTATTTCGCGCGTGCTCCTTTATTACTTCCCACAGTCGCTCAATTGGATTCAAATTTGGACTACACCCAAAGCATTTCATGCTACTAGGCAGCAAGTAAGCGAAGCCTCGTGAGCCTACGAGTAGTAGATGATCGGGGTGAGCGAACGCAGCCAACAACGTAGCAACTTGAAAGGCGACGGGTATATACGGAGGTAGGTAATGAAGCTTTATACCTTGCTTTTCAGCCTCTTTAGCCACCTCCTTTGAGTGGTGATAACCCGCATAATCAAACACCATATGAATGACGGCCATTGACATATAAGAAGTCCGTACTTTTTTGAAAAATTGGATAATAGCTTTGCCGTTAACTGTCTCAAATTGTTCAAAAACAGCAGCTGACAGGTTGTTTAATTCAATAGCCCAAATAATATTTAGCCTTGTTCGGCTACCGGTTGTATTGATGACTTTATCAACTCCTTTGCGAATCCATCCTGATGTGATCTTAGTTGCTTGAGTTGGATGTACTGCGTCCATGAACAGAATCACTTCATCCTTTGGTAGCGAGGCTTTCAGGTCTTCATAGTGCTTGACAAACTCAGCCTGTTTATCCGCATCTGTCTTATAGGGAACACCCTTGGGTTGTTTATAGGTGAACCCTTTCTGGTGTAGCCACCGATTCATACCTGACGCGCTATATTGAATTTTCCAGCGCTCAGCAATATAAGCGACAATTTGATGGGTATGAGCGTAGGTTTTCTCAGATACATGCTCAATCAATTGTTGAGTTTGCTCATCATCTAGATGGCTCTCACTGCCACCATTTTCAGGTTTAAGTTTTTCTTTTTTTATGTAATCTTTGATGTGACGATTGATCGTGAATTCACTTTTTCTCAAAGCCTGAGCAATAAAAGTTATTGACCTCCCTTCAGACCACAATAGTATCGCTTTAATACGGTCACACTCTCGTACATCCCGCAATATTTTATGGCGAGATTCTAAGTCGATTTTTTGCTGTTGGGTCAGGGTGAATTTTGACATTAGTGTAGTCTGAAGAAAAATCACTAAAAAATCAAGCATCTTCAATACACTTGGGCATATAATGGAAAAAGTAACCGGTAAAGCCAAAAAACAAAAACCAGAAATATTAAAAAAGATCTACATCCAATACCATTGAAAGCATGAATAAACAACACACAAGCTAGGCCACACTAGTAGTAGTGATTTATAGTAGCTAGAAACCTCATATCATCAAGCCAAATGATATAAACCCGTTACCATTGGGAGGTAGGCGACAAACGAGCGAAACCCCATTAGCCCCAGAATAACAGGTGATTGGAGGTGAGCGAGAGTAGCCAACACCCCACCTTCAAGGATAATGAGTATAAACCACAGATTAATAACTTATAACCCAGCCTGAGCACGAACCTCAGCAGCGAAATCAACTTCCTCCTTCTCAATACCTTCGCCCACTTCAAAGCGAACAAAACTGGAAATAGTAGCACCTGATTTTTTTGCCAAATCCCCCACCTTAATGTCTGGATCTTTAACAAAAGGCTGTTCTAACAGGCTGTTTTCCGCCAAATATTTACCTACACGGCCACCAATCATCTTTTCAATAATTTCTGGGGCCTTACCAGACTGCTCAGCTTGAGCCCTAAAGATCTGCTTCTCTTTCTCCACTAGGGAAGCAGGCATATCGTCCTTACTTACAACCTGCGGATTAATCGCCGCAATATGCATAGCCACGTCGCGAGCTAGCCCTGTGTCACCACCTTCTTGACTAACTAAAACACCAATGCGCTTATTGCCATGCACATATTCACCAACAACGCTTCCTTTTACACAATGAATTCGGCGAACACTAATATTCTCACCAATTTTTTGGATTAACGCCAAGCGAGCCTCCTCAAGCTCCCCCTCCATCAATTTGGCCACATTATTCTCTTTTCGGTCAAAAGTGACCTCAACAACTTTATTAACGTAATTTAGAAAATTATCATCTCGAGCAGCGAAATCTGTTTCACTATTAACCTCAACCAAAACACCAAAACTGTTATCTTCAGAAATCTTAACTGCAACAACACCCTCAGCCGCTATACGACCCGCTTTCTTAGCAGCTTTAGCCTGACCAGACTTACGCATATCTTCAATAGCTTTTTCAATGTCGCCTTCAGCGGCGACTAGAGCCACCTTGCATTCCATCATACCCAGCCCAGTGCGCTCACGCAGCTCTTTCACCATTACTGCCGTAACTGCTGCCATGACTGACTCCTCTCGCAATTAGTTTTACCACCCACTCAAGGGCAGCGTAATTATTCCTAGATAAACAAGAGTAAAACTATTTTCCACTCTTAAAAAAGGGGCTAATACCCCTATTCCTTAACCATATTATCTATCAAGACTTTGATTCACCTTTATCATTTGACTCATCTGCAACCTTTTCTCCTTTAGCAACTTCAGCTTTTGCTTTACTAGCCTTACTATCTATTTTAGGAGCCTTAGCTTCTGCTTTTGGAGCTTTAGTTACTGCTTTTGAGGCCTTATCTTCTACTTTTGTAGCCTTAGCTTCTACTTTTGGAGCTTTAGCTTCTACTTTTGGAGCTTTAGCTTCTGCTTTTGGAGCTTTAGCTTCTGCTTTTGGAGCTTTAGCTTCTACTTTTGGAGCCTTAGCTTCTGCTTTTGGAGCTTTAGCTTCTACTTTTGGAGCTTTAGCTTCTACTTTTGGAGCTTTAGCTTCTACTTTTGGAGCTTTAGCTTCTACTTTTGGAGCTGTAGCTTCTACTTTTGGAGCTGTAGCTTCTACTTTTCGAGCTTTAGCTTCTACTTTTGGAGCTGTAGCTTCTACTTTTGGAGCTTTAGCTTCTACTTTTGGAGCTGTAGCTTCTACTTTTCGAGCTTTAGCTTCTACTTTTGGAGCTGTAGCTTCTACTTTTGGAGCTTTAGCTTCTACTTTTGGAGCTTTAGCATCGCCCTTCACATCAGCATCAGCAGCTTCCTCTTCTGCTTTCCGAGCTTCAGCAGCTACCTTCTTAGCTTCAGCAGCATCAGATGCAGCCTGCATTCTCGCTTCTTCAGATTTAGTATTAGCAGCAGCGCGACCATCCATAGCAACATTAGCCGCAGCTTCAACATATAATTGAATAGAGCGGATGGCATCATCGTTACCAGGAATAATATAATCAACACCATCAGGGCTAGAGTTGGTATCAACAATACCTATAACGGGAATACCAAGCTTATTAGCCTCCTGAATAGCAATGCGCTCGTGCTCTACATCAACAACAAACAGCGCATCAGGCAAGCCACCCATATCTTTTATGCCCCCCAAGCTTCGATCTAGCTTTTCCAAATCCCGAGTACGCATCAAAGCTTCTTTTTTAGTCAGCTTATCAAAAACACCACCTTCTCGCTGAGTCTCCAAGTCACGAAGACGGCGAATAGACTGACGAATAGTTTTATAATTAGTTAGCATGCCACCTAACCAACGATTATCAACATAGGGCATGCCACAACGCCTAGCCTCTTCACGAATGATTTTGCCGGCAGCTCGTTTGGCACCAACAAACAAAAGTTTATTTCTTTTTTCAGCTAGGTTACGAATGAAAGACAAAGCATGATTAAATGCCGGTAGAGTATGCTCAAGGTTAATTATGTGTATCTTATTCCGCGCACCAAAAATGAACTTTTTCATCTTTGGATTCCAGTACCGCGTCTGATGGCCGAAATGCACGCCCGCTTTGAGCATGTCACGCATTGTTACTTGAGTCATAATTTTCTCCACAATTAGGGTTAAGCCTCCAAATACCCCATGCCTCGACCCTCTGATTGACCAGAGAGCACCCAGAGCCATGTGCCGGTAAATGTGAGTCTGTATATATAAAATAGTATTCATGTCAGTATCAATGATACTAACCAACACCGCTTGACACCGGTTTATACCACACTTTCATTCAGACAGGAAGAGCCAAGCCTTAATGACTGTCAGAATATTCTTTGTAGCCTACCGTAATACACAAAAAAAAGAGGTAAAAATCGATAAAATAAAACTTACTGGGCGGATTCAAATCTGAAGTACATCACTTGATTAGGCAGAAGAAAGTGCCAGCTGAAGGTAAGCTCCTACCCTTTTCTCCGGCAAGAGATGAAGTATGACAATAACTTACCAACAACTGGCTTACGAACAACGATGCCAGATTTCAGCACCAAAAAAAGCGGTTGCAGCCAAAAGGAGATAGCGGAGATCATTGGCAAAGGGCATAGCGGGGCTTTGGTAACTATCGTCGAGCTGGTCACGAAGTACACGGTCTCAGCCTAGGTGAACAGCAAAATCGCAGCAGATGCAACCAAGGCTACGATCAGCTTGCTCAACCCATTTAAGGATATTGTTCACACCATTACGGCTGACAACGGGAAAGAGTTTTCGTACCATGAGAAAAACAGCCAAGCATTATCGGCGGAGGTTTACTTTGCACACCCCTACAGCTCTTGGGAGCTAAGGTTAAATCAGAACACCAATGGTTTGCTACGACAATTTTTTCCAAAGAATACAGACTTCAAGAAGGTCTGTCAGATAGAGGTGAAGCGAGCATTGATGCGGCTTAATTCTCGGCCAAGAAAAGATTTGAATTTCAAAACACCAGCCCTGATAATGAGCGAATACAGGGATGCGTTAGCAGTTTAAGCTGTGATGCACTTGGAATTTGAATCCGCGCTTCATAAAAATGCTGCTTTTCGAAAAATAGCTTGCTACTCTCCTTTCGGAGCAAATATTTTACTGATTACACTTCCTGTATCATTTTTATTGAGGGCGCAAGGTTGTTGACAGCTCTAACTCACCTCAACCATTTAATACTCGTAGGCTTAAGGCTGAGCTCACTAGCTTACCCTCTATTCACCGTTTCAGCGAAAACGAGTATGTATGTAGCAGGTAAAAATCACAGCAAGATACACTCAGTGAAATGTTAAAGTATAACCAACACAGCGTCTTAGAATATGAATGTAATTATTAAAAAACCAGAAGAAATTGAAAAAATGCGTGTGGCAGGCAAACTTGCCGCCAACGTACTGGAAATGATTGGAAATCACGTCAAGCCCGGCGTATCGACGGGAGAACTTGACCGTCTTTGTCATGACTACATCGTCAATGAGCAAAAAGCTATTCCTGCTCCTCTTAACTATGGCTCCACACCGGATAGACCGGGCTTTCCAAAATCCATATGCACCTCCATCAATGACGTCGTCTGCCACGGCATCCCCTCCGACAAAAAAATTCTGAAAAATGGCGACATCGTTAATATTGATATCACAGTAATTAAAGATAACTACCACGGTGACACCAGTAAAATGTTTTTAGTGGGAAAGGTAGAACCCTTTAAAGAACGCCTTTCTCAGGTCACTCAAGAGTGCATGTACAAAGGAATAGAACAGGTAAGACCCGGCTCTCGCCTAAACGATATTGCCAGAGTGATAGAACACCACGCCCATGCCAACCACTTCAGCGTTGTTGAAGATTACTGTGGTCACGGCATTGGTCTTGGCTTTCATGAAGCCCCACAAGTACTCCACTATAACGGCTATTGTAGCAACTCTAACCACACCCTTAAGGCAGGTATGATTTTTACCATTGAACCCATGATTAATGCCGGAAAAAAAGACACCAAGCTAAAACCAGACAAGTGGACTTCCGTCACCAAAGACGGACGTCCATCAGCCCAGTGGGAACATACTATTCTTGTCACTCCAGACGGCTATGAAATTTTAACCCTGAGACATGACGAAGATCACGGCAGAACGCAATAACAAAGCCTTCAAAATTCATATTAACAGACTACTACCATTTGCGCCTTGAAGACACGGGGCATGCTCACAATCACTGGACTCACTCTCCTCACACCTACCTGAGTCTTACTATGAGCTAACTCAGCAACATAGCCTTAGGAGGCCGGAGCTACAACCCTAGAGAAACCGTTTTATCGAGAAGCGATATATGTAATCATCAATCCTACTTGCCGAACATACTAGCTCAAGGAGAGATTGAATCTGGTATAGCTCAGCCTGGGTCGCTATTTGAGACTGCAGTATAACCAACTACTTTAGTTACCGTCATTGAACTTTCCCAGTTTTGTCAGCCATTACTAAACCCGCCAAGGCGCTGAGCTTTAAACCATCTGTTCTATTCACTGCTTTTAGTGCTTCGAACTGATTTTTAACGTAGCTATCCTGTATAACATGGTTTTGACACACCATAGAGCACCAAAAATTTAGCACCTTTACGAATGTTCGCAGCAATAGCGGACACCCCATAAATCATCACATTTTTGGCAAGGCTCATGAACTAAGTTCTAGCAAGCTCTAGCGTCTTTTATTGGTGGCAAAAGAACGCTCACCACCACCCGCCCGTGTTACGGCTATTTCTTTGTTACGAGCTCTATCTTCATCAACACCGGTATGAACGGAAAAACCATGAATGCTTTTTTTGTTACCACAACTATCATTCTTAACGGACCAACCCGCTTCAGGATCTTTTCTCGGTTTTCCGCTTTTGTCGTAGCCCTAAACTGATTGCGCCGCCTCTATCGGTGTGGCATCAATTATATTATTGCGACCTTCGCTCATGATTATATTCTTGGCTTCCAGCTGACAATTAATCTCTTCCAATAATTGATCCCACAGATGGTATTCGACAAATCATTTTCAAAAGCGCCCCAAGGTGAAGGCTTCGGGAACTGCTCCACCAAGCCCAAGGTAACAAAACTTGCGAAACAGAAGATCTCTATACAAGCACTGAGCCAACTACACGTCGAATGAGCGATACCCATTCCAAGCAATAAGGCTCGACAGAGAATAGCTGGAGCGGCCGGTATTAGAGCCGTAGATTGGGGATAGCAACTTCTCAACATCTGACCACTTCAACAGCGCTTCCGTATCATCCAGCCTACGAGGGATTGGATGATTTAGGTCATTGACTCAAACGAAGAGTTTGCGCTGTGTCGTGAAGTATTTTTGCATGCCGATATTTTACCAACACATGGTAGTCTTTGTTGCGTTATGATGAGATCTATATTTGTAAGAGCTTCAGATGTGATCATCTAGTTCGTTATATTAAAACTACACCCATAAGCAGCCGATCCTCAAATCCATTCAGAGAATGTCGTTTACTGCAACAAGCTTCATATAATCAAACCTGCATACTGAATTATATTAAACAAAATTGTTGACATGACAATAATTTAATATAGCATTTATCATAAAATTATATATTGCGGATTCAAATCTGAAGTGCATCACTTGACTAGGTAGAAGAAAGGGCCAGCTGTAGGTAAGCACCTACCCTTTTCTCCGGCAAGAGATGAAGTGATGACAATAACTTACCAACAACTGGCTTACGAACAACTATGCCAGATTTCCCACTAAAGAAAATCGGTTGCAGCCAAAGGGAGATAGCGGAGATCATTGACACCAGCCCGTCCACGGTCAGCCGTGAGTTGGCAAGGAATACTGGCGAACGTGGATATAGGCATAGGCAAGCACAAGGCCAAACAGATAGGCGGCGCACAGAGTCGGATCGGGCGAGTAGAATGACGCCAAAAATGATCGCGGTGATTGAATCAAAGCTGCGTGTAGAGTGAAGCCCGGAGCAGATGTTAGGTTGGTTGCTGAATGATCAGGAACGACTGATTATACCCGTCGCCTTTCAAGTTGCTACGTTGCTGGCTGCATTCGCTAACCCAGGTCACCTATTATTCGTAGGCTCACGGGGCTTCACTTACTTGCTGCCTAGTAGCAATTTGATATGCTTTGGGTATAAATGAGAACACCAATGGCTTGCTACGACAATATTTTCCAAAGAATACAGACTTCAAGAAGGTCGGTCAGATAGAGGTGAAGCGAGCATTGATGCGGCTTATTTCTCGGCCAAGAAAAGATTTGAATTTCAAAACACCCGCCCTGATAATGGGTGAACACAGGGCTGCGTTAGCAGCTTAAGCTGTGATGCACTTGGAATTTGAATCCGTGTAATATAATAGATGTTTTATATGGTATAATAAATTATTCTAATACCTTAATATATATAGAGTTTCAGCCTTATTATCGCTAATAACCAGTATGGTCAAATAGCACCATACTTAACCAGATGTATTTTATATGCTCATATGGAATTAACCAGCTAGAATCCATTCTAGCGGCACATAAAGGATAACAAGATGAAAATAAAAAGTTATTTCCATATGCTACTGAGCAATATGGCCAGCTTAAAGAAAGTACCAAAAGCCATCTTTGCTTTTTTATACTACCGAAAAGTTATTCCTCATAAAGCGAATCCTAACAAAATAGCAGACTCTAGCTTACACACCCATGAAGAAAACAACCCTATCAGTTTACGCTTACCAAGAAAGGATGATTCGCTTAATTTAAGCTCACTTAAAGACAAAGATACTGGCAACGTATCCTTACCTGAAAACGATGATATTTTTTATGCACCTAGCAAATATGACATCACTACTGACTGCTTGAATAGTTTTTTAAACTATATATCCACAACACCCACCAATCCTGACATCCTAAAGCAACATTGCGAAGTAACTCTTCCTGATCCAAGCAATCAAACCACTATCAATAACTGCAGCAAAGCTCTACTGCAAATTTTTGAAGAAAAAGCTTCACTAAACCAAACCCCACATAGGTTAAAAAGCTACAATCTTTATCTTGAAACAACACGTGCAATGGAAATATTTGAGGATAATATTGATGCACTGAATCACATGCCAGAAATGAGCAATACTGTTGAAAAAATGAAGACTATTTTGCACATTATAACAAATCAAGCTCATCTTTGTGAAATAGAATTAACTAAAGAGCACCGCTTTGATATAGTAATTAAAGAATATAGTGAGCAAAATGATAGAAATATATTCAAGCAAAATGAAGATCTCATCAAGCTTATCGGGAGCACTACCAATACAGAAAAAGAATTTAATAATGACTTAGTAAGAAACGGTATTGCTTATGATTTATTAGGTAAAGATGGAAATACTATCAGCTCAGTTCAAGAAAAAGATTACAGCGTTATAACAGCAGCAGATGACAACAACAGAGCAGCAAAATACGCTAACCTAAACACCACCCTTTGCAATCAGATTAAAAGTTTCACGGAAACATACCCCAAAGACCAATCTGAATTTCTTTATCGCTTTCTTTTATCCATAACTACACAAGGCGCTTACGCCCCATCTATTACGCTTCTGAGTACAGAGATGCTAGAGCATCAAGATAGCATTGACAATAATTTCTATATGCTACAAGTTGGTCAAACTGATCGCAAGTGTAATGTTGAAATCCTGCAAATGGATAATAACAATATTAAAATAACTGTATCGGCCGCATTTCAACTTAGAGCTGTCGCTATGTATGGTAGCAGTGAATCTATCAAACAAATAAAAACCGTTAACACGGAGATGAGCTGTGAATATGACTGCAACTCTAAACCCACAAATAACGAAGATAGAATAAAATTGCGGCATATCAACATCCAAGACAAATAACATATCCCGCACCATTAAAAGTGAGAGAGGCCAACAACCTTATACCTCCAAAATCAACAAGTATATGCCCGTAAGCATCCTACCAAACCTCTATTTTGTTGGCTGCGTTCGCTCACCACTTTCGCTGAGCACTCTTAAACTTCTGTGACACTCCTCACTTGACACAGCATAGCAACTACCATCCTTTTGGTATGACACTAACACCTTAGGTGCTAGCTACCTAAAGAATGCATTACTACTATCGTTCAATCAAGTTGGCCGAAACAGCCGAAAAATGAACAATGAAACTATATTATATTCCGCTTACAGACAAAACTTGAACCCAGTTGAGCCATAATAGAAGGTAATCAATATGTCAAGAATAACAAATAATCGTCCATACAAAACTTTACACAAAATTTATTCTTCGCTACTCTGCAAAATGAACGACAATTTTTAGATATTGAAACCATACTTTGAACTTATCTAGCTATAAACGATAATATCTAGCACCATCAAACACCATATAAATGATCTCATAACGAATATACACTCATAACTCCTTAAAAAATAGATCGTATATCCATTACTATTGATTGTGAATTATTCAGTTAAAAACTGAACACCTCATATCACATGCTCGCTAAAGGGTGTTCAACGTCTCCCCAGAGAGGTTGATAGAATGCTTCCAATGATTCACTACCCACATCTCCAACTGAATCAAACAACCATTTTGGCTTTTTATCCTTATCAATCAACAATGCTCTAACTCCTTCGCTCAAATCACCCCTCAGCGAACAGTTAACAGATAGCACAAGCTCCTCCATAAAAGCTTCCTTTAAAGAGGAGTATTTGGTTCGTTTTTGTTGCTCATAAGCAATACATGCTGACAATGGCGAACCCTTCAATGCATTATCCCGGGAAGCCTGTAACCACTCATCCTCAGTTTCCAGATTAGCTAGCCGATCCATTACAGCAACTACAGAGGGTTGATCCATTAACCGTGCTATTAAATCACGGTGCTCACGAACTTTAGAGTATGGTAACCAACCTGCATTACTGTGCACATACTGATTCATAATTTCGTAAACTGTTTCATAATTTTTCTCGAACTCCCACTTCGCTCCCTGCAAAGACTCAAGAACATTTGGACGAAATGCGTGGTCAATAAATCGATTGGCTAGCCCCATGTAAATAGCATCACCAGCATTCAAACGGCAACCTGTCAGAGCCATAAACAAACCGATTCTCACCGGCATTCGCCCCAACAGCCAACTTCCACCAACATCAGGATACAAGCCGATACTTATTTCCGGCATCGCCAAGACTGACGTGCTAGTCACTACTCTAAAGTCTGCACCAGACATTAACCCCATACCTCCACCCATAACAAACCCGTTTCCCCAGGCAATAATCGGTTTTTGGTAAGTATGAATTAGATAATCAAGACGATATTCTTTTGAAAAAAAACGCAGCGGAGCATCAAGGTCACCTTCAAGAACAGCTGTGCGCAGGGAGCAAATATCCCCACCTGCACAAAAAGCTTTATCCCCTTTACCCTCAATAAATACACAAACAACAGTGTCATCACTCTTCCAGGCAAGCAAAGCTTGGTATATACCATCAATCATCTCATAATTCAGAGCATTTAGTGTCTTCTCAGAATTAAGCATTACAATACCAATTTTTTTTCCATTATCGGCTTCAAGCTCTTTAAATACGACAGCCTCAGTCATTGAACACCTCTATAGCTAAAAATCAGTGGACACTCTCAAAGAGTCTATAGCCGTAGCACCTGCAAGCACCGCAGCTTCGGATAGTAAATGTAATTCCTGAGATATATAGCACGTCTCGTATATCCCCACGCCCTTGAAAGCATGAGGCTTTACTACACCGGATCACACTTGCAAGCTCATTTATATTAGTTAGTTTGCCGCCTAGCACGCTCAATAATAACTGATATAGTAATCCTAAACCTCTGTGACTCTGTGGCTCGCTCACTTACCACCGCTTAGCAACTCCAAACCATTTAGGTATAGCTAGATCTTTTCTTCACCAAAACATTATCAAACACATTATAAGATACTGAATAAAAACAACAATACCATACTTACGCCATGATGAAAGTAGACCGCATTAAAAATAAAGTGGTCAGTTTATTGCATAGAATATCTTCAACAATCAACAAAATAAAAAACCGATAAGTCATCATCCTAGCTCACCGACTGACTCTGTCGAGTAAGATAGAAGACTTTAGTAAGATAGAAGATTTTAGTAAGATAGAAGATCTTATACACATCATCATTGGGTTGTAGGCAGGCGGTAAACGAGCAAAGCATTATAAGTACAAGTATAAAGTTAAAAACCTTACGCTTGACTATATCCATTACCACTGGAGGTGGGTCTGGGAAACAAACAACTACTCCCCATGAGCCCATAAATACTAGATGACCTGAGTTAGCGTGAGCAGTCAACAACCCCCACGCCTTCAATATGCATCGTCGCTTTTGAAGTTGCTACTTTATTGTCAGCGCTCTCACCACATTCACTTCGCATTTCTCAGCCGCTGAGGTTTCACTCACTTGTAGCTGCGCAACAACTCCAAATCATTTATATAACTCTACCCCTTCGATAAATCATCAAAACACTTCAGGTCACGACAGACACCCTTCTCCCCTATCTGTTTTTTTGTGTCCTGATGTTTGTCACCAAAAGAACGAATTATAAGACGCCCTTTGTCTTCAAGTAGCACATTAAGTGCTTCCTGAATATCAGAAACCGAAATATTTTGCGCAGATTCTGCAATTAAACTCCGATTATCAAATGACTCTTCATTAGCCATACTACCCCAAAATCGAAAGCTTCTCTCTGCAAGGTTGATATCCCTTTGTAATAACGCACCAATCAAACCTTGACGATACTCTTCCAGCTCACCATCAGTTAAGGCTTTCATTCTGGCAACCTGCGCCTTTAGAAAGGCCCTGAACCTAACTTCAATCTCCAGCGGGTCTACCTCGGGAGACTGCACTAAAAACACTACCCCCGGGTGCTTTTCTACCGGATGTGGGTAAGCAAAAACAGCGTAACCTAACTGCTGCTCTGTTCTCAATGAGCTAAAAAAAGGTGTAGCCAGTAGTCGTGCCAATAGCCCATAGCGAGCCCGAGTATGGTTATCTGTTTCCGGCCGCTGAAAATATATCATAAAAACGGAATCATTATGCTTGACATCCATCTCAAAAATACGTCGCTCATTAGCCAGAAGATTAAACGGCTCTACATATTTTTTATCCCTGTTATCCGTTGTAAGCAGCGCTTTCTCAACCATAGAGGCCAAGGCTGTCGCTTCGTCATGAGCGTGATTGCCATGCACCAGCATACTTATATGAATACCCTGATAGAACGTCTTCACATAGTTTTTTAACGCATCAAAGGTGATTGACTCCGCTGCCTTCAATAATTCCTCATCACTGGGATAATGACGATAAATAACCTGATTAACGGCATCTGCCACTAATCGGTAAGGAGCCATAAATTGTTTATTTTTATAGTACCTTATCAACAGGGCATGCTCTTGGTCGAAATTTTTCCGATCCGGTGAAAACTGCTGCAGCTCTTTCAGAATTCTCTTTAACAATACGTGCTGCTTATCTTGATAACCGAATAGGTTAATAACTAACCCCTCTCTATCCGATGAAACAGCATAGTCCAAGCCAGCTTCTTTGGCAGGGTATCCATATTCATTTAGACTTCGACTCAACAAAGATAGATAAACTTGCAAAAGAGCAATACTTTCTACTGAGTCTGATGCCTTGGGTGTGGATATTTTAATTCGTACTGAAGCCCTCGGCATAGCAAAACTGGTATCAGTCATTGCCCAAGCGTCAATACCCAGCCGATCAACAATACGCTTAGGCTCACCAGTATCATCATCACTTGACTTACGCAAATCAAAATCACTAGCAATAAATTCATTAACCGCAGGAATAGCTAGCTCTTTATGTTTCTGGGAGTTATTAAGCCGCTTAAGTAAAGATGAAGCAAGGGGTTCAATAGAATATTGGGTGTCAAAATAAGGCTCAACCCGATCAGTCTGCAGGTTTTCAGCTACCACAACCTGACGCAGATTATCTGGAGTCATCTTGCTGAGAAAACTTTTAATCAATTTAGCATCATATTCTTCATAAAGATAATTCGCATCCAGAATATGTCTAGCTGGTACGTATTGTAGCTGGGCAGCAAGGCTCGAGACCATCCGCTGAGGATCTTTGTCTTGCTTGTAGCGAAAACTTAACTGAGCAATATCCTTACTTTCAAGATAAAAACTCTCACGCAAACCTTCTTTATCTATCAGTGCCAGATAATCAAATACCTTCGCGGTAATATCATCTACCTTGCCAAGTCCTTTAGGTGTTAAATCCATACGAACAACAAATTCAGAATATTCATTAGCCAAATCATTGCAAGAAGTACCCAGAGAATTAATCAATCCCTGCTCTTTCAGCATACTATGCAAGCTTCCTTTCCCTTCATACCCCAAAATTCTAGACAAATAATCCACTGGCTTTTTCCGAAAATAGGGTTGCACACTTTCCATGGGGAAATAAAGAGATAAGCTCCTAGCCTCCTTTAAGGGCACCAAATTAATACGAACACCCAACTCATTATTAGTATACGGCTTTATGCCAATAGTTTTATCTTTAGATACCTTACTCGGTACACCATCGAATGATTGCTTTACCCATTGCTCAAGAATTCCTATAGATTCTTTACCATACACAACTGCTCGAATATTACTGGCCACATAGTAATTATCATAAAATAACTTAAGGTCTTTCCACAAAGATACACCATCATCGTTGCTCAGAGTTTCAAGGTTTCCTATGTTAAATCGACTTTTAGGATGCTCAGGGTTAGAGGTTAAATCCAACGCCATGAACAATCGCCAAGCATCTTCGCGAGCATGAAGCTTATACTCAGAATCAACAGCATGCCTCTCTCGTTCAACATATTTTGGATCTAGCGTTGGAGACACAAAAAACTGTGCCAACTGATCCAGAGCTGGCTGCAACTTATTACTATTAATATCAAAAAAATAATTAGTATGAACATCTGAAGTATACGCATTGGCAGACCCACCATTGGCGCGAATATACTCAAAATATCCATCTACTTCTGGGTATTTCATATTTCCAAGAAACAGCATATGCTCAAGAAAATGAGCCAAGCCCAACCGAGTCTTCGGATCATGGTAACTACCAACCCCCACATCAACAGCTACCGCTGCCTTATCCGTATCTGGATCAGAAATCAACAACACCTTTAAACCAGACGGTAACGTCAAATAACGATAGTCCCGCTGATCAGCAGAACTTTTTACAACAAAATCACTATCCATTTTAGGCTTTGCCAGATCCTTTCCCCAAGGTATGGAGCAACCACTACTTGCTAGTATGGTAAGTACTCCTGTTACGATTACAGCAACTTTAGTCATGAAACGTTTCAACATACATTACTTCCAGATTATTCACACGAGTTTATAACAGCCTTAATCCTTATATGGCGATATCCTCACCTTCTAGCATATACCTAGGAGCCTGTCAGATTATACCCAAAATCACCCAAGATACACCACTTCAAAATACTACAATTGCCGCTAAACAACCATTATCGTCCAGCCAAGAGTCTGTTTCGATTAGGCTTGGATAGGCTTAGACGGGTACTCAAAAACAGCTGTGCAAAAAATGATCAAACCACTTTTTTAGATCTGCTAAATGCCTTGCCCCGTACATAGCTTAATACGACTACACTCTCAGAAATCACGCATTTTTTTATGGCGTAACTCCAAGTGTATTTTTTGCTATAAGGTCAGAGTAATTTTTGATATGAACAGATAACGCAGAAAAATAGTTTCAAAATAAAAAACCTTCAATAATATTGGGTATACACCCATCGCTTTTAAAACTGCTAATTTGCTGTTCGCGTTCACGCACCACAGTACTTAGTATTCCTAAGTTTATGGTTCGCTCACTTGGCACCACATAGCAGCTCCAAACCCTTTGAATATAAATCAATAAAATGATGATACAAACATCATTTTTTTGTTTTTTCACTCTTATTCTTTTTAACCCAAAGACCATCTTTATAGGTCGCATTCCAGCCTGTTGCCTTGCCGTCAACCTCACTCATAACGTATTGTTCTTTTGTTTTCCGACTAAAACGGATAATAGATGGATTACCATCAGGATCTTGCCGAGGCGCATCAAGAAGATAATTATACTTTTTATCAATCTCAGCCTGATAAGGCAACAATTCGGCCACCAAAGGCGCTCTAGTTTCTCTGTTTTTTGGAAACTGACTTGCCGCTAAAAACAGTCCAGACGCACCATCTCGAAGAATATAATGATCTTCTACTTTACGGCATTTAAGCTCAGGCATAGGGACAGGGTCCATCTTGGGAGGGGCAGCTTCACCACTTCTCAGAAGTTTTCTGGTATTCTTACACTCAGTATTAGTACAACCAAAATACTTGCCAAAACGACCTGTTTTTAACTGCATTTCGGCACTACATTTGTCACAATCAAGTACAGGCCCCTCATAACCTTTAAGCTTAAAGCTCCCATTCTCCACCTCATAACCTGAGCAATCAGGATTATTACCGCAAACATGGAGTTTGCGCCCTTCATCAATAAGGTAGCTTTCCATGGCTGTTGAGCACTTGGGGCAACGACGCATTGCTCTTAACTCATCTACTTCGGCCTGCTCACCATCACTTTCAACATCATCCCCTGCAACCAAGTTAATCGTTGTTTTGCAACGCTCTTTTGGTGGTAACGCATAACCTGAGCACCCCAAAAACACACCGGTACTTGCCGTTCTTATCATCATATCCTTATCACAAGCAGGGCATTTTATACTAGTAAGTGTGGGCTCATTGGCTCGCATACCTTTTTCTTCATCTACAGCATGCTCCAGATTTTCAGAAAAATCGTCGTAAAAATCATCAAGAACGTCTTTCCATACTGCATTACCTTCCGCAACAGAGTCTAGATTCCCTTCCATTTTGGCAGTAAAATTGAAATCCATCAGATCCTTAAAAGACTCAACCAACCGATCAGTAACAATATCACCCATTTTTTCAGCATAAAATCGGCGACTTTTAACCGAAACATAACCACGATCCTGTATCGTTGAAATAATAGGAACATAAGTAGAGGGCCGCCCAATTCCGCATTTTTCCAACTCTTTAATTAACGAAGCCTCACTAAAACGAGCGGTTGGACGAGTAAATAACTGCTTAGGATCCAACTGATCCAACGATAATTTATCACCTTTAGATAAAGCAGGAAGAATAGTATCTTCACCCTTCTTAGCCAAAGCAGATTGCACTTTTGTATAGCCATCAAACTTCAGAGTTCGTCCTTTAGCTTTCAGCATAAAACGGTCAACATCCACTGTTAAACTAGCACTGAGATACTCAGCCGGCATCATCTGACAAGAAACAAACTGACGCCAGATAATACCATATAGTCTCTGAGCATCTCGTTCCACTTCAGACATATCCTCCGGTTTCACATTAACGTTTGAAGGACGAATAGCCTCATGAGCCTCTTGAGCCCCTTTTTTATTGGAGTAGTGGTTGGCCTCCTCGGGCAAGTAAAGCGGTCCAAAATTATCAACAATATACCCCCTGACACTCTCAAGCGCTTCAGCGCTAAGACTAGTTGAATCAGTTCGCATATAAGTAATATACCCTGCTTCATACAACCTTTGTGCCATCATCATCACTTTTTTAGCACTGAAACCAAGACGCGTACTCGCTGCTTGCTGCAACGTTGAAGTAATAAAGGGCGCGGAAGGCTTGCTTTTGACAAGCTTATCTTCTCGCTTAAGTAAACGATAATCTGCTTTTTTCAGCACAGCCAAAACTTCATCTGCTTCAGCGCCGTTGGTCGGTCTGAAAGCTTCGTTATTTTCTTTGGTGACCTGAAATCGGATGGCAGAACCAGCATCAGTTAATAATTCCGCATAAATCTCCCAGAACTCCTCAGGGACAAATTTACGAATCTCACGCTCCCGCTCAACAACCAATCTAACCGCAACAGATTGAACCCTACCGGCAGATAATCCACGCGCTATTTTAGCCCACAATAACGGGGACACCATATAGCCTACAATTCGGTCTAAAAATCGACGAGCTTGCTGAGCATTCACCCTATCCTGATTCAAACGCCCAGGACTTTCAAAGGCTGCTTGGATAGCATTTTTTGTGATTTCATTAAATACGACCCGGCGAAAACGATCATCATCACCGCCGATAGCCTCTTTCAGGTGCCAAGCAATCGCCTCCCCTTCTCTATCCAAATCCGTCGCAAGATAAATAGTATCCGCAGAAGCAGCCAGGCGCCGAAGCTCTTCAACTACTTTCTCCTTACCAGGTAAAATTTCATAATGGGCATTCCAGCTATTGTCTGGATCAATACCCATTCTTTCAACTAACTGCTCTTTTGCCTTTTTCTTTTTCCTCTCCGCACGCATAGACGGAGATAACTTGCGCGTTTCTGCGGCAGCCTTGGCTCTAGCCTTAGGGTCAATCGCTTTTTTTGCCCTTCCAGATGTAGGCAAATCCCGGATATGCCCAATGCTGGATTTAACAACAAAGTTACTGCCCAAATACTTGTTGATGGTTTTCGCCTTAGCAGGCGATTCGACAATAACTAGCGATTTAACCATTCTATCTTACACGCCCTGTAATATGTTCCCATGTTTAGACCGGTATGTCGTATAACAGTAATGATGCCATTTGATACATCACACCACTTATACCGGCTCCTCTTGAAGGCGCAAGATTATTGACTACTTTCTCACTCTCCCCAATCACCTACTGCTCTTAAGATCATGGACTTCGCTACCTAATCACCTACGCACAATTTCAATTATAACTGGTACAATCGTTGCACCTCTACAAAAAGACCTAGCTAGAAGTCACATCATTATATAAGGCGAAGAAGATAAACGGTCAAGAAAAATAACTCATTAGTTCCTACTCGACCCATTAAAACGAGAAACCAATATGCCTATTCTATTAAAATCTTGAGGGGTCGACAGACACACCCCCTATGATCCTACTAGTATTGTAGTAGGTAATAACAACATCATACCTTCACTGAAAACGAGTATATACCCATTCCCCTTGAAGGTGTGGAGTTATTAACTTATCTCACCTTGATAGTGAAAATTGATCCAGCCATCAGCCAAAATAGGCCTACTGATCATCAATACCCCTATCGAGCAATAAATTCAGTCGAGTCATCATATGCAAGGGCATTAACTTCTTCCCAACCTAGACAAAATATTACCTGGATAGTACTGTCGTCCTATATACAAATATACAAAAATTCTGATAGAGCTATCGAGGACCCAGCCTCCCACTGCCAACAAAAGACAGCGGTATAACCTTTGGGCGGTAGCGTGCTTATTAAAACTTATCCGCTACAGTAACTATAGGCACACATATCCGATCTTTTTGAACCTAAATTCTTGACTACCTTTAACCTCATTAACTTTTTCTGAGTACAAAAAACTATGAATAAAATAACAAAACAGCATTTTAGAGTTGATAATTTTGACGGTCTTAGAGAGTTTTATGTCGACATTTTAGGTATGGAAAATTTTTCAACAAATAACACTATGATTTTTGGATTTAATAGAAATAGTTGCTATATTTGTTTCCATAAAAAATGTGTAAAGCCCTATACATCTACCTCAAATGACTTTTATTGGAAAATTGGAATCACATTAAAAAACCTTGATGTAGCAGTAAATTACCTTTGTGAAAAAAATATAGCTATATCTGCTCCTGTTCAATTTAAAAAAATAGGGTATATGAGTAAAATAACTGACCCAAAAGGATTTATCATTGAGTTACTTCAGCAAGGTTTTTTAGGACATGAAGAAAAAGTATATGACAATGCTCACCCTATAGGGTCTCAAGGGACACTTGCACATATCACGCTTCGAATTAATGATTTGGAAAAATCACAAACTTATTTTGAAAAGAAGCTAAATATGAGATTAATGTCCATTCAAGCTGTGGAAGAATTTGAGTTTTGTTTGTATTTTTATAGCTTTTCTAATGAGGTTTTGCCAAATAAAGATCTAAATTCAGTAAAAAACAGGGAATGGCTTTGGAGAAGGCCTTATACTTTTATAGAGTTGCAACATATACAAACAACATCAGTTGCATTGAATAAAACCCCTTTTGATATGGCAGGTTTTGATGGGTTTTCTTATGGTGACACTACGGAAAAATACGTATCATATTCTAGCATTATTGATGCGCTTTTATCAGTAACCTAACAATTTCATGCAAAACAATAGCTAACTCATAGCTTTATTTTAGGTTAGTATAATTAGGTATTATCGTAGTTCCATGTTTTTTATTTTCAATCCCTATGTACGGGACAAAAAACCTGAAGACCTTGATTTTCAAGGCATAATTTAGCAAGACGTGACTCTCAGACAAAGTAACCTGCACGGCCTTTTACCCCAGAATAGGTTATGGTTGTTGAACATGAAAGACGCCAGCTCATTGGCCAAGAAGCTTAAGGCTCATTCACCCCTGCCTCAAACTAGTATCACCTTCATTGCACAGTTTGTAACGGCCTTACTGCGTAGCCGTTCCACTAATTTGTACCGTGTAGCCGAAGAGTTTCAGACAAAGGCAGACAACGAGTTCAGTTATCGCCGTATATACCAGTCGCCTCTCAAGTTGCTACGTTGTTGGCTGCGTTCGCTCACTCCAATCACTTCTGAAGGCGATAGATGCGCCCTTATTTCGCAGAAAAAGAACTAGCCGCAGACATTCCTAAGTAGCAAAGGAGTAAGCCTCCGATGAGTGAAATGAGAATGTAAGCAATGGCAGTAGTCGCCATGCCTTGACTCATGAGCTTATGGTAATCTAGAGCAAAGGTAGAAAATGTGGTGAAGCCTCCTAGGAATCCAGTGACGGCAAGAGGTGATATCCAAGTAGGGTGATGTGCTTTGACTAATCCATAGCTGATGCCGATAGCGAGGCAACCTAGTAGATTGCAGGCTAAAATCCCGTAGGGCATTTTAGAACTAGGGGACTGCAAGCCTACTGATAGCGCGTAGCGTGCTGTAGCTCCGAGGCCACTGCCAATGAATATGAGTAGAAAGTGATTCATGATGTTAAGCTCTGACTCTGCACTTCAGGATGAAGGCTAGTAGGAATAGGATTCCTAACAAAATGACGATAGCTTGACCAGACTGGATATCGATCAAGCTGAGAGAGTAAGGCACCCCTGCTCCCGGTAGCGCACCGGCTACCGCACCACCCAAGAAGATTGTTTTGGTGCTATCGGTAAATAGTAGCATGATCGCTGATGGCGCTACTAGTAATGAGACTGAGAGGACACAACCCACAGCTTGCAGTGATACCACGAGCATGAGGATGAGTAGGGTCAAGATAAGATACTGCATCGCTCTAACAGGCATTCCCTGAGCCCCGGATACATCTGACTCGAACATGGTGAGCAGGAGTAGACGCATGAAGAGGTTGGATAAGATCAGACTCAACGTGGAGATGACGAAAATAAGGGTGAGGTCCGTTCTAGAGATCAATGCAATGTCGCCAAATAACCAATCATGCAATGAGGCAACGATTGGGAGATGGGGGAGGAGAGCAACTCCTCCAGCAAAGCCTGATGTGTAGAGCACAGCTAGCGCGGTGCCTTCATGGATACGTGAGTTTCTGCTTACTAAGACTGAGCCTAAGCCGACGAGAATACAGGC
This sequence comes from Candidatus Endonucleibacter sp. (ex Gigantidas childressi), assembly GCA_030674875.1. Taxonomy (GTDB): domain Bacteria; phylum Pseudomonadota; class Gammaproteobacteria; order Pseudomonadales; family Endozoicomonadaceae; genus Endonucleibacter. The sequence goes on along the minus strand of JASXSU010000003.1, from coordinate 921,538 downwards.
GAATAATGCGCCGATGAAGGCATTTTCCTAAGTGAGCTCCTGAGTAATCAGCACTGCGACATCGATACCAGGCAGCATCGTGTGGGAAAGAGCTGAGACGGAAAAAGCGCTGCGTCTTAGATTCACAAAGCCGCTAAAGAAGCCATTGGCAAAGCCAATCACAGTGGCGCCGATGAGAGGAGCGATGAAGAGGTTGCTCATTTCAGAGGCTGCTAGTTGATAGAAAAATGTCATGTTAGTCTTGTGTTGTGCTAGCGGTGTTGAGGGTCTTTTCTAGCATGTCTTCATTGATGATCTCCTCACTGTATCCAAATGAAACGGTCTCGGTGTTGAGCATGAGGACTTGATTGAATAGTGACTTGGCTGTGTTCATGTTGTGATGCGAGGCGATGATGAGTCGACCTTCCGAAGCTAGTTTGATCAGTAGATTGCTCAGTGTCTTGCTGGCAGTGCGGTGCGGTCCATTGAATGGCTCATCGAGCAAGAGAACGTGCGCCTCTTGAGCTACAGCTCGCGCGATAAATGCGCGTTGTTGCTGGCCTTCTGAGAGTTGTTTAATCTGGCAATCTTGCCGATCCATTGATCGAGAGAATTTAGAGCCTTATCTACAGCCTTAGCGTCTGTATCAGAAAACTTCTTCCAGAATCCTAATTGTGAATAGCGTCCCATCTCTACCATACCTCTGACGGTGATCGGGAAATTCCAGTCCACTTCTTCTCTTTGTGGTAGGTAAGCGAATTCAGATGACCATTGCTTGATCGATGGCCTCTCCATTGGATCGAGCCAGATTGCTTCTTTGAGACCTTTGCACGAATCACAGGGAAGCCATGTTGATAATTTGGGATAATAGATTGAAAGCAAGACGCCGCTAGACGAAAAATCCAAGAAATTTAATCAGCTACATTCGGGAGTGCGATGTACCGTTGAGCGCGTCTTTGGTGTTTTGAAGCAACACTACGGGATGGCGAAAGCACGTTATCTGGGTCTTGATCGGAACCGTACGTGATTTGAGATAATGTGTGTTGCGCACAACATCAAGCAAGGGTTATCGATACAGCAAGCAAGCTATGCCTAAAAAATGAAAATATGGGGTAATAAGACACAATCCTTAAAGAATTCGCCCCTATGGCGTCATTTTTGACCTTTTTATCGTCAAAAAATGTAACCCATTAATAACGGGCGTCAAATGGAGTTATCATGCAAAGGTCTTAATAAAACGGGAAAAAGCCTTTTTAAGCAAAAACGTTCGAAACATCACAGATCCTTGTATGGTTGTATTTATGCTCCAGTTTACAGCTTAGAAATAACAGTTCTGTGATCTATTTACTGATTTGTGTTGTTAAGGCTTCTCGGCTAATGTTTATCAACGTCGTTTATAGTTATCAGTTATCACTATTCAGCCATCATTATAAGGATCCTCCCATGAGTACAATTAAAGCCTACGCCGCTATGGAAGCCGGCGGTAAGTTAGATCCGTTTGAATACGAGCCAGGCCCTTTGGCCTATCATGATGTTGAAATCGATGTCGATTATTGCGGTATCTGTCACAGTGATTTAAGCATGATCAATAACGAATGGGCCGCAACACAATTCCCGTTTGTACCTGGCCACGAAGTCGCTGGTCGTATTAACTCTGTGGGTAAACACGTGAGCCATTTAAAGGTGGGTGATCGTGTCGGCTTGGGTTGGCACTCTGGTTACTGCAATACTTGTAATACCTGCTTAGAAGGTGACCACAATTTATGTGCAAGCGCCCAAGGTACGTTGTTTGGTCGCCATGGAGGCTTTGCCGATAGAGTACGCGCTCAGGCGACTAGCGTGGTGGCATTACCTGACAAGTTAAGCAGTGAAAAAGCCGGCCCTCTTTTTTGTGGCGGCGTCACTGTTTACAACCCAATGAAACAGTTCGATTTAAAACCTACTTCCAAAGTAGCCGTAATCGGCATTGGTGGCTTAGGCCACATGGCGCTTAAATTTTTGAACGCTTGGGGGTGTGAGGTGACTGCGTTCACATCAACGGAAGCTAAGCGCACTGAAGCATTAGAGTTAGGCGCACATCACACATTAAACTCGCGAGATGATGAAGAATTAAAAGGCGCAGCCAATAGCTTTGATTTAATTTTATCCACCGTTAATGTGAACTTAAACTGGGAAAGATACGTGCAAACCCTAAAAGCTAAAGGCCGCTTACACTTTTTAGGCGCCGTACTTGAGCCTGTTCAATTAAGTGTATTTTCATTAATGAGCGCACAACGTTCAGTTTCATCCAGCCCTGTTGGCAGTCCAAGCACCATTGCACAAATGCTTGAGTTTGCCGCCCGTCATAACATTGAACCTGAAGTTGAAATATTCGACTTTAAAGATGTGAATGCGGCGATTGATCGTTTGGAAAATGGTAGCCCACGCTTTCGTGTTGTATTAAAAAATTAAGGGGTTCTTCAGTCTTAATTACTAGATAATACTGCCGTGCTGATTCACTCAAACGCGGCATTTAAAGTGCATCTATTCTCTACGGATCTATTTCAGTCAGGGCCAGCCATCAACTAGGGCTGGATTCAAGCAATAAGTGCAATCGGCTGTCCTGTGTAGACTTCGAGTGGTGTCCGCCTTCCTAAAACCTTCCTAGGCATGGTATTGATCAACATTTCCATTGTCCTCAGATCATCTTCTGTTAGATGACTCAACGCCATTTTTTTAGGCCAGGTTCTCCGAATGATGCCATTGGTATTTTCGTTAGTTCCCCGCTGATAACTAGCATAAGGCTTGGCAAAGTAGATATCTGCATTCATTGCTTTTGCTACTTTCTCATGGGCTGCAAACTCACCACCATTATCTAGGGTGACTGTGCAGACCGATGACACCCGCTTCAGAAGCTTGATCATACTTTCAGCAACAACTTCGGCGTGTTTTGTATCAACTTTTCCTATTAAAGTTAACCGACTCTTGCGGTCTACAAGGGTGACCAGATGGGCGTCCTGTCCATAAATAGTATCACCCTCCCTATCGCCTAGACGAGACCTAAGATCAACAACTGCGGGCCAATCGGAAATATCGACGCGGCCTGGGATCGTGATACGCCCAGCCTTACGCTTACCACCTTTGCAGCGCCTCTTGCCAAAGCTGGGTAGATTCTTATACAAAGAGCCTCCTAGCACTTTGTTAGTAGCAACACGTTTATAAACAGTGGTGTGGCTGAGTGCGATGTCGGGCACTTCCACCTTCATCCGGAAACTGATATTTTCAGGAGACCAACCAAGCAATAGCCCCTTCTTTATTATGGGCATGTGTCGTTCATCTGTTTTGCTAAACTTTGTAGCTGTCACCTACGCTGACTGGCTAGTGCGTGGGCGCTTTCAGCACCGTAGCCATCATCATTGGCATTACGACTCAACTCTCGTGATAAAGCACTCTCACTGATACCTACTGACACTGCGATTTCTTTTTGCATGTAGTCTGTTCTAAGAAGAGCCTCAATCTGATACCGTTGCCCTTGAGTCAGCTGCTTGTATTGCCTAGTTTGAGTGCTCATTCTTGGCTTCCATTTTTAGTGTGATAGCTACAAATATACCGGCAGCTGGCTCACCTATAAAATTTTAGTCAATTGCACTTATTATATTAATCCAGCGTTAAATGCTTCTCACAGTGGCCGTAATTGTGTTCGAGATTGTAGCCTTAATTTTTCAGGGTATTAAACATTTGATTTTCAATGTGCCATCGACAACGGCCTACTTTCATTATGGCTTCTACTATCGTTTCAAAAAGGTCCGATACGAAATTCAAACGATTTTAACAAGCTTGCTCTCTGAACTTCTGACAGTAGTAGTTTATATCCGTCGCCTTTCAATCTGCTACGTTGTTGGCTGCGCTAGCTCACCCCGATCACCTAGTAGCAACTTGAAATACTTTGGGTATATACGGTTTTTTGAAATCCGCAGGGTCTTGAGGATCAAGAATTTTCCGCATCCTAGTATCGCAGGGAGCCCTGTTTTTCACATGATATAAATGCTTTAGATTATGCCTCACTGTAGGTTCTGTTTTTTCACGATCAAATGAGAGAAGAGAGGGGTATTTTAAATGCAGCATAGCAAAAGCAGACATTAACGCATCGTGAACAGAAATCTTTCTTGTATCAACGTTTTTCCGGTGATCTGTGATGTTATTAAAACCTTCAGAAATCAAGCTGATCATGCTACCAGCAGATAGATTCTTTCTGTTGTTTTGAAGAAGATAGGCCATTCGCTAAGTAAGCTATATGAAATTAGTCTGATCAATATATACTAAAAATAGTGCGAAATCATTAAATTCGTACTGCGCTGCAGGTACTGGGGTTGTTGGAGTTTAGTAAATGTCGCGGGAATATCTGACTTGTAATGGTTTTTCATTCGGTAACTTTGTTAGCTTGTTATAGCTACGGTCTACTAACAGCTTGCTTTAAAAATCCACCTCAAGTATGCTAGTTATTGCGAAAGTTTAGGCATGTATCCTACAGTTATACTATTTAAGCAATTACAATTTGTTTTTGGAGAAACAAAACATGAATTTAAGCGTGAAATTAATATTAATATTTTTCTATTGCATTGGGATAGCAAATCATCTATTTGCTGTTAATGAGAAGAGTATAGATGCTGAACTAAGTAATGAGCAAAATATCATTACCTCTGATGCTGACCGCAACCACAATACAGAAGATGAAAATATTGAAGTCAATGTAGGCGCAATTGGAGAAGATAAAGCTGTCACTTCAAACGAGCAAATTTCAAAAACGACATTCAATACTGAAGAGACAATAACTACAGCAACAATTACAAGTTTCGACAACCAATATAGCCCCAACTCTATTCCTATAACAATAAACAACATCGATAAATCAATACAAATAACATGTAAAAAGTGTGGGGTAAGGTTAAAACATTCACAAATATACGGCATCTCCCAAGAATACTTACATTATCATATTTCAAATAACAAAAAAGGCTGTATGTTTGATGATGCAAATAAACCATATGCTCATATGATATTATTATCTACAATTAATATATTGTCAAACTATGAAGAAAAACTAACACACCTTAAAACTCTTATCGATGATCATCTATCTCTTGAAACCATCATAAAAGATCGCGATAATATTGAAAATGGAATTAAGTGGGCTAAGCACATATTAACTAAAGTTGACCCCGTACAAATAAGAGAAAATGATACAACACAGGTAGATAGTAATGATTTACCAGAAACAATTGTTACCAACAGTCAAGAGGATAATTCGATTCATGAAATAACTCTTTTAGCGGCTAATCTAGCTTGTACACAAAGAGATATGGAGTCTATTACTAGTGATACCATATATCAAGAAGAAACGAACACACCTTCAAATATACAGTTCAGATATCCTCGCTATATAGCCTTGTCTGACAGAAAAAATAGCTTTGAACACGCTAATTGGGTTTGTGATCAACAAACGTCAAATGATCTCGCAGTTGCGGGGTTTTTCTATACAGGCATCCACGATATAGTACGTTGCTTTTGTTGCGACCTAGGGTTAGCTGAATGGAATGTCTCAGACAATGCTTGGCAAGAGCATATACGTCATTCCCAAAATTGTTGGTTTTTAAAACAAGAACAAAAGGCTGAATATATAGCAGAGGTACAAAATGAGTGGCGAAAAATATATAAACCAAAATATCCAGCCTATGATGATATAAACGTTAGAGTAGAAAGTTATAATAATGGTTGGCGCTTAGATATTGAACCGACTCCAGACATGCTAGCAAGTGCTGGTTTTTTCTATATGGGTTTAGAAGATACGGTTTGCTGCCACTACTGTGATCTAAAACTCAAGAATTGGAGTCCTGAAAATGATGTCTGGTATGTTCACGCTCAGTTTTTTCCTGCCTGTAAGTATCTAATAAAAATGAAAGGAATGCCCTTTATAGCTGAAGTAAAAGTCAAAGTAAATGATGCAATAAATGATGCAATAAATGATGCAATAGAAGCAGAACAAAACCAGCAAGAGCAAGACGTAATCAACCAACAAATGGGTGGTTTTGTCAGGAGCATCGAAAGCGAATGTTTTATCAGTAGTCAAGAGTTTAAAACTGACAAAACAATCAACATATTACTAAATGTTTATTTAATTAATCGTCATAAGCTTGCATGTGCAATAATAAGCTATAGAAAAAATAATAGCTGCCAGGATTTTACTGCAAATGACATCATTGTAACAATAGAAAATAAGTATAAAGATATGTGGCAAAATAAACCTGAGATACATAATGAAAATGCAAATGATACAGAATTAAATACTGAAGATGTAAGAAAAATTAATGCTGATTTAAAGGAATCATTGAAGTGCATGCTCTGTAAAAAAGACGACATATGTATACTATTTCTAAATTGCAGTCACCGAGTAACTTGTGAAAAATGTTCGAAGACACTAGAATACTGTCCACATTGCAATAAAATAATAAAAAAGAAAATAAAAACTTTTTTATCTGGCATAGGTCCTAATAAGCATGACCCTCTCAAACAGTTTAGAATGGCAAGATATCCTGCGTTAAAACCTAGGAAGTTTTGTCTGACTAATACCCACTTATTACAACATAAGGTCTGCTATAACCTAAAAAATAGAATTATTACTAGACAAGCATGAGGTGTTTTTTGCTGTTGGATCAGGGTGAATTTTGACATTAATGTAGTCTGAAGAAAAATCACTGAAAAATCAAGCATCTTCAATACACTTGGGTATAAACAGCCATTTGCATAACTACTTGAAAAAGGAAAAACTGATGCCTGAAAATTATTGCAGTAAAAGTCGCTTGATCAACAGGATGCATGACATTTTGAGATGTTGCAACTTGCATTTTGAACTCTGTCAGTAGACGACAATTATATTGAAATAATAGCCTTGACAGTATCCCATAGCGTATCATTTGGACAATATACTTTAAGTGTAATCTCTAGATTTATAAAAAAGTTAAGGATATAACTAATGTCACCACAAGGTGTTGATAACTCTAGTAACAAGTCGGTTGTAATCCAGAAATGTAACCCTGGCACACAGAATCAGGAGGCAAAGTCCAGCAGGTGGCGAAATACACTACATAGGATTATGTTTTTACCAATGTATTTGAGAACGCGAATAGGCCTTTGGAATGCAGCTCGGCAGTTATCTTTGTACTCTGTTACGCAGTTGCCTGCGCCTCTGGTTAAGTCGTACTCCACGAGAAATGATGAGCATGGTAAATGGAAAAGTACTATCAGTCAGGGGGCATTGAGTGAAGTGAAGATTCAAAACCTACAGATTGCGATAGATATAATTTCAGGTGCTCCGACTTTATCGCAACGATTAATAGATATGCGTGAGGAGCTGAAAAATGAAGTACATGATTTACTAGCAGCTAACAAGCTACCTCAGGCCCATAATCAGGTGACTGATAAGCGCATCTTCTCTAAAATAAGAAAACATCCTGATAGTTTGGGGAGGCGCCTTACTGCAGCGGGTATCTCTGGGAGGGGGTGGAAGGAAGCAATAACAGAACAATTCGTTAAAAGCTTACATAATAAAAAGTGGGAGCCGATAGAGCATACCATTGAAGTAGATGGTTTTGAGACATTAAAAAGCGAGCAAATACCTGCTGCCAAAATGCAAATCAACGCCGAAAGTGGCACGGATGTATTTCCTGTTAGCTACAATGGCAATGGTGTTCCTGCGGCAATGACAAAATCTTCGGACCATGCGGTGAATCTTTGGACGTCATCTCTGGCCAGTGATACGACGGGGAAGGTTCTCTTCCATGGGGTTCGTCACGGTATTCATTCCGCTTATGGTCTGGAAGGCGAAGATCGTGATCATGCCAATCTAGAACGTGTAAAAGAATCATTACTTGCAGCGCTAAAGCTTAAGCCTGATCTGTTGCAGAAAGCTCTTTCTAACCCTGAAAAACCAGTACACCTTGATTGCACGTCAACGTCGCTGCTTACCCCTGACTGGATACGATCAGGCGATAAAAATGAAAGAAAAATGCTCCAAGAGCAAGTAAAGGCATTTGAAACCCTGCCTTCTGACCAACCGATGAGACTGGATGTCATTGACGGAGATGGAAAGCGTCAGACTATTCAGTTAACCACTAGGTTGTTGTGTTTCAATTTTGGAGTGAACATAGGTGCTATCAACCCGCTGTTGTCTTGGGCAGTAGGTGGCTGGAGCGTTTCAGACTCCATTAATAAAAAAGGGCTGGAAGCATTGATTGGTGAGCCTGATAAGGAAGTAACGACATCTCGTAGCTGGGTAAGGGAGTATTTAGAGCAAAGTCAAATTTTGATTGACTCCATGACAGCCAGTAGAGCAAATGCTACTCCGGAAGAATGCCATAAAATTGATAACGATATTGCCGAACTGAAGCAAAAATGCAAAATAATCCGGCAGCTTGAGCAGCAAATTCGGACAATATACCGGACAAGACGCCACCATCATGATCATGGAGAAGCGTATAAAATGCCTTCCCGCATTTTATTATTGACATATCTTCTTGACGGGGTACCGCTTTCTAATTGTAAAAGCGGCAAAGATCGTACCGGTATGCTGGATGTTGAGGTCAAATTTCTAGCGGCTCGCTGTGCTAGGGATGGCAGAGTGCCAGAGGCGGGGGCGCCACTGTCTGATGAGGACAGATTGCTTTTTCAGACATTATTACTGCATAGCGGTAATCTGGAAATTCAAGAATATAATACGGGTATACAGGGTTATAAGACTGTATGTGTAAATTCAATCACGCAACGTATAGGAAATAAGAATGTGTTGCGAGAAATTCAAGGGGGGGCTGATGCGATTGCGGTAGATACATGAAGTACTGCGATATGGTTGGCCAAATAGTCGCTTTTCTGTGATATAATGGGGTTGTTTTGTTCACCTAAGAATAATATACCCATCAAGGTGCGAGATGTTGACCGTTACCACTAACATCTCACACCTCACACATAAATATTAAATATGGGACATCCATAAATATTTTTTCCATTAATTATTTATTGTATGTATAAGGCCTGGTGAAATACAAAATTAAGGATGCTAAAAATACCGCCAAACTTAAATACATCAATATTCGCCAATTAGTGATGTGTTTCCTAATGACCTGAATATCATTTACATATATTGTTTCACATGCACCGTTGCCAGTATCATTTCTAACAGTACTAGTTCCTCGGATGAACCCTTTATCTGATCGGTAATTGGATAGCCATCCCTTAATTCTGATTTGATCTCCAATATTAATTTTTTTAATTCTATCGCGTATCTCACTATTACCAGTTATGAGATGATTATTGGAAAGCTTATCACGATCATAACTAGAAAGTAAACGGGAATCTTTGACCTGCCAATAACAAGTCCATTCTTGATTCCAAAACTCTATTTCGTTCAAGTTTTTTTCAAATGCACTATCGCTCCATACCACACAATAGTCTGCAACATTAAGATGATCCCCAGAACGTAAATGCATCCCAGTATCAGCATTGTGTAGCTTATATGAAACAACCATGCCGTAAAGTTCATAGTCATATAAGGGTTGAATGAAGTAGTTTTTCCCATCCACATTAACTCCAAACTCTGAATGCTTAATTTTCTTTTGAATGGGTGATATTGTTATATCTTGGTGAATACTGTTGGCTTTGGGTAGTTCGTTTCTATTCCAGAAACCAAACGCCAAAAGCACCAAGCTAATCAATATCAAGTGGTGTAATTTCATAAGTAACTCCTAATATAGAAATATATATATATATATATATATATTCCTACTATGTATTTATTATCTTAGCAAAATTAATAAGCTTAGGTAGTAATAATATTTGTGGCATGTTTTTCTATGTACGGAACAAAAAACCTAAAGCACATGGTTTTCAAGACATAATTAGTATGATTCCCATATAAGCAACCTGTCAGCGATTCCCGCGACATTTACCAAGCTCCAACAATCCCAGCACCTACAGCGAAGTACGAATTTAATAATTTCGCACTACTTTTAGTTTATCTTGGTCAGACTAATTTCATATAGCTTACTTAGCGAAGCTGGATGAATATAATAAGTGCAATTGACTGAAATTTTATAGGTGAGCCAGCTGCCGGTATATTTGTAGCTATCACACTAAAAATGGAAGCCAAGAATGAGTACTCAAACTAGGCAATACAAGCAGCTGACTCAAGGGCAACGGTATCAGATTGAGGCTCTTCTTAGAACATACTACATGCAGAAAGAAATCGCGGTGTCAGTAGGTATCAGTGAGAGTGCTTTATCACGAGAGTTGAGTCGTAATGCCAATGATGATGGCTACGGTGCTGAAAGCGCCCACGCACTAGCCAGTCAGCGTAGAGTGACGCTACAAAGTTTAGCAAAACAGATGAACGACACATGCCCATAATAAAGAAGGGGCTATTGCTTGGTTGGTCTCCTGAAAATATCAGTTTCCGGATGAAGGTGGAAGTGCCCGACATCGCACTCAGCCACACCACTGTTTATAAACGTGTTGCTACTAACAAAGTGCTAGGAGGCTCTTTGTATAAGAATCTACCCTCGCTTTGGCAAGAGGCGCTGCAAAGGTGGTAAGCGTAAGGCTAGGCGCATCTCGATCCCAGGCCGCGTCGATATTTCCGATAGGCCCGCAGTTGTTGACCTGCGGTCTCGTCTAGGCGATTGGGAGGGTGATACGATTTATGGACAGGACGCCCATCTGGTGACCCTTGTAGACCGCAAGAGTCGGTTGACTTTAATAGGGAAAGTTGATACAAAACACGCCGAAGTTGTTGCTGAAAGTATGATCAAGCTTCTGAAGAGGGTGTCATCGGTCTGCACAGTCACCCTAGATAATGGTGGTGAGTTTGCAGCCCATGAGAAGGTAGCAAAAGCAATGGATGCAGATATCTACTTTGCCAAGCCTTATGCCAGTTATCAGCAGGGAATTAACGAAAATACCAATGGCATCATTCGGAGAACCTGGCCTAAAAAAATGGCGTTGAGTCATCTGACAGAAGACGATGTGAGGACAATGGAAATATTGATAATACCATGCCTAGGAAGGTTTTAGGAGGGCGGACACCACTCGAAGCCTACACAGGACAGCAGATTGCACTTATTGCTTGAATCCAGCATTACCTCTGTTTTTAAGTCACGGATTAAGGTGCAAGTATGTCTGTTGTCGTAGATAATTTAGGGTGTTTTTTTATATAACTTGTTTTGTTTTTATGCTAACTATCAATATTTATGTCATACTATACTTAACGTGTTTATTGTAGAGGGACAGGTATGTCAAAAATACAGAACGGTGGAGGTGTATCGGGAAATCAAATACTTACTGATACATGTGGAGCTAAGAATGCTGATAAAGCTGATAAAGCAAAGACAAGCAATGGACGATTAGTATCATGCAGCAATCGAGGTAATGTTAAATCATTGATAAATAAATTTGAAAGTATGCAAGCAAAATCTTCTGTATTGCATGAAAAAAACATAAGTAAAGTAAATATTGCTGAGAATGCAACGGTGGTAGATCCTAGGGGAAAAAAAGATAAAGGCGTTAAAGCAAGCCTGCCTTCTTCCTTGCCTACAGTAATGTCAGAAAATACAGTTGCGTCTTCTAACAGAGATTCTAAACTGTCCATTATAGAGCAAAATAATAAGAATATAATGAAAACAGATAAGATAGAGTTAGATACCAGCCTCTCAAAAGTTGAAGATGATATCTTGCTTAACGAGGTGGAGGTAAACATACCGGGAGTAAAAGACGCTGTAGATGGAATGATAATGCATAATGCAGAGAAGAATGAGAAGATAGATGGTATTAAAAGAGCAATGGATATCGTTGCAAAGCGTAGGGGTGAATCTAAAAAGAAAGCCTCAACGTTATCGCAGAATTTCAAAATGAAAGATGAGGATAGGAAAGCGTATTATAAGTTTTCACTCGACATGTTAAAGAGAATGAAAAGCGACTGTAGTGATCCAGATAAAATTAAAGGAATTAATGGTAAGATAAATACAATAAGATATATAATGGATGAATTAGCCATTACTGATTTTCCTGTGGAAGAGCAGCGGGAAATAAGTGCTAATGTTAAATGGGCGACAGAGTGTTTGCAGGTGACAAGTTTTCTTTCTGGTATAGGCGGAAGAATTACACAAAAAGATCATAAGTTTCTCACGAGATTTATTGATAAAGCAGAAGGCATGCTGACGACAGCCAATAAAAAATCTGAAAAAATAAAATATGCTCTATTGGCTGCTAAATTTTTAAATAAAAAATTAAGTTCAGCGGAATATATGCAACTTATTATTGAAGATATTCGTAATTTTAGATTAGGGTTATATAATGTATCTGAACGATTACCTTGCAATAAAAAATAATTAACCGAAGCTCTACATAATCATATTTCTTAATATACGCAGTTAACTGCTACGGGACTTATACCATAAAGCAGTTTATTGAGACCTTTGCACGATTGTTCTTTTGCCAGCTGGCTTCTTTAAAAATGTACTAAATAGATCATTTACAAGCATAAATCATCTATTTTAGTGCGTGTTTTCCTCACCGACTAACAAAATTACGGCTCGTGCAAAGGTCTCTTATTGTGATTTTCTAGTCTTTTACGGGCATCGTACACTTCTTTGAGGCAGTATTGATTATACGATACCTCAGCATAACTCAACAAAGACGATTAGATTCTCGTAAAATATCGGCATGCAAAAATCCTTCGCAACACAGCCCAAACTCTTTGTTTCAGCCAGCGACATAAATCATCCAATTCTTCGGAGTTTGGATGATACAAAAGCGCTGTTGAAATGGTCAGAGATTGAGAAATTACTATCCTCAATCTACGCCTCTAATACCGGTCGCCCCAGCTATCCTCTGTTGACCTTATTTCGAGCCTTATTGCTTGGAACATGGTGTCGCTTATCCGATGTACAGTTGGCTCAGTGCTTGTATATACCCGTAGCCTTTCAAGTTGCTACGTTGCTGGCTGCGTTCGCTCACCCAGATCACCTACTACTCGTAGGCTCACGGGGCTTCGCTTACTTGCTGCCTAGTAGTAATTTGAAATGTTTTGGGTATAGATATTTCTGTTTTGTAAATTTTGTCACCTTGAACTTGGTGGAGCAGTTCTTAAAGCCTCCACCTTGGGACGCTTTCGAACACGACTTGTCGAACATCGTCTGTGGGATCAATTATTGACAGAGATTAATCGTCAACTTGAAGCCAAAAACATCATAATGAGAGAAAGTCGCATTAATATCATTGATGCTACACCGATAGAGGCAGAGCGATCAGGTTCTGGTCATGACAAAAGCGGAAGATCCTGAAGCGGGCTGGCACGTTAAGAATGACAGTCGTGGTAACAAAAAAAGCACCTATGGTTTTTCCGTTCGTACCTGTGTCGATGAAGATGGCTTTATTCATAGGCAAAGCGTAATGCCTGGCAATGTTTCATGATTCTCAGTAGCGTGATACCCTGCTACTGGGGGATGAAACAGCACTGTATGCGGATTCCGCTTACAGCTCTGAGCAGACCCGAGAGAAATTAGCGCAGCTAGGTATTAAAGATCAAGTTCAACGTAAGGGCTACATAAGAAAGCCTCTATCGAAAGAAGATAGAACTCGTAACAAAGAAATAGCCGTAACACGGCCGGGTGGTGAGCGTCCTTTTGCCTCCTATAAAAGACACTACGGACTTGCCAGAACTCGGTTCATGGGCCTTGCCAAAAATGCGACAATTTATGGGCTGACCGCTATTGCTGCGAACATTCGTAAAGCTACTAAGCTTTTGGTGCTCTATGGTGTGTCAAAACCATGTTATACAGGATAGGTACGTTAAAAATCAGTCCGAAGCATTAAAATCAGTGTATAAAACAAATGATTTGATGTTCAACACCTTAGAAAGCTTCGTCATGGCTGATAAAACTTGGAAAGTTCAATTACCGTGATCAAAGTCGTTGGTTATACTGAGGTCTCACTAAATTAAGCCTAAACAAATGACTTCACCAATAAGGCTTCACCAACAAAAACCGCAGGACATGGCCCACAACAAGCTCGACTCTGCAAAATAGGCTGGTTTGTTAAATACTACGAAGCCTTTAAGACGGTGTTTGTCAGCATAGTTGTTGCCCCAACTCAAGCGTATTTCTTAAGCTTATCTGATAAATATCTGCTGATCAGGTGTCAGAAACTTCAGTCCGCTGTGCTTGTGTTTTTCGTTGTACCATTGGACAAAGCCATGCACCCAATTCTGTGCTACTTTAACATCCGCAAATGACTTTTTGTATTCCTCAGACAGGATGTTTTGTGACCACGATTTGGCTGAAGGTTATTGATAGTAATCTACGTCTATTACTGTATTTGTTCAGAAAATAGATTTATTTTACAACAGTATTCAGCCAATGCTGTTTCATTCAGCGCAGTCGTTTCAATGATCACGGCCAACTGGTTTGCAGAATTCTATTGACCTGTATTTTCACCATTACCAGGCACTGGCGTTCCTTGATATAACACTATCTTTCGTCAACTGTACAGCATCACACCCTAGATATTGGGTGCATCATTTTCTGGATCATAGACTCTTTTAACTCTTCTAAATAGCGCACCATCGATCACTATCCACCCCCTTATTAAGCTAGTAAGATCAAAAGAAGCGACAACTGTGCTGACACATAGGACAATAATGAATGCTAAACTTTCGCCTAGTATAGCTAAGCCATTTTATAGCACCAACCAGTCCTATCAACCTCTATATTAAGTACTTGACCGACAAGAAATTGATTTTCAGTCTGTTTACAGGCCTTCTATTTATTTGGGGATTGTTTTTTTAGCAAAACATAGCCACCAATTAATACCGCCATAGTAAGCGACAAACCCACCAATAAAAGGGGATCTATTGTTTCCATATGAAGCTGAATAAGGTGACGGGAGATCGCCAATATGGAAATAACAAAAATGGATTCAAGTTTAACAATACTTTCTTTAAAGTAGACTTTAACTGTATTAATCAACTCCAAACCCAATAAAATAGTCAAAAAGCTACCGTACATGCGATACAGACCTTGCTGCACAAAAGACCCATGACGTTCATTACTTTGTCCACCGGTAAGGATGCCAGATTGAATGCTGCTAAATATTGTCTCTATGGCAAGGTAGGTTGCGTAAGACACACCAAAAATCATCACTATAATAAGAATACTAAGGATGAGTCTTTCGAAAAGATGCACTGCATCGTTAAATAATTTTTCCATAAAGACCTCTGTTGTAGCCATGTTGCAACCAGAAAAAAACCCGCTTTATATCAAGCTTGTTTCATAGAAGGTAATTATACCCCTGAGATTTTCTCCTTGTATATCAAATAATATTGCTTTGACTGCCTATGCTTTGCCATCCTTTGCCTAGTAATTATTATGTACCTTAATGTCAAGTTTGAAGTGCGACAAAAGTAGTTGTTCATAAAAGCATTCCTCCGGTGCTTTATAAGCTAACCGCTTCCTTGGTCTTGTATTTAATTTGGCCGAGATGATATTACATCGTTGCTGAGTTAGTCCTGCCATTGATGTTCCCTTAACTAAGTATTGTCTGATCAAACCATTGGTATTTTCATTCGTACCACGCTCCCATGAGTGATGTGGGCTGGCAAAGTAATAAGGGCAATTAGTCACTTCTTCAACTTTCTTATATTGGTGAAACTCGGTGCCGTTATCTGATGTAATGGTTTTAAATTGCTCAGGCATTTTACCATTAATTTTATCGTTAGACTGTTGGTTGACTTGGTCGTTCTATCGTTTAACTACCTATCAATGTGTAACCAGTTTTTCGCTCAACCAGTGTGACTACGCAGTGTTTATACCCAAAGCATTTCAAATTGCTACTAGGCAGCAAGTAAGCGAAGCCCCGTGAGCCTACGAGTAGTAGGTGATCGTGGTGATCGAACGCAGCCAACAACGTAGCAACTTGAAAGACGACGGGTATAGACCCTTTACCCATCACGGTATATATTCCCCAATGACCTAGTATTTCACGCGTGTCTACTTCAGCTGGTCGGTCTGCTATATTGCGCTTATTGGCAATCCTGCCTCGAATATCATAAGCCTTGTAGCGTTTACGTCTTCGCTTTTGAGCACAACGCAAGTGCTTCCATAGCAAGCCTCCTTTCTTTTTATCACGCCAAATATATCGATCTAAACCCATCACCGCCGCAATATAAACTACACTTCAGTACAGCTTTTTACGTTCACCTAGACACAATATCCGACAACCCTCTTGCATGGTTCATTTCAGACTCATTCATACCATACTCTTTAAATACCGCGTCCTCAATTTTGAAACCCGCTACTCCGGTGTTAAGTCTCTGAATATCATGATGCGCACCTTGAAAACAAAACTCCTTAACAAGATGCGATTGATCCTCACTTACCTCATGCCAACTTGGCACTTCACCATGCATTCTAATGCCTGTGAATAATGCTTCAGCTACACCTACTGACGCGCTGGTTCGATCTTTACCACTTTTGCAATTAGTGCAGGGAACCCCGCCAATTAGCCTCGTCAGAACAATCAACCGAGCAGGAAGCTTATAAGCACCTCCTTCCAGTGCTCTATGAGACTTAGAGCTGTATATTTCTCTTATCTGTTTTACCAAAGTTTTCACAATTTCAGCGTCAGGATGCGTTTTGTTTTCATCTAACCATCGCCCAACTATCCCGCCATGACTTGCACCTGGCTTAGTTGAGCCAATTAAATGTTGAAAGCTCTTATCATTAATAGAGTCTGAATACTTCCATCCACCTATCTTGTCCGAAATAGCATCGACTGCAAACGTATTCACCCCAAAGTTGAACGGAACAAGCTCCAGATTGACACGAATTTCCTGCAGTGTCCCATCTGCTGTTCTTATATTTAGCGTCACGGGATTTTCATTAGCAAGTGTATTATAAGCGGCCAGCTGATCCTCCAACATTACCTTCTCGTCCGCCAATGGCATAAAAACCCCCCTGAACGGATCAGGAGTTAACAAACTGGTGGATGTCATCATAAAGTTAACTGTCTTTCCTTGACAAGCCATTTCCAAGAGTTCCGGCTTCAGGCTAATGCCAGCAAGAACCACCTCTTTCGCCCTATTAACAGCTCCTTTAGAACGTTCCTTACCTGGATTCAAACCGTAAGGAGAGTTAACGCCATGCCTAACAATAGCGAAATCTTCCTTGTGGGTCTTCTCATTGATCAGACGACTCGTGAACAAATTAGAAGCATGTGTTGTGCCTTTAATTGCGTGTGCTGTAACCCCCTTACCACGGTAGTCTTCTGGGAAAATATTCACGACTTTTTCTTTAGGGTCAGAGCCATCTTTATTTGTTGTTGAGCGCGCTGTCATCATGCAAGCTGGCGTACACTGCTGTTTAAAATGATACTCTTGGCCGTTACTCACCACAGAACCAACTTTATTAATCTCATGCCACTGCTCACGATTCAACAGATCAATCGAACACTCTTTGATATCACTAATGGTCACTTTCAGGCCTGCTTTGGCCATCATTTTTACCAACATCTTCGGATAATTCTTTAGCTCCTTCCTCCTATCCTTTGTCAGATGGTCCGTTTTAGATGCTTTCAAGGCAGCACGATCCAGCTTTTCTATACGTGCCATCAATTCAGATTTCACCCCATCCATACCAGGAACAGCTTTTTTTTCAATCAGATCAAGGGCAGATTTTATTTTTAATAGCTTGAACTGGCCTTCATTATAACTGGAACAAGAGCTAACCAAGCGCCCTCTAAGAACATCAATCCGGTTATTTATTGATTGCAGTATTGGCTGGTTTTGACCAGAAGGCTCACTAAGAATACCGTCCCGCCTAGACTCAAGCATGCGTATAAGATGCTCACACTCATTATTAGTATTAGGCCTTTTTGTCAATATTTCATCTACCTCCCTTTGCCTAATCTTCACTTGCCCCTGCATACCAGAACTCTTGTAAGGAGGAGCTGAAATAACCTCACCACTTACGCGTGTCATTTTTTTAAGATCAATACCGCGTGGCTCTGAACTAAGTGTTTTTTTTACTTGAAACAACATCTTTTTACATTTCGCAACAGCTTTTACTGTCCAATATTTAAATAGCCCATGTTTTTGTGATTTTTGAGTAGACTTACCAGGCACAACTGACTGAGCTAGATTACTTGATCCACTAGAACCAATAGATTCTGTCATAAATTCATTCTCCTGAAAAATTGAGCTGACATACCTTCATCAATTACCATTTAAGATATGAGTAAGCAACAAAAAGTAAATCGTTCTTCAATATACTATCATCTTAGAATCTACATCAAACCAAAAAGAGTTGGCCTTCGCTATAACGTCGCAGATTACTCAGGGCTATGAACCTCCTCATCTTGATAACAAGCTATTATTGACCAACCTAGACCACACCACTCCTAGCTTCCTGCTGCAAAAGAATGAGCATGACAATATAACTCTTACTTCATATATATGGATGTCCATTAATTTACTTTCTTAATTTACGTGATTTTTACTTAATCTTTCATCAAAACACTTGGTTCAACTTATTCCTAGTCATTCTATGGATGAATATGCTGTTTATTATCTAGCTCTTTTTTTCCAGAGGTAGCAGTTACACTAATCACTTGACCCCTTCTGACTCGAAAAACCTGTATTTACTGCTTGGCCTATAGGTTCCTCTGATGCTGGTTATTGTCATAAACAGCTATACCCTACTTTAACAAAGTGAACGGCAGCAATACGTTAGGAATTTTCCGCACACTGTCACCAAATTGGGTATGCCGAGCATTGGGGAGTAGATCGAACTCTTCTCAGGCTAATATTAATGAACAATTAATCACACTTACACGAACTTATACCCATCGCCCTTGAAGTTACTACTTTATAGGCTACACTCACTCCCCAGTCACGTAGTAAATATAAGCTCCTGATGCCTATGAGCCTAAAATCTTTGCTCGCTTGCCCCGTGTTAAAGTGTCAAAAGCGACTAGTGTCAATTCATTAGGTATATAATATTTTCTACAACTTAACTACATCCACAAACCATGATCATCAAGATTACTGGTTAAGGTAGTAGTTTTCGGCGATACTCTTCATTCGCTATTATTGAGTACCACCGAAAGCTTTCGGTCACTTCCACTGGTAATATGTTCTATGAGCAAAGACAGTATTCTAGTTATTAACTGTGGCAGTTCTTCACTGAAGTTTGCAGTGATCAATCCAAAAAACGAAGAGGAAAGTATCAATGGCATTGTTGAGCGCCTAGTCGGCAACGAAGCGACCATCACCTGGAAGATGAACGATAAAAAACAGACCAAGAAACTCGATACCTCCGGTCACGATGGAGCCATTGAAACCATAGTCAGCGTTCTTCATGAAAATAACCTAATGGACCGCATTAAAGCCATTGGTCATCGTGTTGTCAGTGGCGGCGAAAAGTTTACCACATCCACTCTGATCACAGACGATGTCATTCAGAAGATTGAAGATTGCTGTATACTGGCTCCTCTGCATAACCCGAGCCACCTGAAAGGCATTCATGCTGCTCTTACACTCTTCCCTGGTTTAATCCAAGCAGCGGTGTTCGATACTGCCTTCCATCAAACCATGCCTGCAGAAAATTATTTGTATGCCATCCCTTACAGCCTGTACAAACAACATGGTCTGCGTCGTTATGGAGCCCATGGTATAAGTCACCAATTTGTTAGTCGTACAGCAGCCGACATGTTGGGCCTCAACTATAAAAGAAGCTCCATTTTGGTGGCACACTTGGGCAATGGTGCTAGCGCCTGCGCTGTTAAAAATGGCAAGTCTCTTGATACTACTATGGGCCTGACACCTCTGGAAGGTCTGGTTATGGGCACTCGATCCGGTGACATTGACCCCAACGTCTTCAGCTTTCTTAAAAAACAGTGCGGCTATACCATAGAAGAAACTACCGATATCCTGAACAAAAAATCAGGCCTTCTGGGTCTGTCAGAAATTGATAACGACTGCCGAGTGATTGAAAATGCAGCCAGAGAAGGCAACGAGCGTGCCCAGCTTACCATAGACATTTTTTGCAACGTTCTGGCCAAGAAACTGGCAGGTTATGCGTCAGAACTGGGTAAAATTGACGCCTTGGTCTTCACCGGCGGTATCGGTGAAAACTCCAGTAATATACGAAAAAATGTTCTGAAACGCCTATCTATCTTCGGTTTTGACATCGATGAAAAAGTCAATGACGACACCTTTCAAGGTAAGAACGGCGTCATTACCAAAAAAGACTCTACCTTGGCGATGGTTGTTGCCACCAACGAAGAGCTGATGATAGCCCGCGATACTGAATCCCTAATCCCTAACTAAAACTATATTCATAGCCTTTGAAATTACTAATTTGTTGGCTGCACTCGCTCACCCCAGTTACTTAGAATTCGCTCGTTTGCCGCCGCGTAGCAAATCCTAACCATTTGGTATATAATCTCTACTATGAAAAACAGCGGAATTTAATTTATGGTCTCCTGTTGTTATACATGCAGATACCATATGGTATTAATTAATACATTTGCAGAGATTTATATCAGTAGCCTTTGAAGTTGCTACTTTGTTGGCTGCATTGACCACAGCCACTTGGTAAATCTAAGTTTCTGAGTATTGGCTCGTTTGCCGCCGAATAGCAACTTCAAATCATTCGGGTATATACCCGTGGCCATAAGGCCTGAATAACAAAATCTTAGGCTTACGATCCTACAATAAATTGGTGAATAGGGAGAGGGAGAGTCAACAACACCAAATACTTACAGAGAATGGATATACCTGCTGTTAGACCTTGAATACTGGCTGAAACAGAGCCTGACAACTGCTGGAAAGCCTCATCATGCGTACACTTCTCCTGGCCCCAACCCGTTACGATGTCGGTCTTACCTCCACCACTTTGGGCTTGGTTAGAGCCCTTGACAATCTTGGCCTAATAGTAAAATTCTTTAAGCCTATCTCCCAGCTGAATCCTGGAGACAAGGGTCATGCGCACTCGGCCAAGCTGATTCAGAACATCATGGACCATGAACCTACGACACCAATCAGCTCACAACGAGCAGAAAGACTGCTAGGAGACGACAAGGGCGATATCCTGATGGAAGTGATCATAGCACTGTTTAGTCAGGCCTCCAAGAACTGTGACGTTGTTGTGGTAGAAGGGTTAGTACCAACCAGAAATATGCCATATGCCAACCGGGTGAACAGTAGCATTGCAAAAGCTATTAATGCCGACATTATTCTTGTCTCCAAGCCAGATGAAGCTTCTCTGTCGGATCTAGCGGATAAACTGGAAATAGCTGCCGATAGCTTTGGCGGAATAAAAAACCCTAGAGTTGTAGGCTATGTCATAAACAAGCTGGATGCTGACAATGCAACTAGGTTGAACAATAATGGTAATTTTCAGAGCCTTCCGAAATTTTCCCGTAAGCCGATCCAGCCTTTGGGATATATCCCCTGGAAGAGTTGTTTGGCTTCTTCACGTACTATGGATATTGCCGACTATCTGGGTGCCGAGATCCTGAACCGCGGAGAAATAGAAACCCGTAGAGTCACCTCTTATACCCTCAGCGCCCGTGCTCCATCCAAAATGCTACATTGCTTGAAACCTGGTAATCTGATGATTACTCCTGGAGATCGTGATGACATAGTCATCGCTACCTGTATGGCTGCGCTCAATGGTGTACCCTTGGCAGGTTTGCTTCTCACTAGTGGCATTAAACCAGACGCCGCAGTTATGGAGCTGTGCAATAAAGCCATTAGCACCGGTTTACCGGTGATACTAACCGATTCTGACTCTTACACTACGGCCACCAAACTGGATAGACGCCACAATGAACTCCCACTGGACGATATCGTCCGTGTGGAAATGGTGATGAATACCGTGGCTACCCACCTCAACACTAAGTGGCTGAAAAAGCACTGTGAAGGATTTGCCGAACGTCGACTGTCCCCTCCCGCTTTTCGCTATCAGCTTATTCAACGTTCCCTGTCTGCTAAAAAACGGATTGTTCTACCTGAAGGCAATGAGCCCAGAACCATCCAGGCCGCCGTAATTTGTCAGGATCGTGGTATTGCCCGGTGTATTCTGCTGGGAAATAAGTCTGAAATTGAGCAGGTGGCCAAAAATCACGACATCACCCTGCCTGACGGCTTGGTGATTATGGATCCTGGCAACATACGTAGCCGTTATGTAGAGCCAATGATAGAGATTCGCAAGCACAAAGGCATGACTGCACCAGTGGCTGAAGCTCAGCTAGAAGATACCGTGATGTTGGGCACCATGATGCTGGTCATGGACGAAGTAGACGGACTGGTATCCGGCGCCGTGCACACCACTGCCAACACCATTCGTCCCGCGTTTCAACTGGTCAAGACAAAGAAAGAGTCCGGAGGACTGGTCTCCTCTATTTTCTTTATGCTTCTGCCAGACCAAGTTTTGATTTACGGTGACTGTGCTGTCAACCAGAATCCTAATGCTGAACAGCTAGCCAAAATTGCAATTCAGAGTGCAGATTCCGCAACATCCTTTGGTATTGACCCACGTGTTGCAATGATCAGTTATAGCACTGGTGACTCTGGGGTTGGTGCAGACGTGGATAAAGTTCGTGAAGCCACTGAAATAGTCAGAGCCCAGCGCCCTGACCTAGTGATCGATGGCCCTTTGCAGTACGACGCAGCATCTGTAGAGTCCGTTGCCAAAAGCAAAGCTCCTAACAGTAACATCGCTGGCCGCGCCACTGTCTTTATATTCCCAGACCTTAACACCGGCAACACCACCTACAAAGCTGTTCAGCGTAGTGCCGATGTGATTAGCGTAGGTCCAATGTTGCAGGGTCTAAATAAGCCAGTCAATGATCTGTCCCGCGGGGCTCAAGTGGACGATATCGTTTATACCATTGCCTTAACAGCCATTCAGGCGGAAAACAATAAAGCATGATTAAATATTTTTACTTTTCGTATTAAAAACCTCTTCCTTTTAGGCTTTTTCTTCAGCATTAAATTCCATAGCACTGCTTGAACGAACTATACCCAAAGGATTTGTAGTTGCTACAAGGCATCAAACGAGCGAAGACTTTAGGCTCATGGGGATCTCAGTAGCTTAGATTTACTAAGTGACTTGGGTGATCTAGTACAGCCAACAAAGTAGCGCTGAATTAATACAATAAGTACAATTAACTGAGATTTTTATATGTGAGCAAGCTACTGGTATATTTCGCAGCTTCCCACCTTGCAGCTCCTTGTTGTAGTGAGCTCCTATGTACGGGACAAAAAACCTTAAGCTCTTTATTTTCAAGGCATAATTAGTATGAGGTGCCTCCCAGATAAGGTAACCTGCACGATCTTTTATCCCAGAATAGGTGATGATTGTTGAACATGAAAGACGTAAGTTCATTGCCTGAGAAACTTAAGATCACCTGCCTGCATCAAGCTCTAATCATCTTCATTGCACAGTTTATAATGGCCTTACTGCGTAGCCGTTCCACTAATGTTCTGATTGAATAAAAGAGACATTAACATGTTTGCAGATTGTGACTGGCTTGTCTTACATATAAAAACGACTACTG
The DNA here is from genome assembly GCA_030674875.1 of Candidatus Endonucleibacter sp. (ex Gigantidas childressi). GTDB lineage: Bacteria > Pseudomonadota > Gammaproteobacteria > Pseudomonadales > Endozoicomonadaceae > Endonucleibacter. Next base: position 897,919 of record JASXSU010000003.1, on the reverse strand, counting down.
ACTTTTACTTCCCGGTGATGTTTTGTTATCATCCTGCTGTGTTAGATGCAAGAGATAAAAAAAGCGGTACAACCTTAGTATTCTAAAATATGGATAGAAGGGCGGTAGTGTGTTTGGGTGTATTAAGCTCTCTCCCCTTTACAACACTCTATCCTCAACAGTTAAGGTATACGGCTCACCATATTGGTGCTCACATAGATATGTATCTGCGACATGACAAGTCATTTTTTTTGGCATTTTATGAATGGTGTTAGTTGGCCAATTGGGTAATATAGGTAAAAAAATAGGCATTATAGTACCGCTTCCTGACTAACTGAGAATTAGATAGAAAACTTTCCTTATTTTATCTAAGCCAGAATCCATAAAACAGGATAACATATTGATTTTAATGGGAGATTCGCGATTAAAGCCAAAAGATCAAAATGAAGATAGGCGGAAACTTTTAGAGGAATTAGAAGGAAAGTTTCCTACTAATAATACTGTTATGTGTCCAAAGTAATTTATCAGTTTTTAACAATTCTATGTAATATACAAACTATTTTAAATAGGAAATAAAATGATCACAGAGTTTCAGATCGAAAATTTTAAATCGTTCTCAAAAAAACAATCATTGTCTTTTTCACCAATTACCTTAATTTATGGACCTAACTCTGCTGGTAAGAGTTCAATAATACAATCACTAATGATGCTCAAACAAACCATACTTGCAAAAGACAAAGATAGTTACTTGGTAACATCGGGTGAAAATATCAATCTAGGAACGTTCGAATCATTAATACACGGTCAAAATCCGAAAAAAGAGATGTTGTTCTCTATAAAATATACGAGCAATACAAAGGCAAAAGACTATCAGCAAAGGCATTCATACAATATGCTTTATTCACATTCTGATGTTCGTAATTTAGAGTTAAAGTATAAACAATTAGACGGTAAACCAGCATTGAGTAATTACAAGTTTTCATGTGGCGAGAAAAATAATGAAAAAGTTAATTATCAATTAAAACGGGGGGCTGAAATATCAAAAGGAATAACTTTTAATTTGCAGGACAAAAGTAGCCTAAGAAAGGTGATATCATCTAGATTGAAATTTCGCACTGATGATAGAATGAAATGGGGAGAATTAGATACTTTGCTATCCGAGTCTTTTATGATCGGGTCTCATCTGAATATTCCAACTATTGTTACTGACCTTGAATCACCTCTCAGTGAATATACTGATAGAGTTCTTGATGACATAAGTACTATTTTTGAAAAAATTAAGTATTTAGGCCCTCTTAGAAGTTCACCTAAAAGGTTTTACTCGCCTGCAATAACTAACTATCAGAAAGGGCAGGGTAAAAATAATTTAGGCCTTGATATATTTAATGCCAATAAAATAACAAAGGAAAAAATAAATAATGCACTAAAATCTTTCAAAATTCCTTATTTAATAGATGCGAAGGATTTAGGTGATATAAATACAGGTCAATTGATTTCTGTGCAGCTTGAGGACTTAAGGAATGGTGCAGTTGTAACTCCAAAGGATGTAGGTTTTGGAATAGGTCAAGTTTTACCAATAATTTTTGATGCAATAATTTCTGAAAATAAACTTATTTGTGTTGAACAACCTGAAATACATTTACACCCAAAGCTTCAAGCCCACCTAGCTGATTTATTTATTGATTCAGTTTCAGAAAAAAATAATAATCAATGGGTTATAGAAACACATAGTGAAGCACTAATGCTGAGGATGCAAAGACGAATAAGAGAAGGAAAAATAAGCAAGGATTTAGTTTCTGTATTATATGTTGATGTGGGTAAAAATGGCGCGCAAGTTACCCCAATAACTTTGGATGATGATGGAGATTTTAGTACAGCTTGGCCTACAGGATTCTTTGAAGAACGTCTTGATGAATTATTCGGGGGATAAATGTTAACTACATTTTATTTTGATCAGGAATTATTTTCTGATGAGTCTTTAAATTTACCAATTACTAATAGTGTAATTCTAGAGACTTGGTCTAAATATGGTTGTCTAGCAATATGCCAAAACAATATAAATGGAATGCGCATTGCTATTGATAACATACCAATTAAATATAAACAAAAATGGATCACAGCTTTAACATCAGATAAATTTAAAAAGACTGAAATTAATATTAGCGACCCATTGCTTTCCTCCCTAAGTGGAATAAAAGAATTTGAGATGTTGTTTTATACAAAAAATATAACAACTGGAATTTTGACAATTGATTACCAAGAATTATTTGAAGAAAAATCATTACCTGTTGATAATAATACTTTAGAAATTTTATCTCCAACAAATATAAATGAGTCTATAAACTTTAATATAAGTAAATGTATTAGTGAAAAAGACATTAAATCTGGTGATGAGTTTAATGATATTTGGAAAAATAAGTTTGAAGGTTTAGCCATGTACACATCAACTATTACTATATTAGACAGATACATGGCATTAAACATAGAACGTGATTTACGTTATGGTTTAAAAACTTCACTTGAACTCCTTATTGAAAGCCTTTCAAAGTATGAAAAAAAATTTACTATACATATTTTTTGTGCATGTGATACACACAGTACAAATATAGATGTAGATTTCACAAGAATAAAGTCTTATATTAATAGTTTTACTAATAAACCATACTTCTCTAAACATAAATTTGAAATTGAACTATCACTTTGTAAAGATAAAATCTTTAAGACAGAAGCTCATGATAGAATGATGTGTTTTGATAATCATGTAATTCAAATTGGTAAAGGAATGGATATATTTAGAGATAAACTTATTAATAATAATACTTTTACAATTAAATCTCGATACTCTACTCTTTTTGATGATATGTACAAAGAATTAGCTAAGAATAGGGAAAAGGTCTTTAAACTATAATCTCCCATCACATAACAAGTAAATTCAAGAGGGACTTTTTTACTCAGCGGTTGATTTGAGTTTAGTGAATTCTAGAAGTTTATCGTAGAGTCACCCTCATCTCTATCTGTCCAAAAAGCCTCTTAATGGGGCGTTATTCGACTTACTAACTAAGCCCGAAGGAGGGAACCATGTCATATATAGAAGAATCATTATCAAAAGGCGAGCGCATCTATCAAACTTTTCCACATCATTGGATGGTCAAGGTTGCTATTGTAGTGCATTTTATTTTAGCTGTTTTCACGATGGGAGTTTGGCTTATTCCAGCTATCTTAATTTGGTTAGGTTGGCGCAATACCGAACAAGGCGTAACAAACAAACGTGTAATTTATAAACACGGTATTATTTCTAGAAAAACATATGAAATGAAGCTATCTGCAATTGAATCAATAATTATTAAACAAGGTATTTTAGGCCGCATTTTAGGTTACGGCACAATAATTATTACCGGTAGAGGAGCTAGCGATGTGACCATAAGATGGATTACAGATCCAATGAGAGTAAAACGAGAAATTGAAAGTGCAGACTATGTTGAAACTGAGGCAGCATAAACATTCGTATAATCGGGTAGCCAAGGGCCTCTAACCCTCAGCCCCCACAACGCCCTGTGCGGATCCGCACAGGGCGTTTCATTAAGTATGATGAAGATTTATCCATCCATCGCGCAGCGATACTAACCCTTGTTGTTTTAAATAAGCATTGTTTAATGCCTGATTAATTCCAGGGGTTTTTTTCTCGTTCCAACGCTCCAGCGTGGGAATGCATACACAGCAAGACGGTTGCTGGAGGCGTGTGAGCAATGGAAACTATAGATATGCATTCCCACGCATGAGCGTGGGAATGCATAATTTTAGAATGATCTTGATGAATTTTTTGAAGAATTTTCCAAAGAAAATAAGAATTATTCAGATAAAATCATTCAGGATAATAAATCTCGCGATGAAATAATTAAGATGTTAGAAAAGAGTACTGACACTGTAATTGATGAATTTATTGATGATGAAAAGTTTCGTTTGGATATATTGAAAACATTAGCCAAATTCACTTCACCGGTGATCTCTAGCTTTATATCGTTTTTAAGTGCCGTTTTTGACGCTCTTTGGAAAAGAGCAGAGCCTAATGGTGCATTTGACGCTTACAACCAAAACTTAATTGTTCAATTAGATATGCTAAATACACTAGAACTAGAGCATATTCCTCCTGCACTATTAGAAACGATAGCATATAACCTCAATCGAGTTGGAGACTATGTAGGTACTACGCCTGGGCAATCATATGAGGCTAATGAAACTTTTGATAGTAGAAAAAGTGAACTATCCGATAAAGTTGTTGGTGAATTGAGTAATATTGCAAAACAACATAATTATCAACACTTGAGTTCGTTAATTAAGCGGATAAAGGAGTAACAAGGCAATTAAGCGGACTAAAATGGTGGGTTAAGTTTCGCTTCGCTACACATTATAACTCACCATTTTAGTCCGCTTGTTGCGGCGTTAGCAATCTAAATTGTGCCTCAATAAATAGTATGGAAGTATAATAAATGGGTAAATACCACAACGATCAACCAATACATGGTGGTCTAGATGATCCTGATTTATAGTCCGAAAAAGGAGCCCGAAAAAGGGGACGCTACCCTTTTTTACTCTTTACCGATACACCATAAATAATCCTACCTTACCATTAATAGAGATTCCCTATAATGATGTTGTCATCATATTGTCCATAAGATTCATATTGTCTTCTTTCGACGTTGTACTCACCGGAGAAAAACCGGAGACACACTGGCGATAACGATTAGTCAACAATCTTCCAAAAGATGTGAAGGGATGCAAAGCGAGAGATCTGCCACGTTTACCTTCTTGAAATCCCTTATAAAGAGAGCAAGCAAAACAGGCCGCACCGATGGAAGTAACTGTGGCTCCGGTCAGTAGCAGTCCCATCGGCAAGTATGAGGTGCCATCTACTACCATCGCTGGTTCTGGTGCTTTCGTAGTACAGTTGATAGCGGCATTTTATATGTGATAACAGGACTCGCTGTCTGCCTTCGTCTGAAACTCTTCGGCTACACGGTACAAGTTAGTAGAACGGCTAGCAATAAGGCCGTTACAAACTGTGCAATGAAGGTGATCCTAGCTTAATGCAAGGGTAGATAAGCCTTAAGCTTCTTAGCCAATGAACTGGCGTCTTTCATGCTCAACAACCATAACCTATTCTGGGGTAAAAGACCGTGCCGGTTACCTTGTCTGAGAGTCACGTCTTGCTAAATTATACTTTGAAAATCAAGGTCTTCAGGTTTTTTGTCCCGTACATAGATAATAGTCACCACACTTCACATATGGCTTCGTAGTTAAATTTTATTTACAATAGAAAACCAAAGATCAAAAAAATTCTACCTTTACAAAAAACCAACAAGATAATGGATTATTTTGACAATCGGTGACAGCCACTTATGGCCATACGATAAACACTTAGTTGTTGATAATGAAAAGATCATCGCACCTCCGCCCAGACAAAACAAAACAAAATAAAACAAAAAAAAACACAAAAAAAACAAAACAAAAAAAATGCTCAACCATGTAAAAGCTAGCATTAATGTCTAAACAAAAAGTGCTCTCATAGCGGACTATCTGCTGCTGGATTCAAATATCTCTATGTGATTGTGATTATAGTCTATACTTCGACTTCGACTTCGACTTCGATTCTTGCCGATGTTATTTCTGCGAGAGTTTTGAACGAAAACACACATCTGTACCAATCGCCTTTAACTTACTACATTATTGGAGGCGTTAGCCTACGAAGCAGTAGTGAACTGATTGAGCGAGCGCAGCCAATAATAACACTTTAGTAGCTTGAAAGGCGATGGGTATAATTCTACATAAACAGTTTAGGATGTATACATGATACGATTTTGCACTAAATCAGTTATTGTAGCTGTGCTTACAGCTGCTTTTTCTGTCTCTCATACCTCTGCTGCAAGCGCTCAATCTTTCGACCTGGTACAGAAAGGACATATTAACCATCAGTACAGCGTCAATTATGCAGATTTTAGCTTCGATGGTAAGCATGTGCTTACCGCTAGTGCCGTCGGTTTACAAGCAAAAATATGGGGGCAGGATGACAATGGTATCTGGACGGAGAAAGCGACTATTCCCCATGAGGAAACGATCACTTCAGCAGTGATTAGCACTGACGGTCGGCATGTGGTGACAGCCAGTAAGGATAACACGGCAAAAATCTGGGGGATGGATGAAAGTGGTAACTGGATGGAGAAAGCGACTGTTAACCATGAAGGAGAGATCTCTTCAGCAGTGTTCAGCCCTGATGGTCAGTATGTAGTAACAACCAGTGATGATTGCAAGGCACAAATATGGGGGATGGATGAAAGCGCCAACTGGAGCGAGAAGGGGGTTATTTCTTATGAAGATTGCGTCAATAAAGCACAGTTCAGCCCTAATAGTAAGTATGTGGTGGCAGCCGATGATACTGGCAATGTAAAGATCTGTGCGAAGGATGAGAATGGCAAATGGGTGGAGAAAATAACATTTGCACATCAAGCCATCCTCACTTCAATAAAAATCAGCCCCGATTCTCGGTATGTGGTGACACAGGATCTCGACAATGATGATCAGGTAAAAATCTTATCGCAGGATAACAGTGGCAACTGGAGTGAAACAACGAATCTTTTCGGTACGGATAAGTATTCTCAAATAGAGTTCAGCTCTGATACGCTGTATGTGCTGACAGTCAATGAGGAGAAGGTAAAAGTCTGGGAGCAGAATGGTGATGGCACCTGGACCGAGAAAGGGTGTATTGCCCAAAGTGATGAAATTACTTCAGTAATGTTCAGTTTCGATAGCCGGCATGTGCTGCTGGTAATCAACGGTTCTGAGCACATGGTACAATTTTTGGGTCGGGATGACGCCGGCACCTGGGAGGCGAAAGGAAGTATTGTACATAGGGATGCGATTAATACAGCAATATTCAGCCGCGATAGCCAGCGTGTAGTGACAGCCAGTGAAGATAACACGGCAAAAATTTTGGGCCTGGATAACAGTGGCAGCTGGGCGGAGACATTTTCTATTTCCCATGAAGGTTGTGTCCATTCAGCAAGTTTCAGTCCAGATAGTCAGCGTGTAGTGACATCCGGTGAAGATAACACGACAAAAATTTGTGTGAAGGATGACCGTGGTCAGTGGATAGAGCAAGCTAGTGTTTCTCATGGTGGTGTATGCTCTACTGTAATGTTCAGCCCTGATAATGAGCATGTGCTGACAGCCTGCACTGATTCTACCGCACAAATCTGGATGTTGATAAGCAAAAAATCACCACCCATTAACTCCATACAAAAGAAAAGTGGTGCATGTACAATCCTCTAAAGCAGCAGGACTTCTGAACGTTATATAAGTGACCGCGCAGCTACTATTTTTGCTGATGCTGGAAGGTAGTTGCCGGTTGCAGTTATACGCTTTTATGCAGGCGTACATTTTAATTTATTTACTAAGCGTTTTTTGTAGTTTTCTTTGTGCGCCAAATTCTAAATCATATGTCTGAAATGAATCTATTGATCCGATATTAATATCACGATCTATATCCGAAATGGTTCTTTGTAAGTGGAATGACATTCAGTATTTGTTTGTTAATAACAGGTTTATAAATTTCAGTAGTATGATCAATAAATCTATTGAATTGTTGGTATGCTGAGTTAGCAAAAATGATCTTGTGCTTTTCTGGAATTCCTTGCATTTTATTAAATCCGTTATCCTTAAGTTGACGTATTTGTGATATTAGGTTAGACAGGGTGGTATTTAAATTCATGAGTATTTCTTTATTAATCTCACATCGTGGGCCACCTCTCTGACTCTTGAAAGCGAGATGATTTATTATAACCGCGATAAGTGTTGCTAGGGGAATAACTATATTTGTTACTAACTGAATTGTGATATTTCTATTATTGGAAGCAATCATGCAGCAAGACCTAGGAAGTGGTATTGGATGGTGAGGTCGAGCGTGATGAAGTCTACATTGTCGCAGGTCATAAAGGGCATCCTGAATCTGTTAAAAAAGAAGGCCGCGCGGGGCGACAAAACCAACTGAAAAGTGCGCGTGATAGCGGAACTCTGACAAAAGAAAAACCACCTGTATTTGGCATGATCCAACGTGGTGCTAAGTAGTTATCCGCATGCTTTAAAATGTGAAACAGATAACGATAGAACCCTTGATAACTGCAACAATAACTGCGAGCACACTGTTTTACACCGATGAGTGCTATTTATAGCCCGTTAAGGAATCTCTGAACAAGTACGTTTATTTTTTACCCACGCCTTAAAAGCCAAATTTAAATTTATGGTGTGAGACCTTTGCACGAGCCGTAATTTTGTTAGTCGGTGAGGAAAATACACACTAAAATAGATGATTTATGTTTGTAAATGATAGATTTAGTACGTTTTTAAAGAAGCCAGCTGGCAAAATAACAATCGTGCAAAGATCTCTTATTAAAGATATTTACGCTATATATCAGTAATCTCTCATTAAAGTAAGCAGTGATATCAACTCCTAAAGAGGCAAAATGCTATTCGCCATCGTTTACTTCAGGTTTTGAGATATAGAGTTGTCTAAGCTCAAGTGGTAAAGTAAACAACACTGTTAAATCATCTTTACCTTGAGTATTTCTGATTATAAAATGATTGGAGTCGGGGACGGTTTTCGTCCATCGACCATTGGCTGTTATACACGTGAATAGTTCTTGTACCCAATCAGGTGTATCATCATCAAATGATTTATCTTTATTTACACTAATTTGTAGGATTTCCCCATTATTATCGATGTTGAAATAATTTTCAAATCTCTCAGGCCAAGCACTGGCAAGCTGAGACGATAGTAGTGCTACTACCAATAAAATCATACGTATATTAGGTGTATGCGGATTCCGCTTACAGCCTGAGCAGACCCGAGAGAAATTAGCGCAGCTAGGTATTAAAGATCATGTTCAACGTAAGGGCTACAGAGGAAAGCCTCTATCGAAAGAAGATAGAACTCGTAACAAAGAAATAGCCGTAACATGGGCTGGTGGTGAGCGTCCTTTTGCCACCTATAAAAGACACTACGGACTTGCCAGAACTCGGCTCATGGGCCTTGCCAAAAATGCTACAATTTATGGGCTGGCCGCTATTGCTGCGAACACTCGTAAAGGTACTAAGTTTTTGGTGCTCTATGGTGTGTCAAAACCATGTTATACAGGATAGGTACGTTAAAAATCAGTCCGAAGCACTAAAATCAGTGTATAAAACAAATGATTTGATGTTCAAAGCCTTAGAAATCTTCGTAATGGCTGACAAAACTTGGAAAGTTCAATTACCGTGACCAAAGTCATTGGTTATACTGAGGTCTCATAATATGCATGAAATCAAGTTTTCTGGCCGTTTATATTTATTGAAGACAGGAGAAACCCTCCTTGACGAATTACTTAGGCATGGTGCTAGAGCGCCACATTCATGCAAGGCTGGTGTTTGTCATTCCTGCCTACTTAGACTTGAACATGGAAATCCCCCAAAAGGAAGTCAGACGTTACTGAGCCAGAAACAGATACAAAATCGCTATATTCTTGCCTGCCAAAGCAGAATCGACAGCAACCTGCACGTTAACTTAATAAAAAGAAATGAAACACCGGCCACCATTATTTCAACTACAGCCACAACCACAACCTGTATTACTATTGAGTTACACCTTCGCTTTCCTGTACAAGCTCCTACTAAAAGCCCTCAATCAGCTCTAACGTTGGTTATAAATAAGGCTCTCAGCAAACAATGTACGATAGAGCGTATTGATAAATGCGGACAAAAACTAAGTATAATGGTGGAAAGAATGGCCGGAGATAACTTCAGCACGTGGATTCATGAAAAAGCCAACAAAGGCTCTCAGGTTATGCTTCAGTTCATATAAGCAATTCTATTACCAGCTCTGTCGTTATTTCCTTCACAACTATACCAGTTACCATGAAGACGTGATACTTTTGACTATTATCACTCACTCTTTGCATCCATCAGGCATCGCCACCCACACTTTCAATGGTGACGGGTATATACCCAAAGAATTTAGGGCACTAAGCGGCGATAAGTGAGCGAACACTGACAACAAAGTAGCCACTTCAAAAGCGACTGGCATAAAACATGGGTCGATTGCAGTTATTACATAAATACAGTACTACCCATGGGGAAAATATGTTAATTACAAAGACGCACATCACTGATAAACTTTCAGCGGCAATAAACATCAGTTATCTCAAGGTCACTAACGAGAGTCATCTACATAACGTTCCTGCAGGATCTCAATCTCACTTTAATGTGACTCTGGTCACTAATGATTTCACTAACAAAACACTCATGAAACGCCATAAGTTAGTTTACAGCATTTTGGCCCATGAACTTCGCCACACTATTCATGCTTTATCTTTGCATACCTACACTGATCAAGAATGGCAAGAACAACAAAAAACAGCACCAGCATCCCCTGACTGTTTAGGGGGGAAAGGCCAGAAACTTAAATAAGTAAATAAGTCACCCAGCTCAGGCAACCAAGATTACTTCAGGAGGTATGAGAAATGTACCAGCATCAGGCTCATTAAATATGAGACACCCACATATTACATTAAATTAATTATCTAATTTCTCCTGCAAAAACATAAAAAGCTGGATTCAAGAAATAAGTGCAATCGGCTGTCCTGTGTAAACTTCGAGTGGTGTCCATCCTCCTAAAACCTTCCTAGACATGGTATTGATCAACATTTCCATTGTCCACACATCGTCTTCTGTCAGATGACTCAACGCCATTTTTTTAGGCCAGGCTCTCCGAACGATGCCATTGGTATTTTCGTTAGCTCCCCGCTGATAACTAGCATAAGGCTTGGCAAAGTAGATATCTGTATTTAAATGAGCGCATGTCCGTTAGAAAGCATGATGGATCTACTTTTACTGAACTGAAGGGCCAAAAAGAGGTTTTCGCTAAGATAACTCACGGAATGGGAGATTTTAGGACATTATGGGGGAATATTCCCAAAAAAACCATCAACCGTATTCATATAACGATCTCCACAAAACGCGGATTCCTTGAAATGTGTAACGATAAGTTTTACGATTTTTGGGTGGTTAGGATAGTCCAAGGCCCAAAAATCGCTAGAGCAGCTTGTTATGTGGTGTTTTCTTCGTCTTTTCGAGTATGCACTTCTACTTTAATATTTCATCTATAGAAATGTCTAAAGCGTTGGCTACACCTTTACCATATTCCTTATCTGCTTTTATGCAGTTACTAATATGACGTATTTGAATCTCTTTAGGAGCATCTCTTATTGCCCTGGCGGTATTTTCAAAGAGGGTTTTTTGTTGGGTGGGAGTCATTAATCGAAACAGATCGCCGGGCTGTGAATAGTAGTCATCATCATCTTTGTGATGGCTCCAATGATCTGAGGCACCCTGAATGCTTAAAGGAGGTTCTTTAAAGTCAGGTTGTTCCTGCCACTCGTTCTGGCTGTTGGGTTCATAGCCTATGGTACCTCCATAGTTACCGTCAACTCGCATGGCACCGTCGCGGTGGAAAGTGTTGACTGGGCAACGAGCCTGATTTGTAGGTATAAGATGGTGGTTGACCCCGAGTCGGTAGCGCTGAGCGTCTCCGTATGAAAAAAGCCTTCCCTGCAACATTTTATCTGGTGAAAAACTAATACCTGGAACAATATTTGCTGGATTAAATGCAGACTGCTCTACTTCAGCAAAATAATTTTCTGGGTTTTTATTTAATTGAAGTACGCCCACATTAATGAGTGGATGTTTTTTGTACGGCCAGACTTTAGTTAGGTCAAATGGATTAAATGGGAATTTTGTTGCCTCTTCTTCTGTCATTACTTGAATTTTCATGTGCCATTCTGGGTAGTCACCTCTCTCAATAGCCTCGTATAAGTCACGTTGATGGCTTTCCCTGCATTTTCCAATAATTGTTTCAGACTCATCATCGGCCAGGTTTTTAATGCCTTGTTGAGTGTGCAAATGAAATTTAACCCAAAACCGGTTATTGTCTGAATTGATCAAGCTGAAAGTATGACTCCCAAACCCGTGCATATGCCGGTAAGAAGCAGGAATTCCTCTATCACTCATTGTAATAGTGATCTGATGTAATGCTTCGGGTAGTAATGTCCAAAAATCCCAATTGTTTTTTGTGCTGCGAAGGTTCGTTCGTGGATCACGTTTAACGGCATGATTGAGATCAGGGAACTTTAGTGGATCACGGAGAAAAAAGACTGGTGTATTATTACCGACCAGATCCCAGTTCCCTTCTTCAGTGTAAAATTTAATGGCAAACCCGCGGATATCTCGTTCAGCATCTGCTGCACCGCGCTCTCCCGCAACAGTTGAAAAACGGACAAATAAATCAGTTTTCTTGCCAATATCTGAAAATATTTTTGCTTTGGTATATTTAGTAATGTCATGGGTAACGGTAAATGTACCATAAGCTCCGGAGCCTTTGGCGTGCATTCTCCGCTCGGGAATAACCTCACGATCAAAATGAGCAATCTTTTCCAAAAACCAAACATCTTGTAGTAACTGAGGGCCACGTGGTCCAGCTGTCAAAACGTTTTGGTTGTCAGCAACAGGAGCACCTACGTTATTGGTTAGTGTCTTTTTTTTTACCACTTTAACCTCTTCTCATCTTTTCTTTGTTGGCTGGAATAGTCTCTTTAGATCAAACCGCTGATTCAAATTACAAACGCATCTCAGCTTAAGCTGCTAACGCAGCCTGTGTTCACCCATTATCAGGGCGGTGTTTTGAAATTCAAATCTTTTCTTGGCCTAGAATTAAGCCGCATCAATGCTCGCTTCACCTCTATCTGACCGACCTTCCACAGCTTCAATTGAAGCTATGGGCAAATCCTCATACCACCTCCTTCATCCATCAAGTGCATATCCCATGTTTATATATCCTCAGGCCAGAGACAAGTACCAGCTTTACCATTGATGGTAGCTAATTTTTTTTGATGCCTTTCCAACTCATCCTGAGCAGGTTTTATAATTTTACATGGACGACGATCAGGTGACAGCCTTCTAATCATAGAGCTATTATCTCCAAACTCTTTTTCATCCTCCCCCCCCAGAGACAACAATCTCTGCCCTCCGGTCATAGCCAAATAAACTTCTGCTAGAATTTGCGAATCTAACAACGCCCCATGAAAGGTTCTGGAAGCATTATTGATCTGATAACGCTTACAAAGAGCATCCAGATTATTCTTTTGACCAGGATTTTTACTCCTAGCCATAACCAGAGTATCCGTTATAGAACAGTAATCCTCAATCTTTTCATTCTTGCCACTAAGCAGTTTGAATTCATGATTAATAAACCCTAAATCGAAGGGTGCATTATGAATAATCAGTTCAAAACCTTTGATAAACTCAAAGAATTCGTCGGCAATATCAGAAAATAATGGCTTGTCTTGCAAAAACTCATTGGTTATACCATGAATTTTCATGACCTCCTCACCCATAACACACTCTGGATTAATATAGACATGGTAGTGGTTACCGGTAATTTTTCTATCAATCACCTCCACACAACCAATTTCCACAATACGATGCCCATCTTTAGGAGAAATACCCGTGGTTTCTGTATCAAGAACAATCTGTTTCATAAAAAATCCTTCTGAACATTATACCAAGTACTATTGAAGGTGTGAGTTGCCGAAAAAGAAACGACCCCCCACATGAGTCTACGGGCAGGTTGTTGGGATGAAAAACAGCAGTCAATAACCCCACATCTTCAAGAGGAGTGGCTACAAAACCTATAAATTAAGATAGCTGGATAAACAGCAGAAGTTAATGGAATGCGACTAACACATGGCATTTTTAAATACAGTGAGTATGGCACTGTTATCACTTTAGATTATCAGGCAAAAATTCTTCCGCTCCTCTACATGCTAAAGCGTCCGCCACTTCATTCTCATAATGCCCTGCATGCCCTTTTACCCAACACCATTCTATTTGGTGTTTTTGATTCTGTTCATCAAGAAGCACCCATAAATCCTGATTTTTCACTACTTTCCCAGCGGCAGTTTTCCAGTTTTTAATCTTCCAACTGGATAACCACGTGGTTATACCCTGTTTTACATACTGAGAGTCTGTTGTTACACGAACCTTACAGGCCCTAGTCAGAGCGCTTAAACCTTTTATAGCAGCCTGAAGCTCCATACGGTTGTTGGTGGTCATTTCTTCGCCACCATAAAGTTCTTTCTCAACCTTACCATAACGTAACAACGCTCCCCAACCTCCAGGACCAGGATTGCCCTTACATGCACCATCAGTAAAAAGCTCAACGAGCTGACTCAATATTCTCTCCAAAACAATTAGCTCGGGATCTGGCAACTGGCTGCCCCATCATGTTATTTCCGACCTTAAGCCAAGATTGCCTAACAGACGTCATACAGTGCGCCTCTTTAGTTGCCAGTATGCTATAAAAAGAACCAAAAGGCAGTCGCCACTGCGCACAATGCTTTTCAATAACCTCCTCAGAATCTTTTTTAAAAAAACTACCTAGAGGGTTGACATAAGAACCATAGGTGATCTGCTCAATATTAAAACCCAATAAATTTAACCAGTCTCTTAAACGACGAGTGTTAATAAACTTTACACCTTTAAAGGCCTTTATTCTCTCAGGAATAAGCCAGCTACCAACACCACTGAGACTACAAGGGTTAAAACCTAAAACAACTAACTTTCCTTCTGGCATAATACTCTTCGCTGCTTCAATGAGCAGGCGATGAGGGCTATCAGCTATATCAAGAACATGGTGTAACAATATAAGGTCAAGACTGCCAGGGTTAATAGGCCAAAAATTAGCATCACAGGCAATGGCTGATAAGCAGTTCGACTCCGTCGGCGTGTCTATCAAGCTAAAGTGATACCCCACTGGACAGTTATCAAGCATATCCAAGCCTTCCGCAACACTTACTTGGCAGGCATAGTACCCAAATATTCTTTGTAGCGTGCAATCAAGGGAACGCTGTTCGGCCTTCAAAATGGATACTCCACCAGAAGAGTCAAACCAATTCCTAAGCCTCTGTGATTTCTCGGCAAAATTCAACGCTTGAAAATATCCCAACATGAGTAATCAGCAACTCTCAGTTTATACCAGCATATGCATCCCGTAACCATTGAAGGTTAACTAGACGACAAACGAGCACACCCACCAGCCACAGATAGCAACTAATTAGGACGAATGATAGCAGTCAACACACTCACAGCTTCTAGGGTAACGAGTGTAACTCTCCAAAGGCTATTTTTGGGTATCTTCAATAAATTATGAATGCCTCCCTAAATAGACAGTTGTCAAGATCACCTAAATCAGGAGAATAGTAAATCTTTTTCTACAGGGATATCAATCATGCTGATCGTTACCGCCATTCCAGCGTTCTCAGACAACTATATATGGGCTATTCACAACAAAACCCACCTATATGTAGTGGATCCCGGTGATCATAAGCCGGTGGTACAGTTCATGGAAGAAACAAACCTAAAGCTAGCTGGCATCCTCATTACCCACCATCATCCTGATCACACCGGAGGAGTAAAAAGCCTTATAAGCCAACATCCTATTTCAGTGTATAGTCCCGATAACCCGGTAATAGAAAACGTTACTACTCCAGTAAAAGAAGGAGATAAGGTGCCTGTATTGGGTCATTCATTTCAGGTTATTACAACTCCAGGCCATACTCTTGACCATATTTCTTATTTTGTCGCCGAAGACAATAAAAGAGCTCCAATGCTTTTTTGTGGCGATACACTTTTTTCCGGCGGATGTGGCCGCCTTTTTGAAGGAACAGCAGTACAAATGCAAGCATCACTAGACAAGTTTGCCGTCCTTCCAGACGAAACCCAAGTATATTGTGCCCATGAATATACCAGTAGCAATCTCGCCTTTGCTATCACTATTGACCCCGCAAACACAGACTTACAAGCCTATATCAAAGAAGTAGACACCCTACGGCAACAAAACACCCCCTCCCTTCCCTCAACTATTGCCCTTGAAAAAAAAATCAATCCGTTTATGAGAACCCGCCAACCCTCTATAATTAACTGTGCCACTCAAAAACACTCTCTCAGTGCAGCAGCCACTGAAAATAATCCTTCAGCCATATTTAGTGCAATTCGAACAATGAAAGATAACTTTTGAGTCAACAGCATCTTTGCTATCGTTTCATTTTAGAGAGATCTGGATACTCTGTGCTTATATTCGTTACCATTAATAACGTGAGGTTTCTGACTACCTCACCCCACCAATGCTTTGCTGTTATTGGAGTTGTGGCAAAGCTTCGCTAGCCCCCTACTCACACCTTCATGAAAAACAGGTATATACCCGTCGCCTTTCAAGTTGCTACGTTGTTGGCTGTGTTCGCTCACCCCGATAACCTACTACTCGTAGGCTCACGGGGATTCGCTTACTTGTTGCCTAGTAGCAATTTGAAATGCTTTGGGTATAGAGATCTTCTGTTTTGTAAATTTTGTCACCTTGAACTTGGTGGAGCAGTTCCTTAAGCCTCCACCTTGGGACGCTTTCGAACACGACTTGTCGAACACCGTCTGTGGGATCAATTATTGCCAGAGATTAATCGTCAGATTGAAGCCAAAAACATCATAATGAGCGAAGGTCGCATTAATATCATTGATGCTACACCGATAGAGGCAGCGCGATCAGGTTCGGACCACGACAAAAGCGGAAAACCGACAAAAGATCCTGAAGCGAGCTGGCACGTTAAGAATGACAGTCGTGGTAACAAAAAAAGCACCTATGGTTTTTCCGTTCGTACCGGTGTCGATGCAGATGACTTTATTCATAGGCAAAGCGTAACGCCTGGCAATGTTCATGATTCTCAGGAACGTGATACCCTGCTACGGGGGGATGAAACGGCACTGTATGCGGATTCCTCTTACAGCTCTGAGCAGACACGAGAAAAATTAGCGCAGCTAGGTATTAAAGATAAAGTTCAACGTAAGGGCTACAGAGGAAAGTCTCTATTGAAAGAAGATAGAACTCGTAACAAAGAAATAGCCGTAAAACGGGCTGGTGGTGAGCGTCTTTTTGCCATCTATAAAAGACACTACGGACTTGCCAGAACTCGGTTCATGGGCCTTGCCAAAAATGCGACAATTTATGGGCTGGCCGCTATTGCTGCGAACATTCGTAAAGGTACTAAGTTTTTGGTGCTCTATGATGTGTCAAAACCATGTTATACAGGATAGGTACGTTAAAAATCAGTCCGAAGTATTAAAATCAGTGTATAAAACAAATGATTTGATATTAAGAGCCTTAGAAAGCTTAGTAATGGCTGACAAAACTTAGAAAATTCAATTACCGTGACCAAAGTCATTGGCTATACTGAGGTGTCAATGTTATAGTCACCTACTAGATAAACGTTTAGATAAGAATTCATGCTTCCAATTTTCCTTACAAAAGCTATATCCCCCTTAGTCAAGCAACTACTGATACTGGCTGCTGCCACCCTAACTTTTATGCTGGTAGGATGTCAAAATCCATCATTTCTACAAGAAAAGGATCCAGCAAATAAATACAATGCAGATACTTCCAGCATACAGGTTATCAAAAACAACCAGAAAGGACAAACAACACTAACATCCAAAAACCTCCGAAAAAAACAACATATAACGGATGTATGGCAACGCATTCAGAATGGACTTGCCATGGATCTCAACAAAACTAACCAGCAGATTAAAATAAAGCTTGCTTGGTATAAAAACAACCAAAGTTACTTTAATGCAATTTCAATCAGGGCAGCACCTTATCTCTATCATATTATTGAAGAAACTGAGGCCAAAGGACTACCTCTAGAAATAGCGCTGCTGCCCATAGTCGAAAGCGACTTTGATCCTTTTGCTTATTCACACGCCGGTGCCTCCGGCCTCTGGCAAATCATGCCTACTACCGGCAAACACTTCGGTCTTGAGTCAACGTGGTGGTACGATGGCCGCAGGGATATTGTGGCAGCAACAGAAATGGCTCTTAACTATATGCAGTCCCTTTACAAAAGGTTTAATAACTGGGAGCTGGCACTAGCAGCCTATAATTCCGGACCAGGACGCGTACAACGTGCTTTACAAAAAAACATCAAAAAGGGAGCAGCAACAGACTTCTGGAGTCTGGATTTACCTAAAGAAACAACAAATTATGTTCAAAAACTAATTGCTTTAGGGCAAGTAATTAAAAACCCAGAACTATATGGCATCAAACTACCGTCTATCCCCAATCAACCCTCTTTTGAATCAGTTGATATCAAAGGCCAACTAGATATGGCTAGGGCAGCAAAACTAGCAGACCTGTCTATGGATGAGCTATACAAACTCAACCCGGGATTAAACAGATGGTCAACTCCACCGAAAGGACCATATTACTTAGCTATCCCAGTCAACAAGACTCAGATATTTAAAAGACGACTTAGCGAATTACCATCCGACAAACGAATCCAGTGGCAGCGTTACACCGTTAAATCTGGTGATAATCTGAACAAACTAGCTAAAAAATTCAACTCACAAATAGACCTAATCTCTGCAGCAAACAACCTAGACTCAAACATAATTGTTATTGGTCAGCCTCTATTAATCCCTAAACCTGCAAAAAATGCAGGAGACTACAAGCTTACAATCAATCAGCGAGAATTATTCCAACAAAACCGGACTATCAGCGGTCGACAAAAATACACCTATCTCGTTAAGCCCGGTGACAGCTTTTGGAGCATCTCCAAAAAATATAACGTAGATATCAGTCAACTTGCTCGCTGGAACAATATTTCACCAAAAAATCTCCTTGTAATTAATCAGCAACTGTCTGTTTGGGTTCAATCTCCCAACAATAATAAAGTCGTCCGCAAAGTCCGCTACAAAGTACGATCTGGCGACTCCCTATCCCTTATTGCCGATAAATTCAATATTGGCATCAATGAAATTAAAGACTGGAATATACTTAACAACAAGTACATTCATCCTGGTCAGAAATTAACGCTTTTCGTTGACGTAGCAAGGGCGTATGAATAACTGTCAACCCATTATCAACTGCTTTAACCCACCCACACCAACAGGCATACACCTTAATTTAGCCAACCACTGCAGTCTTTCTATGCTCAAGACGAACAACTTTCAACACCCTTTCGCAACACGAATTGTAGAGTGCAAAACTAAAAAATGACCAAACCTAGCATAATTGATATATACTCCTACTCTGTATACTCCTTTGAAGGTGTGAGTAGGTATCGCACTACTTGACGTACACTACAACACTTCATTAAGACTCTATGCTAGGAGCATAAATGCCTTATTTATACATAAAACTAATCCCCATTTTGCTGACATTTTTCGCATTCCAACTAAAAGCAAAGGTAGCAAACGTAGAAAACGTAGAAAACGTAGAAAACATTAAAGAAAAGACGAAAGTACAAATTATCAAAAAAAAAGCAAAGGCAAAAGTACAAAATATCAAAGAATCTAAACTCAAACACGCCATTACTTTGTATGGCAGCCCAAAATACTCGAAAGGTTTTACGCATTTCGATTACACCAACCCCGACGCCCCTAAAGGTGGCGAACTAAAACAAGCAGCTATTGGGACATTTGACACTCTCAACCCCTACACCGATAGAGGAACCGCAGCAGCAGCCAGCAACCTTATTTATGATACGTTATTGGCTAGATCATGGGATGAACCACTCACTAAATACGGATATATTGCAGAAAAAATTGAGCTTGACCCAAAAAATAATTGGGTTGCCTTTCATGTTAATCCGAAAGCACGGTTTCATGACGATATTCCACTTACTGCCCATGATGTTAAGTTCTCCTTTGACCTTCTTCGCAAAAAAGGCTCAGCCTTTTATAAAAACTTTTATCGTGAAATTGAAACAGCAGAAGTCACCTCTTCTCACAGAGTTGTTTTTCACTTTAGCAACAATAAAAATAAAGAATTGCCGTTGATTCTAGGTCAAATGCCTATATTACCTGAGCACTTCTGGAAAAATCGAGACTTTGCATCTCCAGGTCTTGACGTTCCTCTTGGCAGTGGCCCCTATAAACCTTCCAATATTATAGCAGGACGCTCCATTACCTATGAGCGGGTAAAAAATTACTGGGCCAAAGATCTACCTATCAACAAAGGTCGCTATAACTTTGACCGGCTGAAATATGAATATTACCGTGACAACACTATCGCCCTAGAAGCACTCCTCGCAGGTCAATATGACTTTAAACTGATTGATGACCCCAGAATATGGAATGACCGCCTAAAAGATAGTACTTTAAAGAAAAACAAATTTACAAGACTTCTACTCAAAAACGGGAACCCTCAGACCCTAACTCTGACCTATAACACTCGACGACCCATCCTACGCGACAGGAAAGTACGAGAAGCTCTTGGCTACGCCTTCAATTTCGACTGGATTAATGATCACCAATTCCACGGTATGTATAAACGAGCTAATAGCTATTTTTCTGGTACCCAGCTTGCGGCAACAGGTTTGCCTGACCCTAAAGAATTGAAGAAACTTACCCCATGGAAAAGCTCTCTACCCAGTGAATTATTCAAACAACCATTTATTGTTCCCAGCCCAAACAACAACGATAGCTTGTCTACAAGAGAAAAAAAGAAAGCAGCCCTAAAGTTACTGGAATCCGCCGGATGGAAAGTAGAAGATAATATTCAACATAAAGACGGAAAAAAACTAGAACTGGAAGCTCTGATCATGCTACCAGAACACGAAAAAAGCCTGTTAGTCTTCCAACAAGACCTCAAAGGCCTCGGTATCAAACTTAATATAAGGAGTGTGGACGCCTCTCAATATATAGAACGCATAAGAAATCAGGATTTTGATCTAATCATGCATACATTCCCCCATACCCCCAGCCCAGGAACAGAGCAAGCTAGCCAATGGGGGTCTGCAACAGTTAATCAGCACGGCACGAAAAATCTTTCCGGAGCGGATCTACAAATCCTCGACGAACTGACATCGAAAATCGCCGACGTCAATACTTTTTCCGAGTTACAATCTAATGTTAAAGCCATGGATAGAGTCCTTCTTTGGCAACACTACAGCTTACCTCTTTGGTATCTTCCAGTCTGGCCCATTGTTCATAAAGATACCATACAAGTCCCCAGCTCGCCTGCGCCTTTTGCCCTAGATTTGATGACGTGGTGGCAGAAGCCAGCAATAAACAGGTAATATACTATACCGTTACCTTTGAAGGCATGTGTTTATTGGCTGCTTTCACTTGCCCCATTCTCCTACTCATCGTAAGCTCATGGGGGCTCGGTCGTTTGGCGCTTACCTATACCTTTAGGGGAATAGGCAGATAACAATAACGTATTAGGTTTATTATGACATTTTTCCTCTTGCAAATAATTAAACGGCCTTATTTTGTCATTGCCTTAAGCTTTCTTTTGCCTCTGACTCAATGTTTGGCTAAGCAACATCACACATCTCTTAGCTTTCAAAACACCCCGAAATATCTGCCGGGATTTACTCACTTTGCCTATGCTAACCCCCATGCACCAAAAGGAGGAACCGTCAAAATGGCCTCTATTGGCACCTTTGACAGTTTAAACCCTTATATAGAAAAGGGAACTGCCGCTTCCGGCATACACCTAATTTATGACTCTCTTATGACTCAAAGCCATGATGAGCCGTTCTCAATGTATCCATTAATAGCGGAGTCCGTTTCTCTGGCTGAAGATAACAGTAGCATTACCTTCTTCATTAACAAAAATGCCAGATTCCACGATGGACATGCCATTACCGCAGAAGATGTTCGCTACACCTTTAACTTATTAATCAACAAAGGCTCTCCTTTCTACTCTACATACTATGGTGGTGTAAAAACTGTTGAAATTATTAATCCACTCACAGTCCGTTTTATATTTAAAAGCACAAGCAATCAAGAGCTCCCCCTCATTGTTAGCCAGCTATCGATACTACCCAAGCACTTCTGGGAAAAGAAGGAAAATAACTTTGAAGCCGCCAACATGACCATTCCTTTAGGCAATGGTGCTTACCAAATATCATCTACAGAAGCCGGTAAGCAAATTACCTACAAACGGGTTGAAAACTACTGGGCCAAGGATCTCCCTGTAAAAAAAGGACACCATAATATCGATATCCGACGTTACGATTATTACAGAGATACTAATATTGCAATAGAAGCACTTAAAGCCGGTGAATATGATATTCGCCTAGAAAATGTAGCTAAAAACTGGGCGACAGCCTATGAGGAGGTCTCAGACAAATCTTGGCAACTAAAAAAAGAAACCATTAAAACCATTTCACCTAAAGGCATGCAAGGGTTTGCTTTCAACACCAGAAAACCATTCTTTTCAAACGAAATTACAAGACGGGCACTCATCTATGCCATGGATTTTGAGTGGCTTAACCGCAACCTCTTCTATAATGGCTACAGCAGATCAACAAGCTACTTTTCTAACTCTGACATGGAGGCAACAGGCCTTCCTTCGAAAGAAGAACTAGTATTACTTACCCCCTTTAAAAAACTTCTTCCCCAGAAACTATTTACCCAAGCCTATACACTCCCTGTTTATGACGGATCTGGAAACATTCGTAACCAGCTCAATAGCGCATTGATTCTACTTCGACAAGCAGGCTGGCAGTTAAAAAACGGTATATTAAAAGATGCCAATCAACAACCCTTCGAGTTTGAACTTCTACTAATGAGTCCTGACATGGAGCGAGCTTCTCTCCACTTTAAAAAAAATCTTGAGAAAATAGGTATTAAAGTAGATATCAGAACTGTTGATGTATCCCAGTACGTGCAAAGAATCACAGCTCTAGACTTTGACATGATAACCACCCTCGTGTCGCAATCTAGTAGTCCTGGCAATGAACAGCTTGAATATTGGGGCAGCGAATTCGCCTCAGTCCCTGGCAGCAAAAACCTAATGGGGGTTCAATCTGCTGTTGTCGACAACCTAATTGAGCATATAATAAAAGCACCATCAAGAAAGCAGTTAACCACAGCAGTAAAGGCTCTAGACCGTACACTTCTTTGGGGCAACTATATAATTCCTCACTGGTATCTCCCAGGGCTGCGAGTAGTTTACTCAGACAAACTCAAGCACCCTGATCACGACCCACTCTATGACTTCCTCTTTGAAACATGGTGGGTAGACAGCACAAACAATAAACCACTTTATCCTACAGTTACTGTTTCTTCAGTGGATTCAAAGAAGTACAACATAATAGCTATAATTATCCTCTTCGGAGTGCTCTGTATCGCCTATATTTGGCGAACAAGAGTATGGAGAAAGAAATAATGAGCAGTTACATACTACGCCGTATGGCCTTAATGATACCGACACTCTTCGGCATACTATTACTTAATTTCGTCATTATTCAAGCAGCTCCGGGCGGCCCTGTAGAGCAGATGATAGCGCGATTAGAAGGATTTGATACCAGCGCCATAAGTCGCATCAGCGGTTCCACCGGTGGCGATATGCAGCAGCAGATGTCTTTAGATGAGTCTCATGAATATAGAGGGCGAAGGGGACTAGACCCGGAGCTAATTCTAGATATTGAAAAATTATACGGCTTTGATAAGCCAGCCCATGAACGTTTTCTGCAAATGATGGGCAACTATCTGACCCTAAATTTTGGCGACTCCTTTTTTCGCGATGCAAAAGTCATTGACCTTATCAAAGACAAGTTACCTGTTTCCATATCTCTAGGACTTTGGAGTACCCTACTAATTTATTTTATATCCATACCTCTTGGCATAAGGAAAGCTATAAAACACGGTAGCCGTTTTGATATATGGTCCAGCGCCATAATTACCACAGGCTACGCCATACCGAGTTTTCTACTCGCTATTTTACTTATAGTCTTGCTGGCCGGAGGCAGTTACTGGAATATTTTCCCATTGCGAGGGCTTACATCAGACAATTTCGAGCAGCTATCACTTATCGAAAAGATAATGGATTACTCATGGCACATGGTGTTACCAATTTTCTGCATAGTTATAAGCGGTTTCGCCACTCTGACAATGTTAACAAAGAACTCGTTTCTTGACGAAATTCACCGTCAGTATGTGCAAACAGCAAGGGCAAAAGGGCTAGATGAAAATCAGATTTTATATGGTCATATTTTCCGAAATGCCATGTTAATCGTAATCTCAGGCTTTCCATCCGCATTAATTGGCATATTGCTCACCAGCTCACTACTAATAGAAATTATTTTTTCACTAGATGGTTTGGGACTTCTGAGCTACGAAGCCGCCATTAACCGAGATTACCCGGTTGTCTTTGGCTCCCTGTTTATATTCACACTCATCGGCATGGTCATAAAGCTTTTAGGAGACCTAGTTTATATGCTAGTTGACCCCAGAATAGACTTTGAGGCCAGAGACTAACACGATGAATATCAGATGGCTTTCAAACCCTCTCAACCGTCGCCGCTGGCAAAACTTTAAATCTAATAAAAGAGGATATTATTCACTTTTCATATTTGTAGTTTTGTTCACCTTAGCCGGATTTGCTGAGTTAATATCCAATGACAAACCATTGCTTGTCTATTATAATCACGGCTTATATCTGCCGATTATCAAAATTTATCCAGAAACTACATTTGATGGTGATTTTCAGCTAGAAATAGATTACCGACAAGATTATGCCAAAGAGTTAATAGAAAAAAAAGGCTGGATGTTTTGGCCACCTATTCGTTATAGCTATGACACTATTAACTATAAGCGCATAGCCCCTGCTCCACCCTCTACTGAAAACTGGCTAGGTACTGATGATCAGGGCCGCGATGTTCTTGCACGGGTTATATACGGTTTTAGAATATCAATTCTCTTTGGATTAATGCTAACTCTTATTAGCAGTATCTTAGGCGTTGCTGCTGGAGCTTTGCAGGGATTCTACGGCGGAAAAGTCGACCTTATCGGTCAACGCTTTATAGAAATCTGGTCTGGCATGCCCAGTCTTTATTTACTGATTATTCTCTCAAGTTTTGTCGAACCAGGTTTCTGGTGGTTACTAGGCATAATGTCATTATTTCAGTGGATGACGTTAGTCGATGTTGTCAGAGCCGAGTTTCTAAAAAGTCGAAATCTTGAATATGTTAGAGCTGCCAGAGCATTAGGTATGGATAACGTCAGACTTATGCTTCATCATATTTTACCAAATGCCATGGTAGCCACTGTTACCTTTATACCTTTTATTTTAACCGGAGCTATCACAACACTGACATCACTAGACTTCCTTGGGTTTGGCCTTCCTGCAGGTTCCCCCTCCCTTGGCGAATTAATTGCTCAAGGGAAAAATAACCTTCACGCTCCCTGGCTTGGTATTACTGCCTTTTTGGTTATGTCAATTATGTTGGTTCTTCTAGTTTTTATCGGTGAAGCCATCAGAGATGCACTAGATCCCAGAAAATACTATACGAGTCATTAGCATGAATAAGCCATTACTCACCATCAAAAACCTAAGCGTTAACTTCCAACAAAATAACTTAACGTCGGTACAGGCGGTAAAAGACGTTTCATTTCAATTGCATGAAGGCCAAACCATGGGAGTGGTTGGTGAGTCAGGATCCGGGAAGTCTATTACGGCCCTGAGCATTCTTAAATTACTGCCAGATAATGCCATAGTCAAAGGGAGTATAAATTTCAACGGTGAAGATCTAACAACTATGTCCACTGAAGCAATACGTAAGGTCAGGGGACACCAAATCAGTATGATTTTTCAGGAACCAATGACAGCCCTGAACCCTTTACACAAAATAGAAAAACAAATATGTGAGGCTCTTACTCTACATCTTGGCTTATCTCCTTCTCAAGCATCGAACCGTGCTCTTGAATTACTGGAATTAGTGGGCATTGATAATGCTAAACAACGTCTAAGCGCTTATCCCCATGAGCTTTCCGGTGGGCAGCGGCAACGAGCAATGATTGCTACTGCTCTGGCTTGCGAGCCAAAGCTACTGATAGCTGATGAACCGACTACCGCACTAGATGTAACCGTTCAAAGACAAGTTTTAGAATTACTACATAGCATTCAGCAAAAACTAGGTATGGCAATTTTATTTATCAGTCATGACCTCAATTTAATTCGCCATGTCTCTGACACTATTTGTGTTATGCAGAATGGCCTGGTTGTTGAGAGTGGCTCAACAGAAGATTTATTCACACATCCTAGCCATCCTTACACCCTAGATCTACTAAAAGCAGAACCATCAGGAAGCCCTGCAAGCTGCAACCCTTCGCATCCGGTATTATTAAAGTGCGACAACTTAAAAGTATGGTTTCCCATTAGAAAAGGATTCTTTCGGAAAACCGTTAATCACATTAAAGCCGTAACAGATCTTTCTTTTATGGTAAGACAAGGAGAAACTTTAGGTATTGTAGGCGAATCCGGCTCAGGAAAAACCACCGTGGGCCTAGCTATTCTAAAGCTAATCCAGTCAAGCGGGGTCATGACTTTTCAGGATGAATTTATTCATACAATGTCACAAAAAAAATATCGCCCATTCAGAAAAGCCATGCAAATTGTTTTTCAAGACCCATACGGTAGCCTTAGTCCTAGAATGACTATTGCAGATATTATCGGAGAAGGGTTAAACATCCATAACAACATTAATGATGTTAACTTGGATCAAACTATTATTCACGCTTTAAAAGATGTGGGGCTAGACCCAGAATGCGGCAACCGCTACCCCCATGAGTTCTCAGGAGGGCAACGACAAAGAGTAGCCATTGCTAGGGCAATAGTCCTTAAGCCAAAACTAATTATTCTGGATGAACCAACCTCTGCACTCGATCGTACCGTCCAGTCACAAATAATAGAGCTATTACGCGAATTACAAAAACAATACGGTCTCAGTTATATATTCATCAGCCACGATCTAGCAGTAGTAAAAGCCATGAGCCATAATATTTTGGTTATGAAATCTGGTCATTTAATAGAAGTTGGGGAAACAAAGCAGATATTTAAATCCCCTAAAAATTCATATACAAAAGCCCTGATTGCTGCAGCTTTCTAACCAGATACGGCTACTCTACCAGTTACAACAAATAAGAGAAGCCACAGAAGTTTACGCGCACTAAGGTACTGTAACGAGCAAACACTGTCAACCAAAGTAACAACTTCAAAGGCTAATGACATATACTCATTGCCCTTAAGGCTCTGTAACCTAGGAAAGACAAGGCCAACAATCATTAATCTCAAACTACTGTAAGCAAAAGACGTTAGTCAAAGCATAATTGCAAAGGAAAATACATATGAAAGTAGCCATATTTGGCACAAAGTCTTGGGATAAAAAATATTTTCTCCAAGAAAATAACAAGTTCAAACATGATCTTGTTTTTATAGAAGAACACCTGAACTCCATGACATCAATACTGGCACAAGGATGCCGTGCCGTATGTGCTTTTGTAAATGATGAGTTGGATGGGAAGTGTCTAAGAGAACTGTCTAACTTAAAAATTAAAACTGTTGCCATGCGCTGTGCAGGCTTTAATAATGTCAATCTCTCTGCTGCATCTGCTTGCAATATTAAAGTTGCTAATGTTCCAGAATACGCCCCCCATGGGGTGGCTGAACATGCTGTTACTTTGATTTTAGCTTTAAATAGGAAAATATATAAAGCCTATAATAGAGTAAGAGAAGGTAATTTTTTGCTGGAAGGGTTACTTGGTTTTAATCTCAATACAAAAACCATTGGTGTAGTTGGAACAGGGAAAATAGGTTCTATATTTTGCAAAATTATGACTGGTTTTGGTTGTACTGTATTAGCTTATGACCCATACGAAAACGAGGAATGCCTAAAAAATGGTGTCACCTACTCTGACTTAGAAACATTACTAAACCAGTCAGATATTATTAGCATACACTGCCCATTAACTCCCAGCTCTCACCACTTCATTAATGAAAAAAGCATATCGCTTATGAAAGATGGCGTTATGTTAATTAATACTAGTCGAGGGGCATTAATAGACGCGACTGCCGTCATAAGAAGCCTTAAATCTGGCAAAATAGGGTACTTAGGATTAGATACCTATGAAGAAGAAGCTGGTTTGTTTTTCGAAGACATATCAAATAAAATAATTGCCGATGACACGCTCGCTAGATTATTAACATTTTCAAATGTTCTTATTACTGGTCACCAAGCATTTTTTACAGTTAATGCTTTAGAAAATATTGCAAAAACAACATTACAGAATATTACTGACATTGAACAGAATAAACAATGCAAAAATTTTCTTACTTAATATTTAAGCGGAAGAAGCAGGTGAATATCTCAAGCAATAAGTGCAATCGGCTGTCCTGTGTAGACTTCGAGTGGTGTCCACCCTCCTAAAACCTTCCTAGGCATGGTATTGATCAACATTTCCATTGTCCTCACATCGTCTTCTGTCAGATGACTCAACGCCATTTTTTTAGGCCAGGTTCTCCGAATGATGCCATTGATATTGTCGTTAGTTCCCCGCTGATAACTAGCATAAGGCTTGGCAAAGTAGATATCTGCATTCATCGCTTTTGCTACCTTTTCATGGGCTGAAAACTCACCACCATTATCTATGGTCATTGTGCAGACCATGACACCCGCTTCAGAAGCTTGATCATACTTTCAGCAACAACTTCGGCGTGTTTTGCATCAACTTTCCCTATTAAAGTTAACCGACTCTTGCGGTCTACAAGGGTCATCAGATGGGCGTCCTGTCCATAAATCGCATCACCCTACAATCGCCTAGACGAGATCGCAGATCAACAACTGCGGGCCGATCGGAAATGTCGACGCGGTCTGGGATCGTGATACGCCCAGCCTTACGCTTACCACCTTTTCATCGCCTCTTGCCAAAGCGGGGTAGATTCTTATACAAAGAGCCTCCACGCACTTTGTTAGTAGCAACACGTTTATATACCAGTCGCCTTTCAAGTTGCTACGTTGTTGGCTGCGTTCGCTCACCCCGATCACCTACTACTCGTAGGCTCACTGGGCTTCTCTTACTTGCTGCCTAGTAGCAATTTGAAATGCTTTGGGTATAAACAGTGGTGTGGATGAGTGCGATGTCGGGCACTTCCACCTTCATCCAGAAACTGATATTTTCAGGAGACCAACCAAGCAATAGCCCTTTCTTTATTATGGGTATGTGTCGCTCATCTGTTTTGCTGAACTTTGTAGCTGTTACTACGCTGACTGGCTAGTGCGTGGGCGCTTTCAGCACCGTAGCCATCATCACTGACATTACGACTCAACTCTCGTGATAAAGCACTCTCACTGATATCTTCTGACACTGCGATTTCTTTCTGCATGTAGTCTGTTCCAACAGGCGAGCGATAAAATTAATGATTAAAATGCCTAAGCAATTTGAAACCATTACATCAGATAACTGCAACGAGTTTCACCAATATAAGAAAGTTGAAGAAGTGACTAATTGCCCTTATTACTTTGCCAACCCACATCACTCATGGGAACTTGGTACGAATGAAAATACCAATGGTTTGATCAGACAATACTTCGTTAAGGGAACATCAATGGCAGGACTAACTCAGCAA
This sequence comes from Candidatus Endonucleibacter sp. (ex Gigantidas childressi), assembly GCA_030674875.1. Lineage (GTDB taxonomy): Bacteria > Pseudomonadota > Gammaproteobacteria > Pseudomonadales > Endozoicomonadaceae > Endonucleibacter. Next base: position 868,401 of record JASXSU010000003.1, on the reverse strand, counting down.
CAATGTAATATCATCACGGTTAAATTAAATACAAGACCAAGGAAGCTGTTAGCTTATAAAACACCGGAGGAATGCTTTTATGAATAACTACTTTTGTCGCACTTAAAACTTGATACTAAGCTTGTTGCCTAGCTATACCAGCTCATATTAAAGTGAGGAGGTATTTACTGCTATTACTACCCAAATCATTTGCTCTACTCGTAATCGCAATGGGATTCGCTAGTTTCACACATTCAATGGTATTCAGGTTACACTAAATATTGATACTCTTTTCATTTAACATAAGAATCCTTAACACTTTTGAGTGGAACTCTCGACGATACAAAACACCAACCACCAACATAGATGTCAGCACCAATAACCAAGGGCTAATAAACCACGCCATAGTTGCCAGTGCAAAATAATAAGATCTCAATCCTAAATTAAAATGATAGGCTGCCTCGGTCATAAGACCCTGGGCTTTTGTAGCAAAAACCTTCCTATCTTCTAGTCTTGCTTCAATGTCCTCCTTCATGGGTGCACTACCCATAACCACACAAGTAAAGTTATAAAGTCTATGGCTCCAGGTAAACTCTAAAAACGAATAAATAAAAATAACCACCATAACCAATAGCTTTATCTCCCACATTTCTCGAGTTGTTGTTACTACAAAAGGTATCGACGACAACACACCAATAGCTTGTTCTGATGACGCTATTCCAGCAACCAAGCCTGCAATTACCAGCATGGTTGTTGACGCAAAAAAACTTACGCCACTTCTAAGGCTCGAGAGCAAGCTGACATCACTTATTTTGTTTTCATGACGTAAAAAAACCAACATCCATTCAAATCGATATAACGCCAACACATTAGCCAAGCACGGTGTTGTCAGGCTCTTTCGTTTGGAATATACCGTATAGCCAATCCAACAAAATAATAGTGTCAGCATAGCAAACCAATCAGCAATATAATATAATGCACTTTCCATTATCATTCTCCAAACTACACAAACTTCTGCGCCATAAAAAAAGATCATAATATATTCTATGCACGACCACTTACTTGCACTACTGTATTATGTTTAGCCTATTAACAAATATATATTACATACACTCCTAACAATGTAATTATCGGCATCAAATTATAAAACAATAGTAACGACTAAAAACGAAACAGAAACGATCTATGTACTGGACAAAAAACCTGAAGACCTTGATTTTTAATACATAATTTAGTATGACGTGACTCTCAGACAAGGTAACCTGCACGGTCTTTTACCCCAGAATAGGTTATGGTTGCTGTACATGAAAGACGTCAGCTCATTGACCAAGAAGTTTAAGGCTTATCTACCCCTGCATCAAGCTAGGATCACCTTCATTGCACACCTTGTAACGGCCTTACTGCGTAGGCATTCCACTAACTTGTACCATGTAGACGAAGGCAGACAGCGAATCCAGTTATGCCGTATAAAGCGATTTTTAGCTGACTATGACTACAGTTTTGAGCAGCTAGATGAGCTGATTCTGAGCTGCCTGGACATGGATCGCTTTACCCTGTGCATGGATAGAACCAACTGGAAGCATGGCTCCAAAAACGCCAACTATCTGGCGGTATCATTTGCTTGGCAAGGAACCTCAACTCCCATTGTTTGGGAGTGTCTTAACAAAAAAGGAGGAAACTCCAATACCGATGAACGCATAGCGGTAATGGAGCGTGTACTAAATCTCATTCCCACAAAGAGAATTGATAACCTTCTGGCAGATCGTGAGTTTATAGGCTACGAATGGTTAAACTGGTTACGTCAAAACAAACTGTCATGCAGGATTCTGGTTAAAAGCAACAATGTGGTGGAACATCGAAGCAAAAAGATTGCCATTGGAAAGCTATGCAGAGGCGTCAGTGTCAATCAAACAGTAACGTGGCATAGCAAAAAGAAAATATCTGGAGTACCTCTCTATATTGCAGCCCGTCGAACCCTGAAAAGATTATTGACGTCGTAGCTACTAAAAAACCAGACAACAATAGATGACTATAGTAAGCGCTGGAGTATTGAAACCATGTTTGGCAATCTAAAACGTCGGGGCTTTGATTTTGAGTCCACACATATGACGAACCTTGACCGTATGAATAAACTGATGGGGCTACTGACGATTGCTGTTGTGTGGCGCCTACTAATAGGGCACTGGTGTTATGGGCATGAAAGTCAATTGCCGCTGAACAAGCATTACCGTCCAGCCAAGAGTCTGTTTCGATTAGGCTTGGATAGGCTTAGACGAGTACTCAAAAACAGCTGTGCAGAAAATGATCAAACTACTTTTTTAGATCTGCTAAATGTTTTGTCCCGTACATAGGTTACTATCTAAAAATCAAGACTCTTAATAAAATAACACGGCATAATCTATGTCTTTATGGTTTTTAGCAACCATTAGCGTCATGATGTTGACGCTTTATTTTTAATGCCACTTAACATTTTTGAAATTTCCAACTAACAAAGAATTTTATTTGTTTTATAAGAGCTCAAGTCTATGCTTAATAAAGAAGCGTTTTTATTTACAACAATTACAAGCAAGGAATGCACATATGGAAGGTACTAACAGGACGTCTAGTGTTGTGGTTAATGTTAATCTCGATGATAAGGATAATACAGACAATAAGACTGGAACCTTTAAGAGCAAAAAAGTTTCTATTTCTTCTCCTAATAAGACTATCGGCTTAACATCTGACGATAGCTCAAAAAAAGAAAACCAAAAAAAAAATATAACTATGCCAAAAGGTAGGAGTATAGAGTTTGCTAAAGCTATAGCTTATTTTGAAGAAATATTCTCCAAACAAAAAATGCCTTCGATTAAACCTCACATACCTACAACTAATAAAAGCAATATAATTAAAAGTACAGATACAGGTACAGGTACAGGTACAGGTACAGGTACAGGTACAAGTACAGATACACAGGTAAAAACTAGCTATCAAGATGGAAACGGCAACACGGTAACACATAACCAATCATCTACAGAGCAACATATCCATAAAAACGATCCTATCTATGCAAACGTCGATTCCGATCCTATCTATGCAAACGTCGATTCCGACCCTCACCCCCCTACGCCCCCTTCTATCACTACTATACCCAATCCGACACAAAACGTTTCTCAAAGCTCTAGCTTTAAACCTGACAAGCCTACTGGAACATCCTCTCCAAATCAGATTGTGACGGAAAATTCTAAAACTAGGAATGAAGCTCGTATGAGTAAAGCAAAAACTCTTATTGAGACAAAAGTAAAACTTGAATTAATTTCTTCAGCTTCAATTATGTTGAAATCGGCACTTGACGGAAAAACCACCTCATCTGATCTTGTGATATTCGTATCTATTAAGGGGAAAAGAATACAAATAACTCCTCCTGGCGATGATTTTATGAATAAAAGTGCAAAAGAACAAAAAGAAATATTGAAAGGTGCATCAGCAACCTTATCAGAAGAGAAAAACAACATAATACACCGTCAAATGGGTTTAAAAGAACATACTCCAATAAAAAAGGCAATCAAATCAGTATCAAAACTGCTAAGTGAAGAGAAAGATAATTTGGCAAAATTAAACAAGAAATTCTTTCCTGACATAGGCGGTAAATTAACAAAATATGAAACTGACTTTCGTAATAAAGATGAAATAATAATCGGCAAGTTTACGTTCAAAAGAAATGGAAAAACAAGTACAACAGATAATGAAGAGCATCACATCGCAAAAAAAGACAAACTAGAGATAGAAGTAAATGAAAAAGCAAAAACTGCAGAAACACTTGCCGATGACACAAAAAATAAAAGCATTTCAGGGATAAGTGATCCTACATCAAAAGATAATAACCCAGTAATAGCATTAGAACCTTACATACTTAGTTTCCAGAATGCCTCAGCAAAACAGCAGGCTACAAGCATATTAGAAAAAGCCAAGGCATTAACAGAATCAAATCCTGACTTACCAGGTGTTGCTATTACTTATTCTGCAAATCATGACCAAACACTGAAGATTATTGATACTTACAGTAATAATGCTTGGCATACTGGTACAGCCGGTTCAAATCAAGCTGCTGTTATGGAACAATTAGAAGATTTACTAACAAACGACTATAAAGAACTGCAAGGAAAGTTTCGTATTGCTCCTATTACAACAATGGTTGGCCCTGCTAGTCCCACACTAGAACAGGCTAATCTTGGCTTGAATTATATCAAGACAGAGTTGATGGAAAAAGGCTGGCATGTACTAGGATGGCAAAACCAAGATACAAAAGATAACACGAGTGAGCCCTATGCTATTGGTGGCGGTGTTGCAAGCAGAATAACATATAAAAGTATTCAAACACATATTCAGGATACACTCAAAAACTTCTCCAACAAATGAGTGACATAAACACTCAATACGACTAAGATAGCGCGGCCGTGTGTGAACTAGAAATTTAACATCAGTTAAATTTTTAGATAAGCCGCCAATTTTTATTTTTTGGGCAAAATCACCACAGTATTCTCGTTAAACCGCTGGATTCAAGCAATAAATGCAATCGGTTGTCCTGTGTAGACTTCGAGTGGTGTCCGCCCTCCTTAAACCTTCCTAGCCATGGTATTGATCAACATTTCCATTGTCCTCACATCATCTTCTGTCAGATGACTCAACGCCATTTTTTTAGGTCAGGTTCTCCCAATGATGCCATTGGCATTTTCGTTAGTTCCCCGCTGATAACTAGCATAAGGTTTGGCAAAGTAGATATCTGCATTCATTGCTTTTGCTACCTTCTCATGGGCTGTAAACTCACCACCATTATCTAGGGTGACTGTGCAAACCGATGACACCCACTTCAGAAGCTTGATCATAATTTCAGCAACAACTTCGGCGTGTTTTGTATCAACTTCCCCTATTAAAGTTAACCGACTCTTGCGGTCTACAATGGTCACCAGATGGGCGTCCTGTCCATAAATCGTATCACCCTCCCAATCGCCTAGACGAGACCGCAGATCAACAACTGCGGGCCGATCGAAAATATCGACTCGGCCTGGGATAGTGATACGCCCAGCCTTACGCTTACCACCTTTGCAGCGCCTCTTGCCAAAGGGGGGGGGTAGATTCTTATACAAAGAGCCTCCACGCACTTTGTTAGTAGCAACACGTTTATATACCCGTCGCCTTTCAAGTTGCTACGTTGTTGGCTGCGTTCGCTCACCCCGATCACCTACTACTCTTAGGCTCACTGGGCTTCTCTTACTTGCTGCCTAGTAGCAATTTGAAATGCTTTGGGTATAACAGTGGTGTGGCTTAGTGCGATGTCGGGCACTTCCACTTTCATCCGGAAACTGATATTTTCAGGAGACCAACCAAGCAATAGCCCTTTCTTTATTATGGGCATGTATCGTTGATCTGTTTTGCTGAACTTTGTAGCTGTCACTCTACGCTGACTGGCTAGTGCGTGGGCGCTTTCAGCACCGTAGCCATCATCACTGGCATTACGACTCAGCTCTCGTGATAAAGCACTCTCACTGATACCTACTGACACTGCGATTTCTTTCTGCATGTAGTCTGTTCCAAGAAGAGCCTCAATCTGATACCGTTGCCCTTGAGTCAGCTGTTTGTATTGCCTAGTTTGAGTACTCATTCCTGGCTTCCATTTTTAGTGTGATAGCTACAAATATACCGGCAGCTGGCTCACCTATAAAATTTCAGTCAATTGCACTTACTTATGAGACCTTTGCACGAGCCGTAATTTTATTAGTCGGTGAGGAAAATACACACTAAAATAGATGATTTATGCTTGTAAATGATCGATTTAGTACGTTTTTAAAAAAGTCACCAGCTGGTAGAATAACAATCGTGCAAAGGTCTAATTATATCAATCCAGCGTGTCCAAGTTCTAAGCATCTCTCCAATAAGTATTTCAGGTACCTGCAAAGTAATGAGTATCTCACGAAGTTTTTGGAGTTTAGTCTCCTTGCTATTCTCACTAAGCTGTTTTATGATACGGTTTTGAGTAAGAGTTTTCAGCGTCGGCGGAACAACATGAGCGTTAGATAGTATCTCTTTTAAAGTATTAACTGAAAGCTCTTCTGCTGTCTCATTATCAATGTTTTTAATATCACTTCTAGCACCATGTTTCAGCAGAAACAAGGCAATATCACAAGCGTTATCTGAGCTTAGATTAGCTATATGGTGCAAAGCTGTATTCTGTTTATTGTCCAACATATTGAGACATGCACCACTTCTCACTAGCAAACTGATGACACGTCTTTTTATTTTTTGATCCAATAAAAAACACCCATGGCTAACCGCAAGCATCAGTGGAGTAAAACCTTTTTGATTGCGACAATTTACATCTGATCCCGCATCTATCAATATCTTCAATATAGAAAATGCATTTTCACCTGTTACACCCAAACATTGAAGACTAAGTGCTATATGCATCAAGCTATCTCCATCCTGACTAATATATTTAAAATCAGCTCCTTTATTTATTAAGATCTGAATTAATTCCGTAGATCCATTTAAAATGGCTCTTTGCAGTAGTGAGAAGCCATATCTATCTACCACATTAATGAAATCTTTATCCGCCCCATCAATTAGAGCTATAACAAATTTAGCCTTCGAACGATACCAAATTGTGCGTTGCACTACATTATCCTGAGATGTGTCTACTTCACCTATATCCGCACCAAACTGCAGCAGTAATTTAATGATAGGAACAGAAGCATCATTCACAGCATTTTGTAATGGTGTATACATATGTTCAGCATGAAAATTAGGGCTAGCCTTATGGTCAAGCAATACTTTGATCATCCTAATATTATTACATAAAATAGCCATATACATCGCGGTTACATTTTTATGAGTACAACCAAAACCTGTGGCAATACCCTCCATACGCTTACTGCGCCTAAGCACGTTAATACTCTCGACTTTCGCGCCGGCGTTCAGCAGGATATTGACGATGCCAATATTACCATGCATCACTGCCTTATACAGCGCTGTGTTTTTATCCGCATCAAGACTGTTCACATCCACTTCAGAGTTTACCAAGAGTTCGATGAGTTTATTATTACAAAATGGCATTGCAAGAGAGAGCAGATCTTCTCCTAACTCACAAGTACCTTTATGGCTAGCAATGAATTCCTTCAGAGCTCTGATAACACAATCTTCATTAAAACCTGCACACTGCAGAGTTTCAGCAACATTTTTTTTATTCAAATCACAAGGAACCTCACGGAGTTTCAAGGTATCGATAAGATCATGACAACCATTTTGATCAGCAATTTTTAATAAGCACTGCAAAGCTTTTAATAGAACAGCTCGATCACAAAGAAGTGCATCATCAAAATCATTTATGTCAATTTCTTCATGACTTTTTTCATTTAATGTATTTTCTTCCTGGTCTTGGATGACATTTGTTTTTATAAATCCATCCAAATCATTTGAATTATCGTAGCAGAAACAGTGACACGTTAGAGTTAGTCTACCTTCATCGCTACCTCTTTTTTCCATACAATGCACAATAGATGTGTCACGAGCATCACTATAATATTGGTCGATAATATATCCAGCACCTCCAATGTTATCTATGCTAGCTGCAGATTGAATTTTTTTATCCGTTAAAATCTGATCTAGTATTTCATCTTCATCTCTACAATTCTTTGTTAAAAAACAACTAGTATCTCGTGTGACATAACCTGTACTAAAATAGTTCTTCACCTTATTAGCAACAAATCCAATTTTCAGGGCGGAATGCGCTGTTTTCTGCTTGTCAAATGATGATCGCAATACACAAAAAATAAGATGCCTAGGTATATCTCCACAATTAACATCTAAATGCCAGCCTAGACTATCATTATTATCTGAACATTCATAACTCAGATCAAAATTTATACACATATGCATTGCTTCGTTGTTTGATGTTATATCAACAATTCTGTTAGCCATTTTATTAAAAATTGCTTTCATATTATACGATAAAGCTTCATCCAAACACTTAGACTCGCCCTCTGTATATTTCACAACCACTTGTTTAGTAAGATCTAATTTATGGCCTGATACAAACATCATTTCATTTTTATCTGATTTTATTACTGATGTTGTGTTCTTTATTAAAAAATTAAAAAGTACATTAATATCTTCTTCTCCTATACATAATACCTCCTTATGAAAATCAAATTGATTTACACTATAACCATTAGTCTGCACTTCTATTTTGTGTTCTCTGAAAGTTTTAACATTGTGATCTTTACTGCAATAAGCAATAGTAGTAAAACAGCTTAATCCCAGAAAAAAACATGCACCATACATTAATCTACGCATAAAAACTTACTCTTACCCATTCAATAGTGGACTTACCATTCGCTGAGAGCACTTTAATCTCTTCATCCCAAACCTGACAGCTAAGATACCATCACAGACGCTATAATAAAAGCTTCTTATTAAAAATATTTCTGCTTACCCCCAAAATTGTTCAAGATGCAGCTTGTATCATCTCAAAACTTTCATAAATACTGCTGATCAATGAATCATCAATTTTGAGTACAACTTCATAAAGACCTCAGTATAACCAACGACTTTGATCACGGTAATTGAACTTTCCAAGTTTTGTCAGCCATTACGAAGCTTTCTAAGGCGTTGAACATCAAATCATTTGTTTTATACACTGATTTTAGTGCTTCGGACTGATTTTTAACGCACCTATCCTGTATAACATGGTTTTGACACACCATAGAGCACCAAAAACTTAGTACCTTTACGAATGTTCGCAGCAATAGCGGCCAGTCCATAAATTGTCGCATTTTTGGCAAGGCCCATGAACCGAGTTCTGGCAAGTCCGTAGTGTCTTTTATAGGTGGCAAAAGGACACTCACCACCCGCCCGTGTTACGGCTATTTCTTTGTTACGAGTTCTATCTTCTTTCGACAGAGGCTTTCCTCTGTAGCCCTTACGTTGAATTTGATCTTTAATACCTAGGCTGCGCTTATTTCTCTCGGGTCTGCTCAGAGCTGTAAGCGGAATCCGCATACAGTGCCGTTTTATCCCCAGCAGCAGGGTATCACGTTCCTGAAAATCATGAACATTGCCAGGCGTTACGCTTTGCCTTTGAATAAAGCCATCTTCATCGACACCGGCATGAACGGAAAAACCATAGGTGCTTTTTTTGTTAGATTGAGGATAATAACTTCTCAATCTCTGACTATTTCAGCAGCGCTTTTGTATCATCTAGACTATAAAGAATTGGATGATTTAGGTAGCTGGCTGAAACGAAGAGTTTGGGCTGTGTTGTGAAGGATTTTTGCATGCCGATATTTTACCAGAATATAATCGTCTTTGTTGAGTTAGGCTGAGGTCTCTATAAATAAGAAAGAATATTGTAACAACTGCCTGCATGTTTTTATGTATAGAAATGGCAAGTCTGAACTTTAGAAATAGAATTAAGAGACTAACAAGAAGAAAGATTTGTTACTCAAGGTCAGAAGAAACACACGACAAGGTGATAGTGGGATTCATTAACTGTAATGACTATCAGCTAGATTGAAATATGACCAAGAAAGCAATATATCTTCTGCCGAAAGAGTGATTGCAATTTATCAATAGGAATTAATTTAAGCATATAGTTTGTTAGATTATCTAGAGTAGCTATTAGTTAGCACGCAAACTGGATTAGTTCTAAAACTATATCTTATTTGCTACAACCATCATCAGTTATCCGCATTTTTTATGGAAAATCACCGGCTATCATAATAATAAAAATAAACTATTCTGGATTACCAGTGGTGTCGAGCCGTATATTGTATCTAAATATTTTTTTGTTAACTGGCCTTGTTTTTTATTATAAATAAAACTTTATAGGAATTATTTCGTGCATAATTAAGATATATATTCTATAAATTTGATTGTCTAAAATAATAAATAAAGTTCTTTAGGATAATAAAGACCTTTAGGAGCAATGGAGCTAGATAGCATTCTAAGCGCCCAAGATAAAGGTGAAACAGAGTTGACTAAAAAGCTATGGATTAAAGCTGTAGAAGCAGATCTGGTTTCAAACGTAAATTTTAATTTAATCGTATATAAAGGCTTATGACTGATTTACACCCACCTTGTAGTGAGCACTTACCTGAGCTAACAGATGATCATTATCGCAGGTTAGCGTCGATTTTCCAGCTATTGGGTGATGATGGACGATTGCATTTGGTAATGGCTTGCATAGAAGGACCGCAGCATGTAACGAAGTTATCAGAAATAGCGGCAATGTCACAACCATTAACAAGCCATCATTTGCGGCAATTAAGGGAAGCTCGGATACTCAAGGCTACTCGTCATGGCAAGCAGATGTTATATGAGCTGGATGATTATCATATTCGTCATGTTTTACTTGATCTTGCAGCGCATGCCATAGAGCCTGACGTAGAAAAGATGGCAGAACATCTAGATGAAGATTCTGCGAATGCGTCTATATCTGTGCCTTAAAAAAGACCACCGGATTGACTTTGATTAAAGAGAGTCGGATTTTTTTCAATAACGCATTGCTTCTTGTTAGTCGGGTCATGATTCAGACTTATTGCTGACTGTTTTTTCTACTTCCACCTATGGTATTCTCGCAAATTTTCGTAGAGAGTAATAATGGCTGTAGTCGAAGTAGTATATCGTAAGTGTGAGAAAGCGACGCCGTCATAAAGTATGGCGCAAACAATGTTGGAACCTAGCTATCATTACAAAAATTGTAAGGTAAGCTTTCAGTTGAGTTATCCATACAACGGCAATCGACCTGAAATACCGAAATGCATTATTGATATGACTATGAACGGTTCAGGCATGCATGATATTGCAAGGGTACTTGAAATTAGCCCCACAACTGTCATAGAGCATTTAAAAAACTGTCACCGCTCAATGTAACTGAGCTTCTCTTTGAAAATGCTAGGGTTGAGATGATCTGTGAGATGGATCAACAGTGGTCATATCTTGGTAGTAAAAAAATCAGCGATGGCTTTGCTATGCATGGGAGCCACTGTTTAAGAAAGTGCTAGCCCACGCTTACCGAAGAAAAACCAGTGAGGTGTTAAAACGGCTTATTGAGTTTCTTCAACCTTGTTCAGATAAAATAAGTTATTTTTGTACTGATGGTTGGGATCCTTATAGAAAGCACCTTCCCAGAGAAAAGCACATCATTGTGCAAATATTTTACCCAGCGAATCAGTGCTATAGCATATTCAACCCTAGCTTCAATGAGTCTGATGCAGAGATATTTAAGAAAAGAAAGTTAATTGCTTTAGCATGAGTGATTTTGAAAATAGCATATGTCTCTTTGTGCAGGCAATAGCGACTGGCTCCTTGTATATACCCGTCGCCTTTCAAGTTGCTACGTTGTTGGTTGCGTTCGCTCACCACAATCACCTATGTACTGGACAAAACATTTAGCAGATCTAAAAAAGTGGTTTGATCATTTTTTGCACATCTGTTTTTGAGTACCCGTCTAAGCCTATCCAAATCTAATAGAAACAGACTCTTGGCTGGACGGTAATGCTTGTTCAGCGGCAATTGATTTGCATTCCCATAACACCGGCTCCCTACTAGTAGGCACCACACAATAGCAATCGTCAGTAGTCCCATCAGTTTATCCATTCGTCAAGGCTCGTCATATGTTTGGATTCCAAATCAAAACCACGACTTTTTAGATTGCCAAACATAGTTTCAATACTCCAGCGCTTACTATACTAATCTATTATGCTGTCTGGCTTTTTAGTAGCTACGACGATCAACAATCCTTTCAGAGTTCGACGGGCTGCAATATAGAGCGGTACTCCAGATACTTTCTTTTTGCTATGCCACGTTACTGTTTGATCGATACTAACGCCTCTGCATAGCTTGCCAATGCCAATCTTTTTGCTTCGATGTTCCACCTCATTGTTGTTTTTAACCCGAATTCTGCATAACAGTTTATTTTGACGTAACTAGTCTAACCATTCGTGGCCTATAAACTCACGATCTGCCAGAAGGTTATCAACTCTCTTTATGGGAATGAGATTTAGTACACGCTCCATTACCGCTATGCGTTCATCGGTATTGGCGTTTCCTACTTCTTTATCAAGACACTCCCAAACAATTGGAATTGAGGTTCCTTGCCAGCAATTGATACCACCAGATAGTTGACGTTTGGGAGCCATGCTTCCAGTTGGTTCTATTCATGCACATGGTAAAGCGATCTATGTCCAGGCAGCTCAGAATCAGCTCACCTAGTTGCTCAAAACTGTAGTCATAGTCAGCGAAAAATCGCTTTATACCCAAAGCATTTCAAATTGCTACTAGGTAGCAGGTGACCGTGGTGAGCGAACGCAGCCAACAACGTAGCAACTTGAAAGGCGACGGGTATATACGGCGATAACTGGACTCGCTGCCTGCCTTCGTCTGAAACGCTTCGGCTACACGGTACAAGTTAGTGAAACGGCTCCATTACAAACTGTGCAATGAAGGTGATCCTAGCTTGATGCAGGGGTAGATGAGCCTTAAGCTTCTTGGCCAATGAACTGATATCTTTCATGCTCAACAACCAGAAACTATTCTGGAGTAAAATACCTTGAAGGCTACCTTATCTGGGAGTCATCTCATACTAATTATGATTTGACAATCAAAAACTTCTCGCTTTTTGTCCAGTACATAGCCAAACGTTATCAACATTCTGTACCATAAAAACCACCAATGATATATCCTATACACAGCAATAGCTTCATACTACTTCATTATTATTAATTCATTAACATATGTATACTCACCCTGTACGCACCAAATAAGCTGATTATCAGCACCAAATTGCAAAGTAATAATATCAAGAACTATATGACAAACACACAATATTTGTTAGGCTGGATCATTTACCTAATAGGAGCAACGGGCTGCATAGCCTCTTTCCAACTTGTAATCAAAAAACTGCCCTCTCGGATAACCAGAGTTCTTTGCATCGGCACAGCAACTCTTCTGTACATGCCCTGGAAGCTGACTCCAGAGCAGCACTGGTTAGCTCCAGCCTTTCTTACGTCGCTTTATAACCGCCTTGGACAAGCACCAGAAGCAATAAATACAGCCGAATTCGTTCTTATAGTAGCCGTAGCAAGCAGTATTACCTTGGCGCTTTTCATTCCAATAAAAGGAAGATCAAAGAGTCCTGAAAATAATACAATAGTAGAAACAACAAAATGTAGTCCTACACAAGATAGGAGAGAACCAAGCTTGTAGCATCATACTATCCAGGGTCACACAAAAGTTCAGCCATAAAAGTGGCTACACTACGTCTTGATACTCTTAGATATCAGCTCTACCACCCTATCCTGCAACCATATCATTCCAGGCTACTTCTGATTTCCCTACCCTCTCTGCAGCTATAAAATAAATTAGCTGACCAGCTTTGACCCTATGATCACCATGAGGATTCAACAACAAATCTTTACCCATAACTGTCTCCGCAAGGCCCATAGCAATCGCTTCATGTTTTAGCTTCATAACTCCCAACAAACAGCTGAATGTTGTTCCCTCAAAATCATCAGGAACCTGAACACTGAATAGAGTGGGGCCTTCCAACGTAGACAGAAGCTGAGACTGTAACCTTGAAGAACCAGGATCTTGAGCTGAGCGAACCAGTAAGTCCACGGAAAGACTTGTATGACACTCCACCTGGGGGCAGTGGCTCTGCACAAGCCCAGCCATTTTAGAGTCCTCGAACCAAGCAACAATATGAGCCGTTGTTTTCGTGGCACATACAGACAAGCAAGCAGTCAATGTCTGATCATCCGTCTCTTGAAAGATAATGACTCTACCTGCCAGTTCAAGTGCAGACCTACGGAAAACATCCTTATCTAATAATCTTGTTCCTTTTACAAAACGAACGATATTCGGGAATGGGTTTTCCACATTTTCAGAAGTACACAGTACTACATCTCTTTTTTGCCCTCGCACATCACCAAAAATCAGTTGCACCATACGACTAGTTTTTTCTGGATGCCAGCCAAGGATAACTATGTGGTCTTTCAGTTGAGAATAATCAATTTCTCCCTGCATTCCTTTTCTCCAAACACCAATAAATAACGCAGATACTTTTCCCAGAAATGCTGCAAACAACAGCACAGCACCAGGCATAACGATGACTGCTGACAATAACTTGCCGACATTAGTTACAGGACTAAAATCTCCATAGCCAATGGTTGTAGCTGTCGTCACATAAAAATAGATCCAGTCAATAGGCTGCACTAAAACCTCTTCACCAGCGACAACTAATGCTAGCCAACTGAAAGAAAAATGCAGAAACAATATTGTCGTTAGCACTAACCAGCTTATCTTTAACAGATGATCATTATAAAATTTATATATATTTTTTATAAGTCACCCCTCCCCCATCTAACCCTGCCGAGAACATCATATCACAAGCCTTTAAAGTAACTTTACGTACAGAGTCTAACACTGCACTTTAAAATATTTTTCTCTTTTAGCATACTGGTTTATTCAACCAGAACAATGTACCCAGACACACCTAGATATACAAAAATGAACACGTCCTAAACACCCACAACAATTGGCACACCTGATGATACACTGTAAAGCTATATCATCATAGCCTGCTGACTTCACACAATCAAACAGGCACTAGATATACCCGTTACCATTTAGTTTGATGAACTTACAATGCAACAGTTCTACGACTGTAGATGTCTATAACCAGATGCAGATAACAAAGCTAGCCACGAATAGAAGAGAGCAAAAATGCTATATCCCATGACCAGACCTAATTAGGTCCGGTGCCGCAATAAGAGGTTGGTATGTGACGGCTTGAGCGAGCAGCCCGACCTATATAGTGCTGCCTATCGACTTCATCAACACCGTGTGAAATATTTTTTCATACGCCAAGTACCCCTCATCCGTCAGTATGGGCACAGCTTGCCTGAGAGGAAGACTCTTGAAACGAGCACTGTTACTGATTTCAATAATCATCTAACGTTCAGATTCAGAAAACTTGTTGCTAGGTTCTGGCCTGTAGGAGTTTTTACGCCTGTCTGGTAACACATTATCAGACTGTACTCAGCATTAAAGCGTTCTTTATGGGTGGCATCATTTTCTGAATTATGAACTCTGAACTCTTCTGGATAGCGTGGAATTGATCGCTCTCTGACCCCACCCCCTGTTTAAGTTAGAGAAGTCAGAAGAAGCGACAACTATGCTGGCAAGGAGGGTAACGACCTCACATCTTTAATAACAAGATGGTCACTAACAAAGAACATGGGCAAAGCTAAAATATAGTATCTTAAAGCCCAGATGGCATATATTTTATTGAATACTACAAGTATTTTTTTGAACCTAATACTTGTTTAGTCTGTCGTATTTTTATGGAGAAACGCTGTCAGAAATACCCATAATCTCAGCAATATCTTTTGCCGGACGGAAACCAGAAATACGACTGCCGTCCTCAAGAAATAAAGCAGGAGTACCGGATATACCGAGCTTAGTTCCGAGCTTGACTTGCTGATCAATAGGATTTACGCAGTTTTTTGGCGTGATACTTAGTCCATTTTTCAGTTTAGATATAGCTGTTTTTCTATCATCTGAACACCATGCGGATACCATTTTTTTATAAGCTGGCACTTCAGCTCCACCTCGTGGATACGCAAGGTACCGTAATTCAATTCCCAACTTGTTCAGCATAGGCACCTCTTGATGAAGTTTTCGGCAATAACCGCAATCCACATCGGTAAAGGCATAAACTATACCTTTGGTTTCACCTTTAGGAGAGAAAATAATCATGTCTTTGGGGTTGAGCACACTTAGTTGCTTGCTGCTTTCTTGATTCCGGACTTTTTCGGTTAGATTAGAAGGAATGCCATCCTTGATGGCAATAATATCTCCTCGAATAACATGGTTCCCATTATCGCTGATATAAAACACATAACCATCGTCGACAATTACAGTAAATAACCCAGAAACAGGGCTTTTCTCAATCGTTTTAATCCGGATATCTGGGTCTAACTTCTTTAGTTGCTTGTTTATATTTACAAGTGCATCGTTACCAGAATCTGCAAATGAATACTGAAAAAACAGCACACCTATTGTAAATAGTACAATGCGACACATAGTTGGTATCCTTTTATTTGGTTCGTCTGGAGTTATTAGTTAATCGTGATACCCACACTTTCCTTGAAAGTAAAGGTATTGCTGGCTGATCTCACTCACCCCCAGCCACATATTACTCGTAGCATAGGGCTGCACTAGTTTCTCACCGACCCAAACCTTCAATAGTAAAGGGTATAGACCTGATCGTGATACCACATAACTTAACCGTTACTGAGTATTGCCTTTTTAACTTATCGGCTGTTTTACCATGAGCATTTGTCTTTTGTGAAAAAATCAGCACGATTAATTATCAGCTTTATGAAAGAGCATAAAAAGCATCCTTAAGGCTGTAATCTACAACCATTGCCTTGAAGGTATAAAGGTATTGGTTGCTCTTACCTTCACGATAACTGGTATGGTCGATCTGACGGTATTAGTTATCTACTGTCACCCAAAGAGCAAGTCAGAGCAAGACAATATTGGGTACTTCGTTCAGCCTCTCGGATGATGCATGGCATGAAGCTCTTCCAAACGATGAAGAGCCACATGCGTGTATATTTGTGTTGTGGACAAGTTGCTGTGGCCTAGTAATAGTTGCACAACACGTAAATCAGCTCCATGATTCAAAAGATGTGTAGCAAAGGCGTGACGAAGCATATGCGGTGAAATATTTGCCATCATCCCTGCGCTTACCCCATGAAATTTGATTCTATGCCAAAAGGTTTGCCTGGTCATAGGCTTATCATATCTGCCCGGGAAAAGAGCCAAGCTATTCTTGTTCTTTAAAAGCAGTGGACGAGTATCTTTCATATATCGTTCCAGCCATTCGCAAGCTTCTTCCCCCATGGGCACTAATCTTTCTTTGTGGCCTTTGCCGATAATTCGGATAACGCCTTGTCGGCTATTGATATTATTAATTGTAAGATTAACTAGCTCACTAATTCTTAGCCCGCAAGCATAAAGAATTTCAAGCATGCAGCGATCTCTCATACCTAAAGATGTATCGGTGTCAGGAGCCTTAAGTAGAGCCTCAACATCTTTCTCACTTATGCTTTTAGGTAAAGACTGCCCTTGTTTTGGCAAATCAATATGGACGGTTATATCTTCGCTAGATACGCCTTGCTGATAAAGGTACTGATAGAAAGCGCGAAGACTGGAGAGAAAACGGGCTGTAGAGCGTGAGTGGTAACCTTGCTTAAATCTATCGGTAAGACAGTCCCGAAGATCATTGGTAGCGCCGTTTCGAGCGGGTTTATTTTGTTTTTTACCAAGCCATTTACACCATTGCTTCAGATCTCTGTGGTAAGCCTCTAGCGTATTTTTTGACAACCCCTTTTCTAGCCAGAGATAGGTATTGAATGATTCTAAATCCGTGGTATTGAAATCCCTAGCACTGCTTGATTCCATTATCTTTTGTGAATAATGCATTATTTTTTCTTATTTTGAGACCTTTGCACGATTGTTCTTTTGCCAGTTGGCTTCTTTAAAAACGTACTAAATCGATCATTTACAAGCATAAATCATCTATTTTAGTGCGTGTTTTCCTCACCGACTAACAAAATTACAGCTTGTGCAAAGGTCTCATTTTAATAATATGAGACCTCAGTATAACCAACGACTTTGGTCACGGTAATTGAACTTTCCAAGTTTTGTCAGCCATTACGAAACTTTCTAAGGCGTTGAACATCAAATCATTTGTTTTATACACTGATTTTTAACGTATCTATCCTGTATAACATGGTTTTAACACACCATATAGCACCAAAAACTTAGCACCTTGAGACCTTTGCATGATAACGCCATTTGACGCCCATTATAATGAGTTACATTTTTTGACGATAAAAAGGTCAAAAATGACGCCATAGGGGCGAATTCTTTACGAATTGCGTCTTATTACCCCACCTTTTCATTTTTTAGGCACGGCTTGCCTGCTGTATCGATAACCCTATTTCCCATCGGAACCAGCTTTTACATTCCAATCCGCTTCAGGGTCTTGAGTCGAATCACCATGCTTGTTTTTGTTGGGGCGGCATTGCTAGGCCTCAATCACGCTGGCATCGACAATACTGACTTCTCCCGATTTGATATATACCCAAAGCATTTCAAATTGCTACTAGGCAGCAAGTAAGCGAAGCCCCGTGAGCCTACGAGTAGTAGGTGATCGGGGTGAGCGAACGCAGCCAACAACGTAGCAACTTGAAAGGCGACGGGTATAAAGCCATTGCTCACTAAGCTGGGCATTGACCTCGCTGAGCAATCCGTCCATTAAACATAGCGTGTCCCGTTTCTGTCTAAACCGCCAAAACGTCGAGTGATCCGGCACAGACTCAGAAATATCCAGCCCGGTAAAACGGCGAAATAACAAATCTCGCGCCAGCTGTTTTTCCAGCGCCAGATCACTGAGCTTGTACCAGCTTTGTAGCAGCAGCGCTTTAAACATCATTAGTGGAGGTCAAGCCTTCTCGTCACGCGCTTTGGAATGAATTTGTGACAGCCGCTGCTCTAACCGTGACCAATCAATAAGTTCGTGCACGGCATCCAGCTCTTTGACTGCATCGTGCTCGATCAGCATGGCGTCGGCCAAGCTACGTTGTGTAAGATTTTTCCAGGCCATTGTAGTTCTATTGGTTTCCGCGTTTTGCCTTCGATCTATTATTCCAGATTATCAACATGATTTCCCTGTGTTTCGTGCAAAGGTCTCTCTTTAACACTTCTTCTATACGACTGTAACTCTTGGGCTGTTATAATTTTAGTTGGACTAGCCCTCCCATAGAAGGCCGATTTAATGACCCGAATCACTCGACAATGCAGCCTAGCAGGCTGGCTTTGAGAGTGCTTTTTGAAGGCTACTCATCCTCTTTAAATTCTTTTTGGTATTGTTTGTAACTACGTTTCTGCCCTATAATAACACTCCAATAAATGACAAATATCGTCTTTTATTAAAGTCTCCGGTTCACTCAACCAGAACAAGGTAATAGCCGCACTGCGTGCATCATTTGAGCCAATACGGTTATTCGCTATTACGTCACTTAAGATATAATTATCATTTTTTACTATAGATTTAAATCAAAATGATCAATAAATCAGGATCATGGACTTACACCCTACCGTATTCACTATGCTTACTTGTACCGATTGACATTATTGCATCATTAGGTATGGATTTATATCTACCAGTATTGCCAGAGATGGTTACCGTCTTTTTGGTGTCATCTAATCTAGTGCAATTAAGCCTTACCTTTTACATGATGATGCTCGGAGTTGGTCAATTAGTTTTTGGTCCGCTATCAGATAAGATAGGTAGACGGCCTGTTGTCTTGATAGGTTGCGGTATTTATTGCTTTAGTTCAGCAGTTATTGCCTTTAGCAATGTTTTTTGGTTGTTTTTGGTCTGTAGATTATTTCAAGCTATGGCTGCTTCAGCTATGCTGGTTGCAGCATTTGCAACTGTGCGTGATGTATTTTCTGAGAGCAAGGATGGAGTAATAATTTATGCTATGATGGGGTCAATTTTAGCTTTTGTACCAGCCTTGGCTCCAATTATGGGCGCTATAATTAATCATTACGCCAACTGGCAAGGTATTTTTATTACTTTAGCTGTTTTGTCTGCACTCACTGGCATCCATACTCTGTTTCGCTGGAATGAAACGCGTCCACTCCATACTTTGCCATTTGAGTGGGGACAATTTTCAATCATTCTCTGCTCACGTTCATTTTTGGCATATACCATCGCCTTTGCAACAGCTATGGGTACATTTTTTGTATACTTTTCTACTGCTCCAAGTATTTTAATGACTAGTCTTGGTTATTCTAAAATAGAGTTTAGCCTGTGGTTTGGTAGTGTTGCGTTAGTTATGATTATAACTGCTCGTTTTGTGAGATATTTTGTTGCTTCATGGGGTGAAAAAGGCATTGTTTATCGTGCTTTATTTTTGCTGGTTGGAGCTGCGGTAACATTAACTAGCTTTGAGCAAGTATTAGGCATTCATATAGTTAGTTTTATGGTGCCTATGTATGTAATAGCTGTTAGTATTTCTATGATTTGTTCGGTATCTGCCAATGGTGCATTAAAAAAATACAATAACTCAGCAGGGTTCGCAACAGCTCTCTATTACTGTGTTGAAAGTATATTTTTAATAATATTAGGAAGCATTGCTATTGAGATTATGCCTACGGCCTCAACAATGCCTCTTAGTTTATATATTATCATTGCTAGTATAATTACCTTTCTTTTAATCAGGCCCTTGCCACCTTAATCAACTGCAATAGCCGTCGCCTTTAAAACTGCCACTTTGTTGTCAGCGTTCGCTCACTACAGTAGCTTAGCACTCTACGCTTATACGGACTCGCTCAGCTGCCACCGCCTAACAATTCCAAATCCTTTGGGTATATACCTAAAGGATTTCAAATTACTTGTCTCAACATGCCATACTATCAAATAAAAGTTGGTCGCAGTACTCAGCATTAGAAGACTTTTGTATATCTTCTTACTATACTCATTTTCCCTTGAAAGAGCGGAGCTGCTGACCACTCTGACTCACCCCAGTCACCGACTATTCGTAGACACTAAAAACCAGCTTACTTGTCGGCTACCCGCACATTCAATGATAACGAGTATATATGCCCACCTTTGAACGAAAAAGCTTCTCTTTATTGCTCGTTAAATTATATTGCATCTACACAGCCCACTTACACAAAATTATTATGAAAAATGAGTCTTGGCATTCAGTCACAAAAAGGTTACTAAGTGTTATGGTGCCTACACCACCGCAGCTTGAATTTGTAAATTCAGTGCTCTCATATCACGATGAACCTCCCAAACGGCACTACAAATGAATAATGATTGCTTATCGCATATTGCTGTTGCCTATGTAGACTCCATCGATAAAGAGCGCGCAATAAAAATCGCACAGAAATGGAAACTTACCTATATTGGTGATGTTTCTGCTAGCAATAAACACTCACATCTTACGTTTTTACTTGTTTTAAATCAGCAAATTCTTGAATTGCGAAAATTAGATGAACCCAGACTCACTGGTATTAAAGTTGACTTAGTTAATGGTACTTCTGCTCACAGACGAAAATTTGGAGGTGGTCGCAGACAAAGTATTGCCAAAGCGGTTGGCTTAAAACACGGTTTTACTCCTCACGTGCTTGATGCTACCGCAGGACTTGGACGCGATGCATTTGTACTGGCATGTCTTGGCTGCAAAGTTACCTTAATGGAGCGAATGCCCATAGTGGCTGCTTTACTTTATGAAGGCTTGATGTTCGCTAAACTCAATGAGGATATTAAAGATATAGTATGCAACATGCAGCTTATGCACGCATCAAGTATTAGTGATATGACCTTAGTTAACGCGGTTGATGTTGTGTATCTTGACCCTATGTATCCGCATAGAGAGAAACTGGCTGCTGTAAAAAAAGAAATGAGAATATTTCAATCGCTTGTTGGTGAAGATAACGATGCTGATAATTTGTTAGCACCAGCATTAAAAGTAGCAAAATATAGAGTGGTTGTCAAAAGACCAGCTTATGCATCACCACTAAACAACACAAAGCCCACGACATGTATCAAAATGAAAAATAACCGCTTTGACGTTTATGTTAAACAATCTATCCCAAAGTCAAGTTAACATTCTGCAAACCATTCTAACTACGCTTTCTATATACTTATTGTCCTTGACGATATGAGGCTACTGACTGCCCTCACCTTTCTAATAACCTAAGTTACTAGCCTCATGGAGCTTCGCCGGGTTGTCGCCTACCACTACGCAATGGCAGCGGCATATACTAAGTGTCGGTTGCACGTACCTTTTGAATCAGGCCTTACTTTGTTTTTTGAAATCGTTCTGATTTTAACGCCTGTATTAAAAATAAGATTTTGTTTTTATAGCCAGGAACTAAATAGTCAAAAAATGTTCCAACAAAAGAGTACCCCAATTATTGTCACCACACTTGTGTTTTTTTGTGAATACACGCATCTTATAGTTATGGGATTCCGTTTATTGCGGAGCGCTACTTGAGTGTGATCCAGTCTTGATAGAGTGGAGATAATACCTGTTTGTATTGATGGTTGCTGAGCCTAAGTAGATAAATGCTCAGTTTAATAATTTGGCCGATTTTGGCCTGTATATAATATTATGAGAAGAGGCTTTAGCTATGGATAATAAAACCTTAAATTCGTCCAATGCCTCTGTGCTGCCTTTGCTACCGTTGCGTGATGTTGTTGTTTATCCGTATATGGTTATTCCTTTGTTTGTGGGAAGAAAAAAGTCTATTCGCGCCCTTGATGTTGCAATGTCTGAAAATAAAAAGATCTTGTTAGTTGCACAGAAAAATGCACAGGTTGATGAGCCAGAAGAGTCAGATCTATTTCATGTAGGAACCGTTGCCACGATCCTACAGCTACTTAAGCTGCCAGATGGCACTGTTAAAGTGCTGGTTGAAGGCGAAAGTAGAGTGATTATTAAGTCATTGGTTACCCGTGGCGATGATATTTTTGCTTCAGTTTATAGTGAGGAAAGCGAATCTCTGAGCGAGAATGAGTCAAGAGCGCTAGTGCGATCCCTGATGTCTCAGTTTGAACAATATGTCAAACTGAGTAAAAAGGTACCTAATGAGGTTCTATCCTCATTATCAGCTATTTCTAATCAAGATAAACTGGTTGATACTATTGCGGCCCATATGCCGATGAAGATTGAAGACAAGCAGATGGTACTTGAAATTGCTAATTTTGGTGATCGATTAGAGTATTTGATCGGCGTTATGCAAGGTGAAATGGACTTTTTGCAGGTAGAAAAGAAAATTCGCAGTCGCGTTAAGATGCAGATGGAAAAAAGTCAGCGAGAATACTACTTAAATGAACAAATGAAAGTTATCCAGAAAGAACTAGGTGATATGGGCGGAGCGCCTAATGAACTGGAAAAACTTACGGAAAAGATAGAAGCTGCCGGAATGCCGAAAGAAGGAAAGGAGAAAGTCATATCTGAGCTAAATAAGCTTAAGATGATGTCTCCAATGTCTGCTGAGGCAACAGTTGTTAGAAGCTATATCGACTGGATGGTAAGTGTCCCCTGGAAAGGTCGTAGCAAATTACGTCATGATATGAAAGGGTCTCAGGATATTCTAGAAGCAGACCACTATGGTTTGGACGAAGTAAAGGAGCGGATTTTAGAGTACCTCGCTGTGCAAAAGCGAGTTAAAAAACTGAAAGGCCCTGTTCTTTGCTTAGTAGGACCTCCTGGTGTAGGTAAGACCTCTCTGGGCGAATCCATTGCTAGAGCAACCAATAGACAGTTTATCAGAATGGCTTTGGGTGGTGTCCGCGATGAAGCGGAGATCAGAGGACATCGCAGAACTTATATTGGCTCAATGCCTGGTAAGTTGATTCAGAAAATGGCAAAAGCTAAGGTACGTAACCCACTATTCCTATTGGACGAAATTGACAAAATGGGTTCTGATATGCGTGGCGATCCAGCCTCTGCACTTTTAGAAGTCCTCGACCCCGAGCAGAATAGTAGTTTTAATGATCACTATCTTGAAGTTGATTATGACCTTTCTGATGTCATGTTTGTTTGCACTTCTAATTCAATGGATATTCCTGCACCGTTATTGGATAGAATGGAAGTAATCCGAATCCCTGGATATACAGAAGACGAGAAAGTGAATATTGCAACTCGTTACTTAATACCCAAACAAATAAAAAACAATGGGCTAAAATCTGGCGAGCTTACCTTTGAAAAAGAGTCTATCCGTGATGTGATACGTTATTACTCTAGGGAAGCTGGTGTTCGTAGCTTGGAGCGACAAATAGCCAAGATCTGCCGCAAAACGGTAAAAGATCACGTTTTATCGGATGATACGAAGAAAGTTCAAGTTACTGAGAGTAATCTTGAATATTTTCTCGGCGTTAGAAAGTATAGTTATGGCTGTGCAGAGAAGAATGATCGCGTTGGGCAGGTAACAGGGCTTGCCTGGACGCAGGTAGGTGGCGAACTATTAACCATTGAATCTGCGGCCGTACCTGGCAAGGGTAAAGTTACCAAAACTGGATCGTTAGGTGATGTGATGCAGGAATCAATTCAGGCTGCATTAACAGTGGTAAGAAGTCGAGCTGCCGTATTGGGCATTCCTAATGATTTTCATGAGAAGTATGATTTGCATATCCATGTTCCTGAAGGCGCAACACCTAAAGACGGGCCCAGTGCAGGTATAGGTATGTGTACGGCACTTGTTTCAGTGTTAATCAACGTACCAGTCAAGGCCGACGTTGCCATGACTGGGGAAATAACCTTGAGAGGACAAGTTTTAGCTATTGGCGGCTTGAAAGAGAAGCTGTTGGCGGCACACCGAGGCGGAATAAAATCGGTAATCATCCCAGAAGACAACCGAAAAGACTTGAAGGAAATTCCTGAAAACATCAAAGAAGATCTTGATATTATTCCGGTAAAATGGATTGATCAGGTACTTGATGTAGCCCTACAGTACAGTCCGAAGGCTTTAACAGAAGAACCTGTTACTGTTGAAGTGAAAAAGACCAAGAAAAAGCCCCCAGAAAGAGTTAACACCCATTAAGCATTAAAATAATCTTGGTGACGGGGGCTTTTATTATAAGCGTGCCCCCCAACCCCAGCTTTCCAACCCTCCTACTCCCACTCAAGAGTAAAGCTTTGCTTACCATACCGTAGTCTTAGCATGATTATTAAGACTACTCTTCGTGATCAAAACAAGTAAAAACTGCTAATAATTATCCATTTTTTGGTGCAAGTAGTGTAGACTAGCTTGTAATAATTGATGATTGATGGATTTTATTAAGGTTGTGATGGTAAATCCTTAAAATAATGCTGGAATATATACCCGTTGCCATTAAAGGTGTGTGGTTGCTAACTGCTCTCAGCAACCACACACCTACTACTTGCAAGATCACAGGCTTCGCCATATCTTCAATTGAAACTGATATAATGCCACCCTGTTCAATCTGAAGGTAGCAAAGCTTCTAGAGCCTTATGAAGAAGTTGCTTAAAGTTAGAGTCAAGCACTGCTAGTACATGAGCTAGAAATGAAATACTCTTATAGCTAGGCGCTGCCTAGTAGAAATAATTTCCGTCTTTGGACGAATTGTGCGTCTACGACTTTACTAGTTGAGCACCGAAAATAATGATAAGCCTGTTACTGTTGCTTGTATTTTCAGTTAAAATCTAGCAGCATAGCATACGGGTCCGTTTAGGCGCTGGTGTTGAGGCGTTTTCTTATTGTTGATACATCTGTTTAGCTATTTTAGCTATTTTAGCTAAGAAGAACATCCTACAAAGAAGGGGAAAAGAGTGAATAAATCTGAATTGATTGACGCCATTGCGGTACATGCGGACATTCCAAAAGCAGGTGCTGGACGTGCACTGGATGCCGTAATAGCTTCTGTTACTAATGCGTTACAGTCTGGCGAACAAGTAGTTTTGGTTGGTTTTGGAACATTTTCTGTAAAAGAGCGTGCCGCGCGTACCGGTCGGAATCCGCAAACTGGCGCTCCTATTCAGATTGCTGCTGCTAAAATCCCCAGCTTCAAGGCTGGCAAAGCACTAAAAGATTCAGTTAACTGATTTTGTGCCGTAAAGCGGGGTAGAAGTATACCCTTTTGCTATAAAGGTATAGGAAAGATAACGACTGGGTATTGTTCTTATCCTTGATTTCTTTCTATCCTGGCGCATCAATAGGTGCGCTTTTTTGTTAGAGCTAGAGCTTCTTTGTTGCACTGCCGTTTTGCGACATGATAGCGAAGTAGCTCTTTTACTGTGAGCAATAAGGCCTGCTTGATAAACCAGAGCTCACCTGGACAGCAAGCCTGTATTGAGGTTTGTATGCTGCAATTGATGAGAGATAAAGCAAAAAGCTGGGTAACTATTGTTATTATTGCTGTTATTGCCTTTATGATGGCTATTACAGGACTAGAAACATTAGGTCCAAATCCTAGCAACCCTAATATTGCTTCGGTTAATGGTCAAGATATTACTCAGGAACAACTATATAGGTTTTTAGATCAACAGAAACGGATGCTGATGGGTCAAATGGGTGATCAGTTTGATCCCTCCATGATAGATGACAAAGTATTCACCGAGGCTGTTTTACGGTCATTGGTTGATCGTACCCTGCAGCTGCAAGACGCTAAACAACAAAACATGAGTATTGATCTAAAGGCTCTGGATAGCATCATTATCAGCATGCCTGAGTTTCAAAATAAAGGGCGTTTTGATCAAAATCAATTTAAAATGCTAATTCGTAATATCGGCATGACTCCAACACAGTTTAAAGACATGATGCGGGAAGAAAAGCTACTAATTCAGCTACGTGAAGGACTTTCTGCGTCAGAATTTATCACTACTACTGAAATGATGCGTTTAGACTCTCTTGAAAATCAAACTCGAGATGTTTCTTGGTTGGAGCTGGCGTCCGACCCTGTAAGAAAAGCTGTTGAAATTTCTAATGATGAGATTTTATCATTCTACAACGCAAACCAGAATCAATTTGTAGTGCCTGAAAAAGTTGTCGTCAGCTACATTGAGATAAATAAAGCTGAACTAGCAGAGACTATTAATATAAGTGATGAAGATATTGATCGTGAATATCAAGCTCATATTGCAGATATAAAGGCTGGATTCGTAGATAAACAGAAGGTTTCATCAATATTGATTGAAGCAGGAAGCAAACGCAAACCTGAAGAAGCTCAGAAAAGAGCCAATGAGGTAATCCAAAAGCTAAAAAAAGAGGCTGACTTCGAGAAGCTGGCAAAAGAGTACTCAGATGACCTAGTTACCGCAGAAAAAGGCGGCAACATGGGGTTTATTCAAAAAGGATTTTACGGTGATGCTTTTGACCAGGCTGTAGCCAACCTTAAAGTAGGCCAGACGTCTGGAATAATTGAAACATCTTACGGCCTGCATATTATAAAACTGACAGAAAGAGCGCAGCAAGAATTACCCTCCGTTAAAGAGTTACGCGACAATATTATCAATTCTTTGAAAGATCGCGAGGTAGAGAATCTGTTTTTTGAAAAAAATCGACAGTTAGCAGATATAAGCTTTGAAGCCATGGACCTGAGCCAACCTTCTGAGCAGCTAGGCTTGACGATTAAAACAACAAAAGCCTTTGACCGTAATGGTGGCTCCGGCATTACAGCCAACCAAAAAATAATCACGGCATCCTTTAGCAATGATGTGCTAGTAGACAGGATAAATAGCGAGGTTATTGAGTTATCGCCACAAATATCTCTGGTTCTAAGAGTAAAGGAGTATTATGAGTCACAATTAACTCCTCTGGATAATGTCACGAGCTCTATTATCACCTCAATTACAAGTGAAAAAACACAGAAACAACTTCAGGAAAAAGCCGAACAGTTAATAGCCAATATAAAATCTGGTGATGCCCAGAAAGCAGCAGAAACAGCAGGATTAAGCTGGAGCGAAACAAAAAGAGTTAATCGAAGACAACCATCTATTAATCACCAAATACTATCCAAGGCGTTTAAGATGCCTTATCCGGTCACTGACAAACCAGAGGTGACATATACCGCGTTACTGAATGGAGATATAGCGATAATTTTACTATCGGCTGTTTATCCCGGAGAGCACAAAGAAGCTGATGAAAAAATAATGGCAGCTAGAGAGAAGTACATTGCAAAAAATAATGGAAGAAACATTTACATTGAATACTTAAAAGGCCTTAAGGATGATGGTAACGTGAATATTCTATTAAAAGATAAAACGGAAAAGGGTGACTAATATTCCTGTAGACCCTTATATTTTGTAGCGAAGATAGAAGGCAAAAAGCCTAATAGGTTTTTTTGATGGGGGCTAAGGAGCACCCATCAATGCTTCGTAGTATCTCAACCTTGCTAGCGAGAGAGCTACTCAGAGTCCAGTGAGCTCATACATGTAATATTGAAACCGCAGTCAACATGGATAATCTCGCCGGTTATGGCTGATGCTAGATCCGAGCTAAGAAAAGCAGCAACATTACCCACTTCGCGCTGGCTTACATTTCTCCGAAGGGGAGCTCTCTTTTCGTTGTGAGAAAGCATCTTTCTGAAGTTAGCAATTCCTGAAGCGGCTAATGTTTTAATAGGGCCAGCAGAAATACCATTCACACGAATACCCTTAGGCCCCATGCTGCTGGCAAGGTAGCGGACACTTGCCTCCAAACTAGCTTTGGCAAGCCCCATAACGTTGTAATTTGGTATGGTGCGCTCTGCCCCCAAGTAAGATAGCGTCAGTAAAGAGCCTGAGCGTCCATCCATCATTGCCTCACCTGCTTTGGCAAAAGCAATGAAACTATAAGCGCTAATATCATGAGAAATCCGAAAGCCTTCACGGGTAGTAACCTGATGGAATTCACCAGTTAATTGATCTCCTGGAGCAAATCCCACCGAATGAATAATTACATCTAAGCCATCCCAACTACGGTTAAGGCTAGTAAAAACTTCCTCCACTTCGTCATCGCTTGTTACATCGCAAGGAAAGCAAAGGTCAGAAGACGAACCCCAGCCTTCAGCAAACTTCTCAACCCGAGACTTCAGGCGTTCAGACTGATAGGTAAAAGCCAAGTCTGCTCCTTCATTATACATGGCCTCAGCAATACCAGCAGCAATCGAGTGCTTGCTCGCGACACCAACGATAAGGACTCGTTTTCCGCTCATAAATCCCATGGGGCTTGTTCCTTAATTGTGTAATAATTAATGGAGAAATATACTTAATGGTGCGCTAAAACTAGATAGACCAGAGAAATACTTCTTTATTTATAGGTGTTGATTGTTTTTCGCGGCAAGAAATATTCACGTTTTACCGAAGGGCTCAGCTTACGCCTAAAATAACCGAAGAGATAATAGGCGACTAGCCGAAGAATCCTTATTATTGTAGGATGCTATACACGTTTTCCACTGAATGCATTAGTCGTCGACACACACTAACGAAAGCCTACAAATCCTATAGACAGCGGCGATATATGTACGCGATAGTGACCCAATGAACCCTCAGACTCAATGGGCACGAGCATACACGAACACCACGCCACAATCTCTTATCAGACCTTACCTGCACAGCATAAAAAAGAAGACATCACCCTTTATCCGACAAAGCCTTCTGAGCATCCCTATTTGCATAAATCAACAACGGCTCAGACTCACCATTGATAACTCCCTTATCAACAACAATTTTAGAGACAGATTCCAGTGAAGGGATATCATACATAGAATTTAACAAGACAGACTCAAGAATAGATCTCAACCCACGCGCACCAGTCTTACGTTTCATCGCTTTTTTGGCCACAGCTTCAAGAGCATCGCTTCGGAAATCTACATCTACACCTTCCATTTCAAACAACTTATTATATTGCTTCGTCAATGCATTTTTTGGCTCAGTAAGAATTCTAACCAACGCATTTTCATTAAGCTCTTCCAAGGTGGCCAATACAGGCAGTCGTCCAACAAATTCCGGAATCAAACCAAACTTAACCAAATCTTCCGGCTCAACCTCCTTAAAAGTTTCACCCAAGTCCTTACCGCTTTCCTTACTCTTCACTTCTGCAGAGAAACCAATACTAGACTTATCCGTACGATCTCTAACCACCTTATCAAGTCCGGCAAAAGCGCCGCCACAGATAAACAATATAGTAGACGTATTTACCTGCAAAAATTCTTGCTGAGGATGCTTTCGCCCCCCTTGAGGAGGAACAGAAGCCACAGTACCTTCGATCAATTTCAAAAGCGCCTGTTGCACCCCCTCTCCAGAAACATCACGCGTAATGGAAGGATTATCTGATTTTCTTGAAATCTTATCAATCTCATCAATATAAACAATGCCCATCTGAGCCTTATCTACATCATAATCACACTTTTGTAACAACTTTTGAATAATATTTTCAACATCTTCACCTACGTAACCAGCTTCTGTTAACGTAGTTGCGTCAGCAATAGTAAACGGCACATCCAGCAACCTTGCCAGCGTTTCCGCCAGCAAAGTCTTCCCACTACCAGTAGGACCAATGATCAGAATATTACTTTTACCTAGCTCCACGTCACTTTTGTTTTTGTCTCCATAGCGAAGACGCTTATAATGATTATAAACAGCAACAGCAAGAACCTTTTTAGCCTGAGACTGCCCAATCACATACTCATCAAGAATATCCTTAATCTCTCTGGGTACAGGCAGTTTACTAGAAACCTCTTCCCCATCAGCGTCGTGACTCTCCTCTTGTATTATGTCGTTACACAAGTCAACACATTCATTACAGACAAAAACGGATGGACCTGCAATCAGTTTGCTAACCTCGTGCTGACTTTTTCCACAAAAAGAGCAGTACAACAACTTACCGTCATCCTCACCCTTACCGCTTACTTCGTCGGCCATTCGATTACCCTAGTTATCAAAAACAACACCCGCATCGATCAAAATGCAAGGATTGATGCTCCTCTTCAAGTGCGTTATCTAGCAAAGTTAAAACCACCTTAACTCCAATATACCCAACACTATTAAAGGTGTGAGGCAGTTAACTCACCTCACTCACCAATCACTTGCTATTCATAGGATCATGGGTCTTGGCTCGCCTATTGCCAACCTATCCTCAATGGTAACGTGTGCAATTGAAGCATTAACTACTCCAAAAGACTCGCTACCTTAAAAATGCATTCATTTCGGCAGTTTCTCAACCACTTACTACTACAACTCTCAATGACTTAACACATTGCCACCCATACATCCAACGATTTTAGGCATACAACAAACAAAATCATAGCTATTTTTCCGATTTACCTGTTTTATCTGAACTACCTGATGGCTCAGTCTGTCTATTAATCATAATTTTATCAACAAGCCCATAAGCCAATGCCGCTTCAGCATTCATAAAATTATCCCGATCAGTATCACGTTCAATGACATCAATAGACTGACCAGTATGCTGGGCAAGAACCATGTTAAGCTTAGCCTTAATAGACATTATTTCTTTAGCATGAATTTCTATATCTGATGCCTGTCCCTGAAAGCCACCCAACGGCTGATGAATCATAACTCGAGAATGAGGTAAAATATATCGCTTTCCTGCAGCACCACCAGCAAGCAAAAGAGAGCCCATGCTCGCAGCCTGACCGATACACATCGTTGAGACATCAGGCTTAATAAATTGCATGGTATCATAGACTGACATACCAGCCGTTACAACTCCTCCAGGAGAGTTGATATAAAGATGAATATCCTTATCTGGATTATCAGACTCAAGAAAAAGTAATTGAGCCACAACCAGGTTAGCCATATGATCTTCAACCTGACCTACCATGAAAATCACTCTCTCTTTTAAAAGACGAGAATAAATATCATAGGAGCGCTCACCCCGAGCCGACTGCTCAACCACCATAGGCACCAACATGGAACTGGTGAGCTCTGCACCTTGCGCACATGTCTGTTTAGACATAACCTGTTTTAACTCCTGTCAAGTCGAAGAAGATGAAGTAGCCTTAAGACTACCTTGCACCGAACTTTACAACAATCACAGCACTGAAGCTTGAATAGCAAGCTACTTACGCTCATCGCCCTTTAGGCACATACTCCAATAAAGGCGCGACATTATTAACTTATATCACTTTCAACGGCAACTGATATAGATCACCTTTAAAGCATTTTTTTATATAATTATACTTGCTCAACAGACCCTTCATCTACGTCGTCAGTATCACCTGAGACTACAGCCTGCTCAGTGTTTTGTCCTGGCTTGATAATATCTTGATAACCACACACTTTCTCAGTGACTTGAGCTAATTCGAAAATAGTATCTACCACCTGCTCTTCAAGAACAACATACTTTACCTGGGAAAGTTGTTCATTATTACTGTAATACCAATCAATAACCTCCTGAGGTTCTTGGTAAGCAGAAGCCATATCCTCAATTTTACTACGCACACGCCCATCATCAACTTTCACATCTAGATCTTCGACTATTTTACCTATCAATAATCCAAGAATAACACGCTTTTTCGCATCAGCTTCAAACATACTAGCAGGCAACAATTTAACATCAAAGTCACCACGGCTCCCCATATTATTAGCCGCCTGTTCACGCATATTATCTACTTCTTGGGAAACTAAAGCCTTTGGCACGTCAATATCACAGCCTGCTAGCAATCCATCCATTATTTGATTCTTTACCTTTCCCCTCACCGCCTTACGAAGCTCTCGCTCCATATTTTTGCCTACTTCGTCTCGAAACTTATCAAATCCTCCGGAAGTAACACCAAATTGCGCAAAGAAACTGTCGCTCATTTCAGGCATCACAGAACCAAACACCTCTCTAATCTTGCAGGCAAACTCAACATCTTTACCAGCTAATTCTTTGGAATTATATTCCTCAGGGAAAGTCAATTTTAATACTTTTTCATCTTCAGCAGACAACCCTATCAAACCATCTTCAAATCCAGGAATCATTCGCCCCGAACCAATTTCAATACGGGCTTCGTCAGCAGAACCACCCTCAAAAATATCACCATCCAGGCTTCCTTTATAATCAAAGCTCACCTGATCGCCTTTTTCTGCTGGACGCTTCACCACCTCAAACGTACAGCTCTGCTTTTTCAGAACATCAATCATTTCATCGATATCCTTACTAACAACACTCACTACCGGATTCTCAACAACAATATCAGAGAAATCAGACAGCTGTATTTCAGGGTATACTTCAAAAGTGGCCATAAACTGAAAATCCTTGCCCTCCTCGTCTGCCTTAATATCTATAACAGGAGTGGCAACAGGGTTTAACTTCTCCTGAGCGACAGCCTCAACCAAAGAAGACCTCATCATCTCATTCAAAACTTCCTTACGAGTTTCAGAACCATAACGACTCTTTACAACCTTCATAGGAACCTTTCCAGGACGAAACCCATCCAAACGAACCCGTTTTGATAGATCCCGAAGTCGCTTATAAACCTCGCCTTCAATTTCATCATGGGGAATAGTAATATTCAGGCGACGTTCCAGTCCAGAAGCCGCTTCAAGTTCGACTCGCATTTTTGTTCCTCAATACATGAGTTACCGATATGATATCTAGAAAAGCTCACAAACTAGCAAATACTCTTATCAACACGTCCACTTTCACTTCTTCCATGGCACAGTCACCACAACTTCCAAAGGCGCAAGAGTTGGCCACACTCTTCACCCCAATCAATTAGCTACCCAATCTAGCCTACCCCAGGAGCCTACCTGCACCTCAAATTACTTTTGGCATACAAGCAATCACTTGAAGGCGTGGAGTTGCCGCTCGCTCTTACCTCAACCACTTGCTACCATTAAAACTCATGAGAGTTCGTTCGCTTTTCACCTATCCACATATTCAATGGTGACTGGTATAACTCTCAGCAAATGCCATACAAAAAAGGGGATAAGCTCTCTTATCCCCGGTAATAATGACCAACAAAATGGTGCGGAAGGAGAGACTCGAACTCTCACACCTTGCGGCACTGGAACCTAAATCCAGCGTGTCTACCAATTCCACCACTCCCGCCTAACAAACCAATACTCACACAAAGAAGCAATATACCAAGGGCAATTGGGGTGGACGAAGGGGCTTGAACCCTCGACCGCCGGAATCACAATCCGGAGCTCTACCAACTGAGCTACGCCCACCACTTACACTCGCCCATCTCTACTACGCAACATCAAAATTTATTGTTTTTACAAATTCATATCCAACCTATAGGAACGAATACATTCAAAACTACTAAAAACTCTCTTCATCACCATTAAAAAATCAAACGCCGCTAATGGCGCGCCCGGCAGGATTCGAACCTGCGACCTACGGCTTAGAAGGCCGTTGCTCTATCCAGCTGAGCTACGGGCGCTCAACACAAACTGGTCGGGGTAGAGAGATTCGAACTCCCGACATCCTGCTCCCAAAGCAGGCGCGCTACCAGACTGCGCTATACCCCGATATACTATTTAACCCTTCGTCATAAATACAAATAAGAAAGAATCAGCATAATACTCTTAACAACACACCGCGTCAACTCATTGTTTTCTAGTTTATTAAAATCATCCTACGATCTCTATGGTCAGAGATCAATCTACCAAAAGATTAAGCACTTGTCACCATAAAAACCCATCCGTTGCTTCTTACATCTACGGTAATAGGCCTCAAAAACAGCAAAACAGTTAAAAAACGATAAAATCATCTAAAGCAAAACCGAAAATTCAACAACATCCATTATTCCAATTTCACTTCTAGGCCTCAGGCTGTGAGCAGATTTCCCACACTACAATCACCTTCCACTCATAAACCCCGTGCCTTTGAAATTGCTATTTTGTTGTCAGCATTCCCTCACCACAGTCCCTCACCACAGTCACTCACACCCATCCTCTTTGAAAGTGCGTAGCTGCTAACTATTTTCATCACCTCCAACCAACCAACCACTACTCATAGGCCCAGAGGATTTCGCTTGCTTGCTGCCTACCCACATCTTTACTAGTAACAGGTATAGAGTCAATAGCCTTCGTCGCTTATCTCCGACTATCACCATCAATTGGAATATGGACACACACCCTAACGAGTATAGTTTGAACTTATGACTCCCTAGCTGAGCTGATATTATGTTTGCCGAATTCATACACTAAGTGCGACAGCCAATTTAATAAAAACGATGAACTGCGATACCCTTAGTTTTTTGCTCCAATCACGAAGTAAAAACCTATGACGTATCAACAGCTCACCGAGGGTGATAGATATATGATAGTCGCGCTAAAATGGCAAGGATTAAGTTTTACGGACATTGCCACAGCTACCGGAAAACATCGGAGTACCATATATCAAGAATTTCAACGCAATACTTGTTGGCATAAGGATGGCTCATATCTAGGCAGCTCAGAATTAGCTCACTTAACTGCTCAAAGCTGCAATCATAGAGAACTAAAAATAAAGATATTCATATTTTTTGTCCCGCACATAGCTCCATCTTATAGTATTCTTTTTAACTGGATTGGTCACATCTATTGAGTCACGTCTCTATGTTGGTACGCAAGCATAATAACGCAGGGCCGGATATTGACAGTAACTATTCAGTACAAATAGTTTATGATTGATCTACCTAGTCACGGGACATTTTTATATTATTTATCTATGTGAGACCTTTGCATGATAACGCCATTTGACGCCAGTTATTAATGGCTTACATTTTTTTACGATAAAAAGGTCAAAAATGACGCCATAGGGGCGAATTCTTTACGAATTGCGTCTTATTACCCCACATTTTCATTTTTTAGGCACAGCTTGCCGCTGTATCGATAACCCTCGCTTGATGTTGTGCGCAACACACATCATCTCAAATCGCGTACGGTTCCGATCAAGACCCAGATAACGTGCTTTCGCCATCTCGTAGTGTTGCTTCAAAACACCAAAGACGCGCTCAACGGTACATCGCACTCCCGAATGTAGCCGATTAAATTTCTTGGATTTTTCGTCTAGCGGCGTGTTGCGATAAGCTCGCTTTATCACTCTGTTATCAATGGACCGCTCAGCCAGCCACTGGTCATGCGACTGGCTGCGGTAAGCATTATCCGCATAAGCCCAGATTCGTCGCCGCCTAATAACTCGGTAAAACAATTGGAGTCGTGAACATTGCCTGCAGTGTAATCCGTTGACTTGATGAAGCCATCTTCATCAACATTGATGTGCGCTTTGTAACCGTAGGTACTTTTACGTTTCCCATCCGAACCAGCTTTCATGCTCAACAACCATAACCTATTCTGGGGTAAAAGACCGTGCAGGTTACCTTGTCTGAGAGTCACGTCATACTAAATTATGCCTTGAAAATCATGGTCTTCAGGTTTTTTGTCCCGTACATAGATTATTTACCCTGTATTATTTGGTACGTTTGCCGATAGAATAACAACAACATTAGTAAGAGCAGGAACAGTCTGTTTTAAATATATTTATATCTATACCGATGATCTAGGATCAACAGTTGGCAAGGCATTATCTGAAGTTTGTATCCGTAATCCTTGGCGGAATGTCAAAACAACATGTAGTCCTGTTTTGAACTGTTTGTTCAATATTCTACGATTAAATTAAACGCATAGCGCAGCATGTATGCGGTTCAGTCTTGCTATTAGCAACCAAATTGTTACGCATCAAAATAAGGCGGAGAAATGACTAGCACTAGTAACATCTGAGAGTAATTTGTTTTTTAATATTTCATCGATAAAAAGCAAACACTATAAAAAACAGTAATAACATCAATATATTAGGAAATAATAACAATCATAATTACTGGCTGAACCTATAATGGAAACCATATAATGAATAATATCAGGATGGGTCTATACCCAGGCTTTTTATTCTGCCCCCCCATTGACAATACTATATTGCCCGATGGCGTTCAAAGGATGCCTGCAGTAAATTATACGACAAGAATGGCAGTAGAAAAACCACTGTCCTATAACGATTTATATAAACGTAATATTCAGATTATGCAACCTCTGTTATATACTCACCATAGTCAGAGTGTGG
This sequence comes from Candidatus Endonucleibacter sp. (ex Gigantidas childressi), assembly GCA_030674875.1. Classification (GTDB taxonomy): domain Bacteria; phylum Pseudomonadota; class Gammaproteobacteria; order Pseudomonadales; family Endozoicomonadaceae; genus Endonucleibacter. The sequence continues at coordinate 831,798 of JASXSU010000003.1, read as the reverse complement.
CAAATCTTCTCCAGCAACGAGCATTACTTGATTATCAGTTGCAGAAGACGGTAGCCTTGACCAACTATATGCAAGCAGTCATGGCATTTTATCAGCATTTGCCAGTATTACAACAGCAGCTGAAATATCAGAAACCATGTTCTGTTCCATCTGGTTTTGACCTACTTTACCAAGGACCTACTGGATCTCAACCCATATCATTTTTTCAAAACTTTGGGGCTTTACCTAGGAACGCTACTAACGAGTTACCACATCATTTAAATAAGTTATCACGACCGTTATCATCAGGGACTCCAGAACTTCACAACTTATTGCCCTCAGCTAAAAAGCATGCAGAATCCTTACAAAGTGATTTAATGTTAAATGAACAGCATTTAACCTTTAATGGCTATCCGCCGCCTAGAATAAGTAAACCAAACCCTATAGCATACCCTTTAAGCGATATAGCCAGATTGAAAGCGACCAAATGTAGCGGGAATTTAAACTCAGCAGCTTATACAACTAATCAGTTCATAGAAAAAAACGCTGGCCCTGGATTCTATTTACTTCCTAATAATGACCATATAGAGCCCTGTAATAACTCTTTTCCTGTGCATGGTAGTGAGCAACTATTTCTAAATTATTACCAACGATTTCAGCACCATGTGCCACCAAGAGTGAAGTCACTTCAAGGAGAATATCAACATAATCTTAAACCAAAACAGAAATTATCCTCAAAGAACTTATACTCAAGCATTCAGCACACCCATATTAACAGTATGGTGAGTAAATCTAAATCAAAAGGTTATCAGAAAGTAACCAAACATGATGTAAAGAAAGAAAAAGCAACGAAAAACCTGCCTAAGAAAGAGATAATCGGAAATAATATATTAAAGAAGGAGGAGGTTGAGACGGAAAAACTTAATAAGTTTAAGGATTGTAAGGAAAAGGAAAAGTTTAAGAAAGTGTACAATGGGGAGGAGAAGGCAAAGCTTGATGAGAAAAACGCTAAGAAGGATAAGGTAAAGCTTGAGAAGATAAATGCAGAGAAGGAGAAGGTAAAGCTTGAGAAGATAAATGCAGAGAAGGAGAAGGTAAAGTTTGAGAAGATAAATGCAGAGAAGGAGAAGGCAAATCTTGATAAGGCAAATCTTGATAAGGCAAATGCAGAGAAGGAGAAGGTAAAGCTTGAGAAGATAAATGCAGAGAAGGAGAAGGCAAAGCTTGATAAGGCAAATGCAGAGAAGGAGAAGGCAAAGCTTGATAAGGCAAATGCAGAGAAGGAGAAGGCAAAGCTTGATAAGGCAAATGCAGAGAAGGAGAAGGCAAAGCTTGATAAGGCAAATGCAGAGAAGGAGAAGGCAAAGCTTGATAAGGCAAATGCAGAGAAGGAGAAGGCAAAGCTTGATAAGGCAAATGCAGAGAAGGAGAAGGCAAAGCTTGATAAGGCAAATGCAGAGAAGGAGAAGGCAAAGCTTGATGAAGTTAATGCTGCGAAGACGCAGGCAAAGCTTGATGAAGTTAATGCTGCGAAGACGAAGGCAAAGCTTGATGAAGTTAATGCTGCGAAGACGAAGGCAAAGCTTGATGAAGTTAATGCTGCGAAGACGAAGGCAAAGCTTGATGAAGTTAATGCTGCGAAGACGCAGGCAAAGCTTGATGAAGTTAATGCTGCGAAGACGAAGGCAAAGCTTGATGAAGTTAATGCTGCGAAGACGAAGGTTGATAATGAGAAAAAGGTGATTGAGAGCAAGAAAGCTGATAAGGTGACATATGACAACACAGAAACAGAGAAGAAAAATTTTGATAATATAGAAACTCAGCCTGCAAAAGAAACCAAGAAAAAAAACAAGGAGGAAGAAATAGTATATGGGGTGGCGACAAAAGAATATTTAAATGAAGAAAACCTACTACCTTGGGATGAGTCAGACAAAGAAGCACAAATAAATAATTTAATAAAGGCAGAGGAAAAAAAGCAATTAGACATAAAAAATAGCCGACTTAAGAAAACAAACATAACGACAGAGATGTTAAATGGAGAACGATGCTATATCATTAGTGATACGAAATATATATTAGCTTCTGCTGACAATATATGCATAGGCCAGAAAAACGGCCCAGTAGCGGCAGTCACGTTTCCAGATGATAAAAATGAGATGCTCATTCTGCTTAAGAATGAGACTGAGTCAATTCCAGTCATAGCAAACAGGAATGGTGACTACATACAGATTTTCAAAGGAGAAGCAATCCGTGGCTTTTCTAGTTTATATTATTCATATTCAGGTTCCGGTAATTACTCTACTTCTGATAAGAGAACCATTCCTGTGTTTATTGATGGAAAACATTTCTCTATCGACAAAACTCGTGGAGAACAATATATTGAAATTGGCAATAAGAAGTTTATTGCCTGCATAGATGGTAGAGTAAGAGAGATTATTATTGGCGAAGTGACTAGTGGTTTTTTTGACCACGCATATTACATTAAAAACAACAACACACACCGTATGCCTATCGAGCAACATGAGGCCTTAGAGAGAAGCATTGATCGCATTAGAAGAGTTGCCACTCCAGCAGAAGCACGGGATGTATTGACAAAATTTTTTAACTCAGTAAGTGGAAAAACTCTCACACAAAATAACCATTATGCTATTGACAAGAAAAAAACACTTGATTTTATTGTTTGTTATAAAAAAGCAATCGAACTAGAAATAAAAGAAGAAAAAGAAGACAAAGAAATTAAGGCAGAGCAGGATAAGAAAAAAAACGAGAGACTTAAGGCTATCTCTGAAATAAAAGACTTCATAGAGAACATCAACAATAACGACCCCAAGCTAAATGAAAAGTGCCGATGCGCTATTCAATTATCAGGTCGCGTACGGGAGCGTAGCTTAGTTACCCAGAAAGCCATACCTTATTGCGGTGGATTTGCTATGCTGCAAGAAGCTTGGGGAATAAATCCATGTAAAATGGTTCATATAGCGTTAGATTTATTGGAAAAAGGCGAAACCACTACTGATACAATGGTGGTAGGTTGTGTAAAAAAACTTAGCACCCCTGATTATTTTAAATGGCGTGATTATGATGAAGCATATGCTGACTCATTGCTTATATCAATTCATTATAATTTAAAGAAAGCTAGCTCTTTAGCGCAAGAAGATGCAATGAATGCTACATACCTAGGAGTTCCTGTTAAAAAATGTAACTACCCAGACTCTAAATCTGACAGCTTTAAAAAACAAGACATGCAAACAAGGTTTCTACAAGAATTAACTCTTGTCTCAAGAGGAAAGGGGTCCATATGTGCCACTGCGCATGGCGCCATAAATATCTTTTTTTTACATGAACTACAAAAAGGTTTTAACCGAAAAAACGTATCCGGTCCTGTAAATATTGAAGCAGCATTCAAAGAATTTAAATCTGAAGAGCAAATTAATCATGCTGTCGTTATCGAAAAATTTCATGTTACCGGTGTAGGCGACAATAAATTTATAGAGTGCAAGCTACATACATGGGGAGTTATGCACCATCTTAAAATGAGAGTTAGCACCTTTTTTGATAATTTTGACCCCAGTTCTTTTTTTATTGCAAATATGGATGCTAGTCAGAAGTTTGAGTTTTTTAGTGATATTGATAAAGTGGTTATGCGCAAGAACGATAACACTGCAACAATTGGTGTGCTTAAATTATTGGATGGCACTGAACATCACCTAAAAAAAGGAGATCAAATATCTATTGAAAATATAGTGTACAAGTTTAATGGTGGTGCAGACTGGGATACATACCCTTTGTCATAATAAAAAGTATTACTGCAAAGAGACAATACTGAGTAACCACACATGTTTAATATTAAAATTATTAATGCTACTATGCCTAACATTACAAAAAGGCAAATACCTTCTTTAATACTGGTACCAAAATAATTATCATGGTAAATTATTCTCCTTATCAAACTGCATTTAATATAGGGTTGCATAACCGCGCAGTACGAATAATGCCTTACCCCAAACCGACCATAGATTTCAGCTCTAAAGCAAATCTATGATCATTTAAACGAAAACACATACAATCTCATCATATAAAAAACAAGTAACTGATCAACCACCTTAAAAGATCACAGTTATTCCATGTTATTTTTATAGAACACAAACCAACTTCAGAAAGAAAAGAGTAAAGCATAAACCGGAATGGTATGACTTTCTTTATCTTAAACCAAAAAAAAGACACCAATATAGTGATTTAATTATACGCATTCACAGCATATATCATAATTTTTTTGGAACACAAAAGAATTATATCACGATGGAAAAGATGAGCCTCAGATAATTAAAAACATCAGACTCAACTGACTGATGAGCTGGAGCGATTGGCAATCCCTTCTCCTGGGCGACTAGACGAATATATCAACTTGCTTCTGAGGGATGATGGCAAGTGTTACAGAGAGATCCGTGTAACGCTGTGGCTCTTTCCCCTGTTTGTTTTATGGTAGCCATTATCTGACTATCTGGTAATGTAAACTTATTATGCGGAATTTCCTGTGGGTAGGTTACGAGAAATTCTACTTTTGCCCTGAGTTCTTTTTTTGGAAGATTACCCAGCGAGCCAGATAAGACCCACTTCTTTATGATCTTGATCACAGTGACTGGAAATGCTGGAAAAAAGCAAGGAAGTGAAACCAGCTGGTATCGTTTAATCGATGGGGCTATCAACTTTTTTGTCTGTACTAAAAAAGATATATACCACCATTACTGGGCCAGAGCAGGCATGGGCAAGAAAAACCAACATCAAGACTCTTGGAGGATCCGTAAATATCACAGCGAATATTAGAATAATAGCTAGCATGAAAACAAAATGTACCCGACCTCTAAGGTCGATTTTTTTAAAGCTATAATAACGGACATTGCTACACATTAAAATGCCTGCTAGCGTCACAACCACCGCAGCCATAAGAGGTACCAATACTGATTTGCCATCAATGCCATAATCACTCAATGCCCAAATCATACCAGCAACTAGTGCTGCAGCAGCAGGGCTTGGAAGACCTGTAAAATAGCGACTATCTGTGACTTCAATTTGAGCATTAAAGCGGGCTAATCTGAGAGCTCCGCAGGCCGTATAAATAAACGCCACAACCCAGCCCACCTTACCAAGATCATACAAAGCCCAATTATAGGATACCATTGCCGGAGCAACACCAAAGGTAACCATATCGGCTAGACTGTCATATTGTTCACCAAACTTACTCTGGGTATTTGTTATTCTGGCAACACGCCCATCAAGCCCATCTAATAACATTGCTATAAAAACAGCAATACATGCAGAAGGAAATAATCCAGCCTGTGCGGAAATAATGGCGTAAAAGCCACAAAATAGATTTCCGGTTGTCAATAAATTCGGAAGTAAGTATATACCTTTTTTTCTTACTGTATGACCATCTTCATCAACTTCCTCCACGTGCTCGTCTACAGGAAAGAGTCCATCAACAACAGGCTTACTATCTTCAGACCGACCTTCTGAATTCCCCATTTAGAACCTACTCCAAGGCATTTAAAAAATATTTTACCATGAAATATGGCTTTGGTATAAAACCATACTATTCATAGATTAAAAATAAACTTTGTACGAACAAGTAACGCGGATTCAAGCTCCAAGCGCATCACAGCTTAAGCTGCTAACGCAACCCTGTGTTCACCCATTATGAGGGCTGGTATTTTGAAATTCAAATCTTTTCTTAGCCGAGAATTAAGCCGCATCAATGCTCGCTTCACCTCTATCTTTACTCGTTCCCACGCTCCTGCGTGGGAATGCATCTCTATAGTTTCTATTGCTCACACGCCCCCAGCAACTGTCTTGCTCTGTATGCATTCCCACGCAGGAGCGTGGGAACAAGACAAAGAACGCTACAACGCTGGGTGCAGTCTGGTAATGTATTACCAGACAAACGCAAAAATGCCTACAGGCAAGAACTCACCAGCAAGCTTCCTGAAGCGGAACGTCAGGTGATTATTGACATCAGGAATAGTGATCATTTTAAGAGCCTTGCTCTCAGCCAAATTGTACCTACTCTGGCGGATGAGGGACGATACTTGGCATCCGAAAGGACATTTTTACTCATTCCCACGCTTTTGCGTGGGAATGCATATCTATAGTTTCCATTGCTCACACGCCTCCAGCAACCGTCTTGCTCTGTATGCATTCCCACGCAAAAGCGTGGGAACAAGATAAATTTACTTAGGATATTCATCATGACAATAATTGACACCATCTATTATGCCTAAAGAGCAACAACCATTTCCAATTCCTTTATTTTTCAAACCCTTATCAAAGGCCCAATAGTGTTTGTAACTTCCATCACGCAGAAAGTTGAAAACGGTTTCTATATCTTTTGCGTTACTATTTTTAGCTATTTCAACTTTTTCATTCAAATCATTTATATCTGTTACCTCAACTATACATCCTACTTCTAAAGCATCTTTTTCTGAAACTATCCCTTTTGCATATAATTTATCATATAAAGACTGAATTGCCTGTATATCATAGACCCCAGCTTTCATATCTAAAATATTGGTGTTTTTATAACCTAAAGGTGATGCATCTATGTTTGTGAAATCATTTTCATCATGAATATACTTCTTAACTAATAACTGAACTGCGGTAATATGTTTGTATTCCGATTTAGTTGGGATGTTATAGAGTTGTTTTATATTTGGAAACTGTTGATATAGAGCATTATAGAGATCATAAGCTAACCTTTCTTCATTCCCCATAAAAGACAGTGTATTTTTCAATTCTTGGGTCATAGTCGATTTTTCACCATCTATAGCTTTTTGTACCTTACCAGGTAGTAATGTGCTGTTACCTTTATTTGACTTATTACTTTTATTTGAGTTATTATACCCACCACTGCATGGTGTTAAAAAAAGACTACCGGATATTAGCAAAATAGATAATAATTTGTTTTTCATTGATTAGTTCCTTTCTTATATGTTTTTAATATGGTGAAAACTTCCATTTTGCTACTTTTGTATCTAACAGTATTATCACTCGTCACGTCTGTTCTTACCGCTGTCGTCAGAAAAATATCAAACGACCTTTTCCGATTTGGACTCCTTTGCTTTTTTCTTTCTTCAAGGCTCTAGATATTTTATCAAGGACTGAAATCACATCACCAGCACTGGATTTCCTTGAATAACAATATCCCCGCCCTGAATCCCTTGCATGAATGCCAATTGAGCATTCTTGGCAGCCAGTGCCTTAGCCCCTTTTTCGGCAGAGCTGAAATTAATGCTAAATGCTGGTGATTCTGCAACACCGCTTCGCGCCTTAACCCGCTCATTCTTCACGATATAGTGGCGGGCAACCCCATCATCACTATTCAGCTGGAAGACTAGATCTTTGTCTTCCAGTTTTTTTCTGAAATCAGGGTTAGTGCGGCTAGAACGAGCCATCAGCAATCCCAACGCCCAAAGCAGAAATAGAAATTTCATTTTCAGACTCTCCTTACAGGTATTGTCTGCTCTGGCCTCCACTCTACACGCAACTTTGATTTAATCACCTCGATCATTTTTGGCGTCATTCTACTCGCCCGAGCCGACTCTGTACGCCGCCTATCTGTTCGTCCTTGTGCTTGCCTATGTCTATATCCACGTTCGCCAGTATTCCTTGCCAACTCACGACTCACCATGGACTGGCTGGTGCTAATGATCTCCTCTATCTCCCTTTGCCTGCAACCGCTTTTCTTTAGTGCGGAAATCTGGCATCGTTGTTCGTAAGCCAGTTGTTGGTAAATTATCGTCATCACTTCATCTCTTGCCGGAGAAAATGGTAGGTGCTTATCTTCAGCTGGCCCTTTCTTCTACCTAGTCCAATGATGCACTTCAGATTTGAATCCGCCTTATTATTCCTGCATCCTTGCAGGACGTTATCCATAAAACTAAATCAAGATCTTCCTTTTCCTTTTTTATTTTTTTTATTTTTTTATTTTTTTACTTCCTTGTAGCACTCCATCCATAGAGTGTGTTGCTTGATTTATATTTAATATAAAGCATACTCCATGCCATAAATACCAAGGCAAGCAATAACAGTACTTTTGAGGTGTTAAGAGAGAAAAATCCTTTAAAATCATGGGTAAACGTGGGTTAGTATGTCACCGATAGAAACAGGGTAACGAATAGTAGTGGGTGATTGAGGTGAGCGAAAGCGGTCAACAATCCTGCATCTTAAAAAGGTAGTGGGTATATAATGCGCTAAACGGAAAAAGCCCACTTCAGGTCAACTGAGCATGGGGCTTTTTAGTTTACTTCAGTTCTATCTAATTGCTTCTAAATATTCCTGATTGTTTGAGAGTGTCTTGACAAAAAAGGAGGAAACTCCAATACCGATGAACCCATAGCGGTAATGGAGCGTGTACTAAATCTCATTCCCATAAAAAGAGTTGATAACCTTCTGGCAGATCGTGAGTTTATACCCGTCGCCTTTCAATCTTCTACGTTGCTGGCTGCACCCAGATCACCTACTACTCGTAGACTCATGGGGCTTCGCTTACTTGCCGCCTAGTAGCAACTTGAAATCCTTTGAGTATATAGGCCACAAATGGTTAGACTGATTACGTCAAAACAAACTGTCATGCAGAATTCGGGTTAAAAGCAACAATGTGGTGGAACATCGAAGCAAAAAGATTGCCATTAGCAAGCTATCCAGAGGCGTTAGTATAATCAAACAATAACGTGGCATAGCAAAAAGAAAGTATCTAGAGCACCGCTCTACATTGCATCCCGTCGAACTCTGAAAAGATTATTGATCGTCGTAACCACTAAAAATCCAGACAGCATAATAGATGACTATAGTAAGCGCTGGAGTATTGAAATCATGTTTGGCAATCTAAAAAGTCTGGGCTTTGATTTGGAGTCCACACATATGACGAACCTTGACCGGATGGATAAACTTATGGGACTACTGACGATTGCTGTGTGGTGCGTACTAATAGAGCACTGGTGTTATGGGAATGCAAATCAATTGCCGCTGAACAAGCATTAGTCTACGATTAGGCTTGGATAGGCTTGGATAGGCTTAGAGTGGTACTCAAAAACAGATGTGCAAAAAATGATCAAACCTCTTTTTTAGATCTGCTGAATGTTTTGTCCCGTACATAGATGAATCACATAATAAAATTAAAAACCAGCAGAACTTATACGGTAGAAAAGTGGCTACCATGCTTTGAAAATACTGGTGTCACATGGCACCCAAACAGAGACGGACGAATTATAAACTAGAAGGTCGGTGGACGACACTGGATAAAGATCTTGACGGTGATGATGAAATTATTGCTCCGCAAAAAGATCATACCACCAGCCACCGATTTCACAGTGAGCTCAAAACGGATCTTGATTCGGAACGCTTACCATCAAGACAGTTTTCCACCAATACCCAAGTCATGAGCCTAGAAGCGTAAATCTATAATATTCTACGCTGCATGGAGCAAAAGGCACTTAAGTTCATATCCATAAGTATTACTACCAGAATATGCCCTGTGTTGATGGCGTGATGCCATGAATCAACAGGGCTGGCAAAATCTTTTCACCAAAAGCTATAGCATTTTTTGGCCAGATAACTAGGAATTACTCCCCCTAACTAGGTACTCTTAAGCACGAAAATTGTGGCTGCAATCAGGAAGTCATGGATTCAAGTTAAAAACTTAAGCACAGGCCTACCTACTCATCCTTATTATGTTCTAACTCATCCTTAACACCTTCTAAAGACAGAAGCTCACACCCTGCCCTATCATCCTCACCTCCCTCCAACTCATATTTATTCGCACTTTTAGCACTTTTAAAGCAACAAGCACGCCCAACCGCATTGAACACGCCCTCTAATGTATTCCCTATAATATTATGCCCCTGAAGAAACAACCCTGACAAAGCAGCTACACCATATGCAACGAAAATCGGTGCTGGAATATTTCCCATAATATTACCGACACATCGAAAAAGATATTGTTGTTGAAGCGCTGGTATCACAGCTCCCAATGCATTCCAACTATAGAGACCCACTAAAGACACTCCCAACGCCAACCCCATACACTTTCCAAATTTATAAGACTTTGACTGGCTTGAAAATATAGCTCTCTTTTCTTTGTCTAGCACAATTCCCGTCATGTCATACAGATCAATACAAGTTTTTCTAAAAACAAACGTAACATTTATTCCTTGGATCACGTAGGCAAGATAACTCCAGATAGCAAACGTAGATAGATCTGATAACGGCTGCTTAATCAACGTTATATTATTCGCCATAGCGTTGCAAGTTTCATTAACAAAAGAAAATCCCAAAGACGGATCAGAAAAAGTGACTTGAGAGCCATTAACACTAAATCCACTCTCAGCTACTTGACTCAGAATAGTTTGCGAAGCAAAAATAGACGCCATGGAAAACCCACCAACAAGCGACAGAGCCATGACACCAAACAGCTTCATAACCTCGTTCCTTTTACTAACTGTGAAATCACTCTCTAACTGATCTCTGGCCACAAGCCCCTCCAACAAACCAACTTTTTGAACTAACAACTTTTCTCTAACTCTCTCGACCCATTCATCTCTATCTTTTTCAGGAAGCATGGATATCGTGACACTTTCCTCGCTTGACACAAGAGGCCTAGGCCTACATGCACGAAATTCAGTAACAAGATCCCGAGTGCGCCTGTTTTGCGGTGAACCACCTTTAAAAGGAGCAACTAAAAGTTCAACAAACTGCGTTGAGCCCAGCAATGCGGTTGCAAATGAAGGAATTCCATTCCAAAACAAACCAATTATAAAACCGAAAGGACGCCCCATTAAGCACCCCCCTGAGATTCCAGCAGCATAAGCATCATAAGAAACATCTACAAAAGCAAGCGCCACCTTTAACACAACAGACAGAGTATTTATAGCTGTAGCCTTCCTACTTTTATTACAGTTCACAGCCACCTCATCTCTATTCAAACTCTCGACATCAAGCGTTACATCATTGCCTTCATCACCCTTACAGCAAGGCAGAAAAGACATAAAAGTTTGGCGTTTCCCTGTTATCATCCCCTTCATATGGAAAAATAAATCCTTTACTGCACTAGCCGCAAGAGGCGCACCCCCAATGACAGCCCCAATTTTTTTATAAGCACTATCACTTGTTAAAATATTTGAACACCCCCCGCCTTCTAGATGAATAACGAGCAAGTTCATCCCCATCCCAAAAGAGATAATAGACACCCAAACAATATGCCCCATCACTTTAAGAGGTAACATTTTGTCATTAGAGATTTTTGTTTGTTGAAAAACTCCTTTTTTTAACGCCCTAGCTATAATATCCTTTTCATATGTAGGATCCACATTACTCGGAAGATATACTATCGTATCATCCACACCCACATCAACACAGCCTGCAATCCCTGTATCAGTAGCTGCAAGCACCCCAGCACTATGAAAAAAAACAACAATAAATAACAAATAAATATAACGAATCAGCATGCAACACTTCATATCACCACCCTATGTACGAGGAAAAAAACTTGCAAACAGTAATGTTCAAAGGAAAGTTAGCATGAGCCGACTCCCCTCCATAAGGTAATCTGCACGGTCTTTTTACCCACTAGACAGATTACGATGTTGAACATGAAAGAAATTAACTCAACCACGGATATTAAGGTTTATCTGACCACACATCAAGTCCGAATCACCTTCATAACACAGCTTGTACTGTGCGTACTGCGTAGTAGTTCCACCAACTTATACCGTGCGACAAAGGCAAACTCAGAGTATATTTCACCTGAATTCGTGATTTAAAACCAGAAACAAGACCATTACCATACGACAGTGCAAGGCCTGTAAGATAAAATACACACCTCTCAGAATTTCACCTACATGGTGAGTTTTTGTTAAATTGAAAATAAGACAGCTAAACACTGAATTTTATACCCTAACAGCAGGCCTGTATTTCGTCGGCTATGCCATAAATCAGGAAATAACCCCCCTCAAGAAAACTTAATCCTTGTCATTTTAGCGCGACTATCATATATCTATCACCCTCGGTGAGCTGTTGATACTTCATAGGTTTTTACTTCGTGATTGGAGCAAAAAACTAAGGATATCGCAGTTCATCGTTTTTATTAAATTGGGTGTCGCTTAGTATATGAATTCGACCTTGCTAATAACATAGTAACAATTCTCAATCGAGATAATCTGACTTGTTTGATGCATTAGTGACAATATCAGAATTCTTGGTGAAGGAAGCTGACAATATTAATGAGTGCTTGAGACTGGGTTCTATTTGGCTTGGGTCATCAATCGCCATAAACAAAAGTCGACTGCCTAATAACTCCATTTCACCTTGCCTCCGATCATACCCAGCGGGAGTATATTCGAAGCGATAGCTTCTCAGCAGAGAAAGCTGCCCAGTAGGCGCACGCCTTATTCTAGTACGATAACAAACCACAGAATCATCAAGGAATAAACAGTTCATTTCATTGCAGGTTTTTACACAAAAAGCAATAGCCGCTTCTTTAGCTTTTGAAGTATAAAACCAGTAGATAAAGGCACCACTGCCTATAGTTAACAAAAAAAGTATATTCATAGTGGTATTTTAGATGCTTTCAAAACAATGAGCTAACCATGATTTTAAAAATTTACAACCTTCAATGGAAAAGCCAAAGAAACATAGTAAAAGATAGGGTATACAATATTCTTCAAACTCGACTTATCAATCTGTACAATAACAGTAATGTCATTATTCGTAGCCCCCCCCTTAGCTCTGGTACTTAGTGTTAATCATGCAAGCTCAATGATTTTCACCATAAGTAATAGGTCTGATTTTTTTGAAAGTGGCACTAGGCTTTATAAGCTGAACCTTGGCATTTTTACAGTCATCTGTGAATTTAGTACTGCCAAGGTAGTCAAATTCAATTTGCCTAGCTTCAGCATGATCTATCTTTTCTGAACAACCGTTATTTCTATCTATCTGCCCAGGATGGCACATAATAAGCCCCCCATCGGATAAGCGCCTCAACCATAATTGCATCAAAGGCCTAAAGGCTTCTTTGGGCGAAAGAGAATAAACACCGGCAAAAGATTTGTTTGTATTATATGCCATTCTTGCTAATGCACCCCGAAGAGTCTGGGCACCACTACCTTCGATAATGAGATTTTTCAGATTCTTCTTTTGACAAACAATAGGAGAAACGCTCCGAACCCAGGTTGAGTCAGGGGGGAGCTTTTCTTTCATAACGGCTAGAAGTGCGTTTCTGATTTGAGGTAAATGATGAACATGCTGATGACCATCAATAAAATCTGGAGCTCTGCCTAAGGTATTAATAAAACAATTGACCTGGGCATGAATTTCTTCAAACAGCTGATTGTAATTCAGGGCCCTAAGGTGGCTCATAATCAGTATTTTAGCCAGATTTGGAAAGCCTTTTTTGTAGTTTGATGTCAGCCCTGTATTTTCAGTGAAGTTCAGGTGCAGGCCAATATCAATTTGATCAGAATATTCTTGCAAGCCTAGTGCTTCAACTTTCCAGCCAGGCGTCGTCACCATGCAACTGACGGCTTGGATAGAATTTTTATTAACTAAAGATAAAATCGCCTTAGACACAGTTGGTGCGATAGCGAAGTCATCAGCACACAATGAGATCTGTTTCATTTAAACACCCAGTACTTACTCACGGTATAGGTCACCAGCGGAACGGTAATCAAAACGATAAAGCTGATCACCATATAGTTAAGGCCTGAAAATGCAAGGAACGCTGCGAAAAGGCTCTGATTAAGGGCAAAACTACATAATAACTGGGTAATTAGAAAGCGAGCTAGGGTTCCGGTATGCTCATGCTTCTTATGACTAAAAGTCCAGAGACTTTGACCTGTATAGCTAACAATAAAAGCAACAACAAACGCAACGGCATTACCAAACAAGGGAGGTATTGCAAAGTATTCAACAGTCCATCGAAGAATACCAAGGTGTATAACAGCAGCAATAGAGCCAACAACCACGAACTTAATGAGTTGGTGCATTATCTTGTTCTTTTTCAAAGCCTCGCTGCTTGTTAATAAGATACGTTGGGCGCTTTTTAACCTCATTAAAAATACCTGCTATATACTCACCGAGTACTCCCAGGGAAAGAAGCTGAATGCCGCCAATAAACGTGATCGCCGTGACGATGGTGGGCCATCCCGCCAGATCAGTGCCTAAAAACAGCGTCTGAAATATGGTCACTAGCGCATAGAGCACTGATACTAGGGATATAACCAAGCCTATAATACCAACCACTCGTAATGGTATGCTTGTGAATGAAGTGATGCCAGATAGAGCTAGACCGGTTAGCTTTCGATAATTCCAAGCAGTCTCACCAGCCGCTCTTTCTTGTACATCGAATGGTATACCTATACTTTTGAAACCAACCCAAGCATATATGCCCTTCATAAACCTCCCCCGCTCAGGTAGGGCTTTCAAGGCTTCAATAACATTGCGACTCATCAAGCGAAAGTCACCGGCATTAGCCGGTACTTCAACGCCGGTGCTGAAACTCATGATTTTATAAAAAAAGTGAGCGCCTTTTTTTTTCAAAAATGATTCATCTCTACGATCTTTGCGAATACCATAAACCATGTCGTACCCTTTTTCCCAGTAATTGAGAAATACTGGGATCATAGCAAGCGGATGCTGAAAGTCTGCGTCAATAAGAAGTGCTACGTCACCTATGCAGGCATCAATACCTGCTGTAAGAGCCGCCTCCTTACCAAAGTTTCGTGATAAGGTAATCAGCTTTACTGGAAAGTCTGCGTAAAATGGTTCTATTAAGCTTACAGTATTATCACTACTGCCATCATCAACCACGATTATTTCAAACTGACTGGTAAGTATGGATAGCTGCTCAGCTAGTGCTAGTATAAAGGAAGATATTACTGCTCCTTCGTTGAATACTGGCACCACACAGCTTAAAAAAGGCGCTTTATTTCTCTGCATTATTACTACCATTAAGGGTTAACTTATTTCCATCGTACTGGAAGATAAGCATAGGATAGATTATGAGGCATCTATATGACAAAAGAAATAACGATTGCTCTTGTTATTGCAGGGGCATTAGCTATCGTAGCAGGTGTAATACTCTGGACGACAGACGAGCCAACCCAACCTCCCGTTACGATACCGGCTATTTTTGAGCAAACACTAGATTCTTTTGATGAGGGTCAGGATGATGAGGATGAGGATGAGGATGAGGATGAGGATGGTTATTATAAAATACCCATAGAAAAAGATATTACC
Organism: Candidatus Endonucleibacter sp. (ex Gigantidas childressi); assembly: GCA_030674875.1. GTDB lineage: Bacteria > Pseudomonadota > Gammaproteobacteria > Pseudomonadales > Endozoicomonadaceae > Endonucleibacter. The sequence continues at coordinate 816,537 of JASXSU010000003.1, read as the reverse complement.
CGCATCATCATTGTTGATGACAGTCAGGGTGGAGGTGATGATATTCAAGAGATATTATTGGAAAAAGTTATCATCGATGAAGAAGTTAAAGCTATTAAAGGTGTTAATCCCTCTGAAAAATGAGCTACTTTTTATAGAAATAGGCAGGCTTTGTAATTAAAGCCTGAACCCAAAGTATGCGAAGATGTATACTCACACATTCAATGATAACGGGTATAGTTAGGAAATTTGTGTTAGCTATGCTCTTTTTAGTACTGCAAATAAAATACATGAGCCGAGTCAAGTAAACTGCTGCACAGATTACTTTGTTTTTTGCTGGATATTTCGAGAGACGTAGATGAAAACGTGGCGCACAAATAGCTGGAGAGGTATGCCTATCTGCCAGCAGCCAGAGTACCCTGATTTAGATAAACTTGACCAAGTAGAGAAAGATCTGGCCATTAGGCCTTCACTGGTTCCAACTAAAGAAATCGAAGAACTTCGTAAGAGCTTGGCAGAGGCAGTAAACGGTAAAGCATTTTTGCTTCAAGGAGGTGATTGTGCTGAGAGCTTTGCTGAATTTAGCGTCGATAATATCAAGGATACTTTTAAAGTACTAATGCAAATGGCTATAGTTTTAACTTTTGGCGCAAGTGTACCAGTTGTAAAAGTAGGCCGAATAGCAGGACAATTTGCCAAGCCAAGAACATCGAATATGGAAACTCGAAATGGTGTTGATTTACCGATTTATCGGGGCGATATTGTTAATGGTGCAGACTTTTCACCAGAGTCACGCATCCCTGATCCTGAGCGGATGGTGCGAGCTTACAATCAGGCGTCTTCAACCTTGAGTTTACTTAAGTCTTTCTCACAGGGGGGGCTGGCATCCCTTGAACAGGTGCAAGCCTGGAATTTAGATTTTGTTGCCAATAGCCCTCAAGCTGAACGATACAGTCTCGTGGCCGATCGCATCGATGAATCGCTTAATTTTATGAAAGCCTGTGGCATTAGATCCGAACACTCCAAAACTATTAATGAAACGAATTTCTATACTTCTCACGAAGCTCTTTTGCTACCTTACGAACAAGCTATGACTAGAAAGGACAGTAATAGTCATCTTTGGTATGACTGTTCCGGGCATATGTTATGGATAGGCGATAGAACTCGTCAGATAGACAGTGCACATATAGAGTTTATTCGAGGGATACAGAACCCTATTGGACTGAAAGCAGGGCCAAGCTTATTACCAGACGATTTGCTACGATTACTTGATATTTTGAATCCAACAAATAATGCAGGTCGTGTAACCGTTATTGTTAGGATGGGGGCAGATAAAGTAGAAGATGGATTACCAGCCCTTATTAAGGCAGTTGAGCGGGAAGGTCGGGCGGTACTTTGGTGTTGCGACCCGATGCATGGCAATACTTTTCAAGCCAGTACCGGATTTAAAACCCGTGAAGTTTCTCGAATTCTACAGGAGGTCAAACAGTTTTTTTCCGTGCACCAAGCGGAGGGGACTTATGCAGGGGGTGTTCACTTTGAAATGACTGGTCAAAATGTTACAGAATGCATTGGTGGATCCTATGAGGTAACTGTCGATACTCTTGGTCATCGTTATAATACACATTGTGATCCTCGGCTTAATGCAGATCAAGCCCTTGAATTGGCATTTTTGATTTCCGAAATCATGAAAAGTTATCGGAAAATGTCTTCTATACCAGTTACCACTTAAGGTATGAGTAAACGCCATTGAAGCTAACTAGATTAGTGAGAGTAATCAAGAGCCTCAAAGCCTCCAAGGAGCCTTGTTATATGAACTGGCTGAGAGGTTTAAATCAATAGTCTTTTCCTTGGGTTTTTGGCCTTATCCTTCTTTATTTTATTCGGCGTCGATCGGAATGGACTCTACTGTGAGCTGGTTGTTTACGTTGTTGTTTTACGCGAGGAACTTGCTTGCCGACGAGCTCGGTTTTCTTTTTTTCATAAGATTTTGCCGGTTCCAGATCAACCTGAGCCGATAGCAGGTCTATTTGTTTTCTTTCCAGCTCTTGCCACCTACCGACCCGTAGACCATCAGGTATAATTGTGCTTCCAAAGCGCACTCTTTTCAAGCGGCTTACTGTAAGTCCCTGAGACTCCCAAAGACGTCGCACTTCACGGTTTCGACCCTCCGCAAGGCAGACATGAAACCAGCGATTTATGCCCGTACCACCGGAGCTAACTATATCAGTAAAGCGAGCAGGACCATCGTCTAACTCTACGCCATCGTACAATTTCTTTATATTTTGAGGGAGGATATTTCCCATAACACGCACAGCATACTCACGCTCAATGGTATTGGAAGGATGCATCAGTCGATTGGCTAGCTCGCCATCAGTGGTCAAAAGTAGTAGACCCGATGTATTCAAATCCAGTCGACCTATGGCTATCCAGCGTTCTCCCTTAAGGCGGGGTAGCTTATCGAAAATACAGGGCCTCCCTGCCTTGTCAGAACGGCTACAAATTTCCCCTTCTGGCTTGTTATAGGCAATAACTCTACGAATATTGGAGTTATACGTATCTAGCTTGACAGGCCTACCGTCCACTGAAATAGTATCTCTACTGCAAGCTCGATCGCCAATAGTGGCTTTTTTGCCATTAATAGACACACGACCAGCCGTGATCCAGCGTTCCATTTCTCGCCGAGATCCTATTCCTACCCCAGCTAAGATTTTCTGAAGTTTTTCTCCTGATGGCTTGGCATCAGAAGGTTTCAAATGTGTTGCCTTGTCAATACTTAGTATCAAGTTTGAAGTGCGACAAAAGGAGTTATTCATAAAAGCATTGCTCCGGTGTTTTATAAGCTAACCGCTTCCTTGGTCTTGTATTTAATTTGGCCGCGATGATATTACATCGTTGCTGAGTTAGTCCTGCCACTGATGCTCCCTTAACTAAGTATTGTCTGATCAAACCATTGGTCTTTTCATTCGTACCACGTCCCCATGAGTGATGTGGGTTGGCAAAGTAATAAGGGCAATTAGTCACTTCTTCAACTTTCTTATATTGGTGAAACTCGGTGCCTTTATCTGATGTAATGGTTTTAAATTGCTCAGGCATTTTACTCATTAATTTTATCGTTCGCCTGTTGGAGCAAAAAACTAAGGGTATCGCAGTTCATCGTTTTTATTAAATTGGGTGTCGCACTTAGTATATGAATTCGGCATATTCATTAATGCAGTCTACTGAGCGGCAGACGCCACCTTGTGAGTTAAAACAATCATGAAGTATAGTATACTCACTCCTTTTTATGGAGTGAGTTTGTTGGCTGCTCTCACTCACCTCATCACTTCTTCTCGTGATGAATGAGCCTTTGCTAGTTTGTCGCCTACTTACACCATCAACAAAGTCTGGCATTACAGCTCAAAGCACTTCAGACCACCAGTATCTTCGATGATTGTAGCGATAAGCTGAAATATTACAACTGCCGCTTCCCAACAAAACTGACAGGCTTCCATGCAAGGCTGTATTCCAGCTATTAGCCCCTTGGTATGATACTCTTTCTACCGTTTTCTTGGCTGGATGACCAAATTTATTATTGTACCCTGAAGAAAACAGGACTTCTTTAGGATTAACAGCACGCAAAAACTCCGTAGAACTTGAATAGTGGCTTCCATGGTGAGGGGCCAATAAGACCGTAGCCTGTAAGGGCTGACCAGAAGCAATCAACTGGGCCTCAACTCGGTGACTAATATCACCAGTTAATAGAATGCTTTCATTCCCCGCAGTCACTTTTAAAACACAGGAACGATCATTAGATTTTTTCCAGCACCCTCCCCCTGCCAGAACTTGAAAATCAACAGCATCCCATTGCCATCTTTGGCCTCTAGCACACTGCGAAATAGGCGATTTTATACCAGGGATGCGAGTACCACAGGATATGAGTGAGCAATCGTAACGATTTAATAACGGTCCAAGGCCGCCAGAATGATCTTTATCTCCGTGGGAAATCATTATTCTATCCAAAACACTAACACCGGACTGTCTCAAGTAAGGCATAATGACTCGCTCTGCCGCATTAAATGTTTTTGAAAAGGCATCTCCAGTATCATAGACCAATGTATGATTATGGGTTCTAACCAATACCGCAAGCCCCTGACCTACATCTAGAATCGTTACATGAGCTTGTCCATAATCGGGATTATTCGCCGCAGGAAATAACCAAGGCAGTATAAAACAAGGAGATAGCATTTTCAGAGAAAGTGGCAAAGGAGATATCAGTAAAAAACCACCAATCACTGCAAGCAAAACAGTTAAGACCGTTGGGCAGCTGCTCGCTGGTAATATCATTAAAAAGTCAGAGAAATATTCCAACACCTGAAAAAATACACGCAACAATTGGTCAAGAATAGCCAACCCAGCAGATGAAATATAAGAAGATAGCCCAGCAAACCCTGCTGATATCAACAGCAAAGGTACAATCATCAAACCAATGAACGGGATAGCAAACAAATTGATTAGCACAGAAAATAGCGATACAGGCTGATCATTAAAAAACAACAATGGAGTCAATATACAAAAAACGATCCATTGAGGCTTGAGTAATTTTTTCAACTTGGACGCGGATCCATAGCGACCAGACATTCCATAGATTAGTGCGGCAACGGCCATAAAAGAATACCAAAAACCACTGCCTGTCATAGCCAGAGGATCAATGGTAAGTACAACGGCAAGAGCTACCACTAATAACGTCAAGGGAGATGGTCTCATACCCACAAGTGGCCCAACTATGGCAACGATTGTCATCACCAACGCTCGTTGAACCGGAACACCAAAACCTGCCAAACTCCCATAAAGAACCGCCAGCAACAACGAAAAACAAGCAGCAATTCGCGGCAAAGGTACACTTTGCAAAGGCAGAACGCCCAATCGTCCGAACAATAAAGTTAGCCAATAACCAATTAATGCCATAAGTCCTATATGTAAACCGGAAATAACCACCAAGTGCGTCGTACCAGTAGCATTCAGCCTTTGCCATTGCTCAGTTGTAATGCCTGACTTCTCACCTACCAGTAGCGCTTTTAGAACGCCCTTACTCTGAGGAAGGGCAGAGGATTCAAGCCAATTGTAAAGCCACTGCCTCAGAGATTTCATGTTTCCTGAAGGAGATAATAGCTCGCCGCTAAGAACATAACCTGTGGCCTGAATCCCTTCCCGTGCAGCCCAAGCTTCAAAATCGAACGTTCCAAGGCTGGCAAACCCATGGGGCTTACGAAGCTTGACCTTTAAGCGCCAATGCTGACCAGCTTCCATGGTCGGTGCGGCAAACCAGCTTAGACGAACTTTTCTAACAACCTTGCGAAATTCACCATCGGTAACGTTAAACTCGAAACGACTAAGCTCTGGTGTCATTACCGGCAAACTAACGACTTTCCCCTCAATAAACAATGACCTACCTTCACACTCAACAGGCAACGCTGTCACTTGCAACCACTTCCCATAACAAAGACCAAGGGACGCTCCTAACAATATTGTTGCCACTGGCCATAAGTTTCGTAAACTAAATAAAGTTATTATTGTCAGAATAAAAGACAATATGCCGATTATAACTATTACGAGGGTCGAAGGCAGAGTCGGCATTAAACCGATAAGACTAATGCCTAATGCATAAGTAAATATCCCTGCCACGGGTTTTATTATCTGCTGCATAATTTCAAGGCATATATACTACTTGGAGTCGGAGATAACTCTGACCTGAAACTCAGGAGAGCATGGGGTAATAACAAATAGCATAGCTCCTGATCAACTGTTTTGTTATAAATCGGTTGTTCGCGTCGCGGGCTCACGTCATTCAAATGGCTACTGGTATTACCAAGCATTAAGAAATAGAGTTAAAAATTGTACTGGCACCGACTGCACCTATACCCATTATCATTGTAGGTATGGGTAGGCGCGAACCCCATGAGCCTACGAGCTGTAGGTCGTTGGGGTGAATGATAGCAGGAAATACTCCCACACCTTCAAGGAAAATGGGTATATTATGTTAAGCGTATATGGTGATAATATATGGCAAAAAAACTGATACAAAGGTACTTACCTGACCCAGAATCAATAAGAGATAATCATTATCTCAGATTTCTTGGATCTACCTTATACAACCAAAACCTATGGCATTTGAATCGTCGATCAGTTGCTTCAGCTTTTTTTGTTGGTATTTTTTGTGCTTTTTTACCGATTCCATTTCAAATGATTGTTGCAGCCTCCATGGCTATGTTTTTTCGTTGCAATCTACCTGTATCCGTTTCCCTAGTATGGCTTACTAACCCAGTGACCATGCCCGCCATCTTCTATTTCACCTATAAAATAGGGTGCTACATTCTCCAAGTTCCAGTCTGTGAAAGCTCCTTAGATTTTTCATTTAACGGTATCGGCAGTGAGCTAGCTCGAATTTGGAAACCTCTGTATTTGGGCTCAATAATATCAGGTATCGTCGGAGGTGCATTCTGCTATCTTTTTATACGCTTATACTGGCGATGGAACACTATATACAACTGGCGAAAACGATGCTCAAATAAGCGATTTCTTTCATCAAAAAATCCACTCCCACCTTCAATCAAGAATAAATAACAATTTTTTTATTACTTGAGTAACTGTTTCTATTTATTTTACTATAAACAGTTCTATCAATATATCCATTACCATTGCAACTGAGAGTAGTCGATAAGCAAAAGGATCCGCATTAACCTACGAGTCGTTATCGTTGACGCATTTACAAAAAAGCATGCTCATAATAAAATCTCGCTAAACTTCATATCCACAGCGACAAGCGTTGTCATGGACCAGTAATGGGTGGCAAACGAGGCCGCTATATTCCTCTGCATTTCATGATTACATGGATTGTATCACGATTAAAATTCGCTATGTAAAGCCAATCACTAAGGAGTTGTTATACCTGACGCTAGACATAAATATCGCTAGCCAGAAAGGCCTTCCAGTACTTGAATACCTGAACATAAATGTGCCACGTTTAGGTTGAACTTGCACACCGAGATGAAAAATCAAGGAGTAGAGTAAACGTTACTATTCTGAGTGATCTCCCTGTGCGATTCAGGAAACATACCCGAAGGATAGGTTAGCTTTGTATTGTTCATGTGATGTGGTATAACTCGTTGCAATACGCTCCATGGAATGACTACAAAGCCATCACAGCCAATATAAAACATTTACCAACCTACGACAGCAGGTTAGGCACAGCAAGAGCTAGAGAGTTTTGCATTTCGCAGAATAAACTTACTAATTTCTAGCAAGGTCTTTCATGGTCGGTAATACTGTCGTCTTCTTCGTTTTGATATTGGTTGTTTATCATTAATTATTTTGTTTGGCAAGGTATCTTCCGTAAGCTTTAGAGCAGTATCATCTTTAACAGATTTTTTAAAACAATTGCCTACTTCTGATATATTGTTTTTTTGTTTTGACAAAAAACTTATAACGCATTTTTTTGTTTTTCCGTATGCATCTATCATAATAATTTCCACAGTTTTTTTAATAAATGTTAATGCAGATTCATCAAACCCTCTCTCTAACGAGTTTAAGATAGCAAGTAGTAACTTTGCTCTTACTTGGCCTGGTGGTTTAGCTATAAATATATCAAGTGTCAAGTATTTATCCACACTCTCAACTGTCATGGAAAAACATTCGTCTACTGTTTCTTCAAGAGATAATGCAGTATGAGCGTTTATAGAAACTGGAGCTCCCAATGCCTCCATTAATTTGGCAAAATATTTTGGTTTCCTAAGTATATAGAGAATTGCTTCGTTAAGTTGCTGTTGCATAAAGCGCGTTGGCTTTCGCACATAGCTATTGTCACTCTGGGCCATTATTTTTACAGGGTTGTACTTGTTAATTGATATCAGCGCGTTAATCAGTATTGTGGATACATTACATACAGTCTGTGTTTTTGTATCTGGAATGCTATCAATAATATCAGTCACTTCCATTTTTTTATTATAATTTATAATATTTTTGGCTACAGCAGCCCCTTTCCAAACATTGTTTTTGACGAAGTTCTCTGTTGCATATAAGGCTTGTATACTTTTATTAGGAAACGATTCACAACCATACCATCTTACTGATCTTTCCGTATACATATCCATATCCTTTTCTCCTAATATACTTCTTAGTATCAAGATTGAATGCGACAAAATTAGTTATTCATAAAGTCACTCCTACGGTGCTTTATAAACTAACTACTTCCTTGGTCTTCTATTATTGAGTATATGGCCCTTTTATGGAAAAATAGTAACAGGATAGTTGGTACAGATAACAAAAAATAGTTTTCATTGTATTTTTACTGAATCAATGGCTTCAGCTCTGAATCCATGACCTGAATTCGCGACTCAAAACCAGAAATAATGTCCTTAACCCAAAACAGCGCAAGGCCTTTAAGACAAAATACACACCTCTCAGTATTTCACCTAAAAGGGTGAGTTTTGTGAAATTAAAAATAGAACATTTACACCTAATCATCGGTCCTGTATTCGTCGGATATGCCATGAATCAGGAAACAACTATCAAGAAAACCCTTACTATGAGACCTCAGTATAACCAACGACTTTGGTCACGGTAATTGAACTTTCGAAGTTTTGTCAGCCATTACGAAGCCTTCTAAGGCGTTGAATCCGCATACAGTGCCGTTTCATCCCCCATCAGCAGGTATCACGTTCCTGAGAATTATGAACATTGTCAGGCATTACGCTTTGCCTATGAATAAAGTCATCTTCATCGACACCGGTATGAACGGAAAAACCATAGGTGCTTTTTTTGTTACCACGACTTTCATTCTTAACGTGCCAGCCCGCTTCAGGATCTTTTGTCGGTTTTCCGCTTTTGTAGTGGCCCGAACCTGATCGCACTGCCTCTATCGGTGTAGCATCAATGATATTAATGCGGCCTTCGCTCATTATGATGTTTTTGGCTTCAAGCTTACGATTAATCTCTGCCAATAATTGATCCCACAGACGATGTGCGACAAGCCGTGTTCGAAAGCGTCTCAAGGTGGAGCTTCAGGAACTGCTCTACCAAGTTCAAGGTGACAAAATTTACAAAACAGAAGATCTCTATACCCAAAGCATTTCAAATTGCTACTAGGCAGCAAGTAAGCGAAGCTCCATGAACCTACGAGTAGTAGGTGATCGGGGTGAGCGAACGCAGCCAACAACGTAGCAACTTGAAAGGAGACTAGTATATACAAGCACTGAGTCAACTGTACATCGGATAAGCGATACCATGTTCTAAGCAATAAGGCTCGAAACAAGGTTAGCAGAGGATAGCTCGGGCGACAGGTGTTAGAGGCGTAGATTGAGGATAATAACTTCTCAATCTCTTACCATTTCAGCAGCGCTTTTGTATCATCCAGACTACGAAGAATTGGATGATTTAGGTCGCTGGCTTAAACGAAGAGTTTGGGCTGTGTTGTGAAGGATTTTTGCATGCCGATATTTTACCAGAATATAATCGTCTTTGTTGAGTTATGCTGAGGTCTCTTAGAATCATTCTGAAGTAAATAAAAAATCATTTGTTTTTAACACATATACCTATGCCCTCTGAAGGCATAGGATTTTTGGCTGCGCTCACTCACCCCAGTCACTTACCACTCGCAGGTTCATGATACTGTGCTCGTTTGTCACCTACGCACAAATTCAACCGCGATCGGTATCGGTATAGATATTCCATAGTAAAAAACTGCGTAATAAACTATAACCATAGCCAATTGTTGCCTGCACACCATTTTTAACAACACTCCCCACGCTTGGGCGTTGAGGTGAGCATGACTGTGTTTTATTGAATAGAGCTTTCAAGTGATCTTCTAAACTCAGTTCAGTGCTAGTTAATTCATAAAACCCAGGAATTACTATACTTTTTATTTCTGACTCATTCATGCCTTTTATAACGACAAATTGAAGACTCAGCGTACAATCTTTACTCTTCGCCAACAGTGGACAGGAAGAGTGGTCTCTGACCAGGCATCGCCCAACAACACCAAGATCGCCTTTCTCTGCGTAGCTATCTATTTCGATTGGGTTATGCATATTTCCTCTATAATCGCGAGAAACATATGCATCCGCAAAACTAGGATGATTGTTTCGTATTACAGCCATAACACAAATCATATAGTCACTATGCAGGCTTGCTATATCACCACCCTCATCGCAACATTTATCCATAAACTCATCGCATCTGCCCATATACTGAGTTAGCAAAATATATATAATTATAGAATGGAAGATTTTACGATCATCTTTTGTTGTCGGAGATCTTTCTCCATAACGCCAATACCACCAAGAAAGCGCAGAGCTAAAAGCAATCTGAAACCCGACATCTTTACCAAGCAACCACGGACGTCTTTTGCAACCTTCATCTTTGTCGCAAAAAATGCCTACTACACAATCTATATACTGTACTATTTCGGAAATTTCTTTCGTCGTGAATGGACATAGCATTAACGAGTCCATACCTTCCATGACGACCTCCCGCGCCTTAAACATTTCATTTACAATGTTTTCTCTAGGAAATTCTATAGAGTTTTCCACCTTATCTTTTATACTGTTATGCAATTCAAGAAGCTGATTTGCACGATCTTTCCTACCAAGATGAGTAAAGCATTCTGATACATCATCTAAAAAACTAGACAGCTGCACTACATCGTCGGGTAAGTCAGGCTCTACATAATATTCACTATACTGACAAATATAAATATGCCTTTCTTTATTTGCATCATTTTTTATTAGGCCACACTGACAACAATCATCTAAGCCCCCAGCCATGACAGGGCCTACAGTTACTATAGTAAAAAAAATCATTACGAACGCAACAACCACTTTAATTAATTTAATATTCAACATAAGACTACCCTTTATTGCTTAGATCACTAGTGGGACGCATTATATAAAAATATCTTGTAAAGTCCTATTTTATTTTAGAATCATTGAGACCTTTGCACGAAACACAGGGAAACCATGTTGATAATCTGGAATAATAGATTGAAAGCAAAACGCGGAAACCACTAAAACGACAATGGCCTGGAAAAATCTTACACAACGTAGCTTGGCCGACGCCATGCTGATCGAGCACGATGCAGTCAAAGAGCTGGATGCCGTGCACGAACTTATTGATTGGTCACGGTTAGAGCAGCGGCTGTCACAAATTCATTCCAAAGCGCGTGGCGATAAGGCTTGTCCTCCACTAATGATGCTTAAAGCGCTTCTGCTGCAAAGCTGGTACAAGCTCAGTGATCTGGTACTGGAAAAACAGCTGGCGCGCGATTTGTTATTTCGCCGTTTTACCGGGCTGGATATTTCTGAGTCTGTGCCGGATCACTCGACGTTTTGGCGGTTTAGACAGAAACTGGACACGCTATGTTTAATGGACGGATTGCTCAGCGAGATCAATGCCCAGCTTAGTGAGCAATGGCTTTATACCCGTCGCCTTTCAAGTTGCTACGTTGTTGGCTGCGTTCGCTCACCCCGATCACCTACTACTCGTAGGCTCGCGGGCTTCGCTTACTTGCTGCCTAGTAGCAATTTGAAATGCTTTGGGTATATATCAAATCGGGAGAAGTCAGTATTGTCGATGCCAGCGTGATTGAGGCCAAGCAATGCCGCCCCAATAAAAACAAGCATGGTGATTCGACTCAAGACCCTGAAGCGGATTGGAATGTAAAAGTTGGTTCCGATGGGAAACGTAAAAGCACCTACGGTTACAAAGCGCACATCAATGTTGATGAAGATGGCTTCATCAAGTCAACGGATTACACGGCAGGCAATGTTCACGACTCCAATTGTTTTACCGAGTTATTAAGCTGCGACGAATCTGCGGCTTATGCGGATAGTGCTTACCGCAGCCAGTCGCATGACCAGTGGCTGGCTGAGCGGTCCATTGATAACAGAGTGATAAAGCGAGCTTATCGCAACACGCCACTAGACGAAAAATCCAAGAAATTTAATCAGCTACATTCGGGAGTGCGATGTACCGTTGAGCGCGTCTTTGGTGTTTTGAAGCAACACTACTAGATGGCGAAAGCACGTTATCTGGGTCTTGATCGGAACCGTACGCGATTTGAGATGATGTGTGTTACGCGCAACATCAAGCGAGGGTTATCGATACAGCAGGCAAGCCGTGCCTAAAAAATGAAAATGTGGGGTAATAAGACGCAATTCGTAAAGAATTAGCCCCTATGACGTCATTTTTGACCTTTTTATCGTCAAAAAATGTAACTCATTAATAATGGGCGTGAAATGGCGTTATCATGCAAAGGTCTCTCATTGTATTTTTACTGAATCAATGGCTTCAGCTCTGAATCCATGACCTGAATTCGCGACTCAAAACCAGAAATAATGTCCTTAACCCAAAACAGCGCAAGGCCTTTAAGATAAAATACACACCTCTCAGTATTTCACCTAGAAGGGTGAGTTTTTGTGAAATTAAAAATAGAACATTTACACCTAATCATCTGGCCTGTATTCGTCGGATATGCCATGAATCAGGAACATTGTCAGGCATTACGCTTTGCCTATGAATAAAGTCATCTTCATTGACACAGGTATGAACGGAAAAACCATAGGTGCTTTTTTTGTTACCACGACTGTCATTTTTAACGTGCCAGCCCGCTTCAGGATCTTTTGTCGGTTTTCCGCTTTTGTCGTGGCCCGAACCTGATCGCACTGCCTCTATCGGTGTAGCATCAATGATATTAATGCGACCTTCGCTCATTATGATGTTTTTGGCTTCAAACTTACGATTAATCTCTGCCAATAATTGATCCCACAGACGATGTGCGACAAGTCGTTTTCGAAAGCGTCCCAAGGTGGAGCTTCAGGAACTGCTCTACCAAGTTCAAGGTGACAAAATTTACAAAACAGAAGATCTCTATACCCAAAGCATTTCAAATTGCTACTAGGCAGCAAGTAAGCTAAGCCCCATGAGCCTACGAGTAGGTGATAGGGGTGAGCGAACGCAGCCAACAACGTAGCAGCTTGAAAGGAGACTAGTATATACAAGCACTGAGTCAACTGTACATCGGATAAGCGATACCATGTTCCAAGCAATAAGGCTCGAAACAAGGTCAGCAGAGGATAGCTCGGGCGACCGGTGTTAGAGGCGTAGATTGAGGGTAATAACTTCTCAATCTCTTACCATTTCAGCAGCGCTTTTGTATCATCCAGACTACGAAGAATTGGATGATTTAGGTCGCTGGCTTAAACGAAGAGTTTGGGCTGTGTTGTGAAGGATTTTTGCATGCCGATATTTTACCAGAATATAATCGTCTTTGTTGAGTTATGCTGAGGTCTCTTAGAATCATTCTGAAGTAAATAAAAAATCATTTGTTTTTAACACATATACCTATGCCCTCTGAAGGCATAGGATTTTTGGCTGCGCTCACTCACCCCAGTCACTTACTACTCGCAGGTTCATGATACTGTGCTCGTTTGTCACCTACGCACAAATTCAACCGAGATCGGTATCGGTATCGATATGCCATAGTAAAAAACTGCGTAATAAATTATAACTATAGTCAATTGTTGCCTGCACACCATTTTTAACAACACTCCCCAAGCTTGGGCGTTGAGGTGAGCATGACTGTGTTTTATTGAATAGAGCTTTCAAGTGATCTTCGAAACTCCGTTGAGTGCTAGTTAATTCATAAAACCCAGGAATTACTATACTTTTTATTTCGAACATCTTCATGCCTTTTATAACGACAAATTGCAAAGTCAGCGCACAAGATTTACTCAACGCCAACAGTGGACAGCAAGAGTCATTGACCAGGTGTCGCCCAATCTCATAAATCTCGCCTTTCTCTGAGTAGCTATCTAGTCGGATTGGGTTATACACATTTGCTTTATAATCGCGAGAAACATATGCTTTCGTAAAACTATGTTGCTTGATTCGTATTACAGCCATAACACAAAGCATATAGTCACTATGCAGGCTTGCTATATCAACATTCTCACCGCAACATTTATCCATAAACTCATCGCGTCTGCCCATATACTGAGTTAGCAAAATATATATAATTATAGAATGGAAGATTTTACGATCATCTTTTGTTGTCGGAGATCTTTCTCCATAATGCCAATACCACCAAGAAAGCGCAGAGCTAAAAGCAACTTGAAACCCGCCATCTTTACAAAGCAACCACGGACGTCTTCTGCAACCTTCATCTTTGTCGCAAAAAATGCCTACTACACAATCTATATACTGTACTATTTCGGAAATTTCTTTCGTCGTGAATGGACATAGCATTAACGAGTCCATACCTTCCATGACGACCTCCCGCGCCTTAAACATTTCATTTACAATGTTTTCTCTAGGAAATTCTTTAGAGTTTTCCACCTTCTCTTTTATACTGTTATGCAATTTAAGAACCTGATTTGCACGCTCCGTGTTTTTAATCTGAGTAGAGCATTCTGATACATAATCTAAAAAACCAGACAGCTGCACTGCATCGTCGGATAAGTCAGGCTCTACATAATCTTTACTATACTGACAAATATAAATATGCCTTTCTTCATTTGCATCATTTATTATTAGGCCACACTGGCAACAATCATCTAAGCCCCCAGCCATGACAGAACCGACAGTTACTATAGTAAAAAAAATCATTACGAACGCAACAACCACTTTAACTAATTTAATATTCAACATAAGACTACCGCTTTATTGCTTAGATCACTGGTGGGACGCATTATATAAAAATATTTTGTGAAGTCCAATTTATTTTAGAATCATTCTTAGCTGGCGCCTACCACATAACGGCACTTATTTTTAGTAACTACCTATTACCCCTAGTTCAAAAGGCACTAGAGAAACTAATTGCACCACTTAAAAGCACCCAAAATAAAGATTGATCCTACCGCAAGAACCACTCTAATGCTGCTAGAAAAAATCCATACTCGAAAGAAACTCAAGTATCTCAGCCAAAAAATATAACACCTATCATATTACTACCAGTAAAGTATGTTCTAGTCAAAAGAACCGGTCACTTTAATCAAAAACATTATTAGAGTGTTATGATAGGACAGAAGCATAGCTACAAACAACACCCAAAAGAACTTAAAGTCGATGCGAGGACCTTGACTCTAGATCAAGGATATTAGACAGCTAAATCTGCTAAATCTGCTAAATCTGCTAAATCACTAAGTATTGCAACTAATCCACTTTATAACTAAAAGTATTCTCAAGAGCAGTTCTCGGCAAGCATAAATCTAGCTGAAAATGAACGTATTGAGATTCAGCTCCGGCGTAAAGAAAACAAACAGTTGCGCATGGAGAAAGATATTTAAAGAGACCTTTGCACGATTGTTCTTTTGCCAGTTGGCTTCTTTAAAAACGTACTAAATCGATCATTTACAAGCATAAATCATCTATTTTAGTGCGTGTTTTCCTCACCGACTAACAAAATTACGGCTCGTGCAAAGGTCTCTTAAAAAAACACGCTCAAAGCTACCCTATAAGGTTGCATTGCCAAGTGATGATAATCGGCAAATCAGCCCTTTACACCCTGTTACCATTGAAGGCCGAAGAAGAGAAGCCACATGTCTGCGAGAAGAGAGAGTAGAGAGGCCGCAGAAGCTTAAAAGTAGGAAGCTACTGTGATGAAGTAGCTCTGGCAATAAAGTAGCAACTTTAAAGGCTACGGGTATATAGGCGGAAAAGGCACTTTATCGGCGAGGCTGTAAAACAAACTGTGTAACTGCCCGTTTAGATATGAGCAGCTTGGCATAACTAAAGTAAACGAAAATCTCCTCGCTCAGATGACCTAGCATTATTTTTTGCTTTATACCCATCATCCTTAAAGATGTGAGGTTGTTGACCGCTCTCACTCACTAAACACCTACTACTCGTAAGCTATGGGAATTAGTTAGTTTGTCGCCTACCCACTCCTCTAATGATAACGAGTATATACCAATAAATCATTACATACAGGCAACATCCAGCTTAATCGAAACATCTACTGTACAACAGCCACAAGCCTACCATAGGCCTCCTCAAGATTTGTTCTTGCACCTACCAATAACTCTGCAACTTCACGAGCAACACCTTGCCCGCTTGCTGCTCTCGTTGTAATATGTGCATATTTCAGAGCTAGGAAATGAGCATCAGCTGGAGCAATAGCTAAACCAACTTCTTTCATAACTGGCAAATCTAGCACATCATCCCCCACATAAGCCACCTGCGCACTTGTGATAGCCAATTGCTCTTTCAGACTATCAAACGCTGTTTTTTTATCACGACAGGCTGGAAAATAATAGCGAACCTTCAGGTCTTTCATTCTACAAGCAAGAGCGGCAGAATCTTTTGCTGTAATAACCGCTATTTCAATACCGCTACTTCTCAATAAATCAAAACCAACACCGTCTTTTACATTAAAAGGCTTCATACACTCACCCACCTCACTGTAATACAACATACCATCTGTTAAAACACCGTCAATATCGAAAATAACCAAGCGGATTTCTTCAGGGTTTGTCTTGTTTTGAGTCATAAGTATCACAGTACTTTTTTGTACCAATCACCATTGAAGGCATGAGCAGACGTGGCAAATGAGCAAAGATTCATTAGCCTGCGAGTAGCAAAGTATTGAGGTGTGTTAGAGCAATCAACAACCCTACTCCTTCAAGATGAATGATTATATACGTCGTATTAACACTTTAATCACGGCTTAAATTTGACAATAATCCCGGACAATTTCATTTCCTTTTCAAGCACGCTTTTAAGCTCATTAAGCTCACTGGTACGTACCTCAGGACCAATATAAACACAATATAAATCACGACCACTTTTATGCGCGACCATGCCAACATAGGCTCTATAACCTTTTTTTCGAAGTTTATCCTGTAACTTATCAGCATTACGTTCGTCAAAAAATGAAGCCACCTGTAAAGACCAAGCTTTTAAATGCCCGGTTTCATCAAGCCCTGCTTGACCTTTTTCATCCTCCACAAGAGTAGCCTTTACATTTACATCCATCACTTCCGGTGTGCTATCCAATACTTCAACAAACTCTGGCACATCCGGAGACTTCTCCTGTATTGCAGTATCATCGATAATTATAGGATGATTATTGCCACCACGAAACAATGCCGGAGCCAACATCACCAAACATAAAACCAAAACCACTGCGCCCAACAAACGCTGCTTTAGTTCTCTACTCACCTTGAGCTCCTGCATCTCAAACAGTATCTAAAGTAACAGAGAATATATCATAATTCATCACTTCAATCAGTTTAAACTGCATCATCATCTTCCCAAAAAGCTAACCTGTACCCTTCTACCTTTCTAATACATAGAAAGAAAAAATACTAAATATTATGTCATACCATTAGAAACAGCCGTAATTTATTGGCAGCCAATTGCTACTGTAATAACGCTAGAACAGGAGCAACAGTCATGAAGGACCCTGTCACTAAAACAAGATCACCTGCAACAGACTCATTAACCATTTCCATAAACCCACTCACAACATTAGAGCTTACCCCCACTAAAGATGACGTCCTCTCCAAAGCTTTAGCTAACACCTCAACAGAAAGTGCCTTAGGTGAATCAAACTCTGTGACAAGCCAACGATCCACACGTAGCGACAGCAAGTCTATAACGCTGACATAATCCTTATCACTACACATCGCAAAAACTGCTCGAGTGTTACCAAGTACAGGCACTTTCCCAAGATTTGCCACCAACCTTCCAATAGACTGAGGATTATGAGAAACATCTAACATAACGTCAATCATCAACCCTTTTTCATTACGCCAACGGACTCTTTGAGCACGCCCAGGAAGATAGGCTCTTTTAATTCCCGATACAATATCTTGTTTACCTATTATCTGCGGCAAAAATTGTAAAACCTGCAAAACGGTCACCGCATTATCTAACTCCAGTGTCGGTATAGGCAGCCTGCAAACAGTAACTTTTTCACCTTTAGCTGTTACCCCAGACCAACTCCAAAAATCATCTTGCTCTAAAGAGTCAAATGCATGGCCTCGACGAAAAAGTGGCGCTTTCAATCGAGTGCAATACTCACCAATAGAAGATGGCATTGTCTCAGCACCATATACCACAGGCTTTCCTTCACGAATAATACCTGCCTTCTCTCTTCCAATTGCCTCAAGACTGTAGCCCAACCACTCCTGATGATCAAAACCTATTGTTGTAATAACTGCAACGTCACTATCAAACACATTGATAGCATCCAGACGACCACCTAACCCAACTTCCAAAATAACAAAATCTAATAATGCGCTTTTAAAGCAACTTGCGGCCACCAGCGTACCAAATTCAAAGTAAGTCAGCCAAGTAGCACCACGCCCTTTCTCTATAGCTCTAAAAGCAGAACACAACGTCGGATCATCTAACACAGAACCATTAATACGCACCCTCTCATTGAAACAAAGAAAATGAGGTGAAGTAGTGACCCCTACTTTATAGCCAGCTGCCAGCAAAACAGATTCAAGCAGCGCCACGGTAGAACCCTTGCCATTAGTACCAGCTACGGTAATTACAAATGGTGCAGGATTAAGCAAACCAACAGAATCTGCAACGGAGCGAATACGCTCTAAACCAAGATCAATTTCACTCTCCTGCCGCGTCGTTTCCAGCCACTCCAACCACTGAGGCAAAGAGTCAAATGACGCAGTTTGAGTCACAATACCGCTCCTTCGTCACTCAAGGTTGCTATTTCAGGTAACACTTTTTCCTCTGCAAATTGATGATCCCCTTGAGTAAGTCCCTGCAATTTCCTATAAAGCCTAGAGATAGTGTTTCGTAATTCTTTTCTATGAACAATCATATCCAAAGCACCATGCTCCAGAAGAAATTCACTTCGCTGAAACCCCTCTGGCAATTTTTCCCTTACTGTCTGTTCTATCACCCTAGGTCCTGCAAATCCTATCAGTGCAAAAGGCTCTGCAATATTGATATCCCCCAACATAGCAAGACTGGCAGATACTCCTCCATACACAGGATCAGTCATTACCGAAAAATAAGGAATACCAGCCTGCTTCATTTGCTCCAAAGATGCGCTAGTTTTTGCCATTTGCATCAACGAAAAAAGAGCTTCTTGCATACGAGCCCCACCACTGGCAGAAAAACAAACCAATGGAACCCTTCGTTCAAGACATAACTCTGCGGCCAATGAAAACTTCTCACCGACAACCGACCCCATCGAGCCACCCATGAATTCAAATTCGAAAGCGCAGGCTATAATCGGATCTCCAGCAAGAAACCCCTGTATAACCAGTAGCGCATCTTTTTCATCACATTTTTTTTGGGCATCGGAAAGTCGCTCCTTATATTTCTTATTATCTTTGAAACGAAGCATATCCACTGGTTCAATATCCGCATTCAGCTCCACCCTACCATCTCCATCTAGAAAACAATCCAAACGAACACGGGCACCAATGCGCATGTGATGATTACATTTAGGACAAACATTCAGATTTCGTTCCAATTCAGGTCGATATAACACTGCTTCACACTTGACACATTTTCTCCACAACCCTTCAGGCACATTGCTAGAGTGCTCTTGAACAGATGAACGCGATAGTGAAGGTATAAGTTTATCAACTAACCAATTACTCATCCGCTTTGCCCGTTATCAAGGGTACCGCTATACCCAAAGTCATTGGAAATGCAAGCAGATTACAAAGGAAATACTCCAATGATCTCGCAAAACCTCATCATTAAGGTAAGCAAGCACTGCCAACATCCTTACCATCTTTTCAAATAGAGTGAGAGGTGTCCATTGCAGACCGCATCTGTGCCAAAATTTCTCCCACTGCTTCCAACATACGATTATGGCTCACCTCAAATTCTTTTTTCAGAGCTGAAACCAAAACAGATCCGACAATAACACCATCTGCAACCTTACTTATTGCCGCTGCAGAGCCTCCATCACGAATACCAAAACCAACGCCTATAGGAAGCGTAGTAAATTTCTTAATATGTGTTACTCGCCTCTCCGCTTCTGCAATATCCAAAATTGCAGAGCCGGTGACACCTTTAAGAGAAACATAATAAAGATACCCACTGGCAACATTACAAATTTTACGAATACGCTCATCGGATGTAGTAGGCGCAATAAGATTAATAACATTAAGACCACGCTTTTCCAATATCCCTGACAAATTTCCCGGAGCTTCTAGTGGTAGATCAACCACTAGCACTCCATCTACACCAACATCACAGGCTCTTTGTGCAAACTGCTCATAACCCATACTTTCAATGGGATTCAAATATCCCATCAAAACAACAGGAGTAACAGAGTTTCTTTCCCTAAAACGCCCTATCATTGACAGAACATCATTCAACGTAACACCGTGAGAGATCGCTCGCTCGTGGGCTCTAGCGATTACTGGACCATCTGCAACGGGATCTGAAAAAGGAAAACCCACTTCAATAATATCACCACCATTCTCAACCAACTTATGCATGATTTGAACAGTTACTCCGGGCTCAGGATCCCCCGCTGTAATATAAGGAATCAGAGCCTTTCGCTGTTCAGTTTCAAGCTTTTTAAAACAGCTCCTAATCCTCATAAGGTCTTGCTCCTTCCTTATATTTCAATGCCATCAATTTCTGCAACAGTATGAATATCTTTATCACCACGGCCAGAAAGGTTAACAATAAGAATCTGATCCTTACTCATCTTCGGTGCCAATTTTTTTGTATAAGCCAAAGCGTGTGCAGTTTCTAAAGCAGGAATAATACCTTCGAACAAAGTTAAATCACGAAAAGCTGACAACGCTTCATCATCGGTAGCATAAACATATTTTGCTCGACCAATATCTTTCAAGTAACTGTGTTCTGGACCTACCCCTGGATAATCAAGACCTGCTGAAACAGAATGACTCTCAATAATCTGACCATGTTCATCAGCCATCAGATACGTACGATTACCTTGCAATACTCCAGGTTTACCTGAAACCATTCTGGCAGCATGCTTGCCCGTATCTATACCTTTACCACCAGCCTCTACACCATACATTTTCACATCTTTATCTTGTAAAAACTCATAAAACAAACCCATTGCGTTAGACCCACCACCAACGCACGCTACCAATCCATCCGGCAAACGTCCAGCTTGCTGCAAGCATTGAGCACGAGCCTCACGCCCGATAATACTTTGGAAATTACGAACCATTTCTGGATAAGGGTGAGGTCCACACACGGTACCCAGAATGTAAAAAGTGCTTTCCGGATGGCTAACCCAATCCCGAAGAGCCTCATTAATTGCATCTTTAAGAGTCTGGGATCCACTTTTTACCGAAATAACTTCTGCCCCTAATAATTTCATCCGGTAAACATTCAGCGCTTGGCGTTGTACATCTTTAGCACCCATATAAACATGACACTCAAGCCCCAGTCGCGCAGCCACAGTTGCCACTGCTACGCCATGTTGTCCGGCCCCTGTTTCTGCGATAATTCGACTTTTTCCCATATGCTTGGCCAACAAAGCTTGCCCCACCGCATGATTAATTTTATGGGCTCCGGTATGATTCAAGTCTTCCCGCTTAAGATAAACCTGCCCACCTCCCAAAGCTCTTGACCATCTCTCTGCATGGTAAAGTGGTGATGGGCGCCCAACGTAATGAGTCAACTCCCAGTCAAGATCCGCCTGAAACGTAGGATCATACCAAAGCTTTTTATAGGTTTCTTCCAAATCTTCAAGCGCACTAATCAAGGTTTCAGCAACATAACGCCCACCATAATCGCCAAAGTAACCTGTTGCATCGGGCATATTATAGAATGGTTCCCGCAGCTTATTATGATCCACTTTTATCTACCTGCTGCACGAATAAAGGCTTTTATTTTTTCAATGCTCTTAACGCCTGGTGATAGCTCTACACCACTGCTAACATCCACTCCATAGGGCTGCACAGTGTCAATTGCTTCGCGTATATTTTCCGGATTCAAACCACCAGCCAAAATAACTGGCTTTCCCAGATCGCCAGGAATCAACCCCCAATCAAAAGATTCACCGGTTCCTCCAGCCACATCAGCCCGGTAGGTGTCCAAAAGATAGCCTTTGGCTGAATCATAGGCTCTTGCCATATCAGATACCGGAACTCCAGACCTAACACGAAGAGCTTTAATATAGGGTATAGACCATCGACTACAATCCGCTTCAGACTCATCTCCATGAAATTGCAGTAACCCCAAAGGCAATTGTTCTAGTACCGCTGCAATATCCGACTTCAAAGCATTAACAAATAGCCCTACTAAAAGAGTGAAGGGCGGCACGCTGCAGGCAATGTCAGAAGCCCGTTCTATTGATACAAACCGAGGACTTTTACCATAAAAAACAAGCCCCAAAATATCAACACCCACGCCCGTTGCAGCCACCGCATCATGAACAGTTGAAATACCACAAACCTTGATTCGAGGTGAAATCATTTTATTAATCCCACAGTAGTGATTTTACAAACAGGGTGCTAGCAATATTCTCGCATAATTGCCGCTATATACCAGTTTCCATTCACGGCGGGGGTAGGCGACAAACGAGCGAAGCCCAGTTACCTTACGAATAGTAGGTGAGCGGGGTGATCGAGAGCCGCCCCCCACCTTCAAGGGTAATGGGTATATACCAGCTTCCATTGAAGGTATGAACTTATTGAATACTCTCACCGGCAGTACTAACAAGTAATTAGATTTCACTCGTTTGCATCCTACTACATATAGATCAAGTATCTGCAAACAATAAAGGCGCTATAAACTCCGGACCCAAGACCGTATAAGGTAAACCAAACTTTTCAGGGTAACCCACATCAACAAAGTACAGCCCACAAGGCGCGGAGGTTACCCCACCCAACTTACGATCTCTGCCATCCAGCACTTCTTTAGCCCAACTAGGCTCTCGCTTACCACATCCTATCTCCATCAACACCCCTGCAATATTTCGCACCATGTGCTGCAAAAAGGCATTAGCTTTAATATCAATAACCAATAACCGACGATGCCTGCTTACATTAAGATGGTAAATGGTTCTTTTTGGGTTTTTCGCTTGACACCGAGCAGACCGGTAAGAATTAAAATTATGCTCACCTACCAAGTAACACGCAGCCTCTTGCATTTTGGCTGCATCCAAAGGCCAGTAATTCCAGGTTAATCCTTTAGGTAAGTGAGTAGGACGGATATTATGATTGTATATAATGTATCTGTATCGACGCCATAAAGCTGAAAAACGGGCATGAAAATCATCACTTACCGATTGCATCCAATTCACTGCAATAGAGTCAGGTAAATTAGCATTGGCACCATATGCCCAGCTTCTCTCACTTCTCTCGGCATCAGTATCAAAGTGAATAATCTGACTGCAGCCATGTACACCTGCATCTGTTCTGCCTGCGCAAACGACTCTCGTTGCACTATTGGCAACCTTTGACAACGCTGCCTCTAGCTCTGCCTGAACTGCAGGCAAACCGGACTTCAAACTCTGCCAGCCATGATAACCGGCTCCGTCATACTGAATACTGGCGGCATAACGCAACATGGATTATAAAATCAACAAGATTAAAACTAAAGAATGTACCCGTAATTTTTTGACCCCGCTCACAACCTTCAAGTAGAGCCTAATTAACGGAATGTTAAGCGTAACTAGTTTTTTCACGAATTATAACAGAAGAAGAAAAGGACGGCTAGGATTCCCAACAAATATACCAAAGGACATTCAAAATGCAAGCTTCAATACCAACCCTCAAGAAGAATGGTTATAATCAAGAGATAATAGCGATCTGGGGGCTAGAGAGTAGACAATAGCCCCATACCTTCAAGGAAAATAGGTATGCAGTAAATTGATACCATTAATTACTGGAAAGGAACTCAATTATAATAAAGTTCCTATACAATTTCTCTAACTGTATTTTATTACCACACTTTCTAGTTGTATTTTGCCTTGACGGCCATTTAAAAACGAAAATTTAAAGCAAGGTAAATAGCTCCTTCGCTTCAGCTTGCTGCTCTTGGCTACCACTTTCCATAATCTCGTCAAGAATATCAGAAGCTCCCACCATATCCCCCATATCCATATATGCACGAGCAAGATCAAGTTTCGTAGAACCTTCATCCTCTTCCGGCAACAAGCCTAAATCATCGTCAACGTCACCCATCTCCAAATCATTGTCAAACTCAATCCCCTCTGAATCACCCGAGGCCACAGGTTCAACCAACGGCTCAACTTCCAATTCATCAACGTCAAATTGATCTATAGAGCTACTTGCAGCCGAGTCTCCCGAATCATCTTCACCAAAATCAAAACTATCGACATCAAGATCCGGAAACTCCAATCCGGCAGCTTCCTTTGGAGCAATAGATTCAGAGGAAACTGACTTATTCAAGCTACTACCTTCAAACTCAAGAGAATGATTATCATCAGAACTGGTAGATGACAATGCATCCACAGGAGCAACATCCTCATCAACATCATTACCTATGTCAAAATCAACCCCTTCCGAAAGATCACCTTGAGGTGGCTCCACTTGCACTGACTGCGATAATTCATCAGCTTCAGGCTCTAGGCCAATATCAGATGGCTCCGCATGACTATCTAAAACGCCAATATCACCGACATCAAAATCATCGTCTAGGTCATCAAGATCAAGACTCAAATCATTTAAATTATTATCTACGCTATCATCGGTTGTTTTATTGTTTGATGGGTTGGTAGCAAAAGTATCATCAGGAAAACGAGCCTTCAATACTGAAGCCGACTTCAGGGCATCAAGATTACCCGTGCCTTCAAGTTGGGTAAATGCAATCTTGAAATTATCAGCATCACCTTTTTCAGAATACACCTCCAGTACTTTAACTCTTAAATCAGTACGATCAGGATATTCACCTATCGCAGCATTCAATAGCTCTATCGCTGCATCAAAGCGACCGTACGCAATATGTACATCCGCATCACTCAGAGGGTCACCTAGCAAATTATCTTTAGTATCAAGAGCAATACCTTCATCAATTGAAAGCTCAGAATCAATCTCGGCAATCTCACCAGCACTCTCTAAGTCTTCCTCCAGATCAAATTCATCTTCTAAGTCCTCATCATCTAACTCTTCACTTTTTCGTCGCCGATAATAAATAAATCCTACAGCACCGGCTACAGGAACCAGCCCCATAATAAATAAAAATAACATACTGTCAAAAAAACTTGATTCAAATGCAGATTCAAATGCAGATGTAGATTCAGGTGTAGATTCAGGTGTAGATTCAGGTGTAGATTCAACTATAGATTCAGGTATAGATTCAGGTGTAGATTCAGGTGTAGATTCAGGTGTAGATTCAGGTGTAGATTCAGGTGTAGATTCAGGTGTAGATTCAGGTGTAGATTCAGGTGTAGATTCAACTATAGATTCAGGTATAGATTCAGGTATAGATTCAGATGTAGATTCAGGTGTAGATTCAGGTGTAGATTCAAATTCAGGTGCAAGAGGTGCAAAAGGTACAGGAGGTGCAAGAGGTGCAAGAGGTGCAAGAGGTGCAAGAGGTGCAAGAGGTACAGGAGGTGCAAGAGGTGCAAGAGGTGCAAGAGGTGCAAGAGGTACAGGAGGTGCAAGAGGTGCAAGAGGTGCAAGAGGTGCAGGTGCAGGTGCAGATACAGATGTAAATGCAGATTCAGGCTCAGTCATCGTCAAATCATTTTTTACCTCTAACTCTCTCTGACTCCCAGGTTCAACTACCTCTGCCTGGGTAATACCTTTTTCATTTTCCCGTACTACTAAATCATTGTTTCCACCAAAATTTTCAATGACACTTTTAGTCATGGAAGTGGTGCCTTCTGACCCAGATACTTGCATCGCTGCCATCTGGTCATCCTTAAGCATTACCAACTTTGTTAGCTGCTTGACTTGTTCGTCTAAATCACTCAAAAGACTTTTAAGCTCGGCATTTTCACGGGATAGATTATCCATACTCTCTCGTGAAGTCAGTAATTCGTCCTGAATTACCTTATCCCCGCCAGCATTAGCCATATCCTTTTTCGCTTTCTCCTTAGGAAGCTCCTGCGCAACAATACTTAGCCGACCTCTAGAAGCTGGCTTTGACAGCTTTTCATTAGCATCTACATGATCTCTACGCTTTGCGTCAAACTCAGGAAGACTCCTTTCCTGCTTCCATGCCCTGTCTTGTATAGATACTTGCCAAACAGCCTGCTCATGAGATAATGCCTTTGCCGCTAGAGCATCAGGAGTGATTAAAACAACCCCTTCTTTCAACCGATTAATATTATGTTCAATAAACGCATTAGGGTTCAGACGCAAGATCGCTATCATAACCTGCTCAACAGTCACGCTCTTGTCCGGCTTTATGTCCTCAGCAATTTGCCACAACGAATCATTATTTTTTACCTGATAATGCGTATCATCCAATTTCTTTAGCACTTCTGCCGCATCGGGATACTGAGGGGCAGATGCATCAATTACTGCAGAGTTTATTGACCCATCCATAAATATACTACGATCAGGCCAACTACTAGGCTCATCAACAGAATATGCATCAATCACTGCAGAGATTGTCAACTCATCCACAATTACACTACTATCAGGCCGACTACTAGGTGCATTAAAAGAATTTGCTAGATGATTAGCGAAAGTTGGGGGGTCCAGAAGTAAAGTATATTCTCGCAACAACCGACCACCAGGCCACTTTACCTCCACCAGAAAGTTAAGAAAAGGTTCTTGAACCGGATCTTTACTGGTCACCTTAATAACACCGGAAGCATCCGCGCTTATCGAAACTTCAAACCGCAAGCCAGTTAAAGCGTGGAAACGCTGAACACCAACCATCTCAAAATCAGCCTGACTAGCAAGGTTGGAAAAGATATCAGCACCTCTCAAACCTTTAATTTGAGTTAACCCTATCTCTGCATTAAGTGGCTGATTCAGCTTTGACTTAAGCCTGATTTCCCCCAGACCAAGAGCACTGACATATCCAGAACCGACAAAGGCCCATACTGATATCAGCACCATAAAGAGCTTAAAGAGTCTCATTGCGCATCCCTGTCCAACGTCAAAAATCTATTTTTATTTTTGCTGCTCACACGCGTACCCCTGCGTTGCGATTTCAGCTCACACTTACTCTATCATCGCCAATTACAGAGAAAACTCTATTTTTACCACCACAACACGGTAAATTAACAGCAGAATTCATTATATTGACAGCTGATAAGACATTCCCTCATCAAACTGATACCTGAACAACCTTATACCATACCTACCAGCTCGCATTGAAGATATGAAGTTGTTGTCATCTCTCACTTACCACCCATTACCGACTACTCACAGACTCATGGGCTTCGCTCGCTACCCCTACATACACCTTCAGTGGAAACCGGTATATCTAAGAGCTTATAGTTTAACTTACCACTATAAAAGCCATTTAATCAACATATGGTTACGAAAAGTTTTAGTACCATAGTCCAATTGAGTTTTTATCAAGCAAGAATATGTCACTTATAACTGCAATCTAGGAGCAACAGACAGCAGAAATAAGCAACAATACACTGGGCAATGTATAGCTTTGCAGATGCAGACTACAATCGATTATATCAGCATAGAAATCATTCTTCGCAAAGGCTCGGCAGCCCCCCACAATAACTGATCACCAACAATAAATGCTGACAAATACTCCGGCCCCATATTCATCTTTCTCAGGCGGCCTACAGGTATAGAAAGCGTCCCAGACACCACTGCTGGCGTTAACCTACTCATGGTCTCGTCTCTCAGGTTAGACACCACCGATACCCATCGGCAAGACTCAGTGATCATACCTTCAATGTCATCAATAGGAATATCACGTCGCAACTTAAGCGTTAAAGCCTGAGAATGACTGCGCATAGCACCAATACGTACACAAATACCGTCAATAGCCACATACCCCTGTTGATAACCCATAATCCTGTTTGCTTCAGCCTGCCCTTTCCACTCCTCACAACTTTGACCGCCGTCAAGTTCATTGCCAATCCAAGGAATAACGCTTCCAGCTAAAGGCACACCAAACTGCAATCGTGGAAATTCAGGACTTAGCAATGCTTCAGTAACTTTCTGATCTATTTCGAGAATAGTGCTGGCCGGATCAGTTTGACCTATTTTCGCAGCAGCCTTAATACACCCCATTTGATTAATTAACTCGATCATACTTCTTGCCCCAGCGCCACTAGCAGCCTGATAAGTCATTACACTCACCCACTCTACCAAATTCTGCTGAAGCAAGCTGCCAATCGCCATAAGCATCAAACTAACAGTACAGTTCCCACCTATAAAGTTCCTTACGCCTTGATCCAAAGCCTTATCAATAATATTTTTATTAACAGGATCAAGAATGATAATGCTATCATCTCTCATACGTAACTCAGATGCAGCGTCAATCCAGACACCATCCCAGTCACTTTCTCGCAAACTAGGAAATACTCTCTTTGTATAATCACTTCCTTGACACGAAACAATAATATCCATTTCTTTCAAGCAATCAATATTATAGGCATCCTGAAGACTAGAGATCAGCTTACCAATATCAGGACCCTCTTTTCCTAACTGGGATGTCGTAAAAAAAACAGGATCAATACTGACGAAGTCGCCTTCTTGCTTCATCCGCTCCATTAGCACGGACCCAACCATGCCACGCCAGCCCACAAAGCCTATCTTTTTCATCTAACACTCACTCATATAAACCCAGCATAATCTAATCCAATCGTAATTAAACATACACGTAGCCGGCAATAGATCAACACATAAGCCCAGAAAATAAAGCCCTCCCGGGTGAGCACTATCAATAACCCACACTTCAAAATACAATAGGTATATATCTCATGTAAACCATGAGCAGCAACTGACTACAATAGATGTAAATATTAAGCTTCTCCAACTTACCACCACCAAACTTTCCAACCTAATGATGAATAGGCTTGCTTGAATTGAGAAGCAGTATCTATACTCAAAGTAATCGGAGATGTAAATATGTGGCAAGAGACCAAATACTAATGGACTTAGCGGGCTAAATGGTCAGGATAATGAAGCCAAGTACCACATTTTTAATGCACTACAGGTTAGCTGAAGCGAAAATCATAGGGCATACACCTAGATAATTATCGCTGAAGATAATGTGAAAAGTTAGATGCTTACATCCTCCCAAAATAACACAAATAAATAAAAACAATAAGGACATGAACTAATGAAACTCATTATTATCAGCTTCTTTTTTTTGATAACGCTATCTGTACCAGCCGATTACCAACAGACAGAGGTATTTGAGTGGGTTGATGAACAAGGTGTACAACACTACAGTGACAATCCAGAAAACAACCTTTTAGAGCCAGAAAAAAATCTTGTGGATGAAAGTCCTCTCAATAAAGAAAAAACATCACTCATCCCGCTAGCAAAGGACAATCGATCAGCTAAAGAAAAGCTGGCCTTACTCCAAGGGAGTTGGGTGCAAGTCGACACAATACCATCTGCAAATAAACTAAGCAGCCTCATAGCGTTGACGCCCGCTGAGACGCCATCTGATAACACCACACCAACTACCAATATAGTAACAACCCTAACCGTTACAGGTACTAATTTTCAAATAAAAAATGAACTAGACACACTCATTACCCATTCCAACACAAGCACTAACACTGTTATTAACTTTACTGCAGATCACTCAGGCTATCTAGAGATCTATAACAATGCTCCTCTTGATATAAAAGGACGCTGGTCCTTTGAGGATAATGCAGCCCCATTTTCCTCAAGCTTGATAGAACAAATCATCTCTAACGATACCGAACAGAGCAACATCCTGCCGCAATCACAAGATCAACAAGAGCAAGTCAGGTTCGATATCCAGGAAGATAGGATAATGGCTACCATCAAGTCATCTACAGAACTCAAGACAGTAAAAATATTTTATAAGAAAAAAGCAGCAACCCAGCCTTGAATTCATAAAGAACTTCATAGCACCAACGCATGATATGCATAAAGGTTAATCCACTTTATGCCTGTCGCATCTAAAAACACAAGATTGTGTGCTATGTTCAACCCTCTTCCAACTAATGAGAGTTCAACCCAACAGGGCTTTGTTTGCTTACCGCCCACCATCCTCTTGAATCACTACCAACACCCTTAACCACTTTAATGTCACCATCAAAAAATTGCTAGCTGAGCTTTTCCTTAATACGAGCGGCTTTACCACTACGATCACGTAAATAATAAACTTTAGCTTTACGCACATCACCACGACGCTTCACAGAGATCGAAGCTATCATAGGGCTGTAAGCTTGAAAAGTACGCTCAACACCAACACCACTAGAGACTTTACGAACAATAAAAGCAGAGTTCAATCCACGAGCACGCTTACCGATAACTACGCCTTCAAACGCTTGCAAGCGCTCACGACTACCTTCTTTTACTTTCACCTGAACAACAACAGTATCACCAGGTCTAAAAGATGGGACCTCTTTCTCGCCCATTTGCTCATTTTCAAGCTGTTGGATAACCTTATGTTTACTCATTGCTTTTACTTCCAGTCAATCAATTATGCCCCACCACCCCAGCACTACAGGATGCCGCACCCTATAATAAGCCGATCATTAGAGCTTTCTTTAACGTCACTATAACAAATATGCCTATGCTTGAAAATTCAGTTGCTCTTACTGCTCCACCTTCTCTAAACACCCGTTAATTTACAAACACGTCCTAAACTCTGCAACTTACAACCTTACTCCCTATACATCTAACCGCACCTTCAAGCACTTTGCATATACTCACAAATAAATTCTGACAACAGCATTTCCTCCTCACCAGATAGCTCTCTTTTTGTCAACAGATCAGGCCGACGCAACCAAGTTCTACCCAAAGATTCTTTTAATCTCCACCTTTTGATACGCCGATGATTGCCTGAAGTCAACACCTCTGGCACAACTCGTCCTTCGAATACAGCCGGTCGGGTATAGTGAGGGCAATCAAGAAGACCTTCTTCAAACGAGTCTTCCTGAGCGGAATCTTTATTCCCCAATGTACCAGGCACAAAACGTGAAACAGCATCAATCAATAGCATGGCCGGCAGCTCTCCGCCGGATAAGACATAATCCCCAACAGACCACTCTTCGTCGATTTCATCTTGTATCAACCGCTCGTCAATCCCCTCATAACGACCAGCAACCAAAATCAAACGCCGAGATGCAGCCAGCTCTTTTATCCCCGCCTGATTGAGTAACCGCCCCTGTGGTGACAAATAAATAACTTTGGTTTCAGTCCCAGCTCTGACTTTAGCTGTCCGAATGGCATCACGTAAAGGTTGAATTTTCATCAACATTCCAGGCCCACCGCCATAAGGCCTCTCATCTACTGTTCGGTGTCGATCACAGGAAAAATCTCTGGGGTTCCATATATCCAAACCAACCAACCCATTTTTAATAGCTCGACCAGTAATACCATGCTCGGTCAAGGCCTGAAACATATCTGGAAACAGACTAATGACACCAAACCATAATGCAGAGTTTATATCTACCTCTATCGCAGCTGATGAATCCATGAGCATTAAAAGTCCGGATCCCAGTCCACCTGAATAAACCCCTTCTCAGGATTAACTTCCAGCACAACGCTCACCATAAGCCAAGGTATTAAACGCTCGCGCCTATCAATACTTCCTTTCGATGGACTAACAACGAGAACGGCATTCGCTCCAGTTTGCATCATGTGGCTAACTTTTCCAAGAAGCAACCTACCCCCTATTTCACTGAGGGAAAAAACATCTAACTCTTCAAGCTGATGCCAGTAAATTTCATCATCCGCTACAGCAGGCATTTCATCGATACTAACCATGATTTCGTTGTTGCAATAACTAGTGGCTAGCTCACGGTCATTACAGCCGACAATATGAGCAATAACGCCTTTACCATGCCGGCAACCCTGATCTATTTCAACCACTTCTGAAAAACCATTTCGATGAATAATCCAGCGTTTATAGTTAAGAATATTTTCCTTTGGGCAGGTATGAGAATATATTTTTACCCAGCCCTTGATACCGTAAACAGCAACAATTCTACCTAAAGAAATATATTTCAACGTGCTTTTAACTACTTCACTTTTCATTGAGAAAGCAACTGAACCATCAATTTTAAGCCTTCACTTCTTTTAAAAGCTTAGCAACTCGCTCAGACACGCTTGCACCTAGACCCACCCAATGTGTAACGCGATCTGTATCAATGCGTAGCCGCTCTTCCTGACCACGAGCATCAGGGTTAAAAAAACCCACACGCTCAATAAACCGACCACCTCTAGCTTTTCGGCTGTCGGCAACAGTCAGACGATAAAATGGACGTTTTTTGGAACCGCCACGAGCCAGACGAATTGTTACCATAAACTGGTTTTCCTATAGTTAATTCCGGCAGTCTCTGATTAGTGTCACCTGCCAGATAACAACGACAACACCCACCCCAAGTACAACCTCAGCCACAAAGGATTGCCATTTTAAGAAATAAAAACAAATATTTCAACAAAAGAGATGGATATTTTACTCATTCATAGTGATATATACTTATTACTCTTAAAAAACATGGTTAAAAAAACAGCAAATATACCTCTCTCCCCCACCGCTCTCACCAATAAACTTCTACTCACTAACAGGTATTAGATAAGCAAGTCATACCAGCAATAGGTAATTGAGCTAAGTGAGATCAGTCAACAACCCCACGCCTTCAATGAGCGTGTATATAGACAAAATTCCCGAGCTCTTCATGCTACTTTATGCTTTTGAATTCAGCCTTAATTTTGGCACAAACAACAGTTAAGACAACTGGTTATATCTTTCCCTAGGCAACCTAAAAACAGTCCACGCACTGCATTTCACATAGATAAATAGCCATATAACCTCAGCAACAACCAATATCAGCAGGCAATATCTAAAAGGGGGATTTCTTCCCCCCTCCGCGAGATAACATGCCGCCCATAGCTCCTGGCATGCCACCCTTCATGCCACTTACCCCTCGCATTAGCTTAGCCATACCACCCTTTTTGGTGACTTTTTTCATAACTTTACTCATTCGCTTATGCTGCTTGATCAGACTATTAATATCCTGAATCTGAGTACCAGAGCCTGCTGCAATACGTTTCTTACGAGAACCATTCATAATATCAGGAACAGCTCTTTCCTTAGGTGTCATAGAGTCAATAATAGCCTCCATGCGCATAAATGTTTTATCATCCATTTCACTACGCATCTGCTGATTGCCGGTCATCATCCCCGGCAATTTATCCATAACTCCGGCTACCCCACCCAACTGCCTCATTTGTTGAAGCTGATCCCGAAAGTCTTCCAAGTCAAAGCTTTTACCTTTTTGGAGCTTTTTCTCTAGTTTTTCTGCCTTTTTCTTATCAAGTCTTATTTCGGCCTCTTCGATAAGAGAAAGCACATCTCCCATACCGAGGATTCGTGAGGCAATACGTTCAGGGTGAAAAGGCTCCAGAGCATCGACTTTTTCACCGACACCAATAAACTTGATGGGCTTACCAGTAATCTGACGCACCGATAAAGCTGCACCACCACGCGCATCCGCATCAGCTTTGGTGAGAATAACACCGGTCAATGGCAATACGTCATTAAAAGCCTTAGCCGTATTAGCAGCATCCTGGCCAGTCATTGCATCAACAACAAATAGCGTCTCAATAGGATTAATTACGCTGTGGAGGTTTTTAATTTCCCCCATCATCTTTTCATCTACGTGAAGGCGGCCTGCAGTATCAACGATCAGGACGTCGACGTGTTTAATTTTTGCTTCTTGAATAGCGGCCTTTACAATATAACCTGGCTTTTGGTCAATATTGGATGGGAAAAAATGCAGACCCGTTTCGCTAGCCAAAATTTCCAACTGCTTAATTGCCGCTGGCCGATAGACATCGGCACTAACAACCATGACGCTTTTTTTCTGACGTTTTTTCAACCAACTGCCAAGCTTTGCCACCGACGTAGTTTTACCTGCACCCTGCAAGCCAGCCATCAAAATAACGGCAGGTGACTGGATTGAGAGATTCAGCTCGTCATTCGTAACGCCCATGACTTCGATGAGCTCATTTTGAACGATCTTAACAAAACTTTGTCCTGGGCTAAGGCTAGACTGAACTTCTAGACCTACAGCCCGCTCTCTAATTCTATCTACAAACTCACGAACAACAGATAAGGCAACATCAGCCTCTAGCAAAGCCATACGAACTTCGCGCAAAGTGTCTTTGATGTTATCTTCAGTAAGCCTTGCTTTGCCTGTTACGCTTTTTAGTGTTTTTGCCAGACGTTCTGTTAAATTTTCAAACATTCGAATATGCCTTATGGAAAGCCAGTACTTAAACTCATGTACCGGTCTGCTCAATTTTAATACATTTCATTCTACAGGAATAATTTTCGTCACGGCGCCTCCCATGACACTCAGAGCAGCTATCGACACCAATAAACTGACAAAACAACCCGCCCATACGATAAAAACTCAAAGCACTCATATCTTCCTGTAAAGTTACTCAGCCTTCAGACTAGAAGCTCCACCTATCAAACTAAAGTTCAATCATAGCAGCTAAGGTTATTAGTTACTGCGTAACTTGAGTTACTAAATTGCTAGTTAGTGCACATGTATCAATTTAATATTTGGAATTAGGCGGGCTATTATGACACACTCCCACGAACACCCTTTAAACTAAAACGAGAACACTACAAAGTCGATGAATGTCATACTGGCCAGTGTTGCTGCACTGAGCTGTTATTTACTAGGCGCTCTAGGGCAAACCATTCGAATTCGAGGCGGCAGTGCATCGAAAACTAATGTTTTAGGCATAACAACATTAGGTGCTGTGTTTCAAGCCTCTATGCTGAGTATGACCATGCATACCCCTCAAGGAATTAGCCTTAGTGTTTTTACCATTGCCTCACTAACCACACTAACAGTAACCATAATAGCTGTGTTAAGCAGTATAAAAAAATCATCGGAAGGATTACTTGTACTGATTTTGCCCATAACGATATTATCTGTGCTTATCACTCAATTTGCTCCTGTAGATCATATTATATGGCGCCCTCCTACTGAAATAGCGGTTCACGTTCTGGTTTCAGCGCTAGCCTACGGAATTTTAATGGTCGCAGCTCTTCAATCATTATTACTTTCCTATCAAGAGTATCAGCTTCGTCACCACCGTCAAAAGCGTTTATTAAAAGCATTGCCTTCTTTGCAGACCATGGAACGCTTGATGTTTGAGTTTTTGGTTGCAGGTGTTGTTTTGCTAACTTTTTCGCTACTTAGCGGCTTTTTATTTCTGGAAAATATGTTCGCCCAACACTTACTGCACAAGACCGTGCTCTCGGTAGTAGCATGGAGTGTATTTGCTGTATTATTGGTAGGCCATTGGACGCGTGGCTGGCGTGGCATGATGGCAATGCGATGGATTGTTACTGGTTTCTTATTACTAGCATTATCCTATTTTGGTTGGCGACTAGCCATTAACTTGCTGATCATTAAAACCTAAGACTGGAGTTAACTTGAGCCAAACACCAAATAGCGTTCTCTTGGGCGCTTTATTTATTTTACTGATTTTTTCTGCTTTTTTTTCCAGTTCTGAGACCGGCATGATGGCAATTAACCGCTATCGACTGCGACATCTAGCCCGTAAAGGACATAGAGCCGCCAAACGAACAGCCTTACTGCTTGATAGGTCAGATCTCTTAATCAGTGTTATTTTAATCGGAAATAACTTTGTTAACATTCTCGCTTCAGCACTGGCTACCATAATCGCCGCTAGGCTTTGGGGAGACAGTGGTATTGCCTTTGCAACACTTGGATTAACAGTAGTAGTACTGATTTTTGGAGAAGTAGCCCCAAAAACTTTTGCTGCCAATTATCCGGAGCGCATTGCTTTTCCCGCCTCTATGATTTTAGTACCTTTACTAAAGATTTTTTATCCTGTAGTCATACTATTAAACTGGATTTGCGAATTAATCATGCGTCCCTTTGGCATTAAGCCAGGAGACCGCAACTGCGACCAACTCAATACCGAGGAGCTAAGAACCCTTGTCTATGAATCAGACCTTCGGCTACCAAAAAAAAGCAGAGGAATGCTACTTAGAATACTGGATCTTGCAAAAATAAATGTCGACGATATCCTCATACCCAGAAATGAAGTGGTTGGCATTGATATTGAAGACGATATTAAAGAAATTCTTCATCAGTTGAGAGACTGCCAGCATACCCGGCTACCTGTTTATAAAGGAGATATCAACAATACTGTCGGCATGCTCCATATGCGCAAAATTGCACGCCTGCTAAGCTTGGAAGAAGTAAATAAAGCAACATTATTACAAGAAACCGTTGAACCATATTATATCCCCGAAACCACCCCCCTTCACACACAGCTATTCAACTTCCAGAAAGCTAAGGAGAGAACGGCAATAGTGGTTGATGAATACGGTGATATTCTTGGACTTGTCACACTGGAAGACATCCTAGAAGAAATTGTTGGCGACTTTACAACAGATATCTCCGACTCCAGTCATGACGCTATCCCTCAAGATGATGGCAGCTATATTATTGATGGCTCCGCATCCATCAGGGATATTAACAGAATATTAGGCTGGAGCCTACCCACCGAAGAAGCAAAAACCATTAGTGGACTGATATTGGAAGAGATGGAATTTATACCTAAATCCAGCGTTTGTCTTAAACTTGATAACTACCTCTTTGAGATTTTACAAGTTAAAGGTAACCGCGTAAGAACGGTAAAGATCTTTCTCTCCACTTAGCAAAATACACCCAAAACAGTTAAAGAATCACTGGTATAACAGGTTACAAATGGGTATATTCTGGCAATGATCGAACTCAGCCTTCCAATAATAAAATTCAAGCATCTCAGGAGCACAACTGACACAACCCTTATTGCACCCCAAAAACTCTCTAGTTATTTTACCTTTACGAATCCAGTGTGAAAGTACTCCCCGCATAGCTTCTGGTGACATTGTGAAATAATCGCTAATTTCCGCTAAAGAACAGCTACCCCGTTCAGAGATATAATCGCGAACACCTACAAGCATGAACAACTGTTATTACCCCCCGCTTCTACTGGTACATCCTGAACTACATTAGCCATAGAAGAAACAACTCCGCCCCCCATACGTTTCATTAGAGCAAACACCATAATCAATAACGCTGCAACCACAGCGCACCAAGACAAACTCACCTCAGGCTGAATACTGAACAACGATAACTGATAATAGATAGTAGCCACAGAGTAACCTAGCAGGAAGGTCCAGCTCGCTACAAATAACGTCCAACGTAAATTAGTCTCTCGGTAAATAGCTCCCAAAGCAGCAATACAGGGCGTATAAAGAAGAATGAACAGCAGGTAAGCAATAACGGCCGCATTGCTAGGGAAAAAATCACGCATCACGGTGAATGTATCTATAGCCACGCCTTGTTTTTCTGCTATATCTTCGAGATCACTTAAGTCTCCGACACCTATACTTATCGGGTCAGCAATTGCACCAACTACCGCCACAAGGTTCTCTGGTATTGTTGCAAATGCCCTCTGAATGCCTGCCCAAAAATGGAAGTCATGGGCATCACCTCCATAACCTTGCTCTACGACTCCCATACCTTGATACATGGAGTCCAAAGTACCAACAATCGTTTCTTTAGCCAAAATACCGGTGAAAACACCTACTGCTGCAGGCCAATTATCGGCTGTCATACCTATAGGAGCAAATACCGGTGTTATCATTTTACCAATTTTACTCAATATGGAATTCTCAGTATTTTCATGCCCAAAAGAGCCATCTACTCCAATAGAACTCAGTATTTTAAGGATAACAACCACCAGTACAATGGCTTTACCTGCTTGGATCACAAAGACCTTCAATCGATCCCAAGTACGCAGCATTATCTGCTTCGCAGAAGGCATATGATAATTAGGCAGTTCCATAATAAAAGTAGAGCTTACCCCATTCAAAAGACTGCTCTTAACCACCACCCCGGTAAATACAGCAGCAGCAATACCCACCAAATAAAGAACAAACACTACATTTTGGCCAATAGTAGGAAAAAATGCCGTAGCAAACAGCACATAAACCGGCAAACGAGCACCACAAGACATAAAAGGCGCCATAGAAATAGTTAGTAGCCGATCTTTTTCATTATCCAGCGTCCGAGTAGCCATTATGGCTGGGACATTACAGCCAAATCCAACTATCATCGGTACAAATGCCTTTCCCGGCAGCCCCAGCATTCGCATGAAACGATCCATAATAAATGCAGCCCGAGCCATATACCCCGAATCCTCCAGCAGTGATAAAAATAAGAACAAGCAAGCTATAACCGGAATAAATGTAGATACAATTTGAATTCCTCCACCCACCCCACTAGACAGCAACATCACCATCCAGATTGGCGCTCCCATATTGCTGAGCAAATAACCAACACCGTCAACCAAAATAGTCCCAGTAAAGACATCAAAAAAATTAATAAAGGCACCACCAAGATTTATGGAAAACATAAACATTAGGTACATCATAAAAAAAAACACTGGCAACCCTAGCACTTTGTTTAGCACTACCCGATCAATACGCTCGCTCAGCTTGTGACTAACTACCCCCCTACGTCTAATCACCTGCGTCATTAAATTAGCAATAGCGGTATAACGCCCACTGGCGATAAGAATGTCTATATCGTTCTGAAACCTTTGCTCCAAAGTAACTCTCAAGTGGCTACCTTCCGCCCAAGCTTGCTTTGAAAAAAGGTCTTGATCTTTCGCCTCTCCCTCCAGCAATTTCAAACTATGCCAGCGGACAGCTGTTCCTGTTACCTCATCTTTCTCTACAAAACGCGTCAATTCTTTGAGACATTGCTCAATACCTTCATCCAGAGGCATATGCCGCGCAGTAGTCAAACCGTTCCTAAAAAAAACATCCAGCTGCTGCTTGAGCTCTATAATGCCCTTATTCTTACTGGCAATTACCGTCATTACTGGACAACTAAATTGTTCTGACAACCTCTGAAGATCGATAATTAAACCATTGGTAGCAGCCACATCCATCATATTCAAAACAACAACAATCGGAACACCCATATCCAGTAGCTGGGTAGTAAGATAAAGGTTACGCTCGAAATTAGAAGCGTCAATAATATTAATCACTAGGTCTGCCTGACCACACAAAATATAATCTCGCGCAATGCGTTCATCAGCAGAAACTTCACCATCCATCACATCAAGACAGTAGGTACCAGGGAGATCAATTACTTCAATGACAGAATTATTATGTTCATACTTACCACTACACTTTTCTACCGTTACTCCAGGCCAATTCCCCACTATCTGATGGATACCCGTCAATGCATTAAACAGCGTCGTTTTACCACAGTTAGGATTACCAACAAGAGCAATAACATGGTCACTCATTACAAATGACCTCAACAGTAGATGCCTCATCGCGGCGAACACTTAACTGAAATCCACGCAATTCAATTTGAATAGGATCCCCCATAGGTGCAACCCTGCAAACCCTGAACTTAACTCCAGGGGTTAGCCCCATAGCTAGAAGCTTTCGTCTATAAGCTGAACCGGTATCACTCAATGACGCTACAACGCCACAATCACCTGCTTTTAGTTGGCCTAATGTTGATGCCATGCGCCCCCCCTTTTTTCTACCCGCTTTTTACTAGAGACTCTGCCACCAAAACCAATCATAAAAGCTCAGCGATAACATTCCAACAATTAAAAACGCCATTGAAACCAATATGAATTAGTTTACATATACTCGTAGCCTTTCAGCTGCTACTGCATCATAAGCGTTCGCTCACCACAGTTACTTAGCACCTCTAAGCTTCTGTGACCTTACTCCCTTGCCGCCGGAGTAGCAACTCCAAACCTTTGGGCATATGCTCTTTACTTAAGAGTGATACCCATTTCAGAAGAGTTTAAAGCACGCCGAGAATACATGCAAATGAGAATGATTACAATTTATGGGTATTTACAATTACACCAAAAAATCAAGTACCCACGTTACCATTCAAGGGGTTGAGTAGGCTACAAGCGAGTAAAAAGACATAAGCTAAGAAAAGTAGATGTTTGAAGTGAGTAAGGCGATCAACAACCTCACCCTTCAAGGAAACGCATATATGCCATTAGATTTTAAGTTACTACTACGCAGCAAGTGCACAAAGACACGTGGGCCTACAAGCAGTAGACGATCTGGATGAGTGAGCGCAGACAACAGCGTAACAGTTTGAAAGGTAATGGATATATATCACTACTCTCAGTTATACTGCAGCATGATAATCTTTCACCTTAGGGTTAAGAGAGGGATCTGATCACTATGTCAAAAAATCGCCGCATAAAACGATATATTTCAGCAAGTACCAACAGATTTTCTGTTGAAACTGCTAACACAAGTTCAAATTCATTTTTGCGCTCTGAACTTCACCTCCCACAATACAATATACTTGATCAATTGCCGGAAACCATCAAAAACTTGGCTATGGACTGGTATGAACAAGGTATACGTCGAGGCCTAAAAAAAG
This sequence comes from Candidatus Endonucleibacter sp. (ex Gigantidas childressi), assembly GCA_030674875.1. Taxonomy (GTDB): domain Bacteria; phylum Pseudomonadota; class Gammaproteobacteria; order Pseudomonadales; family Endozoicomonadaceae; genus Endonucleibacter. Next base: position 776,012 of record JASXSU010000003.1, on the reverse strand, counting down.
CCACGGATTTAATGCTTGAGGATCAGATCTTCAAAGAAAACGGGGTGCTTCATGCGCCTATTAAAATTGATATCAATTTAAAAACAAGATATGGCGACGAAGAATGGGAATCTAGACAATTAATCATTTCAGCAGAAGATATTGGGTTCGAGAGATAACCAAGTATTTTGACTATACATATTTGGCATAGTGCTGGGTCAACCATTGCACAAACATCCCACGGATCATTCCAGCACAACCTCATAGCAATAGACTAGATACCGCAATATGCCATACTGAGAATAATATCCAGCTCGCCCCCGCCTAAACTTATTGGAGAGCATCACACAATTGGCAACTATCCTTGTAGTGATAATACCTAAAACAATTCCACTAATGATTTGCTATGACCCAGCTTTTCCCGTCAAAGCTCATTAATCTAAATACAGGATACAGGAATGAGTGGCAAAATTTTTTAGAGTATGAGACCTTTGCACGAGCCGTAATTTTGTTAGTCGGTGAGGAAAACACGCACTAAAATAGATGATTTATGCTTGTAAATGATCGATTTAGTGCTTTTTTAAAGCAGCCAGCTGGCAAAAGAACAATCGTGCAAAGGTCTCAGTATAGCTCTTGGAGAATAAAAAGCCCTCTATCACCACTGTAAGTACAGATACCCTAAACGCCTTGCCATCCAAACGGCTACCACAACTCAAACCTCCGGGTTTTGATGGTAATTTGTACGACAAGGATACAAGTTAAGCTCACCACTATCGTTTAGCACTCTTAATCTTCCATGACTTCGCTCGCTTGTCGCCACATAGCAGTTCCAAATCCTTGTGTTATATACCCTTTATCATTAAAGGTCTGTAGACCAGAAACTAGCCAAATCTAATTAACCTATAATTGAGTGGTTGAAGATCCGTAATCTAGCTCTGCTACAGCTATGTAACTAAAGCTTCTTATCGTGCAATCCAGACAACGTCACAAAAATGGACGACATCCGTAAAATACTGAAAAATGACGATGAGTCACTTTATGATCGAATTCTCGGAGCAATTGACTACGTATAGTAAATACTCAGATTACACACTTACTTACAGGATCCAGCCCCACCCATAATACCTTCATGATATTAGATTTCAGGCTGACTGCTGATTGTCAAACTTCCCATATAACAAAGAACGAGCCACTCCCTCTCCAGTTACTGTTAATTGCAACTCTTGCCTGCCCGAGACCTTTCCAGCAGTTATAAGCACCAAACCTCCTTCAAAAGATTTCTCCTTGGTACACCCGAAGCGTCGTTGAAACTCGCCCAATTCATGGGTAGCATTGCCAGTCCTTTCACAGAGTTCCTGGGGTGACTGACGTGGCCGCCAGTATATTTCAAGCAAAAACAACACATCTCGAGTTGTCATATGCGAAAAACACTTAGTTAGAATTCGAAAAGCTTCAAGGTGAATAGTAGTACCCTTTCGCATTTAGCCTCCAGACAATAACACAATTATTGATGATCGCACCATACCACAAACGGTGAGGCTTATCATATTTCTGGGTACCACCAAATCACCTAATAAACTGTGCTAATCAACAATATTGAGCCAAACAACCATTGCCACTTTATGCCCAACAGCCATTAACCAATGACATCCAACCCAGTCATATAAGGTTTCAACACTTCCGGAATATGGATGCGTCCTTCAGCATCCTGATAGTTTTCCATAACAGCAACCATGGCACGACCAACAGCCAAACCAGAGCCGTTTAAGGTGTGAACCAACTCTGGTTTACCTGTTTCAGGGTTCCGAAAACGAGCCTTCATACGACGCGCCTGAAAGTCAAGACAATTGCTTACCGAAGAAATTTCCCGATACTTATTCTGACCCGGTAACCACACTTCCAAATCATAAGTTTTAGCAGCTCCAAAACCTAGGTCACCACCACAAAGAACTACCACGCGATATGGCAACTTCAGCTTCTGCAAAATTGCTTCAGCATGACTGGTCATTATTTCAAGTGTTTCATAGGACTTTTCAGGGTGAACAATTTGTACCATTTCCACTTTTTCAAACTGATGCTGTCGAATCATACCTCTCGTGTCGCGACCATAACTACCAGCTTCACTTCTAAAACAGAGGCTGTGAGCCGATAATCGCACCGGCAATTTCTCATAATCAAGAATTTTCTCACGAACAATATTAGTTAGTGTTACTTCTGCAGTTGGAATCAAATAAAAAGATTTATCGCTACCCACGCAGCTAGTTTTGAAAAGGTCTTCACCAAATTTTGGCAACTGACCTGTACCTTGAAGGACATGATCATGCACCAAACAGGGTGTATTCACCTCCTCATAACCATGCTCGCTAACATGAACATCAAGCATAAATTGAGCCAATGCTCGATGCAAACGAGCTATTGGCCCCCTTAGTATTACAAACCTTGCACCAGACAGCTTTGCTGCTGTTTCAAAGTCAAGTCCATATTGCTCACCCAGATTCACATGATCTTTAGCTTCAAAATCTAGATCTCTTGGCTCTCCCCATTTACGCACTTCAAGGTTGTCACTTTCATCACTCCCTTCAGGAACAGATTCATGGGGTAAGTTAGGAATCCCCTCCAAAAAATAATTAAGCTCATTATGAAGTTCATTAAGAGCCACTTCAGAGCCTTTCAATTCATCGTTAATACGATCAATCCTGACTTTCAATTCAGAAACATCACCGCCCTGAGCTTTAAGCTTACCGAAACTTTTCGATCCGACCTTACGCTCATTTTGTAACTGCTCTGTTCGGATCTGAAGCGATTTACGACGCTCTTCCAGTCCGCTGAGTTCAGCCACATCCAGCTCATAATGTTTTTTACGCAAGTGCTCAGCAACTTCTTTCGGGTTACTGCGAACATATTTGGAATCCAACATGGAAGTTCAGACACCTTTCTTACGAGAACAGTTATATGAAACATTCTTCAAACTTGTCGATACAGGAACGTGGGCCAACTAAACCTCGCTCCCTCCAATTCTTTATTTTACCGAACCTGATAAAAGCCTTATCTTGCATCCACCTTGATATACCCCCTCTCCTTACAGCTGTGAGACTGTTGGCTACTCACACTCACCCAAATCCGCTACCACTAGCAGGCTCATGCAACTGCGCTCGCTTGTCATGTATCACACTTTCTATGGTGAATTATGCCCAAAGGGTTTGGAGTTGCTACGCAGCAACAAAAAGTAACAACTTCAAAGGCGCTGAGTATAGACTAGCCCGATCAATATCATACCGCAGCAATCACACTTCAGTAAAACCCAATCCCAACCAACGAAATACCACACCCAAAACAAGGAAAAATATATCATTACCAACAACTATCTAGCAAATCATAAGAAATACTAAAGATCTACCACAATCTTCTCTGTAAGAAAACGCTATTATTTTACGATACCTACTAAACTGCAGATAAACTCTATCGCTAAAAAGTCACTAATCATAATTGTTGATGTTGGCAGCTATCACTCAATACAATCACCTACCACTCATAGGTGCATGAGACTTCTCTCGTTTGTTACCTACTCACCTTTCAATAGTAACAGTATATACCCAAAGGATTTGAAGCTACTTCTCTGACCTCACTCACTTACCAACTCCAAATTATTTGGGTATAAACATCTTTTTGACAGCCAGACTCAGCTTTTTAAATTCTAACTACCAGAGAAATAATTTTATTGAAGCTGATATATAATTACCAATACTGCACACCGATAATTCAAACTCACAGATAGATTAAACCTAGTCTATTCAACCAGAGTACGCTTCTTGCAAGAGCACCTCACACCATCACCTAGCTCTTTCGTGATAACTGTCGCCTTTGAGCAGCAGTCTCTCAAATTCATTCCAAACGTATCTGTTACTGCTGACATATAAAATTTTTATTAGATATTGCACTTAAAATATTTTTTACTGATCAAGACAAAATCATTTATTTATATATGTATATATATCGATCCGTTGTTACTATCTTTACGCAATCTTTACACTCACAGCATTAATTATTTTTATAATTGCACTACTATAACACAGCATGATTAATCAAACTATAGTGGCAAGTTATATCAATATATATATAAAGTAATATATCTATATACGGGACAAAAAACCTGAAGACCTTGATTTTCAAGGCATAATTTAGTATGACGTGACTCTCAGACAAGGTAACCTGCAAGGTCTTTTTTAGATCTGCTAAATGTTTTGTCCCGTACATAGGTAATATATATAACAAGTGTAACATTGCTGTGCAAAACTTAAACAGCACCTTGATAAAGTTGGAAATTTAAATGAAAAAATATCTATTATCCTCACTACTTTTACTTCCACTTTATTGCCTTGCTCACGTAAAAGAATTACCCAGCAATCAAATTAAAAATATACAAGACAGCACCACAAACACTTATGTTAAGTGCTGGCACAGGGCCTCAGACAACCATAATGAACAGACCGTCAAATGGGAATGGGCCTTAGATGATGACGGCAATTATTATTCTATACCAGGATACTGGTATTCAAAACTAGCCATGAAGAATATGTTTTATACCGATATTCCCAGTGCCACCATTATAGATCATTGTAAAAAAACTATACATGCCGATAACGATCCAGTAGACCTCACAGCCTTTGCCGCTGACACGCAGTTTTCACATAACCATACAATCTGGAGTAATAACAAAAGCACCACTAATGATGCCCCAAGCAAAATAGATAAAATCATTAGTATCGGCGATTCCATGTCCGACACTGGGAATCTTCATAACTATTCACAATCGTTACTTCCAAATAATAAGTCTTGGTTCTTTGGACGCTTATCTAACGGTCTAGTCTGGACTGAATATCTGGCAAAAGAGAAAAACATTCCTTTGTATAATTGGTCCATAGCCGGCTGCCAAGGAGAAGATAGCGTCAATGGGTTAATACCTGGGGTTATCAGTCAACTTGATTCTTATCTTGAATATATACAAGTAGCAAAAGGTAATGCAAATAAAAACGTGCTGGTAACGTTAGAATTTGGATATAATGATTTTATCTCAGGTCAGTGCTCCGCTGAAGAAGTAATCAATGTATTTACCTACCTTCTTAGAAAATCAAGTACCAACGGCATTAAAAATATGTTGGTATTGAATTTACCTGAGATAAAACAGATGCCTATAGCTAAGCATATGGAAGACTATAAAGTACAAAAGATACACTCAGAAGTTATTAAACTTAATAACTTTATAGCTCAAGAGATTAGCCGTTATCAGGAAAGAGGTTATAATTTTATTCTTTATGATGCTTATAGTTTTTTACATAAGCTGATAACATCGCCACAAGATTACGGTATACATAATACTACTGACACCTGTCTTGATATTAATAACCATTCACAGATGAACTATTTCCTCTCACACAAACTGCGTACCGAATGTGCTTTATACGGTGCGGACAGTTATATTTTCTGGGAACATATCCACCCAACAACCAAAGTTCATGAACTAATAGCGAAAGATATTAAGAAGACAATATTATCTGATTTTAATTTTTAGTTAACAAAAATTTAGCAAATCAAAAAAGCAGTTTGATCATTTTTTGCACCGCTATTTTTGAGTCAACTGCTATACCCGTACCATTGATGGTGTGACTAGGCGACAAACTAACAAATTCACATAATCCTACAAGTAGTAGCTTATTGGAGTGAGTTAGAGCTGCACCCAACCTTCAAGGAAAGATAGGTATATACCAGTTGTCATTGAATGCGTGATGAGAATGCAACCAACAATCGAACCTCCATGAGCCTACTACACGTAGACTCATGGGTTTATCGCCTAATAACACCTTAAATTAAATATGGTATAATAGTAGTGCATACTTAATTTGAGCCATCCACATTTATAAGGACCAACAAGTCTTTTTTTAATTTTTCCAAACACCTAACAGCATCTTTACACTCTACAAGAAAACTGTTTGCGTCTATTGTAATAGTACGCTTTTTTTCAACACCACAATCCATATTTTTATCTCTTATATTCTTAAGTATTTTCTTTCTGATAACTAAGATATCAGATATATTTTGACAAGATTTACCTATATTAACTATGCTATCATTTAACTGAGCTTTCTGTAGAAATAACAACTCCAGTTCATTCCCCTCCTTTTCATCCAGTCTACGCAGGGTATTTTCGGCCATATTCGCATACTTTATTGCTTGCTCTAGCTTACCGTCTTTTGCCTTAAGATCAGATATTATTGGTAGCAGTTTAGTATACGAATCTTTCAATTGTTCCGCTGAAACATCAACTGGAAGTCTATCGGATTCTTCCGCCGATTTAAACTTTCTGAGATATGCTTCAGTAGTTTTATAGTGACTATATGAGCATTTAAAAGTCGAGCAGTTATACTTAACCAACTCTATAAGGCATTCAAACTTCAAAATATTTATTCTTGCCCAATGAACACCCTTAACTCCACCTGACTTGGCTGTGTCATCACCTTCGCATTTACAAAATCCGTCGAATGCACCTTTAAAGTCTTTATTTGATATCTTTTCATACAAACCCGTAAGCACCTTATTTTCTTCATTGCCGCTATTGCTACCTTCTCCTGACTGTAAAGACGCTTGACCATCTCTCTCATCTATTACAAACGATCTCGTATGTGAACATTCTTCCACTCCTTTGGTTACTCTACATATATTACCATTCAGCATACGCAAAATAGCATCTTGTTTATATCTATGCTTCCGTTCCATTTCAATCTTCTCTCTCTCCTCTTCCTGTATAAGATCCTGAGCTGAAAGATTTGCAGAGCATTCTTTCTCCTCGGCAATTTTTACTCTTGCACACTGGTATGGATATATCGCTAATCTTCTCCATGCGCTACAAATCTCTTCCCCAATCCTCCCCGTGTCATTAGCATGCATAAGATATTTTTCCACCTCTTTATAAGCATTTTCTCTATTACCTGAGTCAATATCATTTTCCACTCTAATAAAATAGCTAAATAAGGCTTTCGATAGTAGGTCCTCACAACCACGCACAATAATTACTTGGCAAACAACATCAATCACCAATAAAAAAAGCTCTCTATCATCCACATAATCAATAACAGCGTAAAATAACTTAACAACTTGCCCACTTAGCACACGCTGGACATCCTCTCCATTGACTTTATTCATATCCACTCCAAGAGTTTTTGCAAAAGGCCGCATGTTAACTAGCAAGCTTTTTATCAACCTAACCTGCATATCTGTATTAATATTTTCGTAATTACCAGGATTCAACAAAACCAAACAATAGCACTTAAAAACCAAAGTATTAAAAGTACCTTCTTCAAGAAAAGAGTCAAAGCTCCCATCCTCTTTAAAAACCATCGAAACCAATTCCAATACTTTTCCCCCCGTATAATTATCAAATTTATGACAGGTATTATATTTAATCATCCTTGGAAAATATTTGAATAATAACTTATAAAACATAATAGACACATTTTTCATACTAGCAGGATTATTCATCAAGTAAACAATACTCAAGTCGCTGACAAGATCATTAAACATTCCGATGAACTTTTCATCTGTTTTTTTATATAAATCACTATTTAATTCACCATTTTTCTCATGTTTCTTGTCATCCTTATAAATTTTGTTGAGTAATGAGGCATACTTCACTGCTTTAGAACCAAACCACTTGAGATGCACGCTAGTTTCACTATCAGTTATACCACGTTTCTTTTTTTGTGATCCTTTTTTTCCTTTATAAGAAAGCTTATGAGTACTATGATCTACATGCCCTTGCGCTTCCTTACGCCCTTTCCTTGAATTACCATGTACATTACTTCCCACACCAAGACTAGGTGTACTTAGCTTTAATCTATCCGCTGCAACATAACATTGATACTGTTTAAATAAATTACAATCAAAAAAACCATTCCGTTCAATCATTTCATTTTCTAACTCATCGCTATTACCAAATACAACACCTTCATTTTTTTTAACATTAAAATAATATATTCTGCTGGCTAAATGAAAAACAGGTGACGTTATATTACCACACACTATGCTTTTCAAGGCCCACAAGAGATCAAAAAAGTTACGTTCCTTACCTAAATAAAAACTAAAATAATTCTCATCTCCACCACTATCATTTTCACAATTAATAACATGATACATAGAAGCCCACCCTGCTGCTTTTGTGATGTTGGGAATCATTGACATATCATCAGTTTTTCCTGCCAACCATGCATATGAATAAGCGGCCTTTCTGAACTCTAGAAATGATTTTTTCTTATCACCATTATATAAATAAAAAAAAGCCAAATATGATGCGTAAGAGATATTATCAACTAGACTTGCACTCTGATCAAGCTCCCATTCAGACAAAACCCACCCTAATTCACCGTACCTATGATATGCTTCACTCAATACTTTACATGTATCAGCAATATTTCCTTGCGAGCTACACCTTCCGAGAAGAAGAGGCAAAGAAATATCATATGCTTTAGTTAAGCGACTACTTTCCTTCTGCGGCCATATAAAATTTAACGGAACTATTTTATTTGAAAAACATTTATTAAATATTGTTGAAAGAGAAATACTAGAACTAAACGCTTCAGAACTACCTGTAACTTCAGCCAGCCAGTAAAGACAAGCTACCCCCTGCATATTACTTCTAACAGCTGCTTTTATAAAGTATTTAATTATATTTGATACATCCTTATTATAAATATCTTTATCATCTAGCTTGGTCATTTGATAGACACCAATAATGAGTGGTGCCAAAGGACAACCAAGTTTATCAGCACAACTTAATTCTTTCATAACACTGCTACATTTATTAACGTTAACAGTCACGCGTTGATCTTGCTGACCATGTTCGTTAACAGTGTCCAAAACAGTTTTCATTAGCTTATTTACTTTATTTGTATTATTATCATGTTTTCTTTTTTGTTGCTTTTTCGTATTCTGTTCTAGCAACGGAGATTCAATCATAACAACATCGTCACTTCCATTACCAAGCGAGATATCACTCAGCGCTTTTACTAATACGTCCACTTCTTCATCCAGACTTACACTTAATAATGCTGTTTTTAACATGCTTGATATATCTGCATCTGATGATATATAATTATCTTTATTTATGTCTGACTTTGGTTTATTATTACTTCTTCCTTTATCAACATGAACTTTTTGTTGCTTATTAGTATTACTCATTACTTCATTACCTTGACCGAGACATATGAAGCCACACTTTTCCACTAACTGCATATATTCGTTACAATCATTTCCTTTAGTTGTTTTTTCATCCAACGAACTGACATTTGTCATCGTAGCCATTGCATGGCGATTAGGAATAGTATTTTCAGACAATTCTACCTTATAATCTCCAAGTTCAAACGCTCCTACATCCAACAAGAGATCCTCTGCTATTAATAGAGGGCACATGCATTTTGCTCTAGAAAATTTTTCCACACATAAATAATAACTATTTTTTTCCGATTCAGCAAAAAACATCACATCTTTAAACCTAGTATTTTCTGCTGATATAAAAAACCCAGCCTTTTCAAGAATTCTCATCAAAATGGGCCATTTATTCCAAGCATAATCCTTATCACATAATTCTGCAGATACCTTTTCTTCATTATTTTTAGAAGAAAAAATAACAAATGGCATTCCTGTTGATAATGCCAAAATGACAAAAGGGTTTTTCTCTGAAAAAAATTGTTTAAGCTCTTTCGTCAGAGCAGGTGACTTTATTCTTTTATTACACATAATACAATCGGTTACATCATGAGATAAATCCAAAGAACTGAGCTCCTGACAACTATTACCTTCGTCATTAAACATAGTGAATATCACCTTATCAATCCATTGTCTAACAAAAGAATTTACTACCTCTGGAGTTACAGAATCTCTTATAGCATCCACTTCCTTAACTTGAAGTTTTTTTTCCGCATTTAAAAAACATTCCTTACTAATATCGTTTGCGTTAATAACATCAGATATAGAAAAAGGAATACCATCCTCGTCCGAACAACTATCCTTTACAAAAAACCCCCCTCCTAATATATTCACCCATTCAGCATGCGTTAGCGAGCGGCACAAGCCACTGCTTTCACCTAACGAATAATTAAAGTCGAAAGCCTTTTTGTGGATTATTTCAATTATCTTAGGCTGCCTATTTATTTCACGTAATAAACCACCATAAGAACTACTTACCTCATCTATTTTCTCCATAAGCTGTGCATCACAGCTATTTTCTTTTTTTATTTGTTTATAGTAAGGAAATCGTTTTTTTATTTTATGTAAATTTTGACACGAGTATATCACTTCCTTCAGAAAACCTTCTGATGTTTTTTCTACATCACTTTTATCTTCTTGAAAATATTCCAGCTGACTTTTCATTGAACAAACATCTATTGTCGCATAACTCAATGAAGTTAGCACACAAACTGATACCTTGTCTTTATCTTCAATTTTACATCCAGGTTGGAAATCATACTCACATGTAACATACGTAAAATCATTTTCACCAAAGTCTTTTACTACAACATCCACTGCAGCAAAAGGCTCATCGGACTCAATGTCAAACATAGTGATTTTTCCGCATTCTGGTGCTTTATCTGATAGCTCTTTATTACCCCATATAAGACGACAACCCGTTGCTACTAAGTTTTTAAGACTATCGTCCTTAATAGAATACATAGCACTTTGTATCGCCGTATTTAAATAAGTTATGAGGCTGGCAGCTCCTTCCTTATCTCTTGCAACGATATCAATATCACTAACATTATTTAAACAACTCTCTCCATTAAGCATTTTTATACCTGTAGAGCCCATAACAGCAGTTTTTGCATTATTATCACTACTCCAACAAGAATAAGCATGCATAATATTATCAAAAAACATGGCTTTTAAGCGACTTTTTTTACTTTCTATTGATTCATATTCTTTATTGCATTCATCTTCAACAACAGAGAAAACCTGCTGGCAAAAAACCAACATTAACAGAAGAAACATACCAGATAACACATTATGAATGTTTTTATAGAAATGGCATAACTTATCCATCCCGTTTCTCAAAAAAACATAGATACTTAAAAAAACAATTTTCACTATTAACAACCTTTCTTTAACAAAAGAATCCATAGTAATCACCAACCGCTAAAAAAATTTACTCCATCTAAATTGTAAGCGATCACGAACTCAGCATATTAACCAAAATTATGGCAAATTTCAAAGAAGTTTGAATTAAAAACAAAAATACATCACAACCTATACTCTGCACAAGATAAAAGAACTAACACATGCTCCTAGTAGCAAGTGATTGAGATGAATGCTCTTTTCAAGTAAGTATCGGATTGGCATTATGCTGAAGATATATATTACGAAATCATATCACTAATGGCAACAAGTATTTAACGAGAATATTGTCGTAGCAAGCCATTGATGCTCTCATTTAACCATCGCTACCAAGAGCTGTAGGGGTGCGCAAAGCAAGCCTCCACCGATAATATTTACCTTCAGCTGGCCCTTTCTTCTGCCTAGTCAAGTGATGCACTTCAGATTTGAATCCGCCTTGTAAGGTTATAGTGGCAAACTATGATAACTTTATCTTTAGTTGTAGTTACAAGTGCTTTCCTGATAAAGACTCAGTATGATTAAAGTAGTTGAAGATTGGTCACGATGCGTGTTGATTGAACGTTAATCCTAATTTATTCCATTTGTCGGCAAACGGCCAATCTTTATTTGCTTCGAGAAAAGTTGTCGCAGCTGGCCATAGTATTTTCCAAGGAATACAGACTTCAAGAAGTTCGGTCAGATAGAGGTGAAGCGAGCATTGATGCGGCTTAATTCTCGGCCAAGAAAAGATTTTAATTTCAAAACACCCGCCCTGATAATTGGTGAACACATACGACTCATGACTAATATAAGTTATATCAATTACTGTTCAAACAGTCAGATTGTGGATAGCACTCCTACTCATTCAATCACTTATCATTCTTAGATTTATGGGCTTTCCCAGCTTATCGCCTATTCACATTTTAAATTTTTAATTATCATAAATACACACTACCGTTCTTCCACTGACGCTTAAGCGGTAATAGCGATAATATCTCGAGACCTCAGTATAACCAACGACTTTGGTCACGGTAATTGAACTTTCCAAGTTTTGTCAGCCATTACGAAGCTTTCTAAGGCGTTGAACATCAAATCATTTTTTTATACACTGATTTTAGTGCTTCCCTGCATCAAGCTCGGATCATCTTCATTGCACAGTGTGTAATGGCCTTGCTGCGTAGCCTTTCCACTAATGTTCTGATTGAATAAAAGAGACATTAACATATTTGCAGATTGTGACTGGCTTGTCTTACACATCAAAACTACTACTAACCTTACTTCCCAGTGATGCTTTATTATCACCATGCTTGTTTTTGTTGGGGCGACATTGCTTGGCCTCAATCACACTGGCATCGACAATACTGACTTATCCCGATTTGATATATACCCAAAGCATTTCAAATTGCTACTAGGCAGCAAGTACGCGAAGCCCAGTGAGCCTACAAGTAGTAGGTGATCGGGGTGAGCGAACGCAGCCAACAACGTAGCAACTTGAAAGGCGACGGGTATAAAGCCATTGCTCACTAAGCTGGGCATTGATCTCGCTGAGAATCCGTCCATTAAACATAGCGTGTCCAGTTTCTGTCTAAACCGCCAAAACGTCGAGTGATCCGGCACAGACTCAGAAATATCCAGCCCGGTAAAACGGCGAAATAACAAATCTCGCGCCAGCTGTTTTTCCAGTGCAAGATCACTGAGCTTGTACCAGCTTTGCAGCAGCAGCGCTTTAAACATCATTAGTGGAGGCCGAGCCTTCTCGCCACGCGCTTTGGAATGAATTTGTGACAGCCGCTGCTCTAACCGTGACCAATCGATAAGTTCGTGCACGCATCCAGTTCTTTGACTGCATCGTGCTCGATCAGCATGGCGTCGGCCAAGCTACGTTGTGTAAGATTTTTCCAGGCCATTGTCATTTTAGTGGTTTCCGCGTCTTGCTTGCAATCTATTATTCCAGATTATCAACATGGTTTCCCTGTGTTTCGTGCAAAGGTCTCAATGTAATTAAATCGACCAATGCATACGTCACGACTTACTGATCTGCTGATGTTTTTGCCCAATCCGTCAATAATAATTCTATCGTCCAACTTTAATAGCCGCAGTCTCATCAATCACATCATACTCTTTAGGATATTTAGCCTGAAACGTCGAATCACTGATTATTTCATTAATCGTTACCTTGCTTAAATCAAAACTGCTAGTACCTCCCATAGTGTCGATCATAACAAATCCGATCAGTTCATCTACTTTAGTATTCTCATTCCATTTAAAATTTATCTCCAATAATTCAAACAAAGATTTATCTCCAGATGGGCGCAAACTATAGGTCTGAATCTTGTGCAATTCAGTCAACACAACATTGTAATCTTTCAAAAATACATCAATATTGCCACTAAGCAACTGTACCGGAGTATTCTCATATCCATTTTCTTGCTTTTGAATTATCACCTGCATTAAATCATGATCAATATTCCAACTCTTACCATTTCTAACAAGAAATTCTTGCTGGTAAGGTTTCTCCACACTCCAAACAAACATGCCTGGTCGCTTAATCTGCAATATTCCTGTCAACGTTTGCTTGCGCTCTTTATTTATCACTGCCTGTTGGCTAACAGCGGCCTTAAGGGTTTTAATTGATTTGAGTTTTTGCAGCAGCAATTTCGCCGCTTTTTCATCACGCATACCTAGATCAGCCTTCACCTTGCCACTATTATTTGCCACAGCATTACCCGACACCTTATCAGCTGTAACCAACGATGTAGTAGGAACATCCATCCCGCCAACGGCCTGGCAGTACAGTATAATGATCACGATAGCAACAGTTTGCTGTATCAGCATATTTATATCCGCTTCCATTGAATGTGTGAATAAATTACAACTACACCCATTACCATTCTAGGCTGGGTGGGGTAGGCGACAAATGAGTGAAGCCCATGAGCCTAGGCGTAGCGAGTGTTTGGGGTGAGAGAGCAGCTAACAACCTCACCTTTCAAGAGCGTTGGTATAATGCACAATTTTCATGTTTTCAACGCTTTGGAGGTGGTGGCGCCAGCACTTCCCTATTACCATTCGAAGCCATAGTACTGACCACTCCCGCAACCTCCATTGCTTCAATCATTCGTGCTGAACGGTTATAACCAATTTTTAGTTTGCGTTGAACAAAAGAAATGGACGCTTTACGAGTTTCAGTAACACAGGCCACCGCTTCATCGTAAAGAGAATCCTGTTCACTATCAGCCCCTAGCCCTTCGTTTAAAGCACCACCTTCAGAGTCACTGGCACCAGCTAATATTTCTTCTACATAACGGGGCTCCCCCCTACGCTTCCAGTCTGCAACTACTCTATGAACTTCATCATCACCAACAAAAGCACCATGTACTCTAATCGGCACACTAGTACCCGGCGGCAAGTACAGCATATCACCATGCCCAAGCAATTGCTCAGCACCTCCCTGATCAATAATAGTTCTTGAATCAATTTTACTGGATACCTGAAAGCTTATTCTGGTCGGCACATTTGCTTTTATCAACCCAGTTATAACATCAACCGACGGCCTCTGAGTAGCCAAAATCAGATGAATACCAGCCGCTCGAGCCTTCTGAGCGATTCTAGCGATCAGCTCTTCAACCTTTTTGCCAACAATCATCATCATGTCAGCAAACTCATCAATAACAACCACAATACAAGGCAACCTCTCCAGAACTGGGGCCTTGTCATCCTCGGAAACAGAATGGTAAAAAGGGTCCACCACCGGCTTTCCTGCGCTTATACCTTCTTGAATCTTGAGGTTATAACCAGAAATATGTCGAACTCCCATTGACGCCATCAGCTTATAACGTCGCTCCATTTCTGCCACACACCAACGTAATGCGTTGGCAGCTTCTTTCATATCGGTTACAACCGGCGTTAATAAATGGGGAATGCCATCATAAATTGATAACTCCAGCATTTTAGGGTCAATCAGAATTAACCTAACCTGTTCCGGTCCAGACTTAAATAATAGTGATAACAACATAGCATTAACACCAACAGACTTACCAGAACCAGTGGTGCCCGCTACCAGCAAATGTGGCATTTTTGCCAAATCTACTACCACCGGCAGTCCTCCAATATCATGCCCTAACGCTAAGCTCAAAGATGAACTGGCATCCATGAATATCTTTGAGGCAATTAACTCACTAAAAAATACTGTTTCCCTATTACCATTTGGGATTTCAATACCCATCACCGACTTATTGGGAATAACTTCAACCACCCTAACACTAATAACAGCTAGAGAACGAGCAAGATCCCGTGCCAAACTAGTAATCCGGCTTGCTTTCACCCCAGCCGCCGGTTGTATTTCATAACGGGTAATCACTGGTCCTGGATGAACTGCTACTACTTTGATCTCTACACCAAAATCCTTAAGCTTTAATTCAAGCTGATTAGATACTAATGTTAGGGCTTCGTGATTAATACCAACTGTCTTATTTTGAACCGGATCAAGAAGACCAACTTCAGGACGACCATCTTCAGGAAGGGTGCCAACAAAAGGTGTTTTTTTCTCCTGATTAACGTCTTTTTTTACAGCCACCAGGTTTTCTAACGGAGAAGCAGGTGCCATTACAGGCATTAACAAAGAAGGCATCTCAGCAGATTTACTCGTAAAGCAACGATTTGCTTTAACGCGCAGCAAATCTTTTTTATGTCTCCGATAACTAATGTATTGTTCCTTCCAGTTCATACATAACACAACACATATTTTTGATAACTTTAACCCATGACGCCGTAAAAAAGACAAGCTCAGCAAACAAATATAACCGATATCATCCATAAGTCTGAACCAAGACAAGTCCATAACCACAGTGGTGCCCATGAGAAAGAATGCCATAAACAACAATGTACTACCCGTGACATTAAAAACAGGCAGACATTGCTGAATTATTACAGAACCAACAAGACCGCCACTACCAGCAGGTAGTTCAGTTCCTATAAAATTGTAGTGCAGTGATATCAGAGCCGCTCCACAAAAAAGAGTTAGCAAAAAACCCACACCATCCATGATCATTACCCAAGGTTGCCACACCCAAGGCACGTAACGATGCCGGAATAATCGCAAAACTTTGAGACCAACAACCCAAGGAAATAACCAGGAAAAAAAACCAAACAGCAAAAACAATAGATCTGCAAACCAAGCACCAACCCTACCTCCACCATTACCTATAGCTAGCTCAGGACCTACATAAGACCATGCTGGATCATTTATTTCATAGCTATATAATGAAAGAGTCAGATAACCCGCCAGCAGTACCAACAACAATATAATACCTTCCCGCAATCGCAGTGATATTAAATCGCTCACCAGCACACCTGCAACCAGGTCTTTGGACGTGGAATCATCCACAATTCCTGTACTGTCTATACTTATTTCTTTCTTATTGCTCATCACAGCATTTACCATTAAGCGTCCCTACCATAGAGAACCAGCGAATACGCCCCTAGCCATGCGATAATACAGACATTCTATGACTAATGAAGGATAATATATAATAGCAACTGCCCACCTTGCTGGCTCAACTATAAACACAGATAAACAAACCTCTAGCCCACATATATACGACGACTCCTCTAGAACACTTGAGATTATCACCACGTCGCCTAACAAAAATCACCTACTATCCTTAAATACCCTAGGATTATCTAGCTTATCGCCTACTCTCAACTTCAATAGAGATTAGTATATTTATAAGATTCCTAGCTGGAGTTAACTAACAATATCCATTAGACTATACCTTAGTTGCATGCTGAGAAGATATACTGCCTCCTCAAATATGCCAGTTATCATATTATAGTTTTTACACCGATGAGACCTATGAAAAAGATTGCACTTGTTACATCATTAGTACTAATTGCCACGGCCAACTCTTACAGTGATATGATCGGCGCAAAAGCCGGCTACAATTTCTGGAAAACAGCCAGTCATGGGGATGCCCATAATGCATATATCAGAATTGAACATTCACTCCCCATAGTGCCCAATATCGGCTTTAGCTCCATCAAAATTGACAACCATGATAAGTTCCAGTTAGATACCTATGACCTTTTTGGTTACTACGAGATATTAGATAATGGAACACTATCGTTAGATATTGGTGCAGGAGCTCGTCAACTAGTAAATGGCCAAGTTTATAACCAATCTTTCCATGACACATTACCTATGGCCAGATCAGAAGTAGAATTGCTTACTGACAGCACATTTTCATTTTATGGCAACCTTGGAGTAGGAAAGAGTAATAGCTCATCTTTTATTGATGCCCATTTCGGCGTCAGGTTCAATCCGCTTATTGGTATAACACTGCAGGTTAGCTACCGAGAATATCACCTTACCCTTGATGACGTCAATGGAACCAAAGAGAGCGAATGTATCAGTGGCCCAATGATTGGCCTGCATATTGATTTTTGACCAAAACTTATCACTTACCAGAAGGTATTGGGAGGGAAAGGAATGGCATATCACAATCTTGCTATAATCCTGAAGTAGAGCCAATACCCACCCTATTTGAAGAAGTAAAGTAGCAATTTCAAAGGCGACAGGTATAGAAGACCGATAAACTCATTGCGTTAACAATAACATCTAGAAGCTTCACACACCTTACATAATCACCTTTGCCAAGCTTAAGAATTGGGAGCTAATACTGAGGCCAGAAGCCTTTATAGGCTGCATATTAACAGTAAAACGAATGCGACCTCCCCTATCTATTATTTGCAGCATACCTCCATCTTTAACGAAACCTGCACGATCACTAACGAGAAGCACTGAAGATTTTTTAAGCTTTTCTACCACCAAGGATGTTGGCATGGAAAAATTATTTCCAATAAATACCATTTCACAATGATCGTAACTCTGCTGTATATTCTCAATCTTCCTAACGTTAACTTTACTACCTTTTGATAACTTCCCCTGTGTCGTTTTTAGCTCTGAATAAAGAGAATCATCACCCAAAACGCAGAGATCAAGCACACTTCCAGCCCCTTTTATTTCAGACCAATAAACAAAATAAGTTAATTTAAAAATAATAGCTGCTTTAACTCTACTATCCGAGGATGCCATGATCCAGTTAGACCCAAGGAGAAACAATATTAACGTTGTCATCTTCATAGATTTAATGAACTTTATTTTTTTCACATTCACCTCCTCCATTAAAATGTCCAACGAATCTGAAAATAAGCTGAACGTGTTACTGCAGTTGCAGTTTGCCCTGTAAAAATATCATAAAACTGCAACTGATTAGCATGCAGCAAATTTTGCCCTACTAATGATAGCTCAAGTCCAGGCTGCAATATTTTTGTTACTTTAACATCCAGATTCATAGTTTGTCTGACATTATTAATATTGTAAAGATCGTTATCAAGATTATCCATGAATTTCAACCAGATATTCAACGACCATTGATCAGGCAGGCTCATAAAAGAAAACACATTAAACGTATGCTCTGCTGCAGAACCTTCAACCAGCAGTTCGTTTGGTGCTCCGTACCCTTTTTGTACTGAACTATTAGCCGTGGCATTAACATTAATATACCCATAGTTTAACCTTAACCGCCACCAATCTTCTACTCGCCAATCCACGGATAACTCCAAACCATCAGTCATTACTTCCATATTATTGCCAAGAACAGTAGGGTACCCCAACGGCCCTTCTCCCCCCATGATAGGTGGTGGATTTAAAGGATCAAAGCACAATGAGAACTGTGTTGTACTATTAAGAGCAACAAAACCTTTTTGGCACACTGTTGAATATTCAAAAATGGTTACATCTTTATAAAAATTCCAAAATCCAGCAACATCTATTGAAACATCTTTGTTGAGCTGCCTACGAAAGCCAACATCAAATGCTGTAAGCTTTTCAGGCTTTAAATCTGGATTTCCATTAACATTAAACATCGTATCATGGGGCGTATTAAGAATTTTCATTTGTCCAATATAACTCAAACCACCAACTTGGACACTGGTTTCTGACAAAGATGGTGTTTTAACAGCTTTAGAAACAGCACCCCAAACTGTTGTTTTATTATCAGGTCTCCAAGAGAAACGCGCACTTGGTTGAAACACCTTACCAGAACGACTACTTTCCATACGACCATCAAAGGTAAACTCAAGATTCCTTGTATACTTAAAAGATTCCTGAATAAAAAAACTATACACTTCCTCATTAAAATTATTCTGTTCAAGGGTGAGATATCTTTTATTTTTATCATCCAAGTCATACCAATCAACTCGATAATTCCCACCCCAAAGAAAATAATGATTCTCTCGCCACTCCAAACCATACTGAAACTCTATATCCCAAGTCTGTCTTTTTTCATTTAACCGAAGGTCATCACTAGCATAATACTCAAGATAACTTTGCAGCATCATGTCCCCGCTTCCCAGCTTACCGTGATATCGAGCCAGTAAATTAGCGCCCCCCTGCGGTCTATCATTATTGATGTTGACAAATTTATTCTGTAACCCTTCCTGATCATAAACATAATAGGGAGGCTTTGTTGTCGCCTCGTAAAGATCACCCTGAATAGTCAATCCATCGCTATTTGGAAAATAATAATCTAAACGAAAACCGGTCTGCTTCATAGACCATCCATCATGAGCTGAACTACCATCCTTTTTGTTCTGAGCAGCCCGGTCAAATTTTTGTACATAACCTCGAAGATATCCATCCTCACCCACTTCAGCACCATAACGAAACGCACCAGCGAGTCGCTCTTGCGTCCCTCCACTAACCACGACTAACCCACCACCAGTATCTTCAGCACTTTTGGTAATAACATTAACAACTCCATTAACAGCATTTGTTCCCCACATAGCCGCACCAGGACCTCTAATCACTTCTATTCGGTCAATATCATCCATCAGAATATTTTGGGAATCCCAGTTCACTCCGGAGAAAAGCGGGGCATACACCGTACGACCGTCAATCAACACCAATAGCTTGTTAGCATATACATAATTAAAACCTCGGGCGCTGACAGACCAAGTACTACCATTCAATTTTGCTACCTGCATCCCTGGCACCATTCTCAACGCCTCAGGGATTGAAGTTATACCAAGCTGCTTAATATCATCATGAGTAATAGTATAAATTGCTGCGGCAGCATCAAACTGCCGCTGAGATCTCCTAGTAACAGACGTCACTTGCAAAACCATCAGTTCCTGAAGACTAAAATCTAGCAAATCAATAGTAGATTTAAAACCATCACTTGAATACGTCTCCCGACTAGTAAATACTATCAACATTGAACTAAAAATAATCACTGATGTTAAAGCTAAAGATATTTTCTTTCTGAATTTATTTTTTTCCATAAAATCACCAACCAAAGACCAATAGACTTATTTGTCTATCGACTTCATACTCTAAATCTTTACACTTAACAGAAAGATAGCTCCCGTATATCTTCCGATGAAAAATAAATCACAATTATGTTGTCATGTGTTTTTTAGCATATTGTGAAAACACACAGCATTATCACCAGACACTCCAGGTAGATTATAAAAATTAAACTCTTTCATTAAATCCGACTAATAGAGAACCCCTGAACTCTGCGGTAAGAAGCCAACAAGAAATTGGTATTTGACCCACTCAGGCTGGTTTAATCCAGACAATCCTGTATTGGATAAACCTAAGAAAGACTCTTTAATTGAGACGATAACTATATTGACAAATACCGTACCGACTTTGGTTATTTGCTATATATTAAATTTAGATGAAGAAGAACTCCCATGACTTTAAACGTACAGATCATGCCACCTACCCCAGCGCCGCTGTGGCGTCGTTTGGCCTCAATGGTTTATGACTCATTACTAGTGACGGCAATAATGGTAGTTGTCGGGTTTATTAATTTAGGAATACAGATAACCATCTATGGTGCAGCCCAATTAAGGAAAATGACCGATCAAGATTACACGCTAGATAACCATATTTTTTATTTAATGGTGATATTAGTGATATTTGCGTTTTTCTGAATGTGCTGAAGAAAAAAAGGGCAAACACCTGGGATGCTAACTTGGCGTATTTACATTATTAATGGTAATCAACAACCAATAACCATTACTCAAACATTAATTAGATGCCTTGTGGCCATTCCTGCGATAACTTTTGGGCTGCTAGTAGTAATATGGATGAAAATAGATCCAGAACAAAAAAGATGGCAAGACAAAATATCTGGAACCAGAACAGTCCTGCTTAACTCGCCTATAGCAGCTACCATTGACGGTGTAGGTAGACTATAAACGAACCAGTCACTATGATTCTACGCATAGCCGAGATTAGAGCGCGAGCAGTCAACAACCCAGCGCTTTTCAAGGGGAATGCATACACCTGTTACTTTTGAAATTTCTACTTTTTGCTGGAGCTTACTCACCATGACTGCTTAGAACTACTAAGCGACAGTGGTGAGAAACTTATATTTACCAGTTTCGTTTTGGTAGCAGTTCTTCGTACTTGAAGATGCCGTGTGGCTAACTGCGTTACCTTACCGCGGCATCTTTGTACATTATCAAATAGAAGGAAAGGATGCCTGAATACTCAAACTTTTCATTAAATCAACTACTGGTTGAAAACCTTTCTTCCAATAAATGGAGCAAAGAAGCAATAAATAAGCTTGATTTTTTGCTTTTATTGATTGACTAGGTATAGTCATCATATCAATCCATTCATCTGGTACTGGGTGGTTTTGGAATAATGAATCTATTGTGTCTAAGTCCGGTTTGGTATCTAGCTTCCCATGCACGGTGCTAATTAATGTGTTAGCGAGGGCAACATACACCTGCCAGTCTTCTTGCATATGCGTGTATTCTAGCCCTGCGGAGTGAATATTCCAGTCTGCAAACATAGTTGCCGCAAATGCGCATACCATGGATAGCTCTATACCTGATTTAATTTGTGGAACGTATTTTAGTTCCGGAAATAAGCTGTCATCTGTCTCAAGTGTAGAGAGCTTAGTAATATGTGAGCAAAAAGCAATGTATTTATAAATAGGTTCGCAGGGCATCTGATCAATTTCCAGTTTCTGCCACCACCGATTAAATATAGCTGCATTTACATCAGAATCAGATGAAAGCCAATTGTTTTGAATAACATTGCTTGCTTGTAGTTTTATTTCCAGATCGACATCACCTAATATGGAGCCATGAAAATAATTATCGTCATCTTCAGCATCATTATTTGCAAATATATTGAGATAATCTGTCGCATATTTCGATAGGAGATGAATAAAGTATTCTTTTTGAGTATAACTGGAGATACCATCTGTTGGCAAAGGAGGTTTAGGGATTCTGGCAACTCCGGCGAATGAACAAGCTGCACCTGATAAGTATATCATGCTTGTTATATTTAAATCTTCTTTACTTAGCACAACGCGATCACATTGCCTAGGAAAAGAATTACCTTTATCAGCTACATTATCAACTATTGCGTCCATAATTATCTTCATGTTTTTTGTCAGCAACCGAATAGAGGATGCTCTATGAGCTGGCGGAACAATTCTAGTATTATCTACTAGCGTGCCGTTATTAGCATTTTGAACCAATGTAATGTGAGATGGTGAGTTTTCTGCAAAAATAATCCTTTCTAAATTACTAGATAACGAAAATACATCCTCCCACTTAGGTTGTGTTGCACCTTGTCTCTGTTGGAGTTGGATGGTTGTAAATTTTCGCCAGTTTATAAAGTTTGTTAAAGCCAGCAAATACGCCGATCGAGCCTCCTTGGTTACTGGTACGATTAAGGTTTTATCATCAGATTTGGCACAATAATCGTTAATTATTATATATTGTAAAAGTTGTTCTGCAAAATCACCATTACCAACATCTGTTATATTACCATATGAATATCCACCAAAATCGAGCAATATCTCCGGCGTAGCTTCGAGATTTTGAACGTCTAAACCGCATCGTTCAGTTAGCTCCTTTATCTGATGGCTTACACTGCGGCTGCCTAATTGTTGTTGTTGATTAGACTGGCTTTTTATGCTAAGAATGTTGGCAGCATACTGGCTAACATTAATTGATGGCGATGCATTTGTTACTTGCAATTTATTATCAGGATGTTGAATATTATAAGTTTCTATTTTGCAAGTTAAATATTCAGAAGCACACTTTTCTATTTCTTGACGAATAGATACCATCTCAACGCTACACTCTACTAAAGAGAATTGCGCCAATGTATTGAATGTTGCTTTTAAATCATCTGGTACTTTGTTAATTGTTTTTTTATCAAGACTTGCAGACTTTTGTAGAATATCCAGGATATATTTGTCACGGCTACTCTCGTTTTCCATTAAATCTGCCCACTGTTCATGTGCGCCATTTAAAATATCAAAGGTAAAATAAGAAGATGTTGCAGAAGTCCATACTGATTGCGTATCGGTAGGAAATAGATATTCAAATAAACAGTTAAGGATGCTATTCATTACAGAATGATCCATCATTGATTCCATGATACTTATACCTTTACTGCCAAAGTTTCCGTATTGGATAAAATACACAAACTCTCTCATATTCATCACAGGGTTCGTATCACACACAAGTTCATCAAATCCACCTAATGTTAATAAATCAAAAAAGATATGAGTGTACTTCGTAAAACAAGTAAGGTTATTATCTCTGAATTCAGTACGTTTTTCATGATAAATAATGAATAATGATGATCTAAGGTAGATATTTAGAAGTAAAAAAGCTTTTATAGCAAGATTGATTTTCTTTTCGTCTAACTCACTATTACTTATCATACCAGCATTTCTACAAGTACTGACCTCAGAGCTTGAGTATTGTGATGCCACGGTCTCACGCGGTTGACTTTTTTGTAAAGTTGGAATATTTTTAACTATGTTGTGGTCACTAAGATCTAACTTTGAAACCAGCGTGCTTTCCGATGATGGATATATAGATGATATATCTGCACTGAGCTCAAGTGTAGCTCTAATTACCGCGGGTAGCGTATCTTTATAGAGCCTGCCTAAGAAAGGATCTAACGGATTCGTGCTCAAATACGAGCGTGATGTTAATTGCCAATTATCCTGACTCACGGGGCTTAAGCTTATATTATGCTTAGATAGCTCATCCATATGTATACTCCACCATAAGGATTCAAGAGCTTTCCTCATATCATGCTCATTTGCAGGGTTATCTGGGAAAACAGCAAGAGCTCCTGCGCTTAAAAACAAAATTCCGAAACAGCAAGAAACAAATAATTTGCGCATACACGCCTCCTGAAAAATAATCACAATATACCCGTTACCCTTACAGGTGAGTGGTTGTTGACTGCTCTTACTCACTCTAATCACTTACTACTCGTAGGCTCATGGGCTTCGATCGTTTGGTTCTATCTACGACAGGGTAAAGTTATCCATGTCTAGGCAGCTCAGAATAAGCTCACCTAGCTACTCAAAACTGTAGTCATAGTCCTCGAAACATCGCTTTATACGGTGATAACTGGGTTCGCTGTTGCCTTCGTCTGAAGCTCTCCGGCAAACGGTACAAGTTAATGAAAACTGCTCAGTAAGATCAGTACAAACACTGCAATGAAGGTGATTAGAGCTTGATGTAGGGCAGATGAGCCTTAAGATTCTCGACCAATAAACTGATGCCTTCATGCTCAACAATCAGAACCTACTCTAAAAGACCGTGCAGGTTACCTTACCTGAGAGTCACCTCAAACTAATTATGCTTTTAAAATAAAGAACTGCAGGATTTTTGTTCCGTACATAGAAAACACCCATAATGCTTGCCAAGAATATTGTCAATTATCTAAGGAAAAAGCAAGTTTTTTACAAATAACGATCATACTCAGCTGTATCAATAGCTTGCCTTTAGTTATGCTGATCTTATCTATTTTTATTTCAGATGCATGCTAGGCTTGGTGTGTCTATAGACATTACTTTTATAGGCTTACGGTTCGATTATGCAAAGTGTTCGTAAATATTTTTTGTCTCATTTCTTTTCTGTCATATTGCGTTCCATCGCTTTGTTTGTACTAAGGAAATTTATCTATGTACGGGACAAAACATTTAGCAGATCTAAAAAAGTGGTTTGATCATTTTTTGCACAGCTGTTTTTGAGTACCCGTCTAAGCCTATCCAAACCTAATCGAAACAGACTCTTGGCTGGACGGTCATGCTTGTTCAGCGGCAATTGATTTGCATTCCCAACACCAGTGCCCTACTAGTAGGCACCACACAACAGCAATCGTCAGTAGTCCCATCAGTTTATCCATCCGGTCAAGGTTCGTCATATGCGCGTACTCAAAATCAAAGCCCAGACTGCTTAGATTGCCAAACATGGTTTCAATATTCCAGCGCTTACTATAGTCATCTATTATGCTGTCTGGCTTTTTAGTAGCTACGACGATCAACAATCCTTTCAGAGTTCGACGGGCTGCAATATAGAGCGGTACTCCAGATACTTTTTTGCTATGCCACGTTACTGTTTGATTGATACTAACGCCTCTGCATAGCTTGCCAATGGCAATCTTTTTTGTCCCGTACATAGCCACTTTCGCTCACCCCAATCACCCACTACTATTCGTTACTCTGTTTCTATTTGTGACATACGCACCCACGTTTACCCATGATTTTAAAGGGTTTTTCTCTCTTAATGCCTCACAAGTACTGTTATTGCTTGCCTTGGTATTTATGGCATGGAGTATGCATTATATTAAATATAAATCAAGCAACACACTCTATGGATGGAGTGCTACAAGGAAGTAAAAAAAATAAAAAAGGAAAAGGAAGCGCTTGATTTAGTTTTATGGATAACGTCCTGCAAGGATGCAGGAATAATAAAAATAAGAAAGACGATCTTTGGACAAGATCCTATCCATAAAAAATGCATGGATGCTTAATTTGCAACATGGATGATGCAATCAGCAATATCTAGAAGCAACTAGATAGAACTGAAGTAAACGAAAAAGCCCGTTGACCTGAAGGGGGCTTTTTCTGTTTAGCGCATTATATGGCCATTACCTTTTAAGGTGCGGGATTGTTGACTGCTCTCGCCCACCCCAATCACCCACTACTATTCGTTACCCTGTTTCTATTTGTGACATACGCACCCACGTTTACCCATGATTTTAAAGGGTTTTTCTCTCTTAATATCTTACAAGTACTACTATTGCTTGCCTCAGTATTTATGGCATGGAGTATGCATTATATTAAATATAAATCAAACAACTTACGGAAGCTAAGCTCATTGAAATGGGGCAATATAGATAAAAAAATAGGCATTATAGTACCATTTTATGACTAACTGAGAATTAGATAGGAAACTTTCCTTATTTTATCTCAGTCAAAACCTATAAATATCGCTAACATATTGTTTTTGATGGTAATTTATAGAAAAAATTCAAATACTAAAATGAAGATAGGCGGAAACTTTCCTAGGAATTAGAAGGAAAGTTTCCTACTAATAATACTGTTAGCATCACAACAAACATGGAGTAGATATTCATAAATATGAATGATGAAAAAAATGAAAATGATACTGAGTCAGCTAAAGTTTTATTAATTGATCTTGAAAGTTGCCCAAGCCAAATTTTACAATTACAAGAAGATTTAGAGCAATATACTCAGGTTGTCATTTGCTATGCCAAAACAGGAGTTAAGATTCCGCTTGATTGGCTTATGCCACTAAGCGCTACTGTTACGCAAAATAAATTAAAAATACATAAAATGGCTAATATAGGCAAAAATTCAGCAGATTTTGGTATTTGCTTTTTTGCTGGAGCATTAATGCAACAATTTCAAAAAAAAGTTCATTTTACAATAATTTCAAATGATTCAGATTTAGATCATGTTGTGAGTTTATTAGTAGATCAAGGGTGTATTGCAGAACGAGTTGGTTTAAAAAAAGAAACAACTCCCATAAATACTAAAAATGATTTGGAAGTATCGCCTATAAAGCAATATTGTATATACCTTGTTACTCACAAAGGAAATAGACCAGCAAAACAAGAATCGTTGGTAAACAGTATTAACAACAAATTCAAAAGTTATCCAGAAATAGCCGACGATGTTTTTAAGTCATTACAACAAAAGAAAGCACTGACTATTACTGAAAATAAAGTATCCTATAATGATACAGCAATAAACTTAATAGTAAATAAAGCGTAACTAAAAATGCTAACAAAAACATGCACGTGGACAGAGAAAGCTTGGCTGAAAAGAGCCTCAGCCAAGCTTTCTCTGCCAGTAATGTAGGCGTTATAGGGCAATTTCGCTTAATGCATTAGTAGTATTGTTTTAGTACATTTTAGAAAACCACTGCCATTTGGTTGTACAAAGCAATGCATTAGATAGAAATATTGCTCGCTATAGTCTTACACAGCAAAATCACTTATTGAGTATTTACACAAAAATAATATTAAGCAAATTTTAGAGCAGCTAGCTTTTTATAAAAAAGCGCATAAGCATGATAGAGCGTATCAGTTTTAGCAAGAAGACATGCACCCTGTGTTAATTCAAAATAACGAAATAATGCGGGAGAAAGTTGAGTACATCCACCACAATCATGTAAAACGGGGATATCTCTATAAAGCAGAGCAATGGCGATATTCGAGTGCTAGAAATTATACTGGGGAATATGGGTTGCTGGAGATTTGTACGCAGTGGTGACGTTGGGTATGCATTCCCACGCTGGAGCGTGGGAATGAGAAAAAAAGCCCCTGCTCAGTTGGCCTGAAGGGGGCTTTTCCTGTTTAGCACATTATATACCCACTACCTTTTTAAGATGCAGGATTGTTGACTGCTCTCGCCCACCCCAATTACCACTACTGTTCGTTACCCTGTTTCTATTTGTGACATACGCACCCACGTTTACCCATGATTTTAAAGGTTTTTTCTCTCTTAATGCCTCACAAGTACTGTTATTACTTGCCTCGGTATTTATGGCATGGAGTATGCATTATATTAAATATAAATCAAGCAATAAACTCTATGGATGGAGTGCTACAAGGAAGTAAAACAATAAAAAAGGAAAAGGAAAAGGAAGCGCTTGATTTAGTTTTATGGATAACGTCCTGCAAGGATGCAGGAATAATAAAAATAAGAAAGACGATCTTTGGACAAGATACTATCCATAAAAAATGCATGGATGCTTAATTTGCAACATGGATGATGCAATCAGGAATATCTAGAAGCAACTAGATAGAACTGAAGTAAACGAAAAAGCCCCCTGCTCAGTAGACCTGAAGGGGGTTTTTTCTGTTTAGCGCATTATATACCCACTACCTTTTAAGGTGCGGTATTGCATACCACTCTCGCCCACACTACTATTCGTTACCCTGTTTCTATTTGTGACATACGCACCCACGTTTACCCATGATTTTAAAGGGTTTTTCTCTCTTAATGCCTCACAAGTACTGTTATTACTTGCCTCAGTATTTATGGCATGGAGTATGCATTATATTAAATATAAATCAAACAACTTACGGAAGCTAAGTTCATTGAAATGGGGCAATATAGATAAAAAAATAGGCATTATAGTACCATTTTATGACTAACTGAGAATCAGATAGGAAACTTTCCTTATTTTATCTCAGTCAAAACCTATAAATATCGCTAACATACTGTTTTTGATGGTAATTTATAGAAAAAATTCAAATACTAAAATGAAGATATGCGGAAACTTTCCTAGGAATTAGAAGGAAAGTTTCCTACTAATAATACTGTTAGGGCCAAAAAATAATGGAGAGTAAATTGCCAACAAATTATGTACTCATAGATTATGAGAACGTCCAACCCAAAAATTTTGAAATTTTAGAAAACCACCCTTTCAAGGTGTTTGTTTTTGTTGGTGCAAATCAGGTTAAGGTGCCTTTCGATCTCGCAGTTGCAATGCAGGCACTTGGTAAAAATGCAAAATACATAAAAATATCTGGCAATGGACCGAATGCGCTAGATTTTCATATCGCTTATTATATCGGGGAACTAGCAACAGAAGACCCAAAGGGTTATTTCCATATAATTTCCAAAGACACAGGATTTGACCCTCTAATTAAACATCTCAAGTCAAGAAATATTCGAGTGTTAAGAGAAAAAGACCTGGCGGAAATTCCAGTATTACGTATATCCAATGCAACTAATAGAGATGAAAAAATCACTGCAATTATTAAAAATCTTTCTGGTCGTGGACAATCGATACCAAGAAAAGTAAAGACATTAACTAATACAATTAACTCATTATTTACAGACAAGCTTGAGGAGAAAGAACTATTATCAATAGTTAAAAAACTTCAAGAACAAAAATATATAGTGGTAAGCGAAAACAATGTTTCTTACAAGTTGCCACATTAGCCCTAACAATTGCATCAACTCGGACGGCAAAAATCGCCGCCGGTTATGCTGAGCGTTAGGCTTCTGCTGGAGAAATTATGATTTTCATCGCACCAACACTCAAAAGCCCCTGCTCAGTTGACCTGAAGGGGGCTTTTTCTGTTTAGCCCATTATATGGCCATTACCTTTTAAGGTGCGGGATTGTTGACTGCTCTCGCCCACCCCAATCACCCACTACTATTCGTTACCATGTTTCTATTTGTGACATACGCACCCACGTTTACCCATGATTTTAAAGGGTTTTTCTCTCTTAATGCCTCACAAGTACTGCTATTGCTTGCCTTGGTATTTATGGCATGGAGTATGCATTATATTAAATATAAATCAAGCAACACACTCTATGGATGGAGTGCTACAAGGAAGTAAAAAAATAAAAAAGGAAAAGGAAAAGAAAGCGCTTGATTTAGTTTTACGGATAACGTCCTGCAAGGATGCAGGAATAACAAAAATAAGAAAGACGATCTTTGGACAAGATCACTATCCATAAAAAATGCATGGATGCTTAATTTGCAACATGGATGATGCAATCAGCAATATCTAGAAGCAACTAGATAGAACTGAAGTAAACGAAAAAGCCCCCTGCTCAGTTGACCTGAAGGGGGCTTTTTCTGTTTAGCGCATTATATACCCATTACCTTTTAAGGTGTAGGATTGCATGACCACTCTCGCCTCACACTACTATTCGCGACTCTGTTTCTATTTGTGACATACGCACCCACGTTTACCCATGATTTTAAAGGGTTTTTCTCTCTTAATGCCTCACAAGTACTGTTATTACTTGCCTCGGAATTTATGGCATGGAGTATGCATTATATTAAATATAAATCAAACAACTTACGGAAACTAAGTTCATTGAAATGGGACAATATAGATAAAAAAATAGGCATTATAGTACCATTTTATGACTAACTGAGAATTAGATAGGAAACTTTCCTTATTTTATCTCAGTCAAAACCTATAAATATCGCTAACATATTGTTTTTGATGGTAATTTATAGAAAAATTCAAATGCTAAAATGAAGATAGGCGGAAACTTTCCTAGAAATTAGAAGGAAAGTTTCCTACTAATAATACTGCTATACGGCATCACACGAGTGCATGCTTGCTACCCTTGGCGAACACTGAGGTTATATAGGCGTGCGGTTATAGGCACCTTCTTCTAATTATTCATGGAGCGAACGTTGCAGAAAATTGATCTTCACATACACACTGTGCCTACAATTAGCGATGCACACTTTACATACTCACTATCCAAATTAAGTGAATATGTTAATTCAGCCGAACTCGACGCCATAGCTATAACAAACCATGATATGTTCGACCTCGGCCAATTTAACGAGATTGCTGAGGAATTAGACTGTGTCGTATTTCCTGGTATTGAGATAAACCTGGATAAAGGTCATGTCCTTGTCATCTCCGATAATGAAAACTTAGATGAGTTTCAGCTCAAAACTCATGCCGTATCTGAGAAGATAACGGCTGTAGGCCATTCAATATCCGTAGATGAGTTGGTTCATATCTTTGGCGACTTAAATAACTATTTGCTCATCCCCCACTATGAAAAGAGACCTGCTATATCAGGAGATACACTTGATCAAATTTGGAAATTTATCTCTGCTGGTGAGGTTGATAGCCCCAAGAAGTTTATTCGTATGGCAAAAGATAAGGATGAAATAACACCAGTAATTTTCAGTGACGTACGAATTCGCGAGGACATGAAGAAGTTTCCGACGAGACAAACATATATTGATTGTGGCGATCTTTCCCTAAATTCGTTGAAATACAGCCTTCGTGATAGGCATAAAGTGGCTCTTTCTAAGTCAGAAGGAAACTCACTCTTTCAGGTTTTTGATGATGGCCAGAAGCTATCAACTGGGTTGAACATTGTTCTTGGGGCAAGATCGTCAGGGAAAACTGTAACATTAACTCAGATAAATAAAGATTGTGAAAATGTAAAATACATTCCTCAATTCTCTCTTGTTCAGGGAGACGATGCTAACTATGAAAAAGAATTTAATGCAGATGTCGCTCGCAAGAAGAGCATATTCGCTGATAAGCACTTGAGCCCGTTCAAGACTGTTCTGGACGATGTATTGAGTGTTGACCTTGAGATTAATCGACGGAGGGTGGAAGGTTATCTTGTAACCCTTCTGAAATTGGCTGAAGAAGCCGAGAAGCTTGACGCATTTTCTAAAGTAGCTCTATTTAATGAAACTCAATTTGAGGTTGGTGTAGATAAAGCACTTAGTGACCTTGTTAGTTCTGTCCGTCAGTTAATAGAGAATATTGAGTATAGAGAAGTAATTGATAGGCATGTTGATGTTAATAATTTGAAGGCACTGGCGTGTGAACTAATAGAAATTCTATGGTCTAAGGCATATGAAAAGAAGAAGAGGAGCTTAGTTAATGATGTCGTGCGGGATGTTAAAAACAAGCTTCAGTTAAGGACATCAGCAACTCAAGTTAAAGATGTCGATTTATACAAGGTAATGATTGAACACAAGAAGGTCTCTAAATTTAAACAAATTGTAAAGCTATTACAGACTGAAAAGGTGATATTTGAGGAGAATATTCAAGGCTTTAAGGTCGTTTGCAAGCAGCGAGCTTTTGAAGGTGCTGGTGAAGTAAAGAATGTCAGCGGTCAAAAGGTCACTTTTAGTGATGCGTACCGAAAGTATGCTTCGCCTTATAAGTACCTTGTTGCGTTAAAGGAGAATGAAGCTCTAACTCCATCCGAGTTCTACAAATATTTTGCATGCATTGAATATGAAATACTAAACAAAGATGGGTTTAAGGTTTCTGGTGGTGAAAGGTCTGAGTTTAGGCTGCTACAAGAAATCAAAGATGCTCAAAATTTCGACTATCTATTGATAGACGAGCCAGAATCTTCATTTGATAACCTTTTCTTGAAAGGCGAAGCTAATCAAATGTTGAAAGAGATTTCTAAGACTATGCCAGTGGTCGTTGTTACTCATAACAGTACAGTTGGAGCATCAATCAGTGCAGATTATATAGTGTATACATCCAAAGAGATTGAAGGAGATGATATCGTATATAGAAGGTATTCTGGGCATCCATCTGATAAAGAGCTTTGTTCAATTGAAGGTAAAAAAATAAATAATTTCCAAGTGACCATGGATACACTGGAAGCCGGTGAAGACGCTTATATCGATAGAAGAGGTGGGTATGAAAGCATTAAAAATTGAAAATAGTCAGGGACATTTTCTGATAGAAGAAGGTAAGTACGAAACTGTAGATAAAATAGATAAGGTCATTTTATTGAAGTTAGTTAATTCGGCTCTTAAAGATGACTTTGATATCGATGAGTACAATAAAGAAAACTTAAAGAATCAAGCCCACCAAATTATTTATAAGAGTATCAGTGAAAAGCTCAATGATTTACATAATAAAAGAAACCAGTTCCGTGACGAATCTGAACGTTTGTTTTTAGATGAATATGAGAAGTATAAGGCTTGATACCTCCATGTCACACCTGAAAAAATTGATACAAAATTATCACTTCTGGTGGAGTGATGGAAATTGCAGTACTAGTTAAAGTGCCGTATAACAAATTGCTGCACACGGAAAAATTACTCGCTGCGCTCCTAATTTTCCGGTGAGCAAGGTGTTATGTGCAAGTCAGAGTTTGGAGTCTTCTAAAATGCTAGAGTTTGGTAAAATTATTAAATACCTTGATAATGGTTTTGGTTTTATTAAAGCATTAAATCCTGAATCGTCCATAAATGGAAAAGAGATCTTTTTTCATATTAAAGCTGTTAAGAAATTTGAAGATGACTTAATTAATTTTAATGAAGGAACTCTTGAAAATTTATACTTTTGGTTTATTTACAAAGAGGGGAAAAAAGGAAAAGAGGTAGTGAAGTTTTGGGGTGATGCTCAAGATATTCCCTCTGAGCATACTATATTTATTCTTAATGAATATTCTACTAATTTAATAAATAAAGAAAACGAAAGCCCATTTAAAAGAAAATTTGTAGCTCCTTCCCTCCCAATAAAATTGCAAGATAATATTGACGAGTTGTGTAAGAAATATAACAACAATCCCAACAACATTAGAAACGATAGTAAAATGAGGCATGTCTGCCTTAATTGTGGTGAAGATAACTCAGAATTTAAGAAATCCGAAAGGGATTTTTATAAATTAGTATCTTCATTTGTTCCTACTAGATATATCAAATCAGCAGAGGGCTACCATCGTTGTTGCAAGTGTCAGACAACATGGTATGTTAATTATTGTTGGAGTTGCCATTCTGGGCGAGTTGATGATAGAGACCCTAAAACTCCCCATTGTAAAGAATGTACTTGGTGTAAATGTGATAAGTGTTCGGCATGCTCATACTATGGGTGCAAAACAAATAGTTATTCCAAAGATCATAAATATGTAGACGAAGCTAAAAATGACACTTATAAAATACTATTTTAATCAATTTGCACATAACACGAAAATCCAGCGGACAGTTTAAAGCGTCATGTCTTTTGCAAAAAAAACGCAAAAGACCTGCCCCTTTAAACTGCGCGCTGATTTTAACGTTATAGGGCAATTTCTCTTAATGCATTAGTAGTATTGTTTTAGTACATTTTAGAAAACCACTGCCATTTGGTTGTACAAAGCAATGCATTAGATAGAAATATTGCTCGCTATAGTCTTACACAGCAAAATCACTTATTGAGTATTTACACAAAAATAATATTAAGCAAATTTTAGAGCAGCTAGCTTTTTATAAAAAAGCGCATAAGCATGATAGGGCGTATCAGTTTTAGCAAGAAGACATGCACCCTGTGTTAATTCAAAATAACGAAATAATGCGGGAGAAAGTTGAGTACATCCACCACAATCATGTAAAACGGGGATATATCTATAAAGCAGAGCAATGGCGATATTCGAGTGCTAGAAATTATACTGGGGAATATGGGTTGCTGGAGATTTGTACGCAGTGGTGACGTTGGGTATGCATTCCCACGCTGGAGCGTGGGAACGAGAAAAAAAGCCCCCTGCTCAGTTGACCTGAAGGGGGCTTTTTCTGTTTAGCGCATTATATACCCATTACCTTTTAAGGTGCGGATTGCATACCACTCTCGCCCACACTACTATTCGTTACCCTGTTTCTATTTGTGACATACGCACCCACGTTTACCCATGATTTTAAAGGGTTTTTCTCTCTTAACACCTCACAAGTACTGCTATTGCTTGCCTTGGCATTTGTGGCATGGAGTATGCATTATATTAAATATAAATCAAGCAATAAACTCTATGGATGGAGTGCTACAAGGAAGTAAAACAATAAAAAAGGAAAAGGAAAAGGAAGCGCTTGATTTAGTTTTATGGATAACGTCCTGCAAGGATGCAGGAATAATAAAAATAAGAAAGACGATCTTTGGACAAGGTCATATCCATAAAAAATGCATGGATGCTTAATTTGCAACATGGATGATGCAATCAGGAATATCTAGAAGCAACTAGATAGAACTGAAGTAAACGAAAAAGCCCCCTGCTCAGTGACCTGAAGGGGGCTTTTTCTGTTTAGCGCATTATATACCCACTACCTTTTAAGGTGCGGGATTGCATACCACTCCGCCCACACTACCATTCGCGACTCTGTTTCTATTTGTGAAATACGCACCCACGGTTACCCATGATTCAGTATCAGACTGCTTTATTCTGACTTAGTGACTTTAATCTAAAAACAATGCCTTAACCAAAGACCTGCAAAACATTCATGGCAAAATACATCTCTTTCATCATTTCACCTGTAGGGTTAGTTTTCTGTAATTGTAAAGATATCTTGCTTTACTATCTTTACAGTTGGGTACACCATTTTAGGAGATGTACTATATAAATATATTTTTATTGTGATGGAACTTATTGGTTATTAGTGCATCTAATTTAATCCGACACATAAAATAGTCACTATTGCTATGTGATGTTGCAAAAACAATTATGATTGTCGTAGCGTTTAGGAAAGCCATTAACCATATGTCATATAAAACATATCGTTATTTATTTAATATTAAGAACAGCAAGGTAAATAATAATGAATATCACTCATATTAATAATATGCATGCTTCTATTGAATTAGCAGAAAAACTAGCATATCCATCGCAATACGATAAAAAAGACGTCAATATAACATACAGTAACAACGATGGCCGAGCAGTAACTGTTACAGTGCCGAGCATATTTCTGAGGGGGTACAACTCTAGTATACGATCGGCGTCTTTTAAAAATAGCTCTGGTCTTTTTACACAACTTAATATACCTATTGAAAAATTTGCCAGCGGAGGTTTTATATATGATGGGACGTCGGAATCTCGAGATAGAGTGCAGTGCGTTAGGTGCAAAGGAGTATTAAAACAGTTCGTTAAAAATGATGACCCTGCTGCTGATCACCAGAAATTTTTCCCGAAATGCCAAGTGGATAAGGGAAATGTGCCCATTGAATTAGATATACCTGAAAAGCAGCATTCATCTGTAGCACCTGAGGAAGGCCAGTGCAAAGGTATAATTAATGAATTTACTGGGAAGATAAATGTTTCGAAGCGTCCGGCAGGAGAGTATGAAGAAGAACACATGAGAGAGTTAAAAAAAGCAAAGCTTAGCATGGAAACATCTTTAGAGGTATCTTTAAAGCCCAAGGGAAGCTCATATGGTGATGTGGAGCTGACTGAGGATTTAAATGGCCCCTGTTGTAGTGGTATATCTACTAGGGTGGAAAATAAACAGCAAGATGAGGATCATTCGAATTGTGGTGATGACGATCAATTGACCCAGGAAGAGATCTCAAGGCGTATGGATGCAAAGTCATGGACACGTCCAAGGGAATCTTTAGCGGCATTTTCACAGGCACCCTCAAATGTATATAATATAGATGATGAGTCAATTCCTTTTGAAGATTACCAGCAAAAGGCAAAAACATTCTTGCAAAGAAATAGAGTTGATCTAGTTAAAAATATTGCTAAAGATAAATTAGATACTTATCTAGACTTACTTTTAGCTGGCGCTGGAGGTATACCAGGAAATGACCGTGCAATCAGCGAAGACATGAGGGCAAAGGTACTGTGTGAGTTGACTACTAATGGGGTAAACTCTGGAGTCCGCACGTTACTAAATACCTGTGGAGTTAGAACTCATGCTGGCTTATACCTGATGCTTATGTTATATCAAGGTAAAGAAGTATTGTCGGAAGACACAAAATATCCATATCCAGATTTTGTTGCGGATTTGATAAGCCGCGGTATAGGCAAAATAACCGCAGACCAAGCTATGTAACTGCTTATATCAATATTAGCAGTGTCGACTTAATGCGGTCATACTTTTGGGCTTCACGCTCTTTCTTATTGAGTGACCCCAAGTCTGCTTTTTGCTGTGAGGTTAGGTTGTTTTTTTGCATGAGCGGAGAGTGCATAAAAACGACCTTAAAATAAAGTATCTTTAAATTGAGACCTTTACATGATAACGCCATTTGATGCCAGTTATTAATGGGTTACATTTTTTGACGATAAAAAGGTCCGAAATGACGCCATAGGGGCGAATTCTTTAAGAACTGCGCCTTATTACCCCACATTTTCATTTTTTAGGCACAGTTTGCCTGCTGTATGATAACCCTCGCTCGATGTTATCCGCAACACACATCATCTCAAATCGCGTACGGTTCCGATCAAGACCCAGATAACGTGCTTTCGCCATCTAGTAGTGTTGCTTCAAAACACCAAAGACGCGCTCAACGATACATCGCACTCCCGAATTTAGCTGATTAAATTTCTTGGATTTTTCGTCTAGCGGCGTGTTGCGATAAGCTCGCTTTATCACTCTGTTATCAATGGACCGCTCAGCCAGCCACTAGTCATGCGACTGGCTGCGGTAAGCACTATCCGCATAAGCCGCAGATTCGTCGCCGCTTAATAACTCGGTAACACAATTGGAGTCGTGAACATTGCCTGCCGTGTAATCCGTTGACTTGATGAAGCCATCTTCATCAACATTGTAGCTCCAGTGGTTGTCGCGTCTTGCTTTCAATCTATTATCCCAGATTATCAACATGGCTTCCCTGTGTTTCGTGCAAAGGTCTCATTATATTAAATATAAATCAAGCAACACACTCTATGGATGGAGTGCTACAAGGAAGTAAAAAAAAATAAAAAAGGAAAAGGAAACACTTGATTTAGTTTTATGGATAACGTCCTGCAAGGATGCAGGAATAACAAAAATAAGAAAGACGATCTTTGGACAAGATACTATCCATAAAAAATGCACGGATGCTTAATTTGCAGCTTGGATGATGCAATCAGTAATATCTAGAAGCAACTAGATAGAACTGAAGTAAACGAAAAAGCCCGTTGACCTGAAGGGAGGCTTTTTCTGTTTAGCGCATTATATACCCATTACCCTTAACTGTATGGAGTTGTTAACTACTCACTCTAACCCCAATCACTCACTACTTGTAGGCTCATGGAGGCTAGCTCCTTTGCCACCTACCCACCTTCAATGGTAACTGGTATAGAGCCTAACGCTTTAAATTCTTTCTCTAGCGTTTTCCTTTCTTTTTTCGATAGACCGCCCAATACAGAAATAGCATGACGCAAACGAATACGACTCATATCCGGCCCCAGAATTTCCATGGATTCCATCACGGACCAGGAATGAGGGGTACCAGCAATAGCAATAAAAATAGAGTGATTAAAATCACCCAGTTTATACCCCATGGCTTTGGACAAGTGTTTAATATCATTAAAAATATTACTTTTACTCCAGTGGCA
The DNA here is from genome assembly GCA_030674875.1 of Candidatus Endonucleibacter sp. (ex Gigantidas childressi). Taxonomy (GTDB): domain Bacteria; phylum Pseudomonadota; class Gammaproteobacteria; order Pseudomonadales; family Endozoicomonadaceae; genus Endonucleibacter. The sequence goes on along the minus strand of JASXSU010000003.1, from coordinate 737,758 downwards.
CTGTTTCTCTAATTGCCACAGGGTAAATTGCAGAATTTTTCGTACTTCTGTTTCATCTAGATTTTTGTATTTGAAGCTTTCAGGAGTTAAATTTAGTGTGCCTGAGAACATAAACGCCACCATTGGTGCAAAATCGCTTAGGGTTTCCACCCGTTCTTTTGCCAATGGTAAAAAACTCATCATGTATTCTTTATTTAACCGCCAGTCGCGTAGTCGGTCAGCAAACTCATCATTTGTTAAATTATCCCTAATCCAGCTGCCATTTAACCAGGATAGTTTTTCCTTATCAAAAATAGGGCCACCAAGAGATACCCGAGAAATATCAAAATTCTCAAACATTTCATTAACGGTGAATTTTTCACGCTCATCAGGCATGGACCAACCCATGCGACCAAGATAATTTATTAGGGCTTCTGGCAAATAACCAGCATCTCTATAGTAAGCAATACTCGTTGGGTTCTTACGCTTGGAGAGCTTACTTTTATCAGGATTTCTCAGCAATGGCATATGATAGAGTACGGGCATTTGCCAGTTAAAGTATTTATACAGCAACTGGTGTTTAGGCGCTGAGTTAATCCATTCTTCTCCACGGATAATATGTGTTATCCCCATTAAGTGGTCATCCACTACATTAGCCAGGTGGTAGGTGGGCATACCATCAGCCTTTATCAACACTTGCATATCTACCTGGCACCAATCAATGGTTATAGCCCCCCGTAGAACATCTTCAATGGTGCAGGTACCATTTCTTGGCACTTTCATACGAATAACATAGGACTCCCCAGCAGCTAGTTTTTCTTTTATTTCTGCTTCAGACAATTGTAGGCAGTGACCATTATAGCCAAAGGTTTGTTTATTAGCGGCCTGCTCTACACGAATGGATTCCAGAATTTCGGAAGAACAGAAGCAATGAAAAGCATGATCATTATCCAGAAGCTGCTGCGCATGTTTAGCATAAATATCCTTGCGCTCGCTCTGACGATAGGGGCCGTTCGGGCCACCAACATCCGGACCTTCATCCCAGTTTAGCCCCAGCCACCTCAAAGAGTCTAAAATCTGTTGTTCAGACTCAGGAGTGCTCCTTGCTTGGTCAGTATCTTCTATACGCAGAATAAATTTGCCGCCCTGACTGCGAGCAAAGGCCATATTAAAAAGCGCTATATACGCCGTCCCTACATGTGGATCACCTGTTGGGGAGGGGGCTATTCGAGTGCGAATGGGCATAATACTTGGCAGTCCGATCAGAAGAACAAAAACCATCTATTATAACTTTCTTGCGCTCCTATTTACAGCATTATTAAACTATTCGGTAACGGCTTAAATTTTAATTTTGCATTAAAATCGATTCCAAACTAGACCTTATAAAGTAATAGACAGATAACAATATCATTCACATCTTTCAGCTTTGCAAAGCAAATTTCCTTGCGTGCCAACCGCTTATTCAAGCTCTTAAATTAATATTTTTTGCTAAGTTTTTTGCCACAAAATAACCACTGCTGCTTATGACCATATCAACAGCCTATTACTGTATGACAGGTTCATAGTCTCTGTGACTAGATGCCAATATGGATGCTTTAGTTTCACACACTGAACTTGCACACAGATATTTTTGTATACCACTGTTTATTTTTCATAACACGTCATTAGACGCATAATACTTGAATGCAAAATATCTGAGACATTCTTGGCGATGGAGGCATAAAGCCACCTGAAGATATGAGATTATTGACTATTCTAACCGTCAAGAGGCACTAGCATACAGCACCATCGAACCACTAGTCGCATAAGCAGCAAGTCTCGGCAGAACCAGAAACCATTCCCTTGCTACAGACCCACAACCAAGTTTGGTTACATTGCGATCTGTTAAATCGTGCGATTGCAACGAATTATTTATAGGCTCATAGACTCCAAGATTTTTTTACGAGAACACGCCTACACTCCCTTATTAACCACCAGTCCTCGCTTGCCCTGTAACCCACCAGTATGAATCATAAGAATCCGATACCCACTAGCCAACTCATCCCTATTTATTCTATTCTTCAAAGCCAATATTACTTTTCCTGTATATACCTGATCCAAAGGAACACCAGTATCGCTCTCAAACTCTTCAATAAAACTCAGCAGTTCTGGAGAAGTGCGGCCATAGCCACCACAATGACTATCCGTATCCAATATCCAGCGAGTTTGCGTTTCTTGCAACAAGCGAGCAATATCATCCCTCAAAAAATCCGCTCCTTTTAATATTGCTACCCCTCTAACAACAGCAGCTCCCTTCTGACGTATAGATCTTACAACTCCAGCAAGAGTTGAACCAGTGCCACACCCCAGCAAAATTTCATCATACTCGCAAGGGTTAATATTACCTGCCGAAAGAATACCTTCACACCCAGTTACTCCCAACTCTCCGCCACCTCCTTCTGGCACAATAGTCACCTGATCTACTTTATAACCCAGCAATTTCACTAGCGAGTTTTGATACTCCTGATCATGGCGTCTACGGTAATCGCTACGACTGACATAATAAATTCGCATGCCCCAAGCCTGAGCATCCTGTAACATGGCCGTAGAATGATTTTCTTCTCCTCTAATAACCCCTATTGTGTTAATTTTCAACATCTGCCCAGCAGCAGCCAGAGCATGAATATGATTAGACCAAATGCCACCAAAACTTATTACAGTATTGATATTTGCTAATTGAGAAGCCCGAAGATATGGTTTTAATTTAAACCATTTATTACCACTAATGACTGGATGCAACTTATCTAGCCGTAACATGTCCAGCTTAATATTCCGCCCTTTAAGCCATAACGGCTCTACAGAATGGGTATCAACACACAAACCTATCCTGTCCATTAAACCCTTATTCACACTAAAGTTATCCAACTTTATTTTGGTAGCACCAGAGTCTTTTTTATATCCACTTCAAATATAAAGCTGCATACACTCTATTCATTTTCCATGTAAACCAGCTAACAAGCCTCCAATATTTTGTGTGTCCGTATACATTACAGAACTACGAAAGTTCATTACAGAGAAGGTAGAAAAGCTCACATATTCCAAGGGAAATGGGTATAAAACAACCTTTACTAAATATACCGTTAACTGATAACACCCATATACCCGTCGCCTTTCAAGTTGCTACGTTGTTGGCTGCGTTCTCTCACCCCGATCACCTACTACTCGTAGGCTCACGAGGCTTCGCTTACTTGCTGCCTAGTAGCAATTTGAAATGCTTTGGGTATAGACCCTGCACCCGCAACACCTAAAACCAATAACTTTAATTAGATAACTGCTCACTAGTCTTACCAAACCTACGCTCTCGCTTCTGATAAATGAGCAAAGCTTTGTCTAGATCCGCAGCTTTAAAATCAGGCCATAGTGTACTAGTAAAGTAAAATTCACTATAGGCACACTGCCAAAGTAAAAAGTTACTAATTCGCTGCTCTCCGCTAGTTCGGATCAATAGATCTACAGGAGGCATACCTGCTGTAGAAAGCTCCTTTTCTATTCGTTCTTCATCAATCTCATCAGGAGTAATACCGCCCTCCTTCAGCTCAACTGCCAATTTTTTACAAGCTCGGACAATATCCCACTTACCGCCGTAATTTACTGCCACACAAAGCTCCATGCTATTGCAGTCTAGCGTTTTCTGTTCTGCTTCTTTGATAGAACTCTGAATTTCATCACTAAGCCTACTGAGATCACCTATCACTCTTAAACGAATATCATATTTTAGTAACTTTTTCGTTTCCTGCCGCAGAGAATGATAAAGCAGAGACATCAACCCCTTAACCTCTTCTGGGGGACGATTCCAGTTTTCCCTAGAAAACGCAAACAATGTGAGATAACCGATACCTCTCTCTCTACAGTGACGAATCACCTCTCTCACGGCCTCAGTCGCAGCCCGATGACCAGACAATTTTGGCAATAACCGGCTTTGAGCCCACCGATTATTACCATCCATAATGATAGCAATATGTTCTGGCACGCTAGTAGTATCTAGCTGTAAACTGTTCTTAAGAGTCGTCATAGCATGGAGGGAGTAGTCTGTGTAAACCTGCAAAAACTTTTGATAATATTATACACTCATCTGCGACACTCTTCCCGATAACATAGAAAAATGTATAGGTCTGATGTTGTTGATCTCTATCAATCACTTCAGTCACCCAATTCTCTAGCACCTAACTCATGAGGGCTTAGTTCGTTTGCCACCTATCCACACCATCAATGGTAACGAGTATAAAAACTTCACCCATTTATTCCTCGCGGCCTAATAGATAAGAGTGCCCAATACCAATAATCCAGATAACGGCTAAAGCTATGGTAGCAATACGAACAAGAGAATCAGAGTCAGCAGGCTGAGCCATCATCATCCCAATGACTTCATAATCTTTAGAAGAAATATAACCAGCCTTTATCTGTTCGACCACCTGCTGCGCTCTCTCTATAATCGGGAGAAGTATAATGTACAGAGCCACCACAGAAGCAGCAATCAATGTAATACCAGTCATCGTTCTCTTAAGTAAGATATGCCCTGCTCCTGGTATCACAAATGCAGACAAGAGGGCAGCTTTAACGGATTTACTCATAGATATTCCTATACACTTTATTATTGAAAGTATGCGTAGACAGCAAACGAGCGAAGCTCCATAAGCCTACGAATAATAGATGTCTGGGCAAGCAAAAGCAATCAACAACTAGCTTATTCAAAAGAAATAGATACTTCTTTAGAGTTGCTACGCAGCGGCAAGTGCGCGACGCCACAGAAGCTTAGGAATACTAAGCGACTGTGGTGGGCGAACGCTGACAACAAAGTAGCAACTCCAAAAACCACTGGTATATATGTTACTATTTACCATCAAATGAACAAATAGTATAGACGGGTATATCCGCTACAATTAGACGCCGAGAACCTCCTAGCTCCGGAATATCTATAAGAGCCGCAGCTTCTATAATTAACGCCCCACATGTTTGAATCAGTTTCGCGGCAGCCAAAATGGTTCCTCCCGTTGCAATCAGGTCATCAATAAGGAGAACTTTGTCATTCTCATTTAACGCATCCTCATGCATCTCAATAGTTGCAGTGCCGTATTCAAGTTCGTAATCCTGACTAATTGTTTTGGCTGGTAGTTTTCCTTTTTTTCGGACTAGCACCAGCGGCTTGTTCAAAGCATAAGCTAGCGGTGAGCCCAGCAGAAACCCTCTAGCATCAATGGCTGCAATACGTGTGATATCTTGGTCAAAATAGCGATAAATCAGACGGTCTATAACTGTTCGGAAAGCTATGGGGCTTTCAAAAAGAGTAGTGATATCTCTGAATATAACACCTTTTTTTGGCCAGTTTTCAATAGACCTTATATATGATTGTAAATCAATGTCATTTAGTGGCATGGAATGATCTCGCAGTTTCGTATACCCACTACCCTTGAAGGTGTGAGGTTGCTTACTGCTCTCACTCACCCCAATAACCTACTATTTGCAAACTCCTGAAAATTAGCTTTTTTTCCACCTATACACACCGTCAAGCAAGCAGCTATAATATAAAAAAATATAGACGTCAGAATACTTCTTGCCACCTATATCGCCAAAGATATGTAAGTCCTTTAAGCCGCTTTATTTTACAATCAAAAGGAAATCAGCGCCATAATTGTTTTTTGATGAGGACCAGGAAAAGTCCATAAACCAAACAGTATCATCATAATGGCTGCTATATTTCTTGTCAGTTGAGCTTGTATTAGATGGTTAAGCTGTTTTGATAGAAGCCCGGTCAGTAGTACCGAAGGAATTGTGCCTACGCCAAAACAGAACATTAGTAGAGCTGACTGTAAAGGCTGGCCCTGGCTGGAAGACCAAACAAGGGTACTATAAACCAATCCACAGGGAAGCCAACCCCACAGGCTACCCAACGCTAAAGCACCAGCAACAGTTTTTACTGGAAGAAGATGTTTGCCAATTGGCTGTAGCTTTCTCCATAAAACACTTCCGATGACTTCTAGTCTAGTAAGGCCTTTCCATATACCTGAAATATACAACCCCATAGAGATAAGCATTAATCCTGCAAGTATTCGTAGCAAAACTTGCAAAAAAGTACTGCTGTCTCCCAGAAACCACCCCAAGCTACCAAGGATAAAGCCAGCTAAAGCATAGCTTGAAATCCTACCCAAGTGATAGCAAAGCATTAGACCGAACATAGCTGGTTGTGTTCTACCTGCAATAGACATACTTAATGCCGAAGTTATGCCACCACACATACCTATACAGTGGGCACTACCCAATAAGCCAAGAGTTAATGCAGAAATAAACAGGGTTATTTCAGTCATGATATTGATTCCCTGAATTAGGTTTTTCTAGAGGCATGTCATCATCAAAAAGAATACTATGTGCCGGACCTTCCATATCATCAAACTGACCATTGCTCACAGCCCAAAAGAAAATCCTGAGCGCCACAGCTACCAGAACCAAAGCAATAGGTATAAGAATAATAAGACTGCCCATGATTAAGCTACCATTGATAGTTGTCTTGTTTTTTCTTGATCAGCCAAACCTTTTTTGTCTGAAAACGGAGTATTTAAACGCAAAGCATTGGTAACAACTATTAGCGAACTAAGCGCCATTCCCGTTGCAGCCATCCATGGGGCAACCATGCCTGTGCAAGCCAAGGGCAATGCAACAAGGTTATAGCCTAAAGCCCATGTAAGATTTTGCCTTATAATCGCACGAATCTTACGGGCAAGCCGGAATGCTTCAGGTAAGCGGCTTAAATCCATAGATAGCAGTACTGCATCAGCATTCGTTCTTGCAAGATCTGAAGCATTACCCATAGCCAGAGAAACGTCCGCACCGGCCAGCACTGGAATATCATTAATACCGTCACCCACCATCAATACCCTATCTCCCTGTTGTTGGCATCTCCGAATAAAGGTCAGTTTGTCATTGGGACTGGCTTCTGAGTACCAGCATTTAATATCCAGATTGCGGGCAGTTGTTGCAACAACACTCTCTTGATCGCCACTTAATAATGTGATTTTGTGACCGGATTCTTGTAGGCACCGAATTGTTTCTTTTGCTTCCGGTCTGAGGGTGTCGGTAATTCTGAACCAGCACAAGGCGCTATTATTACAAGAAAATAGCAGCCACTGCCCTTCCTTAGGTGGTATCAAGACTGCTTGTTTGCTTAAGACAAAATCAGGCTTACCAATGCGATATTGCTTACCGTCAATTAATCCTTCCAAGCCCTTACCTGTGTGATTAATAACATTTTTGGCCTGAATATCATTATGTTTGAAATGGTCACTAAATGCTTTAGCAATAGGGTGTTCCGAGTGAGCTTCCAATGCTGCCGCTAGGTTAATCAGTTTTAATTTACTAATGATGACTCTTTTACAAGGTAATGCTTCTGCTAGAATTAGCTTTCCTTGAGTCAGAGTACCAGTCTTATCAAAAATAATATGATTAATGTGATTCAAGCCTTCAAGCACATGCCCACGGGTGACAAGTAGACCGACTCTATGTAGACACCCTGTAGCGGCTGTAAGTGCAGCAGGCGTTGCCAACGATAAGGCGCAGGGGCAAGTAACCACAAGAACAGAAAGCGTTATCCAAAAAGCATTTTCTGGCGCAGCATTAAGCCAATAAAAATAAACGACAACGGATACGACCAGCACCGCTCCGACAAACCATCCTGCAACCTTGTCTGCCAATCGTGCTATCTCTGGCTTTTCCTGATGTGCCCGCCGCAACAATGCAACAATGCCAGCCATTTGTGTTTTATCACCAATATGAGTCACCGTTACATCGATAGCATTATCTTTGTTAATGCTCCCCCCTAACACAGTTTTCCCTACCTTTTTAGCAATAGGCATATACTCGCCAGTCAACATTGATTCATCTACGCTACTACTACCTGACGTGATAATTCCATCGGCAGGAATGCTGTTACCGGGAAGAACTCTAACAAGGTCATTGTTTTTCAAATCACTCAATGGTACCCGTATCCATTTACCTATTGATAATTTCAGGCAACTAACAGGTAAGAGGTTTGTTAATTTTCGGGCTGAACGTGAAGTGGCGTGCCTAGCTTTTAGCTCAAGATAGCGCCCGGTAAGCAGAAGAAAAGTGAACATACAAACCGAGTCAAAATAAACTTCACCAACTCCAGAAAAAGTACTACGAAGGCTGGCAATATAGGCTACGCCAATTGCTATAGATACAGGAATATCCATGCCTAAATGCTTCATTCTTATGTTTCTAATAGCAGCTTTAAAAAAGGGCATGGCTGCGAAAAATACGACAGGTGTTGCAACAATTGCGCTGATATAACGAATAAAGTCTCGATGGATATCATCCATATCATGACTAATGGCACCGGAATAAAGAGCAATAGCATACATCATTACTTGCATAGCACCAATGCCAGATACCGCCAGTCTCCTGATAAAACGATGATTTTCTTCTTTTAATAACGCTTCTTGACAATCTGCCTGCCAAGGGTGGGGGGTATAACCAATCCGGTATATTTCTTCCATCAGCTCACTAAGCTTAACCTTCTCGGACAACCATGTAATCTGTGCCTCATGGGTACTGAGGTTGACGTAAACCTGGGTTACACCAGAAATTAAAGATAGATGCTTTTCAATAAGCCAAACGCAAGCAGCACAGGTAATACCTTCAATTAACAAATTTGCTTGCAGATGCTGTGGTGAGTCCTGCTGCACAAAACTCTGCTGAATATCAGGACGGTCGTAAATCAAAAGCTCTTCTTTTAATTGGTTACCAATTACGTCAACTTGTTTTCCAACATCCGTTCTACGCTGATAGTAGTATCCCAAACCGCCTTCGATAATAGCTTCCGTTACTGCTTTGCAGCCTGGGCAACACATTGGTTGCTGAACATGATCCACTTCCGCATGAAAAAAAGCAGGACTCGGAGTAGGCAGTTGGCAGTGATAGCAAAAGATGTCTGTCATTAACAATATGCTCTTGCCTGCAACTTTAAGGTTTATCCGCTACAGACATCAATATCCTAGTGTAATGCTTACTCTGGGAGTAATAGTGATTTTATCGTTGATTCGCCAGCCTGTTTCATAGCCCACTTCAGGGATCATTTGATCAAAGGTTTCCAGTTGAATATAGTAATCGCCTGTCGCTTGCTCCTGCAGTTGACCTATATAGTCTCCAGATACAGAACGATTCAGTGTGATGACCTTGTCCTTGCTGGAAAATACCGGGGATAACAAACTGAGCTTGAGCTGCTGAGGGTAATTTTTAGACAGGGCTGTTAAAAAAACATGAACCTCTCCAATAAGGTCATCAATGACCAGTGTCGCACCAATGTTTTGCTGCTGAGCATTCTGGTCCCGAGTCAAGTCAGTATTAATGGCTTTACCATTTTTATAATAATCATCGATAACCATACTGTCGGCGTTATGAAAGGCCAGATAAACCTCGAATGATCCCCAACAGACAGAGAACATCATAATACCGACGATAAACCAAGCCCATGGTTCTGCGTGCCATGGGGTAAAAACTTCTTTGGATAACGCCTTGCTCATAGAGTGTTACTCTTTTCGTGGTGTATATACCCAACCCCCCTGAAGGTGTGGGGTTGCTGACCGCTAACACCACACCACCTACCACCTACCACCTACCACCTACCACCCGTAGGCTCATGGTGTTTGACCGCTTACTGCCTACTCACATCTTCAATGAAATCGAGTATATACCCACTCCCTTTGAAGTAGCTAGCATTTCACTAACCTCAATAACCTACCCTTTACTCATTCTTTGTCGCCTACTCACTACTTCAATAGAAATGGGCATATCATAAGGATCAACGACGTTCCGATGGCGTCATAAAACGACTTTCGAAAGTGAGAGCTGGTATGGCTGGGTCCGCAACAGTAACGTGAAACTTAATAGGACGAAAGGCTGATACGCCCTTTACAAAAGGGGCTATGGCTTTAACAATATGTTCCGACACTTCACCGGAGTTAATAACATAAGCGTGATCCTGAGGGATGTGAAGACCTTCAATTCCATCGACAGAAACAGTAATTTGCTGCTTCAGCTGGCTTTTGTTGGCAATCTTAATCATGTATATATTTTCAATATCTCCGTTGGGTGTAATGCGATAAAAGGTATTACGGTCACGCATGACTTCCAACTCTAGTGGCTCACGATTGTTTACAGTCCAAGCAAATAGACCAATCATAACCAATAATGCAAAAGTGTACCCGATAAAGCGAGGCCTGAGCAATGATATTTTTCCACCAGCTAACGCGGCATCGGTAGTATAGCGAATAAGCCCTTTTTCATATCCCATCTTGTCCATAATACTATCGCAGGCATCTATACAGGCTGCACATCCTATGCATTGGTATTGCAGTCCATTGCGAATATCAATACCAGTAGGGCAAACCTGCACACAGATAGTGCAGTCAACGCAGTCACCTAAGCCTACTGACTTTTGATCAATATTTTTTTTCCTTGGGCCTCTGACTTCGCCACGTTTTGTATCGTAGGCAACAACAAGAGTGTCATTATCAAACATTACACTTTGAAATCTGGCATAGGGACACATGTGAAGGCATACTTGCTCTCGTAGCCAGCCAGCATTGCCATAGGTTGCCAGGGTAAAAAAAGCCAGCCAGAAGCTGGACCAAGAACTCAAATGCAAAAATAGTATATTCGGCATCAGTTCTCGGACAGGAGTAAAGTAACCAACAAAAGTGAAGCTCGTAGCAAAAGCAATCAATAGCCAAAGCAAATGTTTGGTTAGCTTTCTTAGTGCTCTGTTAGCATTAAAGGCCTGGCTATCACGTTTGATTCGTTTGTTTCTTCCTCCTTCCATGATATTTTCAACCCACATAAAAACCCAGGTGAAAACACTTTGGGGACAGGTATAACCACACCAAATTCTTCCAGCAACAACTGTTATTGTAAACAAGCCAAAAGCACAAATAATGAGAACCCAAGATAAAAGAATAAAGTCTTGAGGCCAAAAAGTAGTACCGAATATGTGGAATTTTCGTTCATCCAGATCAAAAAGTATGCCTTGCCTATCTCCCCAGCTGAGCCAGCAGCTACCAAAATAAAGAATAAATAAAAATGCACCACCAACCCGTCTGAGGTTACGGTAAAAGCCAGTGAAGCTCCGGGTGTAAATTTTCTCTGACTGTTGATATATATCAATTAATCTAGGTTCTGGCTGTTGGCTGGTCTGCGCCTCGTTTGGGGTGGCCATGGTATTTTATCTCGCTGTTATATACCCACTCCCAAAAGCGCAAGACTGTTAATTGCTCTCACTTACCCAATCACTTAGGCTCATGTAGCCTCGCTCGATTGTCATCCACTCACAGATTCAATGGTAACGGGTATAGGCATGACTTTTATAGGTAGACGACTAAAACTCCCCATCGTACGTGAAGACCTAAGGCCGATCAAGCACATACAATAATTCTGTATTTTCAGAAGAGCCATGCATGAGCAACAGATATAACGGTATTCTTCATAAAAAAGTAGCAACTCCAAAGGGACCGGTTACACATCTGCTGCTCATTAACGGTATTGGCCTAAAGAAGTTGAGAACACGCTTTAAACATGCGTACCACAATAGGGCATTCTTTCATAAATAGTACGAAAGATGGACATCAGCAAAAATGCCCACTGGGATTTAAGGCGAAAGACATTTCAAATGCCTTACATATTTTACACATATATTTTTCTTTCAGATTCTCATTTCCCCTCGCTCATTATGATGTTTTTGACTTAAGCTGACGATTAATCTCTGCCAATAATTGATCCCATAGACGATGTTTGACAAGTCGTGTTCGAAAGCGTCCCAAGGTGGAGGCTTCAGGAGCTGCTCCACCAAGTTCAAGGTGCCAATGATCTCCGCTATCTCCCTTGGGCTGCAACCGCTTTTTTTTAGTGCGGAAATCTGGCATCGTTGTTCGTAAGCCAGTTGCTGGTAAGTTATCGTCATCACTTCATCTCTTGCCGGAGAAAAGGTTAGGTGCTTACCTTCAGACGGCCTTTCCTTCTACCTAGCCAAATGATGCACTTCAGATTTGAATCCGCCTATGCTGTTGCAAGAAAAAAGTATATTTATGCCTTGTCTTAGGTATTATATGGTATACAATAAAGAATGTTAAAAGTGTGACTTATTCTTTATGTACAGATTAGATGTGCCGAGTGTCATAGCTCTTCATGCTCTTCATAAGTAATAATAAAACTTCTAGCACCATTGCCTTGCTACAAGGCTGCAGATATTATGTGAATTTCAGGATGTAACTATGTCTATTACTACCGGCACTGTTAAGTGGTTTAATGATGAAAAAGGGTTTGGCTTTATCGCTCAGGAAAACGGCGGGCCAGATGTTTTTGCTCATTTTCGTCAAATCACCGGTGATGGGTTCAAATCTCTGGCTGAAGGTCAGCGTGTTGAATTTAAAATAACTCAAGGCCAGAAAGGTCCTCAGGCAGAGGATATTCGACCGATTTAATGACTTTGAGCTCGGCAACCTCACTTTCTTCCACCTTTCTTCCGCCCCACCCATTACGGGGTGGTGTAGTGTGGGTAGAAGAATATGATAAGTAGGCAGTAAGTAAAAGCACTTCCTTTTTTGAAATATAAATTAGAGCTGCCGATTACGCTCTCGAAAAATAAACCCACTAAATCATTCTATTACCTGCATCCGTTATTATTGTAGGCGACAAACTGATCCCCCCCCTCCTATGGGCCTACTAGCAACATTTGATCGTAACAAAATAGCAATGCTAACAATCTCACTATCTCACTGCCTCAAAAAGGGTTGTACTATCAACCGTTTTATATAATAAAAAGGACTTCCGCATAGAAAGCCCTTTTTATTAACTATAAATAATTACTATTTGGTAACGACGTTCATTTTGTTCGCCTCAACCACCTTTTTCCCAATGCCCCTGACATTACTTAACTCTTCAATAGTAGTAAAGTCGCCATGCTTTTTCCGATACTGAACAATACGCTCGGCAATAGCCTCACCCACATACTTGAGTTCTTTATCTAACATTGCAGCACTGGCAGTATTTATATTGATTTTTTCAGAGGACTTTTCTGCATATGCCAACGAGCTAAAGCTGAGTATAGCGATCAACAATGGTGTAATGAAATTCCTTAACATGCCTGCAGTTCCTTTCTATTATTATTAATTACCATTGAATTTGTGAGATTTGTGATAGCCTCATACTGCTCAGTCATCTATTATGTTAGGAGTATGTAGCTTAACTCTCTTATCATCTACTCACACTTTCAATGGTATAACTGGTATATACTTACTCACCCTTAAGGTATGAAGCTTCTGACTACTCACACCACCCAAGCCTCTATTACTTCTAAGCTTATATGGCTTCGATTGCTTGACGTCCGCTCATACCCTCAATGGTAACTAGTATATAAGAATTGAAGAATATCCTTATAAACTGACCCTTCATCTTTTACTCTGACATGCCCAAGCAAAAATGCAAGTAAAATATTTTAGCACCCAAAATTACAAGACTCATGCACAGAATGAATCTTTCCTTGAAGATCAACAACTTACCTCACGCAAAGTCTGTTCTAGCCCAGAAAACCGGACACATAAATTTGTCAAACTTTCGTACTAAATCTCGATAAATCAGTTACCGGTGTGATTTTTGGTTGTGAGATTAAGAACGAATCTAGGGAGGCTATAAAGAATTTACTCTCTAAGAGAAAAGATAAAGGGCTTCCGGACATACAACTTTATGATGCTAAAAAACACGATACTAAGTACCAGCTATGTATTTACAGCTCTAGTAATAAAAAAATTAAGTTTGCGGATTACTTTAGTGTCCCTGATTACATCTTGCCACGCTGACCGCGCGTGCCTCGAAACTTCTTTTGCCGGTCGGAGTTACAAAGATACTGCCACCTTACAAAAGTAGATGTGATACCGTTACGTTTGATAACTGCGGCTAGTTCCCACGCTCCTGCGTGGGGACGAGAAAGAGAAAAAAATAGGGATCCAGTGGAGCACAGGTAAAGTGACAAAATGCAGCGATTCTGGACTGGTTATTTTGTAGCGGCTTTTACACATAGTTAGGATCCTTAGGCGTTCCCACGCAGGAGCGTGGAAACGAGAAAAACATGTTCTGGCTAGATTTGAACTAGAATACTTTGATAATTTTTCCAATTACATTTTGTGCTCTTACAGGGCCTTTATAACGACTATCATTACTAAGATCTCGAGCATCACCCATAACAAAAACACCTTCACTCGGGATAGTGATTTCAGGAAACGTTAATGAACTATGGTGTGTATTGAAGCTATCTTGGATATAGCTTTGCTCTATCGCCTTTCCTGACACATAAGTTATTCCATTTTCTATTTTCACTGTCTCATCAGGCAGCCCTATCGCCCTCCCAATCATGCTCTCATTAGGATTATCTGAGTACTTGAATAAAACTAAGTCATTTGTTTCTGGCATGGAATCGTTAAATGCATTCCAATCGACCAGAATATAGCTTCCTATTTCAATAGTTGGTCTCATGCTCCCACTTGGGTTCTGTACTACTCCATACCCAAGCATCTTAGGTATAAAGTAAATTGCACCTATAAACGCAATTGCGGCAATAATAAACTTTTTCATAGTCTTCCTTATACTCTAACGCCTGAATTTACCTGACGCGTAAGCGGTCAGGTGGAATGATTTGTGTACTCCCAGCTTGAGAACACAAACGCAGCCCAGCGGTGGTGCGGCTCAGCGTATGCGCATAAAGCCAGCCTTTAGCAACAAACTATTCGAGCAAACACTGCAGCCTAGTAATCTGCAGAAAGCATGAATGGTTATTATCAAGATACGCTCCATCTTCGTAAATTCCTACCATCTGTAACTCATTATTTTTTACGCATAACGGCAAGTGAACCGCCGGAGCGAACTGGCAGCTTTTTTGCTCTTTTAGCAAAAAGGATGACGGTTTGCGGAGTCCGGTTGCACGTTTTGTTAAGCTTTTTTTAGATAACTGAGACCTTTGCACGAGCCGTAATTTTGTTAGTCGGTGAGGAAAACACGCACTAAAATAGATGATTTATGCTTGTAAATGATCGATTTAGTACGTTTTTAAAGAAGCCAGCTGGCAAAAGAACAATCTATCAAATTATCATATAGACTCTTAGGTCTATTATGCAATCAACATTACTCATGCTGAACAGATCTAGCTTCTTAGCTTTAGGGTGTTCTTGGTGGGCTATATAATTGCATTATTCTCCACAAGCATCTTAACTTGCTATCATCGCTACCAAGATAACTGTTAGCAGGACTCTCTCCATACATATTAAAAAACTCGAATGCAAGATAGATAGACGTCAACTCAAAGTAATCAAATTGATGCTTTCGAGACCACCTTTCATTGTTGCCTCTGCTCCTACGTGATGGCTTTATAAACTTGGCTTTCAACACGCTGGCAACGTAATCTCTGCCATCGATAAACGAATAGTCAAAACGACTACGGAGCTCCTTTTCTACTAAACAATAGAATTTTTGATATAAGCATTTATCGAAATCTGATATACAACGGTAACGAGAATACTTTAGAAGCTGCTGAATGAACCAAACTTTCATGGCGTCCTTTTTATGATCAGCATAAATTTCATGATGATCTATCTTTGACATAAAGTCATGCAAAGAAATACAAAAACAAACATTATACTGCTCATGCACCCCGAGTTCTTTAAATGCTGAATATACTACATTTACTGCTATATCATTGAAACAGCCTGAATCTGTCTCTGGGGGTTTATTTGCTAAATACTTTGTCCACCCTGAGTTATGATCATTAGAATCATAATTTCTACTACATAATTGAATGAACTCATATACGGTCTGAGGTCTATTATGCGATGACCTAGGACTTACTCCACTAACAACGGCGCAAAATTTTACTTCAAAAGCATTCCTAAACAGACCTATCTTCTTTGCTTTAAAGCCTTCTACACTAGCTATATTTAAAGTAGGAGTAGCTGATGCCGTAGCACTGATGCATAAGAACATGCAAGTAACTCTAACAAGATTGTTTATTAGCATAAACAGAACCATATTTTATTGATGAATGAACACTGTACAAGCATTTCTATTAAAAATAAAGATTAACTACTCTATAGAACTATTTAATTATGTAACAAGGATCTATCAAATAGACCCTGAGAGTAAATATTTTCCATTATCATGTAGACTCTTAGGCCTATTATGCAATCAACATTACTCATGCTGAACAGATCTAGCTTCTTAGCTTTAGGGTGTTCTTGGTGGGCTATCTGAGTGTATTATTGTCCACAACCATCCTAACTTCCAATCATCGCTACCACTATAACTGTCAGCAGGACTCTCTCCATGCACATTAAAAAACTCGAATGCAAGATAGATAGACGTCAACTCAGAGTAATCAAATTGATGCTTTCTAGACCTTTCATTATTGCCTCTGCGCCTACGTGATGGCTTTATAAACTTGGCTTTCAACACGTTGTTAACGTAATCTCTGCCAGCGATAAACGAATTGTCAAAACGACTACGGAGCGCCTTTTCTACTAAACAATAGAATCTTTGATATAAGCATTTCTCGAAATCTGCTATAAAATGGGAACAAGAATACTTTAGAAGCTGCTGAATGAACCAAACTTTCATGGCGTCCTTGTTATGATCAGGATAAAATACATAACGATCTATCTTTGACATAAAGTCATGCAAAGAAAGACAAAAACAAACATTATACTGCTCATGCACCCCGAGTTCTTTAAATGCTGAATATACTACACTTACTGCTATATCATTGAAACAGCCTGAATCTGTCTCTGGGGGTCTATTTGCTAAATACTTTTTCCACCCTGAGTTATGATCATTAGAATCATAATTTCTATTACATAATTGAATAAACTCATATACGGTCTGAGGTCTATTATGCGATGACGTAGAACTTACTCCCCTAACAAAGGCGCATAATTTTATTTCAAAATCATCCATACTAAACAGACCTAGTTTCCTTGCTTTAAAGCCTTCTACACTAGCTATTTTTAAAGTAGGAGTAGCTGATGCTGTAGCACTGATGCATAAGAACATGCAAGTAACTCTAACAAGATTGTTTATTAGCATAAACAGAACCATATTTTATTGATGAATGAACATTGTACAAGCATTTCTATTAAAAATAAAAATTAACTACTCTATAGAACTATTTAATTATGTAACAAGGATCTATCAAATAGACCCTGAGAGTAAATATTTTCCATTATCATGTAGACTCTTAGGCCTATTATGCAATCAACATTACTCATGCTGAACAGATCTAGCTTCTTAGCTTCTTAGCTTTAGGGTATTTTTGGTGGGCTATCGAAGTGTATTATTGTCCACAAGCATCTTAACCTGCACTCATCGCTACCAAGATAACTGTCAGCAGGACTCTCTCCATACATATTAAAAAAATGGAATACAAGATAGATAGTCATCAACTCAAAGTAATCAAACTGATGCTTTCTAGACCTTTCCTTGTTGCCTCTGCGCCTACGTGATGGCTTTATAAACTTGGCTGTCAACACGTTGTAAACGTAATCTCTGCCATCGATAAACGAATTGTCCAAACGACTAAGGAGCGCCTCTTCTACTAAATAATAGAAGCTTTGATATAAGCATTCCTCGGAATCTGCTATAAAATGGGAACAAGAATACTTTAGAAGCTGCTGAATGAACCAAACTTTCAAGGCGTCCTTTTCACGATTACGATAAAATGCATAATAATCTATCTTTGACATAACGGCATACAAAGAAAGACAAAAACAAACATTATACTGCTCATGCACCCCGAGTTCTTTAAATGCTGAATATACTACACTTACTGCTATATCATTGAAACAGCCTGAATCTGTCTCTGGGGGTCTATTTGCTAAATACTTTTTCCACCCTGAGTTATGATCATTAGAATCATAATTTCTATTACATAATTGAATGAACTCATATACGGTCTGAGGTCTATTATGCGATGACGTAGAACTTACTCCCCTAACAACGGCGCATAATTTTATTTCAAAATCATCCATACTAAATATACCTAGCTTCCTTGCTTTAAAGCCTTCTACACTAGCTATCTTTAAAGTAGGAGTAGAGAATGCTGTAGCACTAATGCATAAGAACATGAAGATAACTCTAACAAGATTGTTTATTAGCATAAACAGAACTATATTTTTATTGATGAATGAACATTGCACAAGCATTTCTATTAAAAATAAAAATTAACTACTCTATAGAACTATTTAATTATGCAACAAGGATCTATCAAATAGACCCTGAGAGTAAATATTTTCCATTATCATGTAGACTCTTAGGCCTATTATGCAATCAACATTACTCATGCTGAACATATCTAGCTTCTTAGCTTTAGGGTGTTCTTGGTGGGCTATCTAAGTGTATTATTGCCCACAAGCATCCTAACTTCCAATCATCGCTACCACTATAACTGTCGGCAGGATTCTCTCCATGCACATTACAAAACTCGAATGCAAGATAGATAGACGTCAACTCAAAGTAATCAAATTGATGCTTTCGAGACCTTTCATTGTTGCCTCTGCTCCTACGGGATGGCTTTATAAACTTGGCTTTCAACACGTTGCCAACGTAATCTCTGCCAGCGATATACGAATTGTCAAAACGACTACGGAGCGCCTTTTCTACTAAACAATAGAATCTTTGATATAAGCATTTCTCGAAATCTGATATAAAATGGGAACAAGAATACTTTAGAAGCTGCTGAATGAACCAAACTTTCATGGCGTCCTTTTTACGATTAGAATAAACTGCATAATGATCTATCTTTAACATAAAGGCATGCAAAGAAATACAAAAACAAACATTATGGTAAGCTGTATACCTTAACTGTTGAGGGTAGAGTATTGTAAAGGGGAGGGAACTTAATATACCCAAAAACACTACCGCCCTTCTATCCATATTTTAGAATACTAAGGTTATACCTCTTTTTTTATCTCTTGCATCTAACAAAGCATGGATGGTAATAAAACATCACGGGGAAGTAAATGTAAGTAGTCATTTTTATGTGTAAGACAAGCCAGTAACAATCTGCAAATATGTTAACGTCTCTTTTATTCAATCAGAATATTAGCGGAACGGATACGCAGTAAGGCCATTACACACTGTGCAATGAAGATGATTCGAGCTTGATGCAGGGCAGATGATCCTTAAGCTTCTCAGCCAATGAACTTACGTCTTTCATGTTCAACAACCGTAACCTATTCTGGGATAAAAGATCGTGCAGGTTACCTTATCTGGGAGTCACCTCATACTAATTATGCCTTGCAAATAAATAGCTTAAAGTTTTTTGTACAGTACATAAGTCGCTTACTACACTTTTACGATCAAACGATGTCCGTAGCCACTCCAAGCGATAATTAATGTCCTTAATTTATCAATTAAGGACAAAAAGAGCCATGATCCTACGAGTAGTAGGTGTAATTGGGGTGAGTTAGATAAATCAACAGCTACACATCTTCAAGGGGGTGGTGGGTATATACCCGTCTCCTTTCAATTTGCTACATTGTTGGCTGCGTTCGCTCACCCAAACCACCTACTACTCGTAGGCTCAAGGGGCTTCGCTTACTTACTGCCTAGCAGTAATTTGAAATGCTTTGGGTATAGACAATTGTACAGCCTCTGTGTTCACGATACTTTTTTGATCACGTAGTAAAAATGATTTTCCTGTTCTTCACTCTTTAATAGGTAGTGATTCAAGAAAATACAGAATTTGGGGATATCCCTTTGCGTTGATGGATCGGTAGCAATAACTCGTACTACCTCTCCCGATACCATTTCCTGCACTTTCTTGTGCAGTAGCATCACTGGTTCTGGGCAACACAACCCAGAGGTATCCAGTTCATGATTAACTTCAATGGTTTCTAATAAAATATCTACACCAGAATGTGAAGATTTATTTCCCATCTATGCCACCCGCCAATCGCCAGCTATTTCTAACGTCGAGCCATCGATAAGCCAGCAGTAGCCCAATACCTCTGGCAGCCATAAATAAGCTATAAGCCAGCCATAAACCATGATTCCCTAGTGCTTGGGCTGCATACCAACAGGGCAAGAATACGCCGATTGTAGCTATTATCGCAGTATGTTGCATTATTCGGGATTCTAATGCGCCAATAAAAATGCCGTCTAGCCAATAACACCATACCGCAATCAGCGGTGTAGCGATCAGCCAAGGTAAATAAATTCTGGATATATCCCTTACCTCGGCAATGTTTGTCATAATGCCCAGCAACCAAACACCTCCCACTGCAAGCAATAGCATAAGCAACAGACCAAAAATCATAGAAAAATAGCCTGTTACCATAACGATGCATCTGAACTTCTTCAGTTTTTTTTGCCCCAGAGCCTCTCCAACCATAGCCTCGGCAGCATGTGCAAAGCCATCTAGGCCATTAGAGATAAACACTAACAAGTTCAGCAGTAACGCATTTGCTGCCAACACTTCATCCCCTTGCTTAGCCCCTGCGGCGGTAAAAAAAGCCTGAACAAATAATAGACATAAAGTTCGGACAAATAAATGTCGGTTTAGCAACAATAGTTTTTTAAAGGCACTGAGATCTATTAGCCTTGCCCAATCAAGCATTCGTTCAAAGTTGCCACAAATCTTTCGCCACTTCCAAATTAATAGCAACCCTAAACTTAAACCGACATAATCAGCAATCACCGTCGCCGCTGCAGCTCCTTCCGTGGCCATACCTAGTTTGAGCACTAATAGCAAGTCTAAAAGAATATTTACGCTATTAGCAACCACCAGTATAACCAGCGGCCCTTTTGGTTTCTGTACCCCTAATAACCAGCCGACCACTACATAATTACATAACACGGCAGGTGTTGAAAAAATTCTAATCTCAAAATAAATACGAGCTTGCTCCGATACCTGCTTACTGCCACCAAATAAAGATAAAACTGGGTCAATAATCAGCGGTGACAAAATAACAATCACCAGCCCAATCATTAACGCCAAAATTACAGACTGCAATAACCATTGACCTAAGGCATCATGATCCCCTCGACCATAGGCTTGAGCAACCAATCCTGTCGTTCCCATTCGTAGGAAACCAAAAGCCCAGAACAAAAAACTAAAAATAGTAGCTCCAATGGCTACACCGCCAAGATACTCTGCCGATGGCAGGTGGCCAAGAATCGCCGAATCCACTAGCCCCATTAGAGGTACGGAGATGTTTGAAATGATAGCAGGCCAGGCAAACCGCCAAACACGCTGATAAATAGTGCTTCTCAACAACAATCTCCGCCTTTTTTTACATTTAAAGTCATTTTTGCATTTTTAAGTGCAGTCGTTATATCAGTTACCATTGAAGGTGTGGGGTTGTTGACTGCTCCCACGCATACTGACCCCATCTGCAATGGTAAAAGTGTACGTTGCAGTAGAGTCTATTGAATTACAGTTTAATCTGATGTCTACTTATACTCTGATAACAATTAAATCACCCATACAAACATATACTCATTACCCCCTTAGAAGGTAAGTGAGTATAATTGGCAAGGTTTATTTCTCCTTACTATGGAGCTGCCCGCGAGGATAAAATGAAATATTTACATGCCATGATTCGTGTAGTGGATATCGAAAAATCGTTAGCATTCTACGAGAAGGCCCTTGGTTTAACGTTATTAAGAAGACGAGATTACGAGAATGGTAAGTTTTCTTTATACTACCTTGCGACAGAAGAGGGGGAGCCAGAAATTGAACTAACCCACAACTGGGAAGTAAATGAATATCAGTCCGGTAACTCGTTCGGACACTTAGCCTTTTCAGTGGAAAATATTTATGATCTATGTCAAAAGTTGGAAGACTCGGGGGTGGTTATTCTCAGGCCTCCAAAGGACGGACACATGGCATTTGTAAAAGACCCCAACGGTATTTCTATCGAGCTTCTTCAGGAAGGAGAGAGTCTGCAACCACACAATAAGTGGTCAAAAATGGAAAAAACAGGTTCATGGTAATACTAGCACGAGATCTTAAAAAGGAAGGTATGAAGATTGCAGTGTTAATATTAATGCTATCTATATTAGGGTGCGCACAAACCTACAAGAGTAATAGTTTTGTTAAAAAAGTTAAATTATCGTCAGGGGAGACGCTAGTTATTACAGAAGGTATGTTTGAAGCTCGCTCTATCGGTAGCTTCAGCATAAATCTTTATGACGAAGCCTCGCCAGGAGATGAAATAACTTTTTTTAGCTCAGGTTTAGTTCTTCCTCGGGACGGGGCAATTGAGAAAGTTGATTTAGTTGATATTACTAATGATCAGCAGCAAGAAATTATCGTTATAGTAAGATCAGCGGGTACTGGAGGCTACCTTTCCGCATACGCCTTTTCCACTCGCAATAAACAGATTATTTTAGCATCTCAAATAAAAGATATACCCGCTGATGAAGACCCAATAGTAGCGTTGAAAAACGCTATTACACCAGCTCCCATTGGCGGTGCTGTGAGGCGATAAACAGCAGTGAACAATCCCAGACCTCCTTTAAGAGGGGTGGTATAGATAACAATCCGCCAAGCCAATTTTGCTAACAAAAGAAGGAGTATATTAGCTGACACTCCAGCATCGGTTGAAGTGTATGGATATGTTGGGAATGCCCTTCATGATCCTTTACGCACAATTATTTTGTTTACCGTAAACAAAGTCAGTAATTACTTCTGCTGCTTTATTCAAGTGCTGATTATGAGTCAGCCCTGATGATTTTCGTGGGCGAAGATCATGATTACCATCCTTTAACCAGCAAATATCAATAAGCTTTGATAGTGGATAAGTTAATACGGTAGTAATATTCCCCATGGGATCTCTATCACCCTGAATAATCAGATGCGGTACAAGTACAGTTTTTAAATGCTCTATACGAGGATTGTCTTGCTTGCCTGCCCCATAAAAAGGGTATCCTATACAAATCACTCCAGAAACAAGTAATTTGTCTGTGGTCTCAGACTCAAGCATTGTGGCTATGCGCCCTCCCATGGACTTGCCTCCAATAAATATAGGAGCAGAGCTTATCATTTTAACCTTGTTTATCACTTCATTCCAACATGCTATTAGCTTTGGCTTTCGATCCGGTGGTCGTCTTCGTCCTGTAGCTTGCTGCTGCTGCATATAAGGAAAGTTAAACCGAACTACTGTTACATTTCTTTCTTGCAACAGCGTCGCTATTGTTTCCATAAACTCACTATTCATACTGGCACCAGCTCCGTGAGCCAAAATTAGTATAGGAGAATAATCACCCGCTCGGTTCCAAATTAGATTATTATCCAATTTTAGTATTAAGTCTGAAGTGCAACAAAAGTAGTTATTCATAAAAGCATTTATCCGGTGTTTTATAAGCTAACGCTTCCTTGGTATTGTCTTTAATTTGGCCGCGATGATATTACATAGTTGCTGAGTTAGTCCTGCCATTGATGCTCCCTTAACTAAGTATTGTCTGATCAAACCATTAGTATTTTTATTCGTACCACGCTCCCATGAGAGATGTGGGTTGGCAAAGTAATAAGGGCAATTAGTCACTTCTTCAACTTTCTTATATATCCAGAGCATTTCAAATTGCTACTAGGTGGCAAGTAAGCGAAGCCCCGTGAGCCTACAAAGTAGTAGGTAATATGGGTGAGCGAACGCAGCCAACAACGTAGCAACTTGAAAGGCGACGGGTATAAAACAAATGATTTGATGGTCAACGCCTTAGAAATGGCTGACAAAACTTGGAAAGTTCAATTACCGTGACCAAAGTAGCTGGTTATACTGAGGTCTCTCTACCTCACCACGACCATCTACTACTCACCGGCTCATGACTCTTCTCTCTACTCACACCTCCAATGATAATAGATATATTGTATTTAAAGATGCAAATAGGAGCCCCAAATTTCCGATAATTATTTTACTCTATCTCCAACCACCACTATTTACAGGGCCTTCAGGGGTAAGCAGAGCGATGTGTGATTTTTTTATTGACTAAAGGGTTTCCTTTACTCCTATCAATGGTTACAATGCCAGCCTGCCTCCCTGTTGAGCGCCTAATTTTTTAAACGGTAGGTTTTGGTAATTTGTTGTTACCTAGTCCATAAGCAGAGAGCAGAGGGTTAGCCAAGTAAAAACAGGAAGCGACTAAAGCAACTTCCTTGTGAGGCAAATGTTGAATGAAAACTTTTAATGCAAAACCGGAAACAGTCAAGCGTGACTGGTATGTAGTTGACGCTGAGAGTAAAACGCTGGGTCGTATAGCTTCTCAGATTGCTTCTCGCTTACGTGGCAAGCACAAACCGGAATATACGCCCCATGTAGATACTGGAGACTACATCGTAGTTGTCAATGCGGAGAAAGTGCATGTAACTGGCCGTAAAGCTAATGACAAGATGTATCACCATCACACGGGTTTTCCCGGTGGATTGAGATCTGTGAATTTCAATACACTCTTAGCTCGCAAACCTGAAATGCTAATTGAGCTGGCGGTTAAAGGCATGCTGCCCCGTAATTCTCTGGGCCGCTCTATGTACGCCAAACTGAAGGTTTATGCCGGTAGCAAGCACCCACATGCTGCTCAGCAGCCTCAGAAACTGGAAATTTGATAGGGGACAGCTGTGTCTGTGACTCAATATTATGGAACCGGGCGTCGGAAATCCTCCGCTGCACGGGTTTTTCTTAGACTTGGCTCTGGCAAAATAATTGTCAACGGCAGAGCCTTAGACGAGTATTTCGGTCGTGAAACCGCTTGCATGGTTGTCCGTCAGCCGTTAGAACTGACGGATATGACTGAAAAATTCGATGCCAAAATTACAGTCTCCGGTGGAGGCGGCTCTGGTCAAGCTGGTGCAATTCGGCATGGCATAACTCGCGCGCTAATGCAATACGATGAAACTCTTCGTCCATCATTGCGTAAAGCCGGTTATGTAACCCGGGACGCTCGTGAGGTTGAGCGTAAGAAAGTAGGTCTGCGTAAAGCTCGTAAGCGTCCGCAGTTCTCTAAGCGTTAATAAATGGCTTGCTGGCATTTCCTTGTGCTTGCAGCCTAACATTGATGCTTTTGACTCAGTAAAAAACACTTGCCAAAAAGCTGAGTGTTTTTATACTGCCTGCTCATCCTCAATAATTGATACCTGTTGCCTTTGAAAATATAGGTAGCGACAAACAAGCGAAGCCGCATTAGCCTATACGTATGTGAGCGAGAGCAGCAAACCTGCACCCCCAAGAAGAATAGGTCTAGCACCATTCTTTCTACCAGTGCATTCTTATTACTTTCTGTCTTCTGTCTTCTGTCTTCTGTCTTCTGTCTTCTGTCTTCTGTCTTCTGTCTTCTGTCTTCTGTCTTCTTGTTTTTTAGGATATATTCACTCGCACCGAGTGTTATTTTTTAAATTTATCGTCTTTTATTATAGGGCAATAACTTTGTGCATGCCTGACTAACCAACAGATCTTACTACACGTCATATGCCCAATATCATGGAATGTACAAAAAACAAAAAAACAAGAAAACCCCCAAAAAGCCTACAATGAGCAAGCTTTTAGAGTAAGTGAGACAGCCAACAACCTCACACCATCAAAGGAAAATGATATAGGTATGGAGGTGATAGCAGCGCTATTTTGATTCAATCATTTAATATAATCAAACTTAAAAATGCATATATCCTTTTTCATGACAAGAAAAGCAAGTATTATGTAGCGGTCTTGGAATATAAGTTGAGCGCAGATCAGGCTAAAAAAAGTCACGAGATGTTTTTCAGGTTCTGGCATAATTGCTATGAAATAGATGCTTTCCTGAAAATAGTGTTTTCAACTGCCGAGAATAATGGTCTGTGAAGATATTATATTTCTCTACCAAGAAAGCATCTGAATAAAAAATAAGTTATTTAGTCAATGCTCAATGTGGAGAGTAGGTTTATGTGTGACAACGGCGTAAATAATAGCCGCCGCCGCTTTCTTGTAGCAGCGACTTCTGTGATCGGTGTCGCTGGGGCTGCCGGGGTCGCCACACCGTTTATCAAGTCTTGGTATCCCAGCGCAAAAGCAAGGGCTGCAGGAGCTCCGGTAAAAGTAAATATCCGAAAATTGGAACCTGGCCAACAAGTTATTTATGAATGGCGAGGAAAACCAGTATTTATTCTCCGGCGAACTAAGGCGATGCTAGATGCAATCAGAACACAAGCTGATCGCCTTAGAGATCCTAGTTCGGATAATTCTGAGCAACCGGAATATACGAAGAATGAATTTCGTGCGATAAAAGATGAGTTTCTGATCTTGATTGGGCTGTGTACCCACCTTGGCTGCTCACCAAAATTCATGCCCGAAGTTAAGCCTATGGAGTTTGATAACCTTTGGAAGGGGGGGTATTTCTGCCCTTGTCATGGTTCGCGCTTTGATCTGGCCGGTCGAGTTTATAAAGGAGTTCCGGCACCCACCAACCTTATCATCCCGCCTCACGTTTTTAAAACGGATGATATTTTGATTATTGGTGAAGAGGAGGGTAAAGCATAATGATAGTAAAATTTATGGATTGGCTGAATGCTAGGTTATCCGTTACTAGGGTTTGGGAAGACCACCTTAGCAAATATTACGCCCCCAAGAATTTTAATTTTTTTTACTTTTTTGGTTCACTAGCAATGCTTGTGCTGGTTAATCAGTTATTGACCGGCGTGTGGCTAACCATGAGCTATGTTCCTAGCGCAGAACAAGCTTTTGCATCCGTAGAATACATTATGCGAGATGTTGAGTATGGGTGGCTAATTAGGTATATGCACTCTACTGGCGCCTCTATGTTTTTTATTGTCATTTATCTGCACATGTTCAGGGGAGTAATATATGGTTCATATAAAGCACCTCGCGAGCTGGTGTGGATTTTTGGCATGGCTATTTATCTGTGCTTAATGGCAGAGGCTTTTATGGGTTATTTGCTGCCTTGGGGGCAGATGTCTTATTGGGGAGCCCAAGTCATTATTTCATTGTTTGGTGCCATTCCTATTATTGGTGAGGGTCTGCAAGAGTTTATTCGTGGGGACTATCTGATATCCGGCATTACTCTAAATCGTTTTTTTGCTCTGCACGTTGTGGCACTGCCTATTGTGATATTAGGGTTGGTTTTACTGCATATTATTGCTTTGCATGAAGTAGGTTCTAACAACCCTGACGGTATTGAAATTAAAAAGAACAAAGGGCCGGACGGTATACCGCTGGATGGCATTCCTTTTCATCCTTACTACACAGTAAAGGACACTGTTGGTGTAGTGGTTTTTCTATTTGTGTTTTGCGGTGTCATCTTTTTCCTACCGGAAATGGGCGGTTATTTTCTAGAACATGCCAATTTTGAGCAAGCGGATAACCTGAAAACCCCTGAGCATATTGCACCAGTCTGGTATTTCGGTGCATTTTATTCCATATTACGAGCTATCACCTTTGATATTGGATTTATTGACTCCAAGCTAGGAGGAGTTATGGCTATGGGAGGAGCAATTGCCATTTTGTTTGTATTACCCTGGCTTGATCGTAGCCCCGTAAAATCATGGCGCTATAAAGGTATTTATAGCAAAATTTGGATTGTGGTTTTTTCTATAGCATTCATTACCTTGACTTATTTAGGCACGATGTCAACAACAGCATCCAGAACGTTGGTGGCGCAGATATGCACTCTGTTATACTTCGCTTTTTTCTTATTGATGCCATTTTATACTCAACGGGAAAAAACTAAACCTGAACCTAAGAGGGTGACGGGCTAATGAAAAGAACAATACTAACCCTAATATTATCTTTCTTTCCTGTTATGGCCGCCTTCTCTACTGGAGATTATCCGTTAGACAAAGTGGAGACTAATCACACCGATAAAGCTTCTTTGCAGAGAGGGTTGAAATATTACCAAAATTATTGCTCTGGTTGTCACTCTACTCGTTTTCAGCGGTACGAGCGGGTAGCTGATGATCTAGGAATCCCCCATGACTTGATGATGGATAACCTAGTGTTCACTAAAGGAACTAAGATTGGGGATCTGATGACTAATAAGATGGACCCTAAGGATGCTAAAGAATGGTTCGGTATTGCCCCACCGGATTTAACCTTGGTTACTAGGGTGCGGGGAGAAGACTGGTTATACACTTTCCTTAGGACGTTCTATGAAGATCCAACACGGCCTTGGGGAGTAAACAATAAAGTTTTCCCTGATGTTGCAATGCCTTATATTTTGACAGAGCTTCAGGGAGTCCAGATTGATACTTGCGAAGGTACAGATGATCCAGGCGAAACAGACCCTTTAACTGGAGAGAAACTCTGTGGTTTAAAAGTGGATCCTGAGCGCAAGGGAAGTATGACACCAACAGAATTTGATCAGGTTATATATGACCTAGTTAATTTCTTGTCTTATTCTGCAGAGCCCATGAAAATGGAGCGCCAACGATTAGGGCTTTATGTCTTTTTATTCCTTCTGGTTTTTCTTATATTCGCTTACTTTCTTAAGCGTGAATATTGGAAAGATATACACTAAATAGTTTATCGTTACCATAATAGGTGTGATCAGACAACAAGCAAGTGAATCACCATGAGCCTAAAGTAATAAGCGATTGGGGTGAGTACCCCCATACCGTCAAGGGTAGTGGGCATAGCTCACTTGCGTTTAAAGCAAGCCCACTCCTCTACGCATTTTAAGAGGAGATGAGACATTAGCATTGATAGATTTGTAAAACGGTATATTTATATTAGCTATGAGTAAATCACTTAGAGATCAGTTAACGAAATCTGGGCTTGCCACCAAACAGCAGGCCCTCAAGGCAAAAACTTCTGTAAAGAAAAAGAAAAAGGAGGCCATGACACAGGGCGTTTCTACAGAGCAAGAGTTGCGAAGAGAGCAGCTCAAAGCAGAGAAAGCCGAGCAAACAGAAAAAGATCGCTTATTGAACAGCGAGAGAGAGGAGAAAAGAAATAGCAACGCCATAATGGCTCAAGTCATTCAGTTAATTGAACGTAACTCTATAACGCGAAAGAAAGGAGATGTTAGCTATCATTTCGTCTATGAAGGGAAAGTCAAAAAACTGTATGTTACCGAGACTATTCAAAGCCAACTAAGCAACGGACTGCTGGCCATAGCCGTTCAAAAAGAAGAGTTTATACTGATACCAGCGCCTATTGCTGAAAAAATATCTGAAAGAATGCCAAATATTATCGTTCTTCAAAATCAAAACGAACAAGTTGAGAAGGATGACGACTGGTATGCTGATTATCAAATTCCAGATGACTTAATGTGGTAAATACAGACGAAAGGGATTTTCGAAGCATACTTACTTATATACCCAAAGGATATGGAGTTGCTGCGGCGATAAGTGAGAGAAGCCACAGGAAGCTTAAGAAGAGCATCAAAGCGACTGTAATGAACGTATGTTGATAGCAAAATAGCAACTTCAAAAGCGACGGGTATATCCGCACCTTTGAAGATGTCCGCTGGCAACAAAATAGGAGTTTACTAGAGCGAGATATTTAGCCCTCCTGCTTTAAGGTAGTCAAATACTTCCTTGTAGCGGCTGTTTATGGATGAGTCTTTTAGTGATCCAAACCATAACCTCCAAATGCTCTTTCCTGTAGCGTCTTTGGCTTGAACACCTTTATTACCGAAAAACAGGTGATTTCCTCGTTTGGTGGTCAGAATATAGGAGGCTCCAACAATTTCATCGGACATTTCTGTCATCGTTAGGGGTGAGTCATGAAGGCTTACGTTCTGCGGATTGGAAATCTCGCGCTGATACGTATCTTTCTCCTGAAGTGATCGTTGACTTAGCCCATCTTTGACATAAGCAACATAAAGATTCAGGGATTTTCCTTGTTTTGCCATTTTTCGTAAGGTAATAGTACGGTCTTCAATAGTTTTTCTGCGAACAGAATCTGCGGCCATAGATGGATGAATCGACTCATTAAGGGACTTTGCCAGAGGGTTGCACAAGGGCGTAGTGGGAAGACGAGTGTGGATTACGGCAATAGCCTCAGTGATATGCGACTCTTCAAGCATGGTTATGATACTCTGCTCAAATGCCTTTTGGATATTGACGGCGACTGGGCGAGTGGTCTCGTCTGCACCCTCAATTTTTATATCCATATCTTGTCGCAAAGGCGAAAGAGCCATAGTGGCAATATCATTTTTCACTTGATCAGGCAACTGCCGGTCACTAATAATAATATTTGCTATGTTTGCAAGCATTGTCATCTTCAGTTCGCCAGTATCAAGATTGCTTAGTGAAACCTCTTGTTTTAAGGATTTATTTATTGGTGTACATCCTGTGACTAGCGCACACAACAACATAGCCGTATACATTAAAACACGTTTCTGAGCTATGGTGATATTATCTATTAGCATATGAGCATACCTATGTTTGATGGTGAATAATATCCTGACAATACCCATTACCATTTGAAGACGTGACACTGCTGATCGCTCTCCTCACCAGTAGACTAACTGAACTGCGTTCGCTTGTCGTTTACTCACAACTTCTATGGTGAACTGGTATATACCAAAAGGATTTAGAGCTGCACGTGACAACAAGTTGAGCGAAGCCACAGAATCGTAGGAGCACTAAATAACCGTGATAAGCGAGAGCTGACAACAAAGCAGCAACTTCAAATGCGACAGGTATAGAATCGATCACAGCTAACTTTAGCTAAAAAAAATATTTTTTCCACTTTTTTGGTAAATTACTGTTAATGATTACAGTTGTGAGCAAGGCCAACAACATACCAACCACCCTTGCATATCTGGAGTTGTTAGCTGCTCTCACTCACCCCAACCACCAACTACTCGTAGATTCATGGGGTTTCGCTCATTTGTCACCTACCACACTTTCAATGGTAACTGGCATATAGCATTATAACTGATTTTTTAAGGAATCCTCATATGTCAACAATACTGGAGCACTGCCAGCCTAAAAACACTATCTTAAAGAAGGTTAAAGCAAAACTAGAGCAAATTCCCACACCCATGGGAGGACTTGCTCTTGGGATAGCTAGCCTAGGATCCGCCTGGGCCATGGTTAGTCCGAACTGGGTAGAGCCGATCAAGATAACATCCGCAGTAATAGCCTCGATACTGATATTGGTTATAGTCCTAAAGCTTCTTTTGCATTTTAATTTATTTAAAAAAGAACTAGCACACCCTGTAATTGGCAGCGTTATGCCAACCTGCGCCATGTCAATAATGGTTGTAGCGCAATCTTTGTTTAAGGTTATGCCAGAAGCAGCCCCTATACTTTGGCTGAGTGCAATTATTTGTCATATCGCTTTACTGGTTGGCTTCATAGCTAACAGAATTGTTAATTTTGAGCTTGAGCATATGGTGCCTAGCTGGTTTGTACCTCCTGTGGGGATTATTGTGGCGGCAGTAACGAGTCACGGCATGAACTTTGATGGATTGGTGTACTGGCTCTTTATTTTTGGTATTAGTTGTTATGCGATAGAGCTTCCAATAATGCTTTACCGACTTATATTTAGAGCTCCAATACCGGATGCAGCTTTGCCAACATTTGCTGTTATGGCTGCTCCAGCCAGTCTTGCTCTAGCTGGTTATCTGAAAATAACCAGTCAACCTGATCCATTGTTGCTCCTAGTATTGGCGCCTTTAGGAGTCTTTATGACCGGTCTTGTTTATATAGGTTTTATTCGCCTGTTACGCTTGCCTTTTTCCCCTGGATATACCGCATTTACCTTCCCTATGGTGATTAGCGCAATCGCCTTGATAAAGCTAACCGACTGGCTGCTGATAAATAATTTTACTTGGTTGGCAACGATCACAGATAATTTAGCTTGGCTAGAGTTGATTATTGCAACAGGTATTGTTTCTTATGTTATTGTTAGATATGTATTTCACTACATGGTTAAACCGTTGTTTTTTGCATCAAGATAATATGTATTTTTAGAATAGATACAAACTTATATTAGTAGCTCAAACGCTCAAACTACGCACTATACCCATTCTCTTAAAGGCGTGAAATTGTTGACTATTCTCGCTCCCAACACCTTCAATGGTAACAGATATATACCCAAAGGATTTCAAGTTGCTACTAGGCGGCAAGTAAGCGAAGCCCCTTGAACCTACGAGTAGTAGGTGATCGGGGTGAGCGCAGCCAACAACGTAGCAGATTGAAAGGCGACGGGTATAGACTCTAAAAAATCAGCAATTCTTCCCACGCGGTAGCCCTGCAACCAAAGTTGTTTACCTTAGTTCAAAAAAACGACGCAAACATAGACTCCGACCATAAGAGACTAGAAAATAGCGATGATCCCATTTATGATCGAGCCTCAGAGAAGATGGTCGCATATATTAAATAGTGTAATCACACAATATTACTTACAAACTCGTTTTTTCAGGAAGTGTTTTTTTGATTTCCTGTAACTCTTTAGCCATATCGTACTGAATAACCTGCAACCTTGGTAGTAGCTTTTTAGACATGTTTTTTATGATAGCTGCTGAAGCATTCGTTATTTCTGGCTGATGCTGTAACATTTTCTTCCCAGCTTCTGATCGATAAAAGCGGGCTGCTTGTTTCATGATTTTTTCACTGTAAACGCTAACATAAGCATCTACTAGATGAGGTTTCATTTTCTCCCAGCAGACTTCTTCTTTCATAGCCTGCTTTATTATCTTAACGTATTTGTTAATAATGGGTTTGCTTTCATCTGATGGCTCGATAGGCAGAATTTTATTAGCTATTGCTTTCTCAACCGTTTCGTATGTAGCTGTCAGCACCGACTCTGCATTATTGAGCTCCAATAGATCTTCGGCGGCTTTTCGGTGGCTATTTGTAATTGTTTGTAATTGTTTTTCGGCGGCATCACCGTGCTCTTTTGCACTAGCTACGATATTTAGAGAAAGAATAATCGTTATAATAAAAGTCAAGCTCATGTTCATATTTTCACCCAATTTCAAACCCGCTAAATGCTACTCAGTATAAATAAACACTTATACACTCATTACCGTTGAAAGTGCTAGTAGGCAGCAAAGCTTCATGACCTTAAGAGCAGTGGCGTGGAGGTTAAGTGAGGCAGTCAACACTCCTATATCTTCGAGGAATAAGTGAGTGTATACCCGTCGCCTTTCAACCTACTACGTTGTTGGCTGCGCTCGCTCACCCAGATCACCTACTACTCGTAGGCTCATGGGGCTTCGCTTACTTGCCGCCTAGTAGCAATTTGAAATCCTTTGGGTAAATTGTTTTTTCTACCCAGATATTTTACCTGAAATACTTAACAATGCAAGAATATTAGCCACCACCTTGAGGACCATCGGTATCCTAAGTGATTTTTTTAGCAGGAGGTGCAGGCCTGTGAAATATTCTTAACGCACAGAAATTTTATATAAATAGCGATCTTTACATGAACCAGTAATATCCTTCTATAAGACAATAATCGCAACCCAAACAAAGTGAATGCAGCAAAAATGGCGTAAAAATATTAAAAAATAGCGTCATAACAAATATTAGCCATACGACCAGCTATCACTAATTACACAAGACAAATCAATGGTAGTTTATGAAGAGTTTACTATTTTTCAAAATATAAGCAATAAATAATATAGACCAATCTTTTAACGCCATCAATGCAGCCTTAATGTGACTACCATCAGGAAGCTTTTAATTCAGGTACTTATTATACGTAGCACCAGTGACACGATTAGTAGGCAACAAACTAGTAAAGACATGGCTACGAGCAGTAGATTATGGTTATGGAGAGCAACCAATAACCTCATACTTTCAAGCAGGAATGAGTATATATACCATTGAAGGTGGGGGTAGACGACAAACCAACGAAGTTTCATGAGCCTACGAGCATTAGATGATTAAGGGCAATGAGAGCGACCAACAACCTCTCACCTCCAATGAAAATGGGTATATACCCGTGACAATTGGAGGTATGAGTCCCATAGCCTACAAATAGTAGGTGATCTGGGTGAGTCAGAGCCATCAACACCCACCTATCACACCTTCAAGGGTAATGTCGCCTTTCAATCTGCTACGTTGTTGGCTGCGTTCGCTCACCCCGATCACCTACTAATCGTGGCTCATGGGGCTTCGCTTACTTGCCGCCTAGTAACAACTTGAGATCCTTTGGGTATAGACGTAAACAGTCTACACTGAGAGAACTCAGTACCATGCAGCATAACCCATAGGATAACCCATAGGATAACCCATAGGATAAGCCATAGGATAAGCCATAGGATAAGCCATAGGATAAGCCGTAGGATAAGCCGCAGGATAAGCTACCGGATATGAATATGCTGCATTAAAATTACCCAAAGTTCCAAATAAATCAACAACATTTCCTGACTGAGACGCGAAGGTTGTATTTGCAGAACTACCTCTCTTAGACCCTACCGTAGTAAACTGAGATTTAGGTTTATCTGTTGGCGTCTTATTAGATATAGGTTTATGTGCAGCCTCAGATATAACCTTAATTTCTTCTTTCAATTTGGTATTCGCTTCTATCTGCAGATTCAACTTCTCCTGCATTTCCTTTTTTTCATTCACACGTTCAGCATTTCTGGATAATTCCAACTGTAGATCCTCTTCTTTTTTAGCAGCTAATGCTAACGCCCTTTTCTCCTCGTCTGCACGCCATCCACTTGTAGCTTCCGTCATGCTCTGCTCTTGTTTCTTAACTACTTCCCCTAATTCGTTCATCTGCGTCCGTAGAGCCTGCACAGCCTGCACACTCTGCTGATTGATAGTTTTTGTCATTAGTAGCTCGTTATTAGCCTTGTTGGCAGCTCTTCTATAATACAAGGCAATACCTCCACACACAACAGCCACACCGAGAACAGGCGCGCTAGGCACGAAAGGTGCAATAACAGCGCAAGCCGAAGAAACAAAACTAGGAAGATAACCACTAAACGAAGATGCTCCATCCGAAACATAGTTTTTAGCCAATTTTAATGCTTCAACTGATCGTGCCCCCCAATCTCCTAAAGTTTTACCCACAGTATCAGTAACGTTTGACTGCCCCCCTGCATACTGAGTAAAATAATTCCCTGCATTGAATATATCTTTCATTATTATCTCCTTTAATACTTGCCGAATTAATATACTAAGTGCGACACCCAATTTAATAAAAATATGAACTGCGATACCCTTAGTTTTTTGCTACAATCACGAAGTAAAAACCTATGAAGTATTAACAGCTCATCGAGGGTGATAGATACTTAGTATCAATTTTGATAACTATTTATACTAGTCCCTTTGAAGGTGCCCATTTACTGTCAGCGTTAGCTCATCACAACCGTTTATAACCCTACGTTTCTGTGGATTCGCTCATTTATCGCCGCTTAACAACTCTAAAATTTGGGTATACCTTCTTATATTTAATGATGACAGCTCAATAATTATTAAAGCCTTCATCATTTAACGAAAAGACACTCCTAATACTTAAGACAGCACCAATAATAAAAAGTTCCTAAATAAACGGCAATCCTAACTGCATAGTTAAAAGCTATTATCTTGACTGACCTATCAAGTTTCTCGCCGTCAATTTAATACCTGTTATTTATAATCAATTTATATCAGAATAAAGGTCGCTGATTCAAACCTGAAACATGAGAGATTGCACTGATTAAATTAACGCCTAGACTCCCACAACCACCGACACACTTGAAGTAAGATTGAGAGACTATTGCTCGTCAGCTATAGCTCTCAAATAGTGTACGAGCTCTTAGGATGGAGCTCGCTTAACTCCTAATCACACAGATGTTAATGAGCCTCCTAACTAAAAGACACTATTCACAGCCAAAATGGATATATTGTGACTATGACCGAACGTATTTCGAAATTTATTTTGACGACACTAGTCAATATAAGAGGCGGATTCAAATCTGAAGTGCATCACTTGACTAGGTAGAAGAAAGAGTCAGCTGAAAGTAAGCTCCTACCCTTTTCTGACAACATTACTAAAACCCGTTATTGAGGATTAGTTTCATGTATGCACACCCACAATATCCACACCTTATGGCATCCCTTGATCTCGGTTTTACTACCTTAAAAAACCGCATATTGATGGGCTCCATGCATACCAATCTTGAAGAAAGACTGAAAGGATTTGAACAACTAGCAGCCTTTTATGCTGAACGCGCCAAGGGTGGGGTTGGCCTTATTGTCACCGGTGGTATCAGCCCTAACATAGAAGGTGGCGGGATGCCAGCTGCTGCTCTGTTAAGTAAAACAAAAGAAGTTACTCGCCATCAGATAGTTACTGACGCAGTACATAATGAAGGTGGGAAAATATGCTTGCAGATCCTCCATGCTGGTCGCTACAGCTTCCACCCCAAGAGTGTTGCCCCCAGCCCTATTCAAGCACCAATCAATATATTTAAACCCAAAGAATTAACCACAGATGAAATAGACCAACAGATCGAAGCCTTTATCCATACATCTTATCTAGCGCAAGAGGCAGGCTATGACGGCGTTGAAATTATGGGGTCTGAGGGCTATTTCATCAATCAGTTTATTGCCTCCCGAACCAATCACCGTCAAGATATTTGGGGTGGCCATTATGAAAATAGAATCCGCTTGCCAGTAGAAATCATTCGCCGAACACGCGAACGAGTTGGAAAAGAATTTATTATCATTTACCGGCTATCCATGCTTGACCTTGTTCAAGATGGTAGCAGCTGGGATGAAATTATTCAGCTTGGTAAAAAAATAGAACAGGCTGGAGCGACCATAATTAGTACTGGTATAGGCTGGCATGAAGCTCGTATTCCAACCATTGCCACAATGGTTCCCAGAGCAGCTTTCACTTGGGTGACAGCAAAAATACGAAAAGAACTAAGTATTCCATTAATTACCTCTAACCGTATTAATATGCCAGATGTTGCTGAAGAAATACTCGCTAGAGGTGATGCCGATATCATTTCCATGGCTCGCCCCATGCTAGCCGACCCAGAATGGGCTAACAAAGCAGCAGAGGGGCGCAGTGACGAAATCAATACCTGTATCGCTTGCAATCAAGCTTGTCTCGACCATGTGTTTCAAGGAAAAATCACCAGTTGTTTGGTGAACCCCAGAGCCTGTCATGAAATAGAGTTAAACTATCATGCCACGACCATACCAAAAAAACTTGCAGTCATCGGTGCAGGGCCAGCCGGTATGGCCTTTGCCACAATTGCTGCCGCTCGTGGCCATAAAGTCACATTATTTGATTCTGCCGATACCGTAGGTGGACAATTCAATATTGCAAAGACCATCCCAGGCAAAGAAGAATTTGAAGAAACTATTAGATACTTCAAAAAGCAAATTGATCTGAACGGTGTAGAACTCAGGCTTAATACCAAAGTTACTGCAACAGATCTTGAAAACAATGATATTGATGAGATTATTATTGCCACCGGCATTCGCCCCAGAAAACTAAATATCAAAGGTATTGAGCACAAGTCTGTACTTAACTACCTAGATGTTTTCAACGGTGCCGATGTGGGACAAAAAGTTGCTATTATCGGGGCTGGCGGCATTGGCTTTGATCTTTGTGAGTTTATTACTAAACAGAGGTTCTCAACCAGTCTGAATATTCATGCTTTTATGGAAGAATGGGGGGTTGATATTACGCTGAAAAACCGAGGCGGCTTACTACCGAAAAAACACCAGCCCACATTAGATAAAGAAATCTATTTGCTACAGCGTAAAAGCAGCAAACTAGGAACCAACCTAGGCAAAACCACAGGATGGACTCACAGAGCATCCCTCAAGAGAAAAGGGGTGAAAATGATACCAGGTTGTGAATATCATAAAATTGATGACTACGGTCTCCACCTTTCAATTGCCGGAGAAAAACGAATATTGGACGTAAATACAGTTGTTATTTGCGCTGGACAGGAGCCACTGAAAGAGCTGGCAGATAATATTTCTGGAAAACCCGTTCATATTATTGGCGGAGCTGATAAAGCAATAGAGCTGGACGCTAAGCGGGCAATAAATCAAGGGTGCAGACTAGCTGCGGAAATATAATACCCTTCACAATTTATCAGTAGAATTAGCGTTTGCTACAAATGCTTTTTTCTTCTGATAACACTTACTCTTGCTAGAAGATGCCCCGGTTTTTTTACTGAAATTCTATTTAACCGGCGGCAAACTTCGAATAGAGGCCATGCCATTAGATTTAGCCGCAACCAACAGCTCCCTTAACTCATGATCAAGATCATCCATAAAGCTAGAGTAACTACCTTTGCGCTCCACAATCCTTTCCATAAAAGACTCCCAGCTTGCGGTTATATCCGGGTACCTAACTTTATCTGGTAGCGCCTGAATTAATGCTCGGCCTGTAGCAGTTGCATGAATATTACGACCTTGCCGGACGAGAAACTCCCGTTTAAAAAGCAACTCAATAATACCGGCTCTTGTAGCCTCTGTTCCCAAACCGTCCGTCTTTCTTAGTATTTTACGGATAGCCGCGTCTTTCACATAACGGGCAATACCAGTCATGGCTGATAATAATGTAGCATCATTAAAATGATGTGGAGGCTGAGTTTCTTTTTCTTTCAGTTCAGCAGTAATGCAATCGAGAACATCACCCTTTTCCATTACAGGAAGCGGTGGCAAACTCCCGTCCCTCACTTCTAGCTTGCCTCGGTTAAATAGCTCTTTCCATCCTTCATTCACCGTTTTTCGACTACGAGCCTGAAAAAGACCACCCTCAATGCATACATCAATACGCTGGGTCTTATAAGTAAAATCAGAATAAAATTGAGCGATATATTGTCTAGCAATCAAACCATATATCTTGGTTTCAAACTCAGCTATTCTTGCGAATGAAGACTTGCGAGAAGTTGGAACAATGGCATGGTGTGCGGATACCTTTTTATCATTCCACGCCTTTCCAGGCTTATTCGGATGTGCATTATCAACCGCTTTTACTAATTGCTGCTGGTTGTTGCGAATTGCCGACAGCACTTCCGGTACCTGTTCAAAATGCTCTTTGGGAAGATAGCGGCAATCAGAGCGAGGATATGTTATCAACTTCTGCTCATAAAGCTTTTGACAGCTTTCAAGAACTTGACTCGCACTCATTTTTAACTGTCTAGCAGCATCAATCTGCAAGGCTGATAGCGAATAAAGCAAGGGGGGTAACTCTTTTCCTCGCTTATTTTCAATAAGAACCACCGTACCTTTTTTATCTACAACTCGGTTTATTACATTCTGCGCTAAACGCTTTTCCAGAATCCGGCCATCTTCATCCATCCAAGGCTCACACGATTCACTGGGAAGCCACTTTGCACTGAAGTTTTCTTTATCCTTGGTTTTTAGCACAACAAACACTTCAAAATAAGGCTTGACCTGAAAGTTTTCAATATCCAGATCCCGCCTTACCACCAAACCTAACAATGGTGTTTGTACCCGACCTACAGAAAGCAGGCCACTGTACCCTTCTCTTCTGCCTAGTAATGTAAACGCTCTGGTCAGATTGATACCATAAATCCAGTCTGCCCTTGACCGAGCCAGGGCAGAAACTGACAAAGACACAAAGTCATTATTTGACTGCAACTTTGTGAGGGCCTTCTTAACAGCTTGCGGATTTAAATCATTAATCAACAAGCGGCAAACATCTTTCTTTCGTGCCCGAGAAAGCTTAAGAAATTCTAACACCTCATCAACTAGCAACTGCCCCTCACGATCCGGATCACCAGCATGAACAATGACTTCTGCTCGTTTCAATAGTTTTTTTATAACGCCAAGCTGCCCCCTGCTACTTTTTCTGGGTTGCAATATCCATTGATCCGGAATAATCGGTAAATGTTCTAACCTCCATTGTTTGTAGGATGGATCATATGTTTCTGGCTCTGCCTGCTCCAGAAGATGCCCAATGCACCACGTAACATAATATTGTCCAGCAGTTTCAATATACCCATCATGTTTTTTATGGGGCTTAGGAAGAGCTTCAGCAATAGCTCTGCCAAGACTAGGTTTTTCAGCAATTATCAGACGCATACAGGCTCACAAAACTGTATAAACATACAGCCAATTATAATCAAATAATTCTAATTTATACACAACTTAGTATCAAGCTTGAAGTGCGACAAAAGTAGTTCTTCATAAAAGCATTCCTCCGGTGTTTTATAAGTAATCTCTTCCTTGGTTTTGTATTTAATTTGGCCGCGATGATATTACATCGTTGCTGAGTTAATTCTGCCATTGATGTTCCCTTAACTAAGTATTGTCTGATCAAACCATTGGTATTTTCATTCGTACCACGTTCCCATGAATGATGTGGGTTGGAAAAGTAATAAGGGCAATTAGTCACTTCCGATAGCTGCGGCAATGTCCGTAAAGCTTAATCCTTGCCATTTTAGCGCGACTATCATATACCTATCACCCTAGGTGAGCTATTGATACTTCATAGGTTTTTACTTCGTGAGTGGAGCAAAAAACTAAGGGTATCGCAGTTCATGTTTTTATTAAATTGGGTGTAGCACTTAGTATATGACTTCGGCCAACAAAAGAAGGAAAGAGCGACTAACGACCAAGACCTGAGAAATTTTAACCGAAAAACCTAAAAGCAACTTCGAAGAAATATAGCCGTTACCATTTAAATCGTGGGTAGGCGACAAACGAGAGAAGTACCATGAACCTAATGTAGGTAAGCTGTGGCGGATGACAAGTGGCAAGAGCAGTCAACAACCCCTCTCCTTCAGAGGGGTATGATAATATATTATATCCTGTTAAGTATCTCTTTTAGCAAAGTATGTACTTTATTTTCTATATTAGTCATAGCATCATAATTCTGGTTATACCTTGTCAACCCACGTTGTAGCAAAACCGCTTGCAATTGATTACTACCAGTAAGATTATCCCGACCTAGAATCAACTCATCTTTGAGTCTTTTCCAAGTTTCTGAGGTTATATTACCAGTAAGGTCAATATCAATGTTTAAGTTATTTTTAATAAAATCCTTTTGTTCTGCCGATATCACTCCACCGGTTGCATTATACATAGTCACATTCAAGCCATCCTGCAACAAACTGCTAATTCCTCCGTTCTCTACCAAAATATCACCATCCGCCGTGCCCGTATCTCTTGTTTCACCATCCAGTGCAGGCCCATCAACTACAGGAGTTCCATCAAGCCCAGTAACAGTCATCCCTTGATTTCCACGACTAACAACCAGAGATGACAAGGTGTTTGTCCCATTAAAGTCAAGCGTGAACTTGGTACCATTTTCTAAGACAACAGAAGTATTACCATTTATAGTAACAGCACTTCCTGCGGTACCTCCAGCCGGAGTGGGGATAAGGCCGACTCCATCCTCATAAGCAAGAGCATTACCGTCACCATCCGTGATTTTAAAATCACCATTTGCAGAGACAATAAGATCATATTCATTGTCCAGCGTAATAGTCTGCTCCCCCCCATTAACAGTATTTAGCCATGACGTAGCTGCAAAAGTAGGTGCCCCATATAGCACACTATTAGCCTCACTCAGCAATATATTGATTTCTCTAAGGTAATCATTAGATAACTCAATCTGACCTGCCATCTTTCTAATATCAGCATCTAGAACCCTACCCCTTTGTAAATAGGCATCTGAAGAAAAATCCGACAAACTCTTTGTCTTATCAAGCTCGGGGTCAAATATTGTAGCAGCCATTGCGCTTGAAACTTTCTCTGTATTCATAATGAAAATTATCCTTTCGCAAAATCAATTGAAAATTTAACTTTGAAATACCCGCAGGTAACACTCTAAAAAATGCGCGTACACCGCTTTATCTTGCCAGGCTTGGATTTTCTAGTTGCCGCCAGCAACAACTTCTCTGCAAGCTTCATCTCCTTTTTTTTATCCGACTTGAGTTGAAGCTGCTCTTGATGAAATGCAATTTTCCACAGTTCAAGATCCTGTTTAACATCATCAACTATCTGATGATTATCTAATAACCGTCCAATCCCACCCTCATCAACTCCAGCCTTTTGAAAAAAAGCCTCCTGAGCATCAAGAGCCTCTTGAACCTGCTTTAGCAGCAATGCACTTTCTTGCTGCACTAGTACACTTCCTTTCTTTAATTTCTTTATATCAATCAATTTTATCTTTTTCACTCTGCCCCCTGAGCCATAAAATCTAATAGTATTAGGGAGTAGTATCGGCAACAGTAAGATATTTTTTATACAAATAATGCGCTATATTACATATGGAAATAGGAGCATGTATGGATATTGACACAATAGAAACTTTAACGCTTCAAGTGCTTGTTTCTGGACTAGTTCTTTTTATGGGCTTTATTGTCTACGATTTGGCAAAAAAATCACAAGCGGGAAAACTAGGCACTATTGTACTTTTTGGAGCTTTAGGTCTTGGAGTACTTGGATTTATAATAAAAACAATCCTCTATGAACTATTTTCATAAACTCCAGATAACTATTTTCTCACTATATCCGTTACTATTCTCTTGGGTATATACCCCATTATTTTTGAAAGAGTGGGGCTCCCACCTTCAATGTTAACGAGTATATACCCTTCGCCTTTCAAGTTGCTACGTTGTTGCCTGCGTTCGCTCACCCCGATCACCTACTACTCGTAGACTCACGGGGCTTCGCTTACTTGCTGCCTAGTAGCAATTTGAAATGCTTTGGGTATAGAGAACTTCTGTTTTGTAAATTTTGTCACCTTGAACTTGGTGGAGCAGTTCCTGAATCCTACACCTTGGGACGCTTTCGAACACGACTTGTCGAACATCGTCTATGGGATCAATTATTGGCAGAGATTAATCGTCAGCTTGAAGCCAAAAACATCATAATGAGCGAAGGTCGCATTAATATCATTGATGCACACCGATAGAGGCAGCGCGATCAGGTTCGGGCCACGACAAAAGCGGAAAGCCGACAAAAGATTCTCAAGCGGGCTGGCACGTTAAGAATGACAGTCGTGGTAACAAAAAAAGCACCTATGGTTTTTCCGCTCATACCGGTGTCGATGAAGATGGCTTTATTCATAGACAAAGCGTAACTCCTGACAATGTTCATGACTCTCAGAAACGTGATACCCTGCTACTGGGAGATGAAACGGCACTGTATGCGAATTCCGCTTACAGCTCTGAGCAGACCCGAGAGAAATTAGCGCAGCTAGGTATTAAAGATCAAGTTCAACGCAAGGGGTACGTTAAAAATCAGTCCGAAGCACTAAAATCAGTGTATAAAACAAATGATTTGATGTTCAACGCCTTAGAAAGCTTCGTAATGGCTGACAAAACTTCTAAAGTTCAATTACCGTGACCAAAGTCGTTGGTTATACTGAGGTCTCATCATATGACAATCAGTCATAAAGCCTCTACGCAAATAATCTTATGACTTGAGCATGTCGCGCACTCTGTGAACATTGTCGGCCAGCCATTTTATTAGTACGCTTGCCCGCCTTACAAAACACACTGTGATCCGGCATATTCAGGTATTGAGAGTATACAGTGCCTTGAGGTCAGTTTGTATTTTTCGCGTAAGAGTCCTATGCTATTTATGCTATGGAATTTGGCTTGTTTTTGTTGATAATGAATAGTCATGGTATTCTTCATTGCTTTATTACTGTCAAAGTAATATGAGATGCTGACTAGCGGCTAAACTCTACAATATTTTTCAAGAAAAGATATATACCAGTTACCATTGAAGGCAAGGGTAAGCGAGAGCAGTAAACAACCCCACACCTTCACGGGTAATGGGTATAGAAATGGAGTAATCTAACGTTATTGCAGGTACGAGGCTGTCGGTTGCTATCATCTTAACAACTTAGCTCTTTAGGCTTCTGAGGCTTCGCCTCTCCCATTTGCCACCTGTCTGCACCTCCAGTTACTTTGGATATAATGCACACTAGAAAGTGTGATGATGTGAACTTTTTGTACAGCTTTTTCTAACCATGGTAAAGCTTTCAGTTGTTTCCGTTAAAAATGTATGGCTGTTGAGCATACTATTTAGCAGAAACATAGCGGGTCTCCCGTTACGATTAAGAGTGTTAGAGGTATTATGATTAAAATTGCAATCAATGGCTATGGCCGTATCGGCCGCAATGTGTTGCGTGCTCTTTACGAGGCAGATCGTCGTGAAGAATTTCAGATTGTTGCTATAAACGATCTAGGTGATGCAAAGACCAGCGCCCATTTAACTCGGTATGATAGCGTTCATGGCCGCTTT
The DNA here is from genome assembly GCA_030674875.1 of Candidatus Endonucleibacter sp. (ex Gigantidas childressi). Classification (GTDB taxonomy): domain Bacteria; phylum Pseudomonadota; class Gammaproteobacteria; order Pseudomonadales; family Endozoicomonadaceae; genus Endonucleibacter. The sequence goes on along the minus strand of JASXSU010000003.1, from coordinate 693,564 downwards.
AATACTCGGGTGGAAGAACGTAACGATTCCCTGTTTGTTAATAATGATGAGATCAAAATGTTTTCCGAGCGCAACCCTGCTAACCTGCCTTGGGGCAAGATGGGTGTTGACGTTGTCTTTGAGTGTACTGGTGCCTTCCGGTCGAAAGCGTCCTGCCAACCTCATCTGGATGCGGGAGCTAAGAAAGTAATTATTTCTGCACCAGGTGAAAATGTTGATGCAACAATTGTCTATGGTGTCAATCAAAATGTTCTGACTGCCGATATGTCAGTTATTTCAAACGCATCTTGCACTACTAACTGTTTAGCACCTATTGCCAAGCCACTGAATGACGCTTTAGGCATTGAAAAAGGTCTAATGACAACTATTCATGCTTACACTAACGATCAACGCCTGAGTGATGTTTACCACACTGATTTATATCGCGCCCGTGCCGCTGCACAAAATATGATCCCAACCGCTACAGGAGCTGCTGCTGCGGTTGGTTTGGTGGTTCCAGAGCTGAAAGGTAAGTTCGACGGCATGGCTGTTCGTGTGCCAACTATCAATGTCTCCTTAGTGGATCTTTGTTTTATTGCTTCTCGAGACGTTACAGTTGAAGAAGTTAATGAAGTTATTGCTACAGCCGCAAGTGCTGCGCCACTAAGTGAAGTATTGCATGTAAACCATGAGCCTTTAGTCTCTACAGATTTTAACCACAGCCCCTTCTCCTCTAATTTTGATGCAACTCAGACGCGGGTGCGTGGCAATCTAGTAAAAGTACTGTCTTGGTATGATAATGAGTGGGCGTTTTCCAACCGCATGCTGGATACCGCTAAGACTTTCATGAGCCTTTGATAATATAAATTACAGATAATGTTAGCGGAATTTTTAAACGAATACTCTAGCACTGATACTAGCTACCATTGAAGGTATGGAGCAATAAACGAGCGACGCCCCATAAGCCTACAAGTAGTAGTTGATTGGGGTAAGTAAGAGCCTTCCTCAACCTCACGCCCTTAAGTGGCGTAAGTATATCTTGCTTGCCCCACATATTGAGTTGAAAAACCAAGTTACATGGATATGTATGAAGGGATATAGGCAACAAAGGATAGCTTTTATTACGCAAAAGCCTCGCTAACCTCAAGGTGATACGGCGCTTTCTTCTTTTTTTAACTTGTCAATTTTTAAAGCCTGTTTCCCATTACTTCTGTAGTTATGTTGCAATAGTTAAACAGAGTGTAAAGCGAGAAAATATCATGCTCAGACGTACTAAAATTGTTGCCACTCTTGGACCAGCTACAGAGACTGAGAAGCAATTACAAAATTTGATTGAAGCTGGTGTTAATGTTGTTCGAGTGAATTTCTCCCATGGTGACCCAGATGAACACCGCATTCGTGTAGAACGCGTTCGCTCTATTGCTAGCCGATTAAATCGTAGCGTGGCTATTCTTGGTGATTTACAAGGCCCAAAAATTCGTATTGGTCGTTTTCAAAATGGTAAGATCAATCTTTCTGACGGTGCTGAGTTCATACTTGATGCAGAGTATCCGATGGATTCCGGTGATGAGACGCAAGTTGGCATAGCTTACCCTAATTTACCAAATGACTGTAAAGCAGGAGATATTTTACTCCTTGATGATGGTTATTTAAGTTTGAAAGTCAAGGCAATAAAAGGCTCCAAAATTATTACCCAGACTATTTCCGGTGGCGTACTATCTAACAACAAAGGCATCAATCTTCAGGGAGGTGGGTTATCTGCGCCAGCGCTTACTGAAAAAGACAAATCAGATATTAAGTTAGCCGCTGCATTGAATGTTGACTACTTGGCTGTATCTTTTGTTAGCTGCCCAGAAGATGTAGAAGAAGCTCGGGCACTGCTCTTTGCTGCCGGAGGAACTGCAGCTATTTTGTCTAAGATTGAACGTGCAGAGGTGGTACTTAACCAAGATTTGCTGGAATCTGTAATTAAAGCTTCTGATGCCGTGATGGTTGCCCGTGGTGATTTGGGAGTAGAAATTGGTGATGCCGAACTGGTTGGTGTTCAGAAGCATATTATAATTGAAGCAATTCGCCTGAACAAGCCAGTCATTACGGCTACACAAATGATGGAATCCATGATTCATAATACTCAGCCCACCCGCGCTGAAGTATTTGATGTCGCTAACGCGGTTTTGGATGGTACTGATGCGGTTATGCTTTCTGCTGAAACAGCTACAGGTAAACGTCCAGACGAAGTTGTTCGTGCTATGGATCGCATCTGTCGAGGAGCTGAAAAACAGTCCGTTACCAAAATTTCAAAACATCGCGTGAACTTCACTTTCCAGAAAATCGATGAAACTATCGCAATGGCTGCTATGTATGCAGCCAACCATTTGGAAGGAGTAAAAGCAATAGTTTGTCTGACCAAGACCGGTAGCTCCCCTCTATGGATGTCTCGTATTAAGACGGGTCTTCCCATTTTTGCGATGACTAGCTCTAAAGCCACGGAGCGTCGTATGGCACTATACCGTGGCGTGGAGTCTGTTGCTTTTGAAAGCAGTACCGCCTCTGGTTATGAGCTAAATGACCGTGCAATGACTGAATTAAAAAACAGAACATTATTATCACCTGGAGATAAAGTCATTCTTACTAAAGGCGAAGTAAGCGAGGTTGAAGGTGGAACGAACACTTTAAAAATTCTGACCATTAATTAATTTAGAGCCTTGCGTTATTGCGTGTCCGACACACCTTCACCTCCTCTCACAAGAGACCCGTGTCGTTTCTTCGTATATTTGATACTTGTATGGACATAAAATAATGTGTCTGTACTGTATCTGTTTTTGAAAGTATCGCCAAAAAAGGTGAGCTGAATATGGTAAAACTAAAAAGAGTTGGTGTATTGACCTCTGGTGGTGATGCACCAGGTATGAATGCAGCTATTCGTGCAGTAGTGCGAAGCTGTATCTATTATGGTGTTGAACCAGTTGCTATTTATGAAGGCTACAAAGGTCTCATTAATAACAAGATGAAGACTGTTAATGCTCGTTCAGTAGCCAACATTATAAATCTGGGTGGAACGTTTCTAAAGTCTTCCCGTTGTCCAGAGTTTCTCACCAAAGAGGCTCGTGGAAAGGCTTATGTCAATGCTAAAGCAGCAAACCTTGATGGGCTCATTATCATTGGAGGAGACGGTTCATTTACCGGTGCTATGATACTGGAAGAAGAACACGGCCTATCCTGTGTAGGAATACCCAGTACGATTGATAATGACATTTATGGTACGGACTACACAATTGGCTATGACACAGCTTTAAATACGGTTGTTGAAGCCATTGATAAAATTCGTGATACTGCTACCTCTCATAATCGCCTTTTCTTTATCGAAGTCATGGGCCGAGATGTCGGCTTTATTGCATTGAATGCTGGCATTGCTGCAGGTGCCGAAGAGATCCTTATTCCTGAGCAGGAAAATAATATTGATAATCTGATGGCCTCTCTCGAATGTAGTGGCCGTGCAGGAAAAACCTCTAGCATCATTGTTGTTGCCGAAGGTGATAAGAGCGGTGGTGTTTTTGAGATTGCCAGAACTGTTGAAAAAAAATTTCCTGATTATGAAGCAAAAGTCACCATATTGGGACATACCCAACGTGGCGGCAAGCCTAGCTGCTTTGATCGTGTGCTTGCCAGTCGTCTTGGTTTGGCTTCTATTGAAGCGCTAAGGAACAATGAAAGTAGTATTATGGTTGGCATTTGCAATCAAAAGGTAGTAAAAATACCACTAAAAGAAGCCGTCAGCAAAAAAAAGGTCATAGATAAGCATTTGATGAAGGTAGCCGAAATCATTACCGTCTAATTGCATATACCCAAAGCATTTCAAATTGCTGCTAGGCAGCAAGTAAGCGAAGTCCCTTGAGCCTACTAATAGTAGGTGATCGGGGTGAGCGAACGCAGCCAACAACGTAGCAACTTGAAAGGCGACGGGTATAAAACAAATGATTTGATGTTTAACTCCTTAGAAAGCTTCGTAATGGCTACAAAACTTGGAAAGTTCAATTACCGTGACCAAAGTCGTTGGTTATACTGAGGTCTCATTATATTAATCCAGCGTAGGCAACAAGCGAACGAAGCCCCATGAGTCTATGCTTAATAGGTTATTGAGCTGAGTGAGAACAGACAACAATCATACAACGTTAACAAAGGCTTATATTTTTTCCAAAAATATAGATTTTAAAAAGTACACAGATAAAACTGGAAAGCTCCGGTTCTCATACAAGAAAATATCTTTAATTCAAAATCATAGGTAAATTAATTTATGGCCACAAAGTCGGGCTAACAGCTTAGACTATGATTCACTTTAGCTTTTAGCAACTCAAAATAACTATTAATACACACTTAATATAAAGCCGACTCCAAAGCATAGGAAAAAACGTCCCGTTAAAGGGGGTAGCCGGATTAACTGACTATCTTCCGTACTCTTTAAAAGCAGCCAAATGGGCTGCCAAATAAACAACAACGATGGTAATAAATATAGTAGATTATTAACCCAACCCTTCCAAGATAACCATAAACTAACTGGATAGACTGCAAACAATAACAACCCATAGACTAGTTTGGCTAAACGAATACCTACCCTTACCGTCATAGTTCGAATAGAGCAGCTTAGATCATCTGTATAGTCTCGTATTTCATTAGAAAATAACAACGCTGAAGACAATAAACTGACAGGAATAGAAATCAATATCACTTTAGTATCCCAAACTCCACAAACCGCATAATTTGATCCCACTACCATAAGCACACCGGTAAATACAAATGCAGCAAACACTCCCAGCCCAAGGCGCTTATAATGAATTGGCTCTCCGGTATAGCTGTAGCCTCCAAAAACCCCCACTGCGCCAAGAGCAAGTAAATACCAACCAACTTGGAGTGATAGCCAAATACCAATAGTAATTGCAATAACTGTTAATAATATTGCCAAGAAACAGTTCAACCTAATCTGTTTCACCACTCCGCCAACCATGACTCCTGAATGCTTCATCCAAAAACCAATATCGGCATAGTCATTTGCCAAGTTAGTCGCTGCCTGCAATAAAACTCCAGCGACAATCACCAGAATAGCTCTTAGCGGATCACCTTTTCCATGAAAGCAAGCAAGAGCCACTCCTAACCCACAATTAACCAGCGCTACAGAATAAGAAAAAGGTCTGAGAGCTCTTATTAATCTATATTTATCTGGGCTCGGGCAAGGCATACCCATCAGTAACTCCATAACCTAATAATATATACAATCTCAGAAAGCAACAAAGCGGCACTATCAAAACAGCCAAAGTCGGCTAATAAAGAGCACCGCTAATAAAGGAAAGATGATAAACAAAATATAAAAACTACCGCTCACGCACTTTCAGTAAGAGCCAGACCTATATCAGCAAGACTACGTACAGTCTTCACACCTGCGGCCATAAGCGCTGCAAATTTCTCGTCAGCAGTTCCTTTGCCTCCAGAAATAATAGCTCCAGCATGCCCCATACGCTTACCTGCCGGAGCAGTTACTCCTGCAATATACGAAACAACAGGCTTTGAAACATGCTCTTTAATGTAATCTGCCGCCTCTTCTTCTGCAGTACCTCCAATCTCCCCAATCATAACAATAGATTTTGTTTGATCATCAGCTTCAAACAACGCTAATATATCAATAAAGCTGGAACCCGGAATAGGGTCTCCTCCAATCCCCACGCAAGTCGACTGACCAAAACCAATATCCGTTGTCTGCTTCACCGCTTCATAGGTTAGTGTGCCAGAACGAGAAACAATTCCGACTGTACCAGCCTTGTGAATATGACCCGGCATAATGCCAATTTTACACTGGCCCGGAGTAATCACACCAGGACAGTTAGGACCAATTAATCGCACACCTTCCTCGTCACATTTTACTTTACACTCCAACATGTCCAGTGTAGGTATACCTTCAGTAATACAAACAATTAGTTTAATACCTGCGGCCACAGCCTCCAGAATAGAGTCTTTACAAAATGGTGCTGGAACATAAAGAACAGATGCCTCAGCTCCTGTGCGCTCAACAGCCTCCTTAGCTGTATTAAATACTGGCAATCCAAGATGAGTCTGCCCCCCCTTACCTGGAGTAACACCACCTACCATTTTCGTGCCGTAGGCTATCGCTTGTTCAGAATGAAGGCTACCCTGAGAACCGGTAAACCCCTGACAAATGACTTTAGTCTCGCTGGTAACAAGAATACTCATTTATTGTTTCTCCGCTGCTTGAACAACCTGCTTTGCAGCTTCAGTCAAGCTATTCGCCGCAATAATATCAAGACCACTGTCTGCCAGTTTCTGCCTTCCTAGCTCGGCATTATTACCTTCAAGCCTAACAACTACTGGCACACTAACACCAACCTCTTTAACCGCACCGATAATGCCGTCTGCAATAAGATCGCAACGTACAATGCCACCAAAGATATTAACCAGCACAGCTTTTACATTGTCATCAGATAATATAATTTTAAACGCCTCACTAACACGCTCCTGTGTGGCACCACCCCCAACGTCTAGAAAGTTTGCTGGGCCACCACCATGAAGCTTAACAATATCCATAGTCCCCATAGCAAGACCAGCACCATTAACCATGCAGCCAATATTACCATCCAAAGCAACATAATTAAGCTCCCATTGCGCCGCATGTGCCTCTCTCTCATCGTCCTGAGAAGAATCATGCATAGCCTTCAGTTTTGGCTGACGATACAAAGCATTACTATCAATATTAATTTTGGCATCCAAACAATGCAGATCACCCTGCGTTGTGATAACTAGCGGATTAACTTCCAACAGAGCTAAATCATTGTCCTGAAATAAACGAGCAAGATTAACAAAAATAGTCGCAAACTGTCTTACCTGCTTATCCTTCAAACCCAGTTTAAAAGCCAGCTCACGACCTTGGTACGGTTGAGCGCCAGTGAGAGGATCAATAATGGCTTTGAGAATTTTTTCCGGAGTCTTTTCTGCTACTTTTTCTATTTCCACTCCACCTTCAGTGGACGCCATAAATACAATTTTCCTTGTAGAGCGATCTACCACCGCACCTAAATACAACTCCCTATCAATATCAGTACAGCTTTCCACAAGAATTTTGTTAACAGGCTGACCCTTTTCGTCAGTCTGATAAGTAATCAGGTTTTTACCCAGCCACTTTTTAGCAAAGCTTTTAACTTCATCTTTGCTGCTAACGAGCTGAACACCCCCTGCTTTGCCACGCCCACCAGCGTGAACCTGAGCCTTTACAACCCAACGATCTCCACCAATTTTATCCACTGCCTCTACTGCTTCTTTGGGCGTATCCGCTATCACACCCAACGACACAGGCAAATTGTATTCCGCAAACAGCTGCTTAGCTTGATATTCATGAAGGTTCATTCTGACGCCACCAGTTTAATTGTAAACATTGACAATCCAATTAACATTTTCAGAATTTTTTAATCATTAGACCACTTGGAATCTATCGTCCCCAAGAAGCCTGTGAATAAGTCTCTCACTTTATTGTCAGGACTTATTCTCCTCTATATTTACCCCCATACCCCTTTAAGGTCTGGGGTTGTTGACCGCTCCCACTCACCCACTTCAATGGTAACTGGTATATAACCATCTCCAATCTTCACAATTTCGCCAGCATATCCGACAAAATATCAGCACATACTTTATTAGCATTAACCACGCCGACGATTAGCAATATGGATAGCATGTCCGTCTACGGCCAAAACAGCTTCATGCAAAGCCTCACTTAATGTTGGGTGAGAAAAAATGGTTAATGCTAAATCTTCGGTGCTAGCGGCAAACTCCATAGCAATAACAGCCTGCTGGACAAGATCTGCAGCACTTGGTCCAACAATATGAACACCCAAAATGCGATCTGTCACCTTGTCAGAAATAACCTTGACCATACCATGACCTTCATTAGCCGCAAGCGCGCGTCCACTTGCTGCAAAAGGAAAGGTGCCCACCTTATACTCATCACCAGATGCCTTTACTTCTTCTTCAGTCTTACCAATCCATGCAATTTCAGGGTGAGTATAAATCACTGAAGGAATCAAATCATAGTTCAATTGTGCTTTCTGGCCAGCAATCTGCTCTGCAACGACAACACCTTCTTCACTACTCTTGTGCGCCAACATTGGACCACGAACTACATCACCAACAGCATAAATACCAGGTACACTCGTTCTACACTGATCATCAACAAAAAGAACCCCCCGTTCATCCAAGCTGATGCCACAGTCAGGCGCAAGTAGATTTTCAGTGTAAGGTCGACGACCAACAGCAACAATCAACTTGTCAAATGTTACTGTATGCTCCTTACTATCAACATCGATATAAGTAACCTCTACTGTTGGGTCTTTTTTCCCCACCACACTAGAAGCAGTAACTCTAGCTCCCATACGTATATCAAGCCCTTGCTTTTTAAAGATTTTCAAGGACTCCTTTGCTATCTGTTGATCCGCCGCAGACAGAAAACAATCCATTGCCTCAAGCACAATAACTTGAGCACCCAGGCGCCCCCAAACACTGCCAAGTTCAAGACCTATAACACCAGCACCAATCACACCTAAACGTTTAGGTGTTTTCTTAAATTCCAAAGCACCAGTAGAGTCAACAATCAGATCGTCAGTCAATGGTGCCGATGGAATCTCAATAGGACTAGAGCCCGTAGCAATCACAATATTTTCTACATTAATAATTTCTACAGAACCACCTGGCTTAGTTAACTCAACCTGCTTACCTTTAAGAACTTTACCAACACCATGCAATAATGTGACACCATTAGCTTTGAACAAACCGGTGATACCGCTTGTCAACGTTTTAACAATCTTATCTTTCCGGGCTATCATCTGAGGCACATCCATCTTAACACCAGAGTGTTTGATGCCATGCACTTCAAAATTATTTTGTGCTTCTACAAATTTATTAGAACTATCCAACAAAGCCTTCGATGGAATACATCCAACATTCAAACACGTCCCGCCCAGAGTAGCCTGACCTTTGTCGTCAGACCATTTTTCAATACATGCAACTTTCAACCCTAGCTGTGCCGAGCGAATAGCGCAGACATAACCGCCAGGACCTGCGCCAATAACCACGACGTCGAACTGATTTGACATAAGCTCTTCACCCGAACAGAGTGCAAGTAGTGGCAATAATTGCCAACTTACTTTACTAATAATTATTAGAGGTCCAACAAAATTCTTGCCGGATCTTCCAACAGCTCTTTGATGACAACTAGAAATGTGACTGCTTCTTTACCATCAAGCAAGCGATGGTCATAAGATAGTGCCAAATACATCATAGGCAGAATTTCCACCTTACCATTCACAGCCATGGGCCGTTCCTGAATTTTATGCATTCCAAGAATTGCCGCCTGAGGTGGGTTTAGAATCGGTGTCGATAACAAAGAACCAAAAACGCCACCATTAGATATAGTAAAAGTACCACCGGTCATATCGTCTATAGATAACTTACTCTCTTTAGCCTTTGCACCATATTCACGAATGGTAGACTCTATATCAGCCAAACTCATATACTCGACATTTCGCAATACTGGAACTACTAATCCACGGGTACTGGATACAGCAACACCGATATCCTGATAACCATGATAAACAATATCATTACCATCAATAGAGGCATTAACGCCAGGATGTCGTTTCAATGCTTCTACACAGGCTTTTACGAAAAATGACATAAAACCCAAACGAACACTATGACTCTTTTCAAAATCATCCTTATACTTAGCCCTTAACTCCATCACCGCCTTCATGTTAACTTCATTGAAGGTAGTCAACATGGCAGCTGACTGCTGAGCCTCCACTAATCGCTGCGCAACCCGAGCACGGAGACGGGTCATCGGCACCCGTTTTTCAATACGACTACTGTCTGGCAATGAACAAGAAGCTAGCGTGTTATTTTGTGCATTATCGGGAATAGCTGCGGTGTCAGTATTAGTGTTTGCCTTTGCTTCATCAACGTGACGCACCACATCTTCTTTAGTAATGCGCCCTCCTTTTCCAGTCCCAGAAATAGCTCCCAGATCCACACCTTCTTGTTCAACCATACGACGTGCCGCAGGACTCAAAACAGGATTCACTGCTCCAGCTAAAGTACCTGTTTCTGCATCATTACCCTTTGTTGCAGCAGAAGCAGAAGTAATCGCTACGCTAGGGGTAGTCGCTACCGTCTCAGCTCCCTCCTCAAAATTGGCAATCAATTCACCGCTAAGAACAATATCGCCTTCTTTTTTAAATATATCCTTCAGCACTCCACCTACCGGAGCTAATACCTCCAAAACAACCTTATCTGTTTCAATATCTACCAGCAGGTCATTTCTATTACAGAATTCCCCTAGTTTTTTGTGCCAAGTTGCAACCATACCGTCTGCTACAGACTCAGGAAAAGACGGTGCTTTGATTTCAGTGGCCATTATTGTTCCTTACCCTTTCTCACAAAGGCTGCGTAAATAGATATGCCGATTTTAAATACTAAATGCGTCTTCCACCAACTTCCTCTGCTCTTCTACATGCACCGACATGTAACCACAAGCCGGAGAAGCAGAACCTTCTCGGCCCGCATAACGCAATTGTAAAAGTTTGTTGGCGTGACCTTCAATAGATCGCTGCATGTTATGCTGACTACAGTACCAAGCGCCCTGATTCATGGGTTCCTCTTGACACCAGACTACCAGCTCAAGCTTAGGATAATTATTAACTAGATCGTTAAGATCATCCTGTGGAAAAGGATATAACTGCTCAATTCGAATAATAACGGTATCGTTAATTTGTTCCGAACGTTTTTTATCCAAAAGGTCATAATAAACCTTGCCACTACACATAATTAGCCGTTTAATCATCGCAGAATTATGATCATCAATGTCGGGGATAACGGTCTGAAAACCCCCTTCTGCCAGCTCTTCTAGAGATGACACCGCCAATTTATGACGAAGCAAACTTTTTGGTGTGAAAACAATCAGAGGCTTACGCAAAGGCCTGATAACCTGCCTACGCAACACATGAAATATTTGAGCCGGCGTAGTCGGCACGCAAACTTGCACATTCTGTTGAGCGCATAGCTGCAAATAACGCTCAAGACGAGCGGACGAATGCTCAGGTCCCTGACCTTCATAACCATGTGGCAGCAACATAACCAAACCACACAATCGCCCCCACTTATGCTCACCACTGGTAATAAACTGATCAATAACCACTTGGGCACCATTGGCAAAATCACCAAACTGCGCTTCCCAAATTACCAAAGTGTTCGGCGTTGTAGTCGAATAACCATACTCAAAAGCCAGCACTGCCTCTTCCGAAAGCAGCGAATCCCAAAGCTGAAATCGTGGCTGCCCCTTCATTACACGAGCCAACGGAGCAATAGATAGGCCATCTTTCTGATTATGAAATACTGCATGTCTATGGGAAAACGTACCCCGACCAACATCCTGCCCAGTAATACGTACCTCATGACCCTCTGTCAATAATGTTGCGTAAGCAAGCACTTCTGCACACCCCCAATTAAGAGGCTGTACACCGGCGACCATTTTTAATCGATCCTCCACGACCTTGCTTACTTGCCGCTGCAGTACGAAGCCTTCAGGGGCCTCGCATATTTTTTTCCCCAACATCTGCAAAGTTTTTAGTGCCACACGAGTATCATGTCTGGCAGTCCACTTATGCCCCAGGTAGGGCGTCCAGTCAACAAAAAGCCCCTTGTTGGGCTTTTTCACCAACGCTGCCACCACATGCTCACCTTTGTCCAAAGCATCTCTATAGGCATCTATCAGCTTTTTATCTTCTTCAGGCGTCAACACTGCACTATTTAACAAAGCTTTTGCATAAAGGTCACGAGTCGTTGTATGTTTTTTTATCGCCTCGTACATTAGTGGCTGAGTACCTGAAGGCTCATCTGCTTCATTGTGCCCTCTTCGCCGATAGCAAATCATATCAACAACAACATCCTTGTTAAACTCCATACGATAATCAAGCGCCAACTTCATAGTAAAAACAGCCGCTTCAGGATCATCCCCATTAACATGAAGTATCGGTGCTCCAACTATTTTTGCTACGTCAGTACAGTACTCAGTGGAACGAGCATCTTCACGTTTACTAGTGGTAAAACCAATCTGATTATTAATGACAATATGGATAGTTCCACCGGTATAATAAGCACGCGTCTGAGACATTTGCAGGGTTTCCATAACAACACCCTGAGCCGCAAAAGCTGCATCACCATGAATAGCTATAGGTACAACCACATTCCCTAGGGTATCGACACGTCTATCTTGCCGTGCTCTGACAGAACCCTCCACAACTGGAGTTACAATCTCTAGGTGCGAAGGATTAAAAGCCATAGCCAAATGCATTTCACCACCGGGTGTCATAACATTGGACGAGAACCCTTGGTGATACTTAACATCACCCGACCCCCTTCCTGCTTTCTTTTTACCTTCAAATTCATCAAATAATTCAACCGGATTTTTTCCAAAAACATTCATTAAAACATTCAAACGACCCCGGTGAGCCATGCCAATAATAGCCTCCTTACTACCATAAGAGCCCAGCCGCTGAATAAGCTCATCAAGCATCGGAATCAAGGACTCACCACCTTCAAGACCAAAACGTTTGGTACCAGGGAACTTGGTGCCCAAATATTGTTCAAGCCCTTCTGCAGCAGTTAAACGCTCTAAAATGTGCAATTTTGCTTCTGTACAAAAATTCAACCGTCCATAGACGCTTTCCATACGACTCTGAAACCAACGCCGTTCTTCAGTCTTGGCAATATGCATGTATTCAACACCGATAGAACCACAATAGGTCGAATTCAGTGCATCAACAATTTCTTTTAATGATGCGTGGTCTTTGCCAATAAATAGGCTACTGGTTTGAAATTCAGTATCCAAATCGGCTTCACTCAACCCGTGATATTCAAGCATCAGATCTGGAAACGACTCTCTGATCAAAATACCTAATGGATCAAGGACGGCTCTCTGATGCCCCCTAACCCGAAAAGCACTGACCAACTTCAGTACCTGGACTTGTTTTCGCTCATGGTCACTAGATACAGAGCAGGTCTCAACCGGTAAAGCACTTTGGCGCTTACGAGCAAGTAAGATAAAGTTTTCCCGAACAGTCGAATGAGGTACGTCAAAACCTTCATCATTGACTTGGGGTAATTTTTCGAAATAGTCTTGCCATACTTGCGAAACCCCGTTAGTGTCACGCAAATACTTTTCATATAATTCTTCAACGTATGCAGCATTCCCACCGGCAATGTGGGACGTATTCCACATGCGCTGCATTACACCGTCTTGCATGCCCGTACCTCGCGAGAGTGAAGCCTACTTAATGACCGATCTGATTCAAGAAAAACGCAATTAACCACTATATCCATCGTACTTAAAGATACAGGCTAGCCTGCATCTTATACCCATTAACTTTCAGACTACTACGTTGTTGCCTACACTAGTTCACCTAGATCAACACTACTTGTAGGCTCGCTGGGTTGTACACTTGTTGCCTAGCAGTAACTTGAAATCTAATAGGTATAGTAATCTAAAACCACAAGATCTATGTTTCTTTCTTCCGAGCTGTATCTCAAATTATTTTTTTACTTTGAGTACCACCACACAACCCAAGTATCAGCATCATTACCACTATCAAAAATGTAGACCATTTTATTTAAGTAGCCTGATTAAATAACATTTTTCTAATATGTCCAATAGCCCTAGTAGGATTCAACCCCTTTGGACAAACATTGACGCAATTCATAATACCGCGACAACGAAAAACACTAAAAGGATCATCCAGCTCCTCCAATCTCTTATCAGTAGCAGTATCCCTACTGTCTGAAAGAAAGCGGTATGCCTGAAGCAAGCCCGAAGGCCCAACAAATTTATCAGGATTCCACCAAAATGAAGGGCACGCCGCCGAACAACAAGCACAGAGAATACACTCATACAAACCATCAAGCTTGGCACGATCTTCCGGAGACTGAAGTCTTTCTATAGCCGGTACCGGCTCATCATTAATGAGGTACGGCTTAATCTTTTCATACTGCTTGTAAAACAGCCCCATATCTACAACAAGATCACGAATCACAGGAAGACCGGGTAATGGTCTCAAAACCAGCTTATTCTTACCTTTAACCGCTTCAGACAAAGGTGTCACACAAGCCAAACCATTGGCTCCTGCAATACTAATCCCATCAGAACCACAAACCCCCTCTCGACATGAACGACGATAAGCCAAGCCTGAATCTTGTTCCTTTATCAGGCTCAGAATATCCAGCACCATCAAATCTTTATCTGCAGGAACGTCAACAGTGAAATCCTGCATATAAGGTTTGGTATCTGTTTCAGGGTTGTAACGATAGACACTGACCAACATAGTTTTCACGCCCCATTAGTAAGTTCTGGCCTTAGGTGGAAATGCCTCCATAGTCTTGGGTGAAAAATTAACTTTACGTTTGGTCACTCTTTTTGTCTTAGGACAATACAAAGAATGAACCAGCCAATTTTTATCATCCCGCTCAGTAAAGTCATTCCGTGCATGGGCTCCACGTGATTCTTTACGCTCCTCAGCTGCAGTAGCTGTAGCAAGGGCTACTTCGTAAAGATTTTCAAGCTCCAATGCCTCAATTCGTGCCGTATTGAAGGCATGACTCTTATCATCTAAGTGCAGTGACTGAATTCTCTCACCAACCTGACCTAGCTTTTTCAAACCTTCTTGCATGCTTCCCCCGTCTCGGAAAACACCAAAATACAGTTGCATAATATTTTGTAATTCTTTGCGAACGTCCGCTACCTTCTCGCCAGAACTAGATGCATTAAGCCTACTCAGCCGAGAAAGTGCCGCATCAATATCGCTCTGGGAAGCATCCAGTGTATCAAATCCATCTTTAAGGCTTTTCTCTATATGAAGCCCAGCAGCACGCCCAAAGACGACTAGATCCAGCAACGAATTCCCCCCCAGACGATTAGCACCATGGACAGATACGCAAGCCACCTCTCCACAGGCATAAAGACCATCGATCACTTTATCACTGCCATCAGCATCCCGACATAACGCCTGCCCACTCACGTTGGTTGGTATTCCTCCCATCATATAGTGACAGGTGGGTACCACAGGAACTGGCTGAACCGCTGGATCTACATGAGCAAAGGTTTTTGATAACTCACAAATACCAGGTAATCGCAAATTCAATGTTTCCGCACCAAGATGATCAAGCTTAAGTAACACATGATCTTTATCTACACCACAACCACGCCCTTCCAAAATCTCAATAACCATAGAGCGTGCAACCACATCACGACCAGCTAGATCTTTAGCATTAGGCGCATAACGCTCCATAAAACGTTCACCATCACCATTGATCAAATATCCTCCTTCTCCACGACATCCTTCTGTAACCAGTACACCTGCACCATGGATCCCCGTGGGATGGAATTGCCACATTTCCATATCCTGCATTGGGTAGCCTGCGCGAAGAGCCATGCCAATACCATCACCCGTATTAATTAGTGCATTAGTTGTAGATGCATATATACGACCAGAGCCACCTGTCGCCAGAACTACCACCTTACTTTTGATATAAACGGTTTCACCGGTTTCAATGCAAATAGCTATCACACCAGCCACCTGCCCCCGCTGATTTTTTACTAGATCAGTGGCATACCATTCATTTAAAAAAGTAGTATCACCTTTTAAGTTTGCCTGGTAAAGCGTATGCAATAACGCATGACCTGTTCTATCAGCTGCCGCACATGTTCTGGAAGCTTGCCCACCATGACCAAAATCTTTCGACTGCCCACCAAAAGGTCGTTGATAAATACGCCCTTCTTCAGTTCTTGAAAACGGCAAGCCCATATGTTCCAACTCAAAAACAGCTTGAGGTCCAACTGAACACATATATTCAATGGCATCCTGATCGCCAATATAATCAGAACCCTTGACTGTATCGTACATATGCCAACGCCAATCATCTTGAGGATCCGCGCTACCGATTGCACAGGTAATGCCTCCTTGGGCAGAAACCGTATGAGATCTGGTTGGAAAAACCTTGGTAACACAAGCTGTATTGATACCCGATTCTGTCAATTGCAGAGCAGCACGCATGCCTGCGCCACCTCCTCCTATAACAACAGCTTCATAGGTAAGAGTACGAAGTACGGTCATTTATCCAAGCCCCCAAAGAATATGTACGCCCCAAACGACATAGCAAAACAAAGCAATAAAGCAAATTAGCTGAACCGGAAATCGAATCAACACAGACTTAGAACCAAAAGCCCGCTCATTCAGATAATCTGTCGTTATTGTCCACATTCCTACCCAAGCATGTGCCACTAGAGATAATAAAGAAAGCAACGTAAAAATCTTCATTGGTAAGCAATCGAAGAGTCCTCGCCACTGCATATAATCCATATCCGAGTTACAAAGAATGTATCCAAATAGGAAAACAAAATATGCTCCGAGTACGACAGCAGTTAATCTTTGCAGTACCCAGTCATACAAGCCACTACGGGATAAGTTGGTTATACTGGTAACCATATCCAGCCTCCAGCAAGAATTATTAGAATAACAGATACACCCAGCGTAATTATCGCCCCCACCTTACCAGACTCCTTTCCATCGCCTACGTCAACATCCATCAATAGATGCTTAATTCCCGCAACAAAATGGTAAATCAAAGCTGATAATATTATCCAAACAACTAGTTTCACCGGCGTAGATGAACACAACTCTTTCAAAGATTCGAAAGACTCAGCTGACACCAATGACAAATGGAGACCATAAAGCCCCCACCCCATTGCAACAAACAGCAGAACACCGGCAACCCGATGAAGAATTGACGTATAGGCCGGTAACGGCAGCTTTATTGTGGTAACGTCGAGATTAACAGGTCTTTTTTTATTCACTTGATTTAGCCTCAGCGCCCAATGACGCTTACATCAATATAGCGCAATAACACTTAGCATTCTTGAAATGTATCATCGCAACACTACGCAAGAAAAGTTGCCAAACATACCCATCTAGCAAATTTTATCTACGAGAAATCCTCCATCACTCCCCATCACAATCTTCAAACCTAGGTGCGATAGTATATTACAATATTTGATTACATTCACCTATGAATATAAAATATCAACAACTGCGTCGTTAAGGCAAAAATATAATTTTTCCCATTGAACATGTGAATCGGAGAGCAGCGAGCGAAGCCCATGACCCTAATGTATAGACGCTTATGGTAAGAGATAACAGCCAACAACCTGTCACCATCAAACGACATAGGAATAACCAACTCAGCACAAAATCACAGCCAATCGCGTTTGACAAAATTTTTTAACTATCTATAGTAGGCGAACCGCATTGCTCAAACTCAGCAAGTAGTGATTCACGCTACAAACTTCTGAAGGATACCGCAATCAACAACGAAACAAAATCGCACAAAAGGAGGCCAAATGGCCAATCAAAAAGCTTTCCTCACTATCGATAAAAAAGAGCCTGCTCTCGAACTACCCGTATACTCAGGAACTATTGGCCCAGACGCAGTGGATGTACAAAGTCTTGTTAGCAAAGGCTACTTTACATACGACTCCGGCTTTATGTCTACGGCATCTTGCGAATCTAAAATAACATATATAGACGGTGACAAAGGGGTGTTACTATACCGCGGCTACCCCATTGAGCAATTGGCAGAACACTCAGACTACCTTGAAGCAAGTTACCTCCTGCTTCATGGGGAGCTTCCTAGCAGCGAAGAAAAAAAAGACTTTGTGCAAACAATCATGGGTTACAGCATGATTCCCGAACAGATGACCAGCTTCTTCAGAGGCTTCCGCCGCGACGCACACCCAATGGCCATCATGTGTAGTGTTGTTGCTGCCTTGTCGGCGCATTACCAGGACTCCTTGGATATCACCAATGAAAAGCATCGGGAAATTGCCGCATACCATCTGATCTCAAAAATGCCAACCTTAGCGGCCATGACTTACAAATACATCAATGACCAGCCATTTATTTACCCCCGCAATGATTTAGATTATTCCGCCAACTTTCTTCATATGATGTTTGCCTCTCCTTGCGGTAAGTATGAAGTTAGCCCTGTACTGGCCAGAGCCATGGATAAAATACTTCTACTCCATGCAGATCACGAGCAGAACGCATCTACCTCTACGGTTCGCCTAGCAGGATCCAGTAACGCCAATCCATTTGCTTGTATTGCTGCAGGTATTGCCGCTCTTTGGGGGCCAGCCCATGGCGGTGCCAATGAAGCAGTTCTAAAAATGCTTACCGAAATAGGTGATGAAAAGCATATTGACGAATTTATCGCACGGGCAAAAGATAAAAACGATCCATTTCGCCTCATGGGCTTTGGTCATAGGGTTTATAAGAGTTTTGACCCACGCGCCACTGTCATGAGAGAAACTTGTGATGAGGTCTTAGACGAACTTGGGCTACACAACGATCCTTTACTAAAAATAGCAAAACGCTTGGAACATATAGCCTTAGAGGATAAATACTTCATCGAAAAGAAACTTTATCCAAATGTAGATTTTTACTCTGGGATTATCATGAAAGCTCTCGGAATCCCCACAAAAATGTTTACCGTTATGTTTACTACAGGGCGCACATCTGGCTGGATTTCACACTGGCATGAAATGCTCAGCGGCAAATACCGCATTGGTCGCCCTCGCCAATTATACACTGGCTCAGCCAAACGTGACTTTTTGCCACTCTCAAAACGACACAGCTCTTAACATTTGCTTATAATTTTGCAGAAAGAACCAAACTGTTAGGGAAAGAAAAAATAAGAGTAAAGTTCTTGATGCTCTATTTTCCTTTCCTGCAGCTACTCCGTTTACAGCACCATGATCCTTCTGCATTTAAAGCAGGAAAAGTTGTATACAAACTCACATAAAGTCATACTAAAAATGGCATTTCAACCAATCTACAAATGGAAACCCCATGGATGGTATGTTCTCAACAGAGGCAATATTAGCGCTACTAACACTAACAGCACTGGAGATTGTGCTTAGTATTGATAATATTATCTTTCTTTCTGTTCTAGTTGACAGACTACCACAACACCAACGAGCAAGAGCTAGAACGCTTGGCTTAAGCTTGGCATTTTTGAGCCGGATAGCGCTGTTACTGTCTATTACTTGGGTAATGAAACTGACCAAGCCTTTTCTGACTATCTTTGAAAATGCTATTTCAGGCAAAGACCTTATCTTGCTTATAGGCGGCTTGTTTCTAATCGCAAAATCAACCCATGAAATCCATTGCGGTATTGAAGAACCCCACAATGAACCCTTGCGTTCAACAAAAAAAGCAGCTAGCCATTTTGCCATGATATTGGTTCAAATAGCGCTCATTGATATCATATTTTCTCTCGACTCAGTAATCACAGCTGTTGGTATGACTCATCATTTATGGGTCATGGTCGTCGCTATCATCACCTCTACGATAGTGATGATGGTAGCCGCAGGCTCCATTGGAGACTTCGTTAACAAACACCCAACTTTTAAGATGCTAGCACTAAGTTTTTTGATTCTTATCGGCGTTACACTAATTGCAGAAAGTATGGATTTTCATATTCCAAAAGGGTACATCTATTTTGCAATGGCCTTCTCTCTAGCAGTAGAGGCCTTAAATATTAAGGTACGACGAAAAAAAAGCTGACCCAGAATAATGTCCGCACGACTATACCAATTACCATTGGCAGGCAACAAATGAGCAAATCCCCACAAGCCTGCTAGAAGCACGAGACTGTGGTGAGGAAGCAGCTAGCAATATCACCCTTTCTAAGGGATTAGGTATATACTCAAGTGATTTGAAATTGCTATGCGGCAACAAATGAGAGAACGCTAACAACAAAGTAACAACCTCAAAGGCAACTGGTATAGGAGCATTCGATTCCATCTACACAAAGGTTAAACAATCAAACCCATGCTTGACTCACTCTCAGGTGCAGAGTTATTAGTATTGGTTGTGTTAGCTCCCACTCTCAACCCAATAGCCTAGACTCTAAGATCGCGAGGAGTTGTTTGCTATCTACCTGTACTTCCAATATTGGTATATATCAGAGAAATCATACAATTAGAAGCCATATAATTATGAATAAAGACACCCCTCTAGTTCCCATTACTACTGAAACGCACGATACGCTTACCTTCCTAGCCTACGCCACCGATAAGAACATAACAGGCAAAAAGATTTATGACCGTCCTTTATGTCTATTGCATAAAGACGCAGCCTCTAGACTATCCCGAGTTATCGATACCATTACCCCCCTTGGGCTAAAAGTCAAAATATGGGACGCCTATCGCCCCATGGCGGCTCAACGGCAGTTATTTGCACATACTCCAAATCCTTCCTACGTATCCGATCCTGAAACAGGAGTAAATTCACATTGCCGAGGCATTGCTCTGGACTTAACCCTTATTGACAAATATGGCAATGAACTACCAATGGGTACGAGCTTCGACGATTTCAGACCTCTGGCTCACCATGGTAATAGTCAAATATCAGCAGAAGCTCAACGTAATCGACTATTATTAGCAGGAGTGATGGCCATCGCAGGCTTCGAACCAGTAGATAGTGAATGGTGGCATTATCAATTACCTGATGTTTACAACTATCCAGTAATCAATGAGGCTAAAGCGCAAACAGGCATCATCAAAATGTAAAAAATGGCTTTACAAGATCGGAACGCAAGAAAGATTACAAACCAAGTAGCATGATTATGAAGAATACTTCTTACCACGTCACGTCATCGCGATGAGTGAGCACACCTTCATTTCCAGTTATGAGGGCTGTAAGCAGCAAACTCCCCCTATTACTACTGAAAGTAAAAACAATCACCCCCACACCACCAAGGGTAATGTCTATAAACAAACGGAGAATCCTAATGCACCTATTTACTGGTGAAGTTAATACCGGCAAGCAGGTGATGGCGGCCTCGGCATCATCATTAAAAGATATCACAATGGCACTGCTTACCTTTGATGATGAGTCTGAAGTCATTAGTCGAGCGAACAATAGCATCTGTGGTCTTGCCGCTGGGATTTATACCCAATATTCGCCAAGCGCATAGAGTAGCTCAGCACCTACAGGCGGGTATCTGCTGAATTAACAGTTATGGACTTTCACCTATAGAGATGCCAGTAGGAGGTTACAAACAGTCCGGCATCGGTCGCGAAAACGGCACGGAAACCCTGCGTCACTACACTCAGCTAAAGCCTGTTTATACCCAAGTGTATTGAAGATGCTTGATTTTTTAGTGATTTTTCGTCAGACTACATCAATGTCAAAATTCACCCTGACCCAACAGCAAAAAATCGACTTGGAATCTCGCCATAAAATATTGCGGGATGTACGAGAGTATGACCGCATTAAAGAGATACTATTGTGGCCTGAAGGGTGGTCAATAAATTTTATTGCTCAGGCTTTGAGAAAAAATGAATTCACGATCAGTCGTCACATCAAAAATTACATAAACAAAGAAAAACTTAAACCTGAAAATGGTGGCAGTGACAGCCATCTAGATGATGAACAAACTCAACAATTGATTAAGCATGTATCTGAGAAAACCTACGCTCATACCCATCAAATTGTCGCTTATATTGCTGAGTGCTGGAAAATTCAATATAGCGTGTCAGGTATGAATCGGTGGCTACACCAGAAAGGGTTCACCTACAAACAACCCAAGGGTACTCCCTATAAGACAGATGCGGATAAACAGGCTAAGTTTGTCAAGCGCTATGCAGAGCTGAAAGCCTCGCTACCAAAGAATGAAGTGGTTCTGTTCATGGACGCAGTACATCCAACTCCAGCGACTAAGATCACATCAGGATGGATTCGCAAAGGAGTTGATAAAGTCATCAATACAACCGATAGCCGAACAAGGCTAAATATTATTGGGCCTATTGAGTTAACCAACCTGTCAGCTGCTGTTTTTGAACAATTTGAGACAGTTAACGGCAAAGCTATTATCCAATTTTTCAAAAAAATACGGCCTTCTTATATATCAATGGTCGTCATTCATATGGTGCTTGGTGCGGGTTATCACCACTCAAAGGAGGTGGTTGAAGAAGCTGAAAAACAAGGTATAAAGCTTCATTACCTACCTCCGTATATACCAGCCGCCTTTCAAGTTGCTACGTTGCTGGCTGCGTTCGCTCACCCCGATCACCTACTACTCGTAGGCTCACGAGGCTTCGCTTACTTGCTGCCTAGTAGCAATTTGAAATGCTTTGGGTATATTGAGCGACTGTGGAAAGTAATAAATGAGCACGCGCGAAATAATGAATATTTCGCGAAACCGACGGAGTTTCAACAGAAAATAAATCACTTCCTTGATGATACGTTGCCTAAAATTGGGGCTTCGTTAGTCAGTAGAATTAACGACAATTTTCAGAGACTCAACTCTGCATCTTGAATTCACTTGGGTATATATAGGTATGACACCACTGGAAAGCCCATTCTAACACATGAGACAGAGTCGTTTATGTCAATATCATCTCGCCATTCTTCAAGCTACGATTATATTATTATTGCCGCAGGTTCCGCTGGTTACGTCTTGGCTCATCGCCTAACAGAAGACTCTAATGTCAGCGTACTACTACTTGAAAACGGTGGTAGTGACCGCAGTCTTTTCATTCAAACGCCTACAGCACGCTCTATTCCTATGAAGACAGAAAAATTTGCTTGGCAGTTTGAAACAGAGCCAAAACCTTTATTGAATAATAGACGTATGCATTGCCCCCGCGGCAAAGTTCTCGGTAGCTCCTCATCCATCAATGGCATGGTCTATGCCCGTGGACACGCCAATGACTTTGACGAATGGCAGAACTGCGGAACAGAAGGATGGAGTTATTCTCACTGTCTACCCTATTTCCGGAAAGTGCCTACCATACCTCCTGCACCTGCAGAATAGGTGTAGATCCATTAGCAGTGGTAGGTCAGGAAACTAGAGTTCATGGTTTATACTCCTTACGAGTTATTAACTCTTCCATTTCCCCCACAATACTAAATAGCAAACTGAATGCATCAACCATCATGGTAGCAGAGAAGGCTACAGATATTATTGTAGGAAATACGCCTCTGCCACCTTCATCGGCAAGAGTTGTAATGGACAATAACTGGAGTCAACACCAACGTCCAGGAATCCCGCAACGCTCAATGTTACATACTTGCTGCAAGTAAATATACACGCGGGTTAGCAGCAAGAAATAAAGAACGCTCATGCATTTATATTACTAAATGAGCAGAGTGCAGGAATGCCACTTTTGATATTCATTATCGTAGGTATAACGATGAGAATAAATCACCGAAAAAACATTATTTGGAGAACTTGTGACTATTTGGTTATCAGCTGGAATAATATTCACTTTTTTTGCCGTGACGTTCGTTTTAGTACGGTGGGGCAATGTCCGCTGCGTTGGCAGCACACCTGTGCGAACACTGACGTTTATTGCAATTCTATTTACTTCTGGACTAGACATGGCTCTGATCACGCTCCCATTAACAGAGTTTGCTAACTATGCCGAGATACAGACAAATCCAGAATACGCATCAACCAATCCCTTAGCGATTGAGTTTGGATTCTGGGGCTTTCTTATTTGGGCTTATTACTTCTTAACCTGCTTCTACTTCTGCATAATCGAACCAAAGGTTAAATTCTTTGAATTACCGCTGGTAAAAATAATAAATAATTTTGTTATTATAGGCACTTCTGCTTTCGCAGCCTCACTATTGTTAGCAAAACTTCCTTGGTACCTACCAGATCTAGGGCATGATAAAACTACCAACCTCTACTTTTACCTGATTGTATTTATATCTATCTCCATTGCCGCCTACTCTAGCAGTAACCTTAGCTATATACGCTTCCTGAGCATTTTCACCACCCTGTTATTTTTTGCGCTTATTCTTATAATGAGTATTGGAGCTATGATCTCTACTGAAAATAGCATCGTGAAGATGATCCAGACCTTTACTTTGCTCGGTGATTATTTTAGCAATATACACCAGTTCATACTACCCCTAAACGATTATCATGAATTCTACCTGCTATGGTGGTTCTCATGGAGTATTATGATCGGTCAATTCACCTCTCGCTTTGTGGGCGGGCTAACCACATGGCAACTATGTGCAACTATGCTAATAATGCCATCCATAATTATAGGAATATGGTTTACAGTACTATACTACTACCATACCAATGGCCTGGACACTGTAAAATATTATCATTTAGCTATGGTATTTGTGGGCGTTACTTTTTTCATTAACTCACTAGACTCCCTGATTCGGCTATATACAGACAATTTAAATCTCACCGTAGCACGATTTGGTATAGTCAAATATCTTATTGGTAATATTGCTGTTATGAGCATACTAACGCTGTTATTCAATCTGGAATTTTTACGCGTTCAATGGAGTGGGGCCTTAGTTATAGGATTATTCTTTACCTGTTTTGGTTATATTGTACTATTCAAATTAAAACCTGTTATGCAAATAAAAACGCAAAGAAAAAAAGTGACTGTAAATTACGACGGTTTAAAGCTTTTTGACTAATATTGAAGCGCAGCAGGAGACAAACGAGATACACTTCATGAGTCTACTAGCAATATACGCACCCAACTTGAAAGTTCTGGTTGTTGATGAAAATGTATTACGTTAACTCTTGTCGCTTGTACAATAGCTATCTCACTAGCAACACCACTAATAAACAACACCAAACTAGTCACTCATCAATCACGTTGAAACCTAAAGATGATATCTTTTCCCGAACCTCTTCACTGCAACGCTTTAACTTAATTCTTAAAGTACTAAACTCCCTCCGCACAGGGTAGTTTGCTCGCATTCTATCAAATGCATGCCTAGCTTTATCTTTATCCATCAAGAGAAGCTGACGCATCCAAGCATCATCCCGTCGAATATCATACACTGCTCTAATTGCTGTTGAAGTCACATTTTCTACTGTTGAATTATCAACAAAACCCATCATCCTGAGTGGTGGGATAGGTGTAATGGCCGCAGTTCTTACACGGGCAGGCAAACCAAAATACTTACAGAATGCTTTATAAATCATTTCCGTGCCCGTAATTTTACCATCCAGACTGTAACCGGCAATATGCGGAGTGGCCAAGTCAACCAGCTTTAATAACTCACAATCGATATCTGGCTCATGCTCCCAAACATCCATAACTACTTTAAGGTCTTTTCCACCCTCCAAACATTGGCGCAAAGCAAGGTTATCAATCACCGCCCCCCGACTGGCATTAATCAGTACCGTACCATCTCTCATTGCTTCCAGCTCAGGTTTTTTAAACATATGATGGGTAGAGAATGGACCGTCCACGGTAAGCGGTGTATGCAAGGAAATAACATCACAACACTCAATCAGTTTTTCCAGTGAAACATACTCCACACCTTCTACCTTTTCACACAACGGGTCTGTCACCAGCACCATTAATCCCAAACGTTGAAAAATATTAACCAGCCTACTACCAACCTGCCCCATACCCACTATACCAAATGTTCTCGACCTAAGATTAAAACAATGCCTCTCGGACAAAATATCAATGGCGCTCAAAACATATTCACTAACAGCAGTGGCATTACAACCTTCCGCATTAAAAAAACTTATACCCAGTCGCTTAAGTAACTCTTTATCAATGTGTTCAACTCCAGCTGTAGCAGTTGCAACAAATTTTAACGACGTATTATTTACCAATAATTCATCAACTTTGGTAACAGAACGAACTAACAACACGTCGGCATCATGAACATCAGCCGCAGTAATCCCCCTCCCCAAAAGAGCCACAACATCCCCCATTTTACCAAAACACTCTTTTAGTAAAGGAATATTTTCGTCAGCAACAATTTTCATAGTCGATTCAACCGCCTAAAAAACCTGTAAGTAGAATTCATGCAACCATCCTAGTAGCCCATTTTATCATTATTATATTAAGAGCACCTCTCAAATTCACTAAAAACGAGTATAACAGAGCTTACCTAAGCCCACCCATCATGAATTCGGCTAACCTCGATCAACCAACGGCCGATACTTTTAATTAGCCCTGAACCACAGATACTATTTTTAATAAACAATCTTGGAATTACTACACATGGAGAATAAACATCCCAAAAGCTCTAATATCGTCGACATATTTACTAAAAAACCAGTAGATGACACTAACATTGATAAATTTATCAGACTTTCTCCAGAAATAGATGGGTTAGAAATGCTATATAGCAATGATTCCTGCCCTGGCAAGCTATATAGCATAAAAATACTATGCTGGGCTTTAATGAAAAATGGTGAAGTACATGCCTTAGTGCCGTGGCTTAATAAAATAGTTTCCGCCAAAGAATTAAACGACCCCCTAAAAGGACGCTGGGAAGGATACTATGACAACTGTCACAACCACCTATTTTTCGAGGCTCCATCTCACAAAAAGAAAGAATTGAAAGCTGCAGCACACTTCTTTCATAATCCATCCAACGACAAAAACTTGGTCATACAGGAAATTATTGACTCCATCGGCACCCATGTCGTGCTAACCGAAGACAACCTACAAACAATCATTTTAGCCCACGTCACCAGCTGGAGACTTTTTAACGATGGCCGCCTATACGCCATGATTGCTGATGAAACCAAAATAAACTCCACACCAGTATTAACTGGCGATGAATGCCTCTTTCCCGCCCAAGAACACAAGGATTTTCGCTATTTTTTTCACTATACCATTGCCAATAAAATCAAACACGGAGATCCAGATACTATCGCTTCACTTAATAAATTAGCAGACATATGAGAAATAATTAAAGTCAGCAAACGCCAGCCAACAAGCCTGTATACTTTCAAGCACAACAAGTACACGGCTTTATACCTATCTCATTTGAAGATGCCCAGTTGTTGACTGCTTTCACACATTCAATGGTAACTGGCATATACCCATATATGAAAAACCGACATATCCCCTGCTTCTTTTAAAAATGTTATTTTTATCACTAAATATGCCTTCCATTACCCAGCCAGCTCCTGAACTTATGACAATAACAATATTTAATTACTCTGCTAGTCATGACATACCAGCTTCCATTAAAACTTTTATTCTCACCTCCATTAAATGCGTGAATAAGCGACAAACTGATCCCATAATCATACTAGCAGTAAATAATTGGGGAGAGCGAAAGCAATCAGTCACACCTTAAAGGGAGTAGATATGTTTTTTACTAACGACGGATATTTTCTATAAATCAGACGAATTCCTGATTCATAGAAAACAAGCAATAGAGTTATCCCAGAGATTCCTGGTGTTTTTCAAGATAATTGTTACTTTTATTAAGCAGTCTTAATCATCAACTCCTTACCCTCTAAAATTATTTAAAGGATCTACCCTCGTATTTTCAATGATGCAGAAAAGTAGTAGGACTAGTTACTGTTTCTCTGGTTTTTTATCTTTGTTGTTCAAGCTGTAGATGTAAGCTGTGACCAGGTGAACTTTCTCTTCTCCAAGAATATCTTTCCAAGGTGACATAATGCCATTTCGACCATTGCGGATAGTATATGCAACCTTATTATGGCTTGAACCATAAAGCCAGTTATCGCTACTGGTTAGGTCTGGAGCACCGAGAAGAGTGTTACCCTTGGCATCACCTCCATGGCATATGGAACAGGTACTATCAAACACTTTCTTCCCTGCTACCAAGACTTTATCATCAGCGTTGGTTTCTAGCTTACTAAGAGAGCGCACATAATGCGTGACATTATTAACTCCCTTCTCTCCAATAACAGCACCCCAAGCAGGCATTTGTCCTTTCCTACCGTGCATAATTGTGGCTTTAATTTCTTCAGGCGTACCTCCGTATAACCATTTATTATTAGTCAGATTAGGAAAGCCAAAATTACCGGCACCATCACCTGCGTGACATATAGTACAATTGTTCATAAAAATGCGTTGACCCATTTTAATAGCTTTTGGGTTGTTAATAAGCTCTTTTATCGGTGTTGCAGCATAACGGGAAAATTCTGGCATATAACGGCGATCATGCTTTAATTGATGCCGCTTATACTCGTTGATGGACGTCCATCCTAGCAGACCTTCCCAGTTTCCCAAGCCTGGATACATTAACAAGTACCCCGCAGAAAAAATCAAACTGGCAACAAAAAGAACAAACCACCAGCGAGGCATGGGATTATCTAGCTCCTCGATACCGTCATAGATATGGCCGGTCGTTTCATTCGTAGTATTTGACCTTTGAGCTTTGTGTGAAGCGAACAAAACCCACATAACGAGAATTAGGCAGACCACGGTTAGGACGACAATCCAAGCACTCCAAAAACTACTCATGCTGACGCTCCTCCTTCCTTTTTGTTTTTATCATTAGCCGAACTTAATAAAGCCTCATCATTTTTAATGAGCCAAGATTCATGATCGTCATCATCAACAAACGGCAGTGCAGCAGCCTCGTTAAAATCTTTTTTTCTACGATCACTATAGGCCCAGAAAAAAATAGATAAAAATGCAATTGTAACAAACAGGGTGGCCAGTCCTCTTAAGGTATTAATATCCATCAGCGGCTACCTTTAAGTATTGTGCCCAGAGATTGCAAATAGCTGATCACTGCCTCCAACTCAGTATGCCCTTTTACAGCATTAGAAGCATTGGCGATGTCCTCATCCGTGTAGGGCACACCGAGAGTTCGTAATACCTTGAGTTTTTTAGGGGTAATCTTTCCGTCCAGTATGTTTTTGGCCAGCCAAGGATAGGCTGGCATAATGGACTCCGGCACAACGTTCCTAGGGTTAATCAAGTGAGTATAATGCCAATCATCGGAATAACGCCCGCCGACTCTGGCAAGGTCAGGACCGGTTCGCTTGGAACCCCATAAAAATGGATGATCGTACACAGACTCACCAGCCACTGAATAATGACCATACCGCTCTACCTCTGCTCGCAAAGGCCTGATCATCTGGGAGTGACAACCGACACATCCTTCACGGATGTAAATATCCCGACCTTCCAATTGTAAGGGAGTATAAGGCATAAGCCCTTTAACTGGTTCTGTAGCGTCCTTTTGGAAGAATAGGGGGACAATTTCCACCAAACCACCAAAACTGATAGCCACAACAATTAGAGTTATCATCAACCCTAGGTGCTTTTCTACCAGATCATGTTTTATCATTATTTATCTCACATCTTAACCAGACTGCCTTTAACTTTGGGTATATACCCATTCCCGAAGGCGCGAGGTTGTTGGCTGCTCTCACTCACTCCCACTACTATTTTTATGATCATGACGCTTCGCTAGTTTACCTACTATCCACCTTCAATGGTCGCGTGTATACGTGCAGATATAGCGGCTGACTGTTGATCTCTTGCCAGCTTGGTAGTGCGGTAAACATTATAAGCCATAATCAGCATCCCCAGAAGAAAGAAGCCTCCACCAACCGCACGCACCATGTAGCCAGAACCACTAGCTAATACTGACTCAATAAAGCTATACGTTAATGTGCCGTCTGCATTCACTGCTCGCCACATCAGCCCCTGGGTAATACCGTTAACCCACATGGAAACGATATAAAGAACGGTTCCAATGGTTGCCAACCAAAAATGAGCGTTAATCAAAGGGATGCTATACATACTCTTGAGGCCGTAAACTTTTGGAATAAGATGGTATAAGGCACCAAAAGACACCATTGCTACCCATCCCAAGGCACCCGAATGAACGTGACCAATTGTCCAGTCTGTATAGTGGGATAATGCATTAACGGTTTTGATAGCCATCATCGGGCCTTCAAAAGTAGACATTCCATAAAAAGAAAGAGAAACCACTAAAAAGCGCAAAATCGGATCAGTTCGTAGCTTGTGCCATGCCCCGGATAACGTCATAATACCATTGATCATGCCACCCCAAGAAGGAGCCAGCAAAATCAGGGACATTACCATACCAAGACTTTGAGACCAGTCTGGCAGAGCAGTATAATGAAGGTGATGCGGACCTGCCCAGATATAAATAGCAATGAGCGACCAAAAATGTACAACAGACAGTCGGTAGGAATAAATAGGCCGCCCCGCCTGTTTTGGCACAAAATAATACATAATACCAAGAAAACCAGCAGTCAAGAAAAAGCCCACCGCGTTGTGCCCATACCACCATTGAATCATCGCATCCACTGCTCCTGCATAAGCAGAGTAAGACTTGGTCAGAGACACTGGAAGTGACACCTTGTTAACGATATGAAGTATAGCAACGGTGATAATAAAAGCGCCATAAAACCAATTGGCAACATAAATATGCTTGATCTTCCGCTTAGTAATGGTGGCGAAAAATACAATAGCATAGGCCACCCAGACGATGGCAAGAAGAATGCCTATAGGCCACTCTAGTTCGGCGTATTCTTTGGAGGTAGTGTATCCCATTGGCAGAGTGATTGCCGCCAAAACGATAACGAGCTGCCAACCCCAAAAGGTAAAAGCTGCTAGGCGAGGAAAAGCCAGTGTCGTCTGACAAGTACGCTGAACAACATAATAAGACGTGCAAAAAAGAGCACAGCCACCAAAAGCAAAAACAACAGCATTAGTATGAAGTGGGCGAAGCCTGCCAAAACTAGTCCAAGGAAGATCAAAATTCAACTCTGGGAAAACTAACTGTGAGGCTATCAGCAGCCCTACGCTCATGCCCACAACACCCCATACCACCGACATAATGGCAAATTGCTTGACTACCTTATAGTTATAAATCAAGGAGGTATGACTTGGCTGTACCGTTGTTGTGCTCATGCTCCATGACTACCTTCTGTTTTTACTTGACCGGTGATTATCAAGTAATGGCTATTATCTAATTCGGATGAAAGCACGGGATCAAAACACTAGCGCTAGTGCACTTGTGTCGAACAAAAAGGACATCTTGATTGCCATTACAAAACAAAGCCCTCCCCCACACGCTCTCTGGATATTTTGGCTAATCATACAAAAAATACACTGAGTAGCGTCAATGATTGTATTCTGGATATTAGCTGGCAAGCAAATAGTTTTTTCTTACACAAAAGCCCATATCCACAAATATGTTTTATTTTCTAGATTTCTGTTTGCCACATACCAGCTACACATTGAAGGCATGAGCAAACAACAAACCCAGTAAACCTATACTATTAAGCTCTTTGGAGGTGGAGTCAGTCAGAAACCTCACTCCTTCATGGGTGAGGGATATATACGACTGATGCTAGTCATTAAAGGTTAGGGCTAACCATTCACCTCTATCAGCAGGGCCGCGGCAGGCATGAAGCACAAGTTTGTCAGGATCTGCAATCATGCAAGCGTTAGTCGCTGCGTAGCTCTTGTCTTCAGGGTAGCGATTGATACTGTCCGCAGCATCTTCATGATTGGCGAAAATGGTTTTAATTGAGTCCACGGTAAATGGCTCTGCCTGAAGTAAGGTTTTTAGCCGCTGAAACCTAGCCATGCTTGATGAAGATGGCTTGTCATATTCTCTGACTTTATGCTCAGGATACAGACAATGGTTTGTCCAACCCATGGGAGTGCTGGAGAGTACTTGGTTGTTGTGGCTAAAGCCGGTAACCTCAAAATGCATAGCTTTACTAGCGGTTGATAGAAAATAGCTATGGGCACCTGATTTTGGAGCTTGATCGATGACCTGAGCCGCTTCTTCTATGGTATTGCAGCGCATAGCTCTATGAATAATATTGATATAGCCAACACCGAGCTTTGAACCCCAAGTTTTCAGGTTGGTTGTGCCAATGGCCAAGCCTTTGCTGTTCATTCCCATAAGACTTAGACTGCCTGCAAGCTGAATACTCCAACGAGCAGGGCCTTTTTTTGGCTTAGTGTGGATGGCGACCACATAGTCTATATCTTCCGGGTTAAGATCCCAAGTTTGACCGGCCAGTATGGTGTTGTCTAAGGTGTGGGTGGCAGGAATCATCACTGCCGAGCAGCCCTCAGAGTCAGGCTGAGAGCCAGTTAGCATATATGCATCACGAATATCTGTGTAATTACTAACAGTGTAAAGATCAGCAGCATCAACTCCTGCAGCCCTGGCAATAGCATTATGTTCAATAAAACCTTCTGGATCCCAGTTAGCAAAAATATTGTAACACTCACGGCCGGCATTACGTAAATTACTTATCAGTGAATCGTCTTTAATACCTTGATCCAGAAAGTATTTAACTGCAGCATCAAGACGGGTCTGGATAAAACTCAGAATACTTTCTTTTAACTCTTCACCATGAGCATGTCCAATTTGTTCCGGCGTGCCATTAAAATGATAACTGCGTAGCTTGATCATATAATTTCCTGTGTAATTGACGCTGTTCTTAAAAATTAATTTTGTTTACTTGCGTCCTTGCTGCAATCTCCAATTATGTTGATGACATAATAACGGAGTCTTTGCATGGCCGAATTCATATACTAAGTGCGGCACCCAATTTAATAAAAATGATGAACTGCGATACCCTTAGTTTTTTGCTCCAATCACGAAGTAAAAACCTATGAAGTATCAACAGCTCACAGAGGGATAGATATATGATAGTCGCGCTAAAATGGCAAGGATTAAGTTTTACGGACATTGCCACCAGGCGAACGATAAAATTAATGAGTAAAATGCCTGAGCAATTTAAAACCATTACATCAGATAACGGCATCGAGTTTCACCAATATAAGAAAGTTGAAGAAGTGACTAATTACCCTTATTACTTTGCCAACCCACATCACTCATGGGAGCATGGTACGAATGAAAATACCAATGGCTTGATCAGACAATACTTAGTTAAGGAAGGATCAATGGCAGGGCCAACTCAGCAACGATGTAATATCATCGCGGCCAAATTAAATACAAAACCAAGGAAGCGGTTAGCTTATAAAACACCGGAGGAATGCTTTTATGAATAACTACTTTTGTCGCACTTCAAACTTGATACTAAGGCTATTTCTTTGTTACGAGCTCTATCTTCTTTCGATAGAGGCTTTCCTCTGTAGTCCTTACGTTGAACTTGATCTTTAATACCTAGCTGCGCTAATTTCTTTCGGGTCTGCTCAGAACTGTAAGCGTAATCCGCATACAGTGCCGTTTCATCCCCCAGTAGCAGGGTATCACGCTCCTGAGAATCATGAACATTGCCAGGCGTTACGCTTTGCCTATGAATAAAGCCATCTTCATTGACACCTGTATGAACAAAAAAAGCATAGGTGCTTTTTTTGTTACCACGACTGTCATTCTTAACGTGCCAGCCCGCTTCAGGATCCTTTGTCGGTTTTCCGCTTTTGTTGTGGCCGAACCTGATCGCGCTGCCTCTATCTCTGAGCCAACTGTACATCGGATAAGCGATACCAAGTTCCAAGCAATAAGGCTCGAAACAAGGTCAGCAGAGGAAGCTGGGGCGACCGGTGTTAGATGCGTAGATTGAGGATAATAACTTTTCACCTCTGACTATTTCAGCAGCGCTTTTGTATCATCCAGACTACGAAGAGTTGGATGATTTAGGGCTGACTGAAACGAAGAGCTTGGGCTGTGTTGTGAAGGATTGTTGCATGCCGATATTTTACCAGAATATAATCGTCTTTGTTGAGTTATACTGAGGTCTCTTGGAGTGATTAGCAATCTTGCATCCTTCAGATTAATGGGTATACAGCGAAAGTTTGTACCCCCTGTTAATGTTTATCGGAAGTCCGAATATGCGTGATTTTATTATATCCCCTAGTATTCTTTCTGCTGATTTTGCTCGTCTTGGCGAAGAAGTCGATAGAGTCCTTAAAGCGGATGCTGACTGGATTCATTTTGATGTGATGGATAATCACTACGTTCCTAACTTGACCATTGGTCCTGCAGTCTGCAAAGCTCTACGAAATCACGGTATAACAGCACCTATTGATGTACACTTGATGGCAACACCGGTTGATCAGCTAATTTGCGATTTTATCAAAGCCGGTGCCTCTATGATCACTTTTCACCCGGAAGCATCCAAGCATATAGATCGTAGCTTGCAACTGATCCGTGAAGGAGGTTGCAAAGCAGGCTTGGCTCTAAACCCTGCAACTAGCCCAGATATCATCGAGTATGTAATTGATAAGCTGGATATGGTGTTACTTATGTCTGTCAATCCTGGGTTTGAAGGTCAAAAATTAATTCAGTCTGTTTTGAGAAAATTATGTCATGTCCGCAAAATAATAAGCAATAGCGGTCTTGTTATAAGGCTTGAGGTGGATGGAGGCGTTGGCGTTCAAAATATTCGCCAAATTGCAGAGGCTGGAGCGGACACTTTTGTTGCAGGGTCAGCTATTTTCAAAGCCAATGACTATGATTCCGTAATCAGCGAGATGAGAGCCGAGCTAAAGAAAGTAAACGCATTATAAGAGTTGCTAGCGTGCCTTGTTGTGTTCTCTCTTGAATGCAAGGTTGCAAAAATATTTCATGCGCCTGTGAGTAGTAAGTGGATGGGTGAGAGTAGTTAACAGTTGCGCTATTTCAAGGGAGATGGATGTAAGGAGCCATCTCCATTTGCGCTAAAATTAACGGCAATCGGCAAGCATTGCAGCTTTCTTTTTCACAGCTTCAATATAATCAAAAAAGCAGTTGCTTTTGCTAGCAGAAACGATATGGTTGTAATGGACATCTCTTATATTTTGGAAGGCAGGGGGAGTAGGAAAGGAAGTCAGGAAGCATAAACAACCAGCTGATTGTAGTAAGCGAACGATATTATCCTGACTCATCTTAATATGCGACGTGTGTAATATAACTCACGTACATGCCTTTACTAGAAATGCCTAATTTTACTAGCATCAAGATAAAGTAAAGGTATACGGTTGCCCTATGAAGCCATCTTTACAACTAACGATGGGTCAGCATCTGATAATGACTCCTCAGCTACAGCAAGCAATACGTTTGCTGCAGTTGTCTGCTCAGGATTTGCAACAGGAAATTCAGGAAGTGTTGGAGTCTAACCCAATGCTTGAGGAAGAAGAAAATTCCTCGACAACACCAAATGAGGAGCAATTGGCTGGGGAGTTGTCTGCAGAATCTAGCGAACAACCACCGCAAGAGTCCGCTCAAGATGAGCCTGATTGGTCTGAAACAATTCCTGCTGAACTGCCTCTTGACTCTAAGTGGGATAACATTTCTTCAAACCTTCCACCGTCCCCCGGTGATGACAGCGACCCCCATGCTAGGTCAGTTGCCGCAGAGACTCTTCAAGATCACCTGGAATGGCAGCTCCATCTAACACCTATGAACAACAGGGACCGTTTAATTGGTCTGGCTCTTATTGAATCTGTTAGCTCTGATGGTTATCTAACAAGTGATATAGATACTATTTTCTTGACCTTGGTAGATTATTTGGAAGATCTTGACAGAAATGAAGTAGTGATGGTGCAACATCGTATTCAGCAGTTTGATCCTATAGGATGCGCCAGTGAAAGCTTAAGTCAGTGTTTATATGTGCAGCTAGTTCAGCAACAAGTATCTGATGGTTTGAAAGGAATGGCTCTAACGCTGACCAATGATTATCTAAAAGCCCTTGGTGCCCATGATTATATCGGCATAATGAAAAAAACGAAGTTGAAAGAATGCGAACTCAGTGAGGCTCTTCATCTCATCAAAAGCCTGAATCCTCGTCCTGGCTCAGCAATAGAGCAATCTCAATCAGAGTATGTTACTCCTGATATCACCGTGCGCAAACACAACCATATATGGCAAGCTGAGTTAAACTCTGAAGCACTGCCAAGATTGGGGATTAATAATAAATATGCTTCGCTGGTACAAAGAGCTAATAACTCCGTAGACAATGTTTTTATGAAGAATAGTCTTCAGGAAGCAAAATGGTTTTTGAAAAACCTGCAAAACAGAAATGAGACTTTGCTCAAGGTAGCTAGAAAAATCGTCGAATATCAGCAGAGTTTTTTTATTGATGGTGAGGAAGCTATGAAACCTTTGATATTAGCTGATATCGCCGAGGCAGTAGGTATGCATGAATCTACTATTTCCAGAGTAACAACTCGAAAATATATGCATACGCCCAAGGGTCTTTTTGAACTGAAGTACTTTTTTTCCAGTCATCTTAGCACGGCAGAAGGTGACGCGTGTTCATCTATAGCGATCAGAGCATTGATTAAAAAGATAGTTACTCAAGAAAGTTCACGAAAACCTTTGAGTGATAATAGGATATCTTCACTGTTGAGTGAGAAAGGTATTAAGGTTGCTAGAAGGACTATTGCCAAATATCGAGAATCCCTGCATATTCCACCCTCAAATGAACGAAAGAGCCTTGCATAATTGTGTTGTGGTTTTTCGCTTCAAAACATAGCAAGGTTTTTATAAGTGATAGAATATACTATATACTTGCCTGAAAAACATCAAAGGCTGGTATTTGGTAATCCACAAAATTCAGGAGCAGGAGAGATTGCATGCAAGTCAAAATTAGTGGGCATCATATCGAAGTCACCGATGCTCTGCGTGACTACGTGAGCAAAAAGATAGAGAAGTTGGACGCACACTTTGGCAGTATAACCAATGTGCAAGTTACACTGAGTGTAGAAAAGCTCATCCATAAGGTAGAAGCTAGCCTGCACACGAAAGGTGCAGATATCAATGCCACCTCTGAGTCTGAAGATATGTATGCGGCTATTGACCAAGTTTCTGACAAGCTGGATCGTCAATTAAAGAAACATAAAGGAAAAACGCTGAACCGCCAGCAAGGTGCAAACGGCAAGTTTTGAGTATGATTACAGATCGTATGATTATTAGTGATATATTAACTCCAGCACGCACACTTTGTAGTGTGCACGGAGTTAGTAAGAAAAAAATTCTGGAAGTGATTGCAGGATTAATTAGTGAGGAGTTGCCCTCTATTAACGCCAAGCATTTACTGACAGCCCTAATTTCTCGAGAACGATTAGGAGCCACTGGAATTGGTGGGGGCGTAGCTTTGCCTCGTTGTAGGAGCAAAGCATGCATAGCTCCTACCGGATTATTTCTCCGTCTTACGGAGCCAGTAGATTTTGAGTCTATGGACCAAAAACCAGTGGATTTAATATTTGCCTTGATTGTTCCAGAAGGCAATTCAGAAAAGCATATGGAAATATTAAAAATTCTGGCTAACCGATTCAAGTCAGAATACTTGCTTAATAAAATGCGAGAAGCAGATAATCGAGCAGAGTTGTATCACTGCATTACTTCTTAGAAAGAATGTCTTTTTATAGTAAAATCATGAAAGTCTATGGTAGACGACAGCTAGGTAATCTAGCGCTGATATTTCAAATGTCATGTATATATCAAAATGGTTTGAAGTTGTAAAGATGTGGGGGAGTGAGGCATAGAAGTTTAGGAGTACTAAGCTACTGTGATGAACTAACGTTGACAACAAAGACGCAGCTTCAAAGGTGGCTGGTACAATCTGTTGAACGATGGTTATAGGCATTATATGGTCCCGCTGCTCTCCACAAATAAACTCAAAAGATGAGAAGCCAGATGGTGTATTAATCTTTGATGAATCTATCCAGTCATCTATCGTTTACTCAGTTTTAAGGCTGAAAGCCTTGCTTTTGAAGCTGAAGGCCAATGATTTATATGATCGCACTGTGAGCATCATTTGAACAGCTAAGGTTATTCATTACTGTGTAACTTGAGTTAATCAATGGGGGCATTACCTTATATTACCAGTACCACTAGACCTTTAGGCGAGCAATATGGCCAAGCAGCTACAACTAAGTATTGGTGATAAAGAGCTCAAGGAGCTGAATGACGCCCTTGAAAACGGTGTCTCACAGGAGTTACGTGAGATGCTCAATAGTTTGCCACCTGCTGATACTGCCCATTTGCTTGAGTCATCGCCTCCCAAGCTTAGAAGCCTATTGTGGCGTTTGATTGATAGGGAGCAAGAAGGGGGTGTTCTTCAGGAGTTGAGTGATGAGGTGCGGCAATTCTTTCTGGATCGGATGAATATCACTGAACTGAAAGCCATCACCGAAGGACAAGATGTTGATGACATTGCAGACCTACTACAACAGCTACCAGATACTATCACACGGAAAGTATTGGATTCTATGGATGGTCAGGATCGCCAGCGAGTAGAAGCAGTCTTATCTTACTCTGAAGATTCTGCTGGTGGTCTGATGAATACGGATACCATCACCATCCGCCCCTGCAACACTGTTGATGTGGTTCTTCGATATCTTCGCAGGCATGAAGAAATTCCTGAAATGACTGATAGTCTGTTGGTTGTTAATCGCAGAGATGAGTATATTGGCCGACTTCCTCTTACCTTGCTTTTGACAACAGACCCTTCAGCAATAATACAGGATGTTATGCTCACTGATCTGGAGCCTATTGAGGCAAATACACCTGCCTCACAAGTTGCTCAGATGTTTGAAAGACAAGATCTTGTTTCTGCCCCTGTTGTTGGTGACAATCAAAAACTGATGGGTCGGATAACTATTGATGATGTTGTAGATGTTATTAGGGAAGAAGGCGAACGTTCCATGATGAGTATGGCTGGTTTGGACAATGATGAAGACACCTTCGCCCC
The DNA here is from genome assembly GCA_030674875.1 of Candidatus Endonucleibacter sp. (ex Gigantidas childressi). Classification (GTDB taxonomy): domain Bacteria; phylum Pseudomonadota; class Gammaproteobacteria; order Pseudomonadales; family Endozoicomonadaceae; genus Endonucleibacter. Next base: position 655,005 of record JASXSU010000003.1, on the reverse strand, counting down.
AGCATTTAAAACGGCTAGGAGAAGAGCTTTATGGCTGGGTATTAACCTAGTTACTGCATTTATTGCGGCATCAGTGATTGGTATGTTTCAAACAACCATTGATAAAGTCGTTGCCTTGGCCGTATTAATGCCTATCGTTGCTGGTATGGGTGGCAACGCAGGTGGACAGGCTCTAACCCTTGTTATTCGAGGCATGGCGCTGGGCCAGGTTAGCACAACTAATCTAAAATGGTTGTTAAGTAGAGAGTTGGTAGCTGGTTTTATGAATGGTGTGCTCTGGGCAGTATTGGTTGCTGCGGCTGCTTGGCTTTGGTTTCATGATCCGATTATTTCGCTGGTAATTGGTTGTGCTATGGTCATCAATATAACAGTAGCTGTTATGGTTGGTGCTAGCCTTCCAGTTTTGCTAAAAGCTATGAATATTGATCCAGCTCTTGCTGGTACTATTATGCTTACTACCGTATCAGACGTTGTTGGCTTTTTATCATTTCTTGGGCTTGCATCTCTTTTTTATTACTAGGGTACCTCAGCATAACTGAAGTATCTTTTATGAAACCTGTCCATATCTTTGTATATTTACGCCCTCTGAGTATCACGTGTATAATGATCTAAGCTGATAACTTCCACGCCTGCAAGGGATGTGGGTATACTGACCGGCCAAAATATTTCAGTATAATTAAGCGTAGTGTCATACGCTTTATGATTTACTTGTATTATGTTTGGAGTGTCGCATAATATGGCATCAATATCAGCAATATCAGCAATATCAGCAATATCAGCAATATCGGTGATGGTTGCAGGATTATTCATCGCAAGTAAGTTTTGTTTATAAAGAGTTTATTTTACCCGTCTGTCTCCATTTAAGGTGTGAGGAGGTAAACGAGTGAAGCCAAGTGACCTACTAAAAATAGTGATTGTGGTGAGAGCGGCCAGCAACCTCATCTCTTCAAGGGAGAGCGGGTAGGGGTGCAGATATTTCGACGATAGGAAACTAAAGACGGGGGCGGTAGCGTGCCAAAAATAAATCATAAAGTTCTTTAGCGTAGTAGTTACCATTGAAGGTATGGGTAGGTGACAAGCGGGCGAAGACCCCATGATACTAGGGGTAGTTGTAATTGAGAAAAGTGATATAGGTCAGCAATCCCAAGCTTTCAAGAGATGGGCAAGTAAAGTATTATAGGTCTATTAAACCTAATAGGTAGAACAAAGCCTCTTCTACGACATTATACTCAACTAAGGCGGGCATGTCTGTATGCGGCAGCATGTAGCCTGTTAGCCGAACTAGCAAATATCTCTTTGACAACTGCTTACCCAATTGAAAACAGCTTGAGTTGAGACGATAACCCTGTTGATAAACACCGAATAGTGAAAATACAAATATGAATATTTTAATTACAGGTAGTGCTGGATTTATTGGCAAAGGGTTAATATGTTGTTTATCTAAGCATCATAAAGTTGTTGAAGTTGTAAGGAAAATTGAATCACCAGAAAGTAAAGTCAATAAAATATTTCAAGTGGATATTAAGGGAGGAACTGACTGGTCTGAATTGTTACCCGATACAGATGCAATTATTCACCTTGCTGCTGTTGCTCACAACAAATCTAACGACCTCAGCTACATAGATAGCGTGAATGTGAAAGGAACTGTTAACTTAGCAGTGCAGGCTGTTAACAGTGGTGTAAAGCGTTTTATTTTTATTAGCTCAATTGGTGTTTTAGGTAATAAAACTAAAAATGGGCTATTACTTAATGAGCTTTCTCAAATTACAGCGAAATCTGAATACACAAAGTCAAAAGCAAAGGCAGAAGTAGAGCTATTGAAGATAGCAAAAGAAATAAAGTTAGAAGTTGTGATTATTAGACCTGTTTTAGTATATGGGCCTAACGCCCCCATTGGTAATTTTGGTAAACTAGTTGATCTTGTTAAGAAGATCCCTGCTTTACCATTTGGGGTGTGTAAAAACAAACGTAGCTTTCTTTCGATAGATAATTTGGCTGATTTTATTTCTGTATGCATTGCTCACCCTAAAGCTAAAAATGAGATCTTTTGTATTTCAGACGGTGTGGATGTGTCAATAAAAGAGTTTACCAATGCCATTGCTAAAGGTTTGGGTAAAAGATTGTTACAGTTACCTGTCCCTAATTTTGCTTTCAATCTGTTAGGTAAAATAACCGGTAAAGCAGATCAGATAGAGCAGTTAACTGGTGATCTTCAAGTTGATTCAAGTAAAGCTAGGGAGCTGCTTGGGTGGCATCCTCCTTTTACTATGGAAGATACGTTTAAAAAATTAAAGTGATGACAATAGCCATTGTAATTATTTATTATTACTTAGAATGTAATAAAGTCTCTATTAACTTCAATAATGAAAGATTCTGTTATTGATTTCGCTAGTTTCATACTGTCTCGGAATATCCCAACATAAAAATATATAAGAAGATTTCTTATTTTAAGATAATCCGTTCTAACTTATGTTGTCTTGAGTGACATGATTATGATCTGTAACTTTCTGTTTGCTATTTATGCTAAGGTAAGAAACTAATTAAATTTTTAGCTTTTCTTCTTATCTGATTAATAAGGAGTACTGAATGAACAGTTTTTTCATCCGCACCCTAGACTTTCTTATGGCTTTTTTTGGCCTAATTGTCATATTTCCGATTTTACTGGTTGTCACTATTGTAGGTTATTTTGATACTGGCTCACCTATTTTTATCCAGCAGCGAGTTGGGAAAAATAAAAAATCGTTTAATTTGATAAAATTTCGTACTATGTCTCTTGATACAAAGTCGGTAGCAAGCCACTTAGCTAGCACTGCTTCAATCACTAAACTGGGCGTTTTTTTGCGAAGAACTAAAATTGATGAGTTACCTCAGTTAATTAACATTCTAAAAGGTGAGATGAGTTTTGTGGGGCCGAGGCCTAATTTATTTAATCAAGTAGAGTTAATCAAAGAGAGGGATAGTAGAGGTGTTTACGATGTATTGCCTGGTATTACAGGTCTCGCACAAGTTAGTAATATTGATATGTCAACACCTGAGCTATTAGCTGAAATAGATCATAAAATGATTAATAACCTAACAATAAAAAAGTATTTGATGTATATCATTAAAACTGTAACAGGTCGTGGTTGTGGTGATGCCGTTCGTTAATTTACATGTGTACTTAGATTTTCTGCTATTGTTTGTGCCTTATAATATGAGGTTTTTTAAAAAATATTTGATTCCAGCAAGGATGTTCAGTTGAGTTATGCTGGATTCAAGCAATAAGTGCAATTGCACTTATTATATTAATCCAGCATTACTAAGGACGAAATGCGAGATATATATACATCTCGCATGTTGACTGATGCGAGCTAGTGACAAAAATATTACCGTTCTTTCAGATGCTGAAAGAGAGACCTTGTATGGCCTGCCTGATTTCGATGATTTTCAACGTGCCGAATATTTTTCCCTAACGGATGAAGAGCGAACCCTTGCTCAGAGACGTAACGGCATTCCTGAACAAATTCTATGCATGTTGCAAATCGGTTATTTGGCTTCCCGCTTTAGACGGGAAGCCCACGTAGCAAATAACGGTATTAAATTCTTAGATTCAATAATCAGTAGATTTCTGAAAATTTGAATTTAAATTCTAGGCTATTGAAATTTATAGATTTCCAAAATTTCCGGGGTTTGGGCTTAGAACCCCCATTCCCCAATAATTTAACTTGAACTCACAAAATACTAGGCAAAACTATAATTAATGATATGCTCCAGAGTTACTTCTAAAACCAAATGCTAGAGGCACAGCCATGATCCGCTGCCATCTCGCCCGCATGATGGGCGAACACAAGATGCGTATTGCCGACGTTGCCAGAGAAACCGGGCTCAGCCGCGCTACGATAACGCTGCTCTACAAAGAAACGGCCCAGAAAGTGGATATTGAATCCATTGAGAAGCTGTGCCGACTGTTTGAGTGCCAGGTAGGCGACCTACTTGAGCTGACACCACAATAAACAGGGTTGCCCGTTAAAAGATAAAGATCATTTAATAAGATGTTTAACGACACCCAGTAAAAGACTAATACCAAGAAATACAACAGGAACAACAGCATGACAAGCACCCAGCAACGTGCCGCCCTGCAACGCCAAATCTGGTCCATTGCCAATGATGTAAGAGGCTCGGTAGACGGCTGGGACTTTAAACAATATGTCCTCGGCACCCTATTTTACCGCTTCATCAGCGAAAACTTTGCCCTCTATATTGAAGCAGACGACGATAGTATTCATTACGCCGCGCTTGGCGATGAGGTGATCACGCCAGACATCAAAGACGATGCCATTAAAACTAAGGGTTATTTCATCTACCCCAGCCAGCTGTTTGCCACTGTGGCTAAAAACGCCAACAACAACGAAAGCCTGAATACCGACTTGGCTGCTATCTTTACCGCTATCGAAGCCTCGGCCAGTGGTTACCCGTCCGAAGGTGACATCAAGGGTCTGTTTGCCGATTTCGATACCACCAGTAACCGACTCGGTAATACCGTTAAAGACAAAAACCTGCGTTTAGCGGCGGTTTTGAAAGGCGTGGCAGGTTTGGATTTTGGTCATGATTTTTATGAAAAGAGTGATGCCGCTCAAATTGACCTGTTCGGCGATGCTTACGAATTCCTCATCTCCAACTATGCCGCCAATGCCGGTAAATCCGGTGGTGAATTTTTTACACCACAGCACGTTTCTAAGCTGATTGCCCAGCTTGGCCATGCATAAACAAACCAGCGTCAATAAAATTTATGACCCGGCTGCCGGTTCCGGCTCGCTGCTGCTGCAAGCCAAAAAACACTTTGATAACCACATCATTGAAGATGGCTTCTTCGGTCAGGAGATTAACCACACCACCTACAACCTTGCCCGTATGAACATGTTTTTGCACAACATCAACTACGACAAGTTCAATATGCAGCTGGGTAATACCTTAACAGATCCGCACTTTCTTGATGACAAACCCTTTGATGCCATCGTCTCCAACCCACCGTATTCGGTGAAGTGGATAGGCAGTGATGACCCAACACTAATCAACGATGATCGCTTTGCCCCCGCCGGTGTGCTCGCGCCCAAATCCAAAGCCGACTTTGCCTTTGTGCTGCATGCGCTCAGTTACCTATCCAGTAAAGGCCGTGCTGCCATTGTCTGCTTTCCCGGTATTTTTTACCGTGGCGGTGCAGAGCAGAAAATCCGTAAATATCTCGTAGATAACAACTATGTGGAAACGGTGATTTCACTTGCGCCCAACCTGTTTTTTGGCACCACCATTGCGGTGACCATTCTGGTGCTGTCTAAACACAAAACCGACACCACTACTCAGTTTATTGATGCCAGTGGTTTATTTAAAAAAGAGACCAATACCAACACCCTGACCGATGATCACATCCAGCAAATCATGACGGTATTTGATAGCAAGGAAACCGTCGATCACTTCGCCAAATCCGTACCCTTTGATCAGGTCGCCGCTAACGACTACAACCTGTCGGTGAGTAGCTATGTGGAGGCCAAAGACAACCGCGAAGTGGTGAATATTAGCGAGCTTAATGCGGAGCTAAAAACCACTGTAGCTAAGATCGACCAACTTCGTACCGATATTGATGCGATTGTGGCCGAGATTGAAGGCGAGGAGGTTGAGGCATGAGCACCTTAAGTTATATGGAAAAGTTGCTGGATGGGGTTGAGGTTGAGTGGAAGACGCTTGGGAAGTAGGTGAATTATGCGGAAATGGCACCGAAAGCAAATTACGAAATCGGAGTTCGCTATTCTTAGGCCAGAATATTACCAATAGATTATATGATTCAACAAGAATACTTTGTCGCTGAAGACTGTTAAAAAGGTATAAGGCATGGACCACGTAAAGTGAATTATTTTGACAGGATGTTGTGAAAATGCATTGTGCGATTGTCGAGCAACAGCACATGTGCATATTAATCTATTAAACGCAAGCAAAATAATTATAGTAAGTATTTTATTACTTCTAATCGAAGCGGAAAGTAAACAGAGTTCTAAAGGAGGAAAGTTAGTGCATGTGTCATAAGATAATGGCGAAAATTACAAATCCCCATTCCCTGCCCAGAAAACCCAAAAAAATCGCTAGAAATCCAAGCCGAAATCGTCCGCATTTTGGACACCTTTACCGAGCTGACCACCGAGCTGACCACCGAGCTGACCACCGAGCTGACCGCTCGCAAAAAACAATACAACTACTACCGCGACCAGTTGTTGAGTTTCGACCACCCCACCCTTCGGGCACCCCTCCGGAGGAGGGGAATGTGAAGTTGAGTGTGACGTTGCGTGACGTTGGATAAGTCAGATATGAAGGTAATAACACCAGACCATCTGATGAAGCGAGATTATATCATTGGGACATTCGGAAAAAATTCACGTAATGCTTTAATTGCGCAAGAGTTATATGAGAAATAATATGAAAATATAGTTACCCAAAGAGTGGTGATTCTTATAACTGCAGCGGAACTATGTGTGGCAGTGCTATTTGACGGCAGAGCATATTTTACAGATAGTACATAATATGGATTGAAAATAATGACAAAAAGTATTAATAAATACTTTTCTTACTTTTACGCAAATTTAGAATCTATTGGATAAAGTTGCTACAATTCAACCTAGCAGAGTTAAAATTCACAAGTCACAATACACTGATCCCAGATCCTCTGCCGAAGAACAAGCCCGCATCGTCGCCATCTTGGATAAATTCGACACTCTAACCAGCTCCATCACCGAAGGCTTACCCCACGAAATCGAACTGCGCCAGCAGCAATACGAATATTACCGCGATTTGCTGCTGAGCTTCCCCCAATTCCCCTCCTCCGGAGGGGTGCCCGTAGGGTGGGGTGGTGCTTTATGAGAAAAACAAAAGCCTACAAATCACTCCCCTACAATCCGGCATTAAAAGACAAGGCTAAAGCCCTGCGCAAAGCCGGAATGTTGCACGAAGCGTTACTTTGGCTCCAGTTAAAAGGCAAAAAGTTAAACGGGCTAGATTTTGATCGTCAAAAAATCATCGGTAATTATATTGTTGATTTTTACTGTGCAGAAAAAGCGGTTGTGATTGAGGTTGATGGCAGCTCTCATAATAACAAGCAGCAACAAGATGCTGAGCGCGACCACTATTTAAAAAGTTTGGGGCTTTCTGTGATTCGCCTGTTAGTAAAAGATGTATTGCAGAATATGGATGGGGTTGTGGTATTTTTAAAGGACCACCCCACCCTGACGGGCACCCCTCCAAAGGAGGGGAATAAATGCCTGATCTAAGCCTGCAAGACCAAACCACGGAGTTCCTGCTTTACACCGCGCCCAGTGGGGCGGTAAAAGTCGAGGTGCTGCTCAGTGGCGAAACCCTGTGGCTAACTCAGAAACGTATGGCCGAGCTGTTTGGCGTAGGTGTACCGGCCATTTCGAAGCATCTAAAAAACATCTTTGAAAGTGGTGAATTACAGGAACAACTGGTTGTTTCCATTTTGGAAAATACCACTGAGCATGGCGCTGTTGCGGGGCTTACCCAGACCGGCAAGGTCAAGTACTACAACCTGGATGCGGTGATCTCGGTGGGCTATCGGGTCAATTCCGCGCAGGCCACTCAATTCCGGATCTGGGCGACTGCACTCATCAAAGAGTACATCATCAAGGGCTTTGCCATGGATGATGAGCGTTTAAAAAATGGCCACTTTTTTGGCAAGGACTATTTCCGCGAACTGCTGGAGCGGGTGCGCTCCATTCGTGCCAGCGAGCGGCGTATTTATCAGCAGATTACTGATATTTTTGCCGAGTGCAGCATCAATTACGACCCTAAAGCAGAAGCCACTCGGCTGTTTTACGCTCATGTGCAAGACAAGTTTCACTTTGCTATTACCGGCCATACTGCTGCCGAAATTATTTCGCTGAAAGCCGATGCCAATAAACCTTTAATGGGTATGGCGACCCACAAAAACGCACCGGAAGGTCGAGTTTTAAAATCGGATACGGTTGTTGCTAAAAATTACTTGAGTGAAGACGAGATTAAAAAACTGGAACGTGCTGTTTCCGCTTTTTTTGATTATATCGAGGGCATTATCGAACGTCGCCAAACCTTCACCATGGAAGCCTTTACCGAGAGTGTGAATAAGTTTTTAGCCTTTAACGAATACCAAATCTTAGAAGGTTTCGGCGGCGTGTCTCGTAAAGCCGCAGAACAAAAGGCGTTTGCCGAATATGAGCAATTTAATAAGCAACTAAAAATAGAGTCTGATTTTGACCGCGAAGTAAAAAAACTGCTAATGGAAGATAAAAAGGAAAAGGATTCAGACAAATGACAGACTATAAAACCATTGCAGAATCGAACAACTTTATCGTTCTGGATAAATACAGCAAAGATTGGAAAGTGCCAGAAAGCTACCAAAGCGAAGATGCGTTAGAGCGCGAGCTTATTCAAGATTTGCAAAATCAGGGCTATGAGTACCTGCCGGGCTTGAATAACCCGCAAGCTATGCTGGCCAATGTGCGCGAGCAGTTGCAAACGTTAAATAATGTGCAATTTGCCGAAGGTGAGTGGCTGCGTTTTGTGGAAACTTATCTGGATAAGCCTAGCGACACCATTCTGGATAAAACCCGCAAGATCCATGATGACTATATTCACGACTTTGTGTTTGACGATGGCCGCATTAAAAATATTTATCTGCTGGATAAAAATAACATTACCCGCAACAAAGTGCAGGTGATCAAGCAGTTTGAACAAACCGGCAGCCATGCTAACCGTTACGATGTGACTATTCTGGTGAACGGCTTACCGCTGGTGCAAATTGAGCTGAAAAAGCGTGGTGTAGCCATTCGTGAAGCTTTTAACCAAGTGCATCGTTACAGCAAAGAGAGCTTTAACAGCGAGGAATCGCTTTATAAGTACTTGCAGTTGTTTGTGATCTCTAACGGCACCGATAGCCGCTATTTCGCTAATACCACAACGCGCAATAAAAACAGCTTCGACTTCAGCATGAACTGGGCGAAGGCAGATAACAGCCTGATTAAAGACCTGAAAGACTTTACCGCGACTTTCTTTCAGAAGCACACCCTGCTCAATGTATTGCTGCATTATTCGGTGTTTGATGTGAGTGACACATTACTGGTGATGCGCCCCTACCAAATTGCTGCCACCGAGCGCATTTTGTGGAAGGTGAAAAGCTCTTATAACGCTAAAACCTGGAGCAAGCCAGAAAGCGGCGGTTTTATCTGGCATACCACCGGCTCCGGTAAAACTTTAACCAGCTTTAAAGCGGCACGCTTAGCCACTGAGCTTGAGTTTATCGACAAAGTATTTTTTGTGGTGGATCGAAAAGATTTAGATTTTCAAACCATGAAAGAATACCAGCGCTTTTCGCCCGATAGCGTGAACGGCTCTGACAGTACCGCAGGCTTAAAGCGTAATCTGGATAAAGATGATGACAAGATCGTCGTCACCACCATCCAGAAGCTCAACAACCTGATGAAAAACGAAGGCGATCTGCCCATCTACAATAAGCAGGTGGTGTTTATATTTGATGAGTGTCATCGCAGCCAGTTTGGTGAAGCTCAGAAAAACCTGAACAAGAAATTCAAACGGTTCTATCAGTTTGGCTTTACCGGCACGCCCATCTTCCCGCTAAATGCTTTAGGTGCGGAAACCACCGCCAGCGTATTTGGCCGGGAGTTGCATTCTTATGTGATTACTGACGCGATACGCGATGAGAAAGTGCTCAAGTTCAAGGTGGACTACAACGATGTGCGCCACAAATTTAAAGCCATTGAAACTGAACAGGATGAGAAAAAACTATCTGCTGCTGAAAACAAAGAGGCTCTGTTGCACCCAGAGCGTATTCGCGAAATTTCCCAGTACATTCTGAACAACTACCGCCAAAAGACTCACCGATTTCAGGCGAACGCCAAGGGCTTTAATGCCATGTTCGCCGTGAGTAGTGTGGATGCCGCTAAGCTCTATTATGAGTCGCTGAATAGTTTGCAGGCTGACCCTTCAAATAAAAGCAGCGAAAAGCCGCTGAAAATCGCCACCATATTCTCCTTTGCTGCCAATGAAGAGCAGGATGCAGTGGGTGATATTCTGGATGAAAGCTTTGATGTTTCAGCCATGAACAGCAGTGCCAAAGAGTTTTTAAAAGCGGCGATAGGCGATTATAACGCCTTCTTTAAAACCAATTTCAGTGTCGATAGCAATGGCTTCCAAAATTACTACCGCGATTTGGCAAAGCGGGTAAAAACCAAGGAAATCGATTTGCTGATAGTGGTGGGAATGTTCCTCACCGGCTTTGATGCCCCTACGCTCAATACGCTGTTTGTGGACAAAAACCTGCGTTACCACGGTTTGATGCAAGCCTTTTCACGCACTAACCGTATTTATGACGTCACCAAAACCTTTGGTAATATTGTCACATTCCGAGATCTGGAAATGGCAACCGTGGATGCTATCACTCTATTTGGCGATAACAACACAAAAAACGTGGTGCTAGAAAAGAGCTATATGGAATACATGGATGGCTTTACCGATGTAGTGACCGGCGAAGCAAGGCGTGGTTTTATGGATGTGGTGAGCGAGCTGGAGCAACGCTTTCCTGATCCGACCGCCATAGAAAAAGAATCCGATAAAAAAGACTTTGCCAAACTCTTCGGCGAATACCTGCGCGTAGAGAACGTGCTGCAAAACTATGATGAGTTTGCCAGTTTGAAAGCCCTTCAAAACGTGGACATGAGCGATCCAGATGCGGTTGAAGCGTTTAAAGCAGAGCATTATTTAGATGATGAAAAACTGGCTGAGTTACAGACCATACGCCTGCCAGCCGAACGTAAGATTCAGGATTACCGTTCTAACTACAACGATATCCGCGATTGGCTGCGCCAACAAAAATCAGTAGCAGAAAAAGAAAAATCCACCATCGACTGGGATGACGTGGTGTTTGAGATAGACTTGCTGAAATCTCAGGAGATCAACCTCGATTATATTCTGGAACTAATTTTCGAACACAACAAAAAAACCAAAAGTAAAGACGATTTGGTTGACGAAGTGCGCCGGGTGATTCGTGCAAGCCTGGGCAACCGTGCTAAGGAAAGCCTGGTGGTGGACTTTATTAATCAAACCGACTCTGGATCAGATTGGCGAAAAGTCCAGCGTGATTGAGGCCTTCTTTTCCTTTGCGCAAGTTGAGCAACAGCGGGAGGCAAAAGAGCTAATTAATTCTGAGAACCTGAATCAAGAAGCCGCGAAGCGTTATATCACCACCTCACTCAAGCGGGAGTACGCCAGCGACGCAGGAACAGAGCTCAATGCCATTCTGCCCAAGATGAGCCCGTTAAATCCGCAATACCTCACCAAGAAACAGAGCGTGTTTCAAAAGATCGCCGCGTTTGTGGAGAAGTTTAAAGGTGTGGGTGGGAAAGTTTAATAAAGAAACAAAGCAGTGCAGGGTCTTCTAAGAACCCATGCAATGAACTTTTATTTCATCAGCCGTAAAGGTCGGGTGTTTATCAATCATATTTAAAATTAATGCCCTTCCCCATTGACTTCTGTTTTCAAAACCCTCTTCTTTAGCTCTTGCTTCAATTACCTTAACGTCCTTATTATCAAATCGCAGTGAAATAATAGTGTTTTTATTCACTGGTTTTTCTTTACGATTAAAAGGTATCGCTCCTTTTGTCACATGAATTATTAGCTTTCTTAGCATCCCCGCGCTGGTAATATTTTGAGCAGAACAGAACAATCCCCACGCTTCTTTTTCTTCTTCTTTATTATGGGCATGTGTCGTTCATCTGTTTTGCTAAACTTTGTAGCTGTCACTCTACGCTGACTGGCTAGTGCGTGGGCGCTTTCAGCACCGTAGCCATCATCATTGGCATTGTGACTCAACTCTCGTGATAAAGCACTCTCACTGATACCTACTGACACTGCGATTTCTTTCTGCATGTAGTCTGTTCTAAGAAGAGCTCAATCTGATACCGTTGCCCTTGAGTCAGCTGCTTGTATTGCCTAGTTTGAGTACTCATTCTTGGCTTCCATTTTTAGGGTGATAGCTACAAATATACCGGCAGCTGGCTCACCTATAAAATTTTAGTCAATTGCACTTATTATATTAATCCAGCCCTTCCTTACCAATGGCACAATTTGCGATCTGTGAGAGGGGTGCAACTAATAATTACTTTGTAGATATGGAAGTAACGATTTGTTGGGCTCAATGAGTAATATGTTAGTTTCACCTGACCTTCGCATGACCTTCACCTGAGCCTCGCATGACAAAGTCATAGATGGGACCGGCTGCTTTGCCATCATTAGCCCCGACAATAACGATAGTGAGTTTATCCTTTATTCCGATTAACGCTCTTAATGCTACGTCATATTTATCATACAGCATTATAATCAAAGCCTTCACTTGTCTTGGGCTGTTAACCTGCGAATCTACCGCAATGTGTCAATTGGGACTTAATCGCACCTTCCCTAGGCGCACTGACCCAGACCATGTCATCAAACGCTTTCTCACCCAGTCTGTGCAAACGAAGGAAGAGAGCAAACAGCACCCTTCCCCATTAACTCATCCAAACAATCTCACATTAACTTTGGTATACGGGTAAACGATTGCAAATCGTTAGTACTTTTTCTTTCACTAACGATATTACCCGCTCATCATTGATGCCTTCGAGAACATCGCAGATCCAGCTGGCCAGTTCCTCTGAATCATGCTCGGTAAAGCCACGGCGGGTAATCGCCGGAGAACCAAGACGCAAGCCACTGGTCACGAAAGGTGACCGAGGATCATTCGGCACCGCATTCTTGTTCACAGTGATATTAGCGCAACCTAAGGCCGCCTCAGCCTCTTTACCTGTATATTCCTTGCCGATTAGATCCACGAGGAACAAATGATTATCCGTGCCATTGGAGACTATTTTAATGCCTCGCTTCATCATCACCCGGGTCATCGCCTGAGCATTTTTGACGACCTGCGTCTGGTAGACTTTAAAGTCATCGCACATGGCTTCCTTGAAACAGACCGCCTTGGCAGCAATCACATGGCACAGCGGGCCACCCTGAGATTCCGGAAATACCGCAAAATTCAGTTTTTTCTGTAGATCTTCATCGGCACGAGCGGAGAGGATCAAGCCACCGCGTGGGCCACCCAGTGTTTTATGCGTCGTTGTCGTGACAACATCCGCAAACGGCATAGGAGAAGGATAAACATCCGCCGCTATCAAGCCGGCAACATGCGCCATATCCACCAGTAAGTAAGTGCCAACCTTATCAGCTATCTTACGAAACCTCTGCCAATCCACCACCTTGGAATAGGCGGAGAAACCAGCGATGATCATCTTCGGCTTGTGCTCAAGCGCCAATCGCTCAATCTCATCGTAATCAATTTCGCCGGTTTCCGGATGCAAACCGTATTGCACTGCGTCATAGATGCGACCAGAAAAACTAACGCTGGCGCCATGGGTCAAGTGACCGCCATGAGCCAGACTCATACCCAGCACCTTTTCACCCGGCTTCACCAGCGCCATGAAAACCGCAGCATTAGCCTGTGAGCCAGAGTGAGGCTGCACATTGGCATAGGTCGCGCTGAACAGTTTTTTCGCGCGCTCAATCGCTAACTTTTCCACCACATCAACGTACTCGCAACCGCCGTAATAACGCTTTCCAGGATAACCTTCCGCATACTTATTCGTCAGTACCGTGCCCTGAGCCTCCATCACCCGAGGGCTGGCGTAGTTCTCGGAGGCAATCAGTTCGATATGTTCTTCCTGACGTGTCGCTTCAGCGTCGATGGCAGCCTTCAGCTCCGAATCAAACGCCGCAATGGTCATGTCCGTGGTAAACATCAATATCCCCTGTCGATGTAAGGTAGAAATAATCGACATTCTAACGCAAGTAAACTACGCTGGCACATGAAAATAACTGGCAGACACTTTAATTTTATCCAAAGAAACCTCCAATAACCTCGCCAAAGTTAGGCATAGTGCATTTTTTGTGCTTAGCAAGGCCAGAATAAAATAACTATTTCAAATGTTTGTCAGCGCAACGAGCAGAAAACTTTCTTTTTCTGGCAATAGGATTCCGACTTGCGTTGTCGACAATCTCTGATACTGCAGCAACAATGGACAGTGATTCAAGGTGTTTTTTTATTTTTTTGATGTCGCGATACTCCTCGCATGGTTTCGACCATCCGCCTTCATTGGCATAAAACTCATCCAATGTGATGGTTTTATTTTCTAATATTTTCCAAAGAATACAGACTTCCAGAAGGTCGGTCAGATAGAGGTGAATCGAGCATTGATGCGGCTTAATTCTCGGCCAAGAAAAGAGTTGAATTTCAAAACATCCGCCCTGATAATAGGTGAACACAGGGCTGCGTTAGCAGCATAGGCTGTGATGCACTTGGAATTTGAATCCGCGATTGTAATAAAATTACTTTTGATCTCATTAAATGCATAAGATAAAATAGATGCAATTTTACCAAAAACGCTATTTTTTATATTCTCCTTTATACCTTGTTGCCAATATTCATCCATATCCTCTTGGTTAAACTCCCCCTATCATAACTAATTAACTTCTTAAATTCAGACACTTCTTTCTCTTTTTCTTTTTTTATCTCACTTGCTATAACTTTTTTTAACTCAGCTTTTTTATTATCCACGTCTAACAAAGTAGACTTCAGTAATTTTCTGGTACCCTTTAATTGTTTTGATAGATCGGCAATCTCACCATCTACACCACCTCTGATATTACTCTTAGCGTTCTCGATATTTTCATCAATCTCTACAATCCTTATATCCAAACTAATCACCTCATCTTCCACACTTTTCAACTCTTGCCGCGCCTCTTTTATATTTTCATTCAATACTTTATTATCACCATGCACTCGCTTGCTAGTTTCAGTAGATTGCCCTGAATGAACATAGCCAGCCTCCTTAGATCTCCCACTAAGATCTTTCTTAAATGCTTTTAGCATGCGTTCTTTTGAGTTTTTCATAGCTGACTTTAATACTGACCTTTCTTCCTTAATAATGGCAATTCGCTCCTGATCATTCTCATATTTTTTGAAATCATCGCTATTTTTAAAATTTGTAGCAAACTTTTCAATTTCCTTCTGCCTCGTGCCTCCATTTCTAAGGCTAGGGGCTGGAATTATAATATTATCAGCACCGTCAGGCATAGTAAGAATCAGAATAGTCTTTGCATTCTCTGCAACAGAAGGCTTATCTATAACACTCATACTAGTAGAATGTTGATCTTTAAATGATACCCCACTCTTTTGCAAACCAACCATTTCTTTTTTTAATTCTTTTGATTCATCACACTTTTCATTGTAAGAATCACGTACCAAACTTATTTTTTTTTGCGTACCCGCAGAGCACTTTCCAAATGATTCTGAATTAATCTTGCTGAAGCTTTCATTCAAGATAAAGCGCTTAACTACAGATAATCCATGCACTATTTCTTTGGCTGCCCCTCTTCCTATGCGAGTGCCCGTACTCTTAACCTTGGCAGTTACGTCCTGTTTTACTTTTGCAACTTTCCTCAATATAATGCTTTTTATAGTAGGCTTAGCCTTAGACTCCCCATCCACAAGACCGCTCTTTAACCCTTTGGTAGCAGCAGCATCCTCCACAGACACTTTCAATCCGTTCAAATCTCCAGTCTGCTTAGAAGTTACTGGAGAAGAATTTGGCTGATTCATAGATTTAATCGATGAATTCCCACTTACACCATCCATTCCTGACGTCATATCTATCTCTCCATCCATGAACCCTATAGTCTATTTACATTGTAGTCATAAGTGATCAAGAAACGCTAACGATAGTTATTATATACTCAAATAATTTGGGGTTGCTACGCAGCAACAAATCAGCTGAACCACAGAAGATTAGGAGCTATAAGCTCTATACTATGTACAGAACAAACGTTGCTGATTTTAACCAAAATCCTGCATGACAGTTTGTTTTAGCGTAGCTAGTCAAACCATTTGTGGCCTATAAATTCACGACCTTCCAAAAGGTTATTAATTCATTTTATCGGCATGAGATTTAGTACATACTCCATCACCGCTATGCGTTCCTAGCTTCCTCCTTTTTTGTTAATACACCTCAAACAATGAAAATTGAGACCCCTTTCCAAGCTATTGATACCAACAACTCAGAATCAGCTCTCCTAGCTGTTCAAAACTGTAGTCATAGTCAACTAAAAATCGCTTTATACGGCGATAACTGGTCTCGCTTGAAACCCTTCGGATACACGGTACAAGTTAGCGCCAGTACAAACTGATTAGAGCTTGATGCAGGGGCAGATAACTTTTAAGCTTTTCGGCCAATGAATTTACGTCTTTCATGTTTAACAACCATAACCTCTTCCGTGGTAAAAGACCGTGCAGGTTGCCTATCTGGAAGCCACCTCATACTAATTAAATTTTGAAAATCAAGAGCTTCAGGTTTTTTTGTCCCGTAGATAGGCTTCTGTGGTGAGCGAATGCTGACAATAAAGTATAAATTTCAAAGTCTACTGGTATCTACCATACCACCGAAAAGCAATCAACAACCTCACACTGGTACAGATCACTGACCCAGCATATGATCACTTTCTTTAGCGTCTCCCTTCTTTACTACGTCTATTAGGATAATATTCTCTGTAGCGCCTGTGTCTAGAGTTACTACTTCGTCTGTAGAAGTTACCTCACGTACAGACGAATAATTACAATTTAAAGAACAACAATTTAAAGAACAGTCCACCCTTTCAGCTCTGTTACCATTACCGCTACTGTTACCGTTACTGTTACTTTTACTTTTTTTATTACAATAACAACCACCAGAAATAACAGCAACGGCTATAGTAGATCCAGAACCAATAGCAGCAACAAGTATTGCTGTTTTTGACGATGCAGTCTTCACTGTAGATGATGATTTAACACTGTCTTCAAATACACTATACAAATTAACATCTCTTACACGCTCCTTAAAAATATCAAGTTTGTCCTCTCCCAAGTTACATTCGTCATTTATAAAAAAAAGCCTAACCCACTTGCATTGATCAACCACGTTTGATGTTTTTTTATAGCTATTCATCAAAGTCGTGCCACTTTCATAACCATAGGACTGAGCTGTGTCAGCTTTAGTTTTACTGGAGATAGCTAAAACGTCAATATTATCAGCTATTGAGCAAAAGCTCTTGAAAATTTCGTCAGCAGCCCCAGCACAGGAACCGACGACACTATGACTGTAATTACCTAGACTTATTCTCTCTATTTTGCTGTTGATTATGATATTATCAATGGATCTAAGCATCGTTATATTGCCCTGCGAACCGTATGACCCTACCGCAGCACCGACGTCTACCATAATATTATCGATTGCTGTTTGAAGGTCAGTTACCACCTTGATAGTTCCATTAATAACTAGGTTATGATGCATATTTGCTTCTCCAACCCTAACCATCCCCACCCCCAAAGCAATACATGAGGAACCAGGATTTTCTACTATCAGGCTCGTGTTAATACTAACAGTATTGGAAATGCTGCCAGTATAGTCAACGAGCTCTCCCACCACCCCACCTAACCATAATCGACCCTCACCAACCTTTATATAAGTATCTATAAAAACAATGTTTTTCATTACAGCGGAGTCTTGTATAGAGCCTACTGCACCTCCAACCTTTGCTATATAATTATGCGCTTTTCCTTCAGTACAAATGCTTGTGTTTATTGCAGCAATATCGCTCATCTTTGAATAGTCAGCCATTACTCCTACCACACCACCGACGGTGAAAATATTTTCACTTGAAATGTTTCTACTAATAGCATAAATTATATTAGTATCTATTAAAGTTATCCTCTCAATTATAGATGAGCCAGTCATTTTCTCGGCCACAACACCCATCTCAGGAGTAGCAATACTGCCGTCATATTGCACATAAAAATAGCTATTCTTAATATCAACTAAGCGCACAAGCGCATTATCTTTAATTACTTCGGCAACTACCGCAGAACAGTCTTTAGAAGTAATATTAGCATTACGGATAGTTAGATTTTGAACGGTACCATTACCCTCAATGGTCTGTATTAAACAGATGGGCAGATCACAAATAGTATGATTATTTCCATTTATTTTACCACTAAACGACATTATTGGTGTAGTGAAATTACTAGCATTAAAGCTATTAATAAACCTATAGTTACCAAAGCTAGGATACATTACGTTATTACCAATCATACTCAATTCTTTGGAATTAGTGATGTCAATAACCCCTGTTGCATTATAGCCGCTCATCGAAGAAGGTTCTGAATATGCATAATTACCAGGAATGACATTAGCTATAAAAAATACCGGCAATGCTATAGTAATTAGCGTGCCAAACATAGACCACAGGCCCTTACTAGAACCTAAATAAAACGTTCTGCTTTCCCCGCACAGATCTTTATCCGAACCCTCATCTTCTTCTTTAATAAAACACCAGTCCTGATGTAAGTATGATTGATCACACTGCTCAGCTAGAGAGTCAATATTACAGCCTTGTTGCGCAAAATCAGGATCATGCAATACACCGTCTCTTTCTGATGCACCCAATTCGTCTTTTGCATTTACATATTCATTATTCACATTTTGATCTACATACTCACTGTAAGGAGTAGCCGAATTAGAAAAACATTCTTTCTGCTTTTCATTTAATTTACACTCCAACCCTGCTATCAGGGCGAATGCATCCCCTTGCGTACCTGTATCAAGCCTCTGCTTAACTAGTGCAACTAAAGCATCTGATATAGATATACCCCCCGCATGCTGGATATCTAGCTTCACCAGCTCTCTCATGACTAATTTTACGCCTCCATCCTTGTCTCCATTTTTTAATTTTGAAGCATTTTTTTGTACAAACCTAACCCAGTCAACCATGACCCTTGTGCTTTTCTCTTCCTTAGTAGGTGTTGCAATAAAATTACTTTTGATAGCATTAAATGCATAAGATAAACTAGATGCAATTTTCCCAAAAACACTATTTTTTATATTCTCCTTTATACCCTGTTGCAGATACTCATCCATATCTTCTTGGTTAAACTCTTCTTTTTGTTTTTTTATTTTACCATAGGGACTAAGGGTTTCTTGTTGCTCTCTATTGCTATGCATGGCACTTAAACTATCATGCCCTTTTTGACAAACGGCAGCCAATTGCTTTACTGTTTTAAATTCGTAAATCACACTTTTAATAATATCTCTACCCAATATCTCTGCAGCAATTTCTTCTGTCTCCAAGTCAAATAAATACTGCTCTGCATTACACCTTTTAGTTGTTAAACGGTTATTCAAATAGCAGAAAAAAACCTGATCACTTTCGCTTACTCCACTTTTTTGAAATCCTTCTATTACGGTAGAATGTTGTGTCTCAGACCAAGCTTTGCTATCAGCTAATAATTTACTTATTTTACTATCAGCATTACTCATAGCCCAACTAACTAACGCTTCTAACACTGGAAACTCTGGCGCCACTGGCTGGACACTTGTTGTCATTACTACATAATGGCTTAACAATATATGCACTACGTCATACGGGCTCTTCAAGATAACTTCATTGAAGAAGGCCGTATTATTTTTTGCCATTGACATCAATAGACTTACTTGCTCATTTAACTTAACATGAACCAATGAACTGGTTTTATTCGTATTAACCTGATATTGCAGCAAGGTTTGAAGCATAGAAAAACATTGATTTGCTCTAGCATTTAACCACTTTTCAGCGGCTCTTTGTTCTTTTTCAGTTGACAGTGTAAACTGAGTTTCTTTACTTTTTGGCAGGCAACCACCAACTTTCTTCTTTATTTCTTGTGTGATATCGCTAAAATCTCCTAGCCAGCAAGGTGGCTCTAACCCAG
This sequence comes from Candidatus Endonucleibacter sp. (ex Gigantidas childressi), assembly GCA_030674875.1. Classification (GTDB taxonomy): domain Bacteria; phylum Pseudomonadota; class Gammaproteobacteria; order Pseudomonadales; family Endozoicomonadaceae; genus Endonucleibacter. Next base: position 635,114 of record JASXSU010000003.1, on the reverse strand, counting down.
CTGCAATGATATCTTGCTCAAGCCCGTCAACTTCTAGCAAAATATACACATAAACCATAGCAAGAACTTCAAATACAGGCTTTTCTTTAAATGCTTCTAGCTTTCTATAAAGATCATTTCCGTCAAGCATATGTTGTAAATGACGAATGCTATGACCCTTGCTTCTGCCACACTCAGAACCTTCTGATAAATTAGCTTTATCAAAACATCTTCCAATTAAGCTTGTAGCTCTATCAAATTGCCGACAAAACCAGTTCTGTTTAGTTGGCTGATCGATTATCTCTTGATGCAACTGATCTGCCTGTGATGTATGATTTTGATATGCAATTACATTAAAACTACATATCAAAGTTAACAGGGCAAATACGCTAATCAAATGTTTGCAATAGAAAGAAATCGAATAACAATCAAACTCGCAACCTCCACACTTGAAGGGGAAAATCGGCGACAAACGAGCGAAATCAGATGACACTAAGGGCCTTAGGTGGATGATGTCAGTGAAAGCAACCAACAACCGCACAACATCAATGGTAACCAGTGTACCCCAAAATGCTTTGGCGTTGCTTAGCATCAAGCTTGAAGTGCGACAAAAATAGTTATTCATAAAAGCATTCCTCAGGTGTTTTATAAGTTAACCGCTTCCTTGGTCTTGTATTTAATTTGGCCGAGATGATATTACATCGTTGCTGAGTTAGTTCTGCCATTGATGTTCCCTTAACTAAGCATTGTCTGATCAAACCAGTGGTATTTTCATTCGTACCACGTTCCCATGAGTGTTATGGGTTGGCAAAGTAATAAGGGCAATTAGTCACTTCTTCAACTTTCTTATATTGGTGAAACTTGGTGTCGTTATCTGATGTAATGGTTTTAAATTGCTCAGGCATTTTACGCATTAATTTTATCGTTCGCCTGTTGCTTGACTTGGTCGTTCTATCGTTTAACTGGCCTATCAATGTGTAACCAGTTTTTCGCTCAACCAGTGTGACTACGCAGTGTTTAGACCCAAAACATTTCAAATTGCTACTAGGCAGCAAGTAAGCGAAGCCCCGTGAACCTACGAGTAGTAGGTGATCTGGGTGAGCGAACGCAGCCAACAACGTAGCAACTTGAAAGGCGACGGATATAGACCCTTTACCCATCACGGTATCTATTTCCCAATGACCTAGTGTTTCACGCGTTTCTACTTCAGCTGGTCGGTCTGCTATATTGCGCTTATTGGCAATCCTACCTCGACTATCATAAGCCTTGTAGAGTTTACCTCTACGCTTTTGAGCACAACGCAAGTGCTTCCATAGCAAGCCGCCTTTCTTTTTATCACGCCAAATATATCGATAAATAGTTTCATGGCTAAAGCAACGTACACCTATCCATTTTAAGTAACCCGTAATTTGTTCAGGACTCCATTGTTTATGTAAGAGTTGCCTAATGATCACGTAATCATTTTCTGTAAAATGTTGGTTTATCCTTGAACGTCGGCGTCTAGCTCTTGTCCTTTGCTGTGCCCTGATGGGTCGATATGAGCCATCCTTATGCCAACAAGTATTGCGTTGTAATTCTCGATATATGGTACTTCGGTGTTTTCCGATAGCTGTGCCAATGTCCGTAAAACTTAATCCTTGCCATTTTAGCGCGACTATCATATATCTATCACCCTCGGTGAGCTGTTGATACTTCATAGGTTTTTACTTCGTGATTGGAGCAAAAAACCAAGGGTATCGCAGTTCATCGTTTTTATTAAATTGGGTGTAGCACTTAGTATATGAATTAGGCTTGCTATACGTCGACAATTGAGAGGCACCACAGAAGATGAAGGCACTAAGCAACTACGATAAGCGAACGCTGACAACAAAGAAGAAACTTCAAAAACTACCATAATAAATATATTAATCATACGACGACACACCTATAAACACATTAAGTTTTTACCAACAACAACAGATAAATAACCTACAAACAAATCCATAACCATGAGGTAACCCAGTCTATCTACAGACTAATAAAAGATAATATGGAATATCATATACCTTCTTGTCAGCAGTTAATGTCACCAATATATACCCATTACCTTTGAAGAAATGAACTATTTTCACTCACCCAAATCATCAGATGATCACAGATGCAGTGGTAATATATATATCACTACAGGCAAACAAACCATCAGGATTACTATAACCAATAATTAATACCGACAGCGCAAGCTGGGTCTTATGCGCAACATAACATAAAAAACTTAATCTATTTAAAACGACTATACAAGCCTATCTGTTTGATATTCCAGAATCACTATACCCACCATTATAATAAAACACAACACCCGATCTCTCTAGAAGCATTTTCTGAACTATGGACTCTTTGAACTATTTGAACTCTTTTGAATAGCGCGGCATTGATCACTCTCTGACCACCCATGATTAAGATGGAAAAATCAGAATAGGCGACAACTATGGCGTAATACGGGGATAACGGAGATATTGCAACTAATTTATTGAATAAAAACTTTAACCTGTATGGTAAGGTCAAATGTTGGCCAGTGTATAACGTCTTTGAAGACTTTCAAAGGCTAGGTATATCCCAGTACTGGACCTTTACTCACTCCGCATATTGGCGGGGCAACAGACAAACGCATGACAACCGGTTTAATTAGTAGTGCGATGATAATGGCTTACAATCTTCGACAGCCAACTAAGTGACTTGTGCTTCATAGCGATAGAGAACCACAATACACCAACAAATTAGCAAAACCCTGTTACTACAACTATATTCTCACAGCTTCAAGGAGGCTGGCTATATGCATTCTTTTCGATGTTTATCGCATATTTAAGGTGGGCGACTTTTATTCCATGCTCTGCAAATAAAGCTTTCACTCGCTTGTTAACTTGATTTTTGGCCGGGAGCCTATCATCTACATGATTAACAAATAGACGTACTTCATAACGCTCAGCTTGCTCAGTATACTCTACAAAATAGATTTCAGGAGAAGGTGACTTAAGAACTTTTTGAGACTCATCTGCAGCTTGTTGCAACAGTTGGTAAATCAAATCGTTATCGCTTCCATGCTCTAAGGAATACCACAGTATTATGCGCAGAATAGGGGAGCTTAAAGACCAATTGGTTAGCTGCCCTGAAACTAATATTTTATTCGGTATAATAAGCTCTTTTCGGTCAAAACACTCTATCACAGTAGCTCGGACAGAAATGCTGCACACGGTTCCATCTATGTCTCCAATAGTAATGGTATCACCAATCCTGAACGGTCTTTCAACTAAAATAATCAAACCTGAAAAAAAATTGGCTACGATATCTTGAAGCCCTATTCCCGCTCCTACGCTGATTGCTAAGATTGCCCATTGTAATTTTTCCCAAGGCATTCCCATTTGACTTAAGGCAAGCATAATACCTGTTGCCCAAATAAAATAAGTGAAAATCCGGTGTATATTGTATGAATATCCTGGACGATTTTGAAAACTCGTAGGCAATAGTATCTGAAGCAACCCAGGTAAATTTCTCCCTATTAGCCATGTAACAAACAAAATAGCAAAAAAACCAATTATTGAACCAAGAGCCAAAGTCAACGCTGTCTGTCCTGCAGAAACAGTGAATATACGGGTTTTTGCTACTAACGTTAATATTGGGCTAACATTTTGCCAAATAAAAGCAACAAACACTAGGGATAAGGCCGTGAAAAACAATGACAGTATAACTCGACCCTGGTTTTCAAACTCCTTAACAGCATTTCTTGATGTTGTAATAGCTTGCCTAGTTGTTGGTTGCTTACTCTGATTTTGTCGCATTTTCATCGCTTGCTGAATAATCAACTGATTGGTTCTTATAGAAACCCACTGACAAGCTAACAAATAACCGAAGAATAGGAACCCACCCGTTAAGATCAAACTTTGTAAGTGACTAAATAATAACCATGCAACTTGAATATAACCCTGCCATGCTGCAAAAAATATTAAGCAAAACAAAATAATCGTACAAATACGCAGGCTAACGCCTCGCCAATCTGAAAGGGTAAACTGTGTCTTCCACAGGTAGCATAAACATAATTGCCAGAGACTACTTCCTAGCAGAGCTATCTGGCCCAAGCGATTACCCAAAGAATTCCCATACCAGTGGAATGTAAAACCTGTTATCCACAGAGCCGATAGAGATGCACAAGCTAAAAGTCTGGTCCAAGGTAATGTTTTTACATTTTGTTTAAGGTATTTTTCAAAAAAACCATTTTTCTTTGTAGCATCCAGCAGAACAAGCCAAGCAAATGTAGAAAACAACAACCCATCAAAATGGTTAATATCATCAGAATCCAAGATGCCGCGCAGTCCCAGAAAGAGGATAATAAGAAAAGGAGTAGGTCTAAAAAATAGCATACCTACTATCCAGATGGACTTTACCAGAGTGAGATCTGATGGCTTATCAAGAGCACCTAATCGCTCTTGTTTTATTTTATCTGTCATACGGTAGAATATGAGAGCCGGTATCAGGAATAGCAACCACCACCACTCTTCAAATAGTAGGTTTTTTGCATGGTGAAAAAAAATAGGAATTTGCTCTAAAAGATTTTCGACCATAGATAGCCACCCCTCCAAATCAAGAGATGGAGCACTTTTCATCCATAATTGTCGCTGTTCAAGTAATGCCTTTAATTTTTGTTGCAGGTTTTTTAGCTCTTCTTCCCTATTTTGCAGCTCGTCTGCCTGACGAATAAGCTCTTCAAGCTGCTCCAAGGAGTCATTGGTCTTCCGTAATTCATCAGTGGTGTCCACATTAGGTAGTGACTTAAGTTCAGCCTTTTCATCGAACAAAAGATAACGATTTAACTTTAACTCCTGACGAATAGCTTGGGGTGTCAATGAATCGGAAAGACCATAAAGGCGCTTTTTTTGCCGTTCCAGTACTTGATATAACAGTGCTGCGTTATCAAGCTGGTCGAGTTGATACTGTACTTCATAATGGAGATCCTGCAATTGAACCAAGTCTGTTCTTGCTTGGCTCAAGCGATTTTTGAGCTCTTTGGCATAAGACATATCCTGATATGATTCATTCTGGTTATCAAAATCTCCCATCCCTGACAGCGTGCCAACTCGCTTCACCAACGCAAGAGTAGATGCGTTCAATGATACTACCTGCTGACTGGCTAATAACTGGAATTGCTCGGCAAAACGAATTTTCAAAGAAATGGAGCTCAAGATCTGCTCACATTTTTTTTTCTCAGAGATGTTCTCTGGAATTGTGCTAGCATTCTTGTAGTAACTTATTTCTTCCAAGCATGTCAGTCTTTTCCGGTTAAGCTTGATTGACGCTTCTTGAGAAAGGGCTTTATTATTTTGCCAAGAAAGAAGCTGAAGCTTCTGTTCAGCCAGCATTCTTTTTGCTTCACCAATCTTTAAGCGAGAGCTATCAACCGCCTTATGACTACGAACCTCCGATAGTTTTTGTTTTAATGTGAGAATCTGTTTTTCTATCTTCGCATTCTGTTCATCCAGAGTTATTTTATCTGTAGCTTGTTCAGAGCCTGTGGCAGGAGATGGAGATGTATCAGCTGGCTTTAATAACTGCTGTAGTTCTCGATAAGCCTCTTGTAACAATACTTGGTGAGCCAAAGTCGAAGGTGAAAAAATGAAAACAGCAATACCAATCCATGCAGATAATGTTAGGCTGCAGCAAAAGTGATCTAATTTTAACGTAATTTTTTCCATACTCTGGCCGCTTTCAACTGTAAGCTATATCAGCTATCAATGGCTGAGAGAGTAAACGACAACCCAACGAAACTCTTACGAGTCTACGAGTCACAGGTAATATGTTTGAACGAGTGAGAGCCATCAACAATCTCAAGTTTTCAAGGTAAGTATATATACCCAACGGATCTGGAGGCGCTACGCAGCGGCAAGTGCACAATACCACAAAAGATGAAACGCACTAAGCGACTATAGAGAGATAATACTGACCATAAAGTAGACACTTCAAAGACGAAGGGTATAAAAAACGATGACCATCCTTTAAAACTGAGCAAAAGCCCTTGAATACGGTCACATTTCTGATCCTCTTGCAATTTTTTATAGAGTAGTTCTAAATTATTTTTTTGATACTCAATATGAATATTTTTCAGCATGACGGTAGAATGTCGGAAAAGCACTAAAAAATCAAGCATCCTCCATGGTCACGAGTTATTCGTAGAAATTAAGGGGACAAATAAAAACCAAGAGAGCTCCACCCCCTGATAAAGCAACCCAAATGAGCGCGCTCAGTAAGTACTTCTGCACTTGTCATAATAACCAGTATATACTCATCCCGCCCTTTAATGTGCGGGGTTGCTGACTCCACCATCATCACTTACTACTCATAGGCTTGTTTGCTGTCTTCACTCACACCGTCAAGATAACGGATATTATATTAGCGATAAGAGAGTAACTAATTGCTATAAGCTTAACTTTTCCAGAATGTCTTCCTCTATGTCAGCATTAGTATAAACACTCTGAACGTCATCAAGCTCTTCTAGCCTATCGACTAACCGTATCACTTTTTCTGCACTATCAATATCCAGCTGAGTCTGGATAGATGCAATCATTGCCACTTCACCACCAGCTGGTTTCAATCCGGCTGTTTCCAGCGCATCCTTTACATCAATAAAATCAGTCCACTCAGTAATAACTTCAACCGAACCGTCGTTGTGACTAATAACATCTTCTGCACCGGCTTCCAGCGCAGCAATCATAAGAAAATCTTCGTCTATGCCTTCTTCGAAGTAAATTTGACCTTTTTTACTGAACAAGTAAGCAACAGAACCATCAGTACCTAAGTTACCACCGTGCTTGGAAAAAGCATGACGCACGTCTGCAACAGTTCGGTTTCGATTATCAGTCAGACACTCAACAAGAACCGCAATACCAGCACTTCCGTAGCCTTCATAGGTTACAGACTCCATATTACTATCATCCTCATCACCGGCACCGCGAGCAATAGCACGGTTGATAGTATCTCTGGTCATATTTACAGACAATGCCTTGTCTACAACAGCACGTAAAGCTGGATTATCTTCAACATTAGGCCCTCCTTGTTTGGCGGCAACCACCAACTCCCTAATGATTTTGGTGAATAGTTTACCGCGTTTAGCATCTTGAGCAGCCTTGCGGTGTTTAATATTGGCCCATTTGCTGTGACCTGCCATGCAATAACCTCGCCACTCAAGGCCAATACCTTTCGTACCGGCCAGTTTTACTTCATTTATATAGTCAAAGTAGCTTGAGATGCTGCTATGTAAAAAAAAGTGATATCAGCACCCAAGCATCTTCAAATAGTTTGCGTGTAAATACAATACCCTAGACAAAATCAAGGCGCACTTCAAAAAAGTAACCAATTGCAATATAAGCAGTCAATATAAATCTTAAGAAAACTAATTATATGCCCACCCCCTTTGAATGTGTGGGGGTTGCTACCAGCGTTCGCTCACCCCAGTCACTTGCCACCGCGTAGCCACTCCAAATCCTTTAGGCATATATTACCACACCACTGTCGTCAACTCTTCTAATACAGTCATATCCCAATGAAGAGCACGACTGCATCCCTTACAAGAATATTTCATTTTTCAATCATTACTCATCGACACCGTTGGTACTGAAGAATGGCTGTTATTACGCAGAGACAACTGCGCAGACAAGTGACGCGCTATATCTCGATAAATCATAGTTATTTGGGATTCTGGTTCCGCAACAACTGTGGGTTTACCACTATCAGCCTGCACTCCTATCATCTTAGATAGCGGTAAAGAACCCAGTAGCTCAACATCATAGGTTTCAGCCATGCGACTACCGCCACCCTCACCAAACAAATGCTCACTATGACCACAGCTAGAACAAATATGAATCGCCATATTCTCAATCACACCCAAGACAGGAATATCAACTTTACGAAACATTTCTATACCTTTCTTCCCATCAATGAGTGCCAAGTCCTGCGGCGTGGTAACTATAACACTACCAGTCACCGGTACTTTTTGCGCTAGAGTCAACTGAATATCACCAGTACCTGGAGGCATGTCAACGATCAAATAGTCCAATTTACTCCAAATAGTTTGCGTTAATAACTGTTGTAATGCGCCGCTAACCATAGGGCCACGCCATACTACCGGCGTATCTTCCGTCACCAAAAAAGCCATGGACATCAGTTGAATTCCATAGGCTTCAATAGGAAGGAAAAACTTTTCATTTTTAACTTCAGGTCTCCGCTCATCAGCAATTCCAAACATTTTACCCATACTAGGGCCATAAATATCGGCGTCAAGAACCCCCACCCTCGCACCCTCAGCGGCCAAAGCAAGAGCAATATTTGCTGCTGTCGTTGATTTACCAACACCACCTTTCCCAGACGCTATGGCGATGATATTTTTAACTTCGGCCATCGCTTCAAGCTGCCCCTGAATCGGGCCTATACTGACCGACCACCCAACCTTTACATCAGCTTTCTCAACTCCAGGAACATCTTCAATTTTGCTGATCAACAGCTGCTCAATACCCTTACAAAGTCCTTCTGCCGGATAACCAAGTTCAATTACAACCCGAACATAAGCACCTTCTATAACAATTTCTTTTATACGATTGGCAACGAATAAATCAGTCTTAAGATAAGGATCCTGATACGATTTTATTACTGCATCCACATCCTTGGGGTTTGGGTTATTCATATGTCGCATTCCTGAAAACGGCAAAAGCCTTCTTGAAGATACCCTCGGCGTTTGAAGATACAGAGGTATTGTGTTTAATCACTTAGTTATTTATATACAATTTACCATTAAAGATGTGGGTAGCAGACAAACAAACTAATCCCAATGAGCCTAACAGTAATATGTGATTGAGTTGAAAACAGTCAACAATCTCGCGCCTGTATACCAGTTTTCATTGGAGTAGCGAGTAGTTAACAAACGAGGAAGACACGCCACGAGACTACGAGTAGTGTTTATCTGGGTGAGTGAGAGCAGACAATAACCTCACGCATTCAAAAGAAATGGATATAAGATCATTGAGCTTCGCTCTCTTATTACTTATCTATATCTTCAATTTTGGATACAGCACTTTTTTTAAACGTTCATGGGCATCATTTCCGCAAGAAGGGTCAATTCCCTGCTCAGCCATCAGCTTGCGCTGAATCTGATCCGCTACTTCTTCCGCCTGTCTCGCCCGCTCTTTGGTACGATTATCTTCAATTCCTTTTAGAATCGTTTCTTCCAAATCCTCACCATCTATCACCCGGTTACAAAGAATACTGTAATTTCGTTCAAAAATCGGATAAGCAACTCTCTGTTCCTCGCTTCTCAATGTTAACCAGCCTGTTTCTTTTGCAGCAAAGTAGATCGCAATATGTGACCAAGGGTATTTTAGTGTATGGACTGGTGCTTGACATGCTTCATAATACGCCTGCAAGGGCTCTTTCAAACCTAGCTCGTTATAATTCAGCTTACAGTAATCACGAATCGTAGCTAAATCAGGCATATATTTAGATGCTGACAGCGCTTTTTCTGCTGCTAACATTATGCGCCGTGGACTATACCCCTTTAATATTTTTGCCCATACTCGCTTCGCCCTAACAAAGTCTTCATCCTTTGGAAATGCACTTCTAAACCTATGCGGATAAGCGTCCTCCAGCAATCTGAACAAACCATTAACAGCCTGTCCTAATGCCTTTTTCTCATCAGATGTCAGCGACCCATCCTGATTATCAGCCTCACAATTAGTCCTTAAACTCCTCGAACCAGTCGTCATCCTGCCACCTGGTATCTGTAAGTTGTTCAGCAGTTGAGCGCTGAGATCTTTTCCCTGTTTCACTTTTTTTGCGCTTCCATTGATAAATTACATGGTTTTTAAACTTATTTTGCCAAGCTTTCCTAGCTTCACCGGTTTCTAGCCAGTAAAGCCTAAACTCTGGCAATTGTCCTAGAGTGAACTCACAGGGTATCCCATGGTGCTGCTCCAAGAACTCTACATAAACTGCATCTGGAGCAAAATCCTGCGGCAACGGTTGCGTCCTAGCTCCGCTGTCATGATCTTTAACAGTAGATGAGCCCTCTGGGCTGAAAATAGGGTTTTCGTCGCTTACCGTATTTAACTTCTCAATCTCCCACGGTAACGCTCCCGCATTAAGCTGACGAATGTAACGCTTCTGATCCTTGTCTGTCATAAACTCCACAATATCTGCCTTCCCGATTTCGGTCTACCTACAACATACTGGTAAATTCAGGGCAGTTGTTCTGCCCTATGTTGTTATCAATACGTGCCTAAGTTCTGGGCGGAAGAGTATGCAACCCGACCGAAATAAATACAACACAAAGAACACGCTTGCTTCATAATCCATTGAATGACACCTTAGCAACACACCCTATTGTAAGCACGGCTTTGACACAGATGCCAGAGTTGATTGCCTGAACGAAAAAAAAGAACATTTCCGAGGAAGGAAAAGAAGCCTGAGACATAGGGTTTCAACTACGTCCGATAAAATACATGCTCTACGCATTCAATACATTTTTCACTAAGTAACGATCGTACCCTAATGAATCTGACCAAATACGAAAATAGGCTCAAGGGGCTTAGCGAGCCTTCACCCTTCCTTCACCCGCAATGGCAATGAGTATCAATAAGTTATTGACTCTGAAACATAGGCAAATAACTCAGCTGCAGGATAGCCACAGCCGCAACTACATCCAGATTCTGACAATTAACTTTTTTCGTCATAGAAACGCTATTTTCCGGCTGGATCATTATCAGACCGATTACCTTATTAACTAGTCCTTTTATCATATTTTCCATCACCAACACTTCAAAAAAAGCAAGAAGAAATCAATCTATACTTCCACCAGCCTCGTATTGCGAAAATAAAAAGCAGAATTTTCATCTTCATAAACAAAATTGACTGCACCTGAAATAGCCACAAGAAAGTGCCACACCATGACTTCACCAATACGTCTGCATATATACAACCACTCACAGTAAACGTCAGAGGAACTCTATTATATCCAACAAACAAGCTTAGGCTTGTCATGAGATATTTTGAAATTATATATTCTACCAAAACATAATCGTCATTATTGAGTTATACCGAGACCTCAATAAATCGATTTTTTTCAAAAAGACTATGAACCAACTCTTAGCTCATAATTCCAGTAAATTCATTCTAATCTCCACCTGCAGTCCCGGCGCAGCATTATTGACTGTGATGCTACCTTTATGAAAAGATATCGCACTCTGGGCAATAGCCATACCCAAGCCCATGCCATTGTTTTCTTTTCCTCTGGTTTCATCAACCCTAAAAAATGGCTCAAACAATGATTTCAAGGTTTCCTCTGGAACTCCGGGGCCGTAATCTCTGACCTTAATAACTGCTTGCTGAGCTTCCTCTTCAAGACTCACTTCAACATTACTTTCTTTAGGTGTAAAACGAATAGCATTACGAATAATGTTCTCAATAGCACTTGAAGTAAAATCACGGACAGCCCATATTTTTATTTCAGAACTGCGAATTAAAATAACAGATTTATGACATGACTGTGCTTCAAAATCGCCATCATTAACCAACTGCCTGACTAACTCTTGAAGATCAACCTGCTCCATACCATGCTCTAATACTCCATGCTGAATTCTAGAGAAACGAATAATTTGACCGATAAGCTGATCCAGCCTCTCCACTTCACACTCTATCCGGTTATGCTCAACACAGGCTTCAGGGGTTTTCCGGCGAGCAAGCGCCAATGACAACTGAAGACGGGTCAATGGTGAACGAAGCTCATGAGAAACATCTCTTAACAATCTCTCCTTGCTATTTAATAAAAATTCCAGCTGCTCTGCCATAACATCAAAATCCCGACCTAACTCCCCTAACTCATCTTTCCTTTGAGCAACTTTACTATCCACTCTGGTAGTAAGATCTCCTTTTGCCAACTTACGAGATGCACTCTGAAGCTGCCTAATTGGACCCACAAGATACCTCGCCAAAATAATGCACAGTAAAAAACTAACTCCTAGTGCGATAATAACCAAATGCCAATGCCGAGCTAGAATCTGCTGCACTCTCCAGTGAATAAGACGAGGTATTTCTTTCGTTAGATACAACTGATAGAGCTGATCATTAAGTATTACACGATGAGGACCAACAACAAGTACTCCCTGTTTGAAAACGATGATCGGATCTAATGCAGAAACGGTTTTTTGATAGGCCTGCAATAATTCTTTAGATATGATGGAATTACCTAGAAGATCGCCTTTCAGATCAAATAGAAAATAACCGCTCCCAGGAATTTGGAAGTTTTGAAGGTGAACTAGGCATTGCGTTAACCCTTCTATTCTCCTTGAAACAACTTCTAGCTCGCTAAATAATTCTCTTCGCTCAGATACAAAATCAGAAGGATCAACTGTTGCGGCAAAACTAATAAACAATGTAATCAGCATTGCCAACATAGCCAACCAAAACCAGAGAAAAATCCTCCAAAATAAACTACGCCAAGGCCAAATAACCAGACGAGGAACTTTATATTCCATTCAACAAAAACCTCCTGGCAAGGTGTAAAAGTAACCAGATGCACGTACGGTTTTTATTCGAGGGTAATCATTTTTTCTGGGTCCTATTTTCTTTCGAACATTACTGACATGCATATCAATAGCCCTATCATAGGGGACTAAACGACGATTCAATGCGTACTGAGTCAATTCGCTCCTGGAAACCAATTCACCTGCTTTTTCAATCAACAATTTCAACACCTGAAACTCAGTTGCAGTTAAATCCAAAGATTTATTGTCAATAAATGCTTCACGATTAGACAAATTCAAGCTAATATCATCTAGTCGTAAGATCTGCGCAGCCCCTTCCACTAATGCAGGGCACCCACGACGGAGAATAGCTTTAATGCGAGCTACTAACTCTCTATGATTATAAGGTTTAGATAAATAATCATCTGCGCCACACTCTAAACCAATTACTCTATCTACGTCATCCCCGCGGGCCGTCAACATTAACACTGGCACGTTCGAATTTCGTCTTATGGTTTTTAGTACATCAAAACCACTACCATTAGGTAGCGTAACATCCAGCAAAACAAGAGCATAATTGCCAGACAAAGCCTCTTCCACCCCAGCCTCACAATCATAGACTCCCTTCACACGAAAGCCCTCTGTACCCAAAAACTCAATTAATAGGTCACAAAGCTCGATATCATCATCCACCAGCAGTAGTTTAATATTCTCACTCATCATTTGGTTACCCAGTATCAGGAATATTTACATCGATACCAGCTTCTATTGAAGGCGTGAAGTTGTTGACGGACCTCACTCACCCCAACCACCTACTACTCATAGACTCATGGGGCTTTTCTAGACTATCAACTCATCATACCTTCAATCTAAATTGGCATAAAAAAACATCAATAATTACTGTTTTTCAAAAAAAAATCGGTATATTAAAAAGTCTTACCATCCAATAAACTCCAGTACATTACAAACATAACTAGATTAGTCAAAGGTTTATGAACCGTACTGACTTTTTAAATAAAAAAACGGCCAAATAGCCTATCTAATCATAAGACAATTATATAACAAATTAGTTCCAATGCTTTTTCCTCACAGATTTAAGCCTAATGCGTGCATCTAACGAGGTTGAAAAAAAAGGGTGTGGGTCAGATAAAAGATCGAATCAGCATTGATTAGCGCCCCCAGTGTTACAGATTATATACTGTTACCATTCAAGGTATGGTAGGTAACAAACTAGCTAAACCATATTATCCCACCAACAGTGGGTGACTAAGGTGAATGAGAGTAGTACAACCTCACACCTTCAAAGGTAATGGGTATAAATACAAGAAGCTTTAAATACGACCATAGATAGTCAAACTTGAAACGATTTATACAATCAACAGTTATGATTTTTAACCTTGATCCTCTTAAACGTCTGAATATTTATGGCTGTCAGATAGCGCCCCCACACACAACCTGTATCCAGAGCATGAATATTGCGCCTACCAGTCTCCCCCTCTAGGGCGGCCCAATGGCCAAATAGAATGACCTCTTCATACATGGGCGCACATACAAAAGTATACCAAGGAGCAATACCATCACTAGAGGTAGCAGTCTTATTTTTCAGCTCTACCCGCCCCTTACTATCACAAAAACGCATACGGGTAAAATAGGATGCAGCCAGCATCAGTTTTTGTTCTTGCCCTAAAGTCGCCTCCCAAGCAGTAGGCTTTTCTGATTTAAATAGCACCTCCAGAAATTTATTATAATTATCAGCCTGAAGTCTTTTTTCTAGTTCTTGAGCATAAAATTCCGCCTGCTTTAAATCCCATATAGGTGGGATACCAGCGTGAACCATAGTTACATTCATTTTTTTATTGTGATGTAAAAAAGGTCTGTGCCTCAGCCAATGAAGAAGATCATCCTTGTCAGGCGCTACCAGTATCTGCTCTAACGTATCATGCTTTTTTTGTTTTCTGATACCAGCATCGATAGCTAATAAATGCAAATCGTGGTTCCCAAGTATAGCAATACAGGAAGTACCAAGACTTTTAAGGAATCTAATCGTGGCCAGAGATTCTGGCCCTCTATTAACCATATCACCTGCAACCCACAGAACATCATTCTCTGGATCAAAAACCATTTTATCCAGCAAACGTCTTAGAGGGTCGTAACATCCCTGTATGTCTCCCACAGCATAAACTGTCATTATTTTTTATCCTGACTGCTATTATGCTCTAGATAATCCGTGATCTTGACAAAATCAGCAAGATGCAATCTTTCTGGCCGATCGCTAGCATCGATCCCAAGCTCCTGAAAGTCATCTGCTCGCAGATAATTTTTTAAGCTATTTGCTAAAGTTTTACGGCGCTGGCCAAATGCATCACGGACAACCATTTCCAATGTTGAAATATTTTTACATGGATATGGCAATGTTACATGCGGCATCAAGCGAACAATCGCTGACTTCACTTTAGGTGCTGGCTTAAAGGACTCTGGACCAACAGTAAACAAATACTCGGCGCTACAGTAATACTGAGTCATAATACTCAACCTACCATAATTCTTCCCCCCTGGTGTTGCCACTAGACGCTGAACCACTTCATGTTGCAACATAAAGTGCATATCTCTAATTAACTCATTAAAACTCAGCAGATGAAAAATCAATGGCGTAGAAATATTATAAGGAAGGTTTCCCACCAAACGCAGTAACCGGGCATCGGTTTTCAGAGAGCAAAAGTCAAATTTAAGCGCGTCAGCCTCATAAATACGCACTCTAGGATTTAAACCAAACCGCAATGTCAATTCTGGAATAAGGTTTCTGTCAATTTCAATAATATCAAGAGCTTTAGCTCCATCCAGCAAACCTTCAGTTAACGCCCCATGACCTGGCCCAATTTCAATAACCCGGTCACCTTCTCTGGGGTTAACAGAACGAATGATTCGATGAATAACAATTTGATCATGAAGAAAATTCTGACCAAAACGTTTTCTGGGTTTATGAAAAGTGGTGCGTGAGTAAGGCATAAGTCTCTACAAAAGGCATGCATAAAAAAAGCAACTATTGTATACCCAAGCTCCCTTGAAGGTGTGAGACTGCCTCCTACCCTCATAACCACCAGCCACTTACTATTCATAAGTTCACGGGGCTTCGCTCGTCTAACAACTGCTCACTAATAGTAGCCGGTATATATCCATAACATCTGAAAATAAAGGGGATAGTAAGCCTAAGAGCTCAAAACCACAATCACCAATTAATCAGAAAATCTTGTATCATAAGGATAACAAATATAAAAATGTTTGAGATGAGAACAAAGACATAAGGTTAACTTAATATCTACCTGTCCTTCCTGTGTTGTTTAATTTTATCATAAGCCCCACGTATTTCTTGGGTTTTCTGCTTGGCTACTTGCATCATTTCTTCAGGCAATCCTTTAGCAACAAGTTTATCAGGATGATGCTGGTTCATGAGTTTACGATATGCTTTTTTTATTTCATTGTCTGTAGCTGTTTTTTCTACACCAAGTACACCATAAGCATGTCTAAGCTCATCTATTGAGTCTGCCTGTCGAAAATGTGTGCGGTGCCCTCTTTGGTAAAATGTTTTTTGTGCAAGAAAACGTTTATGCAGCAGCTCAAAGCCAATACTACTGACATTCAGCACTCCACATATTTGCCTAAATACTGCTCGCTTAGCCGGGGTCATACTACCATCTGCATAAGCCGCCTGAAGCTGTATCTCCAAAAACATAGGTATTAAGGTGCTAGAGCTCGACACCTGCAACAAAGATTGGAGAGGCCCTTCAATATCAACATTTGACTCTTTGCCTCTGTTAAATAATTCAATTGCAACACGTCTCTGGCCTGCCGAAAGGCGCATGTCATTCATTATCGACGACGCTGTTTTAATTTCATTCTCACTAACCCTTCCGTCAGCTTTCGCCAAGCGCCCCATCACAAGAAATGTAGCATCAAAAAACACACTTTGTACCCGCTGGCGATTAAACCCCGAGTACTGCGTGCTGCCTGCACTTAGATGAAGACGACTTTTATTGATCCACGCCCCCAAAAAACCACCAAGTACCGCACCGTAGAACCCTCCAAACATTAGCCCCAGAAACATACCAGTTAATATTATGGTCATGAAATATCACTCTACCTCTGCAATTCAACTCTTTCATCATTTGACTAGAGTGATTCACTGCCATCACCTTTCTTTATCACCTTTTGCCCTGAGAGCCTTTTCTACCCAAGGAGAAAGTGTCGAGCCACAACCTTAGCTCTCTTACACCCACCGAATTCATATACTAAGTGCGACACCCAATTTAATAAAAACGATGAACTGCGATACCCTTAGTTTTTTGCTCCAATCACGAAGTAAAAGCCTATGAAGTATCAACAGCTCACCGAGGGTGATAGATATATGATAGTAGCGCTAAAATGGCAAGGATTAAGTTTTACGGACATTGCCACAGCTATCGGAAAATACCGAAGTACCATTTTCAACGCAATACTTGTTGGCATAAGGATGCCTCATGTCGATCCATCAGGGCACAGCAAAGAACAAGAGCTCGACGTCGACGTTCAAGGAAAAACCAACATTTTACAGAAAAGGATTACGTGATCATTAGGCAACTCTTACATAAACAATGGAATCCTGAACAGATTACGGGTTACTTAAAACGGATAGGTGTACGTTGCCATAGCCCTGAAACTATTTATCGATATATTTGGCGTGATAAAAAGAAAGGCGGCTTACTATGGACGCACTTGCGTTGTGCTCAAAAGCGAAGACGTAAAAGCTACAAGGCTTATGATAGTCTAGGCAGGATTGCCAATAAGCGCAATATAGCAGACCGACCAGCTGAAGTAGAAATGCGTGAAACACTAGGTCATTGGGAAATAGATACCGTGATGGGTAAAGGGTCTATACCCGTCGCCTTTCACGTTGCTACGTTTTTGGCTGCGTTCCCTCACCCCCGATCACCTACTACTCGTAGGCTCACGGGGCTTCGCTTACTTGCTGCCTAGTAGCAATTTGAAATGTTTGGGTATAAACACTGCGTAGTCACACTGGTTGAGCGAAAAACTTGTTACACTTTGATAGGCCAGTTAAACGATAGAACGACCAAGTCAACCAACAGGCGAACGATAAAATTAATGAGCAAAATGCCTGAGCAATTTAAAACCATTACATCAGATAACGGCACCGAGTTTCACCAATATAAGAAAGCTGAAGAAGTGACTAATTGCCCTTATTACTTTGCCAACCCATAAGACTCATGGGAACGTGGTACGAATGAAAATACCAATGGTTTGCTCAGACAATACTTAGCTGAGGGTACATTAATGGCAGGACTAACTCAGCAACGATGCAATATCATCTCGGACAAATTAAATACAAGACCAAGGAAGCGGTTAGCTTATAAAACACCGGAGGAATGCTTTTATGAATAATTACTTTTGTCGCACTTCAAACTTGAGACTAAGCCCCATCTGCACGCAGCATTCTCGTATAACAAATATAGTAGAATTTATCAGGATAATCCCGAACTCAAATAATGTTCCAGTTCTTCTAATCTTCTAATGGTACCTACATCGGTCCAATAACCATTATAATATTCACCAGACACACCACCTCGCGACATAGCCCTTCGCAATAAAGGAGCCAAAGGAAATGCGCCATGCTCACAATCTTTAAATAATCCTGCAGATAATACACTAATACCACTAAAAGTGAGCAGCTCTTCACCGGCTGCATCCACCTGTCCCGCTACCAGAGAAAAATCGCCTTGAAGGTTAAACGCAGGATTATTAACCATAACCAAGTGAGCCAAACCATTAACTGTAGATGGAAGCTTATCAAAAGGGTAATCCGAAAATACATCACCGTTAATGACCATAAACAGCCCATCCGTAACATCATTCGTCAATAGGGAAAGAGCCTTAAAAACACCACCACCGGTTTCAAGAGGCTCTGCCTCCTCCGAATATGAAATCCGAACCCCCCACTGCTCCCCGTTATCCAGTGCGGCAGTAATTTGCTCTCCTAACCAAGAATAGTTAATGACAATATCCAGAATCCCAGCAGCAGCCAAACGCTCGATATGATGTACAATCAAAGGCTTCCCTGCCACAGTCACTAAAGGCTTGGGTTTCGTGAGCGTCATCGGTCTCAACCGCTGTCCTAAACCAGCAGCCAGAATCAAAGCCTTCATACATCAACTTCCTCACGAATATCATTGACTCGACCTGACAGCTGTGGAGTAACCTGCTTCTCCAACCATACCGCATGATGCTCCAGCTCTGGATAACGCTTACACGTGGCAACAATATAATCCAGAGTTACAGGTAAATCACCCAGATAATTCACGCGGTTATCTCGCAACCAAAGGCGCGAAAAAATCCCCAAACACTTTAAATGACGCTGCAACCCCATCCAGTCGAACCACTGCTGAATTTGTGCCGTACTAATTGATGCAAGTTGTGGCAAAGTCTGAGCGAACCCTTGCAGCCATTGCTCTACTTTCTCATCGGGCCAGCAGTGATAACAGTCTTTCAAAAGAGAAACTAAGTCATAAAGCAGTGGGCCATGTGACGCTCCCTGAAAATCAATAACGCCAAGCTCACCATCGTCACAGACCATCAAGTTACGGGAGTGGAAGTCACGATGAATAGTGACCTTTGGTTGCTCTAATGCACTTTCAACCAAATAGTCAAAAAGGTCGTTCAACGCTTGATCTTCATTATCACTCAGCGTCAAACCGAGAAATGACTTCAAAAACCACTGAGGATAAAGTGATAGTTCAAACCTCAACAAATGTTTATCATAAACCGGCAAATCGGTAGCCGGTAATAATTGTATTTGTTTGGAAAGCTCCATAGCTTGGTGATAAAAATCATCTACTCTCTCGTCAAGAAGACAGTCGTGCAACTGTCTATCGCCAAAATCCTCAATCAGCATAAAACCATTATCTTGATCAAATGCATGGACCTCAGGCACACGAACCCCATGCTTCCGCCACTGATGAGAAATATTAATAAAAGCTTTATTGTCTTCTTTCTCAGGATGTGCATCTACCGCTATCAACGACCCTTCAGGGCCCTGAACACGATAATACTTTCGAAAGCTGGCATCGCTGCTAATTTCTTTTAAGGGCGTGATACTCTTGAAATCATCATGAGCTGACAACTCATCCGCAACCCATCTTGCCAGCAGATTACGACGCTCTTCTTCAATAAGGCTTGCTCGTGTTTGCTTAAAGCTACTTGTCACCATAAGGTTAATTACACCTGTCTCATTAATTAACTATTGAAAAGCAAGTCAATACCCTACTTCACTAATCTTGCTAAGCATAATCACTGATATCTCCAATAGAGATATACTCATCATTATTGAAGATGCAGTGGAGAGACTAACTGTCTTAGCTCATCTCAATCTCTTAACTATTTAGCCTGTAGAGCTTAGCCTCTTTACTGCCTCTCTGTATCTCAGATGACTTTAGGAGTATCTCAGCAACAACTCAGTGTTGCTATACCCTCATACTCTGGAATTCATATATTTTCTGCATTTTCAATGACTATATTCTATACCCATACCATTTGAAGGTGCTAGACTGCTGACAACCCTAGTAGTCATTGGAAACTAGTATATATTTTTCATCAAACCACTTCTCACCCAGAGAAGTGGTGCTCAAACGTAAATGTACTACCTCATTACCATTTATGCAGTACTATTAATACTATGCGGATTCAAATTCCAAGTGCATCACAGCTTAAGCACTAACGCAGCCCTGTGTTCACCCATTATCAAGTCGGGTGTTTTGAAATTCAAATCTTTTCTTGGCCGAAAATTAAGCCGCATTAATGCTCGCTTCACCTCTATTTGACCGACCTTCTTGAAGTCTGTATTCTTTGGGAAATATTGTCGTAGCAAGCCATTGGTGTTCTCATTTATGCCCAAAGGATTTCAAGTTGCTACTAGGTGGCAAGTAAGCGAAGCCCCATGAGCCTACGAATAGTAGGTGGTCGGGGTGAGCGAGCGCAGCCAACAACGTAGCAGATTGAAAGGCGATTGGTATATACCCAAGCATTTCAAGTTGCTACTAGGTGGCAAGTAAGCGAAGCTCCGTGAGCCTACGAGTAGTAGGTGGTCGGGGTGAGCGAGCGCAGCCAACAACGTAGCAATTTGAAAGGCGACGGGTATAATCAGTCGTTCCTTATCATTCGGCAACCAACCTGAAATCTGCTCTGGGCTCCATTCTACACGCAGCTTTGATTCAATCACCGCGATCATTTTTGGCGTCATTCTACTCGCCCGAGCCGACTCTGTACGCCGCCTATCTGTTCGGCCTTGTGCTTGCCTATGCCTATATCCACGTTCGCCAGTATTCCTTGCCAACTCACGGATCGCAGTGGATTGGCTGGCGCCAATGATCTCCGCTATCTCCCTTTGGCTGCAACCGCTTTTCTTTAGTGCGGAAATATGGCATCTTTATTCGTAAGCCAGTTGTTGGTAAGTTATCGTCATCACTTCATCTCTTGCCGGAGAAAAGGGTAGGATCTTACCTTCAGCTGGCCCTTTCTTCTACCTAGTCAAGTGATGCACTTCAGATTTGAATCCACCCTACTTAATTAATATCGATACGAAGATTACTCCAGACTAATAACATACCCATCAAGCGAAGAATATTGTAGAATGACACCCATATACTATCTTCCCACTGATTATGAGAGCTGTCCTTTACACGCCCTCAGCCACTTAAATCAAAGGCATGGACAGTGAGCACAAAACATCGCATCAGAATTATCGAGCTTATAGAGCACCACCATCTACTCTTTAAGATTAGAACTCTAGCTTTAGCCATTGCGGCTAGTCTGATTGGAGGTCTACTAGAATCGAAGGCTTCTGCTAACTATTTACCAGAAAGCACCTGGCACTGCCAACCTGGAGCCAAGAATAATGGAGAAGAGTTCATCTCGGTCCCAAAGACGAAAAATGTAATAAAAACAGTCTACTTAGCATCTTCCACCTCTACTACAGCTCCAACAAAAATAAAAACAAACACAAAGAGATCAAAACCTGTCAAGGCCACCAATTATACTGACGATACTGACGATACCAGTCAAAAAACATCATCAATAACCAATATACCACAGACCTTGACACCAACCCCGTTAAGAACAACACTGAACTGGATTCCAGCCTCAGGCTTAACTCCCAAGCAACTAGCCAGTCAGCCTTCTTTCACCTGCGGGGCATACATTGAACCAGAGCGCCCAGGCAAACATTTTAAAGGTGATGCTAAGGCTCAACCCATTATAGCAGAAGCAGATAAATCAAACTATGATGAGAATGCCACTGCATCAATGGAAGGTAACGTCCTTATTCAGCACGCTGGTAGACAGTTTGAAAGCGATAAAGCCACCTTCAACAAACAAAATAATTATGCGCAATTTGAAGGAAACGTTCGTATAAGGAAGCTAGGTGTTCTTATTATCGGTGAACACGGGGACGCCCAACTGAACACGAATAAAGCTCGGATTGAAAATGCAACTTATGTCATTTACCATAGCAACCTAAGGGGTCATGCCAGCACAATTGTTCGTAATGAAGATGAAACTATGGATTTAACCAACGCCACCTATACTAGCTGCCCTCCAGGTGATAATGGCTGGCTACTGTCAAGTAAAGACCTTCACATAGATCCAGCAGCAGGTTTTGGCATTGCGCATCGTGCTATCATCGAGTTCCAAGGGTTACCGATTTTATATACGCCCTATATCCGCTTCCCAATTGATAAACGCCGCCAGTCCGGATTTATATCCCCAACATTGACTTTGGATCTTGATAATGGTTCAGATATTACCATACCCTACTACTTGAATCTGGCGCCTAATTATGATGCCACAATTGCACCACGACTAATTGCCAACCGTGGAAAATTACTGGAATCAGAAGCCCGCTATCTGACAGAAAAGAATAAAGGTGAGCTAACGCTTGCCGGAACAGTAGGCAAAGACAAACTAAAACTTGAAAACCCCTATCAAAATACAGAACGGTGGATGGTGCGCTGGCTCCATAAAACACAGCTTACCACTAACTGGGATATGGAGATTGACTATACTGATGCCAGCGACAAGAACTACTTTGAAGATTTCACTTCATCGTTGCACCTTTCCAACACTACTTCTGTAAATCAAAAAATAAAGACTAGCTATACTGGCGGTGATGAGCATCACGACTGGCAACTCAGCGTTCTCGCCCTCAAGCATAAAAACATAAGTAACTTCTCTAACGATCCTTACAACAAACTACCTCAACTTGAGTTAAAAGGTAGTTGGTTCGCCAACGACAACCTGACCGTAGATTATATTGCAGACTACACCCAATTTTCTCGAAATGAGAATTGGCAATTTTTGCGTGAAGAGACTGATCCTAATTTTGACCCTGCTGATAAAGTAACTCGTAGTATCTATAATCACGGTTTCGGCATCAATAGCGCTGATGGTGAAAGAGCATACTTAGAAACAGGAGTGAGCCTTCCTCTAAAGTGGAGCTACGCCTTCCTTACCCCGACAATAAAAATTAAACATGTTCAATACAAACTCAAAAACCTAGACAAAAATGAGGTTATCAACGACTTAAACAGCGCCTATGGATCATTTACTTCAGATGATTATACTGAGTCACCCAGAACAACGGTACCATCATTTAGCTTGGATGGTGGCCTGTATTTTGACCGACAGACCTCCATCGCATCAACTCAGTACACCCATACCTTTGAGCCACGCATGAAGTATTTGTACGCACCCAGTGCTAAAAACCAAGAAATGAACCCTGTCTTTGATGCCGCAGAAATGGGTTTCAGCTATGCTTCGCTCTGGCGAGACAACCGGTTTAGTGGTTATGACCGTTTAGCCGATAGCAATCATCTTGCCTTAGGCTTCACAACTAGACTGACGAATGACGATGATGGTTTTGAACGGATGCGTTTTGGTGCAGGGCAGATAATTTATTTTAAAAACCGAGAAGTTTACATTGATCCAACTACAGGACAAAAAGTTTATGGTGACGCAGCCAGCTGGGATGAAAATCTAACATTATTACGAAAGCAACGGGTAGATAGGCTAAATGAGCCAGCATCTATACTAGCTACAGAGCTGACTTATAACTTTAACCGCTCCATGAACTTGAAGCAGGACCTAACATGGGATACTAATACCAATCAGTTAGAAAGTTATGGGGCACACTATCATTATCAGCCTGAAGCACGCAAAGTTATCAATATAGGCTATATCTATCAGAGTCAGGTTGACCGGTTCATAAAAACCAACAATGATGAAAACATTCTAGTTGACCCCAACAACCCGAATCAGGGCTATAAAATGACATCAAACAATGCTAGTCATAGTGACATGTCTTTTGCTTGGCCCATCACCAATAACTGGTCAATCTTAGGCCGCTGGCAGTATGATTTAACTAATAATAGAAACCTTGAAGAACTTTCTGGAGTAGAATACAACAGCTGCTGTTATCAAATTCGCTTACTATGGCGTACATGGACAGAAGCAAATAACAACATTGATCACCCAAGCATAAAAAGAGCTTTGCTCCTACAGTTTGTCCTTATGGGATTGGGGGATTTTTCTAACAGCACAAGCAGGGATTACCTAAATGGCATTCATGGCTACACACAACGTGAGAAATAAATGATGAAGGGATTAAAAAAACTAACGTTAACCGCCACGTACTTACTAGCACTAATCCATGGCCCTAGCGAACCTGTGAGCGCTGAGATAGTTAAACTGGACCATATTGTAGCTGTTGTCGACGGGGACGCAGTTATGGCCAGCGAACTCAAAAGTCGTATTAAAATAGTACGTCATCAGTTAATGTCCAGAAACATTACCTTACCCAGCGAACACATACTTCAAGAGCAAGTGTTGGAGCAACTAATACTTGAAAACGCTCAATTACAACTGGGGAAAAAGATCGGTGCCAGTATTGATGACTGGGCACTAAACAATGCCATTAGTAGAATAGCCACAGGGAACAACTTAAGCATTGAAGGTTTCAAGAAGAGCATAGAGGCCGACGGCCTATCTTTTGCTTCGGCTCGAGAGGAAATTCGTCACGAAATGATCATCAATCTAGTTCGTCAACGTTTTGTGGCAGAGCGGATTCACATCA
Source organism: Candidatus Endonucleibacter sp. (ex Gigantidas childressi) (assembly GCA_030674875.1). Taxonomy (GTDB): domain Bacteria; phylum Pseudomonadota; class Gammaproteobacteria; order Pseudomonadales; family Endozoicomonadaceae; genus Endonucleibacter. The sequence continues at coordinate 610,433 of JASXSU010000003.1, read as the reverse complement.
GTGATTCGGAAATTAATAATTTTCTGAAGTCACGAGAAGGCCAGCCCGAGGCTGAGACTGAGTATCGATTAGAACATATATTGATTGCTATTCCTGAGAATGCCAGCTCCAAAGAAATAAACGCCGCAAAGATGTCGGCCCAGACTATTAAAGAAAAGTTAGAAAAAGGTGCTAGTTTCTCAGAAATGGCTATCACCCACTCTAAAGGTCGTCATGCACTAAATGGCGGTGATCTTGGCTGGCACAAAGCAGACGAACTACCTAGCCTTTTCGCAGAGGAGGCTACGAAGATGAAAAAGGGTGATATATCGGCTCCCCTTCGGAATTCTGGGGGCTTCCATATTATTAAGCAACTGGACGTTCGAGGTAATAAAAAGCATCTACAAGAACAGGTACATGTTCGTCACATATTAGTCAAACCTACCAGTATTCGCACCAATCTAGAGGCTCAAATGAAAGCAAGAAACCTCTACGCACGCATTCAAAAAGGTGAAAACTTTGATAAGCTGGCCAAAGCTCACTCAGATGATACTGGATCAGCTCTAAATGGCGGTACTATTGACTGGACAAGACTCAGCTTACTACCAGACGAATTTAAAACAGTGATAAACATTACTCCATCCAAAACCGTTAGCGAACCATTCAAAACGAATGATGGCTGGCATATTCTGGAAGTATTAGGGAAACGACAGCATGATATTAGCCACCAAGTACGTCGCAGCCAAGCAAAAGAATTACTGGGCAACCGTAAGTTTGAAGAAGAACTAGCCGTATGGCTACGTGAATTACGCGCTCGAACCTACGTTGAGATCAAACTAAAGCAATGAAATGCAGCCCACTCCCTAGATTAGCAATTACTGCTGGTGAACCTGCTGGTATTGGTCCAGACCTTTGCCTAATGATTACTCAGGAAAAGTTTGACTCCCAACTAGTCATCATTGCTGACCCAGGGTTGCTAGCCGACAGGGCTAAACAGTTGAATTTATGTGTTCAGTTTACTCAGTTTAATCCAGACGATTCCACACCAGCCACTCCAGGAAGGCTTCTGGTGCACCCAGTAACCCTTAACTCTCCTTGCAAAGCTGGCCAAGCTGATCCTATGAATAGCCACTACGTTCTTGACACGCTGAAAGTGGCTATTCAAGGATGCCTTTCTGGTCTTTTTGATGGCATGATCACTACACCTGTTAATAAACAAATCATTAATGAGGCTGGAGTATCATTCCAAGGGCATACTGAATTCTTGGCAGCACAGACCGGAGAAAAAGTGGTCATGATGCTTGCCACAGAAGGACTTCGTGTAGCTTTAGCCACAAATCACCTTCCGCTTTCTCAAGTGCCTGGAGCTATTAACCAATCATCATTAACCGATGTGCTACAAATCCTTAACAACGACCTGCAAAACAAATTCTCCATCCCCTCACCAAAAATCTTAGTATCCGCTCTCAACCCCCATGCGGGAGAAGGAGGATACTTGGGTATGGAGGAAATAGAAATAATTTCTCCCGTCATTCGCGCTCTTAATAGTCAAGGTATGCATCTGGTCGGCCCCTTACCAGCAGATACATTATTTTGTCCTAACAATATAAAACAATGTGATGCAATACTCGCCATGTACCATGACCAAGGCTTACCCGTACTAAAATACAAAAGCTTTGGTAATGCCGTAAATATCACCCTTGGTCTGTCAATCATTCGCACCTCTGTTGATCACGGTACCGCTCTAAATATTGCTGGTAGCGGCAATGCTCTCAATGGAAGCCTGATCGCTGCCATAAACACGGCAATTACAATGGTCTACAACAAAAGAAATTAGAAACATAGCTAAATCAATGAGCGTAGACCAAAAGAACTTGGAGTTACCTGCACGCAGGCAAGTAAGCGAGACTACAAAAATTCAGGAGTACTAAGTGACTGCAATGAGCAAACGATGACAACAAAGCAGGAACACATCTTCAGCCACCTACTTCATTCACTTGATTAGATTACACAATTCAGGCTTTAATCTGCTCGACAAAAAGAAGATTTTTACAAAAAACAGGGCAAGAATGGCAACATACCCCTGTTTTTTGCTACGATGATTTTAAGGTACCCAGGGAGCCTTGTCTGACTTCCTTAGATCAAAGGCCTCTACGTCAAATAGTTTTTCTGGTGTTGTAGGAAGATTGTGACTAGGTGCAGTATTTTTCCCTCCAGCTCCTAAAACTTTGAGTTTTGTAAAGCGGTCTTGTGATGCCCTTACCAAGGTTTCAGAACTTCTCATCACTGTTGGGCGAATAAATAACATTAGATTTCGCTTCTTTGATTCATGATTGTTGTACTTAAAGAGATTTCCTAATGCTGGGATATCACCAAACAAAGGAACTTTATTTTTAGATGATTGCCGATCATCCTGGATTAACCCACCAATCACCACGGTATTACCATCATCAACAATAACTGCTGTTTTCAGTGTTCTATTATCATAGATAATGTCACCTGCACTAGAGTCAGCAGTAGCACGGCGAGAAGAAATTTCTTGTTCGAGCTCCAATCTCATACTGCTTCCTTCTCCAATATGCGGTGTCAACTTTAGCTTGATGCCAATATCTTTTCGCTCTGTCGTGGTAAAAGGGTTTGTACTGTCTTTCTGACTAGCAGTCTGGTAAGCGCCAGTTTTAATAGGTATATTTTCACCCACTAGAAACTCTGCCTCCTGATTATCGATTGTCAAAATACTAGGTGTTGAAAGGATATTGCTATTAGTTTTTTTGCTAAGAGCATGAACGAGAACACCGAAATCATTACCCCTGAAGGCCAAAGAACCCAAACCTATGCTTTTGTTATCTAACAAATTACCAGTGAGACTACTCAGACTTAAACCATGATCACCTCTCGCAGCTACAGTGCTCCTTCCATCAATGCCCCACTGGATACCAAGTGCGTCGTTAATATCACCTATTACTTCAACAATAGCCGCCTCTAATAATACTTGCGCCCTAGGTCGATCAAGCTGACGGACAATCTGTTCCATAGCTTGCAGGGTCTCAGGGGCTGCAATCATTATCAAGGCATTCTGGGATTCATCTGCCTTAACAAAAACATTCTGAGATGGCCTGCTTTTATCGTCAGATGCTAACTGGTGCGGAAGTCTATGTTGACCCATAGGAGAATTTGATGAGCTTGGATTTATTCCCTTTCTGCCCTGAGTATCTTGAAGAGCGTCTGATGCTTCCGAAAGTATTTCTGCAAGATTTTTTGCATCACCATAACTAATAAACATAACTTTGGTTGTTGACTTCCTAGTGCCTTCTTTGTCTAGCGTAACAACCAGCTTACGAACTCGACTTCTTTTGCTAGCACTACCCTTTATTATAAGTCTATTGCTGCGTTCATCTGAAATTACTTGAAGTCCACTAGGAAACTGCCCTTTTCCAATATGCAAGGTTTCCTGAATGATTTTTGCGACATCACCCACCCAAGCATGTTGAAGCTGAAGAACCTCATAGTCATTGTTACTGGTATCATCTAGCTCTTTGATCAGATTTGCTATGCGATCAACATTATCCGCTAGATCACTAACAATAACAGCGTTACTGGAAGCTGATGCAGCGGCATGTCCATACTGAGCAATTAACGGTCTTATAATAGGGATAACTTCTATCGCAGAAACACTATGAAGCTCAATGACCCTGGTTGTCATGATTGATTTATGCGGATTATCTTGCTCCTGACCAGCAGTTTTAGCTGTCGTACTTGGAACAATATTGATTACTTTCCCCTTGGGTATTACTGTGTAACCATTAGTTGTTAAAACCTCCAAAAAAACATCATAAACTTGATTTTTAGTCAACGGCTTGCTAGAAATAACGGTTACTGTGTTTCCACCCTTAATTCTGGGATCAATAACAAAGGTTTCTCCAGTGATTTTTGCTATCTGAGTGATAAATTCTCGAATATCAGCATTTTGCTGATTCAAGCTCCAGCGTTGTTCCGAAGAGACACTATTTTTTGAAACACCTTCTGATGCAGCCTCCTGCTGACTTTTATTTTTCTGCCCAGCCTCACCCAAAATAGAGTGCTTATCGTTAGACTTAAGTGTCGGACCTGAAGAAATAATTTCTCTTGCCTGTGTGGCTCCACTGGCAAACTCTGTAAAACCATAACCATGTAGTAGTAATACTGGAAATAACAGTGGAAAGAGTTTTTTTGCTGCATTCTTACTTGTGTAAAAGTTGGTATTCATTTCAAAGCCATTTAGTAAAGAATTGTAATTTTTATGGGTTTTCTTGATTAACTTGCTGTAGCTATTCTTTCAGCTTACGCATTCGCTCTTCAAGTGAGTCACTGTCCACTTGTGTTGTATGCTCAGATCTAGTGTGCATATCAGGGTTATGCTCATTTTCTTGGCCATATACTGGGTTCAACCCATTATCCCCTTTGGTAAAGTCAGGAAAGGATAATATCTCAAACTGCCCGTTCCTTTTTAATACAACATGATCTGCATTTACTTCTGTCAGAATTGCCCCTCCAGGCAGGTTGTCACCAATTCTGTAAAGTTTTTCTTGATTACTTCCTTGAATAATAGCACTGCTTTCAGATTTGTCCTGCTGTAAATCGGCAAGAGAGCCATGCAATGTTAAATTAAGCTTGGTTTTTGGTATCTCAATTGGGGTACGTAGGCTATCATTACGCTCATTGGAACCGAACAGCAACTGAAAGTCGCCAGGGTTGAGTTTTTTTTCGGAACTAATCGATGAAGATGCCGTACCATCTAAAGCAGATATACTTCCACGCCTATCTACTTCATCATGAATTCTATAAAGCTGGGTACCAAGCATGACTAGCATAGTAGAGCATAGAGCGGCAGTGATAAGCGGTCTATTACGCTTTCGTGCCCATTTAATGGATGATGATATTACCTCGGCTTTCATAAGCGTCTCTTCAATCAAAGGGTGTAAGATGTAAGCTAATTAATCATAAGCAGTGCTTTTATTTTGAGTTACTATGTCTAGTATAACAAAAGCATCAGGGTTGAGTTTTTTTTAAATAAATAATATTCTATTTTACAAGAAAAACAAAAAAGCCTAAGTTATATATGCAACAGCCAGCTGCTGGATTTAATAGCAGAATGAGCTACGGATAACTTGTCTACCGAGTGGTGACAAAAATTGTTTTATTAGTTTTTTCAATAAGATAGCTTTAGTTTAAAGTTTAAATCAAGACAATCAAGGAATTGTTGAATTATTTAGAATAGATATGATGCTAATTATTTTTTATATTTAAGTGAGAAGGATATGCCTTTGACTAGTCTTAAAGAGAACATGAGTAAAGAAGAGATGTCCAGTAAAACGCAGTCTGATTTAAGGCTCCCATTTTCTTTTGCTAAACGTCATGGTGTAGTCGTTAGCTGGAACGGTTCCGACCCTTTGCTGTACTTTTGCCAACCTCCGCCCGCGAAAATATTGGCAGAGGTTAGGCGATTCATTGGGCAACCGACAAGCTGTAAATCTGTAAGTGAAGATGCCTTCAATGAAGTAGTTTCAGAAAGCTATCATAAGGATAGTTCTGAGGCGCTTCAGGATGCTGCAGGCCTGAGTGGAGACATTGACCTCAGCAGTATTGCTGATGCGGTGCCAATTACAGAGGATCTTCTAGAGCAGAGTGATGACGCCCCTGTTATCAGGCTTATCAATGCTCTGTTGACCGAGGCTGTTAAGGAAGGTGCCTCTGATATACATATAGAAACTTTTGAAAGCAACTTGATAGTACGTATTCGTGTTGACGGACTTTTAAGAGAGGTTCTTCAGCTACAGCGCATGCTTGCTTCGCTATTAGTCTCTCGTATTAAAGTTATGGCTCGGCTAGATATTGCAGAAAAACGAATTCCTCAGGATGGCAGAATATCTTTGAGAGTTGCCGGCAAAGACGTAGATGTTAGAGTATCGACACTCCCCTCGAGTAATGGTGAGCGTGTTGTGTTGCGACTACTTGATAAGGCCTCAGGTCGCCTTGATCTTGAGCACTTAGGTATGGCAGCAGCAGACAAGGAGCGTATTGAAAGTTTATTGAGTAAATCCTACGGCATTATTCTGGTTACAGGCCCTACCGGGTCCGGTAAAACAACATCCCTGTACGCATGTTTGAGTGCCCTCAATGACAAATGCAGAAATATTTTGACGGTAGAGGACCCTATTGAGTATAACCTCCACGGGATTGGACAAACCCAAGTAAACACTAAAGTTGAAATGACTTTTGCAAGAGGGTTGAGAGCTATCCTACGTCAAGATCCTGATGTAGTAATGGTAGGAGAGATACGCGACAAAGAAACGGCTGAAATTGCAGTTCAGGCCAGTTTGACAGGACACCTTGTTCTGTCTACCTTGCATACTAACACTGCCATAGGAGCTTTAACTCGCTTGCAGGATATGGGTGTTGAGCCTTTTTTATTGGCATCAAGCTTGCTTGGGGTGATTGCCCAACGTTTAGTGCGAACGCTTTGTGATCATTGCAAAGAGCCCTGTGAACCTGATGAAGCCGAACGTGCGCAACTGAATATTAACTCGACTTCTGGTCATGTTATTTATCATGCAAAAGGCTGCAAAGAATGTAATTTCAACGGCTACAAGGGTCGTACCGGCATCTATGAAGTGGTTATTGTTGATGAAGATATTCGCAGAATGATCCATAGTGGCAAGGGAGAACAAGATGTTACCGCCCATGTTCGACAGTATAATTCTGGCATCAGATGTGATGGTGCCCGAAAGGTGCTTGAAGGATTAACAACCTTGGAAGAAGTGCTGAGAGTGACCCAAGGAGATTGATACTAATGAAAGCAATGAGACAGGATTATGGCTGCATTTGAATACATTGCTCTAGATCAGCAGAGCAAACAACATAAAGGTTCTTTAGAGGCAGACAGTAGTCGCCAGGTAAGACAGCTGCTGCGCGACAAATCATTAACACCTCTTAGCGTTAATGTAGTAAAAGAACAAAAAAAAGAAGATGGGCTTGGTCTTTTTCGACGAGGTGTATCGGCAGTTGAGCTGGCGACTCTGACTCGACAATTGGCCACTCTTATCCAGGCTGCCATGCCTATTGAAGAAGCTTTGCAAGGGGTTGCAGCTCATCAAGAAAAAAGCCGCCTGAAAAATATGTTAATAGCTATTCGTTCAAAGGTTGTGGAGGGCTGCACTCTAGCTCGAAGCCTTGACGCCTTCCCTCAAGCCTTCCCCCAGATGTATCGAGCAACGGTTGCTGCAGGAGAGCATGCTGGTTATCTTGATAAAGTTCTGAACCGTTTAGCTGATTATACCGAATCTAGGATGCAGTCAATGCAGAAGGTTCAGCAAGCATTACTTTATCCAGTAATCCTCATGCTTGCGTCACTAGGCATTGTCAGCTTTCTATTGGGCTATGTAGTGCCTGATATTGTGAAGGTCTTTGTCGATACTGGCCAGGATTTACCATTGATAACCGTGATTCTTATTTCGATAAGTGAGGGGTTTCAGAGTTGGTGGCCGGTGATTATGGTAGGTATTATCGCAGCTGTGATTACGGTGAAATATCTGCTTAGAAAACCGGAAGTAAGACTGATATGGGATGGTTACCTTTTAAAATTACCTTTGATTGGGCGATTTAGCCGCACCCTTAACGCAGCTAGATTCGCCAGCACATTAAGCATTCTGACTCGGAGTGGAGTGTCTCTTGTTGAAGCGTTAACTATTGCCGGGCAAGTAGTGAGCAATGAGGCTATTAAGCTAGCGATTACAAATGTAGCAAAGCGGGTTAGTGAAGGAACCAGCCTGAATCGCTCCCTGAGTGAGACAGGGCACTTCCCACCAATGATGCTGCATATGATTGCTAGTGGCGAGTCAAGCGGTGAGTTGGATGAAATGCTCGATAAAACAGCAGTAAACCAACAACAGGAGTTGGATGGTAGGCTAGCGTTACTGATGGGTTTATTTGAGCCTTTGATGCTTGTTGTCATGGGTGGCGTCGTTATGGTCATCGTTTTAGCTATACTACTGCCTATTCTTAATATGAATCAGTTATTGGGTTAAAAAGCTAACATGAATATGCTTGTAGCACCCTTTACACGAAGCAGAAACTTGATTTTATGAGATAATAGCGGTAAAGGAATGAAGAAACAGATGGCGAACAACAAAACCTTGCATATACCTAGCAAGACTAGAGCTAGTTTATTAGAGAGTTGACAAGATTTTAACGATAAATCTGATACCCTCTTTTTTAAACGATCCTTTTATGAACAATTCCGTTACATCGGTTTCTCATACAAAGGCTTTTTATTAGAAAAAAGGATCTTAATCCAAGCGAGAAAGTTAAAAATGAAAAAGTGTATCCAGGGTGGTTTTACCCTAATTGAAATCATGATTGTAGTCGTAATACTCGGTATTTTGGCGGCAATGGTTGCGCCAAAACTACTAAATAGACCTGACCAGGCCAAAATTACAGTGGCACGTTCGGATATTGGAACTGTTTCTCAAGCACTTGAGCTTTATCGTCTTGATAATGGTTTTTATCCATCAACTGACCAAGGGTTAGAGGCACTTATTGAAAGGCCAACCATGAGCCCTGAGCCCAGACAGTGGAATCCGGAAGGTTATTTGAAAAAAACACCTATGGATCCATGGGGGCGTCCTTACCTGTATATTCAGCCTGGGAATCATGGAAAGTATGATATTTATTCGCTTGGACTTGATGGGCGAGAAGAAGGAGATGGTGCTAATGCCATGATTACCAACTGGGATGAACAATGAGGCGGAGCTGCCATGGATTCACGCTAGTAGAAATGTTAGTTGTTGTCCTGATTATTGGCGTGTTACTGGGTATAACGCTTCTAACTCCGATGACAGGAAGTCCTCATAGGATTGCCAAGGAACAAGCCACTCGACTTCAAGTTCTTTTTTCTCAAGCTCAGGATAAAGCTCTGCTAGAGAATGCTGATTTTGGTTTCTCGGTTGACAATTCTGGAATGTATCGCTGGTGGGTGCTCCCTATTGAAGGAAAAAACTGGGTTATGATTGAAGAAAAACCCTTTCATCCCTTCCAGATGCCGGAAGGTTATGACGTTGCGTTGGAGACGGGTGGGCAAAACAGTTATGGTTCTGATGAAATTGATGAGGAAAGTCATCCATCAGTGGTGTTTTTTTCTGATCGTGAATCAACTCCTTTTAAACTTACCATTATTCCTGCCAATGACCCAAAATTATCAGTGACTTTGCGCTCGGATGGATTGTCTGATGTTGAAATATCTAGCGAATAGTCCAGGCTCTAAAATGCATGGATTTACATTAGTTGAAGTGATGGTAGCACTGGCTATTTTTGCAGCTGCTGCAGCCATGCTAATTATTTCAGATGGAAATAGTATCAGCCAAACCCATCACATGAAAAACAAAATACTTTCTGTTCAAGTGGCAGACCAACATTTGAATAAAATCTATACTAATCAGCGTCAGCTGAAAAATGGTACTAAAGGTCATGTGCAAAAATATGCTGGCTATGATTGGTATGTTCGTGAAGTCGTCCGTGACACACGAAAAAAAGATTTCCAGCAGATTGTTGTTGATATATTTTTGGGTTCGAGTGTTGAGCTCCCTAGTAAGAATGACGTGCCCATATTGACACTGACCTCTTACCTGAGGAGGTTAAAGAGTGTCCATCAATAAAGGTTTTACTCTTCTTGAGCTGATGATCGCTATTTTCATTTTTACAATCATCAGCACAGCAGCCTATAAGTTGCTAGACTCTGTCACTCATGCTAAGCAGATTACTGATGGTATGCTCAATAGCTTGGATGAATTACAGAGAAGCTACGTAATAGTAGAGAAGGATTTATCTCAGATAATCGGCCGATCCATCAGGGATGAATTTGGTGAGAAGCAACCTGCAGTATTAACTCCACCTGATACTGCAGCGCTATATCCTGCTGAAAAGGGATATTTGATTGAATTTACCAGAACTGGATGGAAAAATCCGCTGGGCGTGATGAGAAGTGATTTACAGAGAGTGGCATATGCACTCGAAGAAGGGATGTTAATTCGTTATTACTGGCCTGTATTGGATCGAGCGCCAGAGCCAGTGCGAATTAAACAAATCTTATTGCACAATGTGCTGGATGTTAAAATAAAATTTATGAATGAAAAAAAAGTATGGAAACCCTATTGGCCTCCAGCTGTAAAGCAAAATGGAGGTGATGGCAGGAACAATAGGTATGCTAGGGATGATATGGATGATATGGATGATAGGAAAGATAGGAAGGATAGGAAAGATAGGAAGGATAGGAAGGACGAAGATAACGAAAGCAACAAAAATAAAGATCAGCAAACGCCGATACCTATGCCTGCGGGAGTAGAAATAGCAATTAAGCATGATACTTACGGATTGCTGGAGTTTTCATATCCACTTATAACCATAAAATCTACTAGTAATGATGTGGCTGGAAACAAAGGTTGGGGTATGGGAGATAATTCGAAGCAATTAAGAAGAAGCGATGGGTGGGAGCATTGAGCAGGAATAGTAAGTGTTTTCAGTATGTTTGTCGCCATCAGCAGGGCGTGGCGTTGATTTATGTACTGCTCATTTTTTCGATAATATCGATTATGGCTAGCCAGATGGTAACAACTATGTTGTTACATACGGAAAAAAATGCACGCTTTATCGAGAGAATTCAAGCAAGGCATTATGCCTTGGGGGCCGAGCAATATGTTGCGTATCTATTGGAAGAAGATTTTGTGGAAGACCAGAAGAAGAGAAGATTAGTTGACCATGAAAATGAACGTTGGAATATTAGACAAGTAGACTACTATGTAGATCAGGGTAGCATTGACTTGGTTGTGGTTGATGAGCAAGGTCGATTTAATATTAACTGGCTTACACTTGAGGGCAAGGCAGGGGAAAAATTCATGTCAATGTTTAAAAATTTACTGCAGACTCAGAAAATAAATATTGAGTTAGCTGATTGGATTCAAACTTGGTTGGGAGCGGCTCCTGCCCCTGCGAATGGGCCGGCTGCAGATACTCTTTATCTAATGCTTGATCCTCCTATGCGTGCGGCTAATACAGAAATAAGCTCAGTTTCTGAGCTAAAATTAGTCGAAGGTATGACCGCTGAATACTTTGAGCGTTTGGCTCCTCTGCTATCGGCATTACCGAAGGCCTCGAAAATAAATATAAACACAGCATTACCAGAAGTTATTTGTTCTATTTCCGATAAAATAACCGAAAATGATGCTGAGGCAATAATCGAGGGGCGAGGACATGATGGATTTGCAAAAATTGACGAGCTTAGCAATGTTACTGAAGTTATAGATAAAATGGCAGATTTAAAGTCAGCGAAATTGGTGTTTTCTAGCCAGTACTTTTCTACTTACATTAAAGCTACTTATCGCGATACATCCTTTTATATGAAAACCTTATTATTTCGTAATAATGAAGGACAAGTGCAAATAGCGGGAAGAGAAATCGGCCCGAATAGTTATTGGATTACAGATAAAATGGCTCCTGAGGCAAACTGATGAAAGATATTTTGCTGGTTCGGATATTACCTGATACAGCGTCACTAAATCTTGAATGCAAGATTCAATGGGGCATTTTCTCCGAAGCTTGCGAACTGTCCGGGAAAGTGCACTTATCAGAACTAGGACAGCTCAAGAATGAGTGGTGCGCGCTGAAGAAGGAAGTGGATACGGATACGACAGTTATCGCAAATGAAAAAACTGATCCTGACAAAATAATCCTGCTATTACCAGGTGATTTTACTGTAAATCGCCAACTGGTGCTGACCAAAGGACAAAAAAAACATATTGAGACAACTTTACCTTACTTGATAGAAGAAGACCTGGCTGTGGATGTAGAAAGCATTCATTTTGCTAACGTTTTGCATCGAAAAAAAGATACCGCTTCGTTGGTTGCTATTTCCCATGAAAGCATCCAAGCTATTCTTACCATTTTTGAGGAAGTAGGTTTTTCGCCAGACCGAATTTATTCAGAATGTCAGTTGGTTAGCTCCGTCCCTGGCACAATATCACTACTTCTAGATAGCTCTACAGTAATGATGGCCAGCCCCGGTCATGCAACACAGGCTTTGGAGTATGAGACAACGCCTTTTGCACTAATTCAACGCACTGCAATACTGGAGGAGGAAAAGAATACTGAAGGCGGGGTTGAACAAATTTCGCAGGTGATATTATTATCTCCCAAAGAACCACTTACTTCATCCGTGGAAAAAAATAACGTATTGAAAAGTGAGTTAAGTTCACAAGGTTGGTTTGTTCAGGAAGAAACTTTAGAAAAAGACTCAGTTTTTGAGTTTTTAGCAGAAGCGTATTTTCAATTATCTCGCATAGATCAATTGGCTGATTTACGCCACGGCCCTTATAAGAGTCTTAGAAGAACCTCCCGCATGATGAAGAGATGGCGTCCACTTGCTATTGTTACGGCATGCTGGTTGGTTATTGGATTAAGTGTAATTATAGGACAGGGTATTTATTTTAATAACGAGGCTACTCAACTGTGGGACCAGAATGCTGCACTGTATTTAAAAGGCTTCCCTCAAGATCGTCAAGTCCGCGATGCCAAAGCTCGAAATCAAAGAAGCTTCAATATACAGAAATGGCTAGAGAAAAGGTTAAGTTCTAGCAAGGAAACTGAGAAAGCAGGAGGAAAGCCTTTACTACCTCTTCTGCAAGGAGTTTCTGCTGTAGTAGCCTCCCAAAGTAAGGAGGCTAAGATAGTTCCACAGGGAATAGAGTTTAGCAATGATTCAGGTAATCTTATTTTTGAATTCCAAGCTGGTAGTCTGGAGGTGGTTAATAAACTGATGGCTGACCTCAAAGAAAAAGGGTTGCAAACTCGTCTTGATACTGCAAATCAGGGAAAAGTCGGTATCATTGCTCGTATGACTATAACAAGGTGAGGGGGTAATTATGCAAAATATAATATCAGCCATTTGGCAAATACCGCTAGTTCAAGAACTGCGGTCTCGTTATGAGCAACTGCCAGGAACACAGAGAAATATCATTCCATGGTTGATGGCTGTTCTTGTTGCTGTCTTATGCTATGTATTACTTTTTTCTCCTATTTATGCGTGGTCGGAAAGACAAAGGCGAGACTACGGTGATCAAGTCGATACGATGTTATGGATGAAGCAGCATATAACTAAGTTGAGAGATGCAGAAAATCGTAAAAAAATAGGTGTTGATCCGCAAAATCTACCTTCTATTGTGACTGCCGTAGCTAAGCAGTCTGGGGTAACTATTAATCGTATTCAACCGAATAGGAGAGGTATTGCTGTTTGGTTAGAAGATGCTGCTTATCAGAAAGTGCTATCTTGGCTAGTCATACTTGAAACAAATCATCAGGTAGTTGTTCAGAAAATAAAACTTGAACGTTATCAAGAGGAAGGAAGGGTTAAAGGGTACATACATTTAAGTTAGGCTGACACTGGATTAAAGGTCCTGTAAATAATTTTGTGTAATCACACTATTTACTATATCAGTCACCATTGGATGTGTGGTTGGGCGACAAATGAACGAATCCTCATATGCCTACAAGGTAGGTGTTAGGGTGAGCAAGAGCCAACAACCCCACACCTTCGTATATACGAAACCAGTTACTCAGAAAATTAGATCACAAAGCGGATAATTGCCATTTTACAGCTCCTTCCTAGCACCGTCCATTTTTCCTACGCGGTTTTGATCATGAAGTAGACCGGTATTGTCGTTGGAAAGAGTTTACATGTATGCATAAGCTTACGAAGGATTACACTATAGAGTAACTTGATGACGTTAATAAATAACTTTACGAATATCTTACGAATAACATACCATCATCATTAGATTGAGCCAGTACGCTCGGTACGACTGACTGACCTGCGCATATTTCGCGCTCCATTATTCGGCAAGCCCTATCTAACTCACATTAGCAAATACGTTTAAAACCTATTGTGATGGCCTTTACAGTCATTCTACTAGATGTATTTCAATGAAAGAAAATGCAGCGCCGAACTTTATCCTTCAGTTATACCGCTTGGATTGCATCAGAAAAACCACTAAGTCCGTCAACACAGGCAATAAGTATTTGCTTTGCTTTCACGACTTTGCAGATAGAGCAGATGTTCAGCTAAAATTTAGCGCCGTAGTTTTCATAGATCAAAATATTTAGTAGCTCTTGTTGACCTTCAAGATTTACGCTCATCTTTTCATGGCGAGCTTTAACGCAGAATTTGGAATTGCTACGCGGCGACAAGTACAACTTAGGAGTACTAAGCGACTGTGATGAGATCATCCTGATAACAGAGTAGCAACTTCAACGCCAACGAAAATATAAGTTACAGCAGATGACTCAGGCCTGAAGTATCAGTAGATTGCACATATTATATTCGCCGAATTCATATACTAAGTGCGACACCAAGTTTAATAAAAACGATGAACTGCGATACCCTTAGTTTTTTGCTCAAATCACGAAGTAAAAACCTATGAAGTATCAACAACTTACCGAGAGTGATAGATATATGATAGTCGCGCTAAAATAACAAGGATTAAGTTTTACGTACATTGCCACATCTATCGAAAAACTGGTTACACATTGATAGGCCAGTTAAACGATAGAACGACCAAGTCAACCAACAGGCGAACGATAAAATTAATGAGTACAATGCCTGAGCAATTTAAAACCATTACATCAGATAACGGCACCGAGTTTCACCAATATAAGAAAGTTGAAGAAGTGACTAATTGCCCTTATTACTTTGCCAATCCACATCACTCATGGGAACGTGGTACGAATGAAAATACCAATGGTTTGATCAGACAATACTTAGTTAAGGGAACATCAATGGCAGGACTAACTCAGCAACGATGTAATATCATCGCGCTATATACGGGACAAAATATTTAGCAGATTTAAAAAAGTGGTTTAATCATTTTTTGCACAGCTGTTTTTGAGTACCGTCTAAGCCTATCCAAGCCTAATCGAAACAGACTTTTGGCTGGACGGTAATGCTTGTTTAGCGGCAATTGATTTGCATTCCCATAACACCAATGCCCTACTAGTAGGCACCACACAACAGCAATCGTCAGTAGTCCCATCAGTTTATCCATCCGGTCAATGTTCGTCATATGTGTGGACTCCAAATCAAAGCCCCGACTTCTTAGATTGCCAAACATGGTTGCAATACTCAGCGCTTACTATAGTTATCTATTATGCTATCTGGATTTTTAGTAGCTACGACGAGCAACAATCTTTTCAGAGTTCGACGGACTGCAATATAGAGCGGTACTCCAGATACTTTCTTTTTGCTATGCCACGTTACTGTTTGGTTGATACTAACGCCCCTGCATAGCTTGCCAATGGCAATCTTTTTGCTTCGATGTTCCACCACACTGTTGCTTTTAACCCGAATTCTGTATGACAGTTTGTTTTGTTGTAACTAGTCTAACCATTCATGCCTATAAACTCACGATCTACCAGAAGGTTATCAATTCTCTTTATGGGAATGATATTTAGTACACGCTCCATTACCGCTATGCGTTCATCGGTATTGGAGTTTCCTACTTCTTTATCAAGACACTCCCAAACAATTGGAATTGAGGTTCCTTGCCAAGCAATTGATACCACCAGATAGTTGGCATTTTTGGAGCCATGCTTCCAATTGGTTCCATGCACAGGGTAAAGCGATCCATGAATCAGCTCACCTAACTGCTCAAAACTGTAGTCATAGTCAGCGAGAAATCGCTTTATACCCAAAGCATTTCAAACTGCTACTAGGCAGCAAATAAGCGAAGCCCAGTGAGCCTCGAGTAGTAGGTGATCGGGGTGAGCGAACGCAGCCAACAACGTAGAAACTTGAAAGGCGACGGGTATGTACGGCGATAACTGGACTCGCTGCCTGCCTTCGTCTGAAGCTCTTCGGCTACACGGTACAAGTTAGTGAAACGGCTACGCAGTAAGGCCGTTACAAACTGTGCAATGAAGGTGATCCTAGCTTGATGCAGGTGTAGATGAACCTTAAGCTTCTTGGCCCATGAACTGACGTCTTTCATGTTCAACAACCATAACCTATTCTGGGGTAAAAGACCTTGCAGGTTAGCTTGTCTGAGAGTCACGTCATACTAAATTATGCCTTGGAAATCAAGGTCTTCAGGTTTTTTGTACCGTGTCGCGGCCAAATTAAATACAAGACCAAGGAAGCGGTTAGCTTATACAACACCGGAGGAATGATTTTATGAATAACTACTTTTGTCGCAATTCAAACTTGATACTAAGTTTATTCATCCGTATTTTTAGACTATAGTTATAGAAATCATAATTAAATCGCATGGATTGCTACTGATGCCAGAAATAGGACCGAAAAGTGCACCGAGTGTTATAGATCATACTGGAAATAGTCAAAAAATAGGCACCAAACATGATAGCACTGAAGTTAAGGCACAAAATGTAGGAAACTACATACCGGAATTCCAAGAGAATTTCGAGAAAGCTGGGTCTGCGATAACAGATCGTCAAGCCACACTTTCATGTAGTGATATACCTAACCTTTCACAGCAACAGCATGATTTTAGACATCAAGAAATGATATTGAATCAGGCCTATTCTGGCATGATGTTGATGCAACAGGGAATCTCTCAGGTTAGCGGCCTTTTTTATCAAGCAAATACTGGTCCCGCACTCATGATTAACCATGGCGGTACCAATCTGCCTAGCGCCATTCAGCCACAGTATCATCAGTTAGTTAACACCTTTCAACAAAATCAATTATCAATCAGCAATGCACTTTGTCAGCAGTTGGCTCATTGCCAACAACAGCTACAAGTTATGATGGGACAGATTGCCACTATCGGAGTTAATGCTCAACTACCGCCTCAGCAATTTATGCACTTATTACCACCCCCTGTTATGCAACCGCAAGCTATCGCATTGGAAAACTTTCCCTACCTGAATTCATCAACAACACCAGATACAGTACCAATTATGCCTTGGTTGCCTCAAAACTGGCAAATACAGCAAGATCAACCCATCATTACCGGATTCCCTCCATCCCAAAGCTGCTGGCATCCTGGGTCATTAGCGCCAACAGCAAATCCTAATATCGTTGGTTTTTATTTTCAACCACAACCTCCAGCCCCAGGAATGTTATTTCAACACCCTTTATCTCCTTATCCTCTATGGTCTAATTGGGTTGAGGGTGGGCAATATTTACCACAGCAGCCTTTCTACGATTATATGATGCAACCACCACCGATCTATCCAGGATTACCTCCTGTTAGTCTACCAATATCATCTCCATTTCCTGAATCAGAATCTACTTATCAAAACATATTACTGACACAATTCAAGAAGTTAGATGGCCAACTGCAAGATTTGAAAAAGCACTATCGACACCCTAATGACGAGCTCATTAGAGAACTTCAGAATGAAATAAATCAACTGCGCAAAGAGCTACACTCTGAGATTTCGGATAAGAACCAGTTAAAAGAGCGACTTGATATTCTCGAAAAATTCATTATCAAACTAACATCTGAAAAACAAGTATTAGTAGATGCCTCAGAAAAATCAACAAAAGAAAAACAAGAACTGAAAATTGAGGTTAGTGTTTTAAATAACAAACTGGATCAGATGGAAATTCTATTAGAATCAGTAAAAAAAACAAACGAGAATATATATACCGACTATAGCAACCAGATAAAAGAGTTAAGAGATGAACTATCGCATGAGACGGAAAACACTAATGGCCTACTAGAAAAAATTGATAATCTTAACGCAGATATTGTAGAGTTAGAAAATCAAAAGTCGTCTATGAAAAATGAGGTTTCTAACCTATTTAGTAAATTGGAAGATATGGCAGACTTATTGGAAATAGCTAAAGCAACCGCACAAGCTGACAAGAAACTATGTGCTGAGTATATGTCTAAGATACAAGAGCTACAAGATGACCTTAAATCAGGGAATGATGTCACAGAGATAACAACGAATAAAACCAAGGAGCTAGATAAGAAAATCGCAGATCTCTTAGAAGAAAGTAGAATATCGGGTGAAACTAACCAGGTATCATTAAATGCCCTAAAAGAAACAATTGCAAATCTTAATAATGAGATAACACTTGCAAGAGAAAAGTTTCACCACTTACAGGAACAGTATGCTAATCTGGAGCAGTATCTAAAAACCTCTGACAACAATAGAAATGATATTATTAATGAACAAGCAGTTCTAAATACGCAACTAGAACAACAAATAGAACACATTCAAGCTCTAACCAAGAATATAGAAGAGGTCCAAGGGAAATATAACACTTTAAACATTACTAACACATCCTTGGAAGATGAGCTAAACACCTTATCAGCTATAAACAAATCATTATCTAACCAAATAGAAAATTTAACTGACAGTCTAAAAGCAGAATCAAGCAAGAATACTGATAGTGATAATCAGATTGAAAATCTTAATTCTGAATTAAAAGATCTAAAGCAAGCGAATCATGATTTTTCAGAGAATACAAGCACAACAATTAACGATTTAAATCTTCAGCTGCAGAATATGGAGATATTGTTGGAACAATTCAAAGAAACTGAACTAGCTAACTATGAACTACGTGATCGGCATCTATTTAAAATAAAAGAGTTACAAGATGATCTTGAATCTGGCAGAAACGCTAACAAGCTAACAACAAATCAAATTATTTCGCTGAACAATGAAATTGCAGAACTCTTAAAAAACAATGAAGTATCGAATGATATTCACCAAACTTCATTAAACACCTTAAATGAAACAATTACAAATCTTAATAATACCATAACATATTTAAAAGAACAGCTTAGTGAGTTACAGGAATATAATAATAAAGTGGAGAGCAATCTAACATCCACTGACAACAGGAATGACGACCTCACTAATGAACAGAAACAACTAAACAAACAACTAGAACAATATACAAATGAGATTAAAACTCTAACAACTAACATAAAAGAAATCCAAACAGAATATGACAACCTAACAACTAACAACAAACAACTACAAAATGACATGGGAGCCTTAGCTGGAGAAAATAAATCACTATTTGATCAAGCAAAAAGCTTAACTGCTCAGTTAAAAACAGAATTAGATAATAAGACCAAGAGCGATAACAATATTGAAAATCTTAATTCTGAATTAAAAGAACTAAAACAAAATAACAATACTTTAATAAACCAAGAAAAAGAAACATCTCAACAACTTAAAGATAAAATACTTTTTGCAGAGAGAATGTCATCAGAAAATGACACCTTAAAAAAACAGCTTAGTGAGTTACAGGAACATAATAATAAAGTGGAGAGCAATCTAACATCCTCTGACAACAGGAATGACGACCTCACTAATGAACAGAAGCAACTAAACAAACAACTAGAACAATATACAAATGAGATTAAAACTCTAACAACTAACATAAAAGAAATCCAAACAGAATATGACAACCTAACAACTAACAACAAACAACTACAAAATGACATGGGAGCCTTAGATGAAGAAAATAAATCACTATTTGATCAAGCAAAAAGATTAATTGATCAGTTAAAAACAGAATTAGATAATAAGGCCAATAGCGATAACAACATTGAAAATCTTAATTCTGAATTAAAAGAACTAAAACAAAATAACAATACTTTAATAAACCAAGAAAAAGAAACATCTCAACAACTTAAAGATAAAATACTTTTTGCAGAGAGAATGTCATCAGAAAATGACACCTTAAAAGAACAGCTTTCATCATTAAAGACAAAGATATCGGAATTAGAAACCAATAAATCTAATATGGATGATCAGATAACATCTGCATCCAAACACATTCTTGAATTAAAAAAGGAGAAAGAAAGCATTGAAACTTCTTCTTCAGATCTAGACCAACAATTGTCATTTTATAAAAGCAAAGAAGAAGAGCTTACAAAGCAGGTTTCTGAAAACAATATCATCATCAAGAATTTGCAAAATGAAAACCAGGAAATAACTGCTAAAGTAGAACAAGGTAAAAGCGAACTAAAAAAACTAAAGAATAATAATGACGTACTTACCACAAAAGCAGAAGATCTTAATAACGAGGTGATAAAACATAAAGATGAACTACAGAGTAAAAAAAATGAACTACAAAAAGCAGTTGAGCACAACAACAAAATGACCAATGAAAACATTAACATCAGAAAAAACATTGACAATTTAAGTGAACAAAAAAAACATCTGGAAACACAAAACGACACATTATCAAAGCAAGTTTCCGAAAAAGAATGCCTCGTCAATAAATATATAGAAGAGCAAGAGCAACTAAACACAAAACTAAAGGAATATAGCGCGGAAACTAATGAACTTAATCTAGCGTTGACCGCTGCTACTACCGAAAAAGACAAACTCATAAGTAGTGCAGTCGATAAAGAAAATGAAATAACCGAGTTAAAAAAATCACTTGCTGATAAGCTGGAAGGCTTTTCAAAAGACCGTGATATTGCAAGCGCTGAAAAACAAGAAACGACAACAAAATTAAAGCAGCAAGAAACTCAGATATCAAATATCAATAAAACATTATCTGACACTAAAAGCCAACTGCAACTTGCATTAGATGACATAAAAGAACTAGAATCGCAATCAATTACATCTAACAATAAAAACACACAAAAGATTAAGCATGAGGAAGAACGCAATAAAGAACTACAACAAGAAATAACAACCCTTAACAACCAACTGGACAATATAAATTCAAAAAACTCAAAACTTAAAGCTACCAAAACTCAGTTATCAAAAGATCTCAAAGAACAAGTAGAAAAAACCAAAGCAGTTAGCACTAGAAACAATACATTAACAGAAGAAAAAGAGGAAGCAGAAAAAACAATTACTACTCTCAAAGCAAAGATGGATAAAAACCTAACTCACTTAACCAATACCAATAATGACTTAACAAACCAGTCAAAAGAATTACAAGACACCATTAATGATTTACACACTAAAATGGATGAATTATTGTCTGCACAGAAAGAAGATAAAGAAGAAAATAATGAAAAAATTACTGAACTAAACAGCCAGATAAATAAAGGTACGAATGAGTTACAAACTATTACAGCAACATTGGATCAATCAAACAAACAAATAGAAGCACTTAAATCAGAGAAAGAATCACAGACGCTCATTATAGATGAACACGAAGAAAAAATGGACGAAATAAAAACAAAAATCACCGAAACAAATGATAAACATAACACTGCAACAGAATTATTAATAAGTACCAACGAAAAACTTACAACCGAATTAAAACAATTATCAGAATTAATGAAAACAAAAGAAAATGAAGTATTCTTCAAACAGCAAGAGATCGAACACGCATATGAAAAACAACTGCGCAAAAATAAAGAATATGAGGAAGAGTTATTGTTGCAGATGAAATCACAGTTACATGCAAATGAGAAACTCCATGACGATAACATACAAAATGTGGTCGTTATAATGAATAATGACAACCAGATAACAAATTTGAAAATGGATTATGCCACGCTGCAAAAAGAATTTGATCGTCAAGCGGAAACTGCAAGAATAAACGATGAAAACTTTAAAATATTACAAGGCGCTGTATCAATAAATAATAAACAAAAGGTACATGTTACAGGCATGATGACTACTACTGATGAGGAAATTAGTACAATTGACCAGCTAGAATTTAACAATGATAAGGCACAAGAAGATATAAAAGATTTAAAGACCCAACTAGGTAGTGCGCAGAAACTCACTAAGGCACTTACTGAAAGCATTAATCAGTTAGATGCTGAAAATAAAAAGAGCAAAGACGAAACTGCATACGATAATGAGCTAATGGTATTTCAGTTGGAGCAGCAAATTATGGAACTTAAAAAAAATTATATAATAAGTGATGGATTAAATAATTTTCTACAAAATGCTATTCTAAAGATGCCAACCTTACCAGAGACATTTAAATCTGATCTTGAGGAGTTTACTGTTAATCTTACAGATGAGGTTACTTCTATGGATATTAATGATATTAGTGATACGGATGATATGGATGATCCGGATGATCCGGATGATCTGGATGATCTGGATGATCTGGAGAATAAAAATACTAATGAATTTAATCAAAACTCTGAAGATTCACTGGGTAACGATAACTTAACATAAAAACAATGAGACTAAAAATTCAACTTTTCATTTAGAACGATCCTAATTTATTTAAAAAGCACCATGAAATCTCAAACAATATTCCTCCTATAGCTTCCTATTATTCAGGACAAGAATACTATGTCAATTGAAGCCATTTATCATAATATTCTGTAAAAGTTATTATCCTGTTTATTTAGAATGTCATGCTATCAATACAAAGCATATTCTGATAGTGTTCCACCACAGTAAACAATATAATTTTCAAGTAGATCTTATTATTATGTCAACTATAGGAGTAATCTATAAATAAAAGTAGTAGGTGATTTGAGTGAACGCGAGCAACAGTGTAGCAGTTTTAAAGGTAATGATTATAATTCATGAGGCTAAGGTCGCTACTCCATAGCGAAGGTATTTAATCATACACCCACTTATAAAACAACGTAACATAAACTACGAGTCATAAAAAAAATATAGATATATGTATCCAATATCACCTACTTATGCAACTTCCGATAATAACTAACAAATGTCTTATATAACTCTTTCTCGTCACAGTTACGTAAGGCGGCAAGATGAAGATCAATGGTATCTGTATCATTCCTGACCAATGGCCCTGTCATTGCCTGCGCCGGATCTTGCTGCAAAGATAAAAACACACTTTGCATATATTGCTTTATACCATCTTGTAACAAAGGGTCTAGCTGAGATAAATTATCAATACATTTCTTCCATAATAAGCAAGTAAAGTTACCAGCCATACAACACCATGCATGATAATAAGCCTTATAAGATGAGGGAATAACAAAATAATTATTTGGCATTTTTGGAAATATATCCTGCAGGCTATATTTTCCATGATCGATAGCAAAAATAATATTCTCATAAAAAGAACAATCATAAAGCTTATTTGCAAAAACACACAGTGGCGCACACCCCACAACATCATCTAAGTAAATACAGTTTGAAAAATGCACTACAATTTTATCATTATCAAGCAAAGATGAAATATGCTGTTGAAAAAAGTCTTCTATAGCATCATCCTTGATAAGTAGTATAATAATATCTGATGTTACCACTTGATTAGCAATATCACTAATTGCATTATGCTCTCTACTCCAGTGAACAAAATTGATATTCAACATATTCATATAGCACACCAAGTGCTTAGTCATGCGTCCATTACCAATAATACAATATTTTTTCTCTTGCATCCTGCTCTACCCAATAACATAAAAGCATAAATCTATAACATAGTTACTATTTAGGCAATAAAATATTCAAAACTGGATTAATATTAGTAGACTTCATAAATATCACCGATCTTTGAAATAATTTGATAAAATGAGCGTATATACCCCATAAATTCAAGGGGGGTGAGTATAACCTTTATCGCAGGTAGCCAAAATAGACACCATGATTAAGCCCTACGGTTAAAGTCCTAGATACCATTGAACAACCGATAGCTTCTCTCATCCTAAAGCTTCCCTCGCATAAAATCCATTAACCTGCTGTCATTGATGCCCCTAGCGATAAACAGCAGCTCTCTTTTTTGCGTACCAAGCGCTTTTTAGGTTTTATCCTGAGGTTTAGTTCTAGATCTCGTTAAACTTTATAAACCCTCTTATGATTCCAACCGAAACCTTTAACGTTGCGCAGGTATAAATTACACAGACCAGTTTCTTTGGTTGTATACTAACCGTATCAGCCCATTGACGATCCACTGCTAAGTTTTAGCTGGTAGTGGGTCTCACGGATGACAAGCGTGTTACAAGCACGCCTAATAGGCATTAAACAACACTTACACCGGTGGATTCAATCTGACGTGCACCGCTTTACTAGGTAGAAGAAATGGCCAGCTAAAGGTAAGCACCTACCCTTTTCTCCGGCAAGAGATGACGATAACTTACCAACAACTGGCTTACGAACAACGGTGCCAGATTTCCGCACTAAAGAAAAGCGGTTGCAGCCAAAGGGAGATAGCGAAGATCATTGGCACCAGCCAGTTCACGATGAGCCGTGAGCTGGCAAGGAATACTGCCGAACGTGGCATAGGCATAGGCAAGCACAAGACCGAACAGATAGGCGACGTACAGAGTCGGCTCGGACGAGTAGAATGACGCTAAAAATGATCGCGGTGATTGAATCAAAGCTCCGTGTAGAGTGGAGCCCACAGCAGATTTCCGGTTGGTTACTGAATGATCAGGAACGACTGATTAGCTATGAGGGCATCTACATTTTCCAAAGAATACAGACTTCAAGAAGGTCGGTCAAATAGAGGTGAAGCGAGCATTGATGTGGCTTAATTCTCGGCCAAGAAAAGATTTGAATTTCAAAACACCCGCCCTGATAATGGGTGAACACAGGGCTGCGTTAGCAGCTTAAGTTGTGATGCACTTGGAATTTGAATCCGCGGTATATGAATTCGGCAACTATACAATAACGCTCTTTCTCGCAGGTCTACTGGTTCACAAGGCATTACCTTCATTCTACTTGTCATTAGGGATAACAATGAAGTCATTATCATCCAGTCATAAAATTAAACTAATCTTATTTGCTTTGAGTAACTTTTTTAACACCATGAAGACCAATAGGCTGTCTAAAATGCAGATAATAGGCCTCTCATTATGGCCTATTTCTATCTTGGCAGTGTTTGCATCTTATCTTACGCTACTGACCGGTGAGCATACTGTTATCGACAGCTACCTGTTAGGTGGTGAACTCTGGAAAAACCGATTGCCACTCTACTCAGGACCTGGCGGTTTTATCTACTCACCTTTATTTGCTTTTCTATTTTCACCATTAACATATTTACCGATGTACGTCGTTGATTTACTTTGGCGAGCAATATCCATTAGCTTCTATTTTCTCAGCATTATTTTCTTTTTAAAACACATTAGTCAAAATAGTGAAAAAAAACTATTAGAGTGGGTTGGGATATTCAGCCTTATAGCTGTACCTATCGCATTTTCAGGATTTAGAAATGGACAAATGAACGTTATATTAACTGCTAGCATGATGATGATCAGTCATCTATTAGTCCAGCAACGCTGGCACGCATCAGCACTATTACTCGCACTAATCGTCTGTCTAAAGCCAACCTTTATTGTATTCTTCCTGTTAGCAACCAGCTTATTTAGACCATTATGGCCATGGATTCTTTTTTATCTTACGCTATTTATCACGCTTCCATTCTATTTCACAGGTTTTAATTACAGTTATCAGCAATATTATAATTATATTAATATGATTGAATCAGCGATAGATTTAGGAATAAATACACCTAAATGGGCAAGTTTTTTCAACATCCCAATGCAAATTTTTCACATACAGGTAGACCATCACACGCAAGTTATCGTGAAATCATTGCTAGCTTTCGCTACATGGCTCAGTTGTAGGTATGCAGTCAAGCACTTTGACCCATTAACAGCCGTCATTTATATATTCAGCTTTGCAGGAACCTATCATTTGCTGTTTAATCCAAGAAGCGTCAATACTGACTATATAATTTTAGGCACTATTATGGCAACGTGGTTTACTGCTGCACTGTATATATGGCATGACAAACGCCTAACGATAATGATAGGCATCTTGTCGGTTGGCGTATTATTCGCCCTTGACCTGTCTCGCCTATTAGTCCCTACTTCAACAAGCTGGGTCAACCCTCTAATGGCATTGTTTTTTGTTGCTATTTTAATAGTGAATCAAAAAAATAAAAGAACATTCCAAGCCGTAAGTTAACGTTACTTGGTCTGCTATAAGTCCCTCAAAGCCTAGGGTAATATGTGCACTGTCTGAGAAAATAGTCCGCTGATCTATACCAGTTACCTTTGAAGGAGTAAGGTATCTGGCTGCTATCACTCATCATAATCACCTACACTCTAAAGCTCATGGGGCTTATCTCGTTTATCTCCGGCCCGCATCTTTAGTGATAACTGGTATAGATAAATTCGCCGAAACAAAATAAAAAACTTCTTCGCAGCCCCTCCCCTAACCTGTAACTATTAAACGGATAGCATCAGACCTTAGCACAGCCTTTTGCAGACACTGCCCCCCCAATCTAATAGATCTTTTTAGGTATTCAATCTCGTCATCACGAATATTAGGATTCACAGCTTTTAAAGCCTTTAGCCGCTCCATCTCTTCCGTAACATCTTTAAACAGTTTTTGACAAGCATTATCCACTATACTTCCCACAAACTCTTTAGCAACTTCTTCTGCCCGTGCAAGCATCTTCAGAATAGTTTCTTTCTGGGCTCTTACCAACTTTTTAGCCACACCTCCCTTGATAGGCTGCAACTGTGCCGTCAGCGTATCAAATGTAACTTTATCAGCTAAGTTATTCATGGCAGGATCAATTAAAGTACGGATAGGCGTTATAGGAAGATAGCGATCCAGTTGTAATAATTTATCACCATAGGCTTCAACAACATAAATAACTTCTAGAAGCATAGTCCCAGGTTTTAGCGCTTTATTTTTAAGCAAAGCAACAGATGTATTTCCCGTCTCTCCAGTCAAGATGTTTTCCATGCTTTCACTAACCATGGGGTGCTCCCAAGATAGGAACTGCATATCTTCACGTGATAGTGCCATCTCTCGATCAAAAGTAACAGTTACGCCGTCATCTGGTAGTCTAGGAA
The DNA here is from genome assembly GCA_030674875.1 of Candidatus Endonucleibacter sp. (ex Gigantidas childressi). GTDB lineage: Bacteria > Pseudomonadota > Gammaproteobacteria > Pseudomonadales > Endozoicomonadaceae > Endonucleibacter. The sequence goes on along the minus strand of JASXSU010000003.1, from coordinate 583,671 downwards.
AAGCAGTAACCATATGATTACCGGGACGAACAACCAGACAGTTACGGGAATGATCTTCTACCTCCACCCCAAAACTCTCGAAAAGCTTTTCCACATATTGCCTTAGTTGATGAGGCTCTTCCCGCTCTTCAATGTCATTAATCAGATCTTCATTGGAAGATAGCCCCCTAGAATTGAGTTCTAGCAGTCTATCTCTGCCGTTATGTAGAAGTGCTTTAAGCTCATGGTTCAAGTTTTTAGTTTTAGTCAGTAATGGCTGAATATCAGAGTAACTAATTCTTACACCAGCTTTCAGCAACTGCTGGAGATCCGGCCTCAGCTCTTGAAAAACAGTATTGCCTGCCGGACACGTATTAGCGAATGCATCAAGGCCTTCATGATACCAGTGAAACAATATTTCCTGACCAGAGCTTTTGATGTAAGGAGCAAAAATCTTAATAGCTTCTATTTGACCGATACGGTCAAGGCGACCAATACGCTGCTCAAGTAAATCTGGGTGTTCGGGTAAATCAAAAAGCACTAGATGACTAGCAAATTGAAAATTGCGACCTTCACTGCCAATCTCAGAACAGACCATAACCTGAGCTCCATACTCTTCATCTGCGAACCAGGCCGCAGATCTGTCCCTATCAATAATGCTCATGCCTTCATGGAATACGGTCGTCGGAATACCGGAAAGAACACGTATAGCATCTTCCAGATCTAGGGCTGTAGTTAACTCCGCACAAATAACCAAGACTTTTTTCTTCTTTAATAATTTAATCTGACTAATTAGCCACTCAACTCTTGGGTCCACTTTCCACCATGAAACCACTTCTTCATCCCTAAAATGTGCTTGATAGGCGGTTTCAGGGAAAAGGCTATGCCTTACACTGTACTGACCTTCCTGTTCTTTCTCTAAGGCTAGCTGGTATGGTTTTGGCATAACTAGCGGATATCCGTTAATAATTCTATCTGGAAAACCAGCAACAGCCCCACGAGCATTCCTAAATAAAACCCTCCCCGTGCCATGGCGATCCAGCAGCTGGCGCAGAAGCTGATCCTGTGCTGCGGCTTTCTCTTTAGGGTTTCCCTGCTCAAACAGCTTGATTAAACCAGAACTGTCATCACCCAAGAAGCCATTCAAATCTTTTCGAGCTTTATCGGATAATTGTTCTTTTTCTAGGATTTCCTGTACTGCGTTCACTACAGGTTCATAAGAACGTTCTTCCTCTTGAAAGATAACTAAATCATGGAAACGATCAGGGTCAAGCAGCCTAAGTCTAGCAAAATGACTCTCCAAACCCATTTGTTCAGGCGTTGCCGTCAATAGTAATAACCCAGGTATTCTTGCTGCCAGTTTTTCAATACACTGATACTCCAGACTAGGTTTCCCTGAAGACCAAGTAAGGTGATGAGCCTCATCAACAACCATCAGATCCCAATCTGCCTCCATAGCCTGTTCTAAACGCCCTTCATTACCGCAAAAAAAGTCCAGACTGCAAAGAACCAACTGCTCACTGGCAAACGGATTATCGTCGTCAATATTTCCGAGCCGCTCCTCATCAAAAAGACTGAAATAAAGATTAAATCTCCTGAGCATTTCAACCAACCATTGGTGCAGAAGGCTTTCAGGAACAATTATCAATACTCTGTGAGCGCGGCCACTGATCAATTGCTGGTGCAAAATCAATCCTGCCTCAATGGTTTTGCCCATACCTACTTCATCAGCCAGCATTACTCTAGGCGCATATCGGCTGGATACTTCCCGAGCTATATGAAGCTGATGAGGAATAAGGCTGACTCTTGGCCCAATCAATCCCCTTACCGGAGAACGCAGAATCCTGTGGTTGTGTAGAAGAGTTTTGTAACGCAGAGAATAGTTATTATCGTTGTCAATCCGGCCGGCCAGCATCCTATCCTGAGGCTTGTGAAAACTAATACAGTCATCAAGATCAGTTTCTACTAGCTCCTGCTCCTGATCATCATTACGTAAACCGGTATAGGTTATTATCCCAGCCTTTTCAGTTACTTTGGTAACAGTCATAACCCAGCCTTCACGACTTTCTGCTTTATCACCACGGTCGAATTGCACCCTGGAAAGAGGAGCATTATTAATAGAATATGTACGACTTTCCCCGGTTGCAGAAAAAAGGAGTGTGACCATACGAGCATCGAGGGTGATAACTGTACCCAATCCCTGCTCTATTTCTGTATCACTGACCCAGCGTTGACCCAGAACGAAACTCATCATGTAGTAACCACTAACCTTGCTAGAACAAAATGGTAATTCTAGCGAACTTTTCTGGAATTTGTATTATTCACTTAAATTACACAGTAACTAATCCTAAATCCCCACAATAATAGACACACTTGGAATGAACTTGAACTGTCATGCAGAATTCGGGTTAAAAGCAACAATGTGGTGGAACATCGAAGCAAAAAGATTGCCATTGGCAAGCTATGCAGAGGCATTAGTATCAATCAAACAGTAACGTGGTATAGCAAAAAGAAAGTATCTGGAGTACCGCTCTATATTGCAGGCCGTCGAACTCTGAAAGGATTATTGATCGTCGTAGCTACTAAAAAGCCAGACAGCATAATAGATGACTATAGTAAGCGCTAGAGTATTGAAACCATGTTTGGCATCTAAAAAGTCGGGGCTTTGATTTGGAGTCCACACATATGACCAACCATAACCGGATGGATAAACTGATGGGACTACTGACGATTGCTGTTGTGTGGTACCTACTAGTAGGGCACTGGTGTTATGGGAATGTAAATCAATTGCCGCTGAACAAGCATTACCGTCCAGCCAAGAGTCTGTTTTGATTAGGCTTGGATAGGCTTAGAAGGGTACTCAAAAACAGCTGTGCAAAAAATGATCAAACCACTTTTTTAGATCTGCCAAATGTTTTGTCCCGTACATAACTGCTTGGCTTGCAATTTTTTCTTTAGATTTATTTTACCGATATCCCAGCAAATCTGTATTGCTCCTCGCTTACCTGTAAATAATACTGTAATGCCTGTTGATAAAGCTAATTATTGCATAATGGGATAATTTTTTTGTCACTCCCTCATAATAACTCTGGTATCGTACATCTTCGGGCAGCTTGGTGTATATCATTGGCATAGTGATCTCACATTGAGCTTTAGACGATCGAAAGCTTCATCCACTGTTTATAAAAATACTATGCTTCGCATTAGCGACTGTAATCCGTGAGTTAAATAATCATATTTAGATGAAAAAATATATTATTTCAGGTAAAACAATAATAACGTCGTTTATGAGAGACCTAGCATGACAAAGCATATATCTCACTTTATTGCCGGAAAACTCACCGAACCAAGCAAACAGCAGGATCCTATTTTCAACCCCGCCACAGGAGAGCAAAGTGGCACTGTATCCTTAGCCAGCCAAGCGGAAACAGAGCGTGCCATTACCACCGCAAAAGAATCCTTCACACTTTGGCGACAAGTCACACCTTTAAATAGAGCTCGTATTCTTTTTAAGTTCAGAGCCCTGCTAGAACAACATAGCGATGATCTAGCAGAACTTATTACCCATGAACACGGTAAAATATTTGACGACGCTAAAGGAGAGGTTACCAGAGGCATGGAAGTGGTTGAGTTTGCCTGCGGTATACCCCACCTGCTTAAAGGCGAGCATACAGAAGACATAGGAACTGGAATTGACGCTTGGTCAATAAATCAACCTTTAGGAGTTGTCACAGGTATTACTCCATTTAACTTTCCAGCTATGGTTCCTCTATGGATGTTTCCCATTGCTATCGCTTGCGGAAATACCTTTATCTTAAAACCCTCAGAAAAAACCCCCTCCGCCTCCCTGTACCTTGCTAGGCTACTCAAAGAATCAGGACTTCCAGATGGTGTATTTAATGTTATAAATGGCAACAAAGAAGCCGTTGACACACTGTTAAAAAGCCCTGACATACAAGCTGTCAGCTTTGTTGGTTCAACACCTGTTGCTGAGTATATTTATCAAGTAGCTTCTAACACAGGTAAAAGAGTTCAGGCACTAGGTGGCGCCAAAAATCATATGGTTATTATGCCAGATGCTGATTTAGATCAAACCGTAAATGCACTGCTTGGAGCCGCCTATGGTTCTGCTGGTGAACGCTGTATGGCTATATCTGTAGCTGTTGCCGTAGCTGACGTTGCCGATCGATTAATTGAAAAACTTACTCCAAAGATTCGAGCGCTACGGATCGGCCATGGCATGAATACTGATGTCGAAATAGGCCCTCTTATTAGTAAATCCCACCGTAGAAAAGTGAAGGATTACATCGACTCAGGGGTAGCTCAGGGAGCCACGCTGGTGGTTGACGGACGAAAAATAAACGTCCCTGACTATGAAGATGGTTATTATCTTGGCGGCTCCTTATTTGACAATGTCACCACAGATATGAGTATCTATCGAGAAGAAATTTTTGGCCCTGTACTATGTGTCGTACGAGTTCCCGACTATCAGACCGCAACGAAAATCATTAATGATCACGAATACGGAAACGGCACCGCAATTTTTACCAGAGATGGTGACAGTGCCCGTCAATTTGCTCGTGATATTCAGGTAGGAATGGTCGGAATTAATGTTCCCATTCCGGTGCCGATGGCTTTTCACAGCTTTGGCGGCTGGAAACGCTCTCTGTTTGGCCCGTTACACATGCATGGCACTGACGCTATCCGTTTTAATACCCGCCGTAAAGCTATAACTGCTCGCTGGCCTAAAGGGATGCGCGACAATACAGAATTTATTATTCCTACCATGAAATAAACTTATCATTACGAGAACCATCAGATAAGGTCATTATTCATCACCCATACTCACTCCCCTGTAGGCATATGGGGACTTAGTTCGTTTGCTGCCTACCCACACCTTCAATGGTAATGGATATAAAAAATGGTCTCCTGCAAACCATGCTTTTCAAGCAAGAAGTATGACAAGCGACGAAACGGCAAGTCAACGCGCGGCCAGATAAAGAACCGCGTCAGCATAGATGATCGCCCAGAGATCGTTAACGATAAATCGCGTATCGGAGACTGGGAGATTGATACCGTCATTGGCAAAGTGCATAGCGGGGCTTTGGTAACTATCATCGAGCGGGTCACGAAGTGCACAGTCTCAGCCTAGGTGAACAGCAAAATCGCAGCAGATGTGACCAAGGCTACGATCAGCTTGCTCAACCCATTTAAGGATATTGTTCTCACCATTACTGCTGACAACGGGAAAGAGTTTTCGTACCATGAGAAAATCAGCCCAGCATTATCGGCGGAGATTTACTTTGCGCACCCTACAGCTCTTGGGAGCGAGGGTTATACCCGTCGCCTTTCAATCTGCTACGTTGTTGGCTGCGCTCGCTCCCCCCGATCACCTACTACTCGTAGGCTCATGGGGCCTCGCTTACTTGCCGCCTAGTAGCAACTTGAAATCCTTTGGGTATAAAAAAGAACACCAATAGCTTGCAACGACAATATTTTCCAAAGAATACAGACTTCAAGAAGGTCGGTCAGATAGAGGTGAAGCGAGCATTGATGCGGCTTAATTCTTGGCCAAGAAAAGATTTGAATTTCAAAACACCCACCCTGATAATGAGTGAACACAGGGCTGCGTCAGCAGCTTAAGCTGTGATGCACTTGGAATTTGAATCCGCACTAGATGAAATTAGTCTCACCAAGATAAACTAAAAGTAGTGCGAAATCATTAAATTCGTACTTCTCTGCAGGTATTGGGATTGTTGGGGCTTGGTAAATATCGCAGGAATCGCTGACAATACTGGCCAAAGAAGGTCAACTTCAAACAGGTGGCAGCCAATTATATCGTAATAGTTTTAAAAAATCTTAACAGTAGTCCAAGACAGACATTAAACTATCAAATATTAGCCAAGGTCATGCGGAATTGTTGCAAGAATTGAGGCTTAAACGTTATGCACTTGGAAGTTGAATCCAAGCTGTATTATCTGGGATCAAACTCTATAGCATGTCAGTTTGTCGAATAGTGTCATTTTTAGACAGATAAAATCTGAGAGGGTGAATTGAGGAAGTTGTTCTCTGCTTCCTGGGGTGTTCTTCATATTTCACCTATCCTTATCAAGTATATAGTAAGGATAGGAAGTCACTATATTTAGTTACAGCCTCCAAGTAAAAAGACGTACCTACGATAAATAGCTTTTTATCGGTTGTTGTTTTATCTTTTTATTACATTCAGGGACAGGGCAATTCTTCACATTGTCGCTGCATGGTTCACACAGCACCCTGTGTCCACATTCCTTAAATAGCATAACCGCCTTATTGTTTTTGCACTTCATGCACTCCATCCCTTCTTTTAACTTCTTGTTTTCTTCCTTTAGTTGTTCCATATTTGGAGCCTGAGTTTCCACTGGCTCATTCTGTACCCTCCATATGTTTGCCGATGAGCGGGCTCTATTTCCTCCTATGATCTGTTGTGCCTGTTGACCTTCCATATTTTCTGCAAGTACTCTTTGTCTAGCTGCATTCTGGATACCCTTGATATAATTTAGACCTTTCACTTTCATTAGAAATTTGCAAAGTCCGAAGTATTCTGCGTGCTGTTCCCAAGGATCATAGCCTGGCTCCCAATTTCGCACGCCCCCATCACAATAATGACAACGGACTAAATCCTTTTCTTTTACGCAGTAAAATCCAGCATCTGCTAACATTTGTGGTGTTTGTTCAATATCTGTTCTCCAATGATCAAATGAATTAAGTCTATTCTGCTCATTCTCGAAAAACTTATGCTTGGGATCATATATTGTTTTCCATATTTTTTGTACCTCGTCGACATACTGCTGCCCTTTGGTTGTTTTTAAAAACCAACAATCCGAGGCATGTCTGGCGTGCTCCTGCCAAGGGAGGTCATGACTACCCCATTCAGCCAATCCAATATCACAGAAAAAGCACCTAACAACGTCTCCGACTCCCGTATAGAAATACCCAGCTTCCGCTAAATCTTGTGGAGTCTGCAGTGCCTCCTGCCAAGGCCAGTTAACATAACTTTCAATCCTCGCCTGATATGTTGTATATTGTGGATATTTAGATGATGCATGATGCTCTGCAGAAACTCTTTCTGCCGAATTTGCAGTATGTTGCATCTGTTCCGTTTGTATGCGGGCCTGCTCATCAGCTAATCTTTTGGCCTCTATCTCATCAGCTACTCTTTTGGCTTCCAAAGCAGCTAATCTTTTTTGCTCTTCCTTTGTTGCAGTATCTAGGATCCTCCTTGTCACCTGTGCTATGTCAGAAATTTTTTTACCGATTATTTTGGACAATACGTCAGTACTTGGTGGACACTCAAGGATTTGTTTGCAATCTTGAACGCTATTCATCTGATTCATAGAAGACATATAAACTGCGAAAGCATACGGCTTATCTGAATTGTGATCAATAAAACAGGACTTATACTTATATGCCTTCATGTGATCAGTAGTATAAGTCCACCAGGCTGATCGTATAGACGCAGACGGTTGGCATTCAATATCGCATTGACCACCACAGTTAAGCCTTACCCTACCATCCTGTAATATATCTATAGTAGTTCCAGATACTCGCTGACTATATAACGTATCACCTCCTTCTGCCCCGCCATCTTGTATATTTAGTCGACAAAAAGGCTCAAATGAATCAGAGTTTTTCTTTATAAATAAAAAGGCTGCATATAAAGGGCAGGAATCATCATTAGCACCAGCTTCTTTCATATGGCATGAGATATATAATATGAAACATGTATCTTTATTGTTTTCTATCAAAGTAGGATGATACTTTTTTAATAGCTCTTTTGAACAATGTTTGATATCAAACAAACCATCAGCCCCATCCTCAGTTATTATATTTTTTTTCAGCGCAATAGATGGGAGTATTTCTTTTGATAATAATGTGTTTTGCACACAAGCAGAACTTTTCGTTAGTTTAGTGTCAAGAGTATATAGTTCTAAACACTCTTGGCCTGGTTCTTTAATAACTAAGTGACAGTATTGCTCATTATCAATGCTGTTCACTATTACCGGATATTTATTATCCTTGTTAATTGTATCAATTTTTTTACTTAATTCCGTCTTCTGGGTTTCCTCTTGATTATCACTATCTTCATATACAAATCTATATAGTTCCGTGAGGCCATGCGTAACTGAATTTTCCACTTTAAGATCAACCATCGCACCAATCTCACTTTCAGGTAGAGTTATTGGCACTATTATCTTGATATTCTTATTAATTGGCACCCAGTGATCTGGCATATTTTGATCTATAGAGTCTAGCATAGCCATTCCTCGTTGAGGAATAAAGAAAATGATGAAAGCATAAAACATCATTTTTGACAAGGATCTTTTCATGGTTAATATACTCCAATATAGTGTGTGACTGCTGGATTCAAGCAATAAGTGCAATCGGCTGTCCTGTGTAGGCTTCAAGTGGTGTCCGCCCTCCTATACCCGTCGCCTTTCAATCTGCTACGTTGTTGGCTGCGCTTACTTGCCGCCTAGTAGCAACTTGAAATCCTTTGGGTATAAAACCTTCCTAAGCATGGTATTGATCAACATTTCCATTGTCCTCACATCGTCTTCTGTCAGATGACTCAACGCCATTTTTTTAGGCCAGGTTCTCCCAATGATGCCATTGGTGTTTTCGTCAGCTCCCCGCTGATAACTAGCATAAGGCTTGGCAAAGTAGATATCTGCATTCAGTGCTTTTGCTACCTTTTCATGGGCTGTAAACTCACCACCATTATCTAGGGTGACTGTGCAGACCGATGACACCAGCTTCAGAAGCTTGATCATACTTTCAGCAACAACTTCGGCGTGTTTTGTATCAACTTTCCCTATTAAAGTTAACCGACTCTTTCGGTCTACAAGGGTCACCAGATAGGCGCCCTGTCCATAAATAGTATCACCATCCTAATCGCCTAGACGAGACCACAGATCAACAACTCCTGGCCGATAGGAAATATCGACGCGGTCTGGGATCGTGATACGCCCAGCCTTACGCTTACCACCTTTGCAGCGCCTCTAGCGGGGTAAATTCTTATACAAAGAGCCTCCTAGCACTTTGTTAGTAGCAACACGTTTATAAACAGTGGTGTGGCTGAGTGCGATGTCGGGCACTTCCACCTTCATCCTGAAACTGATATTTTCAGGAGACCAACCAAGCAATAGCCCTTTCTTTATTATGGGCATGTGTCGTTCATCTGTTTTGCTGAACTTTGTAGCTGTTACTTTACGCTTACTGGCTAGTGCGTGGGCGCTTTCAGCACCGTAGCCATCATCACTGGCATTACGACTCAACTCTCGTGATAAAGCACTCTCACTGATAGCTACTGACACTGCGATTTCTTTCTGCATGTAGTCTGTTCCAAGAATAGCCTCAATCTGATACCGTTGCCCTTGATTCAGCTGCTTGTATTGCCTGATTTGAGTACTCATTCTTGGCCTCCACTTTTAGTGTGATAGCTACAAATATACCGGCAGCTGGCTCACCTATAAAATTTCAGTCAATTGCACTTATTATATCAATCCAGCCTTACTTAAAACTCACTTCACAGCATTATAGCCTAATTTAACATCACGAAACTTTTTTTATAAATTTTTATTGATGATAGAAGATGCCCCCACACATTATGCTAAGGAGATGGTCATAAATTTCAATTTTACTGCGGTAAGTAGTCCTGATAGGGGCCGAAATAATCATGATGCTAAAGATAATTGGGACACGCTTTTTGATTAATGCAACGCATATTTAAATTTGAAATGTATCATCTAAGAAAACAGAAGCAGGGAGCTACTTAAGTTAAGATCTTGTTTTTATTGTCAGGAAAAGAATCAAGCGATACCGTTGCGATATTTCCCAGATCTAGCTCCAAATAATTTGCTGCACAATGAAATTTATTATATTAAACTCCTGATCAACATATGATCGGGAAAAGCCTTACACTACCTTAATCCTATTGAGTTTGTATAGGGTTAAGGTGTATTACTTATGCAGGCAATTTGAGTGTAAACTAGGTTTTAGTTATAAAGGAGAGGAGCCTGCTAGCAGGTTTATTAGCTAATTTGGTAGGAGGAAACTACTAATGAAAGTGGCTGTACCCAAGGAAATCAAAAACAATGCGTTTCGTGTTGGCTTGACGCCTGATGCAGTAGCAGAGCTAACGAGCAGAGGCCATCAAGTAATGATAGAAAACCTGGCGGGTGAAGGTGTTGGTTTTTACAACAGTGATTACGAAGCTGCTGGAGGTGAAATTGTAGGTATGGCAGATGAGTTGTTTGATCGGAGTTGTTTGATGATTAAAGTTAAGGAGCCTTTGGCGGAAGGTCAACTTCAAACAGGTGGCAGCCAATTATATCGTAATAGTTTTAGACAACTTAACAGTAGTCCAAGACAGACATTAAACTATCAAATATTAGCCAAGGTCATGCGGAATTTTTGCAAGAATTGAGGCTTAAACGTTATGCACTTGGAAGTTGAATCCAAGCTGTATTATCTGGGATCAAACTCTATAGCATGTCAGTTTGTCGAATGGTGTCATTTTTAGACAGATAAAATCTGAGAGGGTGAATTGAGGAAGTTGTTCTCTGCTTCCTGGGGTGTTCTTCATATTTCACCTATCCTTATCAAGTATATGGTAAGGATAGGAAGTTACTATATTTAGTTACAGCCTCCAAGTAAAAAGACGCACCTACGATAAATAGGTTTTTACCGGTTGTTTGCTTATCGTTTTATCACATTTAGGGACAGGGCATTTCTTCACTTTCTTGCTGCATGGTTCACACAGCACCCTGTGTCCACATTCCTTAAATAGCATAGCCGCCTTATTGTTTCTGCACTTGATGCACTCCATCAATTTTTTTAACTTCTTGTTTTCTTCCTCTAGTTGTTCCATATTTGGATTCTCAGTTTCCACTGGCTCATTCTGTACCCTCCATATGTTTGCCGATGAGGACGCAGTTTCTGATGAGCGGGATCTATTTCCTCCTGTGATCTGTTGTGCCTGTTGAGCTTCCATATTTTCTGCAAGTGCTCTTTGTCTAGCTGCATTCTGGATACCATTGATATAATCTAGACCTTTAATTTTTATTAGAAATCTGCAAAATCCGAAGTATTTTGCGTGTACTTCCCAAGGATCATCGCCTCGTTCCCAATTTCGCAAGCCCCCATCACAATAATGACAACGGACTGTATCATCTTCTGCTGCGATGTGGTAAAATCCAGCATCTGCTAACATTTCTGGTGTTTGTGAAACATCTGTTCTCCACTGACGAAATGAATTAAGTCTATTCTGCTTATTCTCGAAAAACTTATGCTTGGGATCATATACTTTTTTCCACCTGGTTCTTACCTCGTCGATATACTCCTGCCCTTTGCTTCTTTTTAAAAACCAACAATACGAGGAATGTCTGGCGTGCTCCTGCCAAGGGCGCTCATTACCGCTCCATTCAGCCATTCCAAGATCACAGCAAAAGCACCGAACAATGTCTTCGACTCCCGTATAGAAATACCCAGCGTCCGCTAAACTTTCTGGAGCCTGCTTATCCTGCCGAGGCCAGTTAACATAACTGCTAAGCCTCGCCTCATATGTTGTAAATTCTGGGTATTTAAATGATGCACGATGCTCTGCAGAAACTCTTTCTGCCGAAGTTGCAGTATGTTGCATCCGTTCCATTTGTATGCGGGCCTGATCATTAGCTAATCTTTGGGCTTCCAAACCAGCTAATCTTTGGGCTTCCAAACCAGCTAATCTTTGGGCCTCTTTCTCATCAGCTACTCTTTGGGCCTCTTTCTCATTAGCTAATCTTTGGGCCTCTTCCTCATTAGCTAATCTTTGGGCCTCTTTCTCATTAGCTACTCTTTGGGCCTCTTTCTCATTAGCTACTCTTTTTGGCTCTTCCTTTGTTGCAATATCTAGGATCGTCCTTGTCGCCTGTGCTATGTCAGAAATTTCTTTACTGGTTATTTTGGACAATACGTCAGTACTTGGTGGACACTCAAGGAATTGTTTGCAACCTTGAGCGCTAATCGTCTCATTCATAGACATATAAACTGCGAAAGCATACGGCTTATCTGAATTGTGATCAATAAAACAGGACTTATACTTATATGCCTTCATGTGATCAATAGCATAAGTCCACCAGGCTGATTGTATAGACACAGCCGGTCTGCATTCAATATTGCATTTACCACCACAGTTAAGCCTTACCCTACCATCCTGTAATATATCTATAGTAGTTCCAGATACTCGCTGACTATATAACGTATCACCTCCTTCTGCCCCGCCATCTTCATCAATATCATTACTGTCATCTTGTATATTTAGTCGACAAAAAGGATCAAATGAATCAGAGTTTTTCTTTATAAATAAAAAGGCTGCATATAAAGGGCAGGAATCATCATTAGCACCAGCTTCTTTCAGATGGCATGAGATATATAATATGAAACATGTATCTTTATTGTTTTCTATCAAAGTAGGATGATACTTTTTTAATAGCTCTTTTGAGCAATGTTTGATATCAAACAAACCATCAGCCCTATCCTCAGTTATTATATTTTTTTTCAGCGCAATAGATGGGAGTATTTCTTTTGATAAGAATGTGTTTTGCACACAAGCAGAACTTTTCGTTAGTTTAGTGTCAAGAGTATATAGTTCTAAACACTCTTGGCCTGGTTGTTTAATAACTAAGTGACAGTATTGCTCATTATCAATACTGTTCACTATTACCGGATATTTATTATCCTTGTTAATTGTATCAATTTTTTTACTTAATTCCGTCTTCTGGGTTTCCTCTTGATTATCACTATCTTCATATACAAATCTATATAGTTCCGTGAGGCCATTCGTAACTGAATTTTCCACTTTAAGATCAACCATCGCACCAATCTCACTTTCAGGTAGAGTTATTGGCACTATTATCTTGATATTCTTCTTAATTGGCACCCAGTGATCTGGCATATTTTGATCTATAGAGTCTAGCATAGCCATTCCTCGTTGAGGAATAAAGAAAATGATGAAAGCATAAAACATCATTTTTGACAAGGATCTTTTCATGGTTAATATACTCCAATATAGTGTGTGACTGCTGGATTCAAGCAATAAGTGCAATCGGGCTGTCCTGTGTAGGCTTCAAGTGGTGTCCACCCTCCTAAAACCTTCCTAAGCATGGTATTGATCAACATTTCCATTGTCCTCTCATCGTCTTCTGTCAGATGACTCAACACCATTTTTTTAGGCCAGGTTCTCCGAATGATGCCATTGGTATTTTCGTCAGCTCCCCGCTGATAACTAGCATAAGGCTTGGCAAAGTAGATATCTGCATTCATTGCTTTTGCTACCTTCTCATGGGCTGCAAACTCACCACCATTATCTAGGGTGACTGTGCAGACCGATGACACCCGCTTCAAAAGCTTGATCATACTTTCAGCAACAACTTCGGCGTGTTTTGTATCAACTTTCTCTATTAAAGTTAACCGACTCTTTCGGTCTACAAGGGTCACCAGATAGGCGCCCTGTCCAAAAATAGTATCACCATCCCAATCGCCTAGACGAGACCGCAGTTCAACAACTGCTGGCCGATAGGAAATATCGACTCGGTCTGGGATCTTGATACGCCCAGCCTTACGCTTACCACCTTTGCAGCGCCTCTTGCCAAAGCGGGGTAGATTCTTATACAAAGAGCCTCCTCGCACTTTGTTAGTAGCAACACGTTTATAAGAAGTGGTGTGGCTGAGTGCGATGTCTGGCACTTCCACCTTCATCCTGAAACTGATATTTTTAGGAGACCAACCAAGCAATAGCCCTTTCTTTATTATGCGCATGTATCGTTCATCTGTTTTGCTGAACTTTGTAGCTGCTACTCTACGCTGACTGGCTAGTGCGTGGGCGCTTTCAGCACCGCAGCCATCATCACTGGCATTACGACTCAACTCTCGTGATAAAGCACTCTCACTGATACCTACTGACACTGCGATTTCTTTCTGCATGTAGTCTGTTCTAAGAAGAGCCTCAATCTAATACCGTTGCCCTTGATTCAGCTGCTTGTATTGCCTGATTTGAGTACTCATTCTTGGCCTCCACTTTTAGTGTGATAGCTACAAATATACCGGCAGCTGGCTCACCTATAAAATTTCAGTCAATTGCACTTATTATATCAATCCAGCCTTACTTAAAACTCACTTCACAGCATTATAGCCTAATTTAACATCACGAAACTTTTTTTATAAATTTTTATTGATGATAGAAGATGCCCCCACACATTATGCTAAGGAGATGGTCATAAATTTCAATTTTACTGCGGTAAGTATTCCTGATAGGGACCAAATAATCATGATGCTAAAGATAATTGGGACACGCTTTTTGATTAATGCAACGCATATTTAAATTTGAAATGTATCATCTAGGAAAACAGAAGCAGGGGCTACTTAAGTTAAGATCTTGTTTTTATTGTCAGGAACAGAATCAGGCGATACCGTTGCGATATTTCCCAGATCTAGCTCCAAATCAATTGCCGCTGAACAAGCATTACCGTCCAGCCAAGAGTCTGTTTCGATTAGGCTTAGATAGGCTTAGACGGGTACTCAAAAACAGCTGTGCAAAAAATGATCAAACCACTTTTTTAGATCTGTTAAATGTTTTGTCTCGCACATAGGGTAAATAGGCTATAAATAAGTATCCGGTAAATTATTTAATAATACGATGAATAGTTTTTTGTTATACAGTCAGTTTTATATATATGGTGATTCAATCATCATTCACGGAATACATATAAGTTTAGACGCCATCTTGCATCTATTCCTATATGCTGTGTAAAACTTAATTATATTATGAAAAGCACCTGAATAAAGTATTATTTTAATATAAGTTTAAATCAATAGATTGAGTGCCTTATGATAACCAATATAATGAGAGCTGCTTTATTTCTTTACTTTATTATAGTATTAGGAGCACAAGCAGGAACAATACCAGACTCAGTGCGCTATAAAGCAAGCAATAAGACCTGGAGTGACTGGGTTATAAATGATGTGGTTTATAACGATAGTTTCATTCAGCAGTTTATTACTTCGGAAGCTTTGGGGTTTTTATCATATTTCATGGTTACCGGAGGCGCGTCTATAGTACCTGGACTCATAATGAATAAATCTTTATATCTAGCGCCACGGCAACTTTTTGTTAGTCTTCTTCTCACAACTCCAATGTATCTATATCAGAAGGTAAATAGTGTCAATGATATTTTGCGCATGGACAACATATATCTTTATGGTGCCGCAGCGGCTAGAGCGTATTATGTACAGATATATATTTTGGAATCTATAAAATGGCATGGAGGATTTGAAACTATCACGCATACTATTGACGACGACGATAAAAAAATAAGCAAAACTGCTAACATCACGTTAACCATACCTCCCGCAAGCACTAGCACACTTCATTGGGCAGTTAAAACTCTATGGACAACTATTAAAAAGCAGGCTGGGTGTGATACAACCTCGACAGTTGACGATATAGAAAAACTCTCAACAAAGATAGCCTATTGGGATATAAATAAAAGTGACGCTGATAACTATGGGGTTGAGGGATGGCTAACGTGGTTCCAGTCGATATTTACCAAACAAAATGTTGGCAGAGAAAAGTTATTTCTGGAGAGTTTAGCTAAACTAACCTCACTACTTGGCCACAATCAAACCATAAGAATATTTATGTCACAATACTTTTCCGGAAAAATGGAGTTAAAGTTTGCCGTTATAGAAAAAGACAATGATAACGGTATAATATATAGCACCCCTCTAATAAACATTCCATTAGATGTTTCAGATAATGCACGCTCATTAAGTGATCAAATTGCTTATAAAGACAGCAATTACGATAACCTGCATTCGCCGTTTAGTCATATTAATGTTATCGCTGAGTCGTTACAAGAATCTGGCTTCCCGTCCATCAGTGGAGATATGCTCAGTAAATGTAATCATGTTACATCAAGTCACACTGTTGATATAAAAAGAGAACCTATTATGGTTTTTTCTGCATCCACCGAAGATATTTATGCAACCAGGGAAAATATATGGTTTTTTGTAAATAGATACAATACTGAAAATCGAACTTCTTTTGAAATCACCACAAGCTTTGGTTATGATGTTTTCAATATAAAAGATGAAGACTATACAAATACACAGGAAAGCATAATAACCGAACTGACAAGAAAAAACGAGATATTAACAATAATTAAAGATAAAGCATTGAAGGATCTTGAAAAACACAACTTAAAATAAAAAGTTGCAACCAGCCGGTGAAAAATAGGCGGATTGGTATTTAATTGCTGAGTACAGCATGAGGGTATTTCTTTGAAGATACACCCATTATTCCGCAATCAAGAGGCACTAAAGGAGCTAATAGCGTCATTTAAAGGCACCCAAAAATGAAGATTCATCCTAGGAGTCTTCCTGACTTTTTCTCGTTCCCACGCTCCTGTGTGAAAATGCATGCGGAGGTTAAACACTGGGTAGAAGTCGATACAAAATAATAACCCCAGAGAAGCTCCATTTCATAACACTAACCGTACTGCACTGGATACCTGTTTGTACCAGTCCAGATACTGTTGCTATGTTGCTGGATTCGCTACGCCATTTATCTAAAGAGGATTTAAAAGTGTATGCCTATGTAATTTTAGAAAACCACTGTCATTTGGTTGTACAAAGCAATGCATTAGATAGAAATATTGCTCGCTATAAGTCTTACACAGCAAAATAACTTATTGAATATTTACACAAAAATAATATTAAGCAAATTTTAGAGCAGCTGGCTTTTTATAAAAAAGCGCATAAGCATGATAGGGCGTATCAGTTTTGGCAAGAAGACGTGCACCCTGTGTTAAAATAATGCGGGAGAAAGTTGAGTACATCCACACCACAATCATGTAAAACGGGGATATATCGATAAAGCAGAGCAATAGCGATATTAGAGTGCTAGGCATTATGCGAAGGAAGATGGGCTGCTGGAGGCTTGTACGCAGTGGTGAAGTTGCGTATGCATTCCCACGCTGGAGCGTAGGAGCGAGAAAAAACGACTACTAACCTTTACTTCCCAGTGGTGTTTGCTTATCATTCATGCTGCGTTAAATGCAAAAGATAAAAAAATGGTACAACCTTAGAATTCTAAAATATGGGTAGAAGGACGGTAGTGTGTTTTCTAGTTCCCACGCTCCTGCGTGGGAGCGCATATGGAGGTTAAACAATGGGTAGAGTCGATACAAAATAATAAACCCAGAGAAGCCCCATTTCATCACACTAACCGTACTGCACTGGATACCTGTTTGTACCCGTCCAGATGTACAGTTGGCTCAGTACTTATATATACCCGTCGCCTTTCAAGTTGCTACGTTGTTGGCTGCATTCGCTCACCCCAATCACCTACTACTCGTAGGCTCAAGGGGCTTCGCTTACTTGCTGCCAAGTAGCAATTTGAAATGCTTTGGGTATAGAGATCTTCTGTTTTGTAAATTTTGTCACCTTGAACTTGGTGGAGCAGTTCCTGAAGCCTCCACCTTTGGGCGCTTTCGAACACTATTTGTCGAACACCGTCTGTGGGATCAATTATTGGCAGAGATTAATCGTCAGCTTGAAGCCAAAAACATCATAATGAGCTAAGGTCGCGTTAATATCATTTATGCTACACCGATAGAGGCAGCCGATCAGGTTCGAGCCAGGACAAAAGCGAAAAACCGACAAAAGCACATAAGCATGATAGTGCGTATCAGTTTTGGCAAGAAGGCGTGTACCATGTGTTAATTTAAAATAACGAAAGAATGCGGGAGAAAGTTGAGTACATCCACCACAATCATGTGAAATATGGGTATATCGATAAAGCAGAGCAATGGCGATATTCGAGTGCTAGAAATTATGCGGGGGAAGATGGGTTGCTGGAGGTTTGTACGCAGTGGTGAAGTTAGGTCTGCATTCCCACGCTGGACCATGGGAACGAGAAAAACCTATCATCATTGTGTATATTCTCTGTCACATCAAAGTTTCTTTTACCAGTCACCAGCAGACCACTGTATACTCGAATCAATTCATATTGGGAATACCATGTCTTTTGTTAACAGATCGCAGAATTTTCTTGAGAGTTTTTTTGGTTTATGGCATAGCCAACAAAATACAAACTCGCTGCAGGGGTATAAAATTCAGTGTAAGACTGTTCTATTTTCAATCTTATGAAAACTAACCCTGTAGGTGAAATACTGAGAGATGTTTATTTTACATTGCAAGGCTTTACGCTATCGTGGGTTACGGTAATTACTTCTAGTTGTAAGTAATAAATTCAGGTATTTGAAATAAAAGGATAAGAGATATGAAGTTCAATATATTGAGTAACGTGGTGTCTGCTATTCGTTCAGCTTCTAAAATTGAAAACAAAGCTGAATATGTAGGTAAGTTAGGTAATCAATTTTTAAAATTTTTAGGAAGGAGTGTTAAAAAGATAATCCCATCAAAACTTTTTACTATGGATCCTAAAAAAACAGGGGATAAGAAAGTCTCAGCAAAGGATTGGAAGATAACACCTAAAAAAGATGATACTTTTGAAAGCAACAGATCTTTGCGCTCTACAGAGAATAGAGAGGAAAAATATTCTCCACCTGAATCAACACCAGCTACCAAAAGGGCTAGTGGTAAGGTTGTTGTTCAGAGCAAAGAAGAGGCTTCCATAAAGCCTAATGTATTGCTTGAAGTCGTAGATGGAAGCCGTAAGGTGATTGCTGAAGCATGTGGGAGATTTTCATCTATCAATGACAATGAATGGGTAGACGCTCTGGAACAGTTAACAGAGGCAGGCATGGATGACGAAAAGGCTTGTCGTTGTTTGAATGATCTTATCATAATTGCTAATGACTCCACAGAAAAAACTAAAACAAAGCTCTCTGGAAATAAAAAGTTGTGTGACAAACTAGCACAACATGGCGGATCAAAGAAGGATATAGTTTATAAAGAAATATTCAAGTCTAGCTTAGAAGACTCTAATGATTCAACATTAGAGTTAAAAGATAGATATATTGAAACAGAATCAATGAGCAATGTGCTATCAAAATATGATTTGCATGTGGGGGATGATGTCGATATTGTTAAAAATTATTTTGTGCGTTTGCAAGCAACATTAATGGAACTGAAGTTAATACACCCTCCTCTCCAATTAGAATTTCTAAATGAAAAAGAGAAAATACCGAAAGCTAATTTTCGAGAATACCTTATAAGTGGAAAGACTGCATTATACACTGTTTGGCCTGCGGTAATCCAAGTTGTTGACGGCAAGAAAGAACTGAATGTTAAAGGAGTAGTTCAACCAGCACCTGAAGGCGATAAAATAAAAAAACCAAAAAAAACAGCTGAAAAAACAGTCACTCAATCAATGGATAAACACAGTAAAACTAAAGAAACAAAACAAGTGGATCCTCCAACACACACTGAAAATATTACCAATCCAAATATGATAGATTTAGTGGATATGGCATTAGCAGAAGCTGTTGAGATAAAAATCAAGAAGACAAAGGATGATATAAAAAACAACATTGTAAGTAGTGATTCAGAACCAACTCACAATAATCCATATCATCTTAGTACTCTGAGTGTTGAAGCAGCCCAAAGATTAAGGGAAAATGCTAAATTTACGTATGGAACAGGAGTAGGAAATGCTCTTGATGTGTGTAATAATAATATAGATAGACTGTTCACTAGTATTCCTGATTCTGGTAAGAATCAAAGTAAGGAAGATACATTACGTGCAGAATTTAATGGCATAAAAAGACAATTAGAATCGGGTCCTACTTTTGAAACGTATGTAGAATTGAAAGTTCTAAATGATAAACTTGTGAATGCGCTGAGCGTGCAAGCTGGAAAACTTCTAACTCAAAATAATTCGGCAATTACTGACTTAAATGACCAAGCTAGACCAATGAAAATTTCGGAAGTGTTTGCAGGTATATACGACAATGAGTGGACTGATCTCCTGGACGAATTAACGGAGGGAACCACTCAATTTACTGAAACTACGTTCATTGAAATGATTAATGAATATGTATTAAATTCTTTTCATAGCTGGGGGGAACGTGTTGATGCATTACAGTCATCTACTCAACTTGAGAACGCGAGGGATAATTCAACTCGACAATCGTTAAAAAATATCTTATTTGATTTTAGTGAAGGCAGTAAAGCATTTGGTATAAAAGATAAGTTTCGTGACCAACAGGTTCTTCAAGATATGATGAAAAAATACAAACTCGAACATTCTAAGGTCCTTGATGATTTTGATAATATTTTGAATACATGCATGGCTGGGATGTTGTGTCAAGAACCGCCTATGCATATAAAGTTTCCAGCTATAGGGGAGAAGCTAGATACTGAAATAACTAAAACCTTTACACAATCAGGAAATGTTATAGAATATCCTGTATGGCCCGCAGTATACCTTGAGGAAAATGGCGCACTGATTTCAAAAGGAGTTGCCCAGCCAATAAAGGATTAACTTTGGAAGGCGGATTAAAATCTGAAGTGCATGCTGGATTCAAGCAATAAGTGCAATCGGCTGTCCTGTGTAGACTTCGAGTGGTGTCCACCCTCCTATACCCATCGCCTTTCAATCCGCTACGTTGTTGGCTGCGTTCGCTCACCCCGATCACCTACAACTCGTAGGCTCACGGGGCTTCGCTTACTTGCCGCCTAGTAGCAACTTGAAATCCTTTGGGTATAAAACCTTCCTAGGCATGGTATTGATCAACATTTCCATTGTCCTCAGATCATCTTCTGTTAGATGACTCAACGCCATTTTTTTAGGCCAGGTTCTCCGAATGATGCCATTGGTATTTTCGTTAGTTCCCCGCTGATAACTAGCATAAGGCTTGGCAAAGTAGATATCTGCATTCATTGCTTTTGCTACTTTTATACTGGCGGGTCTATAGAGCTACCTAATCGAGGGCGGAAAGTAAATTTATTGAAAGTCCCAAGAAAGCTGGCATTCTCGGTAAATGATGATTTTGCAGTTAGAATATTAGGTGGCTATTCACTTCTGGTTTTAGCCAAGTGATGCGCATAACAATCACATGCACTCGGACACTAAAAAGCTCCGCTAGTGCCTCGCTCTGCTTTTTACTGCCGGTGTTTGAGGCGTTATATTTTTTAAATTGAGGTATCATTCAAATGCCGAGTTCAGAAACAAATTGCCTTTGCGGGGCTGTTAAAATTACTGCCGAAGAAATTAACCCTAAATTCACTGTATGTCATTGTCAGTCATGTAGAACATGGGCCGGTTCACCGTTCTTTGCTGTTAAGTGTGGCACGAAAGTTGAAATTGAAGGAGGCGATAATGTGAAAATGTACGAATCATCGTCTTGGGCTTCTCGTGGTTTTTGCATCGAATGTGGTACTCATTTATTTTACAAACTTAAAGCAACCGGTGAATATAATATGCCTGTTGGCATGTTTCCAAATTTGAAAGGTTTGGAAATGGACATGCAGTATTTTAGCGATATGCGACCTAGTTATTATTGTTTTTCAAATAAAACAAAAGAAATGACAACTGAAGAAATAATGGCTTATTTCGCATCTAAAATGTAGCCAAAAATATAATATAGAATAAAGGGGACGCTACCATTTTGTAGACAAGAATTATTATACTAGTATTCAATAAGCATAAAGATAAAGATGCTTTTTCGTATAACTCTGCACTTCCAATTATCATGATATTTTCCAAGATATTGTTTAAAATTTAACGTCAGCTGTAAGCAATTGTTATGTTTATAGTAGTGCTTTCGCATCAACTGTATAGCCTGGTTCCGCTCTCACTATCAGAAATTCGAATAACATCACAGTGACGAAAATCAGCATCACACTCATCCAGCTCTGATTGACCAAAAACACCAGCCACATACACATACGTTTCTTCACCGGCACTAGCGGCTAAAGGAAAAACACAGACTATCAATAAACACGTTAAAATTTTTTTATTATTAGTCACTTCTTAATTACAAAAAACGGCACCCTATTAACACAGGATGCCGACATACGAGCTTAACGGAAGTTTTGGTTACATACCAAACAAGCTTTTCTTCTTCACTTTACGAATTTCTTTCTCATCCTGCCACTCCAGAGTGCCGGATTCGATATGCATCAGCTTCATGGTGAATTTGTAATATACATCTTTGGTCGAGCCAGAATGCTTAACGATGCTAGACAAGTTGCCGTAAAGCATATATTCCGCACCAATCTGACGGCCCATTTGCATAGACGCATTCTCACTCACCATGCCGCTATTGGCCTGATAATCTAACTGTTTGCGAACTTCCTCAACCTTGGTCATATCCACAAAACGGAATTTACCGGAACGTAACAGTTTAGTGCTGATAGTATCAGTGATAGACTCAGTATCAATGTGTTCCATACTCTTGTTCTTGATGGAATCAACGAACATCACTGGGTGGCGTTTGAATGTCACCTGTACAATCGGCGGGAAGGTCAACATGGAATCAACCATCTTCTCTGCTGTCATTTGTAAATCCGTTGAACCAAAATCGGCCGTTGTGGTTTCTACTGCTGAGGCGTCATGATAACCTACAGACGAAACACAACCTGTAAGCCACAAAGTGCTGGCCATTAATCCTATTAATAAATACTTCATTTCTCTCTCCTATTGATATAGTAAAAACTTAAGGTTCACTTACAAAGATCTTAAATGACACACCACTCTGCTGGGGAGTGGATGTTTTTAAGGTTTTAACTGCATTGGCACATCACTAAGAGTTGCCATGAGCGCGAATCAGACTCTATTTCAAAACCGTCCGCATCATGCCATGCGAAGCGGTATTCCATTCTTAGAGTGACGAATTGCTTATTTTGAATTTCTACAACTCCTTGATTGATATTACTCGCCGAGCGAATCGCTGAACGATTGAGAAATAGCTTGTTATTTAAGCTTCCATCATAAACAACAAATAAATCAGATTCACTAACGCTGGTGGATTGCTGCTAGCCTTTAATCTGCTGACCCTGTTCTGGCTGAGCATCCAGTGACTGGCAGGCAACTAACAGAGCAACAAACAACACTGACACTTATCTTTATATTTTTCATCTTACCTACCTCCACTTAGCTTTGCGCTACTCTTTATAGAGTAACTGAGTCAACAATCATCCGCATGCCGCTATTCACCACGCGGATAATAGTGATTTTATTCAATTTAACATTAACATCAAAACTCTGCTGCAACTGTCCCGCTTTAAAATTCAGGGTATGAACACCTGGCTCCAGTGAGGTACGCAGAGTTTGTGCATTGCTCGGTAAGGTTAGCCAGCTGCGTCTATCGGCATTTTCTGAAACAATATTATAAAGCTGAGCCGCAAAACCAACCATACAATATTGATCACCCGCCTGTTTCTGAACTTCATATTTGGCCACCGCACGTAAGGCTTGTCGTACCAACATTCCCGCCCTTTTCTCTTCCATAGACTTCGCCGCCAACGCATACACGTCAACAATCAGATCGGTCACGCCAATTTCAGATGTTTTATTGAACACCTGCAAAGGCACTGCTGCTACCCAAGGGTCACTATAGGTGGGAAATGCCACCATAAAAATACCATGTATAGTTGGGATGGGAATTTTTATCTCCTGTTTCATCGGGGTGAAACCTTGTTCATAAAGAACAACAACACTACCACTACCCTTTTTAGGCATAATCGCCTTGCTGCCAAATTGCTTACTGTAACGTGCATAATCTTCACGCATTCCCAACGAGTAAGCCAACCTCAGTACATCCTGTTGCAGATAACGATTAGCAGGGTATATCTGCAAGGCTTTTTTATAATCGATATAAGCATCATTGCGCGAGCCATCCATTTCGAAAATAACACCAGATGTATAAAAGGTATAGGCATTCTGAAAGGAGTTTTTTACTTTACCCACCGCCGCATCCATTGAAGCAAACTGCGCCGCATAATCATCTTTTTGTACTTCTAGTTGATTTTTTTCAGCTTTCTCTTGCGCATTAGCAATTTCTCTATGATAGTTTTCTGCCGCCTCATGTTGAATAAAATTCGCTCTACGTACTTCAATGATGGCTCCCTCCAGATTACCTTGGCGCAAGTAATTGAGCGACTGGTATTGATGAACAAACACTTTCTCGTAGCTCTGAACCGCATAGGGAATGGCATTATCATTGGTGAGAAGAGAAGCCGCCTGCCCACCCTTAGCACTCATTGAGATAATGGCCTTATCATCATCAATTTGTATTCCTTTTATCACAGTGGTGAAATCTGCAATACTTTGATCAACCTCACCAGACAAGGATGCAAGACGTGCTCGTTCCATCAGATATAGCTGTTTATCAGCATTGTTGCGCTTTTTATTAAGCTCCAACAACATTAGCTGCTCGGTATTAGTATTTATAGACTGTCGATACTTCGCTGCCTGCCCAGGGTAGTTCATAAAAACACTTGTCATGGCACAGCCCATAAGAAAGGTCGGCAAGAACAAGCATAAAAGTTTAGATCGTTGAAACAACATACTACTTCCCTTATTTTCCTTTTCTATTTTTACAGCGACCAATCTACCGGAGCATCACTTGAAGAAGGCGACACACGTGGCGGGGGAACATCTTTGGCAGGCTCATTAGCACTCGTTCTGCGAACAATCGAACCTGTCGAGATCTTAGCTAAATTGCCACCAATTAACTTAGTCACGGAATACTTAGGTTTAACCTCGGTAACTTTCAGCGTCGCAATGGTTGCGCCATCGGTGCTAATGCTGAGCTGGGTATCAGGATCAACAAAGGAACTGGACTTACCCGCCACTTCAAACAACTGACCCACGATTAAGCGTTTACCCCCCTGATTCAAAAGTATCGAGTTGGCATCATTCACATTAAGCACTTTAATAGGGTAGATACCATCCAGAATACGGGTCGTGATCGAGTGGGTGGCCTCTGTAAGAATGATATCTGCAGCTTCTGAAGGTGTTTTATCCCTTAACATATCCTTTACTCGTTTTTCCTGCACACTAAAATCATGGGTATCGGCCCAGATAATTTCCTGAGGGCCCACTTCAATGAGTCGATACTGAATCTGGCCCGTTATCTGGGACGTAGAGAAATCAGCGCCATAGTAGGACTGACCTTTTTTCTCAGCACCGAGGTAACTGACGTTACCCACCAACAAATAATCCGCGCCCAATTTCTGCCCTATCTTAAGCGCCTCGCGTGGATTCGATAGTGGCGAAGCCATTTTACCGATTTCCGACATATATTCCTTAAAATAAGTGCGATCCAAAACCCTGAATTTACCCGATTGAGTGAGATCAACGGTGAAATCATTGGCAATTTTATCGACAAGATACTGCGCGGCTATATTTTGTGTGGGTGCACCAATCACTCTGAAGGGCATTACCGCGATACTCCGCATTCCCGCACGCTCCGGAGCCAGAGCTTTGTACTGTTCAAGGATTGCCTTAATAGTCACCTTCCAGCCATCAGCCGTTTTCTCCGAGCTGATCACATCATAGGACTTCACATAACCCTTAATATGCCCAAGTACCTTAGCAGATATGTGAGTATTGATGCTATTAACCGTAACACCCTCGGCGCCCACCCCCATCACCTTCATCAAGTTCGAGCGCAAGCCTCGAACGGTGTTGATATTGACACCCTCGACCTGCTGTACAGACTCCATTAAGGCATTGATTAATGCCTCCTCCTGGGTACTGGCATGGCCAACCGTTTGCTTGGTTACTGTAGTGATCGCCGCATAGCTTTGCAGACTAAGGGCCAGAGTCACCAGCAAAAAGATAAATACTCGTGGAGTTTTTAGAGAGAAATGAAAAGGCTTACGCATAGTGCCATCCTTGTAAAACAAAAGACAATGCAACGACTCAACAGCCTGCCTGTATAGTAAATTATGGTAGTAACATCCTAAATAGTCATCCCAAAACGGAAACGACAGAACCCAAAGCCCTTTTATTATTGCTATCCATTAAGCCAGCCATGTTAAACCAAGTCGAAGGTTAAAATCCAACCATTTATTAGTTTAATGGTCAAGTTTTTTTGGAGGGGTGTTAAGCCACATTAGAAAAGCGGTTGCAGCCAAAGGGAGATAGCGGGGATCATTGGCACCAGCCAGTCCACTGTGATCCGTTAGTTGGCAAGGAATACTGGCGAACGTGGATATAGACATAGGCAAGCACAAGGCCGAACAGATAGCCGGCGTACAGAGTCGGCTCGGACGAGTAGAAGGTCGGTCAGATAGAGGTGAAGCGAGCATTGATGCGGCTTAATTCTAGGCCAAGAAAAGATTTTAATTTCAAAACACTCGCCCTTATAATGGGTGAACACAGGGCTGCGTTAGCAGCTTAAGCTGTGATGAACTTGGAATTTGAATCCGCGCAATATTTCCCGAATCGTCTATGAATACCCAATATCAGGTCAATAGCCCTTTTTGTTCAGTAATATGTGGATTGTCCAGATGTATGCTATATTTCCTCATACTATATGTTATGTGAAGAATCTAATATCTGCAGGAATAATCGATGAAAATTAAATTACTTATAATCTTACTGAGTCTTTTTGGTTTATTTTTACAAGGTTGTGCTACGATTCAGCCTGAGGCCGGCAGTTATATAACAAATACGTATAACGATGATGGTAGTATTAAAAGCATCAAAGAAACCAAAGATGGAAATGAAATTGGAACTCTATATTTTGAATATTATCCATCAGGAGAAATAAAACATCACATGCAATACGTTAACGATATTCTCAATGGGGAGTCGATGGCTTATTTTGAAAGTGGAAAAGTATATGCGTTGGCAACCTATAAAAATGGAGTCCAAGACGGTAAATTTATAGACTATTTCGATAATGGGGAAATTAAAAAAGCAGGTTTCTATAGTAACGATAAACTAGACGGTGTTGTTGATACTTATGATAGTGAGGGGAGCATTATATCAAGAGAAGAATACAAGGATGGCATAAAAGCATGGGAGTGGGAATATGATAATAAAATTAACATATCAATCAAGCAATTTCATGAAAATGGTAATGTGCATATTAGATTCGATATAAAAAATGAAATGGTTCATGGGTTGTATGATCAATATTATAAGAATGGTAATATTGAGATTAGTACGAGCTATATAAATGGTAATAAATCTGGCATACAAAGGCAATTCTACGAAGAAGGGAATTTAGACTGGGAAGTATGGTTCAAAGATGAAAAAATAACAGAGGCCAAACAGTACTACCAAGGCGGTAATTTGGCTAAAGAAATAGATTTTAAGGATGGTAAGGCAATAAAGGGGTTTCAATATACATACGACGGAGTAAAAACAAAAATGACAAATGCCCATTTTCTTAATTCAGGTTTCGAGTATTAATTTTTAGTTATTTCTGCAATAGAAGTGGTTGAATATCGGTTATGATGGCTTCGATATAAATAGGTGATTTTAGTGGGCTTGAAAGGTAACGAAACAATTGTGGCCGAAGCGTTAAAAAAACACTTCGCTGTATCATCTTATGACGAAGTGGATAATAATTCTCCAGGTATTGTTATGAATATTGCCAACCAAAATGATTTCTATTGAAATCACGAATTTAGATGAGAATTCTTTACAAGGAAGAAGGACTAATGACTCTGGCTATATTGCGTTCATTAATAATTTGAATAAAGATATGGGTAAATTGATCCCAAATGGATTAAGGATGCTTATTAGCTTTTATCATTCACCTTTGACCACTCCCCCGATTGTGCCCATGCAGGAAACTCTTCAGCTGTCATGCCGTCGACCCCTGCGGCTCCTTTATTGGCTCGAACTCGCTTCCATGCTTGCTACAGATTACTAGGCTGCAGTGTTTGCTCGAATAGTTTGTTGCTAAAGGCTGGCTTTGTGCGCATACGCTGAGCCACATCACCGCTGGGCTGCGTTTGTGCTCTCAAGCTGGGCATAGCTCCTCCTTTATCTTAATGCTCAGGCCTTCACCGTGCTCCAACCATTACGACGGGCGTTTGACTACTCGGCTTTGTCATCTTGTGCCAACTAGCCTTCAGCCTACGCCTCATATGATGCGTTTGTTCATCAGCTCTCCGCTTTGCGGTAGAATTGCTCGCAGTAAGCCCTTGACATTCGTTAGTAGCTAGCATCTAATAGCAGCATAAATCGCTACAGATGGTGACCGTCCTACAGATGACTTTCACCTCATTAATTCAGACCCATGCTGGGCGTACACGGCAAGTTTATGCAAATATCTTGCCAGATTAGGACAAGTTTATCCGTGAATTCAACAAGATTTTAACGATAAATCAGATGAGTTCTTTTTTTCACACGGCCATTTTGAGAGCAACACCGCTATGGCGGCTACTCATGCAATGGCCTATCAGGAAAGTTTAATGTTTAATAAAACAGTTATTATTACTACCCTTCTTTTTGGAATGGCTATTGATGCCCACGCAGTCATAACACATAACGGAACTGATAGTAATAAGAGTGCCGCCTTCGCGTCCGCACCTACTACGTCCCTCCAGTGTGATTCTAAAATGCTTAATGATGAGGGTTTTACACCCCCTGCTACGATCACTACAGATGGTTTTGGTGTCAATGCTGCTGCTTGTCTAAATGAAGGTTCTAGTTATACCTCACTTAAAAACCAAAAAACAGGCCTTGATTTCAACACAGGCAATAATACAGCCAGTGAGCAAGACGCCATAATACAACAAAAGCACACTGACAGTTTATATAGCGAAAATAGCCCTACTTCGAATCAATATTACAGTGGTGGGTTACTAGGTTGCAGACCCGTTATTTCCATTTTATTGGATAGACAATTGATCAGGGAGATTACACAAAAGATTATTCTAATTGAACTTGCAAACAGCGGTAATGAGCTTATAATAACGGGAAACAGACTTGATACTCATCCAGACAAAGAAAAAATAATGGAATGGTATGAATGTAGTGCTCAAGATGAAAACAGTTCTGAATTAGATTTACCCAGCTTAGAAAATGTTTTGAAACAGTCTACTAACATTAGATTCAAAAAAGGCATGGAGTTAAGCAATCTTTTCAAAAAAAACAATCCATGCTATAACATGGGTGACATGGAATATGGTTTTCTAAAGTCCTTCATGTTTAACTGTTATCAACATAGCATATGTTTAAAAGATAACACGATGCTAGACACCATACATTCTGCAATGCGTTATGATCGTGAAAATAGACGAAACATGCAAACATGCTTTATGGAGGAACTGTCTCGTATAGCAACCATGGACAAACAAAACTCATGGTCTATACGTTCACTCAATACTAATATCATTAACCACATGTTATGCGCAGGATACATTTACTCCATTTGGATGAACAACGAAACACAGTATCTAACATTTCTTCATAATTTTTCAAACAAGTATTACCAATGGTTTAATGCAATTGATCTAAAGAAATTAACAGAATCAAAGACAAATAATCTACTTGTCGATGACGATATAGAAAGAATAAATTGTATGGTAAGAATAACTGAATGCATCTTCAGTACAACAAAAAATAAAAATAAACGTGGAGTCATGCAAGCGAGATCTTCTGAACAAGTACTACGTAGATTTCTCCACTCATTTGCAGAAGTGGATAGTAACTCTATTGATTTTGTGACAACTGTATTGGACTATCCTTTAATAGTAAAATCCAGTGACTTACTAGGTCATATAAAAAGCATGGATGACGGTTTGTATTATATTCAAAAAGATGAGCAAATAATAGTAATCTCGAAAAACAAAGAATATTGTCGTTTGTTTTCTTCCATCTATGACGAGCTTTCAGTAACCCTACCCATACCAAGCAGTTATTTGCTTGCTGCTCATTTGATTCGGAATGGTCTGCGCTTCATGGCCAGTGGATCGGAAAGTAATATGTATGAAGAGATGATAGCAGAAAAAGTCTGCCCAACCCCATTGATGAGAGAAAATGATGAAGAAGCTGTGTACTTTTTTGCTAATGTAACATCTGCGCTTTATGTTAAATCTACTTGTTTAGACGGCATCATAAAAACATCACCTAAAATAGCACAGGAAAACAAATAAATAGCAAATATCAATCATAGAAAAGAAATAGAATATGACACCCCTATGTACGGGACAAAAAACCTGAAGACCTTGATTTTCAAGGCATAATTTAGCAAGACGTACTCTCAGACAAGGTAACCTGCACGGCCTTTTACTCCAGAATAGGTTATGGTTGTTGAGCATGAAAGACGTCAGTTCATTGGTCAAGAAGCTTAAGGCTCATCTAGCCTTGCATTAAGCTATGATCACCTTCATTGCACAGTTTGTAATGGCCTTACTGCGTAGCCGTTCCACTAACTTGTACCTTGTAGAAGAAGAGTTTTACAGCGAGTCCAGTTATCGCCGTATATACCAGTCGCCTTTCAAGTTGCTACGTTGTTGGCTGCGTTCGCTCACCCCGATCACCTACTACTCGTAGGCTCACGGGGCTTCGCTTACTTGCTGCCTAGTAGCAATTTGAAATGCTTTGGGTATAAAGCGTTTTTTTTGCTGACTATGACTACAGTATTTAGCAGCTAGGTGAGCTGATTCTGAGCTGCCTGAACATGGATCGCTTTACCCGTGCATGGAAGAACCAACTGGAAGCATGGCTCCAAAAACGTCAACTATCTGGTGGTATCATTTGCTTGGCAAGGAACCTCAATTCTCATTGTTTGGGAGTGTCTTGACAAAAAAGGAGGAAACTCCAATACCTATGAACGCATAGCGGTAATGGAGCGTGTACTAAACCTCATTCCCATAAAGAGAATTGATAACCTTCTGGCAGATCGTGAGCTTATAGGCCACGAATGGTTAGACTGCTTATGTCAAAACAAACTGTCATGCAGAATTCGGGTTAAAAGCAATAATGTGGTGGAACATCGAAGCAAAAATATTGCCATTGGCAATCTATGCAGAAGCGTTAGTATTAATCAAACAGTAACGTGGCATAGCAAAAAGAAAGTATCTGGAGTACCGCTCTATATTGCAGCCCATCGAACTCTGAAAGGATTGTTGATCGTCGTAGCTACTAAAAAGCCAGGCAGCATAATAGATGACTATAATAAGCGCTGGAGTATTGAAACCATGTTTGGCAATCTAAAAAGTCGGGGCTTTGATTTGGAGTCCACACATATGACGAACCTTGACGGATGGATAAACTGATGGGGCTACTGACGACTGCTGTTGTGTGGTTCCTACTATACCCAAGTGAATTCAAGATGCAGAGTTGAGTCTCTGAAAATTGTCGTTAATTCTACTAACTAACAAAGCCCCCATTTTAGGCAACGTATCATCAAGGAATTGATTTATTTTCTGTCGAAACTCCTCCGGTTTCGCTAAATATTCATTATTTCGCGCGTGCTCATTCATTACTTTCCACAGTCGCTCAATTGGATTCAAATTTGGATTATTATACCCAAAGCATTTCAAATTGCTACTAGGCAGCAAGTAAGCGAAGCCTCGTGAGCCTACGAGTAGTAGGTGATCTGGGTGAGCGAACGCAACCAACAACGTAGCAACTTGAAAGGCGACGGGTATATGCGGAGGTAGATAATGAAGCTTTATACCTTGTTTTTCAGCCTCTTCAACCACCTCCTTTGAGTGGTGATAACCCGCACCATCAAGCACCATATGAATGTAGTCTGAAGAAAAACCACTAAAAAAATCAAGCATCTTCAATACACTTGGGTATATCTATCACCTCGATGAGCTGTTGATACTTCTAGGTTTTGACTTCGTGATTGGAGCAAAAAACTAAGGGTATCGCAGTTCATCGTTTTTATTAAATTGGGTGTCGCACTTAGTATATAAATTCGGCCAACATAGACTACCTAAGGGGAGTGGAGTAAACTCTTCATTGATGGTTATACTGGCTTGATGCAGGGCAAATAAGCTTTAAAATTTTCGGCTAATGCGTTGATTTCTGTCCTCTTTTACAAACATCACCTATTCTGGGATAATAGATTGCGTAAGTTACCTTGTCTGAGTGTTATATGACACTGGTTATGTCTTTAAAGTTAAGTACTTAGGGCTTTTGTCTCTACAGAAGACAGAAAGTCGCGCGGTACAGCCTAAATATTCTAAAATATGGATAGAAGGGCGGTAGCGTGGCTGAATGTGTTAAGTAACCCATCTACACCCTATTGTTAACGATTGAGACAGCCTGCAAGCCATATCGGTGTTTACATAAATATATTATCATTCTAGGGGAAACGCATGAAACCTGTTGCTACTTCCGACTGAACACCATACGACACTTGGCTTTTAAAATAATAATCACCACTTTCCTACCGTATAAGTTCTGTGTAGATGGAGTTTGATGATGTGATCCATATCGCCGTGACGTGTTACTTTCCTGCGGATGTCCTCGGCATCATGGCCGCTGTGAATCATTATCAGGATTGGGGCTTTGGAGATGCCCTGTAACCAACCTGCTTCAAAAATGGTATTAATTCTTTCTGCGAGTATTGAGAGTCGGTATGTAGATTGCACAAAATACCTGCATTTCTGTTCGGTAGGCTGAGAGAGGAGCATAGTCATCATGACACTTGCAGGCATAGACGACACCATACTTTTTTGGTGTCACTATATCTATGGGGAAAGCATCAATATCCAGTGCAATGTAACTGTGTTTATCTAGTAGGCTCGGGAGGGCTGGAGACTCAGATCAACTACCACCTCTGCCGTAGCTACCTAAAGATGGCATTTGCCGAATTCCCGTGTAGTGTTTGAACATGTCATCATTGCGTATATTCTCTGTCACATCAAAGTTGCTTTTACCAGTCGCCAGCAGGCCACTGTATACTCGAATCAATTAATATTGGGAAGACTATGTCTTTTGTTAACAGATCGCAGAGTTTTCTTGAGAGTTGTTTCCTGGTTTATAGCATAGCCTACAGAATACAGACTCGCTACAAGGGTAAAAAATTCAGTGTCATACTGTTCTATTTTCAATATTATGGAAATTCACTGTAAGTGAAATACTGAGAAATGTGTATTTAACCTTGCAGGGCTTTGCGCTGTATTGGGTTAAAGTAATTATTTCTAGTTTTAGTCCCGAATTCAAGCATTTAAAATAAAAGGATAAGAGATATGAAGTTCAATCTATTGAATACTGTGGCATCTGCTATTCATTCAGCTTCTAAAGCTGAAGGTAGGACAGGTAATAGAATTTTAAATTTTTTAGGGAGGATTGTTAAAAGTATAATATCCCTCAAGAATTATGTCATGAGGTCTAACAAAACAAAGGATAAGTCGATCTCAGCAAAGGATTGGACGATAGAATCTAAAAAAGCACTGTCTGCTAAAGGAGTAGTTCAACCAGCATCTGAAGGCGATAAAACAAAAAAACCAAAAAAAACAGCTGAAAAAACAGTCACTCAATCAATGGATGAACACAGTAAAACTAAAGAAACAAAACAAGTGAATCCTCCAACAAACACTGAAAATATTACCGATCCAAATATGATGGATTTAGTGGATATGGTATTAGCAGAGGCTGTTGAGATAAAAGACAAGAAGACAAAGGATGATGTAAAAAACAACATTGTACGTAGTGATTCAGAACCCACTCACAATAATCCATATCATCTTGATACTCTGAGTGCTGAAAGACTCCAAGCACTTAGTGAGAATGCTATAGATACGTATAAAACACGAGCACAAAATGATCTTGCTGAGTGTGATAATTATATAACTAGACTTTTACGTCTCATTCCTGCTTCTGATAAGAATCAAAGTAAGGAAGATACATTACGTGCAGAATTCAATGACATAAAAAGACAATTAGACTCTGGTGTTAATTTGCAAGCGTATATAGAATTGAAAGTCCTAAATGATAAACTTACGAATGCGCTGAGCAAGCAAGCTGGAAAACGTCTAAATGACAATAATCCGGAAATTGCTAACTTAGGTGACCCAGCTAGACCAACGAAAGTTTCGGATAAATTTGCAGCTATGTACGACAATGAGTGGACTGACCTCCAGTTCGAATTAACGGATGGCGCCACTCCATTTACTGACACTAAGTTCGTTGAAATGATTAATGAATATGTATTAAATTCTTTTCATAGCTGGGGGGAACGTGTTGATGCATTACAGTCATCTACTCCACTTAAGGACGCGAGGGATAATTCAACTCGAGTATCGTTGAAAGATATCTTATTTGATTTTGATAACGACAATACAAAATTTGCTACAAAAGATAAGTTTCGTGACAAAAAGGTTCTTCAAGATATGATGAAAAAATACAAACTCGAACATTCTAAGTGCCTTGATAATTTTGATAAGGCTTTGAATACATGCATGACTGGGATGTTGTGTCAAGACCCGCCTATGCATATAAAGTTTCCAGCTATAGGGGGTAAGCTAGATACTAACATAACTAAAGTCTATACACAATCAGGAAATGTTATAGATTATCCTGTATGGCCCACACTATACCTTATGGAAAGTGGGGCACTACTTACAAAAGGAGTTGCCCAGCCAATAAAGGGTTCACTTTGAAAGGCGGATTCAAATCTGAAGTGCATCACTTGACTAGGTAGAAGAAAGGGCCGGCTGAAGGTAAGCCCTACCCTTTTCTCCGGCAATAGATGAAGTGATGACGATAACTTACCAACAACTGGCTTACCAACAACGATGCCAGATTTCCGCACTAAAGAAAAGCGGTGGCAGCCAAAGGGGAGATAGCGAAGATCATTGGCACCAACCAGTCCACGTGAGCCGTGAGTTGGCAAGGAATACTGGCGAACGTGGATATAGGCATAGGCAAGCACAAGGCCGAACAGATAGGCGGCGTACAGAGCCGGCTCGGGCGAGTAGAATGTTTGCCAGCAATGGCGATAATGGCCCGCCTTGCGGTACACCTTCTCGAGTCTCGTGGAAGAACTGGTTATCGATAAACCCAGCTCGTAAGTATCTTGCAATTAAATTCTCTAGTTCCCACGCTCCAGCGTGGGGATGCATACGGAACCTAATTAATGGGTAGAAGCCGCTACAAAATAACCAGCCAAGAATTGCCGCACTTTGTCACTTTAACCATGCTCCACTGGGTCCCTGTTTTTACACGTACCCAAACAAAATCGACTCTATCCACAATAACCCCGTTAAGCGTGGTTATGTCGATAAGGCAGAGCATTGGCGTTATTCCAGTGCTAGGGATTATTTAGGAGAACAGGGCTTGCTGGAGGTTTGTCGACAATGGTGAGTGAGGTATGCATTCCCACGCAGGAGCGTGGGAACGAGATAAAGTTAAAAAAAGGGAGGCGAAAGCCCCCCAGACCCTTATGCTAAATCCATATATACCATGCCTGAGCTATCCCAGATCACCGTCCCGACGCATTTATAATCAATCGGGATGGCTATCCCTCGAACGTTCACGACCGGCTGCCCAAATACAGGTGGGCTAGGCAGAACGCCCTCCACCGCTTTCTTTTTCCTGCTCATAACTACTATTCGATCTTTGCCAGAAGCGCCCGCGGTTAGTAATTTTGGGTCTTCTAAAATCGTGATATCTTTAAACGATTTTTCGAGGAACTTATACAAACTGAGCACTTGATTACCAACTAGATTACCAACTAGCGTAGTTGCAAGTCGCGCGATATCTGGGACGACTATTTGTTCCATTCTGTAGAGACCTTTGGAGTTAACCCTGATTAATTTGTCTGCTTTATCGAAAACGGTAGCGATTGCCTGCGCGCCGGTAGCTGACAGAGCGTCAAGATCAATACCGGTCAATGATTTATCAACTCTGGAATCATTATATAGGCCGGTTTTATCCCCGCCGATATCTTTAGTACCGAATAACATTTGATTGTTAATTGAGTGCTGGCATTCCTCATATGCCCCCTCTAAAGCCCTGGCCTGTAGTGCTTCGTACGCTGGCTGTATTTCAGCGTTTGTGAACTGAACAACTAGGCCGCAGTCTAGATTAGCTACCTGTCTGTTTAGTGTTACGTCGATAACGGATGCTTCCCCTCTAACCTCGGTATCAATGTCTAAAATCTTGTCATACATTATCACGGGGTACTCTTTATTGTAGATTTCCGATTCTTTATTTTTCAACAAACGTTCTGCTAAATCTAGGCCAGCGCTCATAATTTAATCCCCGTATTATTAATGAATAAAATTGTTTTATTGTGCGACTTTTACAGGGTTACCGCTCGCTACAGTCTCTAAAAACCTGGCACCAATTAGTGACATATTCGCCCCAATGATCGAGGTCACATGACCTGTAGCAACTATTACGTAGACTTGAGTGCCAGCCGTACACGCACCGCCGGCGCTAGCCTTAATAACACAGCTAACCATAGATGTTGCACCTTCGTTTAGAAGCTTAGTTAGCAAGAATCTTCAGTTAAACAATCTGAGCAATTCACTTCTTGACAATTTTAGCTTAATTAAACCTGACTCGATCCATCTTGATTTTCCTGACAACCATTTTGATTTTATTTTGTCTAAACCATGATGAGCCCACACAACTACTATATTACACACCACCTTAAGCAAGTTTATGAAAAGCGTGTGTATGAAGTTAGCATAGATGATAAGAAACATAGACTGTTTTGTTCCTACGCATGAGCGTGGGAACGAGTAAACTTGCCTTCAGCCTACGCCTAGATGATATTTTTGTTCATCAGCTCGCAGTTTTGCCTAGGGCTTCCTTCAGACGTAGCTTCGCAGATACGCCCTTGCCATTCGCTAGTAATTCGCATCTAATAGAGGTTTGTCGCTAAAGGCGGTGATCTTCCTACAGAGGACTTCCGCCTCATTAGTTCATGCCCATGCTGGGCGTACACAATTCAAATTCAGCTGATGCAGCAAACATGGCGCGCCATTTGCGGCAGCAAAAGCCTCGCCACGTTTACTACACAGCTGATTTGGGTCGTATGTGTAACAGGAAACAACAATGAAGAAAATAACCACCTTACTGCTATCAGCGTTTATTCTGCTTTCACCATTAGCCAAAGCTGGATGGCTCGATAAACAGGGAAATCCCATCCCTGACTCTGACAATCTGAAATCAGTTGGTGAGCTGGTCGCTCATTTAGCAATTACAGATACGGGATTAGAAGCATTAACAAACATAGACACTCTCATACAAAACATACATTCCCCAGGATTAAATAAAATTAAAAGAAATCAAGAAATTACAGCTTTTGTTGTTTTCGGAGGCTGCGCTGTCAATGCAGAGGGCAAATGTGACCTAGTAATGAATATCACAGTGTATCAACCAGACGGAACGGTTTTCTCTGACTTCACGGATATGGTAGTATTGTCTGGTATACCTGCGCCAAATGGTAGTATCAGTGCAGGTACTGAATATATTAAGATCATAATCGAGTCTGACGAGCCACTCGGAAAATATAAGATTGACACAGAGGTAATCGATAAAGTTAGCAATAATAGCATGATGCTTACATCACATTTCACGGCAGTAGAAGCTGATGAATAAAACCATTGTCTTGTTCCCACGCTCCTGAGTGGGAATACATACAGAGCAAGACGGTTGATGGACGTGTGAGCAATGGAAACTATAGATGTGCATTCCCACGCAGAAGCGTGGGAATGAGTAAATGATTACTAAGCAGTTATTGGCTCGAGTCGAAGCCGAAGGTCAAGGTGATAGTTACTACGGTTATTAACATGATGACAAACTGGATAGCTACACCTTGGTGAATGCCAATTTAAACTGGCAGTCGGGTTCAGTAAGCGTCAACGTCTGGGGCCGTAATTTGCTAGATAAAGACCATGCCGTACACGGTCTGTATTTTGGTGCTTGACCCTCGCGATAACTATGGAAATTGGGCCAACAGGACTTACACTCAGCTTGGTGAGCCTCGCAGCTATGGCTTGAAGTTTACAGTTAACTTTTAAGGGCCGTTTCAATAATCCCAGAGATTCAGATATTGTTGAAAATATTGCTCGGCAGTAATACTTTCAATGACTGCGCTGTCGAGAGAAGCTCTACGGCTTATCGTCGATTGCGGATAGGGTAGAGAAAATAACGCAAAGGAATAACGCGGTTGATCGCCATGAGTGGCTAGCCTGACTCGATGATTCAGTGCCTTGATGGCTCCGCGAGTCAGCCATTCCATCAGATAGCCCGAAAAAACGATGACTTTGTTGGTGACGGCTATCTGTTGCCAGCTACCATTACTGAGTTGATATTCGAAATCTTGATCTATGCCAAAGGGAAATACAGTCATTAAAGATACGTCGGGGTGTTCCGATAACCGGGTCGTGTTTTCAGTGTTATTAGCTAGCTGGTCAGTGGCGGGGTAAAAATTTGCCGACATCATATGCCCCATGGATTGCTGTTGTAGAGTATGCTGCAGTGAAAACTGCTGTAAAATACTGATTTCAATGGCTCTCACTTTTTCGGTGATTAGTTGCCATTCTTTACTGAGATAGGGTTGGAATTCAACCGGATACTGTTGGATAGGGTAGAAATCAGAAAATACAAAGGAGTGCAGCATGTCTTCCGGCGATTGATTTTTGCTGTCCTGTTGGCCATAGAATGAGTAGCCGTCGAAGGCTTGGCCAAAATGTTGTTGTAAATACTGATAACGATAAGGTTTGTCTTTGTTTATAAAGTTTCCGAAGCTGTATTCCAAAGTGATCGATGGAAGAGCATCAATATCGGTAATAATGACACCGTCCTGAAAAGGAGTGGCTTCTAAGAGGTGCGATTCTGGGGGCATCTGTGTAGGCTTATGTAAAGATGAGTGATAATAATTAGGTAGGGCGTATGTTGACAGAGTTGATTGTAGAGATTTTAGCATTGATGCGGCTTAATTCTCGGCCAAGAAAAGATTTTAATTTCAAAACACCAGCCCTGATAATGGGTGAACACAAGGCTGCGTTAGCAGCTTAAGCTGTGATGCACTTGGAATTTCAATCATCATTATATGAAACAGGCACATATACTTTGTTGAATCTAGACATATTTTTGTTAGGTCTATAAACAATGGTATCACCTCTCTTTGAGTATCTTTCTGTGTACCATGGAAAGTATTTTGCTTTCCAATGAACCACTAAAATGTCG
Source organism: Candidatus Endonucleibacter sp. (ex Gigantidas childressi) (assembly GCA_030674875.1). GTDB lineage: Bacteria > Pseudomonadota > Gammaproteobacteria > Pseudomonadales > Endozoicomonadaceae > Endonucleibacter. The sequence continues at coordinate 544,574 of JASXSU010000003.1, read as the reverse complement.
TCGCCATCTTGTTTGTAGTAAACAGGTGAACCTTTATCATAGCAGCTTTTTTCTTTTAAACAAAAATCATCAATATATATCTGATATTTCCCTTCAGATATCTCAATTAGACGAGAATACTTAATAATGCCATTTTTAAAAGTAGTGACCATAAATACAGGCCTCCCAGTCTTATTGTCATAGGCTGGTTGTTGTATATTTTCACTCCAAGTTCCAGATAGCCATAATGGATCATGGAGTTTAGGCTTGTCATAATGACAACCGGATATTATTACTACATACAACCACGGAACTAAAATAAATTTAGTGTAATTTACGTTTTTCATATTATTTACTCTCTGAGACCTCAGTATAACCAACGCTGGCTTAATATAATAAGTGCAATTGACTGCAATTTTATAGGTGAGCCAGCTGCCGGTATATTTGCAGCTCTCACACTAAAAATGGAAGCCAAGAATGAGTACTCAAACTAGGCAATACAAGCAGCTGACTTAAGGGCAATGGTATCAGATTTAGGCTCTACTTGGAGCAGACTACATGCAGAAAGAAATAGCTGTGTTATTAAACATCAGTAAGAGCTCTTTGTCACGGGAGTGCTGAGTGGTAACACCGTGATGATGGCTACTGTGCTGACAGTAGCGAGTTAGCGTAGAGTGACAGCCAAAAAGTCCAGCAATACAGATGAACGACACATGCCCATAATAAAAAAGAGCTATTGCTTGAATCCAGCATCGGCGAAGCTGAGCTGGTGTTCCATGGCTCATTCCATCAAAGAGCAATAACAGGGATTATCTCATTACGAGTCCTTAATTGCATGCTCCCTTAGGTCTTTCGCTTATGGGGCTCTTGGATTTTGCCAACTGCATCCAAATAGTAACTAATAGAACAATTGAGTTGATAGTCATCATTACCCAAGGTCTTAACTCCATAGGGACAATACTAAGTCCAAAAGGAATAATACATATTGAAAATCCGATTGTTGTTAATATTATCGCAGGATAAAAGAAGACAAATCCCCAGCTTTGTTTTTTATATAATCCTACCGCAGACGTAAATAACAATATTATCCATACAATTAGTAGTACATTATCAACAATAGTTGATCCATCTGAACCTACAATTGCTAAGATTTCCCAATTAACAAGCAATGTAAGTATAATAAGAAACGCAATAGTCTTCTCTCCATATTTACATAATAAATATTTCATATTCACCTCTATCTCCTAACGCCGCCATCATGGTACGGAAAAGTGGAGTGGTTTTTTGTGTAAAGGAATAACAGCGCAACTAACAAAAAGACAGAACCGCGTTGACGTTTTTCTTGACTGGCCTTGTTATGTGATTTATAGCACCGTAGGTTTTTCTAATTCTTGAATTAAATAGCTAATTTCATCTGATTTTTCGGTGAACAAAGCGTGTGCATCAGACAGACCACGATTATAAAAATATGGACCTATTTCTTTAGCAAGGAAGTCAACTAGAAACTCTGCTTCAAACCCTCCTATTTCTTGACCTAACTCATCCTCAAAGTAAGTCTTTATATTTACTACAATAGAATCAATTTCGGATTTTGAGAATTTCACATCACTCATAGGGATTCCTCAGTATCACACATAATGCGCCATTATCAGCTTCCTCCCATAAGTGGCGTAGCTTTTTGCGATAGCAAAAGATATGACTCTTATGGGGGTTCGAGTGTATGGGATTGTTATGTATTTTAATGATTTGGTGTTACTGCTGTAAAATATTGCCCTTTTATCTCTCCACCCTGTATTATTAGTCATAGGAATAAATAAAGCAAGTAATAGGAGTGTCTGCGTGATGTACTTCATTGGCGCTTCCATTTTGTTACACATAACGCCAAAATAGCGGCTGGCAAAAGAGGCTAGTTTTTTTGTTTCGCAAACATAGTGATGCTTGAATCCTACCTATTAATTTTTTGTTATGCATTATCTGAGCTGCTTCACTGTTCTAAGGTAAGGTTTTACCATTTTCCAGTCTTCTGGGTATATTTTATCGGCATCTCCATTACTAACCGATGGCACGATAACAACATCTTCACCTGGTTTCAGTTCACTTGCGTGGCAATTTTGTATTTAGCTATAAGCCACGTGGAATCAAGCACACGAAGGATTTCATCAAAATTACGACCTGTTGTCATTGGATAAGTAATCATAAGCTTTATATTTTTTAGTATCAAGTTTGAAGTGCGACAAAAGTAGTTATTCATAAAAGCATTCCTCCGGTGCTTTATAAGCTAACCGCTTCCTTGGTCTTGTATTTAATTTGGTCTCGATGATATTACATCGTTGCTGAGTTATCCCTGCCATTGATGTTCCCATAACTAAGTATTGTCTGATCAAACCATTGGTATTTTCATTCGTATCACGTTCCCATGAGTGATGTGGGTTGGCAAAGTAATAAGGGCAATTAGTCACTTCTTCAACTTTTTTATATATCCAAAGCATTTCAAATTGCTACTAGGCAGCAAGTAAGCGAAGCCCCGTGAGACTATGAGTAGCAGGTGATCGGGGTGAGCGAACGCAGCCAACAACGTAGCAACTTGAAAGGCGACTGGTATATATTGCGCTTATTGGCAATCCTGCCTCGACTATCATAAGCCTTGTAGCATTTACGTCTTCGCTTTTGAGCACAACGCAAGTGCTTCCATAGCAAGCCGCCTTTCTTTTTATCACGCCAAATATATCGATAAATAGCTTCATGGCTAAAGCAACGTACACCTATCCGTTTTAAGTAACCCGTAATCTGTTCAGGACTCTATTGTTTATGTAAGAGTTGCCTAATAATCACGTAATCCTTATTCTGTAAAATGTTGGCTTCTCCTTGCGCGTCGACGTCGAGCTCTTGTCCTTTGCTGTGCCATGATGGGTCGATAGAGCCATTCTTATGCCAACAAGTATTGCGTTGAAATTCTCGATATATGGTACTTCGGTGTTTTCCGATAGCTGTGGCAATGTCCGTAAAACTTAATCCTTGCCATTTTAGCGCGACTATCATATATCTATCACCTCGGTGAGCTATTGATACTTCATGGGTTTTTACTTCGTGATTGGAGCAAAAAACTATGGATATCGCAGTTCATCGTTTTTATTAAATTGGGTGTCGCACTTAGTATATGAACTCGGCCCTACTAACACTTTCAATGATCGCTGGTATATACCCGTCGCCTTTCAATCTGCTACGTTGTTGGCTGCGCTCGCTCACCCCGATCACCTACTACTCTAGGCTCATGGAGCTTCGCCTATTTGCCGCCTAGTAGCAACTTGAAATCCTTTGGGTATATACGACAGCCTCTCAACAAAGTTTCAGCCATAAAAAGAATTAGCTTGCAACTTTATTAATAGCACTTGACTCTATCTAAGAGAAGATTGAGAACATTTCTTAGGCTCGCTATAGTGGTCTATGGTAACGATTAAAATACGCTTCAACTTTTATTATGGGTTATAGCAAACATGGCAGATAAACCAATCACTGGGCTAGCCGGACGATTAGTGACAGAAGGCATACTAAGCGAAAAGCAAATGCGCTCATCCATTCAGCAAGCTTTGACGGACAAAATCTCGCTACCACACTACCTTATCTCAAAAAAACTTGTAACAGAAAACAGTATTGCAGAAATAACCAGTAAGGAGTTTGGCTTGTCTGTGCTAAATCTCGATGCAGTAGATATAGACATCGTACCCAAAGACCTTATCCCATTTAAACTAATCAGAAAGCATCACATAGCCCCAATACTAAACAAAGGCAAGCACCTCTTTGTTGCTGTGACTGATCCAACTCAAGAAGAAGCTCTTGAAGAAGTCCGATTTAATACAGGACTTACTATAAACCCCATTATTGCTGAAGAAGGTAAGTTACAAAGGTTCATCCTTAAAATTATTGACGACCCCGACAATGCTTTAACAAATGATGACGATGACGACGTTAATAAAATACAGGGGGCAGATACCACTGCAAGTTCGGACCTAGAAGAAGATGCTGATAGTGCTGACGTCCCCATTGTGAAGTTCGTCAATAAAATGCTCATTTCCGCTATTAAGGGCGGCTCTTCTGATCTACACTTTGAACCTTATGAAAAAAGCTACCGTGTCCGATTCCGTACAGACGGTGTACTCCAAGAGGTTACACGCCCACCCGTCACACTTGCTCTCAAAATCGCCTCTCGCTTAAAGATTATGTCTGAAATGGATATTTCAGAACGTCGAAAACCCCAGGATGGAAGAATAAAACTCCAAATATCACAAACAAAATCCATAGATTTTCGGGTTAATACCTGCCCAACTCTATGGGGCGAAAAAATTGTTCTACGGGTATTAGACTCTTCCAGCGCACAAATGGGCATCGACGCGCTGGGATATGAACCTGCTCAAAAAGAGATGTACCTTGACGCTCTCAATCAACCCCAAGGGATGATATTGGTCACAGGCCCAACAGGTTCTGGTAAAACTGTCTCACTTTATACTGGCCTAAACATACTAAATACCACAGAAAGAAATATTTCCACTGCTGAAGACCCAGTAGAAATAAACATGGAAGGCATTAATCAGGTTAATATAAACCCAAAACAAGGAATGGACTTTTCTGAAGCCCTTAAGGCCTTTCTTCGGCAGGATCCTGATATCATCATGGTTGGAGAGATTCGAGATCTTGACACTGCCTCCATTGCCATAAAAGCAGCCCAAACTGGTCACATGGTTATGTCCACCCTGCACACAAATAGTGCACCTGAAACCCTGACCAGACTCAGAAACATGGGTGTTCCCTCATTCAATATCGCCACATCTGTGAGTTTGATCATTGCCCAACGCCTAGCCAGAAGACTTTGCTCATATTGCAAAGCAGAAATAAAGGTTCCCAGAGAGACCCTAATTAGTGAGGGGTTTACAGAGAGCCAGCTCAAAAAACTGGTATTATATGGCCCCACTGGCTGCGATCAATGCAACAAAGGTTACAAAGGCCGTGTAGGCGTATATGAAGTAATAAAACTGACACCCAAATTACAATCCATTGTTATGGAAGACGGCAACTCCATCGAGATAGCAAAGGTTGCACAAAAGGAAGGTTTTAATGACTTGCGTCAGTCTGGCCTTATCAAAGTTATTGAAGGCCTTACCACCCTAGAGGAAATAAATAGAGTTACAACGTCATAAAGCCACACACTATACCATTACCATTGAAGTTAGGGGTAAGCTACAAAGAAACGAAGCCCTCATGAGCCTAAGAGTAGTAGGTGATTGGGGTGAATGAGAGCAGTCAACAACCTCTCACCTTCAAGAGTAACAAGCATAGGAATAGAGCTGGTAAAGGCATGAATTATAGTGGCGTATTCAGAAGAAATGTTAAAGCATAGCTAGTTGCATGTTTCCCAGGATCAATAATCTCCAATCCCAGCCTAATTGGTTCATTACTAGGCATATCTTTTGTGCCGACAAGCTCTCCACCCAAATATTCATTAGGCTTCACCACTCTACTAGCTACCATTTTTCCGTTGATATCTGAGAATTTTAGTACTAGCCGTGGAAATGGCTGCGAATATGGACTTTCGTTGATAATTACTGCATCAATCAGTAACACCCCTTTTTGCTTTGGGTGCTGCCGCACCACCATCTCCAGACTTTTAATGCTATCAATGCTAAGGAGCGGTGGAAGTGAACAATTTATCTTTTGGCATAGCGCAGTATAGAAACCTCGATACCTAACGTCCAAGGCGAGAGTATCTTTATTGAAAAAAATATATTGAATTAAAATTAAAGCCATTAACAGTGTAATAAAGCTGCACCAGCGGAGCCGGAACAACCAAACTGCCCCCCTATTACTCTTTATTTCTATAGGTGGCTTTTCCTGCTTCTGACGTGTCAGAGTAGTATGATGCTTAAAAGTAAATAACTTGGATTTTTCTGATATTTCTGGTACCTCTGGCACCTCTGGCACCTCTGGTACGTCTGGTACCTCTGGAACCTCTGGTACTTTGGATGCTCCTAGTGCTTTTTCAAAACTTCTGGCCTTGGAGCTAAAAAATTTGTATGGAATTGTGGGGGATTTTTTTTTTCGAACTATTACCCCTACATCACCTTCACTATGCCGAACCTGAGATTTAGGATCTTTTTTTTGAAACTCGGCTTGATTACTGTTGTTAAGGGGTTGGTCAGCATTAAAGACAAACAAACAAGAGCCACAACGGACTGCACCATTAGCGGCATTAAACTGTTTCTGAGTTATCCGAAAAGCAGTGCTGCATTTTGGACATTGGGCTACCTTATTATCGATCATTGGACGTAGTAGACCATACTATCTCAGACCTTTGCATGAGTAACCAATGTAACGACATAGCTCACCAAAAGACCTTTGAAAAAAAGAATGCATCAGATTTATCGTTAACATCCGATACTCATACTCTATTGTGTGCCCATCTCCGCTTTAATCTCACCTAATTCATCATCACTCATCTTTTACCAGAGAAAAAGAGCAGTAGCGTACCTTCAGCTGCCCCCACCTTCTTCTACTATCTTAGATAATACACTTCATATTTAAATACGCCAAGTGCGTACAACACTACGGTGTCTTTTTTACTAAAAAACAGTACTAGTTAAAAATATACTCCAAATAATGATTACATCCACTACTATTCCAGTCATTATTGAAACCATAATCACCGCAATCACCGCAATCACCCAGAGAAAGTCCAGCTGGGAGAAACCACAGATATCCAATACTAGGATCAAAGCCTATACTAATTTCCCTTTAAAGCGTTAATTTGATGGCTACGCTTACTCGCCCCAGCCACCTACTACTCGCAGGATAATGGGGAGCTTAGCTAGCTTGCCACTACTCTCACATTTCTTTAATAGTAATGTAACGGATATACATGTTTAATGAAGAAGCAGAATACGATACCATTGCTGAGGCATCTCTATTTATCTCTACTCTAGTGGCCGCAAATATCAATATAACATCATTTGCGAAATCAAAAAAAGTCTATGAACGCACTTATACCAGTGCCAGAATGGTAGGCATAGAACACGACGAGTATCAGTTGGTACTTGAGACATAGTCGTTACCATTGCAGTTGGGTAGGCGACAAACGAACAAAGCCCCCATGCTCCTACAAATATTAGGTGCATGGGATGAGCGAGAACAGTCAACAACCCCATACCTTTAAAGGGAATGGATAGAAAACATCAGGCTTTCGCCTCCCTGCCCAGAGGAAATACTGATCACCATTTGATACCCGTTATCAAAAAATTAATTCGCTAGGAACCTGCGAATAAGTCCCTAAACATGCGATAACGCAGTCTTTCTACAGACTGATGAGAGCCTATATGGAATAGCAATGACCATTTTCCGGTAGTGAATATCAACTATCGACATTTACAGATAAATAGGCCCACTACCCTTGATAGTGCGGGACTGTTAACCGTTCTCACTCACCCACACCTTCAATGGTAACGAGCATATATATAATAAAATTAGTTATGACAACAAAAGGAGACACTTATTCGCAAGCTTCCTATACAGAGTCTATGCGTAGGATGCCAGCATAAAAACTTTTTTTATATTTCATCAATGACAATGCCGTTTACCGTCATATAGCAGAGAAACTGATAATTGTAGCCTCCAACAGCAATGAAAACAGCTTGTAACTTACGGCTACAGATAACGGAAAGGACATACCAGCATGTCGGAATTACCAGTTATAGCTGAGAAAAAGTCATTAAAAAATTGTCACAACTGCCTTCGCCTTGAAAGCCACCAAGCAACCGATACGCAAACACTTCGTGATAGCGTAGAAAGGGCAATGAACAACTACTTTTCTCACCTTGACGGACAGGATGCCACAAACGTTTACGAAATGGTTCTGTCAGAAGTGGAAGCACCTCTACTTGAGACGATTATGTCTTATGTTCAGGGCAACCAGTCAAAAGCAGCAACTTTACTAGGACTTAACCGGGGAACACTCAGGAAAAAACTGAAACAATACGGTTTAATATAAAACCTAATACAAGTAACCAATACTCTTTAAGTGCGGACAGGTATACACTGCTCAACCCCATTCAAACAGAGCACGGTATATACCCATCCTCCTTAAAGCATTGAGTTATTGACTACTTCCACCTTCAATAATAACGGGTGTATCCCTTTAAGTTCAGCTTCTCAGCCGTCTTCGTATATTTTCAAACTGTTATCTCTATAATACATTTCAAATAGCACTAAAAACTTGCCACCGACCCTAACAGTGCCTATGCTGTACTCAGCAGTAACTGGTCGAACACCCAATAAAGCGAGTAAAAAATAATGCTTTGCGTTTCGCACACCAATCCTATTCGCAGAGCTCTAATCAGCGTTTCCGACAAAAACGGTATCGTCGAATTCGCAAGGGCTCTACACCAGCGCTCAGTGGAAATTTTATCTACTGGCGGCACCTTTGCATTACTCGTTAAAAGCGATATCCCTGCTATTGAAGTATCAGACTATACCGATTTCCCCGAGATGATGAATGGTCGAGTAAAAACCCTGCACCCTAAAGTTCACGGGGGCATCCTTGGCAAAAGAGGGCAAGATGATGCCATAATGGCCAAACATGGTATTCACTCGATTGATCTAGTTGTTGTCAACCTTTACCCTTTCAAACAAACCATTGCCAACCCAGATTGCAGCTTTTCCCAGGCCATAGAAAACATTGACATTGGCGGCCCTGCCATGATCAGAGCAGCAGCCAAAAATCACAGCGAGGCTACCGTTATTGTTAATCCTAATGATTACGATTTAATTATTACGGAAATTGATAATAATAATGGCGGAATAAGTTCGCAAATCCGCTTTAATCAAGCAGTAAAGGCCTTTGAGCACACTGCCAGTTATGACGCAGCTATTGCTAATTATCTTGGCTATCTGGATCACACAGGCTGTAAAAATAACAGCCCTTTTCCTCGAACATTTAATCAGCAACTAGTTAAAGTTCAAGATATGCGTTACGGAGAAAACCCCCACCAGAAAGCTGCCTTCTATGCAGAGCACACCGCCGCTAGCGGCACCATTGCCAAAGCTCAACAACATCAAGGTAAATCTCTTTCATACAATAATATCGCAGATGCAGACGCAGCACTTGAATGCGTCAAATCCTTCGATCAGCCTGCCTGCGTTATCGTCAAGCACGCCAACCCATGCGGCGTAGCACTGGGTGCAAATATACTGGATGCATACAGCAGAGCATATATGACTGACCCCACATCCGCCTTTGGTGGCATCATTGCATTTAACCGCAAGCTTGATGGGGTGACCGCCCAAAATATAATTGACCGGCAATTCGTAGAAGTTATCATTGCTCCAGAAGTAGACGCAGAAGCTGTGAGCGTTCTCCAAAACAAGCAAAATATTCGTTTAATAAGCTGTGGCCAGTTTTCTGAAACAGAAACCTCTTACCTAGATTATAAGCGAGTGCATGGTGGACTCTTGATTCAAGATGCAGATATGCGGCAGGTGACGTCTACTGAGTTAAAAGTTGTAAGCGCTCGCCATCCATCCGAGTCCGAGATGAGAGATTTGCAGTTTGCCTGGAAGGTCTGCAAGTTTGTTAAGTCCAATGCCATTGTATACGCTCACAACAATCAAACAATAGGAATTGGAGCTGGTCAGATGAGTCGTATATACAGCGCCCGTATAGCCGGAATTAAAGCCTCTGATGAAAATCTGGAAGTAAAAGGCTCCGTAATGGCTTCCGATGCTTTCTTCCCCTTTAGGGATGGTATTGACGCTGCTACTAGTGTAGGCATCACCGCAATTATTCAACCGGGAGGGTCAATGAGAGACCAAGAGGTCATTAATGCAGCCAATGATGCTGGTATTGCCATGGTATTTACCAGCATTCGTCATTTTCGTCACTAAAGAGTCATACTTAATACCCGTGACCATTGAAGGTATTTTATTTTTCAGTACCTTCGCACCACTCCACCTTATACCCAAAGGATTTCAAGTTGCTACTAGGCGGCAAGTAAGCTAAGCCCCATGGGCCTACGAGTAGCAGGTGATTGGGGTGAGCGAGCGCAGCCAACAACGTAGCAGATTGAAAGGCGACGGGTATATACAAGAAAACACCCTAACTAAGCATCAAAAAATAGATTATACCAATTGCTTTTGATGGTATGAACAGGAAAAAGCTCCATGAGCTTAGAAGCAAGAGTTTGTGATAAGAGAGCCAACAACCTTTACTTTAAATTTACAGGAATTTAAGGCTACACAATGGCTCAAATAATTAACACTGATCAGCACAGAGCCTTTACGCTTACCGATACAAAGCAGAAATCATCTATGCCCGATACCATTGAAGGTGTAAGTGAGAGCAACCAGCAACCTCACGCCTTCACTAATAATAGGCATAAAACCTTACCCCGTTTATTTTCTGTAGCACCAATGATGACCTGGACCGATAGGCATTGCAGATATTTTCACCGACAGTTTTCTCAACATGCTTTACTCTATACAGAGATGATAACTACAGGCGCTCTTATTCATGGGGATAAACGACGCTTATTACAACACGATGCTTTTGAGCACCCTTTGGCCTTACAACTAGGCGGATATGATGCAGTAGAATTAACTAGATGCGCACGTCTTGCTCAAGAATGGGGGTATCAGGAAGTTAATTTGAACGTGGGGTGTCCGAGCGATCGTGTCCAGAATGGACGGATAGGAGCTTGCCTTATGGAAGAGCCAGAAACGGTAGCTAACGGGGTAGCGGCAATGGTGGATGCTGTGGATATACCTGTTACAGTAAAGCACCGGATCGGCACTAATAACCAAGACTCTTATGGGAAGCTTGTTGATTTTGTTGGCAAAGTGGCAGAGGCCGGTTGCAGAACATTTATTGTTCATGCGCGTATAGCCATTCTTGGAGGACTATCTCCAAACCAAAATAGAAACATACCACCTCTCAAGCCAGACTGGGTATATCAATTAAAAAAAGACTTCCCTCACCTAGAAATTATTATAAACGGGGGGATTAAATCACTTAAAGAGGCTGGCGAACATATAACCAATCTGGACGGTGTTATGGTAGGCAGGGCTGCTTATCAAAACCCATGCATGTTAGCAGAAGTAGACAGCCTACTATACGGCACTTGCAGCCTTCCAATTGAGCCAAATGTTATTATTGAACGCATGATGCCATATATTGAATCATCCCTTGCAAAAGGAATATATCTTAGCCACATTACTCGCCATATGCTGGGTCTTTATCAAGGCGTGCCGGGAGCCAGAAAATTTCGGCGTCATCTCAGCGAACACGCACATAAACTTGGGGCAGGAGCCCAGATATTACTTGATGCTATCAGCTTGGTTGAACAGTAAAACCTAACATAAAATAACACAAAGAATAGGTACTTGATTTTCAGACTAAACACACAAACGAGACCTCAGTATAACCAACGACTTTGGTCTCGGTAATTGAACTTTCCAAGCTTTGTCAGCCATTACGAAGCTTTCTAAGGCGTTGAACATCAAATCATTTGTTTTATACACTGATTTTAGTGCTTCGGACTGATTTTTAACGTACCTATCCTGTATAACATGGTTTTGACACACCATAGAGCACCAAAAACTTAGTACCTTTACGAATGTTCACAGCAATATCGGCCAGCCCATAAATTGTCGCATTTTTGGCAAGGCCCATGAACCGAGTCCTGACAAGTCCGTAGTGTCTTTTATAGGCGGCAAAAGGACGCTCACCACCCGCCCGTGTTACGGCTATTTATTTGTGACGAGTTATATCTTCTTTCGATAGAGGCTTCCCTATGTAGCCCTTACGTTGAACTTGATCTTTAATACCTAGCTGCGCTAATTTCTCTCGGGTCTGCTCAGAGCTGTAAGCGGAATCGGCATACAGTGCCGTTTCATTCCTCAGTAGCAGGGTATCACGTTCCTGAGAATCATGAACATTGCCAAACGTTACGCTTTGCCTATGAATAAAGCCATCTTCATCGACACCGGCATGAACGGAAAAACCATAGGTGTTTTTTTGTTACCACGACTGTCATTCTTAACGTGGTAGCCCGCTTCAGGATATTTTGTCGGTTTTCCGCTTTTGTCGTGGCCCGAACCTGATCGCTCTGTCTCTATCGGTATAGCATCAATGATATTAATGCGACCTTCGCTCATTATGATGTTTTTTCAACTCACCAAAAGCTCCATCGTTCAAACTCATCAGACCTAGTTACAACCCGTTACTATTAAAGAGTTCACAGTAAAAACCACCCCCAAGCATAGGCGCATACCCCACCCGGAATGATTTGAATCCGCGTAACTCATGATTTAAGAAATTTATTAATAGAATTAAAAACCATTTCAGGCTGCTGGGCATGCAACCAATGACCGGCTCCAAGCACAACTTCCACCGTTGCATTTGGAAATAACGACAACACTGCACCTTCGTGCTCAGGAAGAATATAGTAAGAATCCTCTCCTTTGAGAAACAAAGTATCTCCCTCAAACACCTGATCAGAGGACGGTGATTTTACAATTTCATAGTAATTTTCTTGAATACTTTTAAGGTTGAACAGCCATTGGTAACTTCCATTTTTATCACGATAAAGATTTTTTAACAGAAATAGACGGATATCACTGTTTTGAACAAAGGGAGCTAGCATGGTGTCCGCATCTGAGCGTTTTTTGATAGCATCTAAATCAATTGCTGATAATCCATCCAACACATCGTCACACTTGTGATCGTACTCTACCGGTGCGATATCCATAACAACCAGCTTCCGAATGCGCTCAGGCACTAGTAACGCAATTGTCATTGCGATTTTACCGCCCATAGAATGAGCCAGCAAATCAACCGTGTGCAGTTCACGATCATCAAAATACTCTATAACATCTTGCGCCATAAGTTTGTAGTTCATCTCATCACTATGGGGGGAGCGACCATGATTACGCACATCTAGCCCATGCACTCGAAATTCTTTAGCCAAGCTTCTGTTTAAAGTTCCCAGATTCTGCTGTGAACCAAATAAACCATGTAGGCTTATCACATCCTGCCCTTGCCCCCATTGATTTGCATACAACTTCACTCATGCCCTCCCCATAATTTCAGCATATAGAGTCAAACAGCAACCGCTGCCTTAATATGCGGGTGAGCCTGATAATCTACCAATTCAAAATCATCAAAGGTAAAATCAAACAAGCTATCAATAGCAGTGTTTATTTTCATCTTCGGCAAAGGATAAGGCTCACGGGATAACTGCTCATCAACTTGCTCAAGATGATTTGAATAAATATGAGCGTCACCAAAAGTATGCACAAAATCACCAAGTTTAAGACTACAAACCTTAGCAACCATCATTGTGAACAGCGCATAGGAAGCAATATTAAAAGGGACACCAAGAAAAACATCCGCACTACGTTGATATAACTGACACGAGAGTCTTTCATCTAAAACATAGAACTGGAAAAGACAGTGGCAAGGAGGTAATGCCTGCTTTCCCTTGGCTGCATTTTCTGAAGGAGATAATGCAACATCTGGAAGCACACTTGGATTCCATGCGCTAACCACTAGACGACGTGAATCAGGATTAACCTTAATTTCATCTAAAAGGCAAGTAATCTGATCAGTGGTTTCATTGTTAGGGCCTTCCCAACTGCGCCATTGCTTACCATAAACTGGCCCTAGATCGCCCTCCTTGGTTGCCCATTCATCCCAAATCCGCACACCATTTTCTTGCAAGTAACCAATATTGGTATCACCTTTCAAAAACCAGAGAAGCTCATGAATAATTGAACGTAGATGGCATTTTTTCGTTGTCACCAACGGGAACCCTTGTGACAAATCAAACCGCATTTGATAACCAAAAAGACTATAAGTGCCCGTGCCTGTACGGTCAGACTTAAAAACCCCATCTTTCTTCACATGCCTTAATAAGTCGAGATATTGTTTCATAGCAATGTCATCCTGATACAAATAATACTTCAATTCTCACAGTATACACCCGTTACCAATTGAAGGTGGGAGTAGGCGACAAACGAGAAAAGACCACATGATACTACGAGCATTAGGTGATTGGGGTGAGAGAGAGCAGTCAACAATTCACACCTATCAAGGAAAAATGAGTAGAATATCCCTACCAATCATTTTGCCTTGTTGCGCTTCAACCATGCGATATCATCAACATTAATACCTCCACTCATAAGATTGTATTTGTAACCATAATAGATAAACCATGCACCTAAAATCACCATCGGCAATGATAAAACCTGCCCCATAGTTAGCCAGTCGAAGGCAAGATAACCTAGCTGGGCATCAGGCTGGCGGAAAAATTCAACAACTATTCTAGCCAGCCCATAAACAAGCAAAAACATACCTGAAACAGCCATCCTAGGTCTCGGTCGTGAAGAGAACCACCACAACACAATAAAAAAGACTATACCTTCTAAAGCAAACTGATAAAGTTGAGATGGGTGACGAGCAATCTGATCTGGGTCTGCTGGAAAAATCATAGCCCAAGGTACATCCGTTGATCTACCCCAAAGTTCTCCGCCAATAAAGTTCCCTACCCTACCGGCACCAAGGCCAACAGGAACTAGAGGAGCAATAAAATCCGCTGCCTGAAAAAATGATTTATCCATTTTACGGCTACAAATAGCCATCGCCAGAATCACACCCAACAAACCACCATGAAATGACATCCCCCCCTCCCAAATACGGAACAACCAAAAGGGGTGCAGTACAAAATAATCAAAATTGTAAAAAAAGACATAACCAAAGCGACCACCCAAGACAACGCCTATAGCTCCATAAAAAATAAGATCACCGATGTGTTCCTGCCTCCACAACCCATTTGAGCTTTTCGCCCTAATACTAGCAAGCCACCAAGCACAGACAAACCCTGTCACATACATTAGCCCGTACCAATGAATTTTCACAAATCCGAAGTTGATAGCAATAGGGTCAATATTAGGATAAGCAATCACAAGACCACTCCAAAGAATTGATAGAAAATAACTAACTTTGGCTGATTCATCAAAGGAAGGCAACTACCATTCAGAAGGGAAATTCTGCCACAAAAACTGGATACCAACCAAAAAAAGAAAAACCGAAAAAAACTTTTGTAACTTATCAGCCGAAAATCGGTGGGCCAAGTGTGCACCAATGCTGGCAAAAAAAACACTGGTAAGGATTATACCTAAAAATGCGGGCCAATAGACAAAACCTGTTGACCACTCAGGCAACGATGAATCCCCCATACCCATAATAATGTTAACCAAAGAACCAGTAGCAGCAATAGGTAGACTGCAGGCTGCTGAAGTCCCAATAGCATGCTTCATACCAACATTAGCTCGACAAAGAAAAGGAACATTCAAACTACCTCCACCAATTCCAAACAGACTGGATACCCAACCAATAACCGTACCTGCAACGGTAATAATTATTTTACTCATATGTTTATCGGAGCCAACGGATTTCCAGCCAAACCACATTTTTATAGAAACTAACATGGAAAATAAACCAAGAGCAGACTGTAGTGTCTCACCTTTAAGGCTAACCCCAGTAAAAACACCAAAAGTAGCACCCAACAAAGTACCTGGTACTAAATATATAAAAATAGGCCACACAACAGTACCTTTCCTGTGATGCGTTATGATAGACCCGATTGCAGTTACAACAATAGTTGCCAATGAAGTACCCACGGCCAGATGAGTTATAATATCCGGTGACACTCCTTGCATCTTAAAGCTAAAAATCAGTACTGGAACAACAATTAACCCACCGCCAACACCAAAAACCCCAGCCAAAGTCCCCACAAAAACCCCAAGAGCGGCGTAAAGAACAAAAATCATTTTAACACCCGCTAACAGCAAGTTTGGCTATACTATACTCGTTACCATTAAGGTATGAATTGGCGATAAGCAAGAGAACCCCCATGAGCCTATGAGCAATAGATGATTGGAGTGACGAGCAGTCAACAACCGCATGCCTTCAAATAACGGGTATATCCTACTCTAATTCCCTAGCCCTGCTTTCAGACATCAATAGATGTAGGCAGGAGACTTAGAACATACACAAGGTGATAAAAATATTCCATTCAGATAATCCCTACAACATAACCGCCTACAAGTATGATTAGCATTATATCAGAACATATGCATAATTAAGCAGAGACACACTACACCATAAAACATGCCATAAATAATCTATTTACACTGAATATTGTCTACATCTATCTCCCTGCAGAGGCGATTTTAAAGATTTTTCTCGTCTGAATCGCCTCCTACACTGAATTGATTTTTTTATGAACCAACGTTTTGCTTACAAATGCGGACTTATCCTGTTCAAAATTTTGGAAATTTGTCCCTCTCCATTGTTGGATTTACTGACGAAAATAGGAGGAATTATCCTTGACCGATTACATGGACATATCGCCAGAGCGACACTTAAATTAGCTTTACCTGAAGCAGACCACAGCACTATAAACATTATTGCAAAAAAAGCAGCCTACAATAGTGCTAAGTATATTTTATCACCATCACAACTATACAAGACCCCCTACAAACTACACGACTCAGACATTGTAACAGAGGCTCTAAAACTGAATCGTGGTGCTATTATTGTTTCTCTACACGTAGGACCACCAGATCTTGGCACATTTGCTCTAACCAAAGAAAAAATCCCTGTATCAACAGTCATCGGAGCTGGTAAACAAAAGCCGTGGATAAATTGGCTAGCAAAGGACATCATGCACAAAGCAGGAATCCCTTTTATTCAACGAGGTAATCCTATAAATGCGCTGAAAACATTACGAAAGAATAACGCACTCATTCTGCATATTGATATGCGATCAAGGGAAGCGCCCGTTACCTTTTTTGGGGAGCAAACAAAGGCTCCTGTTAGCGCCATAAATCTTGCGTTAATGACTGGAGCACCACTATTGTTCCACTACTGCACCCTAAAAGAACAAGTATGGCACTTACATTTTGAGCCATTCACCATGACCGACCATTCAGACAAGAAAAAAACTGTTAGTGCAAACCTGCAAGCCCTTATTAACAGAATAGAAGATGTCATCAAAGCAGACCCAGAGCTCTGGATCTGGCACTACGACAGGCTTAAACTCAGAAAAAGAATCAAAAAATAACCCTTCTTCTTTTGATATTTTCAATTTTATAGAACAATTATTTAGCCAAACCTAAAAAACTGGGTGGCATCAATCAACAGCAAAGTCGTGATACACGACAAAAGTATAGTACACCAAGTAATCATCAAACTTATGCCGCAGTTAACAAATTAAATATATATCGTCGTTCATCTAGATCTCCTGTACCATGCCAACCACAGGCACATTTCCACTTTACAGATCACAAAAGCATCACTATATAAAACTTTTTCTATGGACTTTTTCCTCTCACCACTTTATAACGTACCCATGAGTGCCAACTAATAAACTTACAGAGAAGTTGTTGACTGTAACTTTTTTATGCAAAATCTGCATAAAAACGCCTGTCACGTATAACTTTGGATAGTAAAAAAAAGCAACACCCCTAAACAGCAACAATCCAAGCGGGGAGCACAAGTTATGTCAGTATTTTCGCAGTTTCAAGAAAGATATGAGTCAGTCCAACAGGAAGAGATAAGCCTTCAGGATTATCTCAGCCTTTGCAAAAAAGATCCCAGTGTATATGCCAATGCTGCAGAGCGCATGCTACTTGCCATTGGTGAAGCTCAGGTTATCGATACCGCAAATGACTCTCGCCTCAGTCGTATATTTTCCAACAAACTGATTAAGCGCTACCCGGCTTTTGAAGATTTTTATGGAATGGAAGAGGCCATTGAGCAAATCGTATCTTATTTTAAACACGCAGCTCAAGGCCTGGAAGAGAAAAAGCAAATTTTATACCTGCTAGGCCCAGTTGGTGGCGGCAAATCTTCTCTGGCAGAAAAACTCAAGCACTTAATCGAAAAAATACCTTTTTACGCTATCAAAGGATCACCTGTTTTCGAATCTCCTTTAGGGTTGTTTAACCCTGACGAAGACGCAAATATACTGGAACAAGAGTATGGCATTCCTACCCCTTACCTCCGATATATAATGTCGCCATGGGCAGTCAAGCGCCTCCAAGAATTTGGTGGTGATATAACTAAATTTCGTGTAGTAAAACTGTTCCCAAGTCGCTTAAAACAAGTAGCTGTAGCAAAAACAGAACCCGGTGATGAAAATAATCAAGATATCTCTAGCTTGGTAGGAAAGGTAGATATTCGTCAACTGGAAGAGTTTTCTCAGGATGATCCGGATGCTTACAGCTTTTCTGGTGCGCTGTGTCGAGCCAATCAGGGGCTAATGGAGTTCGTTGAGATGTTTAAAGCTCCTGTCAAGGTTTTGCACCCACTATTGACAGCCACTCAAGAAGGGAACTACAACAGCACAGAAGGTCTTGGTGCTATTCCCTATGAAGGTATAATTTTGGCTCACTCTAATGAGTCAGAATGGCAAACATTCAGAAATAACAAAACCAATGAAGCTTTTATTGACCGGGTAAATATTGTCAAAGTGCCTTATTGCACACGGGTCAGTGAAGAAATGAAAATCTATGAAAAACTACTTGAACATAGCTCTCTAAGCAACGCACCATGTGCACCAGACACTTTGAAAATGCTGGCTCAATTCTCTGTGCTATCTCGCATCAAGGAACCTGAGAACTCTTCCGCCTATTCCAAGATGAAAGTATACGACGGAGAGAATCTAAAAGACACTGACCCAAACGCCAAGCCACTGCAAGAATATAAAGATTTTGCCGGTGTTGACGAGGGTATGGATGGTCTTTCAACTAGGTTTGCATTCAAAATACTTTCAAAAGTCTTCAACTTTGATACAGCAGAAGTGGCAGCTAATCCAGTGCATCTTATGTATGTGCTAGAGCAGCAGATCGAGCAGCAACAATACCAGGAAGAAATACAAGAGCGATATGTGCGCTTTATCAAAGAGTTCCTTACTCCCAAGTATGTTGAGTTCCTTGGCAAGGAAATCCAAACCGCATATCTGGAGTCTTATTCTGAGTACGGTCAAAATATTTTTGATCGTTATATCACATATGCAGATTTCTGGATTCAAGATCAGGAATTTCGTGACCCAGACACAGGTCATATCCTTGACCGCCCCGCCCTAAATGACGAGTTGGAAAAAATTGAAAAACCTGCCGGCATTGCCAATCCAAAAGACTTCCGAAACGAAGTGGTGAATTTTGTACTACGCGCTAAAGCCAACTGTAATGGTAAAAACCCAAGCTGGCTATGCTATGAAAAAATGAGATCAGTAATTGAGAAGAAAATGTTCTCTAATACTGAAGATCTGCTGCCAGTGATTTCCTTTAATCCTAAAGGTTCTCAAAACGACCAAAAGAAACACAAGGAGTTTGTCGCTCGTATGGTTGAACACGGTTATACAGAAAAGCAGGTGCGATTGCTTTCCGAATGGTATATCCGCGTTCGCAAATCACAGTAGCAAAGGAACCCATGAGCCATCGGCTTGACTAATATACTCGCACCAAAAAAAAGTGTGAATAGGCGACAAACCAGAGAAGCCCCATCATCCTAGAGTAGTAAGTGACTGGGGCGAGTGAGAGCAACCAATAACCCCACACACCTTCAAGGGTGATGAGCATAAGTAGGTTCGTCTTGATATATCTGAGCATTTCGGGTCAACAAAGACAGAAGCAAATTTTACCAGTACTAACAGCCATCCATTGCAAAGACGCAGCTTCAGGAGAGAGCGTCCTATGAGTTTAGTTATTGATCGGCGCCTCAACTCAAAGAACAAAAGCTCTGTCAATAGACAGCGCTTTTTGAGGCGTTATCACAGCCATGTTAAAGAGGCTGTACAGGAAGCTGTTAACGACCGTTCAATTACAGATATTGACAACGGAAGTAGCGTCCATATACCCAAAAAAAACCTTTCTGAGCCTTTTTTCCATTATGCCGAGGGAGGAAAGCACGACCGCATTTATCCCGGCAATAAAGAGTTCATGCCCGGTGATAGAATTCAAAGACCGCTCGGTGGTGATAGCCAAAATGGCGACAACGGCAGCGACGGTGACTCTAGCGCTGATGAGTTTGTTTTTCAAATTAATCGGGATGAGTTTCTTGAATATTTGTTTAATGACCTAGAGCTGCCAAACTTAGTCAGCAAAGAACTCAAAAGCAATACTGAATTTAAACTACAACGCGCTGGCTTTACCTCCGCAGGCTCACCTGATCGACTGAATGTCGTACGCTCTCTGCGAGCATCGCACGCCCGTAGAATAGCTATTTCTGGCAAAGAAAGAAAGAAAGTTCGGGCGCTAAAACGTGAGCTCAGAGAAATGGAAGTTGGCCATAGCGAACTCAATCAGCATCGCGAAAAGGCTATACGCGTGGAAATCAAAACATTAAATGCCAAGCTCAGAAAGCTGCCATTTCTTGATGAGTTTGACCTTAAGTACAACAACCTGATTCGGGTTCCTCAGTCTTCAGATCATGCGGTGATGTTTTGTGTAATGGATGTTTCAGGCTCCATGACTCGCGAAATAAAAGACACTGCTAAACGTTTTTTTCTGATACTTTATCTCTTCCTAGAACGCAACTATGAGGCCGTAGAGGTCGTATTCATCAGGCACCATAGTGAAGCGCGTGAATGTAACGAACATGATTTTTTCTACGCTCGCGAAACTGGAGGAACAATTGTTTCTACTGCTCTGGAGTTAACCGATAAGGTTATTAAAAAACGTTATCCTGCAAGCGAGTGGAATATCTACGTCGCACAGGCATCAGATGGAGATAACTGGGAATCAGACTCTAGTGCATGCCGAGACATCATTATCAATAAGATTCTACCATCGACTCAATATTACTCATATGTGGAAATTACTGACCGGCAACACCAGAATCTATGGCATGAATACAAGGCAATAGAAAAGGAAAACCCAGGTCATTTTGCCATGCAGAAAATCAGAAATAATAGCGATATTTATCCCGTATTCCGTCGTTTATTCGAGAAAAAGGAGGCTCAGAATGCCTACAAAGCGTAAACCTATATCAACAGATTCTGAGTGGACATTTGATCTAATCAAAGATTACGACAAGGAAATTTCACGTCTAGCAAAACGCTTTAAACTGGACACCTACCCTAACCAAATAGAGGTTATCAGCTCAGAGCAAATGCTGGATGCTTATGCATCAGTGGGCATGCCGCTGATGTATAATCACTGGAGTTATGGAAAACAATTTTTGCAAAACCAGCAAAGTTATCAGCGTGGTCGCATGGGATTGGCATATGAAATTGTCATTAACTCAAATCCTTGTATAGCCTATCTCATGGAAGAAAACACCATGCCTATGCAGGCGCTGGTTATTGCCCATGCCTGTTACGGTCATAACTCATTTTTCAAAGGTAACTACCTATTTAAGGCATGGACTGATGCCGACTCAATTATTGACTACCTGCTATTTGCCAAACATTATATCTCCGAGTGTGAAGAAAAACATGGTATTGACGCTGTTGAAGAGCTCCTGGACGCCTGCCATGCCTTGATGAATCAAGGTGTCAACCGTTATCAGCGCCCTCGCCCTATTTCCGCAGAAGAAGAGAAGACAAGAGTCAAAGAAAGGGAAGAGTATATCCAGAAAAACCTCAACGACTTATGGCGTACGATACCCATCAAGCAGCAGGAAAAAGAATCGCAAACAAAGAAATTTCCTGCACATCCTGAAGAAAATATCCTTTATTTTCTGGAGAAGAACGCTCCTTTATTGGAAACGTGGCAACGTGAACTTATTAGAATTGTTCGCAAGGTTGCGCAGTATTTTTACCCTCAACGTCAAACTCAGGTCATGAATGAAGGCTGGGCCTCCTTCTGGCATTACCATCTGTGCAACGAACTTTATAACGAAGGTCTGGTTACAGAGGGATTTATTATGGAGTTTCTTCACTCTCACTCCAGTGTTGTCTTTCAGCCAGACTTTGACGACCAACGCTATAGTGGCATTAACCCCTACACCCTTGGTTTTAACATGTTTCAAGATATTCGAAGAATGTGTGAAAACCCAACGAAGGAAGATAAACAATGGTTCCCAGACATAGCTGGCAGTGATTGGCTAGAAACCGTGCACTTTGCTATGAGAAACTTCAAGGATGAGAGCTTCATTCTGCAATACCTATCCCCCAAGGTAATGCGCGATATGCGTCTGTTCTGTATTAATGACGACGAAGGAAACCCTTACCTTGAAGTCAATGCCATTCATAACGAAATCGGCTACCGCGCACTAAGAGAGTCCATGTCTGCTCAGTATAATCTTGGCAACAGAGAACCTAATATACAGATCTACAATGTTAACATTCGAGGAGATAGATCTCTTACGCTAAGGCACTATATGCATCAGAAGCGTCCGCTGGAATCTGAAAACACTCAGGAAATCATCAAGCATATTCACAAACTCTGGAATTTCGATGTCAAGCTTGAATCCGTGGATGCCGACGAATCAGTAAGAACTATGTATGATTTGCCATTATCGGAAAAGACTACTGCAACAGTTCCGTAGGATCATTAAAATAAAAGCATTATGACAAGATAGCACTAACTATACCCATCACCATTGAAGGTGTATGGGGTTGTTGGCTGCTCTCACTCACCCCAATCACTTGCACTTATAGGCGATTGTCGCCTACCGACACCTTCGATACTAAGTATCCATCACCCTCGGTGAGCTGTTGATACTTCATAGGTTTTTACTTCGTGATTGGAGCAAAAAACTAAGGGTATCTCAGTTCATCGTTTTTATTAAATTGGGTGTAGCACTTAGTATATAAATTCGGCATAACTAGTATAAACAAAGCAACTACCGGAATGAATAGATACATAATAAGAGTATTATTTTTATGGTTACTGCCCACAATAGCCATGGGAATTCAATGCCCAGAACAGCAAGACACTGACGCAAAAAAGAAACTCACAGAACTAGAATCAGAAATCAGACACCACGATGACCTATACTTCAATCAGCACAGGGCACAGATTTCTGACACAGAGTACGATCAGCTAAAAGCATATCTGATAGATTTGCAGCAATGCTTTCCTCTACACAAATCAGACATTTCATTTCACCAGCACCTAAAAGGGAAAATCGAACAGCATCACGCCAATATGGGCAGCCTAGATAAGGTAACTAAAGAAGAAAAAATAAAAGATTTTTTGACCAAAGCAAATAATAAAATAATTTTACTACAGCCAAAAATTGATGGCATTGCCATAGAACTGGTTTATAACAATGGGAAACTTCAATCCAGCTCAACCAGAGGAGATGGCAGACGTGGCCTGAGCATCATCCAGCAAGTATACATGATACCTGCAATTCCCAAGGAAATACCAATTAAGGAGCAAGTAATACTTCACGGAGAACTATTTGCAAGGATCGATCAAATGGATAGCGAAATCAGAGGTTATGGTTCAGCTCGTCACTTTGTTTCTGGTCATATTAATCGTGGAGAAACAGACAAACATGCCATGGCCATACTTGACTTTTTCCCATGGCGCTGGGTTAATACGCCGTATCTTTCAGACCAACAAAGCATCTCAGCCCTAGCAACAGCGGGATTCGCATGGGCTAAATCATATACCCACAAAGTTAGCTCCTTCAAAGATATTGAAAGACTCAGAAAGCACTATCTAGATCCATCAAAAACCCTTCCATTCTTGTTAGACGGAATCGTCATCAAATTAGACGATATCGGTATTAGAAAAGAATGGGGAGAAACTAAAGCTACTATGCGCTGGGCACTGGCTTGGAAATTTCCAGCACAGACTGCAGTAAGCAAAGTAGTAGATATTACCTTTTCGATTGGTCGACTAGGTAGAGTGACTCCTGTTCTTAAGATCGAAAAAGTCCATATACGTAATCAGTCTATATCATCAGTTTCTTTGGGCAGTATTAACACCCTCCACAAAAAAGGAATCGCCATTGGCGATCACATTATGATTCAGCTTCAAGGGCAAGCAACCCCAGTATTTAATCGTATCCTTACCCACGGCACTGGTCACCCCACACCATCACTT
Organism: Candidatus Endonucleibacter sp. (ex Gigantidas childressi); assembly: GCA_030674875.1. Lineage (GTDB taxonomy): Bacteria > Pseudomonadota > Gammaproteobacteria > Pseudomonadales > Endozoicomonadaceae > Endonucleibacter. The sequence goes on along the minus strand of JASXSU010000003.1, from coordinate 520,490 downwards.
CCAGATACTGATTTTTATAACAGCTTTAGCTGCTTCACCCCAAACCATAAATGTGAAGAACAATTTTTAGCCAGACTGCTCTGGCTCACAGGCAAGAATGGCCTAAATTTACCACACCTACACAAACCCATCCTCACAAAACTAATAAACATGAGAAAAATAAATTCACTTGCGGATCTATTTGAGCTCAGCAATGATGACTTACACAAAGCAGGATTGACTCTACTAAAAACAAAACAGTTACAAACAGCACTAGCAATCGCTAGTCAGTTACCATTTCAACAACGTATACGAGCTATCAGCCTTCCCGGCATTGGTCGTGAGCGCACTGCTCTTCTTGTTCAACATTACTCTAGCTTCAACATGTTACAAGATTCGTCGGTAGAAACTTTGGCAAAGACTATCAACAGCTCAGAATCTTTTGCAAAGACCATTCTAAAAACCCTGAAACTGCCGGAAATTACCCTGCTAATCTCCAAGATTTCCAAATAAAAAACTTAAGAAAAACGACAATAATAGAATTGTTTGAAACCGCCATAAGCACCAAAACAACCATTGAAAATAAAAAAGCACTCTGATAACCGTTACTATAGTCGTTACCATTAAAGGCATGAGTAGCCCCCATGAACCTAATGCCCTATGAATAACAGCAAGTGTTAAGGTGCGCAAGATAAGCCCACAACTCAGCAAATGCTTCGGCAAAGCGATCGGATAAACTTTTATCAAGTAGGGCACTGTAATCATCCACTTACTCTTTAAGTTGGCGTTAGCCAACTCTTCGCCCAGCCCAGCCGTAATCGAAAAACAACCCATCCAGTCATCGATTCCACTTTTTTATCATTTTAAAAGGCTAAGGCAAAAAAAAGGCGACTCATTAATGAGTCGCCTTTTAGAAATCAAAAACTTGGTTTAGAGTGTGTATTTGTAACCCAGTAGAAGTGAATCAGTTGACATTTCACTTTTTACTTTAGTCCCCGCCTGTGGTCCACCAAAGCCAATCATTGGACCTTCAATAGAATTTTCGAATCCGTGAGACCAACCCAACTTGAAAATTGAGCTTTCGGTCGCTTGGTAGTTGAAGCCAACAGAAGCATGGTGTTGAATAATCACTGGTGGATGGATAACCTAGAGCAGGGCGGATGCCTTGGTAATTGGCAGCCAAGGGTAATCTGTATATACCAGCTATCATTGAATACGATAATATCCGACAAGCAAATTACTTCCATATTAACCACCTACTACTCGTAGCCTCATGAGGCTTTACTCTCTGGCCGCCTACCTACCTCCATAGTTAGCATTACTAACCTATCAGTTATGCTATTTCTACGCATATTGTCATAAGATCTTTATTATAACAACGAATCACAGGAAGTTTTTCTGAACTTGGAATTATATGATAGGAGTTTCTAATGGCACTCACAATTAACTTGGAAGAACATAATAACTATATATTGCTGGACATAATTGGCGCTATTGACGCTAGCAATGCTGGAGTGGTTGATAGGTACCTAGAGTTCATTGTAAGTAATTACAACAAGCACCTATTGATTGATGGCTCTCAACTACAAAGTACGACTATCGCTGGTCTTCAGGTTTTTATCAAAGCTAAGCAAAAAGTTCCTTTATTTAAAATGATGATTTTTTGCAATATAACCACAGGCATAATGTCATTAATAGAGCTCAGTGGTATTGCTTCATTAATACCAATAGTACCTAATATCATTGATGGTAAAAGTATTTTGAAAAAGATCGATAGTTTTCATGAGATTGAGTATTAAAACAAGGCGATGGTGAAAAACTGTTAATATACCAATTTACCTTGTAAGTGCTGGGTTGTGGGCTTATCTTGCGCACCTTAACACTTGCTGTTGCTCATAGGGTATTAGGTTCATGGGGGCTACTCATGCCTTTAATGGTAACGACTATAGTAACGGTTATCAGAGTGCTTTTTTATTTTCAATGGTTGTTTTGGTGCTTATGGCGGTTTCAAATATAAATGTAAGCCAAAGCCAACATGAAAATTAAAGAAATGTCACGTCAATATTTGATAGTGCTTCACAAACTAAGCCAACTTCTCGGAATCTAGTTTGCGGTATGATGATTACCAAATGCTGCACCCATCGCTATTTCAGTGCTTGTTATTTTTATGATTTTCAGTAGATTTACAGGTACCCTGTGAATATATACCCATTACCACTAGTGGGGATAAGTTAACTGCTCTCACCTTCAATAGTAACGGCTATAGATTATTATTGTATTAATTCAGAGCTATTTCTTTGCCAAACAGAAATGCCAAACTCTTCTAATAACTTTGCTGTGCTATATAATGGCAAGCCAACTGCACCACTATAACTTCCCTCAATCCGTTCAATCAAAATGGCTCCCATACCTTGAATAGCGTAACCACCTGCTTTGTCCATGGACTCTCCAGTAGCGATATAAGATTTAATTTTCTCATCTGACACCTGTGCCATTTTTACAAAAGTAATAGATAATGACGTCTCATACTTTTTACCATTTGTAAGGGCTACTGCTGTCATTACCTGATGGCTACGCCCTCTAAGCTTTGTCAGCATATCAAAGGCATGATCTCGATCAGCAGGTTTGCCTAATATTTCGTTATTTGCCACCACAGAAGTATCAGCTGCCAGTACAGGATATACAGGAAGATTTTCTTTCTCTACTTTCGCCCAACCACTCTTTGCCTTTTCAATTGCCATCCTCAGCACATAATCCTTGGGCAACTCCTTATTGAATGGTATTTCATCAATTTCACTGGGTAGCTTTTTAAACAACACTTTGATTTGTTCAAGTAAAAGTTTACGACGAGGGGATTGAGAGGCAAGATAAATCATATCATTACACATATCTAAAATAATTATACTCGGTGTGAGGTTGTTGACGGCTCTCACTAGAGCACCAATCACCAACTACCCTTAGGCTCGCTAAGCTTCGCTTGCTTGTCGTTTACCAGAACCTACAATTGTAACTGGCATATACTAGTAGCCTTTGAAGTTGCTACTTTATTGTCAGCGTTCACTCACCACAGCTCCTAAGTACTACTAAGCTTCCATAACCTCTCCCATTTACCGCCCTGTAGCAAATCCAAATTATTTAGGTATGTAGTCTCTTTTCGGGCTGAGATAATACGTATGGTATCGCCCTCTCGTTCGGTAGAAACCACAATCCCCACCGCAAGCCGATACTGATCCGACGATATCCGTCATACTCTTCTTGGTAGCCTTCACGGTTATCCAATGTTGTAAGCATAGGGATTAAACATATCTTTCACGTCGGCAAAGTCGATGCCGTGCTTTTGGATGTTTATGGACTTTTTTGCCTCATCCCACTCAAAGGGCATGTTCATACCTATATTTACATTTGTACATACATCATATCTTCATTTGTTCATTAGTGCGAGCCCACTCACAAGGTGCGTATCACTGTCTGGCAGCTCTGTGTATTGGTCAAGCCTCTATTAGTTATTGATACTCACCCTAAATAGAGCATTCTCTATGCATCTAAGAGTCTAAATAGAGATTTTTATGTAGATATTCGCTTATGCCGTAAGGCTGCCGAGGTTTTGATATCAGTAGATAGACTTAAAGGTAACGGTATAAAACTGATTGTAGATAATTCAGAAGGCGATGCCTGTATCTGGCTTCTCATAATCAAACTTGTTCTTAAAGTTTTCTACGGCATTTTTATGAGACTTTAAAATAAGACCTGATAAAGGTTAAACTAGCAAATACCAAAGGCCACAATACCGCACTACTTACTGATGGAAACAGATACCAAAGAGAGGGCTCCGATAAACCCATAATGCTTTTGGCCCAAATATACAGGAGCTGATGACAATTGATCAAAACAAAAACAACAAACGTTTGCTGCCACATTGGAAACATACGTAAGCGCCTATGTAAAGTCAAAGTCACAAACGCTAGCAGCATCAAACAAATAGCATTTACTCCCAACAAAAAACCCAAGAGAACATCAAGCAAAATACCGACAGAAAATGCAAAGATCAAGCCGAATCGATTAGGCATTACCAACACCCAATACACAACCACCATCGGCACCCATAAAGGCCTTGCCACTGAAAGCCATATAGGTAAAGTTACAATACTCAGAATTGCTGCAACCAACAAAGAAATCCAAACAACCCACTGGGCATTAGAAGGTTGAACGCTCACGGTACAAATTCCTTTGAATCATTTACAACATCTTTTTCTTTTCTGAACACCAGTAGCACCAAGCGACCTCGGTTCATTTCGGCTACAGGCTGAACAAATATCGTTGCAAAAAGCTGCCCTGGTTCATGTTTTACGCTTTTTACTGTGCCAAAAGGATAGCCTGCTGGGTAGCGTTGCCCCAAACCAGAACTAGTAAGAAGATCTCCTTCTTTAAAATCAGCCGTTTTAGGAACGTGTAGTAATTCCAATTGATCAGAGTTGCCAGTTCCAGCAGCAATGGCACGATACGCAGTTCTATTACTCTGAATAGGTACTCTACTCGATGTATCCGTTATCAGCATAACCTTGCTGGCAACCAGCGTGACCTTAATAACCTGCCCCATAACACCATGAGCATCAACAATGGCCTGACCGGGAAAGACTCCATCTACACTGCCCTTATTAAGCATGACAATATGGGAGAAAGGGTCAGGGTTAGCACTGATAATTTCAGCAATAACAACCTCCTCATCAACCAATTCAGAGGAGTTCAGTAGCTCCTTTAAACGGATATTCTGGGCTGTCATAGAGGCCATTTTCTGGACTTTGTGCTCAAGAATGAGGTTTCTAGCTTTCAAACGAGCATTGTCTTCAACTAATTGACTATGGGAAGCAACAGCCTTGCTGGCCAAGCCGGATATCCGAAATGGTGCGTCTGCCAACCAATATATAGGGGTCGCAGCCACAGAAAGCCACACCTTAACATGGTTCAGGTAACTAAAATTATGATCGGCTACCATCAATATTAACGATAGTAGTGTTAACAGCAAGAACTGTGTCGCCAATGACCTACGTCGACTAAAGATATGCTCGATAATCTACTCCTGTGGTTTTCACAGCCTCCACGAAGAGCCTCATACAGAATCTATTAATTTTCATGTAGAAAAAACAAGACACCCTACTATTTTTAAAAACAAACAAACCAGATAGATGGATTTGACTCAGAAGAAATCAGTCCGTGGACAGTAAGTCCATTCTGTGCTTATCCATCATTTCAATAGCACGGCCACCTCCTCTAGCAACACAGCTCAAAGGATCTTCCGCCACCAGCACCGGTAAACCCGTTTCTTCGCTAATCAACTTATCAAGGTCACGCAATAAACCTCCGCCACCAGTCAAGACCAAACCTCGCTCCGCTATGTCTGAAGCCAATTCTGGAGGGGCTTGTTCAAGTGCACTTTTAACGGCCTGAACAATTGCTGTTAGCGATTCTTGCAATGCCTCAAGAACCTCACTGCTATTTAACGTAAAGCTACGGGGAATACCCTCGGCAAGATTTCGACCACGGACATCAATTTCCAGTACTTCATCACTAGGATAGGCAATAGCTACTTCTTGTTTTATTCGTTCCGCTGTTGCATCACCTATTAAGCTGCCATAATGACGACGAACGTAAGTTACAATCGCATCATCAAAACGGTCGCCTCCAATTCTTACAGAGTCGGAATAGACCACACCGCTCAGGGAAATAATAGCTATTTCAGTAGTACCACCCCCAATATCAACAACCATAGAGCCACTAGCCTCCTCAACGGGTAGTCCAGCTCCAATTGCTGCTGCCATCGGCTCTTCGATCAAATACACTTCTCTCGCGCCAGCGCCGAGCACAGACTCTCGAATCGCTCTCTTTTCTACCTTTGTGGACTTGCACGGTACACAAACCAGCACTCTTGGACTGGGTTGAATAAAGCTGTTTTCATGTACTTTGTTTATAAAGTGCTGAAGCATTCGTTCACAAACATCAAAGTCTGCAATCACTCCATCCTTCATTGGGCGTATTGCTGTTATATTTCCTGGGGTACGTCCCAACATTCTTTTTGCATCAGTTCCAACCGCTACTACACTTTTTTGGGCGCCCAAATTACGTATAGCAACAACCGAAGGCTCGTTTAGAACGATACCCTTTTCACGAACGTAGATCAGTGTATTTGCCGTTCCCAGATCGATAGATAGGTCGCTAGAAAACAGGCCCCGTAACCTTTTCAACATGTTGGTGTTTACCTTGAGTTAAGGCTATCTGTAACTGCCGCTAACTCTAACAATCTAAAAAAACCAGAGCAACAAACTAACTAATTACCTTAAGTAAGCCCCTGGAGCGCCTTTTCGTCAGTTGGCATCAGACGAATAATTCATCAAAGCCAACTATAACATTATTAATTTACGCCTATAATGAGAACTGCCTCGCTGCCACCAATAAGATAACAGACTTTTAACACAAATGTAGGTATGATAACCGAATATAGTGGTTATTGACAATGATAACTTTTAATACTTACACAACTTAGTACGCGGATTCAAATTGCAAGTGCATCACAGCTTAAGCTGCTGACGCAGCCCTGTGTTCACCCATTATCAGGGCGGGTGTTTTGAAATTCAAATCTTTTCTTGGCCGAGAATTAAGCCGCATCAATGTTCGCTTCACCTCTATTTATAGACTCATGAGGATTCTCTAGCCTGTAACCTACCACACTTCCAATAGTAACGAGCATGCACCCTTTCCTCTATTAGTTTTTTGTGAGCCAGCATTATTTCAAACTTCAAATATATATTTTAAGCAACAGAGCCAATAAAATTGTAGCTTGCTCTTGAAATAATCCTGTTTTGCCTCATGATATGGATGTTTACATGATCAGGAAAGTACTATGTCCATAGACAGATCTCAGGTTAAAGCTGTTGCTCATCTTGCGCGTCTGACTATAGATGAAAATGAAGTAGAACCCATGACTGACACAATTACCCAATTTTTGATGGTAATTGATAAGATGCAGTCTGTAGATACCAGCGCCACCTCCCCTATGTCTCATCCTTTAGATGCAGTCCAACGATTACGCGAAGATCAGGTCACCGAAAGTAACGAACGTGAACAACTGCAAAAACCTGCTCCCTCTACTGAAGACGGGCTTTTTCTGGTACCTAGGGTTATTGAGTAGCCACAATACTTTTGTTGTGTGCAGATCCATTTTTTCAATAAAAACCATCCTGGTTTTTCATGCCACAATGATAAAATGATAAAATGATAAATAGCCAAACAGCCTATATCCGTTACCATTCAAGGTGCGCAGGCAACAAACAAGCAAAGCCCCATGAGCCTATGCGTAGTAGATGACTGGGATGAGTGAGAGCAGTTAATAACCTCACATCTTCAAGGGGAATGGGTATTATATGTACAATAAAACACTAGCAGAACAAAGCCGAGCCCTAGCTGCAGGCACTATTTCCAGTATAGAGTTAACCCAAAGCTACCTGAAGCGAATTCAGCAACTGGATAAAACCTACAACAGCTATATTACGGTAACTGCGGAGCAAGCGCTCCGCCAAGCCGCTGCAGCGGATAAGCGTAGAACTAGTGGCAACAGCACCGCTCTGACCGGCATCCCACTGGCACATAAAGACTTGTTTTGCACTGAAGGTGTTCGCACTAGCTGCGGCTCAAAGATTCTTGATAATTTTATTGCACCATACGAATCTACAGTTACCCGTAAATTTCACGAAAGTGGAGCTATCATGTTGGGTAAAACCAACATGGATGAGTTTGCCATGGGTTCATCCACTGAAAATAGCTACTACGGTTTGGTAAGAAATCCTTGGGATAGCAAAGCCATTCCCGGCGGCTCTTCAGGTGGGTCTGCAGCCTGCATCTCGGCTAGGCTCGCTTCTGGCGCTACAGGTACTGATACCGGCGGTTCTATTCGCCAACCTGCTTCTCACTGCGGCATTACCGGCATCAAGCCAACTTACGGACGCGTTTCCCGTTACGGTATGGTTGCGCATGCTTCAAGTCTTGATCAAGCAGGGCCCATGACCAGAACTGCTGAAGATGCGGCCATAATGCTCAATACTATGGCAGGATTTGATCATCGCGACTCAACATCTATTGACAGAGAAGTACCAGATTTCACCGCCACGCTTAACAACTCTCTAGAGGGCATGACAATCGGCTTGCCTAGAGAGTATTTTACTGAAGGATTGAGTTCCGATGTTGAACAAAAAATTCGCAATGCCATTCTAGAATACGAAAAGCTCGGCGCCAAAATTAAAGATATTGACCTACCTAGCAGCGCATTATCTATAGCAGCCTATTATGTTATAGCTCCAGCAGAAGCCTCATCTAACTTGTCTCGTTTTGATGGTGTTCGCTTTGGCTATCGCTGTGAAAACCCAAAAAACATAGAGGACCTTTATAAGCGCACCCGGAGTGAAGGGTTTGGGGAAGAAGTAAAGCGTCGTATTTTGGTGGGAACCTATGTTCTATCCGCCGGATATTACGATGCTTACTATGTCAAAGCCCAGAGAGTCCGCCGCTTGATTCATGATGATTTTCTTAGAGTTTTTAAGGAGTGTGACATCATCATGGGGCCTAATGCACCAACGGCTGCATTTAATATCGGAGAGAAGAACAGCGACCCTATTGCTATGTATTTGTCCGATATTTATACCATTGCCGTCAACCTAGCAGGGCTGCCAGGAATGTCGATTCCTATAGGTCTTGCTGACAACGGTCGTCCAATAGGCTTACAACTGATTGGCTCACATTTTGACGAAGCCCGCCTTTTGAACGCGGCTCATCGTTTTCAGCAAGCCACAGACTGGCATTTGCAAACACCATTCACCCAGAACACTAATTTCGAGGTATAGATAATGACGTGGGAAACAGTTATCGGCTTGGAAGTGCATGTTCAGCTAGCAACAAAAACAAAGATTTTCTCTGGAGCCTCTACTAAGTTCGGAGCAGAACCGAATACACAAGCCTGTGCTGTGGACCTCGGTTTACCTGGCACACTTCCAGCTCTAAATAAAGATGCTGTTCTTAAAGCTCTTAAGTTTGGCTTAGCCATTGGCGCAAAGATTAACCAGGTTAACGCCTTTGAGAGGAAGAATTATTTTTATCCGGATTTACCCAAAGGCTACCAAACAACGCAACTGGAGAATCCTATTATTGGTGCGGGACATTTAAATATTACCCTGAACAATGGCTCTACAAAATCTGTACGCATACATCATGCCCACTTGGAAGAAGATGCAGGGAAAAGCCTTCATGGAGACTTCCATGGCATGTCTGGCATTGACTTCAACCGTGCAGGCACCCCCCTTATTGAGATTGTTACAGAGCCAGATATGTCTACCGCAGAAGAGGCTATTGCTATTGCAAAAAAATTGCACTCAATCGTAACCTCTATTGGCATTTGTGATGGAGAAATGTCTCAAGGGTCTATGCGGTTTGATGTCAACGTTTCTGTTAAACCTAAAGGACAAAAAGAGCTGGGAACCCGTACTGAAACCAAAAATTTGAACTCATTTCGGTTTATGGAACAAGCTATTGACAAGGAAGTTATACGACAGATAAACCTTATTGAAGATGGCGGCAAGGTGCTTCAAGAGACGCGTTTATACAATGGTGATACTGGAGAGTCTCGCTCCATGCGTAGCAAGGAAGAGGCTAATGATTACCGCTACTTCCCATGTCCAGACTTGCTACCAGTGGTAATTGAAGACAGCCTACTGGAAAGCCTAAAATCGACAATGCCTGAGTTACTTGAAACAAAAAAAGCACGTTTCATTAGCGAATTAGGCTTAAGCAATTACGATGCAGAGGCTCTTGCAGGAGACTCTGACACTGCTGCATATTTTGAAGCTGCGACCAAAATAACGGGTGATGCCAAGCTCACTGCCAATTGGGTTATGGGAGAGTTGGCCAAAACACTTAATCAGAAAAACTTGACGATTAAATCTAGCCTTATCTCTGCTGAAATGCTTGGCGGCCTTGTTATTCGCATCAAAGACTCCACCATTTCTGGCAAAATCGCCAAGCAGGTATTTGAGGCGCTATGGAATGGTGAAGAGTCTTCTGCTGATGCAGTAATTGAAAATAAAGGCCTAAAGCAGGTTACCAATACTGATGTAATTGACGCAATACTCAACGAAGTATTAACCAACTGTTCCCAGCAGGTAGAGAAATATCGGGATGCGCCTCCAGACAAACGTGAAAAGATGATCGGTTTTTTTGTTGGGCAATGCATGAAAGCATCAAAGGGCAAGGCCAACCCTGATATAGTAAACACAATGCTAAAAAATAAACTGGATAAATAAGCCAAATAGGTACTGGAGTTTACAAACCTAGAGATCCATCCGATCTCTACATGCAAGCCTGTGGTCATATTAAATACCAGCTTCCATTGAAGGTAGATAGATCAACAATCTCATACCTTCTTGGGATATTGGTACAAAATAGTTATAAATATCTACTAAACAAGTTTTTTAATCCTTTTCCTGGATCGTCCTGGCGCATGAACGCTTCTCCTACCAAAAAACTATTAACGTGTTTTTCCATCATGGAGCTGACATCATCCTTTGAGTTAATTCCACTTTCCGTGATAACCAAACGATTATCCGGTACTCGCGGCAGAAGTTCAAAGGTAGTTTCCAAACTCACCTCAAATGTGTGAAGATTACGATTGTTAATACCAAGTAAAGCGCCTTTAATATGCAAAGCTCTTTCCAGCTCCTCCCCATTATGAACCTCAACTAACACGCTCATACCTAACTCCTGAGCAATGCCATTAAAATCTATTAATTCGACATCTGACAAAGCTGATACAATTAACAAAATACAGTCCGCGCCCATCAAGCGAGATTCATAAATCTGCCAGGCATCAACCATAAAATCCTTGCGTAATACCGGTAGAGACATCGCTTGGCGTGCCTGCTGAATGTATGCAGGAGATCCTTGAAAGAAGTCAATATCTGTCAATATTGACAAACAAGTAGCTCCAGCCTTTTCATAACTTTTAGCTATTATTGCCGGCTCGAAGTGCTCTCGTATAACTCCCTTGCTGGGTGATGCTTTTTTTAATTCGGCTATTACTGCGGCTTTACCAGAACTAGCTTGAGCTATAAGTTTATCTGCAAAACTACGGGTAGGTGGACAGTCAAGCACCTTTATGCGAGCCTCTGCCAAAGATAGGGATTGAATACCATCACTAATTTCTTCACGCTTTCTTTGAATGATTTTATTCAAAATAGTTGGCATGGACATGGATTATTTTGCCTCTCATAAACTATTACTAAAATGAACCACCTCTAACATTTTCTTCAATGCCGAGCCACTTGCTATTATATCTTGAGCCATAGCAATACCTTGCTTAAGACTACTAGCAACTCCAGACACATAGATACCTGCACCAGCATTCAAGGCTATCATATCAGCCACCTTGTTGGCATATTTACCTTCTCTCCCGTCAAAAGCATCTTGTATAAGAGCAAAAGATTCTGTTGAATTGGTTACACTCATCCCTATAAGGCTTTGTGAGTTTATATTAAAGTCTTCCGGCTTAATGAAATATTCTTTTATCTCGTTATTTTCAAGCTCAGCAACAAGTGTTTCGCTAGAAATACTAATTTCATCCAACCCATCTATAGAATGAACAACCATTACATGCTTGTTACCTAACTCCCGTAAAACCTCTGTCATGGGCCGACAAAGCTCCTGGGTAAATACACCAATAACCAAACGGTCCACACCGGCAGGATTTGATAGAGGGCCAAGTATATTAAACAGGGTTCTAATACCTAATGATCGACGTATACTCGCAACATTTTTCATGGCTGAATGGTAAGCTGGAGCAAATATAAAACCAACACCCACCTCCTGAATGCAACGAGCTGTCTGCTCAGGTGACATATTTAAGTTAATTCCAATTTTTTCTGACAAGTCAGCACTACCACTGCCGCTAGATACCCCCCTATTGCCATGCTTCGCCACATGAGCTCCCGCCGCTGCAGCAACAAACGCTGCTGCTGATGAGACATTGAACAACTGCCCAGCGTCACCCCCTGTACCAACAATGTCTATCAGGTGATCTACTTCAACTTTAACAGGTGTCGCCAGCTCGCGCATAATGATGACTGCACCACAAATTTCATCGATACTTTCACTTTTCATGCGCATTGCAACTAGAAAAGCAGCAATTTCTAAGTCAGAGCATGCACCAGTCATAATCTGCTTCATTACCGACGTCATTTCATTTCGATTTAGGTCCAACCGCTGAACAACACGAGCAATAGCATCTTTAATGCGCACTACTTATCTCTCCTGACATTACTGCGTAAGAAAATTATTTAACAGATCGTGTCCACACTCAGACATAATCGACTCAGGGTGGAATTGCACTCCTTCAACTGGCATCTCTCTGTGACGCACGCCCATAATCTCGTCCTTTTTACCATCTTCTGTTTGGGTCCATGCAGTAACCTCAAGACAGTCAGGCAACGATTCTTTTTCTATAATAAGAGAGTGATAACGGGTTGAATTAAACGAATTAGGAATGCTACGAAAAACACCCGCCTTTCCATGAAAAATAGCAGATACCTTTCCATGCATTACCTGACGAGATCTGACGACCTTACCACCATACACTTGACCAATACACTGATGCCCAAGACACACACCTAAAATAGGTAATTTATCTTGAAAATGACGAATAGTATCCATGGATATGCCAGCTTTATTAGGCGTACATGGTCCCGGTGAAATAACAATATGGCTAGGTTTTAGTTTCTCTATATTTGCAAGTGTAATTTGATCATTTCGATAAACTTCAACATGCACACCAAGCTCGCCAAAATACTGCACCAGATTCCAAGTAAAAGAATCATAATTATCAATCATCAGTAGCATTAGCTTTTGGCCTCTTGACATTGATCAGCCAATCCTGTTTGAGCCATAGCTACAGCCTTAAAGATAGCTCTCCCTTTGCTCATTGTTTCTTTCCATTCCGACGTAGGAACCGAGTCGGCTACAATACCTGCTCCTGCCTGAATGTGGAGTTGACGATCCTTAATGATAGCAGTACGAATAGCTATAGCTGTGTCCATGCTGCCATGCCACGAAAGATAGCCCACTGCACCACCGTAAATACCGCGTTTTACTGGCTCCATTTCATCAATAATTTCCATAGCTCGTACTTTTGGCGCTCCACTAAGAGTACCTGCCGGAAACGTAGCTCTCAACACATCAATGGCACTCTTCCCCTGCTTCAAACGACCAGTAACATTAGAAACAATATGCATAACATGAGAATAACGTTCGACAAGCATGTTTTCCGTAAGACAAACGCTACCTGTTTCTGAAACACGACCAACGTCATTACGACCAAGGTCAATCAACATTAGATGTTCAGCAAGTTCTTTGGGGTCATTTAGCAGTTCATTCTCAAGCTCCTTATCGCGCTCCTCAGTTTCTCCACGCTTTCTGGTTCCGGCAAGCGGTCTAACGGTTACTTCACCTTCTTCAAGGCGAACAAGTATTTCAGGAGATGAGCCAACTATATGGAAATCACCGAGATCCATATAGTACATATATGGTGAGGGATTAGTACTTCTCAGCGCTCGATAAAGATTGAAAGGAGAACTATCAAATGGAATACTCATTCTTTGGGATAACACCACTTGCATTACATCACCATCAATAATATAATCTCGTACTTTTTCAACAGATTTTTCAAAGGCAGCTTGACCCGTACTAGAACTAAAAGATTTTTCGTCAACATGATTCAAAGTCTCTTGCACTGGAAGAGTAACGTGCATTGTTTTTATGCGCCGAACTAAGTCATCCAACTTATGGTTGGCGTGATCCAGAGACGAGTCTTCAGCCGGATCAGCGTGGGTTATCAATATTAGTTTGTTTGTAAGGTTATCAAACACCACAACATCATCTGAAACCATCAGCAAAATATCAGGAGTATTCAGTGGATCTTTAGACGTATATCTTTGAAGTTTTGTTTCAATATAGCGCACACTATCGTAGCCAAAATAACCCACCAGCCCACCATAAAAATGGGGCAGACTTGGTAGACTTGGGACTTTGTACCGTTGCTGGAATACTTCAATAAACGATAGCGGATCATCAGATCTATGCTTTTCGACTATATTCTCATCCACTTCTACCTGAAGATGATTACCGGTAATTCTCAACAATGTGCGGCATGGTAGACCAATTATAGAGTAACGACCCCATTGCTCTCCTCCATGAATTGATTCCAAAAGATATGAGTATCTACCATTAGCTAGCTTTAAGTAAATAGTTAATGGCGTTTCCAAATCTGCAAGAATTTCACGGATGACTGGGATACGGTTATATCCTTCCTGCGCAAAGCGTGCAAAATCATCAGGCGTCATATCTGTCTCATTATAAGGCTGATAGTTAACAGTAATAGAGCAGAGAGCGAACTATACGCTTATACTTGCAGTACTTGAAAACGTGGGAGGGTATATTAGCCACCCTTACTACCTACTGAAGTTGCTACGCGGCGACAAACTAATACCCATAATAACCTACGAGCAGTAGGTTTATTGGGATGAGTGAGAGCAATCATACACCACACCCTCAAGGGAAGTAAGTATAAGATATATCACTACTGCGTAAGAAGATTATATGACAGGTTAATATATTGCAAATATCACAAGATATTCATGTAGCTCTATATTGAGATACGAATTAAACTTGTCTTTGGTGTCAAAATTATAGCACTCAGACGCAGCATAAATGCTAACTTATTACTATTAACTTTCAACTCAACAGGATAATAATACATGAGCCGCCTGAATAAAGACCTGGGTATCGTTCAGGGCGCAGGTTTAATGTCAACATCTATTTTAGGGTCAGGCGTATTTGTTGTCCCTGCTGTAGCCGCAACTATTGCTGGGCGCTGGTCAATTCTGGCTTGGGGTATCCTTATTTTATTAGTGATGCCTGTGGCATTCACATTCGCCATGCTCGGACGAAAATACCCCCATGCCGGCGGAGCCGCACACATGGTTGGGCTAGCCATGGGACGGCGTCTTGAAAAACTGACAGCTTTCTTGTTTCTTGCAACTATTCCTGTTGCTATTCCTGCAAGCCTTATTTTGGCAACTGGGTTATGGACTGCATTATTTGAACTATCATCATTATCAATATTTGTAATCAAACTTGGAATTCTGGCAAGCACTCTTATACTTGGCCTTGGTGGGACTCGATTCTCTGGCAATGTCCAGCTATGCATAGCCCTGTTAGTTATAGGGTTGATGGCCTTTCTCTGGTACGGTGGTGATATTCGGCTAAGTGATTTCAGCCTACCACTGGACGATTACTCATCAATAAAATCTATAATTCCGGCTCTGGCAGTGATGTTTTGGTGCTTTGTTGGTATTGAAGCTTTTACTCATATGGGAGAAGAGTTTAAACGACCTGATCGAGATTTCCCCATCTCCTTGCTTTTGGGGGTGCTCATTGCTGGTCTAGTCTACGGGATATGCTCTGTTGCTGTTATCAAATTTTCCGCCTATGGTTGCGTGGCAGATAATGCTGGATCAGTCCCAACAATGGTTGGCTGTGTATTAGGGTGGGGCGGAAAATGGATAGCCGCTATTGTTGGATTTCTTACCTGTTTTGCTAGCCTGAATATTTATATACAAAGTTTCTCTAAGCTGCTGTGGAGTATGGCTGATGAAGGTTTTTTAAACTGCCCAGGGTCAAAAAAATTATCCCAGCTATCCGCAAGAAAAGTACCAATAACAGCATTATTGGTAGTGGTTATCGCCAGTGCGTTAAGTGCTGCCATATTTCATTATATAGATACATCGTTAGAAAACTTGATATGTTGCGCTAATGGTAATTTTGTCGCAGTATACCTCTTGGCTATGTTAGCAGGAGTTAAACTTCTTTCAGGCACCCAAAAAGTACTCGCTATTATCAGTTCATTACTGTGCCTGTTAATTTTGACTGCACTTGGTACTGATGCTGTATATATGATAACAGCGGCAGTGATATTTTTATGCCTAGACTGGTTCAACAGGTCAACTACAATTAAAAAAGAATGTTTTTTGGCTAAAGCATGCAAAAGCAAAAACCTCAGAGAGTAACGTTAGTTACTCATATACTCAAAGGATTTGAAGCTGATATGCAGCAACAGGTTAGCGAAACCACAAAAGCTCAGGAGCTCTATACTCACTACAATTAAAGGTGATGGGAGGTAGGCGACAAACGAGCGAACCCCCACAAGCCCACGAATAGTAGGTGATTGGGGTGAGCGAGAACAGCCAACAACCACCAACCTTCAAGAGAAATTAGTATAAGCAACTGTGGTGAGCAAACGCTAATAACAAAGGAGAAACTTCAAAGTTAATATGGGTATATACCCGTTACCATTCATGGTGTAAGTAGAGTCCCATCACACTTTAATAGTACTCATACACAAAAGAAGGGCGTGCTCACAAGCCCCCCTAAACCAGATATCACACCGTACCACCCACAGTAATTTCATCAATTTTTAATGTAGGCTGACCAACACCTACCGGTACAGACTGACCGTCTTTACCACAAGTACCAACTCCAGGATCCAGCTCAAGATCATTGCCCACCATAGACACATGATTCATAACATCAGGACCATTACCAATCAGCGTTGCCCCTTTTACTGGCACCGTTTTTTTACCTTTCTCGATCAACCAAGCCTCACTAGTAGAAAAAACAAACTTGCCGGAGGTTATGTCAACCTGCCCACCCCCCATGTTTTCAACATAAATACCTCGATCAATACTAGCAATAATTTCTTTAGGATCATCTTTTCCCGCCAGCATATAGGTATTTGTCATACGGGGCATAGGCAGACAGGAATAAGACTCTCGTCGTCCATTCCCTGTGGGTGGCACCCCCATCAACCGAGCATTCATTTTATCCTGCATGTAACACTTTAAAATACCATTTTCAATAAGAACCGTAGACTCTGTAGGTACACCCTCATCATCCATATTCAATGAACCTCTGCGCCCAGGTAGTGTTCCGTCATCAATAATTGTACAAAGAGAAGAAGCCACCCGCTCACCAATACGCCCTGAATAAGCGGAGCTACCTTTACGATTAAAATCACCTTCAAGACCATGACCTACGGCTTCATGAAGCAATACTCCAGACCAGCCAGGGCCTAGCACCACCGGCATGATTCCGGCCGGCGTTTGCACAGCCTCAAGATTAACCAGCGCCTGACGAACAGCTTCCCGCGCATAACCCAACCCTGTATCATTTATTAAAAATTGCTTATAATCACTGCGTCCACCCCCACCGGAGGAGCCTCGCTCAATCCTTCCATCTTTTTCAACAATAACACTAACATTCAAGCGTACTAATGGCCGAATATCTCCTGCAAGCGTCCCATCGGAAGCTGCAACTAGAATAACCTCATGCACTCCGGTAAGACTAACGTTAACCTGTTTCACTCTAGAGTCTGCTTTTCGTGCTTCCTGATTACAATCTTGCAGCAAAGCCACTTTATCTTCTGGGGTCAGTGATTCCAGCGGATTATCTACTTCATACAAAGTCAGAGGCTTACTTCCCTGCCATGCCTGCACCTGTTTTTGCTGCCCAGACTTAGCAATACTTCTTGCAGCGCTGGCCGCCCGTTCAAGAGCTGGGATAATAATCTCATTGGAGTAAGCAAATCCTGTTTTATCCCCATTCATGGCACGAATTCCAACACCCCTGTCAACATTAAAACTAACGTCCTTGACGATACCGTCTTCTAATCCCCAACTCTCTTGCCTAACAGACTGGAAATAAAGGTCAGCCGCATCAACATCATAACAAAGAATGCTATCTAGCACCCTAGCCAGTTCGTTCTCGCCTATATTTGCAGGCACCAACAACTGATCACGCGCTTGTGTAAGAGTATTTATCATAGGTAATAACTTCATCAGGCTCGTAGTTATACACACACCCATGGTACTGGATGTGTATATTTGCGTCTAACCCACATATCTTGAACTTAATATAAAAACTGAGCAACCATTACAGCTAATCTTGCATATCAAATATTTGAGAAGGTCTTCATCCTTGTATACCTATTCTCCTTAACTGCGTGGAGTTGTGGACTGTTCTTGCTATACCTACTACTTGCTGTTAGAGCTTGCTCACCACAGTCGCTAATACTACTAAACTTCTGTAGCTCCACTCACATATAATGCGCAGCAACTCCAAATCCTTTTGGTATATATCTCACGGTCTCACCTCTATTAATAAGATACTATACCCGCCTCCTTTCAAGTTGCTACGTTGCTGGCTGCGTTCGCTCACCCCGATCACCTACTACTCGTAGGCTCAAGGGGCTTCGCTTACTTGCTGCCTAGTAGCACGTTGAAATGCTTTGGGTATATATGGAAGACACATTTGATAAGCTGCTTTTACAGGCATATCTAAACTTAAAGATGTGCCATCAGAAAACTGAAAAGTAACACTGACGGTAGACATAGGTGCAAGCGGTTGTTTCAACCCCATATGCATAATATGATAACCACCAGGCTTAAGCTGTACTGGCACTCCTGAAGGTAAATCAATCTCCTGAACTTTATACATTGACATCATGCCATTACGTATTGAGTGGCCATGAATCTCAGCCTTTTCAACAAGATCAGGTGATATCATAATACCACTTAACTTCACCAAGTCTTTTTTCCCATTGACCAAAGTATATAACCTGCCGTAACAGTATTATTCGCAATAGGTTGCTTAATATAATATTCAGAAAAGTAATCCCATTCACTTCATACTTCTGGCAACTTAATAACCAAGACTGACAGCAGCAAGCCCATAAATACTCGACTTACCATATACTAAACTCTTAGTCAGTTTAGAAACTATACCCATCACCATTGAAGGTATAAGTAGCAGACAAACAAATAAAGATCAGTAATCTCACGAACAGTAACTTTTTTGGACGAGTGAGAGCAGCAAACAGACCTACACCTTCAGGGGCGTGAATATAGATTAAGTAATAATGGTAAAGTACCGTCCAACACCTTCAAGGAATTTTAGTGTTATTCTCAGCGTTAGTGGGTATTTGGAGTCTGCTGTAGTTCAAATTCAACGACACTTAAGTGCGATTGGGTTTTTATTGATAGTCGAGCGATCCAAACCATTTGAGAATCAGAGGTGCAGAAAGATATACTCCCTTCACCTTTATAGTGCTCAGTTAATATGCTATACCACTGTTTTTTCAGACGAACTGGCATCAAGCCCATAGGCATATCCCTCCCTACAAACTCAACAGATACCGATTCTGCGCTGATTCCTTCAAGAATAACTTCAAGCTGTAACGGCTGCAGAACAGGCAGTGATGCGGGAAGCACTCTGAATATAACACTAACACCATTTTCATTAATCCTACAGCCATCAGCAACAAGACATTTTCGATAATACTGCTCAGAAGAGAGAACTCTTGTTTCCGCGTTTAACTTAAGCCATCTCCCAGCATTCACAACAGAGAATAATACTACCACCAAGGCCAAAAAGTACAAGTATGGATATGCTTTCATAATTACAAGGTATCATCTAAACTTCAAACTAATGATGAGGGATCAAGTCCAAATAAGCAAACAAGAATCATTATAAAAATAAAGATATTGTAAATATAATTGTGTCATCGTCGATTTTTAATACCATCATTATAACATACCTGTCATGCTTTACCATGACAGGACTTAAAGTCAACGCAGGCGATATAAGTTTTCTAACAACCTCCAAACTCTTGAATGATTCTTATAAAAAACAAGTCATCTTCTAAGACGCATTAACCATTCTTGATAAATTAATTTGAATCACTTACTTCTTCTGAAGAAAGGTCTTCCAGTTGCAGAAAGTCTTTTAAAAGTTTACCTTCCAAAGGTGCTTTACATTCAATAAAATCAAATGCATTCACTTCACCATGCCCTAACAAAGCATCTACAAACACGCGTTGCTTCACACCACCAAAGCACTGCGAAAATGAACTATTTATATTTTTACACGCCTGACTCCACGGAGATTCCCGCGACATTTACCAATCTCCAACAATTCCAGTACCTACAGAGAAGTACAAATTTAATGATTTCGCACTACTTTTAGTTTATCTTGGTCAGACTAATTTCATATAGCTTACTTAGCGAATGGCCTATCTTCTTCAAAACAACAGAAAGCATCTATCTGCTGGTAGCATGATCAGCTCGATTTCTGAAGGTTTTAATAACATCATAGATCACCGGAAAAACGTTGATACAAGAAAGATTTCTGTTCACGATGCGTCAATGTTTGCTTTTGCTATGCTGCATTTAAAAACCCCTATCTTCTCTCATTTGAGCGTGAAAAAACAGAACCTACAGTGAGGCATAATCTTAAAAATTTATATCATGTAAAAAACAGGGCCCCCTGCGATACTAGCATGCGGAAAATTCTTGATCCTCAAGACTCTGCGGATTTCAAAAAACCGTATATACCCAAAGGATTTCAAGTTGCTACTAGGCGGCAAGTAAGAGAAGCCCCATGAGCCTACGAGCAGTAGGTGATCTGGGTGAGCGAGCGCAGCCAACAACGTAGCAGATTGAAAGGCGACGGGTATAGAACAAACTAACGATGAGGTAAACATAAAGCAATTGTACCGTTATGCTAACAACCTTTCTCTAAATAAAAGCGCATGCACAGTGCAGGTGAATGCACTCGACTTTGTTGAGACAGACAAGAAGGGTGAAAGGCATACTTAGTGCTGGATCACTGATCTTAAGCTAGATGAAATGACAGTAGAAGCCATAATGAAAGGATGCCGTTGCCGATGGCACATTGAAAATAAAACGTTTAATACCCTGAAAAATCAAGGCTACAGTCTCGAACACAATTACGGCCACGGTGAGAAGCATTTAACCAGCAATTTAGCCTATCTCACAGTCCTCGCTTTTCTCGTGGACCAAATACAAGAGCTCTGTTGCCCCCAATTCCAGAAGGCTCTGAAAGGTCGCTCGAAAGGAACTCGCATCGCTCTATGGAAGTGGATACAAAATTATTTTCTGAACTGGTTCATAGAAACATGGGAAGGGCTATTTTATACGATTATTAACGGATCAGGAGAAGCCAAAATAATTCCTTTTGATACATCATAGCTGTCCATATTGTAGCTAATGTTTTGGATATTGAGTCGATACTAGTATAAGGAAGCATTCCCGTTGCCAATGAAAATGTAAGTAAGAGAAAAAACTAATTCCATCAGCCGAATAGTCATATGATGGTGAACTAACGCTGCAAACAACCCACACCATCAACGGGGGGTGGGGGTGACTGGTATAAACCGGATGATAGAAGTGGTTGGAAGCATAAAATAGTTTGCTTTAGCTTGGCTTGTAAGGTAAACTAAATTTGATTGCTTATTTCATAAATGGACGAGGATAGAAATATGGATTATCAGCTAATAAATGCTAGAAAACCTAAAGCAAAAGGCTTTACTCTTATTGAGTTAATGATTGTTGTTGCCATTATTGGTATTTTGGCTTCGGTTGCGATTCCACAATATCAAAGCTATACACGTGAGGCGCAGGTCACTGCTGCTATTTCTGAAGTAAAGCCGTTTCAGACAGCTATAGCCATATGCACACAAACTAAAATAATAACAGATTGCGCACCTAGCACTACCGCAGTCTCTACTCCTGTACCAGCTCTAGTCACTGGTAGTAAAGTAACGGCAGGCACATACACTGCCACATACGCAGAATTAATAGTTAAGCCAGCAGGGCCATTTGGCGATGCTCAAAACCTTACCTTTCGGTCTGATGCCAACGGCGTTAACTGGAGGTTTGTCTGCACTAACGCAGGGAATGACGATACTAATGACCTATGCAAGACTAGTTATGCTAAAGATTCTCCGGCGAAAAAAACAGATAACAAGTGGTAATTTCTAACGTCCTTATTATATAAAAAGCCCAGCTTTATGCTGGGCGCATAAGTTATTTACTAGCTATATCGTGTATTTTATGGGTAGAGGGTTTTCTGGTAGCGCAGTAATCTATTCACTGATAAATCTGAAAATATTGAATTAATACAATAAGTGCAATTAACAATACATTTTATCACACGAAGATGCTAGGCCACCTATACTCTAACCTCCCCTACCTTAAACTCAAAAGATTCCGTTAGCTTGTCGGATACTCTAAATATCAATGGTAACTGATATATCTTTAATTAATTTAGCTTGTATTTTATATCATTCTAAAAAAATAATAGCACTAGTCAAAGAACTATTTACCCAGCTATTCCCGCGGCATTTACCAAACTCCAACAATCCCAGTACCTACAGCGAAGTACGAATTTAATGATTTCGCACTACTTTTAGTTTATCTTGGTCAGACTAATTTCATATAGCCTACTTAGCGAATGGCCTATCTTCTTCAAAACAACAGAAAGAATCTATCTGCTGGTAGCATGATCAGCTTGATTTCTGAAGGTTTTAATAGCATCACAGATCACCGTAAAATGTTGATGCAAAAAAGATTTCTGTTCACGATGCGTCAATGTCTGCTTTTGCTATGTTGCATTTAAAAACCCCTCTCTTCTCTCATTTGATCGTGAAAAAACGGAATCTACAGTGAGGCATAATCTTTAAATATTTAATTTATATCATGTAAAAAACAGGGCTCCCTGCGATACTAGCATGCGGAAAACTCTTGATCCTCAAGACCCTGCGGATTTCAAAAAACCGTATATACCCAGAGGATTTCAAGTTGCTACTAGGCGACAAGTAAGCGAAGCCCCATTAGCCTACGAGTAGTCGGTGATCGGGGTGAGCGAACGCAGCCAACAACGTAGCAACTTGAAAGGCGACGGGTATATACGGCGATAACTGGACTCGTTGTCTGCCTTCGTCTGAAACTCTTCGGCTACACGGTACAAGTTAGTGGAGCGGCTACGCAACAAACTGTGCAATGAAGGTGATCCTAGCTTGATGCAGGGGTAGATGAGCCTTAAGCTTCTTGACCAATGAACTGACGTCTTTCATGTTCATCAACCATAACCTATTCTGGGGTGAAAGACCTTGCAGGTTACCTTGCCTGAGAGTCATGTCATACTAAATTATTCCTTGAAAATCAAGGTCTTCAGGTTTTTTGTACCGTACATAGATATTTGGCGTGATAAAAAGAAAGGGGGGATTGCTTTGGAAGCTCTTGCGTTGTACTCAAAAGCGAAGACGTAAACGCTACAAGGATTATGATAGTTGAGGCAGGATTGCCAATAAGCGCAATATAGCCGACCGACTAGCTGAAGTAGAAACACGTGAAACACTAGGTTATTGGGGAATAGATACCGTGATAGGTAAAGGGCCTAAACACTGCGTAGTAACACGGGTTGAGCGAAAAACTGGTTACACATTGATAGGCCAGTTAAACGATAGAACGACCAAGTCAACCAACAGGCGAACGATAAAATTAATGAGTAAAATGCCTGAGCAATTTAAAACCATTACATCAGATAACGGCACCGAGTTTCACCAATATAAGAAAGTTGAAGAAGTGACTAATTGCCCTTATTACTTTGCCAACCCACATCACTCATGAGAACGAGGTACGAATGAAAATACCAATGGTTTGGTCAGACAATACTTAGTTAAGGGAGCATCAATGGCAGACTAACTCAGCAACGATGTAATATCATCGCGGCCAAATTAAATACAAGACCAAGGAAGCGGTTAGCTTATAAAACACCGGAGGAATGCTTTTATGAACAACTACTTTTGTCGCACTTCAAACTTGATACTAAGAGGCAAAATAGCGACCCCCTGAACTCTTGGATAAGAAGCCAACAAGAAATTGGGATTTGACCCACTCAGGCTGGTTTAATCCAGACAATCCTGTATCGGATAAACCTAAGAAAGATACTTGAATTGAGACGGTAACTATTTGACAAATACCGTACCGACTTTGATTATTTATATATATTAAATTTAGATGAAGAAGGACTTCCCATGACTTTAAACGTACAGATCATGCCACCTACCCCAGCGCCGCTGTGGCGTCGTTTGGCCTCAATGGTTTATGACTCATTGCTAGTGACGGCAATAATGGTAGTTGTCGGGTTTATTAATTTAGGAATACAGATAACCATCTATGGTGCAGACCAATTAAGGAAAATGACCGATCATGGTTACACGCTGGATAACCATATTTTTTATTTAATGGTGATATTAGTGATATTCGCATTTTTCGGAATGTGCTGGAGAAAAAAAGGGCAAACACCTGGGATGCTAGCTTGGCGTATTTACATTATTAATGATAATCAACAACCAATAACCATTGCTCAAACATTAATTAGATGCCTTGTAGCCATTCCTGCGATAATTTTTGGGCTGCTAGGAGTAATATGGATGAAAATAGATCCAGAACAAAAAAGCTGGCAAGACAAAATATCTGGAACCAGAACCGTCCTACTTAACTCGCCTATACCAGCTACCATTGATGGTGTAGGTAGGCTATAAACGAACGAGTCACTATGATCCTACGCATAGCCGAGATTAGAGTGAGAGCAGTCAACAACCCCGCGCTTTTCAAGGGGAATGCATATACCTGTTACTTTTGAAATTTCTACTCTTTGCTGGAGCTTACTCACCATGACTGCTTAGAACTACTAAGCGACAGTGGTGAGAAACTTATATTTACCAGTTTCGTTTTGGTAGCAGTTCTTCGTACTTGAAGATGCCGTGTGGCTAACTGCGTTACCTTACCTCGGCATCTTTGTACATTATCAAGTAGAAGGAAAGGATGCCTGAATACTCAAGCTTTTCATTAAATCAACGACTGGTTGAAAACCTTTCTTCCAATAAATGGAGCAAAGAAGCAATAAATAAGCTTGATTTTTTGCTTTTATTGACTGACTAGATATAGTCATCATCTCCATCCATTTATTTGGTACTCGGCGGTTTTGGAATAATGAATCTATTTTGCCTAAGTCCGGTTTGGCATATAGATTCCCATGCACGGTGCTAATTAATGTGTTAGCGAGGGCAACATACACCTGCCAGTCTTCTTTTATATCCTTGTCTTCTAGCCCTACGAAGCGACCACCACAGCCTGCAAACATAGTTGCCGCAAATGCGCATACCATGGATAGCTGTATACCTGATTTAATTTGTGGAAAGCATTCTATTCCCGGAAATAAGCTGTCATCTGTCTCAAGTGTAGAGAGCTTAGTAATATGTGAGCAAAAAGCAATGTATTTATAAATAGGTTCGCAGGGCATCTGATCAATTTCCAGTTCCTGCCACCACCGATTAAATATAGTTTTATTGACATCAGATGCAGATGAAAGCCAACCGCTTTGAATAACATTGCTTGCTCCTAGCCTTATTTCCACATTGACATCACCTAATATGGAGCCATGAAAATAATTGTCGTCACCTTTAGCACCACTCTCTGCAAATATATTGAGATAATCGGTCACATATTGCGATAGGATATGAATAAAATATTCTTTTTGAGTATAACTGCAGATATCATATTTTGGCAAAGGAGGTTTAGGGATTCTGTCAACTCCGGCGAATGAACAAGCTGCACCTGATAAGTATATCATCCTTGTTATATTTAAATCTTCTTTACTTAGCACAGTGTAATCAGATTGCATAGAAAAAGAATTATCTTTATCATCTATTGCTATTTCGCCCATAATTCTCTTCATGCTGCTTGTCAGCAACAGAATAGAGGATGCTCTATGAGCTGACGGAACAATTCTAGTATTATCTACTAGCGTGCCGTTATTAGTATTTTGAACCGATGTAATTTGAGATGGTGAGTTTTCTGCAAAAATCATCCTTTCTAAATTATTAGATAACGAAAATTCATCCGCCAACCTACTTAGTATTGAAGGTTCTCCCTGTTGGAGTCGTAAGTTTGTAAAATTTCGCCAGTTTATAAGGTTTGTTAAAGCCAGCAAATACGCCGATCGAGCCTCCTCAGTTACTGGTACGATTAAGGCGTTATCACCAAGTGTGACACCATTATAGTTAGTTATTATGCCTTCTAAAAGTGCTTCTGCAAAACCACTATTAACAGCTTCTATTCTACTAGTACCTGAACATACACCAAAATCGAGCAATATCTGTGGAGTAGCTTCGAGATTTACAACATTTAAACCGCATCGTTCAGTTAGCGCCTTTATCTGATCGCTTACACTGCTGCTGTCTAATGCTTGTTGTTGATTAGACTCGCTGCTTCTTACGCTAAGAATGTTGGCAGTATACTGGCTACAATTATTTGATGGTGGTGTATTTGTTACTTGCACTTTATTATCAGGATGTTTAATATTAAAATCTTCTCCTTTGCAAGTTAAATATTCAGAAGCACACTTTTTTATTTCTTGACGAATAGATACTAGATCATCGCTACATTCTACCAAAGCGAATTGCGCCAATGTATTGAATGTTGCCTTTAAATCATCTGGTACTTTGTTAATTATTGGTTTATCAAGCCTTGGAGACTTACGTAGAATA
Source organism: Candidatus Endonucleibacter sp. (ex Gigantidas childressi) (assembly GCA_030674875.1). GTDB lineage: Bacteria > Pseudomonadota > Gammaproteobacteria > Pseudomonadales > Endozoicomonadaceae > Endonucleibacter. Next base: position 493,957 of record JASXSU010000003.1, on the reverse strand, counting down.
CCCAGGAGATATTCGTCACGGCTACTCTCGTATTCCATTACACGTGCCCACTGTACATGTGTGGCATTTAAAATATCAAAAGTTAAACAAGTAGATGCGTCTGAAGTCCATGCTGATTGCGTATAGACAGGAAATAGATACTCAAATAAGCAGTTAAGGATGCTATCCATTACAGAATGTTCCATCATTGACTCCATGATACTTATATTTTGTCTGTCAAAGCTTCCGTATTGGATAAAATACATAAGATCTCTCATATCCGTCACAGGGTTCGTACCACCCACAGTTTTATCAAATCCACCTAATTTTAATAAATCAAAAAAGATATGAGTGTACGTCGTAAGATAAGTAAAGTTATTCTTTTTAAATTCAGCGAATTTTTCATTATGAATAATGAAATTTGATCTGAGGTAGACATTTAGAAGTAAAAAAGTTTTTATAGCAAGATTGATTTTTTTTTCGTCTAACTCACTATTACTCACCATACAACCATCTCTATAAGTACCGACATCAGTACTTGAGCATTGTGATGCCGCGGTCTCACGCGGTTGACTTTTTTGTAAAGCTGGAATACTTTGAACTATGCAGTGGTCACTAAAATCTAACTTTGAAACCAGCGTGCTTTCCGGTGATGGATATATAGATGATATATTTGCACTGAGCTCAAATGTAGCTCTAATTACCGGGGTTAGCGTATCTTTATAGAGCCTGCCTAAGAAAGGATCTAGCGGATTAATGCTCAAATACGAGCGTGATGTTAATTCCAAATTATCCTGACTCACGGGGCTTAAGATTATATTATGCTCAGATAGCTCATCTATATGTATACCCCACCATAAGGATTCAAGAGCTTTTCTCATATTACGCTCATTTGCAGGGGTATCTGGGAAAACAGCAAGAGTTCCTGTGCTTAAAAACAAAATTCCGAAACAGCAAGAAATAAATAATTTGCGCATACACGCCTCCTAAAAAATAATCATAATATACCCGCCACCCTTACAGGTGAGGGGGTGTTGACTGCTCTTACTCACCCTAATCACTTACTACTCGTAGGCTCACGGGCTTCTATCGTTTGGTTCTATCTACGACAGGGTAAAGTTATCCATGTCTAGGCAGCTCAGAATAAGCTCACCTAGCTACTCAAAACTGTAGTCATAGTCCTCGAAAAAGCGCTTTATACGGTGATAACTGGGTTCGCTGTTGTCTTCGTCTGAAGCTCCTCGGCAAACGGTACAAGTTAATGAAAACTGCTCAGTAAGATCAGTACAAACACTGCAATGAAGGTGATAATAGCTTGATGAGCCTTAAGATTCTCGACCAATAAACTGATGTCTTTCATGCTCAATAATCAGAACCTACTCTAAAATACCGTGCAGGTTACCTTACCTGAGAGTCACCTCAAACTAATTATGCTTTTAAAATAAAAAACTTCAGGCTTTTTGTTCCGTACATAGAAAACACCCATAATGCTTGCAAAGAATATTGTCAATTATCTAAGGAGAAAGCAAGTTGCTTTACAAATAACGATCATACTCGGCTGTATCAACAATAGCTTGGCTTAGTTAGGCTGATTTTATCTCTGTTTATTTCAGATTCTTGCTCGGCTTGGTGTTTCTATAGACATTCCTTTTATAGACTTACGGTTCGATGATTCAAAGTGTTCGTAAATATTTTTTGTCTCATTTCTTTTCTGTCATATTGCGTTCCATCGCTTTGTTTGTACTAAGGAAATTATCTATGTACGGGACAAAACATTTAGCAGATCTAAAAAAGTGGCTTGATCATTTTTTGCACAGCTGTTTTTGAGTACCCGTCTAAGCCTATCCCAACCTAATCTAAACAGACTCTTGGCTGGACGGTAATGATTGTTCAGCGGCAATTGATTTGCATTCCCAACACCAGTGCCCTACTAGTAGGCACCACACAACAGCAATCGTCAGTAGTCCCATAGTTTATCCATCCGGTCAAGGTTCGTCATATGTGTGAACTCCAAATAAAAGCCCCGACTTTTTAGATTGCCAAACATGGTTTCAATACTCCAGCGCTTACAATAGTAATCTATTATGCTGTCTGGCTTTTTAGTAGCTACGACGATCAACAATCCTTTCAGAGTTCGACGGGCTGCAATATAGAGCGGCACTCCCTATACTTTCTTTTTGCTATGCCACGTTACTGTTTGATTGATACTAACGCCTCTGCATAGCTTGCCAACGGCAATCTTTTCTTTAGTGCGGAAATCTGGCATCGTTGTTCGTAAGCCAGTTGTTGGTAAGTTATCGTCACCACTTCACTCTTGCCAGAGAAAATGGTAGGTGCTTACCTTCAGCTGGCCCTTTCTTCTACCTAGTCAAGTGATGCACTTCAGATTTGAATCCGCCCTATTTATAGAAAGAAGTATTTTAAGAAATTTAAACTGAATTTTTAGCTTAGTGGCAGAGCAAAACTATGATCATGCAGAGGCCGATAAAAACTTTGATATCAATACGCCAACACTAGGTTTATGAGTCAAATAATACATGCTAGAAAGCTGCTAATCCTTTTGAGATGGAAGCGGAAGGATCAAGGCGATGGCATGAACCTTACCATTGAAGGCTATATGGGTAGGCAACAAACGAAAGGAAGCCCCAGTATCCTAAGCATAGTAAGTGACTGGGGTGAGTAAGAGCAGTCAATAACCCAGCACCTTCAATGGTAACAGGCATATACCCGTCTCCATTAAAGCTACTGCTTTGTTGTCAAAGTTCGCTCACAACAGTTACTTGAAACCCCCTGGCTTCTGCGACTTCACTCATTTATAGCCATGTAGTTACTCCCAATCCTTTGGGTATATAATACTCCTGCAATAAGTTTGCGATTATTTAAGCAAAGAAAATTTCAACTCTTCTTCCTACGCGCAAAACGAAACCCTAACACAAGAAAAGTTATCAGAAATGGTACAGCAAGAATGTTGATCAGCTTAAGCTTTGACCCAAGATCAGCAATATCCTTACCAAGCTGATGCCGAACCTCTCTCAGATCTTTTCTGATTTTTAGCTTTTCTTTGATAAAATTCTCAACTTCCTGCTCTTGCTCTTCGCTTATAACTAACTCCTTTTCACCTTCTTTTTTGCTTTGCAGCTTTCTCAATTTTTCTTCAGTCTCTTGTAGCTCTTGCTTCAGCTCATCTTCTTTTTTATGAAAGCTAGCCTCTGCCACGCTTTCAAGTTCATTCACAATAGTGAAAGGGCGAGAAAACTGTCCAAGACTGCGGATGCTAATCAAATTAGCATCACCTAGCAAGTTATCAACCATATTGGTCATCATTTCGCCATTGTTTGCGAAAGCCTGCACAATACTCCGACCAAAAAAATTTGATTTCCGAACCCAGAGCCTATCCGTGAGTACATCGGTATCAGTTACAACAATAATGTTAATGGCGTTGACAGAATTGGCAAGGTGAACATCCATGGATTTTTCTTTATCCTTTTTCTCCTCGTCATCTTTTGTTGAATTTGATGCCTTTGCTTTGGCATTTTCTTCTGGATCTTTTGTTTGATCCTTGGATTTTTGGTCTTCATCCTCTTCAGAGCTGCTTTCTTTCTTAGGCTTCCCCATAGGATAAGCCGTTTTGACTTGACCTGTGATCCGGGCAGCTAAGATATAACTTTCGCCAGTGGCTTTGAAGTTTTTATACAGACTACTGGGATCAGACATCATGGAAAAAGCACTAGCATCCATTAACATTGAGTTATTACTCGAATGAATGAGAGTATCAATAGACGTTTCAGCATCATCCAGTTTTATAATAGCTCCTGCAGTGGAAAAGTTCAGTGATTTCAGTGGGGAAGTGACAACATCATCCGTATTGAAATTGCTTGCATTAAGGCCAAAAATTCCAAGATGTCTTACTGGCCGACCGGATGTTGCAGACCCTACGGACAAAGCATTTGTGGCGTCAGCTACCACCTTGTTTGTATCAACTGCTATGCCCCAAGCTTTAAATAGAGGCTCCAAAGATGATGCTTGGCTTCCGCCTCCGCCGCCTCCCATCCCCATCATTCCGCTTTGGCTTTCCGTATCAGCAATAGGATCAACAAATACAAGAGCATTTCCACCACCAAGTACAAACTGGTCAATGGAGTAGCTCATTTGTTCTGAAAGTTCTTTGGGGTGAATGATAATCAATAGTTTCAAGTCTTTTGGTACTTCGTTATCGCTAGCTTTGATCGTGGTCACATCATATAACGTTTCTAGCTGAGATATAGACGTCCAAGGATCTGTAGACTGACGACTAACCATATCAAAACCACCACCAACCTGCAATCCTGCAATTAGCCCAATTTTAGGCTTAGTTTTCTGGGTCACAGAATAAACCAGCTTACTAAGTTCGTACTCCAAAAAACGCTCGTTGTCAGGGTGGATAAAGCTAATGATTTCTTTTTTATCACCGTCAGCGTTATCTCGAATAACTAACCCGAAATAAACTTCTTGGGAACTATTACCTAAAGGAATGGCTTGAAGTCCATATTCTGCAGCTTTATCTTCGTTTTCTGAGAAAGGCTCGGGGTCAATCACTTCCAGTTTAAGCTTGCCTTTTGAGGCGGCAACGTACTCTTCAAGCAGTTCAATAACTCTTCGAGAATAATTTCTGATAGCAGGAACCTCACGAGTTTGACTATCAGAGTAGAAAAGCTGTAACGTGGCATCACTCTCTAAGCTATTCAATAATTTATGAGTTCCAGCAGATAAAGTAAAAAGCCGGTCTTCCGTAAGGTCAAGACGAGCACCTTTAAATACTTGGTTAATTGCTACAGTAAGGAGCAGTGTTAGCAAAGCCAGCACCAGCAACCCTGCCTTAGAAAACAGTCGTTGTGTCATGTTTAGCTCTCCTTAATCAGCTTTTTTCATATCGATGGCGATAGCCGTGGCAACTAACCAGGCCAGAATCATTACAATAAAATATAATAAGTCTCTTAAATCCAGCACACCTCTGCTTACGGCTTCAAAATGAGTCATAAAGCTTAGGGAGGATACCGAATCAACAACGATTTGCGGTGCCCAATAGCTAAATCCATCAAGCACTAGGGGGAATCCTGCAACAACAAAAAGAAAACAGACAACAACTGTGATAATAAAGGCAATCACTTGATTTTGGGTCATAGCCGACATACAGGAGCCAATTGCTAGAAACCCTCCAGCCATTAACCAACTGCCAATATAGCTGGCAAAGATAACGCCATTATCAGGGGATCCCAAGTAGTTAACTGTTATCCAGATCGGAAATGTTAGCAGCAAAGCAATACCACTAAAAATCCAAGCTGCGAGAAACTTTCCCACTACAGCCGCTTTTAAGTTTATAGGTAACGTTAATAGCAATTCTAACGTGCCCGCCTTACGCTCTTCTGCCCAAAGCCTCATACTTATGGCTGGGATCAAAAACAGGTAAAGCCAAGGGTGGAATGTAAAAAAGGGCGTTAGGTCTGCTTGGCGAGTTTCAAAAAACTGTCCTAGATAGAATGTAAACACTCCAGTCAACATTAAAAATATAACAATAAAAACATAGGCAAGAGGAGTTGCAAAATAGCTATTAAGCTCTCTTCTGAAAATAATATTTATGCCTTTCATTAAGCTGCCTCCGTAGAGCATTCATCATGAGTTAATCGCCGAAAGATATCATCAAGGCGCCCGCTTTCAACATAAAGCTCTTTTACTTCCCAAGAATTAGCTGCAATAAGCTGATTTACCTTATCAAAAAGGCCAGAGCTAGCTTCACTATCCTTTTTGGGTATTAGCGTGTAGCGATTAGGAGCATCCGGATGTATTTCAAGTGTTTCAATACCACTGATATTATTAAGCTCATCAGCAACGGACTTATCCAAATTTAACTCAAGGGTAATTGCTCGGTGATAACGAGAGCGAGCTTCAAGCTCTAGAGGCGCTGCGTCAGCAACTACTCGGCCTTTGGCTATTATGATTGCCCGCGAACAAACCGCAGTAACTTCTTCAAGAATATGAGTAGAAACAATAACAATTTTGTCTCTTGATAACCCTTTAATCAGTTCACGAACCTGATGTTTCTGATTAGGGTCTAGCCCATCTGTTGGCTCATCAAGAATTAAAACCCGAGGGTCGTGGATAATTGCTTGAGCAATTCCAACTCTTCGTTTAAACCCTTTGGAAAGATTGTCTATTGGACGATTCCGTACAGACTCCAATGCCAGCTGCTGAATTACATACTCAACTCTTTTCTGTTTTTCAGAGCCTACATAGCCTCTGATTTCAGCAATGAACTCTAGAAATCCAGATACTAACATATCTCCATAAGCCGGAGCTCCTTCAGGAAGATATCCTATAAGAGACTTGGCTTCAACAGGGTTCTTGCTGATATCATAATTAAAAACGGATACTGAGCCGGAGGCTGGCCGTATAAAACCCGTAATAATTTTCATGGTTGTTGATTTACCTGCGCCATTCGGACCAAGAAACCCAAGGACCTCACCGGGGCTTACCGAAAAGCTAATATCATCTACGGCGACAAAACTACCGTAAGATTTACTAAGATTCTCAATTTTTATCATCGTTGCCTCAACCAGTATTAATCTTCTTTCATCAGCGCGCATTGCCCCAACATTGTGCTTAATATGGGGGGTCATTAGCATATTTCAATATTTATTTTTTTTATTCGCAATTACATCAATAAATCTTCTCTGAAATAGCTGTATGTTCTGAATGAATGATATTGCTTCCGCTTCAGATACTCCATTTCTCGGAACAACCCCATTGAGCAGAACGACAAATACAAGTGGAGGAGAGTTCTCTGGGAAAGCATAGCCGCAAACAGATCTGACACCTTTCATTGTTCCTGTCTTAAACCACCGATCTTCCTGCTCCCTACTAGCAAGCCACGGCAGCTGCTCTTTCCCCTTTCGCCAAGAAAAAAGCAGTATATCATTTAATGTTGCGGCACTCATGAGATTATCCCGAGACAAGCCAGATCCGTCTTCAAAGTGACTGCAACGCAGATCAATCTTAGCTTTCTCTAGCCCTGCAATCAATGCATTAATTCCGGTTTGATATGATCCGCTTTTACCTGAATACTTATATCCGATAGTTTTGAGGAAACTGTCCGCATAGAGATTATCTGAGGTTTTCAACATAGTTATCAGTAACTCTGACAATGGTTCAGAAGAGTGTTCACCCAACACTTCGCTCAGATTGCTATCAGGCTTGCCTATAACAACTCGTCCACGATGTTTAATACCAAGGTCCTTTAATGAGGCCATAACAAATGTTTTCATTTCTTGTTCTGGGTTGTTTACAGCAAAAGCCAATGATATCGGAGTGTCATAAAGAGTCATGCAGCCTTCCAGCTGGTAGTTAGCTTTTTTTGATGGCCAAGATCTGGGCTGGCATGCCTCTTCATGGTCAGCATTGACTGTTATCAAGCGATTATCAAGCCTCATCGGCCGTTCAGGATGCATATAATCTACTAAAGCTTTTTTCCCTGGAGTTTTGTTTGGGCTAAGTAAAGCATAAAAGCAGTTTCTGTCTAAGATCATAGCTGTTGAGGGAGCACCAAAACAAATTTTCAAATCATTCCAGCTAACACCGTCCGCCTTTGGATAACCGGAAAAGGCGCTGCCATCCAGCCAGACTTTACCACGTATTTCCTGAATGCCTTTCTTCCTAACGGACAGCAGAAGAGCCTTGAGGTACTCTCTCTGAAGAGATGGGTCGCCTTCAAAGATAATTGCCATTTCTTCTATAGACCTTTTCTTTTTAACATACTCATTCCGTTTAGATACTACTCTGGTTGTATAACGAAATCCTCCCCCTAATGCATCAAAAGCAACCATTGCTGTTAATGTTTTTAAAACGCTTGCAGGTACCAAGTTAAGCAATGAATTTCTTTCATAGATAACGTGTCCATCCGTAGCATTGCTGACAATAATTGAAGACACAATGCTAGGAAGAAGCGTAGCAATATGCGCATCAAGCTCTTTTACCAGCGCACTCTGTTGCGACAGAGCAACAGAGTGCGTTAATTTTTCTTCAGCGTAAGTAGAGGATATAAGAACACAACAGATAACACTTAACATTTTTCTCACGGTAATAATTTCTCCTAAAACATCCACAGCCACCGTTACAGCATTGTGCCACAATAAACAAAAAAAGATCTGTATACCCGTTACCACTTAAGGTGAGAACATTTAGCAAGCCTCAAGATCTCAAGGAATAAAGTGATTAGAAACACCAATAAGTAGCCATGGGTAAAAACGCTAGAAGTCATGCAAGTACGGCGATGATGGTGAATACAGACCCCCTGTATTTATGACTATGATGAGTGTAACTGTAAACATCCACTACATCATTAGCTGACACTAGGTTATTATTAGCAATCACGATGCTGGCCATTACTTTTATCAAGGTCAGTTTAATTTCCCAGCAAGTGGCAAGCTTTGTGAAAAAACTTAAATTATTGCCAAATCAGTTGGCTGCAAAACAATTAGTCAAGGATCTTGGATTTAAATCTACAGATGAACTAAAAAATCACACTGGGATTCTTGGGCAGGAGCGAGCCTGCAGTGCTATCCAATTTGGTGTAGCCATGCATAGAGCAGGCTATAACATCTATGTGATGGGAGAGCCTGGTACCGGTAAAATGTCCTACATCCGTAAATACCTTGAAACTGGCGCTAATCGACAAACGCCTCCTGATGACTGGGCCTATATAAATAATTTTGATGATCCTAGAAAACCTGGAGTACTCAGGCTTCCGGCTGGACTTTGCACTAAACTGCAGAAAGATCTCGAAGAGTTTATCAATAAACTGTTAATGACCTTCCCTGCAGCCTTTGAAAACCCAACGTACCAACAGCGGAAAAATATTATAGAGAGGAACTTTAACACGCGCTACGATCACGCTGTAGACCAAATCGAGCAGGAGGGCATAAAAAGAAAAATAGCCATGTATCGAGAAACTGGCTCACTCAGCTTCACTCCTATGGCCGATGGTAAGCCCATGGATGAAACAGAATTTGCGCAGTTACCCGATAAAAAGCGTGAAAAATTTAACAACCACATTACTGAGCTTGAGACGCGTCTAAATAAATCACTGGTTGAGCTTCCTCAGTGGAAACGTGAGTCCAATGAAAAACTTCAAAAACTAAACCAAGAAACCATTGACCAAGCCCTCGAACCACTACTTAAACCCATGGAAAAAACATATAGCCATGAGAAGTGTATTATCGATTATCTTGAGGCGGTCAAACATCACTTGCATCGAATAGTCATTGAGCTCTTAACAGATGATCGAGCTATGGAGTCACGCGAAGACGCCAGTAAAAGGGCTACGTTAGTAGAACTTTATGCACTCAACGTTGTAGTTTCTCACCCCAAAAAGCCTACCACACCAGTGATTTATGAATCGCATCCAAATTACAAAAACTTGTTTGGTCGAATTGAATATACTAGTGAAATGGGAGCTCTAACCACCAACCACCGGCACATATGCCCTGGCTCATTACATCAGGCTAATGGTGGCTACTTATTACTAGAAGCTCATAAGCTATTGGAAGAGCCCTTTGTCTGGGAAGCGTTTAAGCGGGCAATGACAGAGCAACAATTGAAAATTGAATCACCTTATGCAGAAATGGGACTGTTAAATACCACAACCTTAACGCCCACCATTATACCTCTGGATGTGAAGATTATTCTCATGGGGTCTAGGAATATTTACTACGTCCTACAACAACTTGATAGTGACTTTCATAAAATGTTTAGAGTCCTTGTAGACTTTGACGATCAGATTCAGCGGTGTCCGAAGATGGCTAAGTCTTTTGCACAGCTACTTAAAAACCGTGCTGATGATGAAGGTTATCCGCCACTAACCGCATCCGCTGTAGCAAGGATGATTGAGCACAGCAGCAGGCTTACCGAAAATCAAAATCAAATGTCTGCTAAAATCGGTGATCTGTTTGACCTTCTTGCCGAGGCTGACTTCATTCGTCGTATAAATAAAGACAAAAACATAAATCACCTCCATATTGATAGAGCATTAAATGCAAAAGCCGAGCGCACAGGGCGGGTAAGTACTCAGATTTTGCAGGAAGTTCTTGAAGGAAGTATTCTGATTGACACAGCAGGCGAAAAAGTCGGCAAGATTAACGGCCTTACTGTTCTGGCTGTAGGTGATACCAGTTTTGGTTCTCCCGCTCGCATTACCGCCACCGTTTATCCTGGATCTCATGGAATTGTTGATATTGAACGTGAGGTGTCGTTGGGGCAGGCCGCCCACTCTAAAGGCGTAATGATTTTAACTGGATATATTGGCAGCAAGTATGCTCAGCACTTTCCTCTTGCTATCTCAGCTAACCTAGCCATGGAGCAGTCTTATGGCTATATCGATGGCGACAGTGCATCTATGGCAGAATTATGCTGCTTGCTTTCAGCACTGACCGGCACACCCATCAAGCAATGCTTTGCCATTACTGGGTCGATGAATCAACATGGTGAAGTGCAGGCTATTGGCGGTGTAAATGAAAAAATAGAAGGTTTTTTTGATATTTGTAAAGCCCGTGGGCTTACTGGAGAGCAGGGAGTAATTATTCCTGAGGCCAATATCCGCAACCTGATGTTGCACCAAAAAGTAATTGACGCCGTTAAAATCAAAAAATTTAATATATATGCTGTTAGCCACGTGGAAGAGGCACTGGAACTGTTAACTGGCAATAAACCCGGCGCTCTGAACACACAAGGTCAATATACCAAAAACACTATAAATTACAAAGTTGTCCAGCGCTTAAAGGAAATTGCAGAGCTATCCAAAGATAACAATCAAAGCTAATTACCTGAATCTGTGATTACCTTCACAATTTTGTGCTTAGTTTGGAGTGCGAAAAAAGTAGTTACTCATAAAATAATTCCTGAGGTGCTTTATACCCGTAGCCTTTCAATCTGCTACGTTGTTGGCTGCGCTCGCTCACCCCGATCGCCTACTACTCGTAGGCTCATGGGGCTTCGCTTACTTGCCGCCTAGTAGCAATTTGAAATCCTTTGAGTATAAATGAGAACACCAACGGCTTGCTACGACAATATTTTCCAAAGAATACAGACTTCAAGAAGGTCGGTCATATAGAGGTGAAACGAGCATTGATGCGGCTTAATTCTCGGCCAAGAAAAGATTTGAATTTCAAAACACCCGCCCTGATAATGGGTGAACACAGGGCTGCGTTAGCAGCTTAAGCTGTGATGCACTTGGAATTTGAATCAGCGAGTGTATAAAACAAATGATTTGATGTTCAACGTCTTAGAAAGCTCCGTAATAACTGACAAAACTTGGAAGGTTCATTTACCGTGACCAAAGTCGTTGGTTATACTGAGGTCTCATAGTGATAAAATTATACACAGACGTAATATATCTAGGCCATAGAGTCATGAAGTTTTGTTATTATTGCTCTTTTCCTAAAAAACAGTCACTGAAAAACAATAGATTACACGATACATCTATTATTCGTATTGTATGCGACATTTTATCATTATTTTTAATAGCTATGTGTTTATTATGGCCCTCAATATCTTATTCGTCACCTACTATTGATTCCATTATAACTACTGTTTCTGCTGCGTCTAAACCACCAAAAGAAATTGAAATATCTGACATAAATATGCAAATATGGGTTGATGATGATTCGTCTGGACCGGCAGCTACATATGTCGCTGATTTGGTTTCATGCTGGAGCAATAAAACTAATGGTGTTTCGATTGATAGTATTTTGGGCGTATTTCTAAGCTCAGTCAAAGGTAAGAGCGTTGAGCCTTGTGTTATGAGTCACAATTCTGTCTCTACTACATTTTGGCCTAGTCAATCACAACCTTATACAAAGACCATAGGTCATTTGGGTAGATCTGCTGAGTTAGATATTTATGGAGACGTAATTTCTCACAAAAAACCGTATTATCTCAGTGCATTTGTCAACCCAGCAGCTTCCACTAAATCATTAGATCAAGTTTTATATAAAATCAAAGAAATGTACGACTTCTGGCGTACACAATTGCTTGCTACGTCTGACTCTACGCTAGATGCAGAGGATAGTTCTAGTCTACCTCTCATAGTAATTTCTATTGACGGTGATGCCAAGAAGTATGACAAGCTTCTAGGTGTGCTGGAAAAGTTTAAGGTTATACTTCATGATGAATTGGAACATGACAATATAAAACTAAGATGCTCGACTGCCACTAATGAGCAAATAGCACAAGCAAAGACAATGAATATTACGCTGTTCAGTGATACATTCAAACACCAAACAGTTGTGCTCAATGGCATAGAGCAAAATATAGGGGGTTTTCGTAAAGGCACACAATTGTTAGACAATATTGATGCTTGTAATGAGGCTAATAAATTAAAAGTTGAAAAAGGCATGACCCCTAATATTTACGAGGACGTGAATCAGAAAAAACATGTGACCCAAGAAGATTTATTCTATCTTGCGAAGCAGTGTGGTGTAGGTATTGTGAAGTTAGATCATCTTCCAGAAAAGCTATCTACAAGAGAATTGTATTTTTATCTAGGGTGGGTAGAAAATCAATATCTCTTATTAGAATGCAATGCATTGATTCATAACGGTGTGGTGAATGCTACTTATAATACTGAAAAAACAAAAATATGTGCTAATTTGGCTGTTTGGCATAATGCACTGGTAGAGATCATCAAGGTAACTTCTGACGGAGAAATAACGGACATTGTCGATCATGGTATGCCTGCAACAAGTATTACTGCTTGGTTCAGTACTTTAGGAAATGAGATATTAATGAAAGCTCAATGTGATATTACTGTAACGCCAAAGTTATCGGTTATTTGCTTTGGGGCTATATGGGTAAGTACTGGATTGACTTTAGCTAATAAGGTATGTGATATTTTAGGAGAAAATAGAACAACAGCTAAACAAGTATCGATATATACTATTAAAACCGCAATGGGTGTTTTTAGTCTAACTTATTTTTTTTCTTTGGTTCCAATATTTTATTATTCGCCGGTTTCATTGAGTTTAATTGCCGTATCACATACTATAAAATATGTTGTTAGTGCTTATACTGGAGAGTGCGGACCTCGTTGCATATGTAACGAGGATCAAGCAAATATCGAAATAGATATGGTAATAGAAGACAGCAAATGTGGCGCAGAACATGCTGAAGAAACACTATTAGGTCAACCTAGAAAACTGGCATATAATTTGAGAAGAAAAGCACACAAATATTGTCCGAATCTTACAAAAATAATTATGCATGCAAAAGCAATGACTATATTACCTTGGATGGCCTCATTATTACCTGTTGCACTAAATCCTTGCGGAACTGCTGGAGGCAACTTGTTGAAATGGGGTGCTGGCCTAAGCGGAGCATTTATCGGGTACGTTGGCATGAGTGCTTTATGGGCAAGCCCAAGTATAATAAGAAAAATATATTTTAAAAAAAATGGAAATCAAAACATGAAATGTAATGAGATAGAGTTAGATACAAGAATAAATATTATCAATGAAGATGATAATGTATAAAATTGCTATATTCAGAACCTTCTCATAAGTTACTACTAAAGCACCTTGCGGCCAAGCTACCGCCCCATGAGCCTTACGGTGCAGCCAGTTTTTTTGGTTGGCTTTTCGGTAGATTGTTGGTGCAACTGCTCTGCTGGTAACGTATCACTTTGCGTTGCACTTACATTGCAACTACAAGTTAACATTAACAGCAAACAAACACTTTTTACATATTTGCAACAGAACGAAACTGAACAAAAATAAGACTGAAGTGAGCCAAGCATAGTGATATGCACTCCTGGTTATATGCTGTTTTTACTGCTGACCAATGCTAATATAAAAATAACATACACAACATACGCGAATTCAAAATGCAGGACCTTAATATTGAGCATTATTTTTAAAATGCTCAATATATTCTAAAAATAGAACGGGTACAGAATATTAATGCTAAATTAGACGTCTTGTTAAGTTAAACTAGAAAGCTGACTCAAATGCTGTATTGAACAGTTCTCTTGGATCATCCACAAAAGAAAGGTTATTTACAGCAAGAACAATAGAGGGCTTGCTTCTACTACAGGTAGTACACTTGCTGCGGCAGGTGGGTTGGAGTCCGCCAGCCCTCCCCCATAGCTTCTGCTAGTTAGGAGGATGCTCTTTTGTAGGCCGCTACATTCTGACGTAAATGCACAGAATTGATAGTGCCAACAACTGTAGAAGATATAGCAGGATGGGAAGTCAACAATTTCATACTGGCCAATACTTGATCTTCACCATCAAGACAGGCATACCCGCTGGCAAATGCTTTTTTAATTAAAATGCCTTTGTTGTGCTCTTTAGCATAATCCAGTACTGGTTTTGCTGATTGATCTCGTAAGTTATAGGTTACCATCACCATATCAGATTGTTTCAAGGCCATAAGACCTCCTTCAATAGTTTTGGTAGACATACCTGAAAATCTAATGAGACCTTCTTTTTTTAAATCAGACAAAATATCAAGGCAACCGAATTGTTGAATAATATTAATATCGTCTCCTGAGGAATGAATCAAAACTATATCAATATAATCGCTATTTAGGCGTTTCAGGGTTCGCTCAACACTGAAGCGAATATGCTTGGGGGAAAAGTCAAAACGAGATTCTCCGCTTTCAAATTCTTCCCCCACCTTCCCACAAATCACCCAATCTTTTCTGCGATGACCCAGCAACTGACCAAGCCTCTCCTCGCTGGATCCGTAGGATGGCGCTGTATCCAGAAGATTAATACCCAGCTCTTGCGCCAAATCAAGCAGATTTTTTACTTTTTTATCATTAGGGATTTCGAAATCAACAGGATACTTTACCTGTTGATTTCGTCCCAACTTGACTGTACCCAAACCAAGTGACGAAACGGCAATATTGGTGCCCGCTATAATCTTTTTACCAAGCTCTGCTTCAATCAAAATAATCACTCCAAAAGGGAGGGGATAATTCAGGGCGAAGTAATGCCTCTGGTAAACTAAAACTTGTATTACTTGAAGGGTTAATCTTTGCCGTTTCTAACATGTTGATAACCTGATCAGACAGATTTGGTGCAAGAGCAAGCTTGGTTGGCCAAGTAATAATGCTATTACCCACTGCTTGGCAAAATGCTGTATCCGGTCTGAGAAAATCATTTTGTTTGGGTTCAGCCCGATTTACTTTTATGGTAGCCCACTTAGCATATTCCAAGTCCACCCAAGGCAACAGCTCTTTAAGCTCTTGCTTGGCTATATTAATTAGTTTTTCCGGTGAATATTTAACACCTTTTTCAGCAATTTCTCCGCCAAGATACCATATCCAACTTCCATCTGCGGCTGCATGAGTGGTAATAGTAATTCTGGGAACGAATTTGGAACCAATGCAGTGCGCAAAAATAGGTTTAGAATATTTGTGTTTAATCATCAGCATATGTAGTGGCCTGAGCTGCATGATTGGCTCTTTAACATCCAATAATCGCATCAGATCCGCAGTACCTTCCCCTGCTGCCATTACATAACGATCTGCCCGTAAGCGTACCACGGCCTCTTTTTGCTTGATTTCAATATAGTCAATCTTGTTTTTTTTCATGGTTAGCGTGGTATCCTCACGCCAATCTACCTTTAGGCATTTGTTTTCCACACCACTAATTAGAGATCTGATAACCGTATTGATATCAAGCACAATCTCGTCCAACTTATAGACTTTTCCTTTAAATCCTTGATGGTGGAATATATCAGGCAATTGATTCTGTTTGAGCAGCTCGACACGGCCACGTAATACTTTGCTGGCAAAGAAGGATGTTAGTTTGGAATTTAGCCCACCAGGCGACCAAAGATAGTGGTGACGGGAAAGAATAGTAGAATCAATCAGATTCAGGTTCTCATCACCATTCAGGGCTTTGCGCCAACGATCAGGCATGCCAACGATACACTGAGAGGCTTTGGTAAGGCTACCTGATAATGTATACTTGATTCCACCATGAATGATCCCCTGAGATTTGTTAGTTTGTCCACCTCCAAAGGAATTATTTTCAAGTAAAATAGCTTTATAGCCTTTATTGTGCAATGTGCGAAGCAGCCACAGGCCAGCAATACCTCCGCCTATCACCACTACATCCGCATTTATTAGCTCTGTCATAAAGTTATGGTAATTCACTAAAATTTAATCAAGCATACTCTTGATGGAAGAGATGCAACAATGAAAATATACATCTGTATATGTGATGATGTTAAGTGTTTGCTTCGATTACCTGTTTTACAATTGTTATGTTTTTATGACATAATTTCAAGTCTACTTTTATACCCTTCGTATACGAAATGACTACTTTGTTCTCAACGTAGTTGCCCATAATGTATTAGCACTGCCGAATTCATATACGGCGGATTCAAATCTGAAGTGAATCACTTGACTAGGTGGAAGAAAGGGGCAGCTGAAGGTCAGCTCCTACCCTTTTCTCCGGCAAGAGATGAAGTGATGACGATAACTTACCAACAACTGGCTTACGAACAACGATGCCAGATTTTCGCACTAAAGAAAAGCGGTTCCAGCCAAAGAGAGATAGCGGAGATCATTGGCACCAGCCAGCCCACGATGAGCCGTGAGTTGGCAAGGAATACTGGCGAGTGGATACAGGCATAGGCAAGCACAAGGCCGAACAGATAGGCTGCGCACAGAGTCGGCTCGGGCGAGTAGAATAACGCCAAAAATGATCGCACTGATTGAATCAAAGCTGCGTGTAGAGTGAATCCCATAGCAGATTGCAGGTTGGTTGCTGAATGATCAGGAACGACTGATTATACCAGTCGCCTTTCAATCTGCTACGTTGTTGGCTGCGCTCGCTCACCCCGAGCACCTACTACTCGTAGGCTCTTGGGGCTTCGCTTACTTGCCGCCTAGTAGCAACTTGAAATAAATGAGAACACCAATGGCTTGCTACGACAATATTTTACAAAGAATACAGACTTCAAGAAGGTCGGTCAGATAGAGGTGAAGCGAGCATTGATGCGGCTTAATTCTCGGCCAAGAAAAGATTTGAATTTCAAAACACCCACCTCATAATGGGTTAACACAGGGCTGCGTTAACAGCTTAAGCTGTCATGCACTTGGAACTTGAATCCGCTAACTTGAAACGGAAATTCCTAATCCTTTATGACTCACTTAATAGATAAAGATCGTGCTGTATTTTTCTTAGTAGCTTGAGTTAATCACTGCTATACTTAATCGCTGAGATTTACAGCTTACTTAAAAACGAACGTAACGAGACTTAAACATTTAATTAACGTCCGACTGAGAAAAGATTGAATTACCTTGATCATGTTGAGTTTCATTGGTTAAGAGTGCTTCTTTTGTGCTCATCAACTGAGAGGTATTATGAAAAAACTGCGATTGTTTATTGTGACACTTGGAATACTTGTAAGTGGTTCAAGCATTTCTTCCTTGGGCGTCATAGTTGAGCAGATTGCTAACTTTGAAGTAGATGAACAAAGGGGAGTGCTCTCTGAATTGATTAGTCTTGCTCGCTCCAATACCGATCCTTGTTTAAATAATCATGGCCCTTGTGATCTTCCAAAACTAGATATCCTATTAGATGATATCATTTCTAACAAAAGCTCTATTCCTGAATCCTGGTTGCCACAACTATCTCAACAACAGGATGCTAATCTGAAAACGAACATAGAGACTATCGATGAGCAGGAACTCCGATACTTACTGAATAATACTTTGGAAAATCAAAAGGTAGCTGACAAGATTTTTGGCCTTAGAGATCATGTAAACTTCCATTATATTTTATGTTACACGGTAATCGAATTATTACGTCCGCGTCCTACTGAGAGCAGTAATGCGGAGCGTGATCTTTTTGATGAAGACGCAATAGAATTGCCTGAATGGAAAAGCATTATTCAGAGAACAATAGAAAGTTTTAATAGCACAGGACGTGCATTATCTCTTCTCGAATACCCAAATATGCAAAAGATTAATAACAAATCTATGAACGCATATGATTTAAATGCATCAGAAGTTGAGGAAGGAATACAGGGGTTAGAGCAACTATCAGAGAACAGTCTTTCTGTGAGTGCTATTGATGGATGTAGTTATAATGAGTCGAATATTTTTGGTGTATCATATAAATCTGAAGGTCAAGAATATAACTTTTGCTCAAAGATTTATCCTGATCCCGATGAGACGCTTAAAATTGAATCTTTCCACCTATGTGAATGGTGGCTAAATTTAGAAGAACTTAATTATGATGATGTTAATTCGGAAGATAGTATTCTAGAATGCTTAGATATTAATATATGTAATTTCAGAAAATTGAAAGTGATGAGTGAGCTTTCGTCCGAAGCTATTTATTTCGAAATTAATCAATTTCATCAGGTCCTTCTCCATGAGGCAGCAAAGCTTAACAAGGGTCAAGAAAAGAAATACTTTCTTGGCTCAAATTACGATGTAATGGCTCTACGCATTAAAAGAAACCAAGAAAATAATATTATTATTTATTATTATGATCCTTATGACACATGCCGACATCTAGAAGTAATTGTTAATAATGAGCATCATCTAAAATACCTTACTACTGAACACTTTTGGAGTATTGAAGATCGTGAGCGGTACTTTCAAGGGCCGAATAAAGTGTGCTGCCTGCTTAGTCCTGATACGAAAACATCACGAGATGATTGTAGCGTAGTATGTATGGCTGGCCCGAGCCCAGAACTCACATGTCTATTATCCACGTTTGGTCATTATGGACATTCAGGAATTCCATTTGACCTTAATGATGTTGATACAGAAATAAGAGAACAATTAATTGCAGGAATAAACGCAGAAGGCTTATCTGCATTGCTGCAAGCAGTTCGTTTCGGACGCCGTGAAGCAGTTGGCGCATGTATTGATACAATATGTCGCAGTAACCTAAAGCCTAGTGTAAGGGAAAGCTTGATGGCGCCGGATAATCAGCCGTTACTAATTCGAGTATGCGATAATTTTATGTTTAAAACATTGCTGGATGGAGCGCACGCTCTCCAATTGAGTCCAACTGCTAGAGCGAAATTGCTTACGGATTTGGTGTCTGATACATCTCTAATAATATCAGCATGTCTTTACGGAACCACAGAAACGGTTGCCCTACTATTCGAGGAAGCACACAAGATTGATTGTGAATTGGGTGGGGGAGAAAAGCTTGAATGGGATCAAACTGTTAAAGCAGCACTTGTTACTGCGAAAGAGGATAGGACTGGTAGAACTGCACTTTCTATAGCGTGTGAAACTGAAAACAGGGAACTTGTCACTCTACTACTTAAGTGGGTTTGCAATGATAATATTGGCCTGGATGCAAAAAAAGAGTTTCTTGCAGCGAGTCGATATGATGGTGTAACTGCATTGGCTAAAGCATGCGCTACTAGTAGAGACGTTGAAATTGTCACAGAATTACTTAAGGCCATAAACAGTATCACAGATATGACTGTTAAAGAAGAATTGCTTGAGGCTAGATCAGGGGGCGGTCCTCCTGTAATAAATATGCTTGCTTTTCTTGGATATAGTGAGATTATTACTTTAATTATCAATGCAGTACTCTCTAGCAAACTGGACTTTGATATGCAAGAAAGGTTGATTAGGGGGAATTACCTAATTGAAGAACATGATTTAGTGGTAAGCTCAATGTGGACAGCAAATACAGGAAGGCACTTTGGAGTTGTTATTGAACTCTATAATGCTATCGAGTTTATAAGGTCCAATAAATTGATGAAAATACGTAGAAAATCGTATTCGTGGGATCCGTGGCCGAGCGTAAATTTAATGCCAAAAACGCTTGATTAGACCTGGAATGATATTATTAATATGGCACTCAGACCTTTGCGCGAGCTGTAACTTTGTTAGTCGGTGAGGAAAATACACACTAAAATAGATGATTTATGCTTGTAAATGATCGATTTAGTACGTTTTTAAAGAAGCCAGCTGGCAAAATAACAATAGTGCAAAGGTCTCACATAGATTAGCCACGCATTTTTTTAAAAAATCTTATTTTTTGCCCTGTAAGAGGATGCCGGAAATTGACTATTACACAGCTAGATTCACAGGCTCGATAGCGTAACTAAGAAATATTTTAAGCAGGTCAAAAATACGTAGAGAGACCTGCAACTACACATATGCACTTAAATCCAACGTGTTTTTTCGCTAACTTAACGTCATTCCAGCTTTAGCGCTAGGCCAGTTTTCCAAAAAACTCTCTATAATTATTTCGTTTTTTGCTCTAGCATCTTGCGCTTCTTTGCTATCATCCATATTTCCTGCACTTTTAACACTCAATATCTCTTCAGTGGTCAAATCTGACCCATATAAGCTCAACAAGGTAATGCCAAGATTACTAAGCGTCTGCGTCTCCGAAGGGTGTTCTTTTGTATGATTACAAAAGGAGTGCAATCCATCTAAAATATCTATATACAACATTTTATCTTCTGTGGCTTGTAATTTATTAAATACTTCTATATATGATTGTTCTGTAGTACCTTTTATTGCATACTTATTCTTAAGTTGTTGTTTAATGTACCCAGAAAGAGCGTTAACATCTTCAAGAACGACCAATCCCCTGGTGTTTTTCACGTCTTTTATCAAGGTTCCACCCTTAACCCCAGCTGCTAACAAGTTTATTGACTGGGCACCTCCTGACTTTCTAAACATTTCAGATTTACTATCATTGCTATTTTCTTCTATCTTACGCTTCAAAAGCTTACCATTTATGCAAGACATCCACACTTTTGGTGTATCATTTCCTTCAATTTTTTTTAGATCTTCAAGCGTATAATCTTCAAAAATATCAGATACCCTCTGCATTATCACAGGCATCCATTTTCCAGGTATCTTCTTGCCTGCAAGACCTTTTAACTCATCAAGCCCACAGCCACTCAAAGCCTTAGCTACCGACTCAGGATTAGCTTTTTTGCTCTTTAATAACGATGGCAAATTTTCCTGCGAGCCCTTAGATACCTGCTCAGGCATTTCTTTTGGGGGCTTCATCAATGGCTTGGATAATACCCCAGTAATTTTATCTTTAAAAAAAAGGCCTTTCTTATATACAGCTGAACCCAACACTCCAAAAAAAGCTTTATTTCTATTTTTGCTAATCTTTTGCGTTTCTTGAGACTTACCTTCAGCTAGCAACGAAATATGCTCATCTTCTAAAGGATTTGCATCACTCATTACGTCTTTTAGCCCCTTTTCAGGCTGCATAATTGGTGACTGGGAAGCATGTGACTCGGAATTACCACTAGCTTTGACATGACGTCCATGTAAAGAGCTGCCTTCTACTCCGCTTAATGAGGGGTTTTGTTGCTTGGTTGCTTCGATGTTGTTTTTTTGAGTGTTTAATTTTGTGGCTTCTTCGCCTGTTTTGTTCACACGTCTTCTGCTGACTGGTTGCCGCATAGCTGTATTTCTAGAGATGCCACTTTGTGAAGAGCCATCATTATCTTTAGCATAATCTTCGTCAGCCTGTTGCAGGCTTGAACTCAATGCCTCCTTACTGCGTGACGTGGTCGACAAATTTTCTCGTTTATTTATTTCGCCACTGTTTTTTTGAGTTCCAATCTCTCTTGTTTTTTCGTCTGTATTTCGACTACATATCTTTGTGGCTGGTTTTCGAATAACTGCTTTTCGAGTTTTTACTCCTCGCTTGAAAAGTGTATGATCATTTTTTATATCATCACTATTTTCTACGTTATCTTTTCCGATCTTTTTTTCAGCACTCACCTCAGCTTTAATGGACTTACCATTAAACTTACCCGATTGATCAATTTTCGTGTTTCTTTGCCCAGAGGAGTCGTCTGTTGTAATGGATGATTGCTGAACTGGAGCTCCATTAGTATTTGTTCTATCCATTCCCATACTCCCGTTAATAGCGCCGAATTCATATACTAAGTGCGACACCAAATTTAATAAAAACGATGAAATGAGATACCCTTAGTTTTTTGCTACAATCACGAAGTAAAAACCTATGAAGTATTAACAGCTCACCGAGGTTATAGATATATCATAGTCGCGCTAAAATGGCAATGATTAAGTTTTACGGACATTGCCACAGCTATCGGAAAACACCGAAGTACCATATATCGAGAATTTCAACGCAATACTTGTTGGCATAATGGTTGCTCATATCGACCCATCAGGGCGCAGCAAAGGACAAGAGCTAGACGTCGACGTTCAAGGATAAACCAACATTTTACAGAAAAGGATTACGTGATCATTAGGTAACTCTTACATAAACATTGGAGTCCTGAACAGATTACGGATTACTTAAAACGGATAGGTGTACGTTGCTTTAGCCATGAAACTATTTATCGATATATTTGGCGTGATAAAAAGAAAGGCGCCTTGCTATGGAAGCACTTGCGTTGTGCTCAAAAGCGAAGATGTAAACGCTACAAGGCTTATAATAGTCGAGGCAGGATTGCCAATAAGCGCAATATAGCAGATCAACCAGCTGAAGTAGAAACTCGTGAAACACTTGGTCACTAAGAAATAGATACCGTGATGGGTAAAGGGTATATACCCAAAGGATTTCAAGTTGCTACTAGGCGGCAAGTAAGCGAAGACCCTTGAGCCTACGAGTAGGTGATCGGGGTGAGCGAGCGCAGCCAACAACGTAGCAGATTGAAAGGTGACTGGTATAAACTACTACTGTCAGAAGTTCAGAGAGCAGGCTTGATAAAATCGTTTGGATTTCGTATCGGACCTCTTCAGAATCATTGCCTGTTAGCTATTGACGGAACAGGGGTTTTCCACACATTTAACAACAAGAAACCCTGCCAAGAATGCTGCACCAAAAATAATGGTAAAACTAATGAAGCCCATTACCATCAAATGATTGCGAAAAAACGGCAATAAAACGGTTATTTTCAACCATCAAAAAAAAATCATCCACGTTTAAAATTCGTAATTCTTCTGGACGTCCTATATGTCGATAACCCTACTGCTATCCTGATCAAGGATTATGGATGACACTACATTATTTTGGCAAAGGATGGAAATAATACGTCGCTGGTTGAAGCTATGGACAGCGGTGATAAGAAAGGCAAGGTTCGCCGTATATACCCGTCGCCTTTCAAGTTGCTACGTTGTTGGCTGAGTTCACTCACCCCGACCACCTACTACTCGAAAAATCAAGGCTACAATCTCGAACACAATTACGGCCACGGTGAGAAGCATTTAACCACCAATTTAGCCTATCTCACAGTCCTAGCTTTTCTCGTAGACCAAATACAAGAACTCTGTTGCCCACACTTTCAGAAGGATCTGAAAGGTCGCTCGAAAGGAGCTCGCATCGCTCTATGGAAGTGGATACCAAATTATTTCCTGAACTGGCTCATGAAAACATAGGAAGGGCTATTTTATACGATGACTAACGGATCAGGAGAAGCTAAAATAATTCCTTTTGATACATCATAGCTGTCCAGATTGTAGCTAATATTCAGGGCATAATATGATTCATACAGTCTGGCTTAATAAAGCTGGACAGGCAGGTTATGGCTGTAATATATTGTATGTTTTTATTATTTAATGAAACACAGCATTGAGCGTATATCTTGCGGGAATTACTGGCTTGAGACATACTCAAAAACAACCATACAAAAAATAGTAAATTTACTTTTTTAGATAAGACTACGTGTTTTTGTTCATAGTATCCTTACTAATTTATCATAATACTCTCAGGAGCGCATAACACCATGCCTAACAAACTTCATCTTTTTACTCATTGGATTCCGTCACATTTCAGGAATTCAAAAATCGTCCTACTCTTACTGTTAGTGTGTATTTTTAATGCAAATGCATCACCAAACTATACATCACAAGCATATCAATCACACCAAGAAGCCACCGATCAACCATCTATACAGAACTGGCTTTACAATCAACTTGGTAGGGCTGCAAGATTAGCGAAAAACTACTTTAATACCAACTTACCGGAAGGCTATAAATATAGCGGAAGCAAGAACAATAGTGCCTGCCATTTACAGTATATGCTTGATGTCAACGATCTTTATAATGAACTAAAAGCATTTAAGGAAAAATCCTTATTTGAAGTGCTTGCTATAGTATATATACTTATATTACTTGAGATTGATGCGCTCGATCAAGACATTGCTCAAACCGAATTAGAGCCACCTGCCTGGATAATAGCGTTTAGAAGTATTATACAAAGAATAAAGGCTGACGCTGACTTATCCCTAATAGAAAGAAAAAAAACAAAATTCGAACCACTAGGGGAAATTGAAACTAAGGTCCAATTAAATGCCAGAGCAATGCAGTGTTTTTCTATAATTCAAATTTTGTTACAAAACCAGGATGAGACCAACAAATCAATCTCCTTTAGGAGCAAATTAAACAAACAAGTAAGCCTACTAATGTCGAAAGCAAAAAATAATACGAACTTTTTCACTGAAGTGCTTTTGATCAACCCTAGCAAATTACTAAATACATTATTAGCCACTTATACAGAGCTCTCAACAAGCATTACTCATTCAGCACCAGAGTTTCCAGTATTAGAAGCACTAGCAAAGTGGGGGATGAACAATGCTGACAGCAAAATAAGCACATTATTAGATAACAGTAAGCACTGGTCAGAACAAAACCACCTTACCGCTACAGAAAAAAGTGAAAAAAATGATATAAGCAAAAATGATCAAATATTGTTTACCTATTTAAACTATAACTCAAGCTTTAAACTGCATGATACAGAACAATTTTTACATTGCAGTCAAGTCGAAGAAGTTACTAGCGCACTATTAGATAACTATATCATTAAAAATCTGACTACTGAACTTGAAACAGTAGAACTACTGGCTTCCGCTTGTCAAGATGGCTTTGATAGCTTAGAGGCATTGCATAACAATATAAAACAACAAGAGAACCTTAGCCCTGAGCAAAAGGCCAGAAATACAAAAGAAAAACAACACGGCGAATTCAGCCAAGAAGATATGGATGAATACCTGCAACAAGGTATGACAGAGAACATAAAAAATAGTTTTTTAGGCAAAATGGCATCAAACTTATGCTATGCATTTAATGCTGTCAAAAATAATTTCATTACAACACCAGCCAAGCAAGAAAAAAGAAAAAAGGTAGTGGCTGACTGGATTAAACTTGTGCAAAAAAACACCTTGGAATACACAGATAGAACCAAGGAGGAGGGCATAAGATTAGTCATGAGACAGCTCATAATGCTCGACGAGCTGCACACCGAAAATCTAACCATAGCTGACGCTTTAACTACATTGGTTGAGCAGCATTTAAGCGGTAAAATTCAAGGAGACGCATTCACCATATTAACAGGATTGAAGTGTACAACAAACAAACATTGCTATAATCTACGAACTCCTCATAATGACTGGACAAACCAAAGCGTCAAGAATGGATATGAAAGTCAAAAATACAGATTGCATGCAACAGAAGTAGATTCTACATTATGTGAACCCGATACTGAACAACAAAACTGCAATGATATTACTTCAGAACAATGCAATAAAAACTATTTACACCAAGATTGGCGCTTTATTGAAGCAGAATTTGAGGAAGAGCACGAAGTCTTAAATAAAGAAAAACGTGCAAAAAATAGGGGTTTTACTGTCACTTATAACAAAGCATCTACTCCTATAGTTAGCAAGCTTATCGCTATCGCATTGCCGTTATTTATTATCGCCAATACCATTCCCAGTAGTTATGCAGCCCCAACCCCAGACACAATAAGAAAACCTAAAATCGTAATAAGTATATATCCGCAGCAAGAAGAATACACATTAACGATCAGAGACTATCTTTTAATTGGAGGAGTGGCTGCTGCTGCAGCTTCCGCTATGATCGCCTCAGTATGGATACTTTATAAAAAGCCATATCCATGTTACGACATCATGCCAAATTATACTACACCAATAAGCAAACTAGCCAAGCGCGCTCTACGCTCTGAACACTCTGGAAGAAGACGTGAACGCTCTGAAAGAAGACTTGAACGCTTTGTACCCACTGAACGCTCTGAACGCTCTGAACGCTCTGAACACACTGAACGCCTTGAACGCTTTGAACGCTTTGAACGCTCTGGACGCTCTGGACGCTTTGAACACTTTGTACGCATTGAACGCTTTGAACGCATTGAACGCATTGAACGCCCTGAACGCCCTGAACGCAACGCCGAGTCCGATCAACTCTTTGTCGAGCCAGCTAATGCTAGCAGACCCAGTGTAGGGAATATGGTATCAATGTTCGAACAAAAAACAAAGCTCGCGCAACCGCAACCGCAACCGAAACCAATCAGAAAGAGCAAAAAGTTGCCGAAATATTAACCAGAGGTCAACTGATCACCCTGATACTAAAAGCACGATAACGTAACCCTGCAGATATGAGCAACCCAGCCAAGATATGACCTAGATTGCGTAGTACTTGCAGGGAAACAGTGGCTGGATATTTTGCTAATTGCTGAGGATAGCTGGGGCGACCGGTGTTAGGTGCGAAGATTGAGGATAGTAACTTCTCAATTTCTGATCATTTCAACAGCGCTGCCGTATCATCTAAACTACGAAGAATTGGATGATTTAGGTCGCTGGCTGAAACAAAGAGTTTGGGCTGTGTTGTGAAGGATTTGTGCATGCCCATGCTTTACCAGAATCTGATCGTCTTTGTTGAGTTATGCTGAGGTCTCTCATAATTAGATAGGAAATCTCACTTATTTTATTTAGGTCAGAATCTGTAAATAAGGTTAACATATTCCTGAATCAGTGACTTCCTGATTACCACCACAATTTTAGATATATGGTATTTCAGTATTTTCCAATAGCTTTGGCGATGTTCGTAAAATTTAATCCTTGCCTTTTTAACACGACCATTATATTTCTATCATTCTCTATGAGTTGTTGATACTTCATAGATTTTTACTTAGTGGTAGGAGCAAAAAACCAAGGGTATCGCAGTTCATCGCTTTTATATAATTGGATGTAGCACTTAGTATATGAATTCTGAATGCATAATAAGAGCATGTTGCATCAGCCATTCTCTAACAGACACTAGGATCGACAGAGACAACAATGTCATTATTTATGAAAACGAAATGCGCTTTCCCTTTATTTGAAGCTTACTCCTTTAAACATCATTACAGGCCTGGAACCGCAATCACATGAATAACGCTGAAAAGAAACTACACAGAGTCGTTGTCGTCGGTGGCGGTGCCGCAGGCCTGGAGTTGGCCACTCGCCTAGGAAATAAGTTAGGATCCCACAAAAAGGCCGAAATTACTTTAATTGATGCCCAGATGACTCATATATGGAAACCACTCCTGCATGAGGTAGCAGCAGGTTCATTAAATTCTCACAGTGATGAGATGAATTATGTGGCGCAGGCTAATTGGAACCACTTCAATTTTCAACCAGGCAATATGACTCATTTGGATCGCCAGCAACAGCTGGTCACCATCACAGCCACTCATGCCCCCAATGGCAAGCAATTGTTACCTGAGCGAACCATATTTTACGACACATTGGTTATTGCCGTAGGGAGCCACTCCAATGATTTCGGCACGCCTGGAGTCAAAGAGTACTGCCTCACCCTAGACTGCCGCGAGCAGGCAGAACAGATTCATACTTGTTTTATCAGCGCCTATCTCAAAGCACAGGTAGCCGATGCCACCGCAGATAGTATGAATATTGCCATTGTGGGAGCCGGCGCTACCGGCGTTGAATTGGCTGCAGAGCTTCACCGTTCCGCAAAAATCATGGCGCACTATGGTATGAACTCCATCAATCCTGAAAACGTCACCATCACACTCATAGAAGGAGGTGATAGTGTTTTGCCGGCCTTACCTTTACGCATCAGACAAGGGGTGCAGAGACAACTCGACAAACTAAAAATCAATACCTTAAGAGGATGTATTGTACAAAATGTTACAGAAGAAGGGTTGGAAACCAAGCAAGGCACATTTATCAAAGCCGAATTAAAAATATGGGCAGCAGGCATAAAAGCTCCTACTTTTCTTGGGCATCTGGATGATTTAGAAGCCAACCACATCAACCAGCTAGTGGTAAAGCCGACGTTACAAACAACCCTAGACGACAATATCTTCGCCATTGGTGATTGCGCCTCCTGCACACTGGTTAACCGCAAAGGCAAAACTTATACCGTGCCGCCAAGAGCCCAGGCCGCTCACCAGCAAGCCAAGTTAGTGGGAAGCTCCATCATCGACAAGCTGCAGGGAAAACCACCCAGAACATACAGCTATAAGGACTATGGATCACTCATCTCACTGAGCGGCCATACCGCTATCGGGAATCTGATGGGTAATCTGACTGGAAACATAATGCTGGAAGGATTTCTGGCCAGAATGTTTTATATCTCGCTTTACCGCATGCACCAGGTATCGATCTATGGTAAGTGGCGCACTGGACTGATCATGATCAAGGATCTACTGGAACGAACAACAAGACCACGACTGAAATTACACTGAGAAAAAGTCGATTGGCACTGAGTAGATGCTATGAAAATGGTCTTATTTCTAAAAAGTGTTTCTTGCTTTCACCGAAGCACTTCATTTTATTGCTTCGCGGATTCAAATTCCAAGTACATCACAGCCTAAGCTGCTAACGCAGCCCTGTGTTCACCCATTATCAGGAGGGTGTTTTTAAATTCAAATCTTTTCTTGGCCTAGAATTAAGCCGCATCAATGCTCGCTTCACCTCTATCTGATCGACCTTCTTGAAGTCTGTATTCTTTGGAAAATATTGTTGTAGCAAGCCATTGATGTTCTCATTTAATCCTCGCTCCCAAGAGCTGTAGGGGGTGCGTAAAGCAAACCTCCGCCGATAATGCTTGGCTGATTTTCTCATGGTACGAAAACTCTTTCCCGTTGTCAGCCGTAATGGTGTGAACAATATCCTTGAATGGGTTGAGCAAGCTGATCGTAGCCTTGGTCACATCTGCTGCGCTTTTGCTGTTTACCTGGGCTGAGACCGTGCACTTCGTGACCCGCTCGACGATAGCTACCAAAGCCCCGCTATGCCCTTTTCCAATGACGGTATCAATCTCCCAGTATCCGATACGCGATTTATCGTCAACGATCTCTGAGCGATCATCTATGCTGACGCGGTTCTTTATCTGGCCGCGCGTTGACTTGCCGTTTCGTCGCTTGTCATACTTCTTGCCCTGGCGACGAAGATGCATGTAAATATCGCCGCCAGCCTGCTTATTCGCCCAAATATGTAGGTAGGTGCTTTCATAGCCATACCCAAAGCATTTCAAGTTACTACAGGCAGCAAGTAAGCGAAGCCCTGTGAGCCTACGAGTAGTAGGTGATCGGGGTGAGCGAACGCAGCCAACAACGTAGCAACCATAACCTATTCTGGGGTAAAAGACCGTGCAGGTTACCTTGCCTGAGAGTCCGTCTTGCTAAATTATTCCTTGAAAACCAAGGCCTTCATGTTTTTTGTCCCGTACATAGGTGGGTGATATTAGAAATGAAAACAACTTCGAACTGTTCATGAGTTGCCTTATAAAATTAGATTTTATTGAATACATTAAAAACTACTCTCTTATTGAAAATATTTCTGGTTGGCAAAAAAGCATGCAGTTTAAACTATGCAGGCTAGCGACTGATATTGACAAACACGGTACAGATACTATATATTTTTGTTAAATTATCACTTGAAGGCTATTGACTATGAAATGCTTTAAAAAAATCATCAGATATATCACGCTGCTGATATTTTTTACTATGGCCAACAGTTTGAGTTCTCCGTTTGCTCTCGGTGCACCGCCTCTGAAAGCTAGTAACCAAGATGGAGCTTCCGAAGAAAATATAGGTATATATGATCCTTCCAAAAAAGATATTGATGGGATAGAAGGAATGGTAGCTGGCATGCAGATTTCTCCTAGATCAGGAAACACAGAAAAAGGCATTAAGCGCCATAGAGATGATAATATCGATTCTGTATCAGAAGGCCATTTTTGTAAAGAAAAGCACCTATTAGAAACTGATGATCCACATCATTTAAATACTGATATTGGTGAAAGAGCAGTATCCGACCCAGCCACACCAAATAAAAAAATAAAGTTATCTATGTCAGAAGAGAAATCGAATGCACCGGTTTTGTTATTAGATGACGATAATAACAAAGCCTCCGATGGATTATTGGAGTATCTAGAGTATTACGTTACTAACGAAGAAAAAATTATATTATCTAACATAGCTAATGATCAGTCTTATGAGGCTAAATTCTTATATCTCAAAGAGGAAGGTCCAACATCTGATTCCTATATTAATATAGATACTTACAGAACACTATACTGGGCGCTTAGAAACAATAAACTTTCAGAGTGGGATTTTATGGAGCACAATCATTGTTTAAGTTGTTCACTTATGTATCGTCCAGATAGCAAGCTATATCATGATATAGCTTCAAATGTTAAAACATTTAAAATAGAACATAGTGAAAAAGATGGTGAAGAGATTAGCTATGATAATCTAAATAAAGCAAGATATTGCATAGAATTTCATACCGGAACCGAACATGATTTATGTATGGATACTACGACTATTGTAAGCAAATACGATAATGTGTATTATAATCAAAGAACAGGTATTTCAAGGCTTAGAAGTATTTTAGCATGGTATGCAGATGGATTACCAATTAGTAGAAATATGCTCGGAACCTTATGCATTACAAAATCTCGTTATTCAAATACAGGGCTTACAGCATTGTTAGATATAAACTCTTTTGCTAAGACATGTTTTTTATTATCGCCACATTCATCTGTCGATGTTGTTGATGTAAGACCTACATTTAGTTTTGGAGATATAAATGGACTTATCGAATTAAGACGAAAAAATGCACACCCGCTTGCGTTATTTTTTCCTGACATAAAGTCATTGGAAGAACCTGACGACAGATGGGCAGGAAACCTATCCTATATACATGATTTTCGTCATATTAGAGCTATGCAAGCTCTAGAACGTAAAAACAGAACCTTTCTGCTAGATGTTTCTGAGCTTATTATTGATCCTTTGTTACAATATGCAAATAAAAACACACAGTCACTTAATACAAAACAACTAACAGAATCTAGCGAATTTCACTTTTTAGGCAAGATTAAGGTATTAATAGAAAACCTACCAAGTAAAACAAAAGAACACTCTAATGAAAAAATGGCTCGTATTAATAATTTATTATGTAACAACAAAGATTGGCATAAAAAATTAGTAAAGGTGAAAAATAGAATTGTTGATCAAGCAGATCCGACCATGTCCTATGTTCATTATGGAGCTCCAATCATGGCAGATGCTTTATTGTGCCGTTTAGAAAACAAGGAATTTCATTTTCTTTTGCTCAATTACATACTCTATTTTGCCTTTGAAAAAAAGAATAACAATAACGTCTATGAGTTATGTAATAGTCTTTTACACCCAAATAGCTGTTTTGATCACGAGGGTGATATAGATGACAATAATAGTATTGATTTAGAAAATTTTAATATAATTTACAAGCTCTGGAGTGATATCTATACCCAAAGCACTTCAAACTGCTACTAGGTAGCAAGTAAGCGAAGCCCTGTGAGCTTACAAGTAGTAGGTGATCTGGGTGAGCGAACGCAGCCAACAACGTAGCAAGTTGAAAGGCGACGGGTATATACGACGATAACTGGACTCGCTGCCTTCCTTCGTCTGAAACTCTTCGGCTACACGGTACAAGTTAGTAGAACGGCTACGCAGTAAGGCCATTACAAACTGTGCAATGATCCTAGCTTGATGCATGGGTAGATGAGCCTTAAGCTTCTTGACCAATGAACTGACGTCTTTCATGTTCAACAACCATAACCTATTCTGGGGTAAAAGACCGTGCAGGTTACCTTGCCTGAGAGTACGTCTTGCTAAATTATTCCTTGAAAACCAAGGCCTTCAGGTTTTTTGTCCCGTACATAGGTGGGTGATATTAGAAATGAAAACAACTTCGAACTGTTCATGAGTTGCCTTATAAAATTAGATTTTATTGAATACATTAAAAACTACTCTCTTATTGAAAATATTTCTGGTTGGCAAAAAAGCATGCAGTTTAAACTATGCAGGCTAGCGACTGATATTGACAAACACGGTACAGATATTATATATTTTTGTTAAATTATCACTTGAAGGCTATTGACTATGAAATGCTTTAAAAAAATCATCAAATATATCACGCTGCTGATATTTTTTACTATGGCCAACAGTTTGAGTTCTCCGTTTGCTCTCGGTGCACCGCCTCTGAAAGCTAGCAACCAAGATGGAGCTTCCGAAGAAAATATAGGTATATATGATCCTTCCAAAAAAGATATTGATGGGATAGAAGGAATGGTAGCTGGCATGCATATTTCTCCTAGATCAGGAAACACAGAAAAAGGCATTAAGCGCCATAGAGATGATAATATCGATTCTGTATCAGAAGGCCATTTTTGTAAAGAAAAGCACCTATTAGAAACTGATGATCCACATCATTTAAATACTGATATTGGTGAAAGAGCAGTATCCGACCCAGCCACACCAAATAAAAAAATAAAGTTATCTATGTCAGAAGAGAAATCGAATGCACCGGTTTTGTTATTAGATGACGATAATAACAAAGCCTCAGATGGATTATTGGAGTATCTAGAATATTACGTTACTAACGAAGAAAAAATTATATTATCTAACATAGCTCATGATCAGTCTTATAAGGCTAAATTCTTATACCTCAAAGAGAAAGGTCCAACATCTGATTCCTATATTAATATAGATACTTACAGAACACTATACTGGGCGCTTAGAAACAATAAACTTTCAGAGTGGGATTTTATGGAGCACAATCATTGTTTAAGTTGTTCACTTATGTATCGTCCAGATAGCAAGCTATATCATGATATAGCTTCAAATGTTAAAACATTTAAAATAGAACATAGTGGAAAAGATGGTGTAGAGATTAGCTATGATAATCTAAATAAAGCAAGATATGACATAGAGTTTCATACCGGAACTGAACGTGATTTATTTATGGGTACTACGGTTACTCTAAGCCAATACGATGATACTTATAATCGAGGAACAGGTATTTCAAGGCTTAGAAGTATTTTAGGATGGCATGAAGATGGATCACCAATGAGTATAAATATGCTCGGAACCTTATACATTACAAAATCTCGTTATTCAAATACAGGGCTTACAGCATTGTTATATATGAACTCTTTTTCTAAGACATGTTCTTTATTATCGCCATGTTCATCTGTCGAGGATGTTGTTGATGTAAGACCTACATTTAGTTTTGGCGATATAAATGGACTTATCAAATTAAGACGAAAAAATGCACACCCGCTTGCGTTATTTTTTCCTGACATAAAGTCAGTGGAAGAACCTGACAACACATGGGCAGGAAACCTATCCTATACACATGATTTTCGTCATATTAGAGCTATACAAGATCTAGGACGTAAAAACAGAACCTTTCTGCTAGATGTTTCTGAGCTTATTATTGATCCTTTGTTACAATATGCAAATAAAAACACACAGTCACTTAATACAAAACAACTAACAGAATCTAGCGAATTTCACTTTTTAGGCAAGCTTAAGGTATTAATAGAAAACCTACCAAGTAAAACAAAAGAACACTCTAATGAAAAAATGGCTCGTATTAATAATTCATTATGTAACAAAAAAGATTGGCATAAAATATTAGTAGAGGTGAAAAATAGAATTGTTGATCAAGCAGATCCGACCATGTCCTATGTTCATTATGGAGCTCCAATCATGGAAGATGCTTTATTGTGCCGTTTAGAAAACAAGGAATTGCATTTTTTTTTGCTCAATTACATACTCTATTTTGCCTTTGAAAAAAAGAATAACAATAACGTCTATGAGTTATGCAATAGTCTTTTATACCCAAATAGCTGTTTTGATCACGAGGGTGATATAGATGACAATAATAGTATTGATTTAGAAAATTTTAATATAATTTACAAGCTCTGGAGTGATATCTATACCCAAAGCACTTCAAATTGTTACTAGGCAGCAAGTAAGCGAAGCCCAGTGAGCCTACTAGTAGTAGGTGATCGGGGTGAGCGAACGCAGCCAACAACGTAGCAAGTTGAAAGGCGACGGGTATATACGACGATAACTGGACTCGCTGCCTTCCTTCGTCTGAAACTCTTCGCCTACACGGTACAAGTTAGTAGCACGGCTACGCAGTAAGGCCATTACAAACTGTGCAATGATCCTAGCTTGATGCATGGGTAGATGAGCCTTAAGCTTCTTGACCAATGAACTCACGTCTTTCATGTTCAACAACCATAACCTATTCTGGGGTAAAAGACCGTGCAGGTTACCTTGCCTGAGAGTACGTCTTGCTAAATTATTCCTTGAAAACCAAGGCCTTCAGGTTTTTTGTCCCGTACATAGGTGGGTGATATTAGAAATGAAAACAACTTCGAACTGTTCATGAGTTGCCTTATAAAATTAGATTTTATTGAATACATTAAAAACTACTCTCTTATTGAAAATATTTCTGGTTGGCAAAAAAGCATGCAGTTTAAACTATGCAGGCTAGCGACTGATATTGACAAACACGGTACAGATACTATATATTTTTGTTAAATTATCACTTGAAGGCTATTGACTATGACATGCTTTAAAAAAATCATCAAATATATCACGCTGCTTATGCTTTTTACTATGGCCAACAGTTTGAGTTCTCCGTTTGCTCTCGGTGCACCGCCTCTGAAAGCTAGTAACCAAGATGGAGCTTCCGAAGAAAATATAGGTATATATGATCCTTCCAAAAAAGATATTGATGGGATAGAAGGAATGGTAGCTGGCATGCAGATTTCTCCTAGATCAGGAAACACAGAAAAAGGCATTAGTCTTCCTAGACCTGATAATATCGCTTCTGTATCAGAAGACCATTATTGTGAAAAAAAGCACCTGTTAGAAACTGATGATCCACGTCATTTAAATACTGATATTGGTGAAAAAGCAGTATCCAACACAGTCATACCAAATAAAAAAACAAACCTGTCTATGTCACAAGAACAATCGAATGCAGCGGATTCGTTATTAGATGACGATAATAACAAAGCCTCAGATGGATTATTGGAGTATCTAGAATATTACGTTACTAACGAAGAAAAAATCATATTATCTAACATAGCTAATGAGCAGTCTTATGAAACTAAATTCTTATATCTCAAAGAGAAAGGTCCAACATCTGATTCCTATATTAATATAGATACTTACAGAACACTATACTGGGCGCTTAGAAACAATAAACTTTCAGAGTGGGATTTTATGGAGCACAATCATTGTTTAAGTTGTTCACTTATGTATCGTCCAGATAGCAAGCTATATCATGATATAGCTTCAAATGTTAAAACATTTAAAATAGAACATAGTGAAAAAGATGGTGTAGAGATTAGCTATGATAATCTAAGTAAAGCAAGATATGACATAGAGTTTCATACCGGAACCGAACGTGATTTATGTATGGATACTACAGTTATTCTAAGCAAATACGATAAAGGGTATCCAAATAAAGGAACAGGTATTTCAAGGCTTAGAAGTATTTTAGAATGGCATGCAGATGGATCACCAATTAGTGTAAATATGCTCGGAGCCTTATTCATTATAAAATCTAATTATTCAAATACAGGGCTTACAGCATTCTTACATATAAACTCTTTTTCTAAGACATGTTCTTCATTATCGTCATCTTCATCTGTCGAGGATGTTGTTGATGTAAGACCTACATTTAGTTTTGGAGATATAAATGGACTTATCAAATTAAGACGAAAAAATGCACACCCGCTTGCGTTATTTTTTCCTGACATAAAGTCATTGGAAGAACCTGACAACAGATGGGCAGGAAACCTATCCTATATACATGATCTTCGTCATATTAGAGCTATACAAGATCTAGGACGTAAAAACAGAACCTTTCTGCTAGATGTTTCTGAGCTTATTATTGATCCTTTGTTACAATATGCAAATAAAAACACACAGTCACTTAATACAAAACAACTAACAGAATCTAGCGAATTTCACTTTTTAGGCAAGCTTAAGGTATTAATAGAAAACCTACCAAGTAAAACAAAAGAACACTCTAATGAAAAAATGGCTCGTATTAATAATTTATTATGTAACAACAAAGATTGGCATAAAAAATTAGTAGAGGTAAAACATACAATTGTTGATCAAGCACGTCATACCATGTCCTATGTTCATTATGGAGCTCCAATCATGGAAGATGCTTTATTGTGCCGTTTAGAAAACAAGGAATTGCATTTTCTTTTGCTCAATTACATACTCTATTTTGCCTTTGAAAAAAAGAATAACAATAACGTCTATGAGTTATGTAATAGTCTTTTATACCCAAATAGCTGTTTTGATCACGAGGGTGATATAGATGACAATAATAGTATTGATTTAGAAAATTTTAATATAATTTACAAGCTCTGGAGTGATATCTATACCCAAAGCACTTCAAATTGCTACTAGGCAGCAAGTAAGCGAAGCCCTGTGAGCTTACAAGTAGTAGGTGATCGGGGTGAGCGAACGCAGCCAACAACGTAGCAACTTGAAAGGCGACGGGTATATACGACGATAACTGGACTCGCTGCCTTCCTTCGCCTGAAACTCTTCGGCTACACGGTACAAGTTAGTAGAACGGCTACGCAGTAAGGCCATTACAA
This sequence comes from Candidatus Endonucleibacter sp. (ex Gigantidas childressi), assembly GCA_030674875.1. GTDB lineage: Bacteria > Pseudomonadota > Gammaproteobacteria > Pseudomonadales > Endozoicomonadaceae > Endonucleibacter. The sequence goes on along the minus strand of JASXSU010000003.1, from coordinate 457,239 downwards.
ACTGTGCAATGATCCTAGCTTGATGCATGGGTAGATGAGCCTTAAGCTTCTTGACCAATGAACTGACGTCTTTCATGTTCAACAACCATAACCTATTCTGGGGTAAAAGACCGTGCAGGTTACCTTGCCTGAGAGTACGTCTTGCTAAATTATTCCTTGAAAACCAAGGCCTTCAGGTTTTTTGTCCCGTACATAGGTGGGTGATATTAGAAATGAAAACAACTTCGAACTGTTCATGAGTTGCCTTATAAAATTAGATTTTATTGAATACATTAAAAACTACTCTCTTATTGAAAATATTTCTGGTTGGCAAAAAAGCATGCAGTTTAAACTATGCAGGCTAGCGACTGATATTGACAAACACGGTACAGATACTATATATTTTTGTTAAATTATCACTTGAAGGCTATTGACTATGAAATGCTTTAAAAAAATCATCAGATATATCACGCTGCTGATATTTTTTACTATGGCCAACAGTTTGAGTTCTCCGTTTGCTCTCGGTGCACCGCCTCTGAAAGCTAGTAACCAAGATGGAGCTTCCGAAGAAAATATAGGTATATATGATCCTTCCAAAAAAGATATTGATGGGATAGAAGGAATGGTAGCTGGCATGCAGATTTCTCCTAGATCAGGAAACACAGAAAAAGGCATTAGTCTTCCTAGACCTGATAATATCGCTTCTGTATCAGAAGACCATTATTGTGAAAAAAAGCACCTGTTAGAAACTGATGATCCACGTCATTTAAATACTGATATTGGTGAAAAAGCAGTATCCAACACAGTTATACCAAATAAAAAAACAAACCTGTCTATGTCACAAGAACAATCGAATGCAGCGGATTCGTTATTAGATGACGATAATAACAAAGCCTCAGATGGATTATTGGAGTATCTAGAGTATTACGTTACTAACGAAGAAAAAATTATATTATCTAACATAGCTAATGATCAGTCTTATGAGGCTAAATTCTTATATCTCAAAGAGGAAGGTCCAACATCTGATTCCTATATTAATATAGATACTTACAGAACACTATACTGGGCGCTTAGAAACAATAAACTTTCAGAGTGGGATTTTATGGAGCACAATCATTGTTTAAGTTGTTCACTTATGTATCGTCCAGATAGCAAGCTATATCATGATATAGCTTCAAATGTTAAAACATTTAAAATAGAACATAGTGAAAAAGATGGTGTAGAGATTAGCTATGATAATCTAAGTAAAGCAAGATATGACATAGAGTTTCATACCGGAACCGAACGTGATTTATGTATGGGTACTACGGTTACTCTAAGCCAATACGATGATACTTATAGTCGAGGAACAGGTATTTCAAGGCTTAGAAGTACTTTAGAATGGCATGCAGATGGAGCACCAGTGTGTAGAAGTATGCTCGGAGCCTTAAACGTTATAAAATCTAATTATTCAAATACAGGGCTTACAGCATTGTTAGATATAAACTCTTTTGCTAAGACATGTTTTTTATTATCGTCATATTCATCTGTCGAGGATGTTGTTGATGTAAGACCTACATTTAGTTTTGGAGATATAAATGGACTTATCGAATTAAGACGAAAAAATGCACACCCGCTTGCGTTATTTTTTCCTGACATAAAGTCATTGGAAGAACCTGACGACAGATGGGCAGGAAACCTATCCTATATACATGATTTTCGTCATATTAGAGCTATGCAAGCTCTAGAACGTAAAAACAGAACCTTTCTGCTAGATGTTTCTGAGCTTATTATTGATCCTTTGTTACAATATGCAAATAAAAACACACAGTCACTTAATACAAAACAACTAACAGAATCTAGCGAATTTCACTTTTTAGGCAAGATTAAGGTATTAATAGAAAACCTACCAAGTAAAACAAAAGAACACTCTAATGAAAAAATGGCTCGTATTAATAATTTATTATGTAACAACAAAGATTGGCATAAAAAATTAGTAGAGGTAAAACATACAATTGTTGATCAAGCACGTCATACCATGTCCTATGTTCATTATGGAGTTCCAATCATGGCAGATGCTTTATTGTGCCGTTTAGAAAACAAGGAATTTCATTTTCTTTTGCTCAATTACATACTCTATTTTGCCTTTGAAAAAAAGAATAACAATAACGTCTATGAGTTATGTAATAGTCTTTTACACCCAAATAGCTGTTTTGATCACGAGGGTGATATAGATGACAATAATAGTATTGATTTAGAAAATTTTAATATAATTTACAAGCTCTGGAGTGATATCTATACCCAAAGCACTTCAAACTGCTACTAGGTAGCAAGTAAGCGAAGCCCTGTGAGCTTACAAGTAGTAGGTGATCTGGGTGAGCGAACGCAGCCAACAACGTAGCAACTTGAAAGGCGACGGGTATATACGACGATAACTGGACTCGCTGCCTTCCTTCGCATGAAACTCTTCGGCTACACGGTACAAGTTAGTAGAACGGCTACGCAGTAAGGCCATTACAAACTGTGCAATGAAGGTGATCCTAGCTTGATGCATGGGTAGATGAGCCTTAAGCTTCTTGACCAATGAACTGACGCCTTTCATGTTCAACAACCATAACCTATTCTGGGGTAAAAGACCGTGCAGGTTACCTTGCCTGAGAGTACGTCTTGCTAAATTATTCCTTGAAAACCAAGGCCTTCAGGTTTTTTGTCCCGTACATAGGTGGGTGATATTAGAAATGAAAACAACTTCGAACTGTTCATGAGTTGCCTTATAAAATTAGATTTTATTGAATACATTAAAAACTACTCTCTTATTGAAAATATTTCTGGTTGGCAAAAAAGCATGCAGTTTAAACTATGCAGGCTAGCGACTGATATTGACAAACACGGTACAGATATTATATATTTTTGTTAAATTATCACTTGAAGGCTATTGACTATGAAATGCTTTAAAAAAATCATCAAATATATCACGCTGCTGATATTTTTTACTATGGCCAACAGTTTGAGTTCTCCGTTTGCTCTCGGTGCACCGCCTCTGAAAGCTAGCAACCAAGATGGAGCTTCCGAAGAAAATATAGGTATATATGATCCTTCCAAAAAAGATATTGATGGGATAGAAGGAATGGTAGCTGGCATGCATATTTCTCCTAGATCAGGAAACACAGAAAAAGGCATTAGTCCTCCGAGACCTGATAATATCGCTTCTGTATCAGAAGGCCATTATTGTGAAGAACAGCACCTGTCTATGTCAGAAGAGCAATCGAATACAGCGGATTCGTTATTAGATGACGATAATAACAAAGCCTCCGATGGATTATTGGAGTATCTAGAATATTACGTTACTAACGAAGAAAAAAATATATTATCTAACATAGCTGATGATCAGTCTTATGAGGCTAAATTCTTATATCTCAAAGAGGAAGGTCCAACATCTGATTCCTATATTAATATAGATACTTACAGAACACTATACTGGGCGCTTAGAAACAATAAACTTTCAGAGTGGGATTTTATGGAGCACAATCATTGTTTAAGTTGTTCACTTATGTATCGTCCAGATAGCAAGCTATATCATGATATAGCTTCAAATGTTAAAACATTTAAAATAAAACATAGTGAAAAAGATGGTGAAAAGATTAGCTATGATAATCTAAATAAAGCAAGATATTGCATAGAATTTCATACCGGAACCGAACGTGATTTATGTATGGGTACTACGACTATTGTAAGCAAATACGATAATGTGTATTATAATCAAAGAACAGGTATTTCAAGGCTTAGAAGTATTTTAGAATGGCATGAAAATGGATCACCAATTGGTGTAAATATGCTCGGAGCCTTATACATTATGAAATCTTATTATTCAAATACAGAGTTTACAGCATTGTTATATATAAACTCTTTTGCTAAGACATGTTTTTTATTATCGTCATATTCATCTGTCGAGGATGTTGTTGATGCAAGACCTACATTTAGTTTTGGCGATATAAATGGACTTATCAAATTAAGACGAAAAAATGCACACCCGCTTGCGTTATTTTTTCCTGACATAAAGTCATTGGAAAAACCTTACAACACATGGGCAGGAAACCTACCCTATATATATGGTTTTCGTCATATTAGAGATATGCAAGCTCTAGGACGTAAAAACAGAACCTTTCTGCTAGATGTTTCTGCGTTTATTATTGATCCTTTGTTACAATATGCAAATAAAAAAACACCGTCACTTAATACAAAACAACTAACAGAATCTAGCTTTTTAGGCAAGCTTAAGGTATTAATAGAAAACCTACCCAGTAAAACAAAAGAACACTCTAATGAAAAAATGGCTTCTATTAATCATTCATTATGCAACAACAAAGATTGGCATAAAAAATTAGTAGAGGTAAAAAATACAATTGTTTATCAAGCACGTCATACCATGCCCTATGTTCATTATGGAGTTCCAATCATGGCAGATGCTTTATTGTGCAGTTTAGAGAACAAGGAAATGCATTTTCTTTTGCTCAATTACATACTCTATTTTGCCTTTGAAAACAAGAATAACAATAACGTCTATGAGTTATGTAATAGGCTTTTATCCCCAAATAGTTGTTTTCCTCACAAGGGTTATACAGATAAAAATAATAGTATTGATTTAGAAAATTTTAATATAATTTACAAGCTCTGGAGTGATATCTATACCCAAAGCAATTCAAATTGCTACTAGGCAGCAAGTAAGCGAAGTCCCGTGAGCCTACGAGTAGTAGGTGATCGGGGTGAGCGAACGCAGCCAACAACGTAGCAACTTGAAAGGCGACGGGCATAACAACTCTAATACTATAGCAACAAAACAGTACTCACCTACAGTAACTATGGCTAATATGGCATCGGAAGTAAACGATGCTTGGTCTAAGTTGTTACTAGACAATAATATAAGATTGGATTGCATGCCGCATAATATATTTAGGCTAAAAAAATAGTTACTTGGTATTGCATCTGAATTAATAGAGTTCGGCGTTAGAAAAAATCTACAGATAAATCCAACAATTTTATCAGATACACCTAAAAACATTGCTTGGCTTGGTATTGATCAACATTTCCATTGTCCTCACATCGTCCTCTGTCAGATGACTCAACGCCATTTTTTTAGGCCAGGTTCTCCGAATGATGCCATTGGTATTTTCGTTAGTTCCCCGCTGATAACTAGCATAAGTCTTGGCAAAGTAGATATCTGCATTCATTGCTTTTGCTACCTTTTCATGGGCTGCAAACTCACCACCATTATCTAGAGTGACTGTGCAGACCGATGACACCAGTTTCAGAAGCTTGATCATACTTTCAGCAACAACTTTGGCGTGTTTTGTATCAACTTTCCCTATTAAAGTTAACCGACTATTACGGTCTACAAGGCTCACCAGATGGGCGTCCTGTCATAAATAGTGTCACCCTCCCAATCTCCTAGACGAGACCGCAGATCAACAACCAAGTCATAACCCTTTCTTTATTATGGGCATGTGCCGTTCACCTGTTTTACTGAACTTTGTAGCTGCCACTCTACGCTGACTGGCTAGTGCGAGGGCGCTTTCAGCACAGTAGCCATCATCACTGGCATTATGACTCAACTCTCGTGATAAAACACTCTCACTGATACCTACTAACACTGCGATTTCTTTCTGCATATAGTCTGCTCCAAGAAGAGCCTCAATCTGATACCGTTGCCCTTGAGTCAGCTGTTTGTATTGCCTGGCTTGAGTACTCATTCTTGGCTTCCATTTTTAGTGTGAGAGCTACAAATATACCGGCAGCTGGCTCACCTATAAAATTTCAGTCAATTGCACTTATTATATTAATCCAGCCTTCATGGTATTTTTTTGTTCCTTAGCGATATTACTGTTATAAGATTTTATCTCATCTAGCGTCCTAGTATATCCAAGATCTATCTTACTCTTGTGATCATCTACATTTTTAAAAAATTTACATACCTCCGCCTCTGGTATACTCCACTTACACTCAATTTCATGAGACTTTTTATACTCATTATATGTCTCTAGAAAACTAGTTCCGGCCTGCACCAATGCACCTGCTACCAACAATGAGCAAGCAGCTATGCGTGTTTTTAATCGACAATTTATATTACTTAAAAACATTACAATACCTTGAAATTAGCATGGAAAAAATGAACACTATTATGCTTAAATCAGCTCCAATCAAAGGTGTGAGTAGGCAGTAAGCAAGCGGGACTCAAGAGCATATGAGCAGTTGATATTGAAGAGGGTAATAGAAATAGCTAACGACCTTTCGTCAATCGTAACTAGTATAAAGTATCTCTTTGGTGAAACCACTCTTGCATCTAAATATGTAGGCATACTAGTTGCACTCATCATAGTATACTTTTACATCCAGATTTATAAATAAAGCGCTGAAAGCATACAAACTCATATTGTCAATTACAACAAATAATTTCTACCCAAAATATTTAGCGTTGCTACAGGGTGAAAATCTAGCGAAGCTATATAAGCTTGGAGATGTTAAGCGAGTGTGGTAAGATATTGCCGATAACTAAGTGGGGTAACTAGTATATATCAGGTCGTTACGATTTCAGGTGCTGGTCCACGACAAGCGAACGAATTTTCATTAGTCAATAAGTAGTAAGTCATTTGACTAAGTGATGTACCAAAGCTAATTTAAGATGCAGGTTTTTAAATATCAAGATGATTGTTTGTTGTGGTCGCCTCTTCGTATAAAAAACAAGAGATAGTCTTTGAGCAATCCGGTAGTTCAGATGACATGCCACGTTGGACGTTATCTAACTTCCAAGTTGTTGCCAAAATATCCATTATATACGAAGTAGAGGAGTCGGTATTTGTCAACATAGTCTTTGCCTCACCTCGAGCGGATTTCTTAAGCTTATCCGATAAAGATCCGTCTGGATTAAGCTAGACCTCGTTAGTCAAATTTCAGCTTATTGTCGGCCTCTTATCCCAGCGTTCAGGGGTCCGTGCAAACCTTTCTCCGATTATCCATAAGCATCTCAGACTCACCACAATGTTGTAACTCGGCGTCAGAAATCTCAGTCAGCTGAACTTGTTTTCTTAATTCTACCAACTGACAAAGCCATGCGCTCCATCCGACGATTCTTCGACTGTAGATGTCTATCACCATAAAAAGGTAATAAAACAGGCCTCGAATAGAAGAGCGCAAAAACGTTCTGCTCCAAGACTAGGTCTGATTTGGTCTGGTGCCGCAATAAAAGGTTGCTCTATGACGGCTTGAATGAGCAGCCCGACTACGATGGCACTGCTGACCCTCTTCATGCAGCACCCTATAAAATATCCTTTCAGGAGTCACGTCTCGCCCATTATCAGCCAGCGTGGGCGCAGAAGAAAGTCTCTTGAAACAGATTCACTTTTGACGTCAGTAATCACCTGATGTTCCGCTTCAAGAAGCTTGTTGCTGGGTTATGACATGTAGGCATTTTTTCGCTTGCCTGGCAACACATCACCAGACTGCACCCAGCGTTAGAGCGCTCTTTCTGATAGGTTACTTTCGACTGATGAGCCCTATCGTTAACCGCTTGTCGATTCGGAAGAGCAATCAGTCGTCCTCTCCCTCCAAGATATCTTGGGCCTTTTTTGTTAGCGGCAGCTTCTGCTAATGCCTTGTCTTTACCTTGGAGTTTACGCTCAAGGTTTATAGTAGTCTTTCTGTTTTTTTGCGCTCATCAGGCAGGAGCTTTTGCGGTCTCTATTTGGCTGAATGGTTATTGATAAAAATGTCCTTCCATTGCTGTATTTGTTCAGAAAGAAAGACTTTCTTACGACAATATTCAGCCAACTCTGTTTCATTCACACAGCCGTTTCAATGATCTATGCCAACTGGTTTGCAGACTCCTTTGATCTGGATTTTTACCATTCCCAGGCACTGGTATACCTTGAGATAGCGCTGCCTTTCGCCAACTACCGAGACACTAGTAGCACGTACCAATTTACCGGATGACACATTATTGGATGGCATCATTCTCTGAATTACGAGCTCTTTGAGCTCTTCTGAATAGCGTGGCATTGATCACTCTCTGCCACCCTCTGTTTAAGTTGGAAAAATCAGAAGAATAACAACTATGCTGACGCAGGAGGAGTAAGACAAGCCACAGAAATTTAGGCAGACTAAACGACGGTGATGAGCTAATGCTGACAACAAAGTAACCTATTCAAAGGATATAAGTGAGACCTTTGCACGAGCCGTAATCTTGTTAATCGGTGAGGAAAACACGCACTAAAATAGATGATTTATGCTTGTAAATGATCGATTTAGTACGTTTTTAAAAAAGCCAACTGGCAAAAGAACAATCGTGCAAAGGTCTCTTCTGTATAAAAAGTTATGTTTGTTTATTGTTTTCTTATTTTAAGTGATGCATGGCAAGATCTAAAGTAATAATACTTAGAGAGCTTCTCCATCAAAATAAGCATCCGAACATGTAATTCTATACGAAATCACCAGATATGACTTACCATGAAATTGCTAAAATTCAAATAGATGATTGCAACGATGGGTGAAATTTGCAGCAAATAAAAATTAGCCCTATGAAAACTGAATCTGATTGCGTAATTATTATAGGGCTTATTGGCCCCTATGGATACATTACAAACATAGTTGGCGCTTGTGAAGATTATGGTATGGTTTCTATAACAATAGTGTATCAGCAATAAAGCGCCTAACAAGTCATCAACCTAGTTATTTTATACCCATTCATCTTGACGCTGAGAGATTGTTGACCACTCTAACTCACCCCAATCACCTACTACTGGATCATGGGGCTCGCTCGTTTGTCGCCTACACCCACCTTCAATAGTAACGGGTATAAATGACTGAACTCATTGTAGGTATTATACCTCAGGAACAGGGGCAAGATTTAGTATTCCCATGGAGTTTTCTAAGTTTGTCAAAGCTTGGTATATGACGGTTTGGACTTGCATTCCTGAATCGGCCTCCTTAATATTAAACAAAGCTCTACTTTCACCAGGTACGAAAGGCTTGCTTGCATCATGATATACAGCGGCCGTCATATCTGTAACGTACTGATTATATTCATAATAGATGCCATTAAATTCTGCCTGATTACTGGCATAACAGGTGGCTACTAAAGTTTGCATAGCTACCCTTATCACGTTCTTAAGGCGCCCATGAGTTTTACTAAAATCTGATTCATCCTCAACATTATGGAAAATATGAGCAATAGCGGCCAGAACTCTATATGAAGGACCACCATCCGTTATCCTACTCGTCACAGGACGACCCCCATTCATGCGAGCAATAATATCCCGACTACAAGTAGGTACATCCCTCCCTGCCATCCTTACGTTATCACCTACACATTCCAAATATTCATTTAGTTTTTTTCCTAGCTCTACACGAGAAAAGTTACCAAATTCATCAGCTCCTAAGATCAGTTCTTCAGGCAATGGGGGCCAAATGCGGTCAAAAAACTCAAAATCATCCTCTACGTAAGAAGACATAATATCTAATAATTTTGTTTTACATTTGTCATCTAATATACAGATTCCATTACTATTAATTGTCATGTCATATTTCATCGCCCTAAAGTTATCAAAATCAGGTGGAGACGATAATTTCTGTGCACCTAAGCTGCTGAATCCATTTATATATTTTACTAGAGTTTTATGCGTTGCCGATTTCAATTGAGGAGCGGCATCTTGGCATTTTAATATACCCTGCTGAATTCCCGTATCAAGGATATCAGCGATAGTATCAACCATACCTTCCTCTAGGAAATTTTGTCTATATTTCATACCTATAGCACTATAATTAGAATATTCGTTATGATCTGGTGAAGCCATTAAAGAATTAAAGTATCTTGCAGCTTCCTCACCACCAGTTAACCCTATCTGAAAAATAGCGGAACATAAGGCTGTTGCCTCAGTTGCCTCAGTTGCCTCAGTTGCCTCATCCTTGCTCGATTGGGCTGCACCTCCTCCTTCAGCGGTATCTTTTGGTGCCTTAGCGATATTACTGTTATAAGATTGTATCTCATCTAGCGTCCTAGTATATGCACGATCTACCTTTCTCTTGTGATCATCTACATTTTTAAAAAATTTACATACCTCCTGCTCTGGTATTCTCCACTCACACTTAGCTTTATGAAACTTTTTATACTCATGATATGTCTCTAGAAAATCAGTTCCGGCCTGCACCAATGCACTTGCTACCAACAATGAGCAAGCAGCTATGCGTGTTTTTAATCGACAATTTATATTACTTAAAAACATTATAATACCTTGAAATCAGCATGGAAAAAATGAACAACTATTATGCTTAAACCCGTTCCAATCAAAGGTGTGAGTAGGCGGTAAGCAAGCGGGACTCAAGAGCCTATGAGCAGTTGATATTCAAAAGGGTAATAGAAATAGCTAACGACCTTGCGTCAATAGTATCTAGCATAGAGCATCTCTTTGGTGAAACCACACTTGCATCTAAATATGTAGGCATACTAGTTGCTCTCATCATCGTATACTTTTACATCCAGTTTTATAAATAAAGCGCTGAAAGTATACATACTCATATTGTCAATTACAACAAATAATTTCTACCCAAAGGATTTAGAGTTGCTACAAGGTGAAAATCTAGCGAAGCTATATAAGCTTGGAGGCGTTACACTACTGTGGTAAGATATTGCCGATAACTAAGTGGGGTAACTAGTATATATCAGGTCGTTACGATTTCAGGTGCTGGTCCGCGACAAGCGAACGAATTCTCATTAGTCAATAAGTAGTAAGTCATTTGACTAAGTGATGTACCAAAGCTAATTTAAGATGCAGGTTTTTAAATATCAAGATGATTGTTTGTTGTGGTCGCCTCTTCGTATAAAAAACAAGAGATAGTCTTTGAGCAATCCGGTAGTTCAGATGACATGCCAAGTTGGACGTTATCTAACTTCCAAGTTGTTGCCAAAATATCCATTATATACGAAGTAGCAGAGTCGGTATTTGTCAACATAGTCTTTGCCTCACCTCGAGCGGATTTCTTAAGCTTATCCGATAAAGATCCGTCTGGATTAAGCTAGACCTCGTTAGTCAAATTTCAGCTTATTGTCGGCCTCTTATCCCAGCGTTCAGGGGTCCGTGCAAACCTTTCTCCGATTATCCATAAGCATCTCAGACTCACCACAATGTCGCGACTCGGCGTCGAGAAATCTCAGTCAGCTGAACTTGTTTTCTTAATTCTACCAACTGACAAAGCCATGCGCTCCATCCGACGATTCTTCGACTGTAGATGTCTATCACCATAAAGAGGTAATAAAACAGGCCTCGAATAGAAGAGCGCAAAAACGTTCTGCTCCAAGACTAGGTCTGATTTGGTCTGGTGCCGCAATAAAAGGTTGCTCTATGACGGCTTGAATGAGCAGCCCGACTACGATGGCACTGCTGACCCGCTTCATGCAGCACCCTATAAAATATCCTTTCAGGAGTCACGTCTCGCCCATTATCAGCCAGCGTGGGCGCAGAAGAAAGTCTCTTGAAACAGATTCACTTTTGACGTCAGTAATCACCTGATGTTCCGCTTCAAGAAGCTTGTTGCTGGGTTATGACATGTAGGCATTTTTTCGCTTGCCTGGCAACACATCACCAGACTGCACCCAGCGTTAGAGCGCTCTTTCTGATAGGTTACTTTCGACTGATGAGCCCTATCGTTAACCGCTTGTCGATTCGGAAGAGCAATCAGTCGTCCTCTCCCTCCAAGATATCTTGGGCCTTTTTTGTTAGCGGCAGCTTCTGCTAATGCCTTGTCTTTACCTTGGAGTTTACGCTCAAGGTTTATAGTAGTCTTTCTGTTTTTTTGCGTTCATCAGGCAGGAGCTTTTTCGGTCTCTATTTGGCTGAATGGTTATTGATAAAAATGTCCTTCCATTGCTGTATTTGTTCAGAAAGAAAGACTTTCTTACGACAATATTCAGCCAACTCTGTTTCATTCACACAGCCGTTTCAATGATCTAGGCCAACTGGTTTGCAGACTCCTTTGATTTGGATTTTTACCATTCCCAGGCACTGGTATACCTTGAGATAGCGCTGCCTTTCGCCAACTACCGAGACACTAGTAGCACGTACCAATTTACCGGATGACACATTATTGGATGGCATCATTCTCTGAATTACGAGCTCTTTGGGCTCTTCTGAATAGCGTGGCATTGATCACTCTCTGCCACCCTCTGTTTAAGTTGGAAAAATCAGAAGAATAACAACTATACTGACGCAGGAGGAGTAAGACAAGCCACAGAAATTTAGGCAGACTAAACGACGGTGATGAGCGAATGCTGACAACAAAGTAACCTATTCAAAGGATATAAGTGAGACCTTTGCACGAGCCGTAATCTTGTTAATCGGTGAGGAAAACACGCACTAAAATAGATGATTTATGCTTGTAAATGATCGATTTAGTACGTTTTTAAAGAAGCCAACTGGCAAAAGAACAATCGTGCAAAGGTCTCTTCTGTATAAAAGTTATGTTTGTTTATTGTTTTCTTATTTTAAGTGATGCATGGCAAGATCTAAAGTAATAATACTTAGAGAGCTTCTCCATCAAAATAAGCATCCGAACATGTAATTCTATACGAAATCACCAGATACGACTTACCATGAAATTGCTAAAATTCAAATAGATGATTGCAACGATGGGTGAAATTTGCAGCAAATAAAAATTAGCCCTATGAAAACTGAATCTGATTGCGTAATTATTATAGGGCTTATTGGCCCCTATGGATACATTACAAACATAGTTGGCGCTTGTGAAGATTATGGTATGGTTTCGATAACAACAGTGTATCAGCAATAAAGCGCCTAACAAGTCATCAACCTAGTTATTTTATACCCATTCATCTTGACGCTGAGAGATTGTTGACCACTCTAACTCACCCCAATCACCTACTACTGGATCATGGGGCTCACTCGTTTGTCGCCTACACCCACCTTCAATAGTAACGGGTATAAATGACTGAACTCATTGTAGGTATTATACCTCAGGAACAGGGGCAAGATTTAGTATTCCCATGGAGTTTTCTAAGTTTGTCAAAGCTTGGTATATGACGGTTTGGACTTGCATTCCTGAATCGGCCTCCTTAATAGTAAACAAAGCTCTACTTTTACCAGGTAAGAAAGGCTTGCTTGTATCATGATATACAGCGGCCGTCATATCTGTAACGTACTGATTATATTCATAATAGATGCCATTAAATTCTGCCTGATTACTGGCATAACAGGTGGATACTAAAGTTTGCATAGCTACCCTTATCACGCTCTTAAGGCGCCCATGAGTTTTACTAAAATCTGATTCATCCTTAACATTATGGAAAATATGAGCAATAGCGGCCAGAACTCTATATGAAGGCCCACTATCCGTTATCCTACTCGTCACATGACGACCCCCATTCATGAGAGCAATATCCCGACAAGTAGGTACATCCCTCCCTGCCATCCTTACGTTATCACCTACACATTCCAAATATTCATTTAGTTTTTTTCCTAGCTCTGCACGAGAAAAGTTACCACTTGCATCAGTTGCTAAGATCACTTCGTCAAACACTGGCTTCATAATGCGGTCAAAAAACGAAGAATCCTCATCTACGTAAGCAGACATAATATATAATAATTTTGTTTTACATTTGTCATCTAATATACAGATTCCATTACTATCAATTGTCATGTCATATTTCATCGCCCTAAAGTTATCAAAATCAGGTGGAGACGATAACTTCTGTGCACCTAAGCTGTTCAATCCATTTATATATTTTACTAGGGTTTTATGCGTTGCCGATTTCAATTTAGGAGCGGCACCTTGGCATTTTAATATACCCTGCTGAATTCCCGTATCAAGGATATCAGCGATAGTATCAACCATACCTTCCTCTAGGAAATTTTGTCTATATTTCATACCTATAGCACTATAATGAGAATAGTCTTTATGATCTGGTGAAGCCATTAAAGAATTAAAGTATCTTGCAGCTTCCTCACCACCAGTTAACCCTATCTGAAAAATAGCGGAACATAAGGCTGTTGCCTTAGTTACCTCATCCTTGCTAGACTGGGCTGCACCTCCTCCTTCAGCGGTATCTTTTGGTGCCTTAGCGATATTACTGTTATAAGATTGCATCTCATCTAGCGTCCTAGCATATGCAAGAGCTACCTTACTCTTGTAATCATCCACATTTGTAAAAAATTTACATACCTCCTTCTCTGGTATTCTCCACTCACACTTAGCTTTATTAGACTTTTTATACTCATGATATGTCTCTAGAAAATCAGTTCCGGCCTGCACCAATGCACTTGCTACCAACAATGAGCAAGCAGCTATGCGTGTTTTTAATCGACAATTTATATTACTTAAAAACATTATAATACCTTGAAATCAGCATGGAAAAAATGAACAACTATTATGCTTAAACCCCTCCAATCAAAGGTGTGAGTAGGCGGTAAGCAAGCGGGATTCAAGAGCCTATGAGCAGTTGATATTGAAGAGGGTAATAGAAATAGCTAACGACCTTGCGTCAATAGTATCTAGCATAGAGCATCTCTTTGGTGAAACCACACTTGCATCTACATATGTAGGCATACTAGTTGCTCTCATCATCGTATACTTTTACATCCAGTTTTATAAATAAAGCGCTAAAAGCATACAAACTCATATTGTCAATTACAACAAATAATCTCTACCCAAAGGATTTAGAGTTGCTACAAGGTGAAAATCTAGCGAAGCTATATAAGCTTGGAGGCGTTAAACGACTGTGGTGAGAGATTGCTGATAACTAAGTGGGGGTAACTAGTATATATCAGGTCGTTACGATTTCAGGTGCTGGTTCGCGACAAGCGAACGAATTCTCATTAGTCAATAAGTAGTAAGTCATTTGACTAAGTGATGTACCAAAGCTAATTTAAGATGCAGGTTTTAAAATCTCAAGATGATTGCTTGTTGTGGTCGCCTCTTCGTATAAAAAACAAGAGATAGTCTTTGAGCAATCCGGTAGTTCAGATGACATGCAAAGTTGGACGTTATCTAACTTCCAAGCTGTTGCCAAAATATCCATTATATACGAAGTAGCAGAGTCGGTATTTGTCAACATAGTCTTTGCCTCACCTCGAGCGGATTTCTTAAGCTTATCCGATAAAGATCCGTCTGGATTAAGCTAGACCTCGTTAGTCAAATTTCAGCTTATTGTCGGCCTCTCATCCCAGCGTTCAGGGGTCCGTGCAAACCTTTCTCCGATTATCCATAAGCATCTCAGACTCACCACAATGCCGCGACTCGGCGTCGAAAATTTCAGTTAGCTGAATTTGTTTTCTTAATTCTACCAACTGACAAAGCCATGCGCTCCATCCGACGATTCTGCGACTGTAGATGTCTATCACCATAAAGAGGTAATAAAACAGGCCTCGAATAGAAGAGCGCAAAAACGTTCTGCTCCAAGACTAGGTCTGATTTGGTCTGGTGCCGCAATAAAAGGTTGCTCTATGACGGCTTGAATGAGCAGCCCGACTACGATGGCACTGCTGACCCGCTTCATTCAGCACCCTATAAAATATTCTTTCAGGAGTCACTTCTCGACCATTATCAGCCAGCGTGGGCGCAGAAGAAAGTCTCTTGAAACAGATTCACTTTTGACGTCAGTAATCACCTGACGTTCCGCTTCAAGAAGCTTGTTACTGGGTTATGCCATGTAGGCATTTTTGCGCTTGCCTGGCAACACATCACCAGACTGCACCCAGCGTTAGAGCGTTATTTCTGATAGGTTAAGTGCTTCACTGACTTTCGACTGATGAGCCCCATCGTTAACCGCTTGTCGATTCGGAAGAGCAATCAATCGTCCTCTCCCCCCAAGATATCTTGGGCCTTTTTTGTTAGCGCCAGCTTCTGCTAATGCCTTGTCTTTACCTTGGAGTTTACGCTCAAGGTTTATAGTAGTCTTTCTGTTTTTTTGCGTTCATCAGGCAGGAGCTTTTTCGGTCTCTATTTGGCTGAATGGTTATTGATAAAAATGTCCTTCCATTGCTGTATTTGTTCAGAAAGAAAGACTTTCTTACGACAATATTCAGCCAACTCTGTTTCATTCACACAGCCGCTTCAATGATCTATGCCAACTGGTTTGCAGACTCCTTTGATCTAGATTTTTACCATTCCCAGGCACTGGTATCCTTGAGATAGCGCTGCCTTTCGCCAACTACCGAGACACTAGTAGCACGTACCAATTTACCGGATGACACATTATTGCATGGCATCATTCTCTGAATTACGAGCTCTTTGGGTTCTTCTGAATAGCGTGGCATTGATCACTCTCTGCCACCCTCTGTTTAAGTTGGAAAAATCAGAAGAATAACAACTATACTGACGCAGGAGGAGTAAGATAATCCACAGAAACTTAGGCATATTAAGCGACGGTGATGAGCTAATTCTGACAACTAAAGTAGCCAATTCAAAGGATATAAGTATAATTCATGATAATAAAATACCTACTTAATAAAGAAATCCTTGCTCTACTGCTAATATATTGTTATAATTTATCAACTTATGAAACCCACTGAGCTATATATACTAAATTATGACAAGCTAACTTGTAATGCATGTTATTTTATTTGGCATTTGCTCAATAAATTCAACCAGTGGAGGGTATGATGTCATTCAAGCAAAATATCGAAGAAAATCTACAGCACTTTGCCAAGAGCATTGGCCTTGCCGAATTAAGCCTTAACGAAAGTGATGCTTGCGGCCTATGCTTTGATGACTCTTTGGTTGTTAACATGGAGTACTTGGAAGAAGACGATGCACTGGTTTTCGTTGCCTCAGTCAGGCCCATAGAGGCGCACGACACAGGAAAATCAAACCTGTACGAAACCATGCTTTCCCTAAACCTTCAATATCATAGCATGCAGGGCTCTTTTCTAGCCCTTAACCATGAAAAGTCAGAATCGCTTTTGATAAAATCAATAATTGCATCTGCTGATTACGGCGTCTTTGAATCCGCTCTTGAAAAATTTGTTAATACCTTAGAGTGGGCTGCCGGCGAAATGGAAACGGCCAAGCACAGCGGTGGTAATGACAATGCCAGCCCTTCCAGCAGTGATAAGCAAACACCCAAATCACCGCCAGCAGGAGGGCCTAGCGATATGGGTATGATGGTTTAAACAGTTATCAACCTTACATTAAAGCAATAAAAATAAAATTACCAAGAAATAGCCTTATCAGGCTCTTGGTAATTCACGTCTTACCCCTATTTGCATATCGTGATTTACTATTTCACTCAACCAAGATTATTATTCATCCTATTAGTAGCCAGAGAGAGCCTCTAATATCTTTCTTCTAGCGCCTATCACAACATCGCATTCTACCTCTGACGCTAAATTTTTTGTAACCTCTGCTAAAAAAAGATAACTAAACAGACAAGATCACACTGCAATCTCACCGAGCAATCAAACCTCAATCAACAGAATATCACAGGGCATCTCTCTAATAACTGGCCCAGATACTGAAAAAACCACTCCTGCTAACCAACTGTACCGGTGACGCCCCATCATCAGCAAATCCACCCTGTATCGATCTACTATAGTTGCAACCGTGCCAGCAAAATCATCAGCAAAAAAAACGTGAGATTCGATAGGGTAATCCAACCCCTCTAATAGGTTTTGCAATTTTTTGACAGAACTGCTTTCTACTTCTTCGCCGAACGACTCAGAATCGCGACCAAGCATACTATAACAAGGCAAACTTGCTGTATGATCAATATGAACAACACTTAAACTGGCTTTCCTGCTGAGAGACACATCCACCGCCTTATCAATAAGTAATTCGGCATCCTTACTAAAGTCAACCACCACCATAACATGCTGATATTGAGACATTTCTTTCCTTGCAGACAAATTCCGCGCAACTGTTAAAAACTAAAAATGGATACTACAAAAAACGGCTTGATATTATAAAATAATCGTATATTTTTTCAATACCTTCTCCAAAAGCAAGACGAACTTGTAAAAAACAACTTAAGCAGCTGCCAGCCAAGGCAATAATGATAAAACTTAGGAAAGCCAACTATACCCATAGGGCTTGGAGCTACTACACGACAGTCCACAGAAGATTAAGACTGTGGTGAAAGAAAACTGATAACAAAGCATCAACTTCAAAAGCGACAGACATATCTTAGAATCAGGTTTGAAGTGCGACAAAAGTAGCTCTTCATAAAATCATTCCGCAGGCGCCTTATAATCGACGGATTCAAATCTGAAGTGCATCACTTTACTAGGTAGAAGAAAGGGAGCTGAAGGTAAGATCCTACCCTTTTCTCCGGCAAGAGATTAAGTGATGACGATAACTTACCAGCAACTGGCTTACGAACAACGATACCAGATTTCCCACTAAAGAAAATCGGTTGCAGCCAAAGGGATATAGCGGAGATCATTGACACCAGCCAGTCCACGGTGAGCCGTGAGTTGGCAAGGAATACTGGCGAACGTGGATATAGGCATAGGCAAGCACAAGGCCGAACAGATAGGCTGCGTACAGAGTCGGCTCGGGCGAGTAGAATGATGCCAAAAATGATCGAGGTAATTGAATCAAAGCTGCGTGCAGAGTGGAGCCCAGAGCAGATTTCAGATTGATTGCTGAATGATCAGGAACGACTGATTATACCCACCGCCTTTTAAATTGCTACGTTGTTGGCTGCGTTCGCTCACCCCGATCACCTACTACTCGTAGGATCACGGGGCTTCGCTTACTTGCTTCCTAGTAGCAATTTGAAATGCTTTGAGTATAGCTATGAAAGCATCTACCTACATATTTGGCCGAATAAGCAGGCTGGCGGCGATCTTTACATGCATCTTCGTCGCCAGGGCAAGAAGTATGACAAGCGACGAAACGACAAGTCAACGCGCGGCCAGAGAAAGAACCGCGTCAGCATAGATGATCGCCCAGAGATCGTTGACGATAAATCGCGCGTCGGAGACTGGGAGATTGATACCGTCATTGGCAAAGGGCATAGCGGGGCTTTGGTAACTATCGTCGAGCGGGTCACGAAGTACACAGTCTCAGCCCAGGTGAACAGTAAAAACGCAGCAGATGTGACCAAGGCTACGATCAACTTACTCAACCCATTTAAGGATATTATTCACACCATTACAGCTGACCACGGGAAAGAGTTTTCGTACCATGAGAAAATCAGCCAAGCATTATCGGCGGAGGTTTGCTTTGCGCACCCCTACAGCTCTTGGGAGCTAGGGTTAAATGAGAACACCAATGGTTTGCTACGACAATTTTTTCCAAAGAATACAGACTTCAAGAAGGTCGGTCAGATAGAGGTGAAGCGAGCATTGATGCGGCTTAATTCTCGTCCAAGAAAAGATTTGAATTTCAAAACACCCGCCCTGATAATGGGTGAACACAGGGATGCGTTAGCAGCTTAAGCTGTGATGCACTTGGAATTTGAATTCGCGATCTAATATCTTCCTTTATATTATATGTAACCTAACTCCGATGATATTGTATAGTTGTTGAGTTATTCCTGCTATTTATGCCCAGTTAACTAAGCATTGTCGTATAAGGCCATTGGTATTTTCATTCGTACTACGTTCCCATGAGTGATGTGGGCCGGCAAAGTAACAAAAAAAGGTAGGGGTATTAGTCACTTATTCAGTTTTCTTGTATTGGTAAAATAGGCGTCGTTATCTAATTTATAGCTTTAAATTGCTCAGGCACTGTACTCATTAATTTTATAGTTAGCAAGTTGATTGACTTAGTCGTTTTATCATTTAATTAGCCTATCAATGTGTAATCAGTTTTTATTTCAATCAGCGTTACTATGCGATGTTTAGACCCTTTACCCATTACAGCATCTATTTCCCAATGGCCTAGCGCTTTACGCGCTTCTACTTCAGCTGGCAGGTCTGCTATATTGCACTTCTTAGCAAGCTTGCCACGACTATCATAAGACTTGTAGCGTTTACGTATTCGCTTTTAAGCACAACGCAAGCGCCTCGATAGCAAGCCTTCTTTCTTTTTATCACGCCAAATATATCGATAAATAGTTTCATGGCTAAAGCGACGTGCACCTAAGCACTTTAAGTAAGCCACAATCTGTTCAGAACTCCACTGTTTACAGAAGATCTGCCTAACGGTCGCGTAATCATTTTCTGTAAAATGTTGGTTTCGCCTTGAGCGTTAACATCTAGTACTTATACTTCGCTGTGCTTGATAGGTAGATATGAACCACCCTCAGGCCAACAAGTATTGCGTTTAAAGTCTAGATATCTGGTACTTCGGTGTTTTTCTATAGAGCTGGCAATGTTCGTAAAACTTAACCCTTGCCATTTTAGCGAGATTATCATATATCTATCACTATTGGTGAGTTGTGGATGCTTCATAGATTTTTTCTTCATGACAAGAGAGGAGAAGAACGCTAAGAGTATCGAAGTTTATCGTTTTTATAAAACTGGGTGTCCACTTAATATATGAATTCGGCGACGCCAATAGGATCAACAAGAGGTAAACGAGCGAAGCTCGGCTGACCACCATTCAATGGTAACTGGTATATACCTTCAGAAACAATAAAGATTATTTCAAATATTCATTCTTATCCTTGACCAATAAGAGCAAATCATGCCTCAGTATCAACACATTATGTTAGCAGTTAACTTTGATGAAAACGCTAACATACTGATTGAAAAAGCCATCCAGCAATCTCGCAGTGAGCAAGCAAGCCTTAGCGTGATTCATGTAGAATACTTAACGGGTAAGCCCTACAACGGCATGTTTGATACTAATACACAAAAAACCAACTTGATCATAGAACAATCATCCAATGATGCAATGAAAAAACTGCTGGCAAACTATTGCCATCCTATAGAGTCTTACTCTCAATGCCACGATAACCTAACCACATCATTAACAGAAGCTGTAAAAAAATATAAGATTGATTTATTGATACTGGGCCATCACCGGCACAGCTGGTTAGGAGAGATGCTAACATCAGTGTCTGAACCAGTAATACGAAAAATGCCTTGCGACATCCTGCTAATAAAAGTTGACAAATGAAAAATGAATACCTAAAAGCCAAACAAAAGTCCGTATCCCTCCCTACCTAAAATACTGCAACTCGCCCCAGAAAAACAAGCCCTCTTTGCTTGCCATGAAAGCAAGCACATACCCGCGAAACCTGAATATGATAAAATTTTGGCAGCACCTTTCCGTCCACCAAGAAACCCACAAGTATCTACCCGTTACTATTGAAGTTTTAAGAAGGCAGAAAACGATAAAATCTTTATGAACTTAGGATTAGCAAGAGTAGCGATATATATAGAGAGAGTCGCCAACAACCTCACGGCCTCAGGAGAAATAAGTATAAACAGCTACAAAACAGTATAGAGGACGCAGCCAAAAAACTAGCAACCCATTAAAGAAGCCGGAAAAGCCCAATTAACTTCCGCCAAAAAAACGTCATTAGTGCAATTGTTACGCATAGTGTAAATTGATCTGTCTATAATCAAAGAGAAACCGCTTGTAACAGACAAGATACTGTAACTGAATCTAAACAGGAGTCAGAGCGTAGTTATAAGCTTCCCTTGATTTACCCCATGGATGGAGATTTACCATGATAGCAAAAATATTAACCTGTACCATTGTAGCTTTCTCAATACTTTTATCTGGCTGCTCAACAACTAACCCTACAAAAAACAAAAGCTGGGCCAAATGCGCCGCTATGGGTGGCGCTGTTTGGGGTATTCCCGGAGCCATACACGGTTTAGCAACCGGCGGAGTATCGTTAGCTGCTGGCGCCCTAATTTCTGGCATATCCTGTGCTCGCTCACACAAAGCTCTTGATGACGGCACTCTACCAGCCCCAGACATTACAGGAACAACAGTTTCTCGCTTCAAAATCAACTCATCCTATCTAGATATCAACAGCAAATCTGCCTTAACAAGATTTCTTAAGGGGAAAATGGATTCATCGTTCACAATAATAGGACATACCTGCGACCTAGGCTCCAAAGACTTCAACCAAGGCCTATCTGAGCTACGCGCACAATCTGTTATGAAATACCTATTAGAAACAGGTGTAAAATCACAGAATATAAAAACCGAAGGTCATGGAGAGAACAACCCTCTATACCCAAATATATCTGATGAAAATCGAGAAATGAATCGAAGAGTTGAAATTATTGTCGCAGACTAAAGTTCAGTATTTATCAACAAAGCCACTCTTGATATAGAGTGGCTTTGTTGCCTTTCTGTTTTTGATAAATAAAACACCCCTCCAAGGATATACAATTTTCTCTACTCAAACACAGCATCTAGGTTTCTTGGCGCATCACTCTCCTGACGATGTAAGGCTGATGACTACTACCACCCTATCACTCGCATACTTAGATAGCTTTACTCGACTGCCTTTTGCCCACACTCTTAGCGGCAACAGATGTATACCCAATAAGAATTAAAGATTCAGATTAACGCCTCAACATTGTCGTAAACGATATTAGTATAAAGCTCGCGCCAGCGACAAGCAGGTGTCGATATATTCACCAGAAAAAGTCACAGTGATGCCCTACTAAAGATTGCTGCAGACACTATTAGACACGCTGTACTGGTGACCAGAAGGTAAAAGATATCGCCAACACAATCATAAGCTTGCTTAAGCCTATTAGTAACCTGGCTTATAAAATTACGACATAATAAAGAGGCCAACAAAGAGTTAGTAGGTGTTGATTTTGTGCACACCTATATTCATTACCAATTAATGATGCGGGATTATTGAATCTTCTCACCTTTAATGATTACTGTTCTATCACTCGCAGAAATGAGATCTGAACAAAAACATTAACGGCTTACTGCAGCACGACTCTTACTCAAAGAAATATAGAGTTTAAAAAGTTATATCTGTATATACCCAAAGGATTTCAAGTTGCTACTAGGCGGCAAGTAAGCGAAGCCCCCATGAGCCTACGAGTAGTAGGTGATCTGGGTGAGCGAGCACAGCCAACAACGTAGCAGATTGAAAGGCGACTGGTATTAGATGAAAAAAGTCGTAAGCTAGATTAACTCTTCTTCAAACTCAGAACACCGGTTGCTAAATAAGTACAGAGCTACAGAAACAGCTTAGACTGTTATGCGCTTTGAACTTGAATTCGCACATAAGCAAGAAAGAATAAAAACCAAGGAAAAAGGGAATATAGTGGAAAAGCTGAGTATAAAATACTTCATCACTACTGAAACAACGCCACCTCACCTATACCCACTGATTCCTCTACGTTCATCACTGCTTACATTTTATAATAAAATTTGGAGCGGGAAACGAGATTCGAACTCGCGACCCCAACCTTGGCAAGGTTGTGCTCTACCACTGAGCTATTCCCGCCGTTGACAATACACGCCAAAACAATGGCGTCCCCTAGGGGATTCGAACCCCTGTTGCAGCCGTGAAAGGGCGGAGTCCTAGGCCTCTAGACGAAGGGGACACAAAACACTTCAATCTTACCCTTTATTTGGCCAGTTGGTGGAGCCAAGCGGGATCGAACCGCTGACCTCAACACTGCCAGTGTTGCGCTCTCCCAGCTGAGCTATGGCCCCAAGCTGACTTCCATAAACATTCAAATCTGACCAAGAAATCCCGTTAAGAAACAGAAGCTGCCTCTAGTGTTATTGTTAACGCAACGAGGCAGGATGATATGGCTATTTCCTTTAACTGTCAACTAATATTTAACTACTCTCAAAAAAATATCGCCTGACTTGCCGTCTAGCCACGTTTCAGCCGCTAAGGACCTCACAGTACGTAGCTTTTTTCAGTATCAAACTTATTCATTAGTGTTTCACGCATTCGATCGCAAGTATAGTGTCATCATAAATAAATTTTACTAACATTCATCTTTTTTTATCAGACTAACTCCTAAAATAGATACTGAGGTGCTTTTAATCAAGTTAACTAAGTTCCTGACAATGCACCAGTTACCATTCAAGCAAGAGGTAGACGACAAGTCAGAGATTCCCGCGACATGTACCAAACTCCAACAATCCCAGTACCTACAGCGAAGTACGAATTTAATGATTTCGCACTACTTTTAGTTTGTCTTGGTCAGACTAATTTCATATAGCTTACTTAGCGAATAGCCTATCTTCTTCAAAAAAACAGAAAGAATCTATCTGCTGGTAGCATGACCAGCTTGCGGGAATGGCTGACGACAAGCGATCTAATCACCAACTACCTAATAGTAAGAGGTGGTTACGTGGATAAGGCCAACCCACAACTCTTGCACCTTCAAAGGGAATGGATATAGATTTATTTCTTTTTCGTCTGACACAAGCAACTACTTTAAACTACAGCAGTTAGCACCATCAATAGCTAACAACAATGTTCAACCTGAGTACGGCTAGCCGTAGTATCAAGAACTTTATCAATAACTTTATCAATCTCTTTCTTAATCCATCCTGAGGTGATTTTCGCGCTCGTACTGGCGATTATCTTTTCAATACTTCAAGCTCTCCATAAATTCAGCCTAATTCTCAGAACAGAGATTCCAGGGCGCGCTCTTCGGCTTTTTGCTGGCAAAGCATTACAGATGAAGCCATTTGCTCAGATCTAACTCGGCATATATCCAATATCATTGAAAATGCTTTATTTTAAAGCTATTTTTCTGCATTATCTGTTCATGTCAAAAATTACTCTGACCTCACAGAAAACAACAGACTTTGGGTTACGCCACAAGAAAGGGCGTGATGTCCGAAAGTGCGACAGTATTAAGACGGTATTGTTGAAGCCGGAAGATTTGCCTGTGATTTCATATTGCTAAAACTTTGATAAACAGTGAATCCAGCATAAACTGCTATCTGAATGACTGCCTGAAACAGGGAAAGCCGACGCCTGAAAATGTTGGCAGCAAAAGTCGCTTGAATGATGAGAAAACTCGGTAATTAATCGAGCATATTTCTGAGCGCACCTATTCACATCCACCAAATTGGAGCCTCATTAATCAGCAGGATTAATGAAATTTTAGATGATGCAACCTGCAACTTGAACTCTCTTGGGTATATACCGATTCCCCCTTGCTTGCAGGAGTGAAACTGTTGATTAATCTTACTCCTTACTTCTTACTTTTTACTCCACCAGAACACCTACGAATTTGAGCATCATTTGGCTTCGTTCGTCTGTCGCCTACCACGCGTCAATAGTAACTGACTAGGCTATTCTCAAGCTCAAGCGTTCAACATCGCTGCCCCACGCGTGCCTCCAGAATCACCAAAAACAGCTTTCTTTATTTTCGGTAACTGCCCAGTCTTAAGCGTATACCTGCTCAATAATGGTGGCAGTAATTCATAAAGCTCATCAAAATTAGACACCCCGCCCCCGAGTATTATAACTTCAGGATCTATTGTATTTACCATTCCACCAAGACCAGAAGCGAGCAACTCACAGTATATTTCTACAGCACCTACAGCGTGATAGTCACATTCACGATAGGCCTGAATGATATCCACCCCTTTTTTGACATCGCCTGCTTTATAAGTATAAATGAGCTCCAAACCACGTCCGGACAAATAATTATCAAGACAACCTTTTAGGCCGCAGCCACATGTAATAATAGGAAAGTCATTACCGGCAAGCTTAAATACGCTATATGGCAAAGGTGTGTGCCCCCATTCTCCGGCACGATTGTTTCGTCCAGTATAAAGCTTTCCATCAAGATAAAGGCCTCCACCGCAACCTGTACCAAGAATGACGCCGAATACTGATTTAAAACCATTGGCAGCTCCTCCCGTGACTTCCGAAAGAGTAAAACAATTAGCATCATTTTCAACTTTAACCGGACGCTCCAGTACGAGCTCCAAATCACGTTGAAGCACCTGACCGTTAGCACAAGGAATGTTGCAGCAGCTGGCTTTGCCACTACTTGACTCAATAAAACCCGGAACACCTACTCCAACGCTACCTCTACAGCCAGCTTCACGATCCGCATCCATAATAATTTCCTTGATATTATCTTTGAATGCCGTGTATGACTCGGTGGGAGTTGGTATCCTTCTAGTAAAGACGCAGGTAGTGTCGTCAAAAGCGCTTAATTCAATTTTCGTACCTCCAATGTCCAGGCCGAATAACATAGATTGCTCCAATTGCAATAGCTGTATACTTTCTTGCCAAATATAAACCACTAAACCCATCGCATCTGAAGCCGTATGGCTATACTCACTCATTTTTGTACAGCTCTGGGTTGCCCACTGCCCTAACCCACCCAAAAGCACTTACCACTTGTAGGATCATTAGAAACTAATTCGCTTGTCACCGACCCACGCCTCTAATAGCAGCGGATATAGCCAGCAGGCGCTTAACTATTTTACAATACATCCACCGCATTTAAATCAGAGAATGCCTTTTTTAAGCGTGAAATCATACCGGACTGCCCTGCTCGTAACCATATGCGAGGGTCGTAATACTTTTTGTTTGGCTGATCTTTGCCCATAGCATTGCCAATCTGGCTCTGCAAATAAGCTTCATTTTCCTTGTAATAATTCCTTACACCGTTCCATGTTGCCCATTGGGTGTCGGTGTCAATATTCATCTTGACAACACCATATTCTATGGATTCACGAATCTCTTCCAGAGACGAACCAGAACCTCCGTGAAATACAAAGTTTAAAGGCTTATCAGGCAAGCCAAATTTTTGAGCAACAAGTTTTTGAGAATTATCCAAAATTTTCGGTGTTAAAACCACGTTTCCCGGTTTGTAAACACCGTGAACATTGCCAAAAGAGGCGGCTATAGTGAAGTGAGAGTTAACAGCCTTCAGGTTTTCATAAGCATAAACAACGTCTTCTGGTTGAGTATAAAGCAAAGAAGAATCCATATTTGTATTGTCAACACCGTCCTCTTCCCCGCCGGTACAACCCAGCTCAATTTCCAGAGACATATTGATATTCGCCATACGTCCCAGATATTTTGCACATGTGGTAATATTTTCTTCTAGGCTCTCCTCGGAAAGATCAATCATATGAGAACTGAACAATGGCCGCCCAGTCTGCTCAAAAAACATCTCACCCTCTATCAATAATCCATCTATCCATGGAAGCAATTTTTTAGCTGCATGATCTGTGTGTAAAATGACCGGAACCCCATAAAGTGGAGCAATATTATGCACGTATTTAGCAGCTGCAATAGCACCTGCAATTTCTGCCTGCTGCTCTTCAAGTTGCAGTCCTTTACCTGCAAAAAATTTTGCGCCTCCATGGGAAAACTGAATGATAACTGGAGATTTGACCTTAGCTGCGGTTTCCAAAGCTGCGTTAACAGAGTCCGTATTTATACAGTTAACTGCCGGTAACGCGAAACTGTTTTCTTTGGCTATGTCAAAAAGTTGATAAGCCTCATCACCAGTAATAACACCGGGCTTAACTATATCGAAAATTTTCTTAGATATATCAGGCATATAAGATTGTCCTGTTTCCAAAATTTGACAAAAAACAATACATCATGAGTTAGCAATAGCTTACGTAACATTTGTAAACATAAACGCTTACATTACCCCCATAACTCCAAACATCCAATACTCCTGATGTTGTTAGCAAGCCTGCGAGCCTGTAGACTCAGCAAGAAGCTCTATCAAGATGAGATAGTTTTTGACTCTAACAACTTGGGATTCTATTCCTCTATAGAAGGTAATCATACTAAAATGATTAATAAATTTATAAGAAAAAATAATAACGTTTTCTTGAACGTTAATTCAAATCAACAATGCATCATTTAATAATCCGGTAAAAGAAGCCAGTCAAATGGAGCTAAACAAGGGCAAAGCATTTAGCAGGTCTAAAAAAGTAGTTTGATCGTTTTTTTATATTTATTGTTGAACACCAGCCCATACCAGTTTTCATTAAAGGCGGATTCAAACCTGAAGTGCATCACTTGACTAGGTAGAAGAAAGGGCCAGCTGAAGGTAAGCTCCCACCCTTTTCTCCGGCAAGAGATGAAGTGATGACGATAACTTACCAACAACAGGCTTACGAACAACGATGCCCCATTTCCGCACTAAGAAAAGCGGTTGCAGCCAAAGGGAGGTAGCGAAGATCATTGGCACCAGCCAGTCCACGGTGAGCCGTGAGTTGGCAAGAAATACTGGCGAACGTGGATATAGGCATAGGCAAGCACAAGGCCGAACAGATAGGCGGCGTACAGAGTCGGCTCGGGCGAGTAGGATGATCGCCCAGAGATCTTTGACGATAAATCGCGTATCGGAGACTGGGAGATTGATACCGTCATTGGCAAAGGCCATAGCAGGGCTTTGGTAGCTATCGTCGAGCAGGTCACAAAGTACACGGTCTCAGCCCAGGTGAACAGCAAAAGCACAGCAGATGTGACCAAGGCTACGATCAGCGTGCTCAACCCATTTAAGGATATTGTTCACACCATTACGGCTGACAACGGGAAAGAGTTTTCGTACCATGAACAAATCAGCCAAGCATTATCGGCTGCGGTTTACTTTGCGCACCCCTACAACTCTTGGAAGCGAGGGTTATACCCGTCGCCTTTCAATCTGCTACGTTGTTGGCTGCGCTCGCTCACCCCGATTACCTACTACTCGTAGCCTCATGGCGCTTCGCTTACTTGCCGCCTAGTAGCAACTTGAAATCCTTTGGGTGTAAATGAGAACACCAATGGCTTGCTACGACAATATTTCCCAAAGAATACAGACTTCAAGAAGGTCGGTCAGATAGAGGTGAAGCGAGCATTGATGCGGCTTAATTCTCGGCCAAGAAAAGATTTGAATTTCAAAACACCCGCCCTGATAATGGGTGAACACAGGGCTGCGTTAGCAGCTTAAGCTGTGATGCACTTGGGATTTGAATCCTCGAAATATGTAAGTAGCCTACAAACGAACAAAGTCCCATGAGCCTACAGTAGTAGGTAATTGGGGTGAGTGAGAGTTGCCAGCAACTCCACACTTTCATGGGGAATAGGTATATACAGGGTCAATACTTTTTGAGACTGCAGTTTTCTTTTTGAATCTCTGTTATTCTTAGCAGGTATGCTTGCTGGGTAGCTTTTGGTCAGACTCAAGGAGCTTGCTTTCATTTGGTCCATTATTTCAGGAAGCTTCTTATGTCTGAAAAATTAAGAGTGATGAAAAAACAGGGCGCAACAGATAGCCATGTATTACTACGTCGCAATGTTAATTTGCTAGGTACTTTGCTAGGCAGAACTATTAGGGCAGATAAGGGTGATTCTTTTTTTAATAAAATTGAAAAGATTCGTCAATTATCCAAAGCTGGTCGTGATGGTAGTGATGAAGACCGCCAATCATTGTTAACATTGCTCCATGAGCTTTCCGATGACGAGTTGGTACCGGTTAGTAGAGCTTTTAATCACTTCCTTAATTTGTCCAATATTGCCGAGCAGTTCCACGAAGTTTCTAAGCAGTGCAAAGAAAACTTCTGTGTTCCTGATCATCTAGACGAACTACTGCGGCGTTTAAAAAGCAAAAATTTTAGCAATGAAAAAATTGCACAGACTATGTCTGAGCTTAGTGTTGAATTGGTGTTAACCGCCCACCCTACTGAAGTTAGCCGTCGTACGGTTATTCAGAAATATGAAAAAATCTTTGAATGCCTGAAGGTATTTGAGTCGGAAGATATTAGCGAGAAGGAGCGAACGCATAAGGAAAACAGGCTGCAACAATTGGTCAGTCAAGCGTGGCATACTCCTGAATTTCGTGCCAAACGACCATCTCCGGTTGATGAAGCTAAGGGAGGCTTTGCTACTATCGAACACTCTTTATGGGACGCAGTACCAAAGTATACCCGGGAAGTAGATGAACGACTTAGAGAGCATACAGGTTTTTCTCTACCAATTGATTCTGTGCCTGTTCGACTATCTTCCTGGATGGGGGGAGATAGGGATGGTAACCCATTTGTGACCGCCAAAGTAACTCGGGAAGTATTGCGCCTAAGTCGCTGGATGGCTGCAGACCTTTACCTGCGAGACTTGAGACCTCTAATTGGTGAGCTATCCATGAGTGACTGTAATAAAGCACTCAGAGAAGAAGTTGGAGACTGTCGCGAACCTTATCGAGTTATACTGAGAAAGTTACGTGAGCGACTGCGCAAAACCAAAAGTCTGTGTGAATCTGAACTTACCGAGGACTCCACTCATGGTATGTTACTAGACACAGAAGAGCTCTTGAAACCTCTTCGACTATGTTACGAATCTCTGCATCAACTCGGTATGGGGATTATTGCTGATGGCCCATTGCTAGACATGTTGAGACGCGCTCGTTGCTTTGGTTTAACCTTAAGCAAGCTGGATATTCGTCAGGAGTCTGAACGGCATACCCAGGCATTGAGAGAGTTAACCAAAGCGCTGGGGATGGGTGATTATGGTCACTGGAATGAGTCGCAGCGACAAATCTTCCTACTAAATGAACTACAGAGTCCTCGGCCATTATTACCTAGGGACTGGCAACCATTGCCAGAGGTCAAGGAAGTAATTGATACCTGTAAGGCTATTGCTGCAGAAGGTGCCGGTGCGCTAGGCCCCTATGTCATTTCTATGGCCACCAATCCTTCCGACGTACTTGCTGTTGCCTTACTGTTAAAAGAATGCGGTGTTGCATTTGATATGCCTATAGTACCTCTTTTTGAAACCTTGGATGACCTTGATTTTGCCGCAGAAAGCATAAAGCAGTTGTTGTCTTTGCCTTGGTATCGGGGATATTGTCAAGGACAACAGATGGTGATGATTGGTTATTCAGATTCAGCCAAAGATGCAGGCTGGATGGCTGCTGCCTGGGCTCAATACCGCGCAATGGAGTCGCTGACTGATCTTTGTCGGGAGCACAATGTTAGATTGACACTATTCCATGGCCGAGGTGGTACCGTTGGTCGTGGAGGAGGCCCTGCTCATGGAGCAATTCTGTCTCAACCACCGGGGTCAGTTGATGGCAGGTTACGAGTTACAGAGCAGGGTGAAATGATTCGATTTAAATTGGGTTTTCCTAGAGTGGCCCTTCAAAGCTTACTGCTTTATACCAGCGCCACACTGGAGGCAACACTACTTGAACCACCAACGCCTGATCGTCAGTGGCGAGATGTAATGGATCAACTAGCTCACGACTCTTTGACAGTTTATCATGACATTATTCGAGATGAACCAGATTTTGTACCTTACTTTCAAGCAGTAACCCCTGAACGAGAGTTGTCTAAACTGCCTTTGGGCTCAAGACCGGCCAAACGTCGCCAGAATGGCGGAATAGAAAGTCTCAGAGCTATTCCTTGGATTTTTGCTTGGACTCAGAATCGCTTAATGCTACCTACTTGGCTGGGTTGTGGTATGGCGTTAGACAATGCGCTAAAAAATGGCCAACAACAGACATTAGAAAAAATGATAGAAAAATGGCCTTTTTTCAGATCGCGATTGGAAATGCTGGAAATGGTATTTATGAAGGCCGATCCACATCTAGTCCGTTTTTATGAAGATCGTCTTGTTCCTGAAGAACTAAAGCCCTTAGGTAAAAAGTTACGGAATATGCTGGCTGAATCCATTGAGGTGCTGTTAAGCCTAAAAGACGGCGAGGGTCTAATGTCAAGTCAACCTCAGTCCCGTGAAGCAATCCGGCTGCGTAACCCATATACTGATCCATTGAATTTTTTGCAGGCAGAGTTACTCCAACGAGTTAGAGCCAAGAGCAAAGATAGTGATGATAATAATCTTGAGCAGGCACTGATGCTCACTATAGGGGGCATTGCTGCTGGCATGCGCAATACTGGATAATTTTTTGGCGCGCAGCAAGTGTATAGCCATGAAGCTTTATTTCAGCAAGGATGCACAGCACCAGCAGCTTGTTGAACCTGCGCCATCGGTCCAGATAGTTTCTAGAATATCAATATCACCTGCTGGACTGTATTTCGTCGGCTATGCCATGAACAAGGAAGCAACTCTCAAGAAAACCCTGCGCTCTGTGAACAAAAGGCGTGATATTCTCAAGATTGAATTGATTCGAGTATACAATGGTCTTCTGGCAACATATAAAAGCGATTTTGGTGCAATAGAGAATATGCGCAACGATGATTGGTTTAAGTGCTACATGGGAGTTCGGCAAGTGCCTTTTCCCAGCCGCTTAAGACGAAGGTTTGATGAAAATACTTACGCACTTAATACCCCTGATTAATGACACTCTGGCGTAATCTGAACGCTCCATCCAGTCCTCCTGAGCCGATTGGATAAATACCTTCACATTACTCTAGATATTGATGTTTTCCCCATGGAGAACACTGGCACCAAAAAGGAAGGTATTGCATACACCTAAATCATGATAGATATACACCTACCGCCGTCTACCTGGGGCAGTAGGCTGGTGTCTTGCCTGTGCGTACTGGCTATCAACACTCGCAGAAAGAATTCATATTCTTTTTGAAACAGGTTGTTTGCAGGGCAAGGTTCGTCTCGATCTCTAAAACCCCAATCCTGATAAGGCTTGACAGCGGCCATGATGCCGAGGACACCCGCAGGGAAGAGGTACGTCACAGCGATATGGATCACATCATCAAACTCAAGCCCCGAAGAACTCATATAAGGGGCGGATTCGGCGGGTGTTACATGAAACAGGTCAGAAGCACCAGAGCGGTCGGCTGCTCGTCCTAGCCGTCATAGTACAACCTCTTATTGCGCCACCGGATCACATCAGGTCTGGTATTGGCACATAACGTTTTTGCGCTCTTCTATTCTAGCCCTGCTTTATTACACTTATCTTGTGATAGACATCTAGAGTCGTAGAGTTGTCGCATAGGGGCCGCCAAACGGAGTCTACTGAGCATGTTTCAGAAATGATCACTAAAGCCTGCATCCTGCTTGGCTACCCATGAAAGCCATTTGCTGAGTACATGGCTTTATCAGATAGTACAACGAAGAACACAAAAGCCGTGGACTGAAATTACTGACACCTAGTCACCGGCATCGTGGCAAGTCTGAGGTACTCATGGATAATAGTAGGCAGTTTTACAAGCAGAAAAAACAGCGAATTCCTGAACGCTGGCCCGCAAGAAACTGGGATTTGACTCTCGAGGTCTGTCTTAATCCAGACAGACGTTGATTTGGTAAAATTAAAAAATACGCTTGAGTTAGGCAACAACTATGTTGACAAATACCTCTACTAAAACCAACTCACTAAGGCGTTATCAAGTTGGTAAATATCATTCCTGAAACGAACCCTACCACTTTCATCAGGCCATGCTGTAAAATAACTAAAATAAGTTGGTATTATTTTATTTAAAGATACCTTCTCCGTTTTGCTTCCGCCTTCCAATAAGTCCGGGACCATTTCCATACCTTGGTTCGATAATATTTCTTCCACCAACTCTTTTACTTTATCTACTCTTGCACATCCAGAGCTAAACATTCTTTCTTTCCTATCAAAAAGATTAGGTTTGTTTGTACCATGAAGATAAATACCATGTTTATTAGGCATATCAAGCTTATATTTACCCAAACTATTTTTATCACCTGGCAACTGCTCCAATCTAAATTTAAAGTTACTCACTGTATAGCTATTCCAATTTATTTTTTCCATTAGTACCAGGTTTGCCTTATCATCCCAATTCTCATAAACTAAAAAACCTTCTTGTTTTAGCATTCCAGGATTTTTCTTCTCTTTTCTTAATAAGTAATGAGCAGCGATCTTATGAGGAACCTTCCATACAGGGTTAATAAAAAAAGACTTAACTTCACTTTGAAAAATAGGTGTTTGTTTTCTCCTGCTACCAACAATAGCTTTATAAACAACTTTGCTACCATCCTGCTTTACCAAAGAAACCTCAAAACCAGGAATATCAACCCAAATATGAGGATAAGGTAGTGACTGCGGAAGCCATCTTAATCTTTCAATATTAGCCTTGATTAGCTTTATGCGCTGGTTAGTTATTGCTAAAAGTTTTTGTCTGCTCGATGATCCTAAACGCCCGTCAGGCATCAAATCATACTTCACCTGGATTTTAGTTAACGCATTTAAATGAATCTTTCCATATATATCACTCGGCTGCTTATCTATCAAATCTAGATCAAATAACCACTCATTCAATTTACTAACCATCTCCCCAGTATCTCCCTCAACTAAAACAACGGTATTTGGAAAAATATTAATTGCATTTTTACTCCACCACTGCAATTTATTTAAAGCAGATAGCAGTATGCTATATTGTGGTATTTTGGATTGAACTTCTTCAATGCTTTCAAAGCCACCATCTTCATTGCGAACGTGTGGCACATCAGCAATCGTCCATCCAGTTTGAAAAAAGTTTTTATCTAGACGACCTTCAGAGATATAGCGATAATATTTTTCATAGATACTTATTAAGTCATTATCACTCTGACCTTTAAAAGTAGACATCCAATCTTCTGAGTCAACTGAAAACCCATGCCTTTCGATACTAAACAGGAAGTCCATAATCTGACTTTTATCGCGCTTTTCATCAGCACAAACGTACTGAGTCAATAAAATGACTGTAACTAACAAATACCTATACAACACAGCACTATCTCCATTTATTTTTTATTAACTAAATTATAGGCAGTAAAAAAACATTCTGCCAACAAAACCAATACAATACCAAATGAGGATTAAATTATGAATACACAGGTGCCTTCTATTTCCGGTAGTATGCCACTGTGTCAGAGCTCTTTCTGCCAACATGAAGTAACTAAAACCGAGAAAATAGATGAATCAAATGATGGTTGTCGTCCCAGTTGCGTTTTTAATCGAGAGTGCAAAGACACGTGGATAGGCAGTGCATTAAAAAGGAAAGAAAAGAAATAAAGCATGCACCGAAAGACCTTGAAGAAATAAATATTGCAAGCATGTTATTCGACAGAACTGGAGGAGGCCATAAACATTTTGTTGAAGCACTTCCCGCTGTAGCCATCGGTTCAGGAATGGGAACAAGAATCATGCATGGGGAAAATGATCTTCAGACCTTCGTGAGTTTTTTAAAGTCAGATGATAGCAGTCTGCTAAATGAAGCATGTCAAAATTCTTTACAAGGGTTTAACTGTAAAACCACTGTACTGAACCTGCCCACTGCTGTCAGAGTATCTGCCAAGTTAGTAGGGGTACATGCTTGTGAAGTTGAGATGTTTGAGCAGGCAGAGGCAGGCAAGGGACGTAATCTGCGTCTGGTACTTTCGGATAATATAGATGACGATTGCCGTATCAATGGAAAGTTGAAGAGGCTCCTTTTTCAAGTCCAATTTTTGCAACACGCCATGCCGATGGATAAGGAAAAAGTTAGCGTCAGTTTTAACGAAACTGCCGGCAAGTTAACCATAGAATATTCACCCATTGCTTATTAATAAGGTTGAATTTGGAATTGATACTCATGCAAAATGCAGGTTTGAACCACTATCGTATTACTAACCTTATTGTTATTAGTTAAGGGAACATTTATTAATAACACGTGTCTATATAACATATGGTCTAAATGACTGTTAGCTGATTTTGAACTATTCCCGGTTATGTTTGCGGATAGACTTAAAGTATTTTGAAGATGAGGATTAAATTATGAATACACAGGTTCCTTTTATTTCCGGTAGTATTTCACTGGGTCAGAGCTCTTTCTGCCGACATGAAGTAACTAAAACCGAGAAAATAGATGAATCAAGTGATGCTTGTCGTCCCAGTTGCGTTTTTAATCGAGAGTGCAAAGACACGTGGATAGGCAGTGCATTAAAAAGAAAAGAAATAAAGCATGCACCGAAAGACCTTGAAGAAATAAATATTGCAAGCATGTTATTCGACAGAACTGGAGGAGGCCATAAACATTTTGTTGAAGCACTTCCCGCTGTAGCCATCGGTTCAGGAATGGGAACAAGAATCAAGCATGGGGAAAATGATCTTCAGACCTTCGTGAGTTTTTTAAAGTCAGATGATAGCAGTCTGCTAAATGAAGCATGTCAAAATTCTTTACAAGGGTTTAACTGTAAAACCACTGTACTGAACCTGCCCACTGCTGTCAGAGTATCTGCCAAGCTAGGGGTGCATGCTTGTGAAGTTGAGATGTTTGAGCAGGCAGAGGCAGGCAAGGGACGTAAGCTGCGTCTGGTACTTTCGGATAATATAGATGACGATTGCCGTATCAATGGAAAGTTGAAGAGGTTCCTTTTTCAAGTCCAATTTTTGCAACACGCCATGCCGATGGATAAGGAACAAGTTAGCGTTAGTTTTAACGAAACCGCCGGCAAGTTAACCATAGAATATTCACCCATTAGAACCAGGGAAGAAATGCAGGATGGGTTTGCCGGAATGTGTAACCTTACAAGCTCTATGCTTAATGTTGACATAGCTTTGAATGAAGCCCATACAGATAATGAATTAAACCTCGATGAATTTCCAAAAAAGCTCGAAGACAGCGGCAATAATAAGCGCTTCCTGATTAATTCTTTACTACATCTGTCGAACACCGAATACGTGAATAAACTCCCCCCGCTTGGTGATCCATATCCATCAATTATCCAAATGGGTCGAGTCCTGGGAGCTGAAAAAGTCACAATGACAAAAGCCGATTTCATGCAGTGGATTGATGACACTACTGCTCACTCAGGCACTGATAACCTGGAGTCCTTCAAAGAAGCACTAATAGAAGGGTGCGTTGCATATTTCCTAGAATCCACTTTGCAAATAGTGGGCAATGACGACAAAAAATTCGTACTGGCCGCTGTCAAACAAAATGGTTCAAATCTGAAACACGCCAGTGAAAACCTGCAAAATGATTCAGGGGTAGTGCTGGCCGCTGTCAAAAAGGGAGGTGAGTTTCTGCAATACGCTGGCAAAGACCCGAAGAACGATAAAGAGCTGGTGCTGGTTGCTGTCAGCCATAACTTTATGGCTTTGAATTACGCCAATGCAGACCTCCAAAACGATAAAGACGTGGTTCTGGCCGCTGCCAAACAGAATGGTTGGACACTGAAAGACACCAGCAAAGACCTGCAAAATGATAAAGATGTGGCTCTGGCTGCTGTCAAGCAGAATGGTTTGATGTTGGAGTATGCCAGTAAAGACCTGCAAAATGATAAAGATGTGGTTATGGCTGCTGTCAACCAGAATGGTTTTACGCTGGAATACGGTAGCAAAGACCTGCAAAATGATAAAGATGTGGTTATGGCTGCTGTCAAACAGAATGGTTTTACGCTGGAATACGGTAGCAAAGACCTGCAAAATGATAAAGATGTGGTTATGGCTGCTGTCAAACAGAATGGTTTTACGCTGGAATACGGTAGCAAAGACCTGCAAAATGATAAAGATGTGGTTCTGGCTGCTGTCAGACAAGATGGCCTTGCTGTGCAATACGCAGGAAATGAGCCAAAAGACGATAAAGAGCTGGTGCTGGTTGCCGTTAAAAATCATCCAGATACTCTGAGATATGTCAGCACAAGGCTGACAAATGATAAAGATGTGGTGCTGGCTGCTGTCGAAAATAAGGGCAATAATCTGCAATACGCCAGCGAAAGGCTGCGAAATGATAAAGATGTGGTGCTGACTGCTTTCAAACAGAACGATTATTGTCTGCAATATGCAGGTAAAGAGCCGAAAAACGATAAAAAGCTGATGCTGGCTGCTGTGAAACAAAATGCCTTGAATTTCGAGTACGCCAGCAAAGAGCTCCACAACGATAAAGACGTGGTGCTGTCCTCTGTCGAACAAAATGGTTCGATGTTGGTGCACGCCAGCAATGACCTAAAAAACGATAAAGGCCTGGTGCTGGCCGCTGTTCAACAGAATGGTTTGGCATTGGAGCACGCCAGCAAAGATCTGCAAGATAATAACGAGGTAGTGCTGGCCGCTCTAAACCAGGATAGATCGAGTCTCAAGTACGCCAGCAAAGAAAGAGTGTTGGCCTCTGTTCAGCAGCATGGTTTAAATCTGAAGTTTGCCAGCAAAGGCCTGCAAAATGATAAAGACGTGGTGCTGGCCGCTGTTAAACAGAATGGCTTGAGTTTGAAGTTCTCCAGCAAAAAGCTTAAAGATAATACAGATATCGTGCAGAAAGCTGTCAGGCAGAATGGCTTGAGTCTTAAGTCTGCCAGCGATGATCTGCAAGATGATCAAACGGTGGTACTGGCAGCTGTCAGCCAGAATGGTTTGGCGCTGGAGCATGCCAGCGAAGACATGCAAAATGATAAAGAAGTGGCAATCGCCGCTGTCAGCCAGAATAAGGATAGCCTGGATTTCGTCAACGAAAATTTACAAGGTGATAATGATGTGTACCGTTGTTTCCAAACGTTCTTAAAAAAGAAAGGCTCTTCATGGATTCCAGGGAGTTGATACAATTGGCATTCTTCCGAGTATATAAATCACCCATGTTGGTGTAAAACAGCAGCATGATGTAATTTCACAATTTATTAGATAATGCCAACTGCTACGAACAGGTACGGTTACTACGTTGGCCTGATGGTGTCACCTGTCCTCGTTGTAACAGTCAGGACATTACCCTAGAGGGTAAGGGTGATTCTCAACCAGAAAAGCAACAAGGTCGTTTCGATGATCTGACATTATCCATATTTTCAGGCCGCCATCGGCCTCTGAAAATCTGGGTGCATTGCCTGTACCTGATGTTTCTTAATTAACGGTGTTTGTCAACATAGTTGTCGCCTCAACTTAAGCGGCTTTCTTAAATTTACCCGATAAAGACCTGTCTGGATTAAGCCAGACCTCGTGAGTTAAATCCCAGTTTCTTGTTGGCCTCTTACCCCAGCGTTCAGGTGGTCGCTGTTTTGCTTGCTTGTAAACCTTTCGGCGGTGATTCATTAGTATCTCTGGCTCACCTCGATGCCGTTGACTCGGTGTCAGAAATTTCAGTCACTGTGCTTGTGTTTTTCGTTGTACCACCGGACAAAGCCATGTACCCAGTTTAGTGCTGTTTCAACATCCCCCTGTGTCAGAATAGTTGTCACCCATTGGAAGTCATTATTAACTCAAGTTACGCAGCTGGTTAAAAATATAGTATCATAAGCCGCATGAAAAACGATCTGATTGAATGGTACTCTGACTATCTCTTATCGTCCTTTGGGAAGACGACAGCAACTGGTGTGGCAGAGCTGCTGGGTAATACCTACAGCCACGACCAGTTCACCCGACTGCTTTCAACGAATGAGTTTACCAGCCGCTCGCTATGGCTCCACGTCAAGTCTGTTGTACGCCAAATTGAAGACAAAGATGGCGTATTAATCTTTGATGACACTATCCAAGAAAAGCAGTTCAATAAAGAAAATGCGCTAAACACTTGGCATTTTGACCACATTAAAAACCGACAGTTAAGGGGATAAGCCTTCTGAATGCACACTATCATGCCGGAACGCATCGCTTCCAGTCGCCTATCAGTTGGTAGAAAAGACGATTCAATATACTGACCTGAAAACAAAGAAGGTTCGACGGTATGCCAAGCACACTAAAAATGAAATGATGCGGGAAATGCTGAAAACGTGTTGTCATAATAGCTGTTGTTTCGCTATGTACTGGCTGATAGCTGGTTTTGCTCAAACGACAATATGATGTTTATTCGTCACGATTGTAACCAGCATTTTCTGATGGCTATAAAGTCAAATCGCAAAATATCCCTCAGCTTGGAAGATAAGATGAAAGGCCTCTCACGCCGTATAGATGCTGTTGATTTTTCAGAAGATAACCTTGTCAAAGGCTGGATAGCAGGTATCGATTTCCCTTTCCAAGGCATTCCCCGGGATTAGCTTATCCTGCATGGTACCAACACAGCGAATGTTGAAAGGCCGTTTCAAACTGTCGGGCACCGTCACTGTGAATGATCATGCTTTCAAGACAACGATTCTTAATCAGTGCTGCTTTCAACACGCCCTCTGTTGCTAAACGTTTTGCGAAACAGTGGTCAGGCCAAGATGGCGGATTCAAATCTGAAGTGCATCACTTGACTAGGTAGAAAAAAGGGCCAGCTGAAGGTAAGCTCCTACCCTTTTCTCCAGCAAGAGATGAAGTGATGACGATAACTTACCAACAACTGACTTACGAACAACGATGCTAGATTTCCGTACTAAAGAAAAGCGGTTGCAGCCAAAGGGAGATAGCGAAGATCATTGGCGCCAGTCAGTCCACGGTGAGTCGTGAGTTGGTAAGGAATACTGGCGGCATAGGCAAGCACAAGGCCGAACAGATAGGGGCGTACAGAGTCGGCTCGGGCGAGTAGAATGACGCCAAAAATGATGCGGTGATTTAATCAAAGCTACGTGTAGAGTGGAGCCCGAGCAGATTTCAGGTTGGTTACTGAATGATCAGGAGCAACTGATTAGCCATGAAAGAATCTACCTGCATATTTGGGCGAATAAGCAGGCTGGCGGCGATATTTACATGCATCTTCGTCGCCGGGCAAGAAGTATGACAAGCGACGAAACGGCAAGTCAACGCGCGGCCAAATAAAGAACCGCGTCAGCATAGATGATCGCCCAGATATCGTTGACGATAAATCGCGTAGCGGAGACTGGGAGATTGATAGCGTCATTGGCAAAGGGCATAGCGGGGCTTTGGTAACTATCGTCGAGCGGGTCACGAAGTACACGGTCTCAGCCCAGGTGAACAGCAAAAGCGCAGCAGATGTGACCAAGGCTACGATCAACTTGCTCAACCCATTTAAGGATATTGTTCACACCATTACGGCTGACAACGGGAAAGAGTTTTCGTACCATGAGAAAATCAGCCAAGCATTATCGGCGGAGGTTTACTTTGCGCACCCCTACAGCTCTTGGGAGCGGGGGGTTAAATGAGAACACCAATGGTTTGCTACGACAATATTTTCCAAAGAGTACAGACTTCAAGAAAGTCGGTCAGATAGAGGTGAAGCGAGCATTGATGCGGCTTAATTCTCGGCCAAGAAAAGATTTGAATTTCAAAACACCAGCCCTGATAATGGGTGAGCACAGGGCTGCGTTAGCAGCTTAAGCTGTGATGCACTTCGAATTTGAATCCGCGTAATCAATAGCCACAGAGTCAAGCAAATAACAGTATTGTTTCCCCTGCAGTCGGGTTAGAAAGTTGATCAGACTCTTGCTGGCGGTACTGGAAAAATAAGTAAAAAATTCATTTCCAATTGCCAGACAGTAGCCGTTTTTTCCATGGTGCCTGGCACCAGTATCATCACCTGAAGATATTTTGAGCAGGCTATCCATGAATCCAGTAACTCTTCTTTTCTTGATGAAAGGCATCATGACCACTAGTCAGTATATTGCTCAAAGATCCTTCGGATATAGGGCATCCATGGTCTTGCATCCAGGCCAGTAACAATGTCTGAGTAGTGCTGAATGAATGATAAAAGTCCAATGCATGACTCTTCAGATTATCACCGAAGCGATCTTTAACATGTTCTGACAGAGATGCTGACACTATTCCTTCAGGTGTCCGATAGTACTCACGCCTGTAAAGAGTCGTGACAAATTCGACAACCATCTTAGTATGAAGGGAATCATAGAAGCCTTTGAGCCGCCAGCATTTCTGTGGGTTGGGAACTTTGCGGATCTCTTAACGATCAATCGTAATGGGAGGTAACGCTGTTTCACCGGGACTCTGCCGTTTACCTTTGGGAGGGTTGCCGCCGCTGTTATTCTGAGTGGAGCCTTGATCTGCGCATCTTCTTCTGACGGGATTTCACCCTGATCGGTTTGATCAGGCACATTAGGTCTTATTTTGGGTTTGCCCTTCTGCTTTTTCAGGTGCCGGAGTTCTGCCCGGAGTTTCTCATTTTCTTCGGTGAGCTTCTCGATCTGTATACTTTGCTTTTCGATCTGCACACTCTGCCTCTCGACAGTATCGAGTATATTTTGGACGAATGAACGAAGCTGTTCACCGTTTTTACCGTAGAAAAGATAGTCTGGCAGATGTATGCATGAAGTATATAGGAAAATTAGCAGCACTTTCTTTAATCTGGCATGCTTGTCTTGCCAGTTAAATATGAGCAGTTACCTCTTGATGACAGGCTATCCCTAACTGGCAATAGCGTCATCAAAAGGAATGCCTTCATCAAAATCACCGTACTGCTTAAGATAGTACAGACGTTCGTATCCGAAATCTTCTATTTCTTCCCAACCTGCGGCACCGCCAATTACGCCACAGATAGTTAGTAGGGGAATATCTGTGAGCTTATGGCCAACTTTCCAAGATCACGAAGGTCAGTGATAATTGAGAGTTGCGAAATCAAATCATGTGCATGACCGCATCCTTAAAATAAGATCATAGTCGTGTTTAAATGAAAATAAATATTTTAAACTCAGTCATAGCAAGTAATTTTATGATCTTTCCCTGGCCACACCAGCTGTTGTCGTCTTCCCAAATGATGCAAGAGATAGTCAGAGTACAATTCAATCAGATCGTTTTTCATGCCGATTATAATATCGCACCTTCAACAAGGTGCGTAACTTAAGTGAATAATTGAATAACTGAATAACTGACCGAAATTAAAAGTCAACTTAATGACTATTTTGGTAGTTATGAATCAAGAAAAGGCGTTTTGTTATACTCAAGTTACAAGGATTATATAAAGGACTACAGCAGTGATTAAGATGCAGGCTCAACAAGTAAAACAGTTTCTTGATGTATACGATCAAGCATTGGAATTAAGTAAGAAGGCAGATATCGGTGCTTTTCGCGGTAGAACAGCGAAAGCGCAGCTAGCACTGCCTGAATTATTAGTAAAGGAACTCGGCTCTAAACTTGAAGCCTGCCACAGGCAGCTAACAGATGTCCTTGATCAATGCCAAGATAAAAATATCCGTGAACGGATTATCCGTGTAATTTCTGACGAAGACTATAGCCTCTGTTCCCCAGAAGAAAAGGAAGCAATTACTCGGAGGGCAGGATTTGATTTGGATTTGTCCGCATTTGTCTCTTCCCCAGAAGGAAAGGAAGTTATTACGAAGGCAGCAAAGCTCAGCAAAAGACGATATGATACTGCTTCAACCGCAGTTTCTCCGCCCAAAAAAGCCAAGTTCACTGAGGAATCGGAAAGAGAGCGGTTCGGCGGTAAGGGTATGTTTCTGAGGAATATGCAAAAAACTGGCCTTCCTGTTCCTCCCTTCAAAACTATTGAGTTCTCTGACCTGAAAAGCATTAAAGAGCACCCTGTTAGCATTGACCTAGTGGAATGTCATGTTCCTGCACTTCTCACTAATCATCGCTCAGCCATGAGCCTGTCCGACATAGAGGTAGAAATAGGCAACCTCCCTACGGTTTCTCCATCTGATAAAGAAAAGCAAAAAAAATGCCTTGAAGGTTTGCAGGCACTGATCACCAGCGATGAATACCATAAGGCAATAAGGCACTTACCCAAAGCTAAAGAAATTGAGCGTTTATCTCATGAGCTGACAGAGAAGTGCCCCGGGCAACCCATTATTGCTAGAAGCTCCGGCATCAAGGAAGATAGCTACGGTGATGCCCAGGCCGGAAAGTTTGATTCTTGTGTTCAGGGAGGTGAACCTATTCTGAAGACTTGTCTGAACGTTATGGCTTCAGGTTACCGGCCAGAAGTATGCCCTCAGGGAAAACCGCAACCTATGGCTATAGCGCTGCAAACTTGTATAAATAGCCAGTTTGGCGGCGTGGTAATCAGTCACGCATCACTACAGGATGATGCCATTCAGGTAGAATATGGACCCGGACAGCCTAAAGGGATTGTCGCAGGTGATGCTGGTATCACACCACACAGATACAGTCTTCCACGGGGGGGAGAAGGTCAGGACCAGTGGATAGAAGGGAGTATTGCTAGCCAATATATATTAACAAAATCCGCTGATGGTAATGGGTATATTGAGCAAATAGAACAAATGGATACATCAGATACTGACAACAAACAGCTACCACCGTTGGTACTGACTCAACTAAAAGAAGCTATGGACAAACTGGAAGGGATGCTGTGCTGTCCGGTAGATGTAGAGTTTGCGGTAGGAAAGGATAGTAAGCTCTATCTGTTACAGGTTCGTCCAGTTACACGGCTTGCTGGGGGAAACAGTTATTCAGGTGATGTTCCGGAAGCTCCTGCTATCACCGGTCAGTTGGTTAGCGAAGGTTGTTGCAGTGGTAAGGCTGTTTACGTTGACAAGCACATAAGCCCAGAAGAATTACCTAATGGGGCTATTATTTTCGCCAAACATGCCAGAGACTGGATGCTTGAACCGGCTTTTCTCAATCGCGCGGGCGGTTTTGTATTACAAGACGGGGGCACTAACGATCACGTAGCCATTACTCTGCGCCAGAAAGGCAAGCCCTGCCTGCTGGCGGGCAGGCAATTCCAGCAGCCCGACTCCCCCACAGTTTCTGTCACTCTGGTAGCCGGTAACTTTAATGGCATAACAGGTGCTTATGTCTTGGCTGGAGATCAGACACAGGAGTGGTCAACTCGTCAAGCCTCAGTCAATCAGGACTATGAGCCAGCAATTCAAGCCATCAGGAATTATAAGCCTGTGACAGCCAGTTTCCAAAGACCCGATGAAGGGTTTGCCTGGATGACTCAGCAGAATTCCCGACTGCTAGACTATTTTCATTCAAACCGCCTATTCCAAAAATGCCTGACTGAAGAGCAGAGCAAGATGCTAAGCATGTCACCCCAGCGCGCTGAGATTGCGACCCAGCTGCAAAAAGAAGTACAGCACTTTACAGAGGACATGGCTGGTTTTATGGAAGGGTATGAACGTTTTTTAGCCCTGGCAGGTGAAACATATGATCCGGAGATTCAGTCATGCCGTCGTGATCTCGACTTATTGCGACAGAAACTGGTTAATATTCAAC
Source organism: Candidatus Endonucleibacter sp. (ex Gigantidas childressi) (assembly GCA_030674875.1). Lineage (GTDB taxonomy): Bacteria > Pseudomonadota > Gammaproteobacteria > Pseudomonadales > Endozoicomonadaceae > Endonucleibacter. Next base: position 412,498 of record JASXSU010000003.1, on the reverse strand, counting down.
AACAAGTAACGGAAGGCTGTAAACGTGTCATTGCGCCTCTGCAATCAGAGCACAGTGAAAAAAATCCCGGCAATTATCGTTCGTGGCTGAATGCCACCCGGGACTTAAAAGAAACCTTGCAATTACTGGGCAGCCCCACTGACGCCGAAAGCATAGAAAGTTATCATGATGCCATTCTGTTTATCCATAAACGTTTTGTTGAAGCACTTCCCGCTGTAGCCATCGCTTCAGGAATGGGAACAATAATCAAGCATGGGGAAAATGATCTTCAGACCTTCGTGAGTTTTTTAAAGTCAGATGATAGCAGTCTGCTAAATGAAGCATGTCAAAATTCTTTACAAGGGTTTAACTGTAAAACCACTGTACTGAACCTGCCCACTGCTGTCAGAGTATCTGCCGAACTAGGGGTGCATGCTTGTGAAGTTGAGATGTTTGAGCAGGCAGAGGCAGGCAAGGGACGTAAGCTGCGTCTGGTACTTTCGGATAATCTAGATGACGATTGCCGTATCAATGGAAAGTTGAAGAGGTTCCTTTTTCAAGTCCAACTTTTGCAACACGCCATGTCGATGGATAAGGAACAAGTTAGCGTCAGTTTTAACGAAACCGCCGGCAAGTTAACCATAGAATATTCACCCATTAGAACCAGGGAAGAAATGCAGGATGGGTTTGCCGGAATGTGTAACCTTGCAAGCTCTATGCTTGATGTTGACATAGCTTTGAATGCAGCCCATACAGATAATGAATTAAGCTTAGATGAATTTTCAAAAAAGCTCGAAGATAGCGGCAATAATAAGCGCTTCCTGATTAATTCTTTACTACATCTGGCGAACACCGAATACGTGAATAAACTCCCCCCGCTTGGTGATCCATATCCATCAATTATCCAAATGGGTCGAGTCCTGGGAGCTGAAAAAGTCACACTGACAAAAGCCGATTTCATGCAGTGGATTGATGACACTACTGCTCACTCAGGCACTGATAACCTGGAGTCTTTCAAAGAAGCACTAATAGAAGGGTGCGTTGCATATTTCCTAGAATCCACTTTGCAAATAGTGGGCAATGACGACAAAAAATTCGTTCTAGCCGCTGTCAAACAAAATGGTTCGAATCTGAAACACGCCAGTGAAAACCTGCAAAATGATTCAGAGGTAGTGCTGGCCGCTGTCAAAAAGAAAGGTGAGTTTCTGCAATACGCCGGCAAAGACACGAAGAACGATAAAGAGCTGGTGCTGGTTGCTGTCAGCCATAACTTTATGGCTTTGAATTACGCCAATGCAGACCTCCAAAACGATAAAGACGTGGTTCTGGCCGCTGCCAAACAGAATGGTTGGACACTGAAAGACACCAGCAAAGACCTGCAAAATGATAAAGATGTGGCTCTGGCTGCGGTCAAGCAGAATGGTTTGATGCTGGAGTATGCCAGCAAAGACCTGCAAAATGATAAAGATGTGGTTATGGCTGCGGTCAAGCAGAATGGTTTGATGCTGGAGTATGCCAGCAAAGACCTGCAAAATGATAAAGATGTGGTTATGGCTGCTGTCAACCAGAATGGTTTTACGCTGAAATACGGTAGCAAAGACCTGCAAAATGATAAAGATGTGGTTATGGCTGCTGTCAAACAGAATGGTTTTACGCTGGAATACGCTAGCAAAGACCTGCAAAATGATAAAGATGTGGTTCTGGCTGCTGTCAGACAAGATGGCCTTGCTGTGCAATACGCAGGAAATGAGCCAAAAGACGATAAAGAGCTGGTGCTGGTTGCCGTTAAAAATCATCCAGATACTCTGAGATATGTCAGCACAAGGCTGACAAATGATAAAGATGTGGTGCTGGCTACTGTCGAAAATAAGGGCAATAATCTGCAATACGCCAGCGAAAGGCTGCGAAATGATAAAGATGTGGTGCTGACTGCTTTCAAACAGAACGATTATTGTCTGCAATATGCAGGTAAAGAGCCGAAAAACGATAAAAAGCTGATGCTGGCTGCTGTGAAACAACATGCCTTGAATTTGGAGTACGCCAGCAAAGAGCTGCACAACGATAAAGACGTGGTGCTGTCCTCTGTCGAACAAAATGGTTCGATGTTGGTGCACGCCAGCAATGACCTAAAAAACGATAAAGGCCTGGTGCTGGCCGCTGTTCAACAGAATGGTTTGGCACTGGAGCACGCCAGCAAAGATCTGCAAGATAATAACGAGGTAGTGCTGGCCGCTCTAAACCAGGATAGATCGAGTCTCAAGTACGCCAGCAAAGAGAGAGTGCTGGCCTCTGTTCAGCAGCATGGTTTAAATCTGAAGTTTGCCAGCAAAGACCAGCAAAATGATAAAGACTTGGTGCTGGCAGCTGTTAAACAGAATGGCTTGAGTTTGAAGTTCTCCAGCAAAAAGCTGAAATATAATACAGATATCGTACAGAATGCTGTCAGGCAGAATGGATTGAGTCTTAAGTCTGCCAGCGATGATCTGCAAGATGATCAAACTGTGGTACTGGCAGCTGTCAACCAGAATGGTTTGGCACTGGAGCACGCCAGCGAAGACATGCAAAATGATAAAGAAGTGGCAATCGCCGCTGTCAGCCAGAATAAGAATAGCCTGGATTTCGTCAACGAAAATTTACAAGATGATGATGACGTGTACCGTTGTGTCCAAACGTTCTTAAAAAAGAAAAAGTGAAGGATCGCAAAACAGGTTGCGAGCCTGTGCCTGATACTGTATTTTCAGGCAATATGTAGTATATAGAGGTATATACCCAAGTGTATTGAAGATGCTTGATTTTTTAGTGATTTTTCCTCAGACTACTTTATTGTCAAAATTCACCCTGACTCAACAGCAAAAAATCAACTTGGAATCTCGCCATAAAATATTGCGGGATGTATAAGAGTGTGACCGTATTAAAGCGGTCCTTTTGTGGTCTGAAAGGTGGTCAATAACTTTTATTGCTCAGGCTTTGAGAAAAAGTGAATTCACGATCAGTCGTCACGTCAAAGATTACATAAAACGCGGATTCAAATTCCAAGTGCATCACAGCTTAAGCTGCTAACGCAGCCCTGTGTTCACCCATATCAGGGCGGGTGTTTTGAAATTCAAATCTTTTCTTGGCCTAGAATTGAGCCGCATCAATTCTCGCTTCACCTCTATCTTACCAACCTTCTTGAAACCTGTATTCTTTGGAAAATATTGTCGTAGCAAGCCATTGGTGTTCTCATTTAACCCTCTCTGCCAAGAGCTGTATGGATGCGCAAAGTAAACCTCCGCCGATAATACTTGGCTGATTTTCTCATGGCACGAAAACTCTTTCCCGTTGTCAGCCGTAATGGTGTGAACAATATCCTTAAATGGGTTGAGCAAGCTGATCGTAGCCTTGGTCACATCTGCTGCGCTTTTGCTGCTCACCTAGGCTGAGACCGTGTACCACTTGACCCGCTCGACGATAGCTACCTACGCCCTTTGCCAATGTGGTTTATTCATAAAACGAGCGCTCTCCAACCGGCCGTGTTTTAAAGCGCCGGTGTAGCCACATATATTGCTCTGGGTTCTCCCTTACTCTTTCTTCAATAAAGAGATTAACATAGCACGCATCAACCAAGTCATCATTTTTCGGAAAGTCCTGCCACGGCTTATAAACTTTGAGAGAATAACCTGCTGCACCAGGTAAACGAGTAACAACCATTGGCACAACCCTGGCTTTACCTATGCTCGCCAACCTAGAAGTGCCAGTTACAGTAGCAGCTTCAATATTAAAAAAACGTGCAAACACACTGTGGTTTTTACCGTAGTCTTGATCCGGAGCATACCAGACAGTTCCCCCGGCTCTCAACACTCGCAACATTCCCCGTATGTCTCTCCGCCCTAATAAGCGGCTATTGCTATCATAACGCAAACGCTGTCGTCTCTGCATATACTCAAAAACTTGATTTTTATGCTCTCGGTAAGTTGCATTAATACTATGTTTTAGAGCAATCATAGCACCTGCTAGTTCAATCGTAGTGAAGTGGGAAATGAGTAGTATCGTCCCCCTGCCCCGTGTGTCCTGAAGCAAATGCTCTATACCTTCAAAATGCACTTTCTTTTCTAATCTTTTTTTAGGCCACCACCAAGCCATAGCCACCTCCATCAAACCAATTCCCACTGATTGAAAATTAGCCCTGAGGAGTTGATCTATTTCATCATTGTGCATTTCTGGGAAGCACAATTTCAGGTTAACTCTAGCAATATGCACACGGGAATGAGCCAACTTTAATAATAACCAACCACACCCCTTACCAATACGCAAGATTACTCCATAAGGCAAAAGAACAGGCAGCACACTTAATCCCAACCCAAGCCAAGTAATCCAGTATCTAGGGTAAAGAAAAGACCATTTAAAAAAGTCTTCTTGTGTTTTGTTTGAATGATCTTTTAACATGTTCTATCATTATCTCTTGTACATCAGCGACTACTTCTTTAGGCTTTTACATTTAATTTTATGAGAAGTCGGTGATACATGACTCTAGACCTCCAGTCTCTCAGTTCTGCCAAGGCCTTTCAAATGAAGAGTGGCATTTATACACTGACTACTCTGGAATTGCATGTAGGAGATATTTCCTTAATAAGACAGCAACTGCAAATAATGATCCGAAAAGCTCCTAACTTTTTTCAGCAAACACCTGTCGTAGTTGCCTTGGAAAAACTGGGACGAGGAAAAAATTATTTTGATATGTTTGCGCTTCGCCATCTTATGCATGAATTTGGCATAGTGCTTATCGCTGTAAGAGGCGGGACAGGTATCCACCGCAAAGATGCGTCTGCCAATAATATAGCGTGGATACCTTCCTGTAAATCAAATATAGAAGATGACAATGGTCATGACGATACAGCTTCCGCCAATGTTATCAAAATCAAAAGAAATCAGCCTCCAACCCATAACTATGACTGGTATTTTGAGAAAGAAAAACACGTTACTGTGGCTGAATCTAAAATTATTGAAAAGCCAGTTAGGTCTGGACAGCAGGTGCACTCTGTAGGAGACCTCATAGTGCTAGGTTCCGTTAGCGAGGGGTCTGAACTGCTTGCTGTCGGTAATATTCATGTTTATGGTCATTTAAGGGGCAGAGCTCTTGCCGGAATCAACGGCAATCAGAATGCTAGAATACTTTGTCGTCAGTTTGAGGCAGAACTAATTTCCATATGTGGGCAATACAAGCTACCTGCCCACTCTGATAAATTACATTGGAGCAAAAGTGTATTGATTAGCCTCATTGATCACTGCTTGCACATGAAAGAACTTTAATAAATACTCTATATACTCAATACCCTTGAAGGTGTGGGTGTTGACTACTTTCACTCACCCCAATCACCTACTACTCGTAGGCTCGTGGGGATTCCTTCGTTTGTCGCCTACCCTTACCTTCAATGGTAACGGGTATAACACCTTCCTTCAATAATAAGTAGGTACCAAATTTGGCTCGAATTATCGTAGTGACCTCCGGCAAAGGTGGCGTCGGTAAAACCACAACTAGCGCTTCATTTTCATCAGGCCTAGCCCTACAAGGGCATTCAACAGTTGTGGTAGATTTTGATGTCGGCCTTCGTAATCTCGATTTAATTATGGGATGCGAGCGACGAGTTGTGTATGACCTTGTTAATGTTATAAATGGCGAGGCAGCTCTACACCAAGCTCTCATTAGAGATAAGCATACAGAAAACTTATCGATTTTGCCTGCGTCACAAACTCGCGACAAAGACTCCCTTACAAAAGAAGGTGTCGGAAAAGTCTTGGATGACTTGGCAAAAGATTTTGATTACATTATCTGCGACTCTCCAGCAGGCATCGAATATGGTGCACAAATGGCACTCTATTTTGCGGATGAAGCGATTATAACAACAAACCCCGAAGTATCATCGGTTCGCGATTCTGACCGCATACTAGGCATTTTACAAAGCAAGTCTCAGCGAGCGGAGAAAAAAATGGAGCCCATAAAAGAACATTTACTCCTGACCCGCTACAACCCAAACCGTGTAGAATGTGGAGATATGCTAAATGTTAATGATGTTGAAGAAATTCTTGCGATACCATTACTTGGGGTTATACCCGAATCAGGGTGTGTACTAAAAGCATCCAACCAAGGTATTCCTATTATTCATCAGTCAGAGACAATCCCAGGACAGGCTTACAAAGATATGGTATGCAGGTATCTTGGCGAAAGCCTTCCTCATCGCTTTCTTGAGTCATCCAAGCCCGGTTTGCTCGAAAGGATGTTTGGAGGGCGCACGTGAATCTTATGCAATTTTTTCGCACACCAAATGATAACAATAGATCTGACAGCAGTGCAGCTATAGCTAAAGAGCGGTTACAAATAATTGTTGCTCATGAAAGAGTGAATCGTAAAGGGCACAGTTTTTTACCGGCCATGCAGGAAGACATCCTAAACGTAATTAGGCAATATATCACTGTTGACCAAGAGAATATTAATATTCGGTTAGACTGCGAAGGGGACTGCTCAGTTTTGGAAGTTAATGTTCAGCTGCCTGAAAATGAATAAGCCCTATTTCTGCATAGATAGAGTGTTACTTATTAAGTATGAGCACGCATACTAGCTTCGACTTTGACAAAACACCATTAACTTTGATAATTGCCGCAAACGGTATCGGGTACAATGCATTATACCAATGATTTTATCTCAATACTTACAACACACACCCACCAACAAGGTTAAGTATTACCTCAAACTGCGTACCCACAACACAATCGTGCCGCTACGATAAATTTGTTAGTTTATATTATAAAGCACAAATATTAACTATTAGAAGGCCCCAATGAATCAAAAACAGTTCAACAACCATTTGACTGATTTTCTTCACGCATCACCTACCCCCTATCACGCAGTACAGAACATGAGTAAGAAGCTTGAAGATAATGGTTTTAAAAAGCTTCCTGAAAATAAAACTTGGTTCCCTAAGGCTGGCGGTCGCTATTATGTAACTCGTAATGAAACCTCCATTGTTGCATTTTGCTTAGGTAATGCAAACAAAGGATTTCGTATGGTGGGCACCCATACAGATTCTCCTTGTCTAAAAGTAAAGCCTATGCCAGAAATAAGTAAATATAATTATCTTCAATTAGGCGTTGAAGTCTACGGTGGCGCACTGCTTAACCCATGGTTTGATCGAGACTTGTCTTTGGCGGGCAGGGTTCAATATCTATCAGATGATAATACTCTGAAAAGCCAATTAATAAATTTTGAAAAACCTATTGCAATCATACCAAGCCTTGCCATTCACCTTAATCGTGGAGTTAATAATAAGCACTCTATAGACCCTCAGACTGATATTCCACCGATATTGTTTCAGCTCGCTAAAAATGAAAAGGCCCATTTTCGAGATATATTAAAAGAGCATTTAATCAATAAAGGACACCACAACTGTCAAGAAGTATTAGAGTATGACCTGTCATTTTATGACACCAATCGCCCAGCCATTATAGGTATGCGCGAAGACTTTATTGCCAGTGCGCGCCTAGATAATCTCCTCAGTTGTTTTGTAGGCCTTCAAGCCCTAGTACAACACGAACAAGGAGACGCTACTGCCCTCCTTGTCTGCAATGACCATGAGGAAGTCGGTAGTTTATCAGCAGTGGGAGCTCAAGGCCCATTTTTGAAAGATGTGTTAAAAAGAATCATAGACAAAAATGAGTATCTAGCCCAAACAATGAGCCGTTCCATGATGATTTCTACCGATAACGCCCATGCTATTCATCCCAACTTCAGTGACCGTCATGATAGTAATCATGGCCCACTGATTAATAAGGGTACAGTTCTAAAAACCAACGCCAACCTTCGTTATGCAACCAATGATGAAACTGCCAGTGTATTTAAAATGCTTAGTAGAAAAGCTAATGCCGAAGTTCAGTATTTTGTTGTCCGGTCCGACATGGCTTGTGGTAGCACTATAGGCCCTTTGGTTGCGGGAGAGTTAGGCGTGCGTACATTGGACGTAGGCCTACCAACCTTTGCCATGCATTCAATTAGAGAGTTAGCTGGATCAAAAGATGCATTTGAACTAACTAAAGTATTCGAGTTGTTTTTTCAGCTCAACGAACTTCCTTGAGACCTCAGCATAACTCAACTAAGACGATTATATTCTGGTAAAATATCGGCATGCAAAAATGCGACAATTTATGGGCTGGCCGCTATTGCGGCGAGCATTCGCAAAGGTACTAAGTTTTTGGTGCTCTATGGTGTGTCAAAACCATGCTATACAGGATAGGTACGTTAAAAATCAGTCCGAAGCACTAAAATCAGTGTATAAAACAAATTATTTTATGTTCAACGCCATAGAAAGCTTCGTAATGGCTGACAAAACTTGGAAAGTTCAATTACCGTGACCAAAGTCGTTGATTATACTGAGGTCTCTCCTTTTTTAAAAAACGTTGGTAGCTTTTTGTCGAGGTGATACCATTCTGCTGATCAATGAGGCACCAATTTTGTTGCTGAGAGACCAGAGTTATTTTTGGCATGAACAGATAATGTAGAAAAACAGCGTCAAAATAAAGTATCTTCAATGATCGTGGGTATAGTTAGGAGAAACCAAATCATGCACAGCAGCTTAAAACGGTAACCTAAAAAAAACACACAATTATTTCCATGTCAGATCATTGTATTTTCCAATCTGTAATCATATAAGTTGATGTTTCCTACAGACGTTGGCAAACTACTACGCATAGCTACTAACTAACTGTAATCTTATACAAACTATATAACATCACAACTTACTGTACTGTACAGAGATTCGAGTGATAATTTGTGATAATAGATTCATACAGCCATTGTGACACGGAGCATCCATACCGATGAGATCACCTACGCAGCCTAACCTAAATATTGCTTTGGTGCTATTTTCCTCTTGTATGCTTTTTTTCTCACCTGCTATTGCCGTAGATCAGGATATAAGCAAACCTGTACCCGAGCTAAAACCCAGCCTACAACAAGCCATTGCTAGTGTTAATATCGTACAAATGCTTAAGGCAAACCACTATCGAAAGGTCAACCTTGGACATGAGAGCGCAGAAAAAATCTTTGATCGCTACCTTGAACGACTAGACCCTAATCGTAGTTTTTTTATTCAGCAAGATATAGAGAGCTTTCTACCTTTTCGGGAGAAATTGGATACACTCTTAAGAAGTGGTGACTTAAAACCAGCCTTCAATATTTTTAATCAGCACAGGAAAAGATCCGAGGAAAGGTGTCGCTACATGCTTGACAAGTTAAAAGCTGGGCTTGACTCCCTAAACTTTAAAGCCAATGAAGAGCTGATAATTGATCGCAAGACAGAAAAGTGGTTAAAAAACACTAAGGCACAACATGACCTATGGCGAAAACAACTAAAGGACAGCGTGCTAAACCTAAGGCTAAATAATAAAACAGACAAAGAAATAATGACTCAGTTGAATCTGCGCAATACAAATTTACTTAGGCGTCTGCATCAGAGCACAAGTGAAGATGCATTCCAGATTTACATTAATTCCTTTACAGGCATCTATGACCCCCACACTCAGTATTTCTCACCACAAACGGCTGAAAATTTTGATATTAATATGAGCCTCTCCCTTGAAGGCATTGGTGCCGTGCTTCAGACTGAAGACGAATACACTAAAGTTGTCAGTATTGTTACCGGTGGTCCTGCAGAAAAAGCAGGGCAACTAAAACCGGGAGATAAAATCATTGGTGTTGGCCAAGGTAAATCCGGAAGACTCAATGATGTAGTTGGTATGCGTCTGGATGAAACAGTTAAACTGATCAGAGGCCCCAAAAACACCTTAGTACGCCTTGAAGTCATTCCTAGTATCAGCAAAGATGGCAGTACCCGTATTTACGAAATTGTTAGAGACAAAGTCAAGCTGGATGAGCAAGATGCCAGCAGCAAGGTTATTGATATAACCCATAATGACAAAAAACAAAAAATTGGAATTATTCATCTTCCTACGTTTTATATTGATTTCAAGGCAGCCCAAACTGGTGATATCAATTACAAGAGCACTACCAGAGATGTGAGACGACTGCTAATAGAGCTACAAAAAGAAAAAGTTGACGGCCTAATTATGGACCTAAGAGGGAATGGTGGAGGGTCACTTCAAGAGGCTAATGACTTAATCGGATTGTTTATTAACCAAGGTCCTACGGTTCTTGTTCGTGACAACCATGGCAGAATCGAGAAACAGCAGGCCAATAACTCAAAACAGCTTTACAAAGGACCTCTGGTAGTAATGATTGATCGCCTGAGTGCGTCAGCATCAGAAATATTTTCTGGTGCCATGCAGGACTACGGAAGGGCGCTGGTCATTGGTAGTCAAACTTATGGTAAAGGGACTGTACAAAGCATACAGCAGCTCAACCATGGTCAGCTCAAGCTTACTCTTGCAAAATTTTACCGAATTTCTGGTAAAAGCACTCAAAACCAGGGTATTTTCCCTGATATAGAGTTTCCTTCTCTCTATAACAGCAAAGATATTGGTGAAAGCACACTGCCTGATGCCCTACCGTGGGACACCATACCAGCTGTTAGCTACAGTACCTATGCCAACCTGCATCCTTATATTGACAAACTCAAGACAGATCATCAAAAAAGGGTCATCCTTCATCCTGATTTCGTTTATCTGAAAGAGGTAAAAGAATATCTTGCCAACTTTGAGAGCCAAGATATAGTCTCCTTAAATCAAGCCAAGAGGAAGCTTGAGTTAGATACCATGCGCAGCACAAGACTGGCCATTGAAAACAAGCTAAGAAAAGCGCGCGGAGAGCCTCTACTGAAGAACCTAGACGATCTTGAAGAAAGCGAAGAAAACCTAACCAGTAAAAAGAAAGATACAGAGAAACCTGACGCGTTTTTAACTGAAGCAGGCATTATTTTATCAGACTTTATTTCGCAGCAAAATGCCATGAAATCCAAGGAAAATCGTAAGATTGGTCGAGAAAAAGGTTGAGGCGCTATACTTCGCCGTTAATTAAACAGGCATGATCCATATGAATAATGCCTGTTACCATTGGAGGTGTTTTGGGGTAGGCGAAAAACTAACCCACCCGTGAGCCTGCGAGCAACAGGTGGCTGGAGAGAGCAGGCAGCAACCCCCACACAGTCAAGGAGACAGGTATGATTAAATTATCCTTATTACTAGAAAGCGCGTATCTATATTAGTTGTTATGAAGAATATTTTAAATTTTTTAGAGCATAGCTCCAATGGGCGGCCGATCACCATGACTACCTGTTATGATTATTGGAGCGCGCGTATACTTTCATCCTCCAACATAGATTGTGTGCTAGTTGGTGATAGCTTAGGAATGGTTGTCTATGGAATGAAAAATACTGTGGGTGTTACAGAAGAAATGATGGCGATGCATGTGGGGGCAGTATCAAAGGGGCTATCTGATAAATTTTTAATTTCTGACATGCCTTTTTTGTCCACGCGTAAAGGTTTGAAGCATGCCATGAACACTGTTGGCAGGTTAATGCATAATGGCGCGCAGGCAGTGAAAATTGAAGGCGTAGATGGACATGAAGATATCATTAAGCATATTGTTCAATCAGGCATCCCAGTTATGGGGCATATAGGACTGATGCCTCAGTATATAAATACTATTGGGGGGTGGCGTGTACAAGGTCGCGATAATGAGCAAAGTGAAAAATTTATATGTGATGCGATGAAACTGCAGGAATTAGGATGTTTTGCGATTGTGTTAGAATGTGTATCCAGTCAATGTGCGGATAAGGTCTGCAATAGTGTTGATGTGCCGATTATAGGTATTGGCGCTGGATCTAGCCCCTTGGGGCAGGTTTTAGTGTTGCACGACATATTGGGCGTGAATTCTGGGCATGCAATGAAATTTGTAAAACAATATAATAATCTTGAACACTCAATATCTGAGGCAGTAAATACATTTTGTGATGATGTGTTAGAGCGTAGATTCCCAACCGCAGAACATTCTTTCTAATGTAGGCTTGTGTGGAAATAATAATTAAAGTTGCCGAGATGCAGCGTATTAGAAAGCACCTAAATTACAGACCAAATGTTGGATTTGTTCCAACTTTAGGCGGGTTGCATGAGGGGCATCTTAGTCTGTCATACCAGTCTATGGCAGATAATGATATTACGGTAATGTCTATTTTTTGTAATCCTATGCAATTTAATGATATCAATGACCTTACCAGCTACCCAAGTGACATAAGTCAAGATATAAAATATGCGGAGCAAGCAGGGGTAGACATCTTATTTACCCCTAATGTTAATGAAATATATAAAGATGATATGGCTTATTATGTTGATGCTTCAAGAAAAATTGCTACAGTTTTCGAGGGTGAGTTTAGACCCGGGCACTTTCGTGGGCTTTTAACCGTTCTGATACGTTTGTTTATGATTGTCATGCCTAATAGGGCGTACTTTGGTATGAAGGATTATCAGCAGTACTTATTGGTACGTGACATGGTGCAGGCAATGTTTTTCAATATCGACATTATTGGCTGTCCCACTATACGTAACGCTGATGGTCTGCCTTTATCCTCTAGGAATAAGCGCTTATCCATAGCTGGATTGCGCGATGCAGCGAGATTCTCACGACTGCTGGCAAGCAATCAAGATAATGAAACAATAAAAGGTATTTTAATAAAAGACGGGTTTCTAGTGCAATATATAGGAGAAATAGATTCTAGGCGTTTTGGGGCGGTAGTGATAGAAGGCGTTAGAATTATTGATAATGTAGATATAAATACCATCGCCTCTTAAAGGAGCGGATTCAAATATGAAGTGCATCACTTGACTAAGTAGAAGAAAGGGCCAGCTGAAGGCAAGCTCCTACCCTTTTCTCCGGCAAGAGATGAAGTGATGACGATAACTTACCAATAACTGGCTTACGAACAACGATGATCGCCCAGAGATCGTTGACGATAAATCGCGTATCGGAGACTGGTAGATTGATACCGTCATTGGCAAAGGGCATAGCGGGGCTTTGGTAACTATCGTCGATCTGGTCACGAAGCACACGGCCTCAGCCCAAGTGAACAGCAAAATCGCAGCAGATGCGACCAATGCAACACCCAGCTTCCTAAACCCATTTAAGGATATTGTTCACACCATTACGGCTGACAACGGGAAAGAGTTTTCGTACCATGAAAAAATTAGCCAAGCATTATCGGCTGAGGTTTACTTTGCGCACCACTACAGCTTTTGGGAGCGAGGCTTAAATGAGAACACCAATGGCTTGCTACGACAATATTTCCCAAAGAATACAGACTTCAAAAAGGTCGGTCAGATAGAGGTGAAGCGAGCATTTATGCGCCTTAATTCTCGGCCAAGAAAAGATTTGAATTTCAAAACACCCGCCCTGATAATGGGTGAACACAGGGATGCGTTAGCAGCTTAAGCTGTGATGCACTTGGAATTTGATTTCGCGAGGTTTGATCTTGTTGACTGCCATCGCTAACCTCAATCATCTAGTCATCGTAGCTTCATTAGGCTTATAACCTACTCACACCTTCAATAGTAACTGGTAGAAAGTGCATTTATTTTTGAATGCTGCTAACTCCTATATTTTATTCTGGCTTCTACGCTTATACAAATATTGCAAAGGAGGCAGAGCCTCCTTTTTTGTAATATATTCACATTACGTTTTTATGAAACGGCAAACTCTTTCAGCTTTTTAAGCGGCCGTACCTTTACTTGAATGGTGGCAGGCTTGGCAGGAACATCCATAACTTCGCCAGGCTGAAATGGGTTAGGAACTCCTTTCTTGGCTTTCTGTGCTGCTTTTTTCTTGGTTACGATCTTCAATAGTCCTGGTAAGACAAATTCGCCGCAGCCTTTTTTCTTAATGTGTCTTTCAACTATTTCAGTTAGTTCATTCATAACGGAAATAACCTGCTTACGACTAAGACCTGTATTTTCAGCTATTTCGGATTGTATTTGCAACTTGTTATATCTTTCCTTGATCAATTTTTTCTTCTTAGCAGCCATGCTAATCTCCAGTAAATATCCATTTTTTTTTATTATACGCTCACCGGCATTAAGTCCGAATGGCGGTCTGCCATAACATCTGGCTAGTTTTAGTACTTCTTTGCATCCTTTGCAAAATCAGTGTGCCGGATGTAAAAAAGCATCTTTCCTATATCTAGCACAGGACATGTCTGCCAATACATCAACACTCGAACTACACTGCTACGAAGCACTTATAACCACTATAATACTAGTCTTTTTCTACGTCGAGTCTTTTTTATTGATACTTGCATGAAGGCAGAGTATCGTCATCAAGAAAAGTCAATTACAGAGCGCTGATCAGCTATAAAAAATAAGTTTATATCTTTTATATCAATGAGTTACATGCGTGCGGAGCAAGCGTAAAAAATATTTTATTTATTAAACCTCGGGTAAATATTTTTCTAAAAAAATATTTACGAATGATTTTTATGCATAAAAAAACTTTTTTACGCACCACATTTGACTGTACACCTGAAGATTTTAGAGCTGATACTCGGCCACAAGTACGCGAGTCCACAGAAGCTTAGGAGCACTGCGGACTCTGACAACAACATAGCACCTTCAATGATAACGGGTATACAGAGGCAATATTTACACCCAATGAAACATGAGCGCTGGGTTTTATGATATATTCTATGCTCTTTTTGAATAACCCCCTTACTGAACAGTACCGTTACATCAGTTACTCACGCAAAGGTACTCATAAGAAACAAACCTCTGTAGCATAGATCCAAGAATAAGTGATAGAGTTCATCATCAAATACTAAAGTACTTACGTACAAGTTTCTAGCCATTCGATAATGCGCTCTTTCTACAGGCTAGAGAGAGAGCTAATCTAAAATAACACCTACTCCCTAGCCGATAAGATGATGTCAATCATATCCGTTACTACTGAAGATGTAGATCGGCGACAAACGAGTAAAGCCTTATGAGCCTATGAGCAGCAATTGATTGGGGTGCGTGCGGACAGCCATCCACAAGCCACTCTTTCAGAGGAAGCTGATATAGATACCAATAGCAAAGCTGGTTTCTCAGTGTAAAGATAGACAAAACTGGTTCTTACAGAAAAATTAAGGACTTACTCTCAGATTCTCTAATAGAGTGGATATGTATTCGCAACAATGAACAAAAACAATCGTACGCAAATTTTCCTGCGTTTACAAAAACAAAACCCAAACCCAACTACCGAGCTCAATTACTCTACTCCTTTTGAGCTACTAATAGCTGTTCTTCTTTCTGCTCAGGCCACTGATATCGGCGTAAATAAAGCAACAGATAAACTCTTCCATATTGCCAATACACCTCAGGGTATACTTAACCTAGGCCTTGATGGCCTAAAAAACCATATCAAAACCATTGGTCTTTTTAATAGTAAAGCTAATAATGTCATCAAAACCTGCCGTATTTTGCTAGAAAAACACAACAACACAGTTCCTGAGACCAGAGAGGCCCTTGAAGCGCTACCGGGTGTCGGCAGAAAAACAGCCAATGTTGTTTTGAACACGGCATTCAATCAACCAACCATGGCCGTTGACACTCACATATTCCGTGTATCTAACCGAACAGGCATAGCACCAGGAAAGAATGTTTTAGACGTTGAAAAACAGCTCGTACGCTTTATCCCTAAAGAATTTTTCATGAATGCCCACCACTGGCTAATTTTACACGGGCGCTACGTGTGTAAAGCCAGAAAACCACAATGTGGCAGCTGCATAATAGAAGACCTGTGTGACTTCAAAGAGAAGCCATCCTAAGACAGTTATACCAGTCACCTGTAAAATTTCTACTTTTTTGTCAGCGTTATTTCACCTCAGAAACTTAGTACTCCTAAGATTCTTTAGGCATACATCCAAGATCATTGAAGGTGCTTTATTTTGAAGTTGTTTTTCTGCATTATCAGTTCATACCAAAAATTACTCTGACCTCACAACAACAAGCAGACCTGGAATTACGCTATAAGAAAATGCGTGATATCCAAACATGAGACCGCATTAAGGCGATATTGTTGAAGTCGGAAGATTGTCCAGTGCCGACAACAGCTAAATCTTTGAGAAACAGTGAATCCAGCATAAACTGCTATCCGAATAATTATCTGACAAAGACAAAGCTGACGCCTGAAAATGGTGGCAGCTTGAATGACGAGCAAACGCGGCAATAGTAACTTACCAAGAAGAGTTGGTATAGCGCCACTTCCTCATCGTTGTCTCACCAAGTATGACAAATGGGTTAGCGCCACAGGTGAACTGACTTCTTCCAAGGGCAATGATAGACTCTGATTAAGTCATCATCCTTATCATTAATAGTGATTTGATAGCGTAGATAATCATTTTGAGGAAAGCTACTAACAAATACTGTAGCAGGAACTTTGGTAAATACGGGCTTTTGTTGGATTTTGCGACTATGATTGAGAACGGTGTCAAAAACTGATGTAATCGTCTTTGATTTCAAATTAAAAGAAAAATGATCCTTGAATGATAGTCGATAAGTTTGGTCGTCGACAGGCATGTTACCAATAATTAATTCGGTAACACAAGTGCTTAGGTCTATATAGCCAGAAGGTGGGCGATTGTCTCTCAGAGCACTCTGTAACTCTTCGTGATTAGTTACTTCCACTCCCACTCCAACTCTCGCTAAGTCTGCGTGAGCATAGCTGCTGAAAGCAAATAATGCTACGATGCTGAGAATAGCTGTTCCGTTCATAGAGAGGTATCCTTCATTACTAATGGGGTTCGAATATTATTTATACCCATTCTCCCTTGAAGGCGCGAGGTTGTTGACTGCTCTCACGCACTACAATCACACTACTAGCCGGAGTAGTAGCAGTAACCTTACGGAGGGGTCTTCGTTCATTTATTGCGCTTCACACCTTCAATGGTAACTAGTATATAGTAATATCTCTAATTTTAGTTATCTACCGTTTGCTGGATTTTTTATGAAGGAAACGTTTTTATGCTTGTCACGGCGTTTAAGGCTGTATATGCTTTCTGAATTTTTCGTAGATGTGATGTTGCCCAACGTAATCGGGCTAAACTAGAGTAGCCAATATCCTCACGGGTATTATCCGCTTATGTCAATATTAATGCGGCATAAGTTTTGACCGATAATGACAGGAGCACAGGTTAATGCGAGTGATTTTGTTGGGAGCCCCAGGTGCCGGTAAAGGTACACAGGCCCGTTTTATCATGGAGGAGTTTGGTATTCCCCAAATTTCTACAGGTGATATGTTGCGTGCTGCCATCAAAACAGGCTCAGATATTAGCGAGAAGATTAAGGGCGTGATGGGTGCTGGTTCTTTCGTGCCTGATGATATCATTATTGATTTGGTACAAGATCGAATTCAACAAAGTGACTGCGCAAAAGGTTTTTTATTCGATGGTTTTCCCAGAACTATTCCGCAGGCTAAAGCTTTGTGTAATGCTGGGGTAAAAATTAATTATGTAATTGAGATTGCTGTTGAAGATGAAGAAGTTATACGCCGTATGGGTGGGCGACGGGTTCATATTAATAGTGGCCGAACTTATCATGATATTTATAATCCACCGAAGGTAGCAGGTCAGGATGACGTTACTGGCGAGGCTTTGGTTCAGCGGGAGGATGATTTGGAAGAAACTGTACGCAAACGTCTTTTAGCTTACCACGAGCAAACAACACCATTGGTAGGATTTTATCAATCATTAGGGACTGGCACTACCTACAGTAAAATTTCCGGTATTGGCAGTGTTGATGAGGTTCGCATAAGAACCCTTTCAGTATTGAAAAAGCCGGTTTCTTGCTAAAAATGGACGATAGAGTGCAGTTAAAGGATGCTGCCTATAAAAAGGCAAAGAAAGTAGGCCAGAATTTATGCATCATCAAGTATATATACCCACTCTCCTTAGGCGTATTTCGGACTACTTTCATGCACCCTAATAACCTACTACGTGTAGGCTCATTAGGGATCATCTCATTTGTTGTCTTTCCAGATACTTGATGGTAATGGGTGCAGATAAAAAATCATTCTTAATATGGGAATGAGCCCCATCTTTATTTTAGGATATCCCCCCATGAAACTTCTGGCTATTGATACAGCTACTGAGGCTTGTTCAGTGGCTTTGAATATAAATGGTGAGATTATTGAGAACTATGAGCTATTGCCGCGCACCCACAGCCGTGCACTTTTGCCCATGGTTGATAAGCTGTTAGCAGAATCAGGATTGGTGTTGACGGAAATTGATGGGATTGCATTTGGTTGCGGCCCAGGGGCTTTTACCGGATTGAGAGTAGCTGCGGCAATGGTTCAGGGTATGGCTTATGCCGTGGACATCCCCGTCATTCCTATATCAACATTAGCTGCTTTGGCGCAGCAAGGGTATCGCCTCCATGGTGCAAAAAAGGTTCTGTCAGCTATTGATGCTAGAATGAATGAAGTGTATTTGGGTGCCTTTATAGAGCATGAACAACTTATGATTTCTTTACAGGATGAAATAGTGACGGCACCTGAAAATGTCAAAATACCTGCTGTTGTTGACGGAAAAGACTGGGTTGGTGTCGGAAATGGTTGGCATTTTATGAAACAATTAACAAATAACATTAGTCATTATTACGAACAAGCATTACCTCATGCCATGGATATTGTATTATTGGCGGCCACTGATTTTGCTCAAGGGCGGTTACTACCAGCAGAAGAAGCTGTGCCAGTTTACCTGAGAAATAATGTTGCTCAGAAAAAAATGATCGATAAATAGGCTATATACCAGATACCATTGAAGGTGTAAATTGATGGGACAAGTGACGATTGCCATTGCGATGAGTCTGCTTGTGGAGCGCCTGGAGTTATAGGGATTCAAATCAGCTACCATTGATAAGCAGTATCGTCCAGCCAAGAGTTTGTTCCGATTGGATATGGATAGATTTAGACGAATACTCAAAAGCAACTGTATAAAAAATGATTAACTATTTTTTTAGATCTGCTAAATGCTAAACTTACGACGCAGCACCTATATCACCACCACAACCTATGGTTATTTGATCGTGAGGAGTTTAAATTTTCTTGACCGGAACACTCTCTCTTGGTACAGCAATATATGCATTGCCATCCCCCTTGGCTTTTCACCGCTTTAGACTCGGAGTCCTTCATCATCTTATTTTCGTCACCTTAACGGGAGCAGCGACCAATCATTGTTAATCTCTGAGCTTTGTACCCTCTAAAATCTCTAGAATGTACTATTTTTTTCTTGAGACATTGTCATTATGTCATAGCAGTAATCAGGTTTTTCCAAGATATAATTTTCAGACTTTCTTCCAATTTTTTTATAGTCACCGAAATAAAAGTACTGCTATACATTATCTTTATTTACTCTTTTAATTACTGAATTACCCGTGCCAACCACGCAGCAATAGTTTACCTTACCATTATCTAGAAAAACATTGAGAGAAATAATTGTTTCATCTAATTGATGATCACTAGTATTTCTGGCGGATTCAAATCTGAAGTTCATCACTTGACTAGGTAGAAGAAAGGGCCAGCTGAAGGTAAGCTCCTACCCTTTTCTCCGGCAAGAGATGAAGTGATGACGATAACTTACTAATAACTGGCTTACGAACAACGATGCCAGATTTACGCACTAAAGAAAAAAGGCTGCAGCCAAAGGGAGATAGTGGAGATCATTGGCGCCAGCCATCCCACGGTGAGCCGTGAGTTGGCAAGGAATACTGGCGAACGTGGATATAGGCAAGCACAAAGCCGAACAGATAGACGGCGTACAGAGTCTGCTCTGCCGAGTAGAATAACGCCAAAAATGATCGCGGTGATTGAATTAAAGCTGCGTGTAGAATGGAGCCCAGAGCAGATTTCAGGTTGGTTGCTGAATGATCAGGAACGACTGATTATACCCGTCGCCTTTCAAGTTGCTACGTTGTTGGCTGCTTTCGCTCACCTCAATCACCTACTACTCGTAGGCTCACGGGGCTTCGCTTACTTGCTGCCTAGTAGCAATTTGAAATGCTTTGGGTATAGCTATGAAAGCATCTACCTGCATATTTGGGCGAATAAGTAGGCTGGTGGCGATCTTTACATGCATATTCATCGCCAGGGCAAGAAGTATGACAAGCGACGAAACGGCAAGTCAACGCACCGCCAGATAAAGAACCGCGTCAGCATAGATGATCGCCCAGAGATCGTTGACGATAAATGGCGTATCTGAGACTGGGAGATTGATACCGTCATTGGCAAAGAGCATAGTGGGGCTTTGGTAACTATCATCTAGCAGGTCACGAAGTACACGGCTCAGCCCAGGTAAACAGCAAAAGCGTAGCAGATGTGACCAAGGCTACGATCAGCTTTCTCAACCCATTTAAGGATATTGTTCACACCATTACGGCTGACAACAGGAAAGAGTTTTCGTACCATTAGAAAATCAGCCAAGCATTATCGGCGGAGGTTTACTTTGCGCACCCTACAACTCTTGGGAGCGAGGGTTATACCCGTCGCCTTTCAATCTGCTACGTTGTTGGCTGCGCTCGCTACCCCGATCACCTAATACTCGTAGCCTCATGGCGCTTCGCTTACTTGCCGCCTAGTAGCAACACAAGTATGTAGGACAGCCGCAATAAAGCAATCATAATCTGTGTAATAAAGGTAGTCTGGGCTTGATATGGAAGCAGATAAACATTAAACTGCTCTGTAAATTAACAGTCGTAACCTATTTGGGGGTAAAAGAAAAGTCTTCAACGGCTACGAATATAGGATCAACATCGTTACTATAATTTACTGATAAAATGAGGTTAAAAACTGATGATACTATTTCATGGACTATTGAAACTATTCATTTTTATGACAAGCATTTATTTGTTATTATCTTATAATGCCTATGGTGTATATACCAATGGAGCAATAACACTAAATGATTCCAGCATAGATTATAATACGTCTTTATCAGCAACATCACATACTCAAGATGAAGAGTGTGTGTATAGTTGGATAAATGTACCTTTAATCAATAACCTTCTCATGCCAACCACTCAGAGACAGGAACCTGTGAAACTACATTCTTTTGTCTTGAAAGCTATAGAACACCAAGTTAGCTGCAGATCTGCTCATAACTTGGATAGCGTCATTAGCATTATCAAAGCCGCCGATGCGTGTGATGACAGTGACTCCATCGATTGGTTAGCTGGTCAACTGATTGACGGAGAAATTACAGGAGTAAATGATACTTGGGATGGTTGTCAGATATGGAGTATGAGCACTACGCTTTCCATGCATATAGGCTCTAATATTAATCGTCTTCGCGAGATGATGGCAAGCAAGATTATGAGCCAAGATCACAACCTGCAAAAATGGAAATCTTTTCATTTCACGCATGCGCTCTACTCCTTATCCAGAGGAAAATCAAGGACAGAAAAAAAAGCTTTGCAAAAGATCATTAGTTATCTGGCCACAAAAAAATGTCATGTAGATGAATGGGATCACTTCCAATTGAGTATGTTATTTAATTTGTTGACTAATATTTATGGGGAGAAAGTGCCAATTGTTATGGACAAGGTATGTGATGTCATTACCAACTCAAATTTCTCATGCTGGCACCTTGCTAGCACATTATCACTGTTTAAACCTTTGGTGGAATTGCAAAGAGGAACAGCTACAAGCACAAACACAAATAGAGTAGAATTATATAGAAACATGCTTACGACTCTCATCAATCATTTAGTAAGTGACAACATAGATTTTAGAGGATGTAGCGGTAAAGAGATAGCTGCCATAATTATCACGTTGAGGTCTATATCTAAACCACCTGGGGTATACAACATCATCGATCTTAGGCGTAAGTTGGCCAGGGTTATCGCCAATGGAAATATAAGCACATCATCCATGAATAGTAATGATTGGATGATGTTGGCATATATATTAGAGACTACATATGACAATAAAAAAGCTATTAGGAGTCTAGCTTGTTGTTTTAACACTGCACAAATAGATCTGTCAAGCTGGAAAAGTAATGAATTATTGGGTATGCTAGTTACATTTTCTCATAAGAACGAAAAAGGTACTAAAGAAGCTGTGCAAAAAATAGCCAAATTTATATCCACGGCAAATCTGGATTCTTGGAGTATGGATAATCTTCAAAAACTTACTCGTTGCTTGAGTACAAAGTCTATAGACTTTCAACACAACCCAACAGGAAATATCGCCCTTCATATGCTGAGCAAACCAAAATATTGGTTCACTGGTACTTATTCACAGCTAGCATGGTCTTTAAGTAGAGGACGAAATCATTATTGTCGAGAATTAATGAAAAGCATCTCAGATCACATAAGTAATGATAGCTTCGATCTATCAAATTATTCACCGACAGTCTTAGCTACGTTCATTAGCATCTTAAGCAATGAGAATGGTGAATCTGTAGAAAAAGCTTTAAATAAGATTGCTGGTTTTTTTATAGACAATGGTGTTGAACAATTACTCTACTTATCTTCAGAGTCCTTGAAAAGGATTCTAGATGGATTTAACGGACATTATCGCCTTAATAATATTGCGTGTGTTATTAGAAGTATTGCCCATATTATAACGGATGGAAAGAAAGATTTATCGAGCTGGCCTTTGATTACACTGGCAATACTTCTAAGACACATCGATAGTACTCATGACGATATTATAATACAAAATACTCTAAGGAAAATTGCTGCTGTATTGTCTCACCCTAGTACTGAACTACAATCCCTAACATCACTTTCTATGGCACATTTGGCCGAAGGCGTAAGCCGCTTGCGAGATTACTCTTCTGAAAAGCTTCTTACTCTATTAATGAAGGCTTATATAGATAAGGAAGATTATAGTGACAGTAGCTATGGAGTTAAGATACTAATGGCGACATGCAGCCTTCCACTAGAAGCAAACGAAACAATTAAAACAGCTATCAAGCTTGCCTCAGTTGTAGCTGATCAGGCGTATTCATATATGAGTACAAGACATACACTTACTTTTTTTTGGGCTATAACTCTTTTTGATTTTGTTGCACATGAAAAAGGAAGAGAGGTTTGTACTGATACACAAACGGAAGATAGACTTATAAAATTAACAAAAATGATACCTATAATAGATCAAAATGAAATGCATAAATATGAACCATTTCTAAGTCATTGGCAGATAGAGTTTATAAATATTATGAATCCCGTCTATACATGCAAGCCAAAAGGTCTTTCTTTTTTAGAGCACGATAACAAATCAACATCAGCACTGGAGCATAATATTTGCACCTTAATTGAAAAAGAGTTTCCTGCCTTAAATATACATAACCATCATTCAAATACATCCCTTGTTAATATTTGCGTAGAATCAGAGTCAAAATCTTTAATAATCAAAATAAAAGAACCCACCCATTTTTTCAAAGATGACAAAAATAGGATTTATAGACTAGCACAAGACCGTTTTATTGATTTTATTTTAGAGAAAAAACTTGGTCATAAAGTAATGCGAATCGATTACGATGACGCAGTTGACCCTGAGTGTGAAAATAATTTTATCCAAGATATTAAGGATTTCTTTCCTAATCATACCCATGACCAGTGAAGACGTGAGCAGACAATAAACGAGTAAAGCCCATGAGCCTACGAATAGTGGTGATTGAGGTGAGAGCAGTCACTCCCACCTTAAATGGTAACTGGCATATACCAAAGATCATTGAAGATGCTTTATTTTGAAACTGTTTCTTTGGATTATCGGTTCATGCCAAAGATTTTAAGATGATGCAACCTGCATCTTGACCTCCCTTGGGTATATGCGCCGGTAACTGTGGCGCACTAACACAGACAACAAAGTAGATCCTTCAAAGGCTCGTGTATAGACGAGACATCGCTACTATAATCTACTAATAAAATGAGGTTACAACTTATTATGTTATTTCATGGACTATTGAGACAAGGCGGATTCAAATCTGAAGTACATCACTTGACTAGGTAGAAGAAAGGGCCAGCTGGCAGTATTACTAAACAAACTCAATAGTACTCATGATGATAGTCTAATACAGCATGCTCTCAGGAAGATTGTTGCTGTGTTGGATCTCCCTAATACTGAACTGCAAACGTGGAAACTAAAGACTCTAGCGCTCGTGGCCAAAGGCGTAAGTCGCTTGCGTGATTATTCTTCTGGGAAATTCCTTACTCGATTAATGGAGATTTATATAGGTAAACGAGATGATAATGAAAATACGTATGGAATGATGATTTTAATGGCGGTATATTTCCTCCCGCTAGAATCAAACCAAATTATCCAAACAGAAATGGTTTGTAATATCCAAACTAAATCATGGCCAGAATTTCTATTTATTTATAACGCCCAGCACACCAATGGAATAATCAAACAGTTACTATTACTAAGAATAAATAATAAATATTATTACAAGAAATATAATAAAAAATACCCATATAAAATAGTTGCCATTTCAACTCAAGCGACTTTCTTAAGTTGATCCGCTTAGTAGACACTAAACAACAGCAATCATCAGTAGTCCCATCAGTTTATCCATCCGGCCACGATTCTTCATATGTGTAGACTCCAAATAAAAACCTCTACTTTTTAAATTACCAGACAGAGCCTCACTTACCATAATCACCTATCATCCTGCCTGGCTTTTCAGTGGCTACGATGATCAAAACTACTTTCAGCATTTTACTGACTGCAATATAGAGCGGCACTCCAGATACTTTCTTTTTGCTCTATCTGATTGATACTAGGCCTCTGCATAGCAGGCCAACGGCAATATTTTTTCCTCGATGTTCCACCACATTGTTGCTTTTAACCCTAATTCTGCATGACAGTTTGTTTTGGCGTAGCCAGTCAAATCATTCGTGGCCTATAAACTCACGCTCTGCCAGAAGGTTATCAATTCTCTTTATGGGAATCAGATTTAGTACACGCTCCATTACCGCTATGCGTTCATAGGTATTATTGTTCCCTCTTTTTTTGTCAAGACACTCCCAAACAATGGGAATTGAGGTTCCTTGCCAAGCAGCTGATACCACCAGATAGTTGACGTTTTTGGAGTCATGCGTCCAGTTGGTTCTATCCATGCACAGGGTAAAGCGATCCATGTCCAGCCAGCTCAGAATCAGCTCACCTAGCTGCTCAAAACTGCAGTCATAGTCAGCGAAAAATCGCTTTATAAAGTCGCCTTTCAATCTGCTACGTTGTTGGCTGCGCTAGCTCACCCAGATCACCTACTACTCGTAGGATCATGGGGCTTCGCTTACTTGCCGCCTAGTAGCAACTTGAAATCCTTTGGGTATATACGCCGATAACTGGACTCGCAAACCGTTTTGGTCTGAAGCACCTCGGCTACACAACACAAGTGTGTAGAATAAAATAAGGCATAATCTGTGTAATGAAGGTAGTCTGGGCTTGATATGGAAACAGATAAACATTACACTGCTCTGTAAATTAACAGTCGTAACCTATTTGGGGGTAAAAGAAAAGTCTTCAACGGCTACGAATATAGGATCAACATCGTTACTATAATTTACTGATAAAATGAGGTTAAAAACTGATGATATTATTTCATGGACTATTGAAACTATTCATTTTTATGACAAGCATTTATTTGTTATTATCTTATAATGCCTATGGTGTATATACCAATGGAGAAATAACACTAAATGATTCCAACATAGATTATAATACGTCTTTATCAGCAACATCACATACTCAAGATGAAGAGTGTGTGTATAGTTGGATAAATGTACCTTTAATCAATAAACTTCTCATGCCAACCACTCAGAGACAGAAACTTGTGAAACTACATTCTTTTGTCTTGAAAGCTATAGAACACCAAGTTAGCTGCAGATCTGCTCATAACTTGGATAGCGTCATTAGCATTATCAAAGCCGCCGATGCGTGTGATGACAGTGACTCCATCGATTGGTTAGCTGGTCAACTGATTGACGGAGAAATTACAGGAGTAAATGATACTTGGGATGGTTGTCAGATATGGAGTATGAGCATTACGCTTTCCATGCATATAGGCTCTAATATTAATCGTCTTCGCGAGATGATGGCAAGCAAGATTATGAGCCAAGATCACGACCTGCAAAAATGGAAATCTTTTCATTTCACGCATGCGCTCTACTCCTTAGCCAGAGGAGAATCAAATACAGAAAAAGAAGCTTTGCAAAAGATCATTAGTTATCTGGCCACAAAAGAATGTCATGTCGATGAATGGGATCACTTCCAATTGAGTCTGTTATTTAATTTGTTGACTGATATTGATGGGGAGGAAGTGCAAATTGTTATGGACAAGGTATGTGATATCATTACCAACTCAAATTTCTCATGCTGCCACCTTGCTAGCACATTATCACTGTTTAAACCTTTTGTGAAATTGCAAAGAGGAACACCTACAAACACAAATAGATTAGAATTATATAGAAACATTCTTACGACTTTCATCAATTATTTAGTAAGTGACAACATAGATTTTAGAGGATGTAGCGGTAAAGAGATAGCTGCCATAATTGGCACGTTAAGGTCTATAACTAAATCTAAATCTAAATCATCATGGAGATACAACGTCGTCAATCTTAGGCGTAAGTTGACCAGCGTTATCGCCAATGGAAATATAAGCACATCATCCATGAATAGTAATGATTGGATGATGCTGGCATATCTATTAGAGACTACACCTGACATAAATAAAAAAGCTATTAGTACTTTACTTTTTAAATTTAACACTACACAAATAGATCTGTCAAGCTGGCAAAGTAATGAATTATTGGGTATGATAGCTCTATTTTCTAAAAAGAACGAAAAAGATACTGAAGAAGCTATGCAAAAAATAGCCAGATTTATATCCACGGCGAATCTGGATTCTTGGAGTATGGATAATCTTCAAAAACTTACTCGTCGCTTGGGTACAAAGTCTAGAGACTTTCAACACAACCCAACAGGAAATATCGCCCTTCATATGCTGAGCAAACCAAAATATTGGTTCACTGGTACTTATGCACATCTAGCATGGTATTTAAGTAGAGGACAAAATCATTATTGTCGAGAACTAATGAAAAGTATCTCAGATCAAATAAGTAATGATAGCTTCGATCTATCAAATTATTCACCGTCAGTCTTAGCTTCGCTCCTTAGCATCTTAAGCAATGTGAATGGTGAATCTGTAGAAAAAGCTTTAAATAAGATTGCTGGTTTTTTTATAGATAATGGTGTTGAACAATTACTCTACTTACCTTCAGAGCCTTTGAAAAGGATTCTCGATGGCTTTAACAGACATTATCGCCTTAAGAATATTGCGTGTGTTATTAGAAGTATTGCCCATATTATAACGGATGAAAAGAAAGATTTATCAAGCTGGCCTGTGGCGACACTGGCACTGTTACTAAGACACTTCGATAGTACTCATGACGATATTATAATACAAAATACTCTCAGGAAGGTTGCTGCTGTATTGTATCACCCTAGTACTGAACTACAATCCCTAAGATCATATACTATAGCGTGTTTGGCCGAAGGCATAAGCCACTTGCGAGATTACTCTTCTGAAAAGCTTCTTACGCTATTAATGGCGGCTTATATAGATAAGGAAGATTATAGTGAAAGTAGGTGTGGAGTTAAGATACTAATGGCGGCATGCAGCCTTCCACTAGAAGCAGACGAAACAATTAAAACAGCTATCAAGCTTGCCTCAGTTGTATCTGATCCGCCGTATTCATATATGAGTACAATACATAGACCTTCTTTGTTTTGGGCTATAACTCTTTTTGATTTTGTTGCACATGAAAAAGGAAGAGAGGTTTGTACTGATACACAAACGGAAGATAGACTTATAAATTTAACAAAAATGATACCTATAATAGGTAAAAATGAAATGCATGAATATGAACCACTTCTAAGTAATTGGCAGATAGAGTTCATAAATATTATGAATCCCGACTATACATGCAAGTCAAAAGGTCTTTCTTTTTTTGAGCACGATGACAAATCAAGATCAGCACTGGAACAGAATATTCACACCTTGATTGAAAAAGAGTTTACTGCCTTAAATATACATAACCATCATTCAAATCAATCCCTTGTTAATGTTTGCGCAGAATCAGAGTCAAAATCTTTAACAATCAAAATAAAAGAACCCACCCATTTTTTCAAAGATGACAAAAATAGGATTTATAGACGAGCACAAGACCGTTTTATTGATTTTATTTTAGAGAAAAAACTTGGTTATAAAGTAATGCGAATCGATTACGATGAAGCAGTTGACCCTGAGTGTGAAAATGATTTTATCCAAGATATTAAGGATTTCTTTCCTAATCAGACCCATGACCAGTGAAGATGTGAGCAGACAATAAACGAGTAAAGCCCATGAGCCTACGAATAGTGGTGATTGAGGTGAGAGCAGTCACTCCCACCTTAAATGGTAACTGGCATATACCCAAGATCATTGAAGATGCTTTATTTTGAAGCTGTTTCTTTGGATTATCGGTTCATGCCAAAGATTTTAAGATGATGCAACCTGCATCTTGACCTCCCTTGGGTATATGCGCCGGTAACTGTGGCGCACTAACACAGACAACAAAGTAGCTCCTTCAAAGGCTCGTGTATAGACGAGACATCGCTACTATAATCTACTGATAAAATGAGGTTACAACTTATTATGTTATTTCATGGACTATTGAGACAAGGCGGATTCAACTCTGAAGTACATCACTTGACTAGGTAGAAGAAAGGGCCAGCTGACAGTATTACTAAACAAACTCAATAGTACTCATGATGATAGTCTAATACAGCATGCTCTCAGGAAGATTGTTGCTGTGTTGGATCTCCCTAATACTGAACTGCAAACGTGGAAACTAAAGACTCTAGCGCTCGTGGCCAAAGGCGTAAGTCGCTTGCGTGATTATTCTTCTGGAAAATTCCTTACTCGATTAATGTAGATTTATATAGGTAAACGAGATGATAATGAAAATACGTATGGAGTGATGATTTTAATGGCGGTATATTTCCTCCCGCTAGAATCAAACCAAATTATCCAAACAGAAATGGTTTGTAATATCCAAACAAAATCATGGCCAGAATTTCTATTTATTTATAACGCCCAGCACACCAATGGAATAATCAAACAGTCTACTATTACTAAGAATAAATAATAAATATTATTACAATAAATATAATAAAAAATACCCATATAAAATAGTTGTCATTTCAACTCAAGCGACTTTCTTAAGTTGATCCGCTTAGTAGACACTAAACAACAGCAATCATCAGTAGTCCCATCAGTTTATCCATCCGGCCACGATTCTTCATATGTGTAGACTCCAAATAAAAACCTCTACTTTTTAAATTACCAGACAGAGCTTCAATACTCCAACACTTACCATAATCACCTATCATCCTGCCTGGCTTTTCAGTGGCTACGATGATCAAAACTACTTTCAGCATTTTACTGACTGCAATATAGCGCGGCACTCCAGATACTTTCTTTTTGCTCTATCTGATTGATACTAGCGCCTCTGCATAGCAGGCCAACGGCAATCTTTTTTCCTCGATGCTCCACCACATTGTTGCTTTTAACCCTAATTCTGCATGACAGTTTGTTTTGGCGTAGCCAGTCAAATCATTCGTGGCCTATAAACTCACGCTCTGCCAGAAGGTTATCAATTCTCTTTATGGGAATCAGATTTAGTACACGCTCCATTACCGCTATGCGTTCATAGGTATTATTGTTCCCTCTTTTTTTGTCAAGACACTCCCAAACAATGGGAATTGAGGTTCCTTGCCAAGCAGCTGATACCACCAGATAGTTGACGTTTTTGGAGCCATGCGTCCAGTTGGTTCTATCCATGCACATGGTAAAGCGATCCATGTCCAGCCAGCTCAGAATCAGCTCACCTAGCTGCTCAAAACTGCAGTCATAGTCAGCGAAAAATCGCTTTATAAAGTCGCCTTTCAATCTGCTACGTTGTTGGCTGCGCTAGCTCACCCCGATCACCTACTACTCGTAGGATCATGGGGCTTCGCTTACTTGCCGCCTAGTAGCAACTTGAAATCCTTTGGGTATATACGCCGATAACTGGACTCGCAAACCGTTTTGGTCTGAAGCACCTCGGCTACACAACACAAGTGTGTAGAATAAAATAAGGCATAATCTGTGTAATGAAGGTAGTCTGGGCTTGATATGGAAACAGATACACATTACACTGCTCTGTAAATTAACAGTCGTAACCTATTTGGGGGTAAAAGAAAAGTCTTCAACGGCTACGAATATAGGATCAACATCGTTACTATAATTTACTGATAAAATGAGGTTAAAAACTGATGATATTATTTCATGGACTATTGAAACTATTCATTTTTATGACAAGCATTTATTTGTTATTATCTTATAATGCCTATGGTGTATATACCAATGGAGAAATAACACTAAATGATTCCAACATAGATTATAATACGTCTTTATCAGCAACATCACATACTCAAGATGAAGAGTGTGCGTATAATTGGATAAATGTACCTTTAATCAATAAACTTCTCATGCCAACCACTCAGAGACAGAAACTTGTGAAACTACATTCTTTTGTCTTGAAAGCTATAGAACACCAAGTTAGCTGCAGATCTGCTCATAACTTGGATAGCGTCATTAGCATTATCAAAGCCGCCGATGCGTGTGATGACAGTGACTCCATCGATTGGTTGGCTGGTCAACTGATTGACGGAGAAATTACAGGAGTAAATGATACTTGGGATGGTTGTCAGATATGGAGTATGAGCATTACGCTTTCCATGCATATAGGCTCTAATATTAATCGTCTTCGCGAGATGATGGCAAGCAAGATTATGAGCCAAGATCACGACCTGCAAAAATGGAAATCTTTTCATTTCACGCATGCGCTCTACTCCTTAGCCAGAGGAGAATCAAATACAGAAAAAGAAGCTTTGCAAAAGATCATTAGTTATCTGGCCACAAAAGAATGTCATGTCGATGAATGGGATCACTTCCAATTGAGCCTGTTATTTAATTTGTTGACTGATATTGATGGGGAGGAAGTGCAAATTGTTATGGACAAGGTATGTGATATCATTACCAACTCAAATTTCTCATGCTGCCACCTTGCTAGCACATTATCACTGTTTAAACCTTTTGTGAAATTGCAAAGAGGAGCACGTACAAGCACAAACACAAATAGATTAGAATTATATAGAAACATTCTTGCGACTTTCATCAATTATTTAGTAAGTGACAACATAGATTTTAGAGGATGTAGCGGTAAAGAGATAGCTGACATAATTGGCACGTTGAGGTCTATAACTAAATCTAGGTCATCATGGAGATACAACATCGTCAATCTTAGGCGTAAGTTGACCAGCGTTATCGCCAATGGAAATATAAGCACATCATCCATGAATAGTAATGATTGGATGATGCTGGCATATCTATTAGAGACTACACCTGACATACATAAAAAAGCTATTCGTACTTTAGTTTTTTATTTTAACACTACACAAATAGATCTGTCAAGCTGGAAAAGTAATGAATTATTGGGTATGATAGCTGTATTTTCTAAAAAGAACGAAAAAAATACTGAAGAAGCTATGCAAAAAATAGCCAGATTTATATCCACGGCGAATCTGGATTCTTGGAGTATGGATAATCTTCAAAAACTTGCTCGTCGCTTGAGTACAAAGTCTAGAGACTTTCAACACAACCCAACAGGAAATATCGCCCTTCATATGCTGAGCAAACCAAAATATTGGTTCACTGGTACTTATGCACAGCTAGCATGGTATTTAAGTAGAGGACAAAATCATTATTGTCGAGAACTAATGAAAAGTATCTCAGATCAAATAAGTAATGATAGCTTCGATCTATCAAATTATTCACCGACAGTCTTAGCTACGTTCATTAGCATCTTAAACAATGATACTGGTGAATCTGTAGAAAAAGCTTTAAATAAGATTGCTGGTTTTTTTATAGATAATGGTGTTGAACAATTACTCCACTTACCTCCAGAGCCTTTGAAAAGGATTCTCGATGGCTTTAACAGACATTATCGCCTTAAGAATATTGCGTGTGTTATTAGAAGTATTGCCCATATTATAACGGATGAAAAGAAAGATTTATCAAGCTGGCCTGTGACGACACTGGCACTGTTACTAAGACACTTCGATAGTACTCATGACGATATTATAATACAAAATACTCTCAGGAAGGTTGCTGCTGTATTGTCTCACCCTAGTACTGAACTACAATCCCTAACACCACATACTATATCGTGTTTGGCCGAAGGCGTAAGCCACTTGCGAGATTACTCTTCTGAAAAGCTTCTTACGCTATTAATGACGGCTTATATAGATAAGGAAAATTATAGTGACGGTAGGTGTGGAGTTAAGATACTAATGGCGGCATGCAGCCTTCCACTAGAATCAGACGAAACAATTAAAACAGCTATCAAGCTTGCCTCAGTTGTATCTGATCCGGCGTATTCATATATGAGTACAATACATAGACCTTCTTTGTTTTGGGCTATAACTCTTTTTGATTTTGTTGCACATGAAAAAGGAAGAGAGGTTTGTACTGATACGCAAACGGAAGATAGACTTATAAAATTAACAAAAATGATACCTATAATAGGTAAAAATGAAATGCATGAATATGAACCACTTCTAAGTAATTGGCAGATAGAGTTCATAAATATTATGAATCCCGCCTATACATGCAAGTCAAAAGGTCTTTCTTTTTTTGAGCACGATGACAAATCAAGATCAGCACTGGAGCAGAATATTCGCACCTTGATTGAAAAAGAGTTTCCTGCCTTAAATATACATAACCATCATTCAAATCAATCCCTTGTTAATATTTGCGTAGAATCAGAGTCAAAATCTTTAATAATCAAAATAAAAGAACCCACCCATTTTTTCAAAGATGACAAAAATAGGATTTATAGACTAGCACAAGACCGTTTTATTGATTTTATTTTAGAGAAAAAACTTGGTTATACAGTAATGCGAATCGATTACGATGAAGCAGTTGACCCTGAGTGTGAAAATGATTTTATCCAAGATATTAAGGATTTCTTTCCTAATCAGACCCATGACCAGTGAAGATGTGAGCAGACAATAAACGAGTAAAGCCCATGAGCCTACGAATAGTGGTTATTGAGGTGAGAGCAGTCACTCCCACCTTAAATGGTAGCTGGCATATACCCAAGATCATTGAAGATGCTTTATTTTGAAGCTGTTTCTTTGGATTATCGGTTCATGCCAAAGATTTTAAGATGATGCAACCTGCATCTTGACCTCCCTTGGGTATATGCGCCGGTAACTGTGGCGCACTAACACAGACAACAAAGTAGCTCCTTCAAAGGCTCGTGTATAGACGAGACATCGCTACTATAATCTACTGATAAAATGAGGTTACAACTTATTATGTTATTTCATGGACTATTGAGACAAGGCGGATTCAAATCTGAAGTACATCACTTGACTAGGTAGAAGAAAGGGCCAGCTGACAGTATTACTAAACAAACTCAATAGTACTCATGATGATAGTCTAATACAGCATGCTCTCAGGAAGATTGTTGCTGTGTTGGATCTCCCTAATACTGAACTGCAAAAGTGGAAACTAAAGACTCTAGCGCTCGTGGCCAAAGGCGTAAGTCGCTTGCGTGATTATTCTTCTGGAAAATTCCTTACTCGATTAATGTAGATTTATATAGGTAAACGAGATGATAATGAAAATACGTATAGAGTGATGATTTTAATGGCGGTATATTTCCTCCCGCTAGAATCAAACCAAATTATCCAAACAGAAATGGTTTGTAATATCCAAACTAAATCATGGCCAGAATTTCTATTTATTTATAACGACCAGCACACCAATGGAATAATCAAACAGTCTACTATTACTAAGAATAAATAATAAATATTATTACAAGAAATATAATAAAAAATACCCATATAAAATACGGGTATTAGTATAAAGTAACATATACTTCACAACGCCTTTGGTATTATTAATCTCCATCTTTATGATACGACGCCTTTAACCATATTGATCATACATTTGGCAGCAGATTTACTCACACCAACTATATCACCATTATTTAAAGCCCCATCAGCAGCTTCTAAATGATCTTTAGCTTTAGAGTAAAGATTCATCCTTTTCTTACCTGATTGAAGTTTATTTATTTCACTTTGCAAACCACTTCTATCACCATTTGTTAGGATGCAACAATTCAGACACACTTTTTTCCAAGCAATCTTACAGCTAGTGCTAAAATTAGCCCAAGCGCTACACAGGCGGTCACCCAGCTTTACTTTATAAATTTGGCTCTGATAACAGGAATCGACTAATGCCGATTTCACTTTAGTTTGTTTTACCCTATTATTTTTGGTCCTTTTAGCTTTCTCGTTGTAAGCGGCTGTCAGCTTCTGGGTAGTTGGCGAGAATTTTTGCATTATTGCATTTAAAATTTTCATATACTATCTCCTAAGGTCAAGTAATTCATATAGATATGTATACACGACATATCTATAAAGTTTCTACTAGTTCACTTCATTAATATCATAATAAAGAAATTTTATTAAATTAAACATTCGACCTTAGTATTAAAACCCAACTCTATTAAATCACATATACAGTATAAAAAGTTAACAAAGAATCGGACGCCAACAAAACCTAGCAATCGAGTAAGGTGTCTATTTGAAACCTATCCCGAACACCTTCACTCAAAAGAATAATAGTTTTTATTGAGCAGTTGGCAGATTACAAGCTATGAAAAATTGTGCTATTAAAACAGGACAACAATGATTACTCCGTATACCAGCACAGTTATCGCCTCTTCTTATTTTTTTCAACTTACACAAGCGATATTTGTCAAAATAGTTGCCATTTCAACTCAAACGACTTTCTTAAGTTGATCCGCTTAGTAGGCACCACACAACAGCAATCATCAGTAGTCCCATCAGTTTATCCATCCGGCCACGATTCTTCATATGTGTAGACTCCAAATAAAAACCTCTACTTTTTAAACTGCCAGACAGAGCTTCAATACTCCAACACTTACCATAATCACCTATCATCCTGCCTGCCTTTTCAGTGGCTACGATGATCAAAACTACTTTCAGCATTTGACTGACTGCAATATAGAGCGACACTCCAGATACTTTCTTTTTGCTCTATCTGATTGATACTAGCGCCTCTGCATAGCAGGCCAACGGCAATCTTTTTGCCTCGATGTTCCACCACACTGTTGCTTTTAACCATAATCCTGCATGACAGTTTGTTTTGGCGTAGCCAGTCAAATCATTCGTGGCCTATAAACTCATGCTCTGCCAGAAGGTTATCAATTCTCTTTATGGGAATCATATTTAGTACACACTCCATCACCTATCCGTTCATTGGTATTGGAGTTTTCTCATTTTTTATCAAAACACTCCTAAATAACAAGAATTAAAGTCATTGCCAAGCGATTGATACACCAGATAGTTGGCGTTTTTTAAGCCATTATTTCAGTTGGTTCTGTCCATGCTTTAAAAATTCAATTTATATGTAGCAGAAGATAAAATATCACTGATTCGTTTCAGTCGGTTTCATTATGGCCGAAAGCGACACTTTTTATTTTTAGGTATTGAATTTTATTGAGAAACAGATGCTAATGGTAAATCGAACCTAAGTATAGGAACAGCGGTTAAGAAACAGAAAGCCACGTTTAGTTCATATTAATAATTGATAATATCTAAACGTTAGCGTCAATTGAGATAGTGAGTACCCCAATTGAAATGAAAACTGCTATGATTCAGAAACCTACACATTCAAAAAATAAAGTTGCATTTTCGTATTGACAAATCCTATCGAACTGGTAATAATTGTCACTCGATAAGTGTGGCGCTAAAGTAGCGT
This sequence comes from Candidatus Endonucleibacter sp. (ex Gigantidas childressi), assembly GCA_030674875.1. Taxonomy (GTDB): domain Bacteria; phylum Pseudomonadota; class Gammaproteobacteria; order Pseudomonadales; family Endozoicomonadaceae; genus Endonucleibacter. The sequence continues at coordinate 376,628 of JASXSU010000003.1, read as the reverse complement.
TAATGGAAGCTTTTGAATATATAAATAAAAGTTACTGAGTCTATTGATTGGTTTCTTTTGTGAATACCAGTTAACTGTTATCTAGCAAGGTAGTTCTAAAAATGACAAAAAAAACACTAATGTTAAGCACATTATTAACCGTATGCTTAAATACTAACAGCATATTAAAAGTAGAAGCACAAATAATAAAAGACACTGGTTTTCGTATAGCTACTCTTAATATGCTTGATATTATAAGTGATAATATAAGCATGCACTCAACACAATATTCTAAAGAATGCATGATCAAATATATGAATGCAATAAAAGAATTTCCCATAGACGATGTTATTGAAACTTATAATTATGATCGCAAAATAGGAAAATTCGCAGACTTGAAACCACTGACCTCAGATGCAATTGTGATGAAGTTATGTGAAATAGCTCAAGAATCTAATAATATTGATAAAAACTTACAACAGGTACAATTAGTATTAGATAAAAACGATATTACCCGCTCATTCCCAGCTAAAATGCTTTATAAATTATTTATCGATGAAGAAGACTGGAAGCTTAATGGTGAAATTTACACCTATGAAAATGAGCTAGGATATGCCAGTTCATTATTAAGAGCTTGGTGTAAAATGGAAGATATTTTATCGGAAGGGCCAATAAATTTCCAAAAAATAAAAGAACTGCATAGGATATGTACGCATAATGTACTAAAAGAGAATGGTACCAAATTATTACCTAGCCCGGAGTACCATGATCAACATAAATGCATTACTATTACTGCTAGACTTGGGAGGAATTGTACAATTAAAGGCACAACTGAAGTTTTGTTACTTGCTCAAGCTGCAAATATGACAAACATCTTTGCGTATAATAATGTATACGATGCTGATGGCAAACCTATTCCATCTAAAATCAGACCTGAATTATATCGACAGCTTGATGAGAACAATAGAGTCAAAGACGAGGACGAGGACGAGGACGAAGGTAATTATGTGTCGATGTTTAAAGTTAAACACGTTTTTATAAATAATGAAACGTCGGAAGATATAATTAAGGTAGTAGAAGGATATTGTGGTAATTATGAGACCAGCTTGCAAAAAACAAGAAGTAATACAATGCTTACAAAACAACAAAAACAAGATAAAATTATTGAGGCAACTTCTGAATTGTGTCGGAATGTTTCATTTACTCATCCATTTGTAGATGGAAATAGTAGAACTGAGTGTATTGTACTTAATGGTCTACTTCTAAAGCAGGGATTATCTCCTGCAATAATACCAGACATAAATGTGTTTGAGGGTTATGATATAGAAACACTGGTGGAAATCGTTAAAACCGGTCAGAAAACCTATCAACAATACCGAAAGAGGTAAATAATTATGTGTGATAACATTGTTTAGCTCTTGCTTTAAGGGCTATATCTAAAAGAGGTAAGTTATGGAGCAAATAAATATATACGCTATTACAAGTGCGCGTTCAAAAAATAAAATGGTAATGCTAAAAGCAATACATGAGCCATAAATGAAAGTTTTTTGCTTACCAAAAAAGTCAAAATTTCTGTTCGCTCGGTAGTCTGATTCCATATTCTGACCATACATAATTGCATAACCAAAATCTTTAAATTGACAGCTAAAGATGTAGATAGCCTATCAGAAAGAATGCGGATTCAAATTCCAAGTGCATCACAGCTTAAGCTGCTAACGCAGCTCTGTGTTCGCTCATTATCAGGGTGGGTGTTTTGAAATTCAAATCTTTTCTTGGCCGAGAATTAAGCCGTATCAATGCTCGCTTCGCCTCTATCTGACCGACCTTCTTGAAGCCTGTATTCTTTGGAAAATATTGTCGTAGCAAGCCATTGGTGTTCTCATTTAACCCAAAGGATTTCAAGTTGCTACTAGGCGGCAAGTAAGCGAAGCCCCATGAGGCTACGAGTAGTAGGTGATCGGGGTGAGCGAGCGCAGCCAACAACGTAGCAAATTGAAAGGCGACGGGTATAACCCTCGCTCCCAAGAGCTGTAGGGTGCGCAAAGTAAACCTCCGCCGATAATGTTTGGCTGATTTTCTCATGGTACGAAAACTCTTTCCCGTTGTCAGCAGTAATGGTGTGAACAATATCCTTAAATGGGTTGAGCAAGCTGATCGTAGCCTTGGTCTCATCTGCTGCGCTTTTGCTGTTCACCTGGGCTGAGACCGTGTACTTCGTGACCCGCTCGACGATAGTTACCAAAGCCCCGCTATGCCCTTTGCCAATGACGGTGTCAATCTCCATACGCGATTTATAGTCAACGATCTCTGGGCGATAATCTATGCTGATGCGGTTCTTTATCTGGCCGCGCGTTGACTTGCCGTTTCGTCGCTTGTCATACTTCTTGCCCTGGAGACGAAGGTGCACGTAAAGATCGCCGCCAGCCTGCTTATTCGCCCAAATATGTAGGTAGATGCTTTCATAGCTAATCAGTTGTTCCTGATCATTCAGCAACCAGCCGGAAATCTGGCATCTTTGTTCGTAAGCCAGTTATTGGTAAGTTATCGTTATCACTTCATCTCTTGCCGGAGAAAAGGGTAGGTGCTTACCTTCAGCTGGCCCTTTCTTTTACCTAGTCAAGTGATGCACTTCAGATTTGAATCCGCCGCTTATAAAACACCGGAGGAATGCTTTTATGAATAACTACTGTTGTCGCACATCAAACTTGATGCTAAGTAGTAGATCGAGCATAATGTCCGCTAACGGTGGCTATAAAGGCCCACCTTGTTTCTCACCCCCATGATTCCGCGTGGGAATGCATACAGAGGATAAACAATGGGTAGAAGTCAATACAAAATAACTAGCTCAGAACAGCCATATTTCATCACACTAACCATACTGCACTGGATGTCTGTATTTCCACATCCAGATACCTAAATATATGCATCAAATCTACAGAAAGACCCCTTCCATGTATTACCAGTTTTAAGAGTATAAAAAATGCAAAAAAAAATTATTATTAGTTTGTTTTTGTTGTTTATTGGCATAAGTACCAGTTATGCCAATAATGTCTTATTAGTTACGAAAAAAGTTTTTATGGATATATCTATTGGAGGTACCCCAGCAGGACGGATTATTATCGGGCTATTTGGTGACATAGTGCCGAAAACTGTCCAAAACTTTTACGAGCTTTCAACGCATGAAAAAGGCTTTGGTTACAAAGGTTCCGATTTTCATCGTGTTATTTCTGGGTTTATGATGCAGGGCGGTGATTTCACAAATGGTGATGGATCGGGTGGGAAATCAATTTATGGCGAAAAATTTGCAGATGAGAATTTTCTTCTTAAACATGTGGGTCCTGGGTGGCTATCAATGGCAAATGCTGGGCCGGACACAAATGGCTCACAATTCTTTATTCTTTTTGCAGCAACACCTTGGTTGAATGGGGAGCATACTGTCTTTGGGAAGGTTATTGAAGGTATGGATCTTATAAGAAAGATTGAGAATGTAGAAGTAAAGGGTCCTGACAAACCAGAACATAAAGTCGTGATTACCAATTCTGGAGCATTGCCAGTAGAGAAACCTTTCATAGTGACAGAGAACTAGCTTTGTAGATGCTAGTCTAGTAGCTGAGGACTTTTTTTAAACCCTCAGCTCCCACAACACCCTACATTCGGATCCGCACAGGGCGCTTCACTCAGGATAGTGAAACTTGTCCACCCGTCGCGAAGTGAGCAAAACCCCTCAGATTTAAGATACTCATTCGATAGCTGGATTAAGATAATAAGTGCAATTGACTGAAATTTTATAGGTGAGCCAGCTGCCGGTATATTTGTAGCTATCACACTAAAAATGGAAGCCAAGAATGAGTACTCAAACTAGGCAATACAAGCAGCTGACTCAAGGGCAACGGTATCAGATTTAGGCTCTTCTTAGAACAGACTACATGCAGAAATAAATCGCAGTGTCAGTAGGTATCTGTGAGAGTGCTTTATCACGAGAGTTGAGTCGTAATGCCAATGATGATGGCTACGGTGCTGAAAGCGCCCACGCACTAGCCAGTCAGCGTAGAGTGACAGCTACAAAGTTTAGCAAAACAGATGAACGACACATGCCCATAATAAAGAAGGGGCTATTGCTTGGTTGGTCTCCTGAAAATATCAGTTTCCGGATGAAGGTGGAAGTGCCCGACATCGCACTCAGCCACACCACTGTTTATAAACGTGTTGCTACTAACAAAGTGCTAGGAGGCTCTTTGTATAAGAATCTACCCCGCTTTGGCAAGAGGCGCTGCAAAGGTGGTAAGCGTAAGGCTGGGCGTATCACGATCCCTGGCCGCGTCGATATTTCCGATCGGCCCGCAGTTGTTGATCTGCGGTCTCGTCTAGGCGATTGGGAGGGTGATACTATTTATGGACAGGACGCCCATCTGGTCACCCTTGTAGACCGCAAGAGTCGGTTAACTTTAATAGGAAAAGTTGATACAAAACACGCCGAAGTTGTTGCTGAAAGTATGATCAAGCTTCTGAAGCTGGTGTCATCGGTCTGCACAGTCACCCTAGATAATGGTGGTGAGTTTGCAGCCCATGAGAAAGTAGCAAAAGCAATGAATGCAGATATCTACTTTGCCAAGCCTTATGCTAGTTATCAGCGGGGAACTAACGAAAATACCAATGGCATCATTCGGAGAACCTGGCCTAAAAAAATGGCGTTGAGTCATCTAACAGAAGATGATCTGAGGACAATGGAAATGTTGATCAATACCATGCCTAGGAAGGTTTTATACCCAAAGGATTTCAAGTTGCTACTAGGCGGCAAGTAAGCGAAGCCCCGTGAGCCTACGAGTTGTAGGTGATCGGGGTGAGCGAATGCAGCCAACAACGTAGCGGATTGAAAGGCGATGGGTATAGGAGGGTGGACACCACTCGAAGTCTACACAGGACAGCCGATTGCTCTTATTGCTTGAATCCAGCACGACTTTGGTCACGGTAATTGAACTTTCCAAGTTTTGTCAGCCATTACGAAGCTTTCTAAGGCGTTGAACATCAAATCATTTGTTTTATACACTGATTTTAGTGCTTCCCTGCATCAAGCTCGAATCATCTTCATTGCACAGTGCGTAATGGCCTTACTGCGTAGCCGTTCCACTAATGTTCTGATTGAATAAAAGAGACATTAACATATTTACAGATTGTGACTGGCTTGTCTTACACATAAAAACGACTACTGACCTTTACTTCCCAGTGATGTTTTATTATCATCCATGCTGTGTTAGATGCAAGAGATAAAAAAAGAGGTACAACCTTAGTATTCTAAAATATGGATAGAAGGACGGTAGTGTGTTTGGGTGTATTAAGCTCTTTTTTTACAGCACTCTACCCTCAACAGTTAAGGCATACGGCTTACCATAATGGTGCTCACATAGATATGTATCTGCGGTATGACAAGTCATTTTTTTTGGCATTTTATGAATGGTGTAGGTTGGCCAATTGGGTAATATAGGTAATATAGGTAAAAAATAGGCATTATAGTACCGCTTCCTAACTAACTGAGAAGTAGATAGAAAACTTTCCTTATTTTATTTCGGTCAGAATCTATAAGCATGGCTAACGTATTGTTTTTGCTAGTAATTGATAGCAAGAATTCAAATGATAAAATGAAGATAGGCGGAAATTTTTCTAGGAATTAGAAGGAAAGTTTCCTACTAATAATACTGTTAGGGTTTATTTATTTCACAATGTCTCCTTATCTACTTAACCCTGAAAATGTGACGTATCATGTCGTAGATAACAATTTAGAACTTTTTCAGATAGGGAAGAACCATGCAAAATCCATGGGGAATGAAAACGGGGTAGTTTTTCGCCCAAGCGGCAATCAGACCAAAATTGATCTTCCAGAAGGTTTGGTAATGAATATATATAATACATGTACTGGTAACGCTACTCCAACATAAACCACAATATGTGATTCTTAAGCCACATAGCCTCAGATATCATAAACGTTATTTAATTTATTAATCGCCTTGTGCAGAAGAAGTGACTGAAGGAGCATAAGATAATAATATTCCAAAACACTTACACATTCATAATACTGCAAATTTAATATTTAGGCGGTTTGATTAGAATAATATGCCTAACAAAGCGCTCAACCTGACCGCTATTCCGCTACGCTTCATAACGGCAGGTGAGCTTGGGCGTTATGCGTAAAAAAATAAGGCGTTACAGATGGCAGGAATTTACGAAGATGGAACGTATCTTGATGATAACCCTTCATGCTTGCTGCAGATTGCTAGGCTGCAGTGTTTGCTCGAATAGTTTGTTGCTAAAGGCTGGATTTATGCGCATACGCTAAGCCTCGTCACCGCTGGGCTGCGTTTGTGTTCTCAAACTGGGCATAGCTCCTCCTTTATCTTGATGTTCAGGCCTTCCGTGTTCTTGCCATTACGATGGGCGCTTGACTACTCGGCTTTGTCTCCTGAGTCGATCTACCTCCTGCATCCATGCCGTCGTATGCTGTCTGCGGACTTCTGCTTAATCACATTCGCAATTACTTGCGAGCGCGCTATCGCTTTCATCTGCTTCGCTCTTTTGAGTTGATGACACTCAAAAGCCAAGGCACTTATTGACCAGAGCCTTACTGGTTATTTACCGATCCCTTGTTAAGCAGATCTCCCCAGATAAGAGCATCAACTTTCCCTGCGCAACTGCATCATTTACGGTGGTCGTTAGATCACCTGGCTTCGTTGTCTTGTGCCAACTAGTCTTCAGCCTACGCCTAGTATAATGTTCTTGTTCATAAGCTCGCAGTTTTGCCTAGGGCTTCCTTCAGACGTAGCTTCGCAGATACGCCCTTGCCATTGGTTAGTAGTTAACATCTATACCCAAGTGAATTCAAGATGCATAGTTGAGTCTATGAAAATTGTCGTTAATTCTACTGACTAACGAAGCCCCAATTTTAGGCAACGTATCATCAAGAAAGTGATTTATTTTCTGTCGAAACTCCGCCGGTTTCGCCAAATATAAGCGACAATTTGATGGGTATGAGCGTAGGTTTTCTCAGATACATGCTAAATCAATTGTTGAGTTTGTTCATCATCTAGATGGCTCTCACTGCCACCATTTATCAGGTTTAAGTTTTTCTTTTTTTATGTAATCTTTGATGTGACGACTGATCGTGAATTAACTTTTTCTCAAAGCCTGAGCAATAAAAGTTATTGACCGCCCTTCGACCACAATAGTATCGCTTTAATACGGTCATACTCTCGTACATCCCACAATATTTTATGGCGCGATTCCAAGTCGATTTTTTGCTGTTGGGTCAGGGTGAATTTTAACATTAATGTAGTCTGAAGAAAAATCACTAAAAAATCAAGCATCTTCAATACACTTGAGTATATACCTATAGGTTTTCAGTTACGTTTAACGCCCATTGAGAAGATTTATTTGTGCCTATAAAAAACAATTCGAGTAGCGCATAAAAAAACCTAATCAAACTAATAAACCATTCCAACAAATAAAACATTTTATAAGATCAAAAAACATACAAAAAACATACAGAAAACATCCATTAAAAAGGGTAAGTTCTCATGAAGAGTCACCGACCATCATGCATTAAAATAAGAAAAGTAACCTTTATAGCCATCATTACATATCTCTCTATCTCAACAGTATACTCAGCAGTAGATAATCCAGAATGTTCTTTTCCTGCTGAAGAAAAACAGACATCAGACGCATCGAAAAATAACGATAAATTAAAAGACAATGACATTCCTATTTTTACAAGTAAAGCACAGCCTTCTTTAAACAAAGGATATAGACAAGCACAATATGGTGACAGCAGCCAGCATGAACAAGAAGAAACTGCTGACAATTGCCAGTATGAAAAAGAACAGAATAAAGAAGGTAACCGCACAAAAGAGAAAAAAGCAGTACGAAGTTGGTTACTTAATTGGGAGAATAAAATAGGTGCTCCAGCATCTGTCTTAACAAGTTTACTGCTAATATTCAGCAGTTTCTTTCAGCTAGGTGAAGCCTTAGTCACGCCTAGCCCACCTAGAATAAAACCTGCTGAAAAAGCCAATTCTGAACGCCAAAATAGTAGCCCCAATGCTAATCCTAACAATCAAAACACTAATTCTACGATAACGAATTCCACTACGGTTTTATCTAGTGGCGCTGACCATTTTGTTAACAATGAAAATGTATTACCTACCAGAAAAGAATCAAGTATAGTTAAAGTTCCATCCTCCAGTGAAGTAAGTGCTCTTGAAAACGGTTTTGAAAACATTGTACGTTCCTTATCCTCACTTAATTTTAATAACAAAGATAACCCAGCACAAGAATGGATAATGAATGCAGTTAGTAATACTGGAGGAGATCTTTTTAATCAAAACCATTTACTTGCTACAGAAATATCATATTTAAGGGAGCTCGAGAACAACATTCTGAAAGAAATAGAAAAAATAGAATACAAATACGCCTCTGAAAAATATAGATTCTTGTTAGATCTTCAAATAGCTGTTGATGATGCAATAAATATTGTTAGCAAGCTAATCAATCAAATTTTGACCACAGACGTAAAGTATAAAAGAAGACTAATGTTAAACCTAGAAGAAAGGAGATTGGAGCTAAATGGGCGATTTGGTTATATCAATGAAATGGATTTCGATGAAACTTTAAGCTTAGATAAATGGACAGATACGGGAGGAAGCAAAGCAGTAAATTATGAGTTGACAGGTGACTCGATCGTCACTCAACTATTGATTAACCCATACCGTTTCATGAAAAATAATCTAATAGTTATAAGTGATAACTTAAGAAGCAAAAATAAAAACTGGTCCTCGAAATTAAAACTAATCAAAACAGGAGAAAACACATATTCTGTAGTAGAAGAAACAAGCAATAATAAAAAAAATGTTTTTTTTGGTGGCTGGCTGAGCAAATCAACTAATAACGGTGACGACATTGTTAAATATATAGACATTCCTAAAAGGCAACAAAAAAGAGCTATTATTTTTACAGAATTACTAACAACTGGCTCAATCTATATAACAAATTATGATAAAGAAAAGTACCGCGTTTTTCTAGACTCTCGCTTTGGTAATCAGTATGACTACCCTAACGTTGTCAGTGTCGTCACAGCCATGGACTATAAAAAGATAAGGAGCGATAGCAGAGTAGGAAATGTCATTTTGATTTATGACCATGTACATGGATGGAGTACTTTATTAGCAAAACATGATTTAAAGGGTGAATATAAACTTGGCTCTGCCTACCACTCAGATCGTGTGAAACGGGGACTTAAAAGAACTATAACAACCCCCATAAGGTGGATGACATGGCTTAAAGAATCTGTTACTATTAGTAGAGTAAGGACAGGAGACGGGCATCCAATATTAAGGGAACAGGTACAACAACATATTAACAGGCAAGTAAAACAGCCAAATCATTTTGGAACAAGCAAACATGGCCAAGAACAACAAATCAAAGTGTCAATGGTCGTTAACGCGGATATAGCTGCAAAAAAAGCCATCGCTTTGGTAAAAAAACCTGGGAAAGTAATTCTTTTTACTTTTGGTAAAGGTTACCACAGTGCCCTTCTGGTTTTTGATAGTCGACAAAATGGACCCGTTTTACTCTCATTTGGTGACAACCATTTCCGAAGATATTACGAGCCAGGAAACCCTAGAAGTTTAGATACAAAAGATGCAGAAGGTGGATTGAAACAACAAATTTACACAACAGGTTTAAAAGGAAAAAACATTGTTACTTTTAAAGGGCTGGATACTGACACTATGCTCCACACCTGGGAAAAAACAGTTCAACGAAAAAGATATCACATGATAAAACAGAATTGTGCAATGGCAGCAGAGGAAGTGCTGAAGGCAGGCATTCAGCCTTACTTGGACAAAAACAAAAAAGGCGAAGTAACTACAAAATTTAAAAATCAACACAGTCATATGATGCCAAAAGACACAAGAAACTTTGCACGCGAAGTAAATAAACTGATATCGAGCAAGCCAAAAATACAAGATAAAGTTCTTACAAATCTGAATCGTGTTCGAAATAGCCTATATCATAGAAAAAAATTCGATAAAAAAACAGAAATGCGTAGAAAGTCTTACTATAACAGGAAGTACGCATCCCAATCTAGCCCCTTATCCCTAAGAAAAAATTTACGACGCCTTTTCAATAGGCGGAATAGAGAACCCATAATTAGATGCAAAAGATCTGGCTCCTGCTCCATTAATAAATTACAGAATGCACACAAACGAATGCGCTCCACAACATCAAAATCGCTATCACGCATGATGAAAAGTCTTAAAATAAAAACATTTATCAAGCCAAAAGTAACGAGACAAAAACAAACATCCTTTAATAAAAAACCTTTTAGTTATTTTAAAAACATTCAACATAAGCATATATATAAAACTTTTAGTAATGCTATTTCGAGTCGATTAAAAGTTATGAAATTCCGCCAGCCAGGAGGAGTAGGTAGAGGTAGCGCAATTGCTGCAGGTGCATTCGCTGTATCATCAGTTCTTTCAGAAATATATATATTTGCAAAAAACCACTTACTTTACAATGATATGGATCAAAATGACAAAAATATTTTTAGAGAATACCTAACCGTAACAGGCGGAACATCTTGGATACCTATCGTAGGTACTATAGTTAGAGGTGCTCTTAACTGTGAACCGGTAGATTGCTTATCCTTAGCCAATGCAAAAGAAGCGAATGAAAACAGATATGCACAAGCCGTAAATGACCTATTATCTGGCACTACACTTTTTATACATAGCGTTTTAAGAGATGACATAGCAATGCTTATGGAAGTTCCTATGCATCCTTACCACAAAATGTATTCAGTTAATGGCAAGACTTATGAACTTCATGCTATTCCTGTAAAAGGAAAATCCGGATTTAATCCTATGTATGAATTAACCACACCTCTGCAATCAGATGGAGTTAAACAATGGGTTTTTATTATACTCGAACACATTAACAAAAATGGCCATATCACCAAAGAGATTGTTGCATCAGGAATTAATGGGAGATTATTGGAAAATACTGTACTACTATTTGAAGAAATAAAGGATAAGATTGAATCCAACTATCAAATGATAACAAGAAACATCAAAACTTGGATTAAAAGGGTTCGCACTATAGAAGAAGAGACAAAGAAACAGGCGGTCTACTTTGATGAGGAAGTATGCAACACAAATCATTCTACAGGGGTAATATACTGCCGTACTAATATACGACGTAATGTAGAAGAGGGAAAGAAATACGTTAAAGAACAGATTAAAAAACAAGAAGAAGATAGAGACAACTACATAAGCGACATGCGCGAAGAATACGATCTAAATGAAAGAGAGAGTGAATTTTTCGCACATCTTGATAAGTTACATAGCGATTTAACAACATTATCAAACCCTCAGTATCGCGATATAAATAAAGCCGATGAAGATGATTTTCAACGTCATTGCGAAGCATCATTAGAAATGATCTTATCAGGACTAAAAAAAGCCGATATTGTCACCAATATCAATAATGACAAAACAGATTCGTTGGTAAACAAACATAGTGCTGATCAATTAATGAAAAGAATAAAAATTCCTATAAAAACGATTTCAAAAGCAAATATTGAAAAAAACATAAACAAGAACAAACAAAAGCTACAGACGTTACTTGACAATATAAGAACTGATGATCCAGACAATGATAAATTAAAGATTTCTTTTGATGCTTTTACTCCTATAACTACTACCAGCGACTGGAAGACACTTTACTTAGTCTCCCCTAATGGATTTTATTATAAGCAGAGAGCCCCGACTACTGTACTCGCCATTTTAAATAATGAAGACAGCCTATTCGCTAGCTTATCAAAAACTCCATACACACGCCATACATATAAAATAGGGATCAGGGAATTTAAACAAAAATGGGTACAAAAAGGTAACTTTTGTACACAAAGCCAATATTTAGATATGGTAACAGCGTCTAAAACAAGGATACCATTAGCACAAGAACAGTTACCTGGAAATCAAGGAATTAAATTATATAAACCAGTTACATTATTCTCTTTTCCTGCATACAGTAGAGATCGTGCTGCTGTTTCTGACATTAAACCTTTCTTAGCCTACGAGGATTCAGCAGGTAATATAATGAAACGTCATAATATTTATGACACAGAATACGGTACTCTTGAGCAACCTGTTGATGTTAGCTTCTATTTGGAAAATGATACACCTAATCATATAGAATACAATGATAGGTCAACATCAGAGAAGGTAATGGATCCTCAGCCAGAAATATTAGATTATGAAAATGGTTATTACACTATAAAATCATTAACTAAAACAGGGGCGTATTCAGTAAAGACAAATGGTAAAAAGAAATATAATTTCACATTACATGACAAAAATATAGAAGCACCAGCCTCACCTAGCACGGGTCATCCTTATGGCAAATTGCATTGTGGTAGCTTGACGACTCCCCTAACAAAAATAATAGACATAATAGAAAAAAAACTAGGTACTAGTCTATCAGTTGTCAAGTATCAGTATATGGAACAAGAGAAAACATTTATTCCATATAAGATTGAAAACATAACAAGTACAAAAGTTGCCGAAACCAGCAAAATTATAAGCAGGTTTTGTAGTTTTCACGAATCAATGCCACAACCAACAACAGAACAGATAATAGCATTACAAATATTATTACATATACCTTCAAGCAACTTCATTAATGAAGTGCAACAACTAGCTATTTTAATCAATAGCTATACGCCAAACGGAGTAACAAATTTATCTGATATATTTGCTCTTGATTCATTTAATGAGATAGTTAATCAGGTACCAACAGAAGAACCTGAGCCAGTCTCAACTAATGGGACTGTTCATCATAGAGAACGAAGAGATGCATCGATGCATATATCTGAGGAAATCGCAATGGAGCCAAGTGTAGCCCAGGTAGAAAAACCAGAGTTTCTGCCGGAAGGAACGCAATTAAACAGTAAACCAATGAAGATAGACAGAACAGAAAAAGATGATAGCGATGATAAAAGGCAAAAGCACAATAACCACAACAACGCTAATCAAAACAACGTAAACAATTTATACATAATGGGTGGCGTCATAGTAGCCTTTGCTGCGTCAAATGCTAGCGGCGATCAGACTGGTCAGTTTGATGACCTTAAAGAAATCAGAAAAGAAAGCATTGACGATAAGTTCAAGTGGCTACAACTAAAAACTATTAGACTAGAGGAAATATTTAAGAGCCATATAAACACAGTCGACAAACAAAAATTAATTATAAGCTGGCATTTACACCGCCAAGCTGATTTAAAATCAGTCCAAAAAGAAATCATAGCACATGCACACGAAATAATTAGTGACATTGATATGACTGAGGACGACAGGCAGCTAGACATAGTAAAAGACGCGCACTCAAGAAAATGTTTTCTTGAAGATGCTTGTGAAACAGGGTATGCGGCTTCTGACATGAAACAAATTAAAGTCTCTGTTGACGATATTAGCCAACTTCCTGACTATATACAGACAGAAGTAGATAATTATCCCATACGCTATGTTCTGAGCTACTTTATGTCCAACAAAGAATTAACTTATTTTATGAAAAAATTACCAAAAATGTCCGAGACCATCGTCTTAGAGACCAATCAACAAGATAAGACTAGATCCTTTATTGTTGGTTGTGCGCCTTGGTATTCTATAGCGCATCGATTAGACAGTTTTGACTGGAACGAACAAAATATTTGGAGCAAAGAACCATCTCAAATTTTTCCTGAGGAAAGCAAACCTTATAACCTTTATAATGTTTTTGAACATTTTATAGGCAAATCTATCTTTGGAAAAGGTGTCAAACAATCACATCCAACCATCAAATCTATCCTATTAGACATTCTTAAAGTACATACAAACATTAAAGTATCTGACATCTGCCATCCAGATGAGACGATTCAAAAATTGCTTATAGACATGGATGTTTACTCCCAATTAAATTACTTTTTAGACTCTGCTGTCATTGCTCCAAAAGTAATTTTCTTGCCAAAACACAAAAGTTCTTGTGGCACACTCGCCCCTTTAGATAGTAAAATTTCATTAAAATCAATTTATAGTGGAAGCACTTCAGAGCTATACGAAGATTGTACTTTTGAGTTCATTCGTCCCAAAAAAGAGGAGGCTGCTAAGGAAAAATATGCCCCATAGATAAGCAAACCTTTGTATACCCAAAGGATTTCAAGGTGCTACTAGGCGGCAAGTAAGTGAAGCCCCGTGAGCCTACGAAAGTAGGTGATATGGGTGAGAGAACGCAGCCAACAACGTAGCAACTTGAAAGGCGACGAATATAAATGAAAACACCAATGACTCGCTACGACAATGTTTTCCAAAGAATACAGACTTCAAGAAGGTCGGTCAGATAGAGGTGAAGCGAGCATTGATACGGCTTAATTCTCGGCCAAGAAAAGATTTGAATTTCAAAACACCCGCCCTGATAATGGTTGAACACAGGGCTGCGTTAGCAGCTTAAGCTGTGATGCACTTGGAATTTGAATCCGCGATGTTATAACAACCAATAAATATATTTTATTCATAATTCAGCCTGCATGTTTTAGTCACTTTGACAGCTACCGGCTCGCATCTACGCAAACTTAACTTGATTGAAGCTTTTTTTGAATACTTCCGAAAGGAGGTTTAATTTAGACTAGAACACAGGGCTGCATGTGGCTGAGTGATTTGGATTTTTAGATGCAATGAAATCTCAATAGTCTCCAGTGTTTAAAAATGTTGCGCCTGCAAGGGTAAGAGATAATGCTCGAAGGTTATGCCAAGGATCGCCTTTTTTCAGCCCTTTTATCTGGGCGTCAATTTGTCCGGCTTCAATCAGCATGGACCTCAAATTTTTTTCATTGTTACGCATAATTGCTTTATGTATTAGCCGTGATCTGCGTTTAAGCATGTATGGAGAAAAACCAACAACTTTTGCTGACACTGAAAGGGCTGCATCTTGGCTAAGGCCTTTGGATAGCTGTCGACTAAGGTGGCTGAGCAATCTAATCTCTCTGACTAGGGCCCATAAAACCACGGGTGGCTCCACACTTTCCCCTTTTAATACACCCAGTATTCGCATGCAGGCTTTAATGTTTCCATCAAGGACTGCATCAACAAGATCGAATACATCATAACGGGCGCTGTCTAACACGGACTCTCTAACAATGCTGTCATTAATTAGATTACCTTGAGCCAATAATTTGAGCTTTTCAACTTCTTGAGATGCAGCCAGTAAGTTTCCTTCCATACATTCAGCTAACAAAATTAAAGCGTCAGGAGTTATTTCAAAGCCATCTCTTTTTAAACGGGAAGCTATCCAACTCGGTAATTTACTAGGTTCAATAGGCCAGACAGGAATAAATAAGCCATTTTTATCAAGGGTTTTAAACCACTGCGTTTTTTGAGTCTGCCCTTCGATCTTGTTGGTGATAAGTAGAAGAAGGTTATCCGAGGAGATGGATTTCATATATCCCATTAGCGCCTTTTTGCCACTTTCCCCAGGCTTACCATTCGGCATTCTTATTTCAAGTATGCGTTTATCAGAAAATAGGGATAGGCTACTTGCTGCTCCCAGCAGTTCTCGCCAATCGAAACTATTGTCAACATGGTATACTATACGCTCAGTGTAACCCTGCTCTCTAGCTTTTTTTCGTACAAGATCTGCGCACTCTGATACCTGAAAAGGCTCGTCTCCACTGATGATATATACAAGAGAAAGCTGGCGCTGCAAATGAGCTGCTAACTGATCTGGCCCTAGCTTCATTCATTGCCATCCTTAGTTTGGAGCTGGCGTTTTTTTTTCAAGGATAATTCTGCTCTAACACTGGCTTCTTCTTCTTTGAGCTTTTCTATGGACATTCTGGTCACTATACTAACCATGCGGAAGATCAAATCCTGACGTAACTCCTCATAAGTGATAGATTCTATAGGCTGAGACACACTGGCTAAATTCTGATCCTGTGAAATATGTCGTTCAACCACTATCCCTACTGGAGGAAAGAGCGGCAGGTTATCATATGTCTCAAGCTGATACAGAATACTCTGTTTCAACAATGTATCATAGTGCCCTACTGAGCCATGAATACTTTCTCCGGCGCTTTGTTGTAGCTGAACAATTTTAATTCTGAAAGAGGCACTTTCAGTAACTTGAATGTCAGCATCGTTCATAGCCCTTTTTAACTGACGAATAAACCCTTGGTCACTTCCAGAAATAGAGAGTGCTGCTATTTCACTGTTAGTATTTACCTTGCCTCTTAGATGAAAGCCACAAGCCGTTAACAGGCTAATAGCACATAAAAGAGGCAGGCTTATTCTTAGGAGCAAACGATATTTCATGGTGTCTCCACTGTTTATCAACAGAACCTACATATGAGCTTGTCATATCAATGACAAAAGATTAACTCAGCGTGTTAACATTGAAAATATGATCCCAAAAATGGGTATATAACCATCGTATTTAAAAATACTTGCCTGCCTGATGCGTTCGTTCATCACAACTACTTACACCCATATTTATGGGCTTTACTGCCATTTTAGCTAATTGTATCTATAATGGTTTTGAGCATGAACCCATATTTTTTTCAAATTGTCAAGCTGGGATGCGCCGGATATTGGCACCTAATTGCTGTAATTTTTCTTCTATGCACTCGTATCCGCGATCGATATGATAAATGCGTTCAATTACGGTGTCACCATCAGCGATCAATCCGGCAATAACCAAGCTAGCGGAAGCTCGAAGATCTGTAGCCATGACAGGAGCTGCTTTCAGACGATCAACACCTTTAACGATAACGGTATTTCCCATAACAACAATATTTGCACCCATTCGTTGCATTTCTTGAACGTGCATAAATCTATTTTCGAACACTGTTTCGGTGATTCGTCCAGTGCCCTCTGCTATTGTGTTAAGAGCAGTAAACTGTGCTTGAATATCCGTAGGCATTGCAGGGAATGGTGCTGTTCTCAGATCTATAGCTTTTAGTTTACGTCCTTTCATGTCTAGCTCAATCCAGTTGTCACCCCACTCTACAATTGCGCCTGCCTCACGTAGCTTTAGTAAAATAGCATTCATGGTATTAGGTTGAACATTTTTGAGGCGTAGATGGCCTTTAGTGACTGCAGCCGCTATCAAGTAAGTGGCTGCTTCAATGCGGTCTGGCAAAATAGAGTATGTGCATCCATGAAGTTTTTTAACGCCATAAATTCGTATGATATCAGAGCCATGTCCTTCAATTTTCGCCCCCATGGAGATCAAACATTTAGCTAGGTCAACCACTTCCGGCTCTCTCGCTGCATTTTCAATGATTGTTTCACCTTCTGCCAAGGTTGCAGCCATAATAATGTTCTCAGTACCTGTAACGGTTACTATATCCATGAATATTCTCGCACCTTTGAGGCGCTTTTTTACTGAGGCTTTGATGTAGCCGTTATCAACAATAATATCGGCTCCCATTGCCTGCAAACTACGGATATGTAAATCGACAGGTCTGCTGCCAATGGCACAACCACCTGGAAGAGAAACTTCTGCCTGACCATACCGAGCTAGCAATGGTCCCAATACTAAAATTGAGGCTCTCATGGTTTTAACCAGCTCGTAGGGGGCTGTTAGGTTTTTAATGGCGCGGGCACAAACTTCGACATTCATTCGCTCATCCACTAGCAAATCAACCCCCATGCAGCCAAATAGCTCAAACATGGTGGTAATGTCATGAAGGTGTGGTAGATTGCAGATGGTAACTGTATCTTCTGTCAGAAGCGCAGCAGCAAGGATAGGCAGCGCTGCGTTTTTGGCACCGGAGATTCTAATCTCTCCATCCAACCGTACGCCGCCCGTGATAATTAATTTATCCATCATTGCTCCAGTGTACGACCATTAAATATTACTTGTCTGCTTTGGCTATTCATCGAGGGTAGGTATGTTGACAGCATGGACTTTACCACCGGCAATAAATCTATCTATACCAACTACCACTGAAGGTGTGGATAGGCTACAGACGAAAAAACCTCCGCTAACCTACAAGTATTAAGTGGTTGGAGTGAGCGAGAGCCGCCAACAACCTCACACTTTCAAGGGAAATTAGTATAGACAAAGATAGACCATTTACTGGAGCCTCACAAGCAGCGTTCCCTGAAACTGGTTGCTTAACAGAAAAGTGGGAATAATAACCTTCGCCTGCAACAAAAACTTCTGACTCTGGCACGCTCTCGTCAATCAATATTTTAATTTTGTTAGTTTTCATAAACTAACCTCTACTGCGATACCTATGCTTATACCTCATTATTTTTTGAAAGCTGTTTACACATTATCCTTGAAGGTGTGAGGTTGTGCTGGATTAATATAATAAGTGCAATTGACTGAAATTTTATAGGTGAGCCAGCTGCCGGTATATTTGTAGCTCTCAACTAAAAATGGAAGCCAAGACGTCGATATTTCCGATCGGCCCTCAGTTGTTGATCTGCGGTCTCGTCTGGCGATTGGGAGGGTGATACGATTTATGGACAGGACGCCCATCTGGTTACCCTTGTAGACCGCAAGAGTCGGTTAACTTTAATAGGGAAAATTGATACAAAACACGCCGAAGTTGTTGCTGAAAGTATGGTCAAGCTTCTGAAGCGGGTGTCATCGGTCTGCATAATCACCCTAGATACTGGTGGTGAGTTTGCAGCCCATGAAAAGGTAGCAAAAGCAATGAATGCAGTATCTACTTTACCAAGCCTTATGCTAGTTATCAGCGTGGAACTAACGAAAATACCAATGGCATCATTCGGAGAACCTGGCCTAAAAAAATGGCGTTGAGTCATCTGATAGAAGACGATGTGAGGGCAATGGAAATGTTGATCAATACCATGCCTCGGAAGGTTTTAGGAGGGTGGACACCACTCGAAGTTTACACAGGACAGCCGATTGCAATTATTGCTTGAATCCAGCGTTGACGGCGCTTACCCAAATCACCTACTATTTGCAGGCTCAGGTGGCTTCGTGCGTTTGCTACCCACTTTGATGGTACCTGGTATAGATGGTACCGGTGGAGGTGGTCATTGCAGATGCAGGATAGCAGTAAGTTGGGGGGGTAGACTACAACCGTTTAGCATGCAGGAAGCCTAGTGCCTTCGTCACTAACCGAGATCATACATAATTACTTTTCCTTTATATCACAACTGGTTGCTTGTATTAGGTCATAAAGATCGGATACTTTGGCTAATGCTCGGATCTGAGCTGGAATATTTGAAAAACATAATCTTATATATTTTTTGTTGGCAAAACGCATCCACGACAAAAGGACCGATAGAGTAGAGCTGTCAGCCAACTTTGCTTCGGCAAGGTTGATTTCAAGGCAACCATTAGGATTGTTCACAAGATATTTAGACACAGCCGCCACTCCGTCAGCTGAGACTTTAGCTGCATTATCAAAATTTACCGGACCTAGAAGTCTGAAACAACCAGGTGCTGTAAGCTCCAGAGACATAATATTTTCACTCTCTATTTTTTTTCGTTTTTGTTTGTTTCTGTCTGACTAGTATTATTCATGATATCAAGCCAGTTATTAACGACATACTGAATATCTCGGTGATCATCCATTGCTTCCATAAACTGCTTGCGAAACAGTGAACCAATATTGATGCCATCAACAATGATATTACGTAGCTTCCAGCGACCACCTGTAAGGATCATTGCATAGGATAGAATTATAATTTGATGATTTGATGCCACTGATATTTCAACGGGTACCTGTCTTATTTTTCCTTGTTTATAGTTACTCAATATCTTGTCAGAGACGTCTTTAACTGGTTGAATTGTAGTATTGGTACTATCTATTTTTAGCAAGGCTTTACCGTAAAAAGCTATCAAACTCTTCTTAAATGTTGTTTCAAACTGTTTTATTTGTGATGGCTTGGCACGATGGGCGTACTTGCCCATCACCCCCCTAGATATAGAGTCAAAAGCAACAACTGGTGATAACAGTTTGTCCACCTCTTCAAGATAGGCCTCGTTATCTTTCTGATAACGCTTTTTGTTATCACGAAATGTCTTTAATAAGCTTTCTGTAACCTTTTGCGCCTCCTCGCTGGGAGATGATATACCCATCTCTTTATCGATACCTTTAGCCATATCCTTGGCATTGGCTATAGTGACGCAGATACTCGTATTTAATAGCAATATCAACGATAATAGGCTATAAGAAGCAGGTTTTAACCATTTTGGACTCATAAATTCGAAGTATTGTGTATTCATCAGGTTTATTTGTCGTCCTTTTTATTCACAAGAGCTAACATAACCTTTCCAATTAGGTCCTCTAGCACGAGAGCCGACTGAGTATCTTCGATGTATTCACCATTATTAAGGAACTGAGCGTCTCCACCAATGCCAATCCCTACATATTTTTCACCCAAGAGTCCTGCTGTTACAATCGAAGCAGTGCTATCGATGGGGATATTATTCACCGCTTCATCTATTTCCATTTTAACCAGTGCCTCGTAAGTATCTTTGTCCAGTGAAACATCAATTACTTTTCCTATGATGACCCCGGCCATGGTTACTTTTGCACGTTTTTTCAATGATCCAATATTGTCAAACATGGCATATAGTTGATAGGAGTTTTTATTCGTGCTGAAAGAAAGACCGCTGACTTTTAAAGCGAGCACAGATAAAGCCAAAATGCCTGCTAGCATAAAGGACCCTACACCTATTTCTAATGTGCGCATTTTCATATTTATAGTGCTCCAAACATGACTGCGGTAAGAATAAAATCAAGGCCGAGAATAGCTAGTGCCGAATATACAACCGTTCTAGTAGTTGCCATGCTAACCCCTTCTGATGTAGGAATGGCATCGTACCCTTGAAATACTGCGATCCAAGTGATTACAAAGCCAAATACCAAGCTCTTGATTAGCCCATTGCCAATATCATTAATTAGATTAACAGAGTCCTGAATGGTAGACCAGAATGAGCCGTAATACACACCCAGCCAATCTACTCCAACCATCGCACCACCCAATATTCCAACAACATTGAAAATAGCAGTAAGGATGGGCAGAGATATGACGCCGGCCCAGAACCTAGGAGCAATAATTTGCTTAACGGGGTCAACCCCAATCATTTCCAAGCTTGATAACTGCTCGGTAGCTTTCATCAGGCCGATCTCTGCTGTTAAGGCAGATCCAGCTCTTCCAGCAAATAGCAGCGCTGTGACAACAGGACCCATTTCTCGAACCAGACTAAGAGCCACCATCTGCCCGACGGAATCCTCTGCGCCATAACGAACTAAAATATTATAGCCTTGCAACCCCAACACCATACCAATAAAAAGACCGGAGATGGTGATAATAATTAATGATAAGAATCCTATGCTATATAGTTGTTTTACCAATAGAGATAAACGATTATCGAGTGTCGAAGGTATAAAAATAACATGTGCAAGGAATTGACCTGAGCGACCGAAGGACGCTATATATTCGAAGCCAGATCGACCTAGTTGAGCAAGTGATCCTATAATATCAAGCTTCATTGACGCCTCTCAGTAAATCATCTCGAAAGTCGGTTGTCGGATAATGGAATGGAACTGGACCATCAGGCAGACCTTTCATAAACTGTTTAACGTGAATGTCCTGAGATTCTTGCAATACTGTTGGATGACCTTGACCAATCACTTCTCCATCGGAAATAAGATATATATAGTCGGAAATACTTGCAGTCTCATGCAGGTTATGTGAGACCAAAATGCTGGTGATTCCCAATACTTTATTTAATCGTCTAATTAGCTGAACCAGTATTCCCAATGCAATAGGATCCTGACCTACGAACGGTTCATCATACAATACCACGTCGGGATCCAATGCAATAGCTCGAGCTAGTGCCACCCTGCGCTTCATACCACCTGATAACTCACTAGGCATTAGGTCGAAAGCTCCGCGCAAACCGACAGCCTGTAATTTGATTAGAACAATATCCCTAATCATTGACTCTGGTAGCCTAGTATGAGCTCTCAATGGGAAGGCAATATTTTCAAAAACACTCAAATCGGTGAAAAGGGCACCACTCTGAAACAGCATTCCCATTTTTCGTCGTAGCTTTAATAGCTGACCTCTTGGCAATGAAGCAAGGTCATAGCCGTCAATAATAATACTGCCTGCATCTGGATTTAACTGTTTTCCGATCAACCTCAGTAATGTGGTTTTTCCTGTTCCTGATGGCCCCATAATGCTAACAATCTTACCTCGTGGGATATTCAAGTCTATGCCGTTGAATATGGTGCGTTCCCCACGATAAAATTTTAGCCCGCGAATTTCTATAAAATTATCGTTATCCTTGGTCATTTAGTATTGGCGCCTTCATAGGTAGCAACAAGTTGACATTCCTCACCCTAGCTAATTTGCAAGGAGATTTCCATTACTGATTTACGTTAAACTACCTTAACGTCAAGCTCCTGATTCATCAAACGGCTAATACTGAGTCTTCATAGACGAACATAAAATCATAATTTACTATGTTTTAATCTTCAGGATTACACAGGTACAATAATTTTTCATTTTTAATCAATACTTTCGCTAAAATAAGAGAAAATTGCAAAACAATAACATACTAGGTTCCCGCTCTAAGGAATCACGAAAGACTTAGGAAAACACTGCACCCGTTTACCATAGGCGACAAACGAACGAGCCCCGTTAAACCTGCAAATATCCGGTAGCTGGGTGAGCTAAAGCAATTGACAAACCCACCCTACAAGGAGAGTCGCATAAAAATACGAGGATCATGGGCTGGGTGCATTGCCTCATATATTGTCGACCATCTATATTTACAATTATTTTGGATTGCAGCCGTCAAGCAGAGAGCTGATATTTTGATCGATATTAGATGAATATCTCATTTAAAATGAATAAAGATATAAATTTATCCTAAGCTATAAGGAATATCTGAGACTTTTGCACGAATCAGCAATTTGACTCTAGAAAATAATAAGCGTAATAAAATAAAGCGAAGCCATGAAGGGTCAGAAATAACAAAGTTTTGCGGATTGTAATAAGACTAGAATCAGGTTCTTCCCGAGTGTGGTGAAATTATTACGATAAAACCGAAGCATTTTTTAAAAAGCCTTTTGATTCACAAGACCCTTGCATCGATTGTTTATGCAGAGGCCTTTATATGGATATTCAACAACTAGTCATAATATGGCTCACAGGAAGAAAATATGGGGAAGTCGTTTGGAGGGGTAGGTGATTCAAAGCCTCTACCTCAGACAGGGATGCATAATTACGAACAGCAGGGTGCGGCTGCTCCTGAAACAAATCAGTTTCCGGTGCGAAATATTCAACCAGAAATAAAAATACCTTCCGTACTAAATACTTACCAGCTACAAAGGCCTTTATTAGATTACACGGCACAGCCGGTTTCTTTATTTTGGCAGATGAAACCGTTGCCAGGTGTGGGTGGGTGCTGGCAAAAAATGGCTCAGTACAGCTCTGATTATATGTTCGTCCATGGACTCCAAAATAATAGCGCTGGAGGAGGATATCAGCTTGTCTATCTGCCTGTTAGTCAGTCACCTCAGGGCTTCTCCAATGCTCTTTGGCAGAAACAGTATAGCCAGATGCTTTCCTCTCGGGAAGAGATATTGTATGGGTTATTAGCTGGTATTGAGCAGCAAAAGCAAGCATTGATTGGTATTCTCCAGCAGGCATACCCTCAACCCACTCCAGCAATCATGCAACAAATAATGCCGCCAACATTCTGGCCTCAAGTGTGCTCCATAAACTCTTTAATGAATATGGCCACGCCTTTGCCGCCTAGTTATCAAGGCGGTATGAATCAATTTCCTGTACCGCCAAGTTGGGCTCAGCCGAAAGAAGCTGGAGTATGCGGTTTAGGAATAAATCAAAATATGGGGATGAGCAACGTAGGTTTTTATGCTATGCCTGAGCCTCCTCAGTCGAACATGTGTGTTCCTAATCCATTGTATGGTACATTCTTAACGCAAATGGATGGGGGGGCATTTCAACATGGCGAGTTTAGTAATAAAGACTTATCTTATCAGCAAGCTCAACAGTCTTCTATCGGTGCTCCTAGTGTGGCTGCCCATGATGTGAGCAAGCCTCCTCTATTGTTACCGGAAAGTGAAAATGTAAAAGCACACTTGGAAATGGACAGTCAGGAGTTTATTGTTTTAAAAGCTCGATCAAAATCTATTCATGTGCAAGCTCTAGATATGCAGAACAATTTATCAGTTTTAAAAGATTGTATAAACATGGTGGAGGCAAGAGAATTTAGTGGGGCTGAGGAGCAGTACGGAGAGCGCTTATATAATCAACTTGAAGATATGATTAATTCAATTAACAAGGTGACGTCGTTAAGCCTTGAAAATCAGGCCAAAATCAAACAATACTATGGCAGGTGTGTCTCAGGCTGTGAAAAATCAAAGTCTTTGGATATTAAGTTAGAACCTCAAATATTAGAGGCTATGTCAAGAGATAGCGTGGAATCAGAGATTTCGTCTGAACAATCGCAGAATCTGAAATTAGCCCATGAGCTGCATCTAGAAGCTTCTCAATTGAGAGGTCGTGTACATGCTCTGAGAGGAGGTGTTAGCAATAAAATTAACAACCTTGGCGTTACAGAAACTAAATATCCTAAAGAACATGAGTTTTTAGAGTTAGAGTTACAGGCTGATGAGAGTTATAGTAATGATATCAATCAAACAAATAATGCGGATCCTGCAATAGATCAAGTTGTATATAAAACAAAAGAGCAGCATGAAAAAACCATTAATATACAAGAACAAATTAACATTGATAAAGGAAAACCGGGGAAAGATTTAATTAAAGATAACAACAGTGCCGTTGCAAATAATAATATTGAAGCACCAACACCACATAATTCTTCATATGCTTCCGAAGATATTAATGACGTGGATATAAGTAATAATAAGGCTAGACATGATCAGTTGATACTATCAGTTAATAAAGAAATTGAATGTTTTAAGAGACAAACTAAAGACTGGAGGGAAAACACGCAACATCGCCATGATTCAATAGAGGATATGGTAACAGAGTTAGAGAAGATGCGCGTTACGATAAAAGAATTAGACTCCCATGCTGAATATTTTCTTTCAGAGGATAAGAAAACCACTAGAGTTACAGATCAAATAAGAGATGATTATGGCGCGTTCTCTAATCAGATTTCTTCATACAAAAATGAAGCCGATACAGTAGAATCGGATATACGGAGTATGGAACTAAACATAGAGGAATATAATAAAGCATATTTTGAGGGAGCGGAGGCTTATTCATTAGATGATTTAAATAAATTATCGAAAGATCTTTTATCTCTATTGAAAGATATTAATGACGCTGATACTTCATTAAAGACAACGAAGTTTTTTAATCACATCGATATGTTCTCACAGGATATAGAAGATTCTGTTAACCACCGCATACTTTTACCAAAAGAAAAGAGTGTGGTTGAGGATCATCCAGGTAAAACCAATGCGCTTGATGAACCTTTAAATAAGGTGCCTCAAAAACCCAAGATCGACAGAAAAAAGAGATTTAATAATATTAGTGGTTCTTTCGTAGACATATCAAAGACAAAAGTAAGTGAGCCACAGATAGAAAACTCTACAACAAATACTTCTCTCCTAGCAGGCATTACAGTTAAGGTGCTAGAAGAAATTGGATCTGCCGGTCTAGGAGGCGCCTATTCTGAGCTTTATTATGATGAGAATGATAATGGTCAGCCTATCGTAACTAGCAATGCCGGTAATGACACCCTGACTGTTGGAGGTGGTGGAAGTAATGGAGCTTTTCACCATGTGCTAGGAAAAGATCTTGCTGAGGATTGCGGGACAGTACATGAAAAATTAGCCTCAAAGATGAAGACGTTACAGTCTGATGTGTTATGTATGAAGAGTCCTTGCGATAGTATAGTAGCATCTACTATTATTCGTGGCGATTTGGGAAATGACGGTTTGCAGAAAAGCAATTCAAAGGAATGTAAAACTGGAACAGTTATTATTGACATATTTAAAGACAGTAATCGTCCCAATAATAATACAAACAATACTGGTATGGTTTACATTGTCCCCCCTAATGGACGCGAAATTAAGAATGATAGTTTATTTAATCAAGTAAAGGGTACAGCTAAAAACTATATTAGGGCAGTAAAAGAACATAATAAATATCATGATGAAAAAATCAAGGTTTTGAGGGTTTGTCCTTATAGCGCTGGTATTTATTTGAATGAAAGTACGAATAGAGATACAATTCTTAGCTATATTATTGAAGGGATGGAAGAGCAATTACAGGAGTATCAAAAAGAAGGTATGGATATTGGTATTGAAAGCATTGAGCTGTTTGTAACATTTACAAAGGTCTGGACTGATCGCAGCCTTATTAAAGATAAAAAACCTATCGTGCAATATGAGTCACAGCCTAGCCATGGTAACCTAGCGCCGCTCGATGAAGTAGAAAAAAAATCTTCCAATGATAAGGCTTTAATAGAAGGTGATGAACCTCCTTCTGAAGACACTAATATAAATGCAGAGTTGCATACAAACTCTTCTGGAGAATATAAAGGCATGGGTGTGCACAATAATACTGATAAGTATGTAGCGGCAGCAATGGAGGAAATTAAAAAACTGAATGAAATAGAAAAAGAAAAAACCAACAAGAAGAAAGATGGCGAGAAAGAAAAGTGTGATAAGGATGGAGAAGATGATAGTTTAGGCGCTGAAGATCACCTTCCCAGCGAGGCTTTAGCTATTACTATTTTCGATAATAGTGTTGAAAAGTTTCTTTCTAAATATGAAATACAGAATACGCTTGCTCGACTAGTAGAAAACATAAAACCTGAGGACAGTAATTATTTTGTGCGCAGGTATAATAATTTAGGAAGCATTATTACCAAATCTAGCCATCAAGAACATGAAGAAGAAATCAAAAAATTAAAGTCTGATATTTTATCAGCCTTGAGCACACATGCTGGGTCTAAATTGGAAAATGACAATCCAGATATAGCTGATCTTAGTGACAGCTTAAGGATAGGAAAGCTGGGAGATAAACATACTTCGATTTATGACAATGAATGGACAGACTTTCTGGAAGCGCTTGAAGATCATAATGTGGAAGAGATTAATGGCATACAAAAGATGCATAGTTATGTGGAGGAATGTTATAATTATTTGTATGATGTTCGGAGTAAAATTGTTGATTCAAGTGAGTTTGCTGACATGAAAGTGTATTCAAGTGATAGTAAAAAACTTATTAGTAACATTACAATAAAGGATAAGCTGCGTAGTATTTTTTTAGAGACAAGGAATGGTAGTTACGCTGTGAAAGATATTTTTTATAATAAAGAATTAGAATTGCGCCTTGGAGATAAAGACAGTGCTGATGACAGATCGGCTAAAAAATTTTCCTACAAGGTATTTGAACTAATTACGTTTATGATGATGCATAATCCACCTTGTGAACTACTTTTCTCAAAACATGGTGACGAGTATGACAAGGATGTACATAGGCACTTCACAAAATCTGGGACTAATATTATTGACTATCCGGTATGGCCAGCATTAATTATCTGCAAAGGTGGCGCATGTATAAATAAGGGTGTAATACAGCCAAAGACGAAATCTCAGCCTTGATCTGAAAATGCAGCGTTTCCAGCCAGCAGGCTTAGTAACTCGATAGAAAGATATGGTTGTCCTGAGTTTTGATAGTATATGCACACGCTAGCAAGATGGAATTGGTATAGATCATTTATATTTCGACATTATAATTAAGATCGCTGAATACTAGATAGTGAGTCTACTAGTACCTACCCTGCTTTTAAATATCTGACGGAAAGCAGTATTGGCAAGTTGATGCTTGCTATCCTCAAGAAACTTGTCTTCCGAGAAATATAAAGCATCTATATTACTTTTCATTGAGGATGCGTGCAGTCAGCAAGCATTCTCACGCCTTCAATGGAATATAGAGATTAAGGCTTAGTAATACCACCCACATAGATAGTTGTGAGGGCTCGCTGCCTCTGTATTTTCAAGTACGCAAACCCCCACCCACATAATCGGAAATGTGGGTAGGCGCTAAAGAGGTCATCTCTATAATTTGGCCTGCCGAATACTAAAGGCAGGCAAACGCAAGAGACATTATTGCATCTTATCGTATGACTGGTATAGAGCTAAGCTAAAGAAACTCTTGCCTTCTCCACCAATTGACCAAATATAGCTTTTTCGTAAACAGCCAGATCAGCCAAGATTTTTCGGTCAACCTCAACTTTAGCTTTCTTTAGCCCAGCTATGAAGAGGCTATAAGATAAGCCATTGATACGAGCTCCAGCATTGATTCTAGCTATCCACAAAGCACGAAACTGACGCTTACGTTGACGGCGGTCACGATATGCATACTGACCTGCTTTAATTACAGCCTGTTTAGCCACGCGAAATATACGCGAGCGCGCACCATAATAACCCTTAGCAAGCTTAAGAATTTTCTTATGACTGCGACGTGCAACAACACCACGCTTAACACGCGCCATGATTTATCTCCTAAAAAAATACAAAACTCAATTAAGCACGCAACATGCGCTTTACGAGACCTAAGTCAGCAGGAGATACCATGTTGGTACCTCGCAACTGTCGTTTACGTTTAGTAGTCATTTTGGTCAGAATATGACTCTTAAAAGCGCATTTGCGCTTGTAGCCAGAAGCTGTTTTCTTAAAACGCTTCGCGGCACCACTATTGGTTTTCATTTTAGGCATGAACAATACTCCATACTTTGGTCATCCCGAGGATGCCGACATTTGACTAATTTAGTGACGCAACACAAAGTTTACCGCTACAAACTTTAGTCAGCCTTTTATGATTATACCTAGCTGTGAAAGAGGGTTTGAACTGCACTCCAGTCACCTTTGGTATAAATCATTTTTTCTTTTTCGGAGCAATCACCATTATCAACTGACGACCTTCCATTTTTGGAAATTGCTCAACGATACCGATTTCTTCTAGATCTGCTTGAACTCGCTTCATCAGCCCCATACCGAGCTCTTGATGTGCCATCTCTCGACCACGAAAACGAAGAGATATTTTCGTCTTATTGCCTTCAGTCAAGAAGCGCGACAAGTTACGTAGTTTAACCTGGTAATCACCATCTTCAGTCCCTGGGCGAAACTTAACTTCTTTCACCGTGGTATGAATCTGTTTTTTCTTCGCCGCCGCTTTTTGCTTTTTCGTCTCGTATGAGTGCTTTCCGTAATCTAAGATCTTGCATACAGGCGGCTCGCTGGTTGAGTTTATCTCAACCAGATCCAGCCCTGCCTCTTGGGCCATAACTAAAGCATCATCTAGCCCAACAATGCCAACCTGGTCTCCCGCCGCACCAATCAAGCGAACTTCTTTGGCACGGATATTTTCATTAATCGGCGCTTTCTGAGGGCGACGCTCACGGAAACTGTTACGTCTGATAAGGATATCTCCTGTGTACACATCAATGAGCCAGACTTGTAAATACTAATGATTAATCCTACTTACTACAAGTAGCCGTAAGAAAAAAACATCAATATTATTATCATCCTTGAAGTCATAGGAGGTGTTGGCCGCCTTCTATCACTTCGAATACTTAGTATTATTAGCTTGCTAGAGCCTTTATTCTTGCAGGCTCCCTGCATTTAAAATGTTTTTTAGTAATACACCAGCTTTCATTTAAGGTGTGAGCAGTAAATAATATCACACTTCAAAAAAGATGAGTATATCCTGTTTAAGATGAAGCCTTCTGTTACGGTATCACATGACCGATTCTACAGCTGATTATTTATCTCTGCCTCGCTTACTAATATCTGCTTTCAGCAGATCAGTAAAATCTTCCACCTCTAACACACCTACATTCTCTCCCTTTCTAGTACGAACTGCAATAGTACCATCTTCCACTTCTTTATCGCCTATGACTAAGAGGTAAGGAACTTTCATCAAAGTGTGTTCGCGAATTTTAAATCCTATTTTCGCATTTCTCAAGTCTAAATTTACCCTAAACCCACTTTCTGACAAGGTTTTTTTCAGTCTATTAGCATAATCTATCTGCCTATCGGTAATACTTAAAATAACCACCTGAATTGGAGCCAGCCACGCGGGCATGGCTCCTTCAAAATGTTCAATTAACATGCCGATAAAGCGCTCAAATGACCCTAAGATGGCCCTATGTAGCATAACCGGGGTTTGCTTTTCACCTTTGTCATTAACGTATTCAGCATCTAACCGGCCAGGCATGGAAAAATCAACTTGGATAGTACCACATTGCCAGATCCTACCAATACAGTCTTTAAGAGAAAATTCAATCTTAGGTCCATAAAAAGCACCCTCACCAGGTAACTTTTCCCAGGATAAGCCCTGAGAATTCAATGCTTCGCTCAGCGCTTTTTCCGCTTTATCCCATATTTCATCAGACCCAACCCTATTTACTGGTCTGGTAGATAGCTTATAGATTATGCTATCTCGATCAAAACCAACATCATCATAGACTTCATGAAGAAAGTCTATAAAAATTGCCACCTCAGACTGAACCTGGTCTTCTGTCACAAAGATATGGGCGTCATCTTGAGTAAATCCCCGAACACGCATAAGGCCGTGCAACGAGCCGGAAGGCTCATTGCGGTGGCAGGAACCAAACTCCGCCAAGCGCACAGGCAAGTCGCGATAACTTTTTAACCCCTGATTAAATATTTGAACATGGCAAGGACAATTCATCGGCTTGATTGCTACGTCTTTACTTTCTGAGGTGGTAGTAAACATGTCATCTTTGAATTTATCCCAGTGACCAGACCTCTCCCATAGAACTCTATCTGCTAATTGTGGAGTTCTTATTTCCTGATAACCATAAGCCTTTTGTTTGCTACGCATGTACTGTTCTAGTTCTTGATACAAAGCCCAGCCATTAGGATGCCAAAACACCATTCCCGGAGCGTCTTCTTGTATATGAAAAAGATTCAGCTTCTTGCCTAACTTTCGGTGGTCGCGTTGCTCAGCTTCTTCAAGTCGCCTTAGATAGGCTGTTAGAGCTTTCTTATCCTCCCAAGCCGTACCATAGATTCGTGTTAGCATTTCATTACTGGAATCACCGCGCCAGTAAGCTCCAGCAACCCGCATTAGCTTAAACGCTTTTAGCTTACCTGTGGAAGGCACATGAGGGCCGAGGCAAAGATCCATCCACTGGCCCTGACGGTAAATGGAAATTTCCGAAGACTCGGGCAAATCATTAATGATTTCTACTTTATATGCTTCTTTTAGCGCCTTGAATGCGCTAATAGCTTCTGCGCGAGTCATGACTAAACGCTCAATAGTCATATCCTGTTTTGCCAACTCTTCCATACGAGCTTCAATTTTTATTAAATCGTCTAGTGTAAATGCTCGCTCATAGGAGAAATCATAATAAAAACCGTCATCAATGACTGGCCCAATAGTCACCTGCGCTCCTGGGTAAAGATCCTGAGTGGCCATTGCTAGCAAATGAGCTGTTGAGTGGCGAATAACATTGACCCCTTCCTCGTCCCTAGATGTAATAATAGCTACTTCTGAGTCTTCAGTGATTTGCGTACTTGTATCTACCAGTTGACCATTAATTCGGCCAGCCAATGCCGCCTTCGCCAAGCCTTGGCCGATATTCTGAGCAACTTCCATCACGGAGACGGTATCCGCAAATTTACGTTTGCTGCCGTCGGGAAGCGTAATTACTGGCATGAGGTAGCATCCTTTGGTTGTATACGACTGTATTCAGTGGCTGCTCATACCAGGAGCAGCTTGTTATCTGTACGCAGCAATCTAGCAGAGATTACGAGCATAGGCACGGTGAACAACACCAAAGTACACGAATTCCTCCATAGTCAAGCTAGGCTTGACCAAAAGCATTTAAAATAGTCCACATATTTTCCAAGAAGGGCTCAGTCCTTGTCAAGCTGGCCCGCAAACACAGATTACAGATAGCAATGAATAAAACCAAAGATAGTTTTTGGTAATCAATTGCAATTTATGAACAAGGTAGATAGCTGATACATGCCTATTTCTGCGATGTTACTGGCTGCTCTCGCCCACCTCCAACCATCTGATACTTCTGGATTCAAGGAGTTCATCTAGCTTGCCTTATACACACGTTTTTATTGGTTAAGAGTATAGGTCGCTTTTTAAATATAGCGGATTCAAATTCCAAGTGCATCACAGTTTAAGCTGCTAACGCAGCCCTGTGTTCACCCATTATCAGGGCGGGTGTTTTGAAATTCAAATCTTTTCTTGGCCAAGAATTAAGCCGCATCAATGCTCGCTTCACCTCTATCTGGCCGACCTTCTTGAAGTCTGTATTCTTTGGAAAATATTGTCGTAGCAAGCCGTTGGTGTTCTCATTTATACCCAAAGGATTTCAAGTTGCTACTAGGCGGCAAGTAAGCGAAGCCCCATGAGCCTACGAGTAGTAGGTGATCAGGGTGAGCGAGCGCAGCCAACAACGTAGCAACTTGAAAGGCGACGGGTATAATCAGTCGGTCCTGATCATTCAGCAATATTCTCTGGACTCCACTCTACACACAGCTTTGATTCAATCACCTCGATCATTTTTGGCGTCATTCTACTCGCCCGAGCCGACTCTGTACGCCGCCTGTTCGGCCTTGTGCTTGCCTATGCCTATATCCACTGTTCGCCAGTATTCCTTGCCAACTCACGGCTCACCGTGGACTGGCTGGCGCCAATGATCTCCGCTATCTCCCTTTGGCTGCAACCGCTTTCTTTAGTGCGGAAATCTGGCATCGTTGTTCGTAAGCCAGTTGTTGGCAAGTTATCGTCATCACTTCATCTCTTGCCGGAGAAAAGGGTAGGAGCTTACCTTCAGCTGGCCCTCTCTTCTACCTAGTCAAGTGATGCACTTCAGACTTGAATCCGCCAATGTTTCTGCGTCTATTCGTCCCAATTACCAAATGATTGTAATGAGTGGGCACACTTTAGTCTTTTAAAGGCGCCGTTTATAATGGCTTTTTGTTTTTGCTGACACAGCCATAATTCTAAATGTAGAATTATCTTTCCGTAGTCATTTGCCTTATCAGGACACGCGTTCATGCAAAATATCAGTTCAACTTTTGAGCAGTTAATAGAGAGCAATGCTGTCAATGAAGATAGCATGTCTTACCATCGTGCTCATGGCTTTCTAACCGCCCTGACAATTTGCCCTACTAACATTAAGATCGATACAATACGAGAAACCATCTTAGGTGAGGGAGCGGTTCTAGCTAACCAAGATACAAGAATATTGGATAAAACCATTTGCTTGCTTACTGATGAGATTGATAGATCATTTAATAATGAAGACGGCTTTACGCTTTCCTGCAAAGAAGAGCAGAGTAATTTTACAGCGACTATTGAGGAGTGGTGTATAGGTTTTATGGAGGCGCACTTTCTAGCTGTAGATGCCTGGTTTAAAGAGCATGAGCAAGAAGTTTGTGAGTTGTTTATACCCGTCATGCTGGTTTCTGGGTTGTTTGATGATGAGCCGGAATTTAGCGAGATTCTGCAAGCCCCATCATTAGTAGAAGACATGCGTAGCCAGATTCCCGAAGTGTTAATGGAATTGTATCTAATGTTCAACTCGCCTGAGGATGCACGAAAAAAGAACGTTAAAAGCAAAGTTTAAACAAAAGCAACTTATTATGTCTGGTGTCAAATTTTTTGTTCTTTTTTCACAGTTCTATATAAAGGAAATAATGGAATATGCTTTTTATTTCGTTTACAATTATGTGAAGGATTGCGGGCTGGGAAATACAAGAGTTTTTGGAGTATTATGCAAAAATACAAGATGCTAGCTGGTAAGTAGGTACTAGGTAAGTAGGAGTGTCTATGAACCTAGAGTTTGGCGAAGACATAAACTACTAAGATATTATTTATCATATACAAAGTGTTAAGGATGGAAATATGGCGACAGGGAAAATAGATCAACCGAGCATTAGCACACTGCAGACGAAGTTTGAGAAATTCCAGGCTAAGGAAAAAGCTGGTGGATTAGAAAAATTCGGTAAAACTGTGAAAAAATTCGTACAAAAAAAAAGCTATCAGACATTAAAAATGCAGCTTTCCTCTAGGATATTGGAGCAAAAAGGCGTATCAAATGAGGTAAAAAAAAGTTTAATGCTGAGAAAGGGACAAGTCGTTTCAGCAAAGGCGATTATAAAAGGCCTCCAGAGCATTAATGGTCCACAGAAATCGGCAGCGAAGCCGCCTACTAGGGATGCAGCACTCAGTTTGCCGGAGAAAGGAGATAAAGCTCGTAACAATTTCAAAGCTAAAATGGAGAGCTCCCAGCTGCCAGAAGATTTAGCGTCTGCACACATATTTGAAAAAGGTGACCCAAAAGATGATGCGTTAAAAGATCAGTTTGACCAGATGTTAGGAGCACAAACACTAGACCAAAACAAAAGAGGTAAAAGCGCAGGCATGTTCAGGCGCTATGGCAACTTTCATAAAGCCAATATGGACACCGCTGTCACATTTAAGAGCGCGAGTTTCCCCCACCAGCTCCACGCTAACAAGGTGGATCTATTGGGGCAAAATTTTATTTGTCACGAAGCCGTTGATATACCGGAGGGGAGCAGCACTAAACCAAATGCGAAGACTGGCCTTGGCAGCCTGCTCGCTATGTATAGTGAGCAGGATATTTCAGTCTCAATAAATTTAACTACACCCCGGGATAGTAATACTAATAAAGAAAAAGGGTTTGGTATAGGAAGTTATGTGGAAGCTGAGGGTTTGAAGCTTGGAGATGAAAGAGAGATACCAGATATAGCTGGAGAGTCTCACACACTTAGAGTGCTTGATATCAGGAGGCATGATCCTAACGATGGAGGCCTTAATGTGGATATGGTGAAAGTGAGTATAGATGGCAAAGAACATACTCATCTCTACTGCAAGGAGTGGAATGACTTCGCCGTCATATCCACAGAGAAGATGCTAGAGCTTTCGCACTTACACCATGAGGTTAAGGCTGACGCTTCTGGTCCAACTGCCGTACACTGCAGTGCAGGACTCGGGAGGACAGGTGTATTTGTTGCTGTCGATGCTGTCAGCCACTCGGATAGCGCCAACACTGAGTACTTGACTTCAGAGGCTCTGGTCGACGATATTCGCACTCAACGGTTCGCTGCCGTCCAGACAGCAGCGCAATTTAAAATAATTGATACAGTGGTAAAGAACAAAGACACACTGCAAAAACTAATGCAGGGCAATGATGAGGCCGACACCAATGTAGGCAAGGCAACAACTGACGGCTCGCCCAAAGTTGTCTCTAAAGGTAGGCAGATGTATGCACAAATAAACAAACATCGCAAAACGGGAAGGCAATCCATACCGGTAAAAGGTCCCGTGCCTCCACCACAAGCTCCACCACAAGCTCCAGGAATGCAACCACCCAAAGAAGGTATTCCTACTGAGCCTTTGTCTGCAAACGTAAGTGCGCAACCTAAAGGCGCTCCTGAAGAAGAGCCTTTGCATGCAAATGTAGACGAGACAACAACTGGCGGCTCGCCCGAAGTTACCTCTAAAGATAGGCCTAAGTATGCACAAATAAACAACCAACGCAGATCGGGAAGGAAACCCAAACCGATAAAAGGTCCCGTGCTTCCACCAGAAGTTCCAGGAAATCAACCACCCAAAGAAGGTATTCCTCCTAAGCCTTTGCATGCAAACGTAAGTGCGCAACCTAAAGGCGCTCCTGAAGAGCCTTTGTATGCAAATGTAAGATCGGAGCCCGTGTACGAGAACCTTAGCAGCTTTAGCCTTACTGCAGCTGAGGTCAAGAGTCAGCTTACAGATGGCACCTATGCTAATTTAACAAATGGAAAGCCTGCGGATATGGATAAATGGTTGAATGATATCGGGAAACTTTCAAGCGACGATTTAAGCGCTTTGTTCATTAAACAACCTCCTACTGCCATTATGCGCGCATTGTGGTCGGATCTAGACAGCGGTGTGATGAAGATGCATGCAGAAAAGAAAGTTGCAACTTTCTTTTCTGCGGCTGCTCAACAAGGAATGACTAGTCAAGAGGCTCAGCGAAATTACGCGAATGTACTGGTTGCCGATCACCCGCTTGCTCAACACCAAAACGGGTTTTGGCTTCAGTTCGCAAAAGATGAGATAAAGAATTCTTAAGGAGTTGTGACAAAAAAATAAATCACCCCTTCTATCAAGCTTTATCAAAAATTGGTGCTTTGTTGGTCAGCAGGAGGAATGACAGCTTTGAGATAATGCAACCTGCATCTTGAACTTTCAAGGGTATACCTATTACCCTTGAAAGTGATGGTGTTGACCGCTCTCGCTCACTCCAAGAACCTGCTATCTGTAGGCTCATGGGCTTCGCTCGTTTGTCACCTACCCCACCTTCAATGGTAATGGTATATAACAGGCTTGTGAGAAAAAATATGAGCATTAATCAAACTGCAGAAGTATAGATGTTTAAATAATTTTTTACTCCAATACCATTGAGGGTATCGAGGAGTAAGCGTAAACGAGAGAAGTTCTGCGCTAGGAGTGTGAATAATTAGGGAGTGAGAGCATTTAACAGCCTTACGCCTTAAAGGCGGTAAGTAGGCTGGTGTAAATTAAAAAGAAACCGGCAGTAGCCGGTTTTTTATAACTATATTACCTTGACATCTGCTCCAGTAACTCTTCTAGCTCTACTACTGTCTGCTTAAGAAGCCCCTGGTAATAGCTGGTGGCATCCGTATCCCGACTTTTCTCTGAAAAAGTATCAGATAACGCCTTATCTTCGGATGACACGACTTTTCTAGAACTTAGCTGCCCTCTGGCTCCTTCAATAGTAAAGCGTTGATTATAAAGCAGGTTACTAATTTTCCTGATCAGTATAACATCCGCACGACGGTAATAACGGCGATTACCCCGGCGTACCGGGCTTAACTGTCTAAACTCTTGCTCCCAGTAACGTAATACATGGGATTTAACCCGACAAAGATCACTTACTTCGCCAATCGTGAAATAACGCTTGTCGGATATAACCGGAAGCTCACTCGTCCTGAGTTCCTTCTCCAGCATAGCTATCGACTCTTGCTTTGAGTTTTTGGCCAGGCTTAAACGTCACTACCCGTCTCGGTGTTATCGGAATTGCTTCACCGGTTCTGGGATTACGGCCCAGCCTTCCGTTTTTATCACGCAAGTTAAAATTTCCAAAACCAGAAAATTTAACCGGTTGATTTTTTTCCAGTGCCTGACATATCTGCTCGAAAAACAGTTCAATCAACTCCTTTGCTTCTCGCTTGTTAAACCCAAGCGATGCGTGGAGTTGGTCAGTCAGATCGGCTTTTGTCAGTGCTCCCATAGTCCTACTTCCTTAAGCTTGCATTAACGTCATATTTTAGCTTGGTGACCACCTTGTCTACCAGCTCATTTACATCCTTATCTTTTAGCGTGCAGGAAGAATGCCTAAAGGTCAAGCCTAATGCCAAACTTTTGTGTCCTTTTTCAACACCTTTGCCAGCATACACATCAAAAACACTGACATTATGCAGGTATTCGCCCACTTCATCCTTGATTACCTGGCATAATCTATCAGCAGCAACCTCTTCCGCTACAGTAAATGCCAGATCACGGCGAACTTCTGGGAATTTAGACAGTCCCTCGAACCTGCTCACGGTACCAGTTATGACAGAATCAAGATCAAGTTCTACCAAGTACGCATCGACAGAAAGATTCATTTTTTTAACTAAAGCAGGGTGGAGCGCCCCTATGTATCCAATCCGTTGATCAGCGCAATAAACGGTAGCACACTGCCTAGGGTGCATGGCAGAATGCTCTCCTTCAGCAAAGTGAAAGGCACTGCTGTTACCACCCATCGCTAATAACACTTCCACATCACCTTTTAAGTCATAAAAATCTACTTTTTCGCGATCGTTACCCCAGCTTTCCGGAAATCTGTTACCTGTCACAACCGCGGCTAGCTTTTGCACTTGCCTGATAGTTTTCTGATTAACCCCTTTGCTCTCTTTAATGAAAACCTGACCTGTTTCAAATAATCGTACTCGGCTTTGCTGACGCTTTAGATTGTAATTAACTGCCTGCACTAGGCCCGGTAACAGAGACGTTCTCATTACAGACAGCTCGCTGGAAATTGGGTTGGCCAATGCCACAGGCTCTCTCTCCAGATCAAACAAAGAATGGAGTTTAGGGTCAATAAAACTAAATGAAATTGCCTCTTGATAACCACGACTAGCAAGAACACGACGAATATCTGATTCCCTAACTTTTGCTTCGTCCATTTTCTTTATTCTCAAAGGAATCGAAAGAGTAGTTATTGGTAAATTGTTATAACCGTAGAGACGGCCCAGCTCTTCTATCAGGTCCTCCTCAATAGCTATATCAAAACGCCAGCTCGGTATAGCCACCAGCCATTCTTTATCTGCAGCAGCAATAGGCGTCATTATTAAACCAAGG
The DNA here is from genome assembly GCA_030674875.1 of Candidatus Endonucleibacter sp. (ex Gigantidas childressi). Lineage (GTDB taxonomy): Bacteria > Pseudomonadota > Gammaproteobacteria > Pseudomonadales > Endozoicomonadaceae > Endonucleibacter. The sequence goes on along the minus strand of JASXSU010000003.1, from coordinate 338,142 downwards.
CGAGTGAGTAGCGCCTCAATATAGCTGCCTTCAATAGCTACACCTAGTAACGCTGCTGCCTTGCTTGATCGCAAACGTATTTTTCTTCGTTCAGGCAAGTATTCTTTATTGACAACATCTACCGTAGGCCCTGGCTCCCCACCACAAACATTAAGGATTATCGCTGTTGCTCTTTCAATAGCCTTGTCTTGTAATTGGAAGTCAACACCTCGCTCAAAACGATGAGACGAATCAGTATGTAACCCGTAAGAGCGGGCTTTTCCAGAAATTGTGACAGGATCAAAGAACGCACTTTCGAGGAAAATATCTAAGGTTTCAGCATTAACGCCAGAGTCTTTTCCTCCTATAATACCTGCGATTGCCAATGCTTTTTGCTCATCAGCAATCACTAGGGTGCTATCATTTAGCGTAACCTCCTGCCCATCTAACAGTATCAGCTTTTCACCGATTTTAGCCTTGCGCACCTGAATTGAACCATCTAGCTTGGCTAAATCAAAAGCATGCATGGGCTGCCCCAGCTCCAGCATTACATAGTTAGTAATATCAACAACCGGATCAATAGAGCGAATACCTGACCGTCGTAAGCGTTCGATTAACCATAACGGTGCCGGACAACTTACATTTACATTTCTTATAATGCGGCCTACGTAACGAGGGCAAGCCTCTTTCGCGACTACGTTAATAGTAAATTTATCTTCAATAATTGCTGGAACCTTAGTCACAGGTTCTTCAATAACTTCTGTAAGAAAATTAGCGCTTACTTCACGCGCCAAACCTAAAATGCTCAGGCAGTCGCCACGATTCGGAGTTAGATCTACATCAATACTACAATCTTCAAGATCCAGGTATTCGAAAACATCCTGACCCAAGCACGCATCATTAGGGAGCTCCATTAATCCGTCAAAAGATTCCCCTAACCCTATTTCCTCTTGCGCACATAGCATACCAAAAGACTCAACACCTCGTAGCTTGGCTTTTGTTATCGTAACGTTGTCAAGTAATGTTGCTCCAATCATAGCAAAGGGCACCCTGATACCTACGCGCACATTCGGGGCTCCACAAATAACCTGAAATTCTTCAGCGCCAGTACTTACTCTTGTTATCTTTAGTTTGTCAGCATCAGGGTGTTGCTGACAATCAACAACTTCTCCAACAATAACTCCGGAGAACTTTACTGCTACAGGCTCAAAACTATCTACTTCAAGACCAGCCATGGTCAGCTTATCAACCAGTTCCTGAGTATTTGCTTCAATATTGACCCTCTGGCGCAACCACTGCTCACTGAATTTCATTGTTTCTACCTAAAACACACCGCAATAAAGACTTAAATCAGTTCTTTCATAGCTCGTTATTTATTTGAACTGATTCAAAAACCGCAAATCATTCTCAAAAAATTGTCTGAGATCATTCACACCGTAACGAAGCATGGCAAAACGTTCGACCCCTATTCCAAAGGCAAAGCCTTTATATTTTTTCGAGTCAATTCCGCAGTAATCAAATACTTTAGGGTGTACCATGCCACAGCCCAATACTTCTAACCATTTAATAGAATTATCTTCATGTCGACCCCACTCAATATCTACCTCTGCAGTTGGCTCTGTAAACGGAAAATAAGAAGGGCGAAAGCGTATTTGAATATCATTTCGTTCAAAGAAAGCTCTTAGAAAAGCACTCAGCACGCTCTTTAAATCAGCAAAGCTAACTTGTTCTGATACATACAACCCTTCAATTTGATGAAACATTGGGCTGTGTGTTTGATCAGAGTCACAACGGTATACCTTACCAGGACACACTATAGCTAAATTAGGCTCTTCATTGTTTGCAACAAGCCTCTCTAAAGTACGAATCTGAACCGGTGATGTATGGGTTCTTAACAGTGCTCCTTCTTCTAAATAAAACGTATCATGCATTGCTCTGGCAGGATGGTGTTCGGGAATATTTAGCGCTTCAAAATTATGATATTCATCTTCGATTTCAGGACCCTGCTCAACGCTAAAACCAATACTTCCAAAGTAATCAGATATCCGTTCTATGGTTCTAGTTACTGGGTGTATAGTACCAAAATCATGCCCCCGACCGGACAGAGTGACATCAATAGCTTCAGTCGCCAGACGGGACTCTAGCACCTGCACTTCAATCACCGCCAAACGTTTATTCAAAGCTTCCTGAATCTGTTCTTTGCCGATATTAATCTGTGCTCCCGCTTTTGGTCTGTCCTCCGGCCCTAGTTTTCCAAGACCTTTCAGTAAGGAGGTTATTTCTCCCTTCTTGCCTAGAAAACGAACACGAATTTCTTCCAAACCTGCAATAGTCTTAGCTTCATCAATAGCACCTAATGCGTCATTGAGAATTGGACTGATAGCGTTATTGAGGTTCTCCATGGGTTTCTCAGAATTCTCTTTTAAAAATAAAAACAGTGTATTTTAGCGTTTGGCAAAATAATTGCTAGCTTTGTATCCACAGCTTAAGAACTGCACCCGTATATACTTCTATTGAACGCGTGAGGTCATTGGCAGTTCTTAATCACTGATTGCTCTCGTTCACCCCAATCACTTACTACTTATCGACCCATCGGGGTTTGTTTGCCGCCTACCCACACCTTTAATGGTAATGGGTATAGGTAAAGTCACGTATATGATTTTACAGCAGTCATTGGATCATGATCATCGAGCTTTAACGATAAGCCAAATACATTCTTTTTTTAAAAATCACTTTGATGAATAATAACGTTACATAAGTTGCTTATGCAAAGGACTCTATAATAATGGATATAGCTATCATTGCTATCGTTTTTGGTTTTATTGGCCTTACCTGGAGTGCAGATCAGTTTGTAGCAGGCGCTATAGTTATTGCAAAGTGCTGGAAAATATCCCCTATGCTGATTGGTTTGACAGTCGTATCTCTTGGTACTTCTGCTCCAGAAATATGGGTGTCAGTCATGGCAGTAACCCAGGGTCATGGAGCTATCGCGGTAGGTAATGCGATTGGCTCAAATATCGCAAATATTGGCTTGGTACTGGGTGTGACCACCATGATTGCACCGCTGACTATAAAAAAATCTATTGTATGCAGAGAAATGCCTTGGTTGATTCTGGTAACAATTATAGCTGGCGGTTGTTTGCTAAATCTTTACCTAGGCTTTTTTGATAGCCTGGTCTTAATAGTTTTTTTATTGCTCACGCTCTACCTTATGTTCAGGTGGCAAAAAAACTCCTTGGAAGAACCTCTTATAGAAGCAGCCAAGACGCCTGAGCTGCCAACATCTACTGCCTTACTTAAGCTCTTTGGTGGTTTGATAGTATTATTGATTAGCTCACAGGTTCTAATCTGGGGAGCTGTGCAAATCGCAAAATTTATGGGCGTTAGCGAGCTTATTATTGGTTTGACGATCATTGCTATTGGCACAAGCCTACCAGAACTGGCAGCCTCGGTAATGAGTGCCGTTCGCCACCAATATGATATTGCGTTGGGTAACATAGTTGGTTCCAATATATTTAATTTATTGGCTGTTTTAGCTGTGCCGGGTCTATTGGCTCCTGGAAAAGTTAATAGTTTGGTTATGAGTCGAGATTATCCGGTTATGCTCGGCTTGACCTTGTTGCTGGTAGCTTTCTCCGTAGGTAAACAACCAAAAAGTATTGGTAGATTAGCCGGGTTTATGTTTCTCACTAGTTATTGTTCTTATAATGCTTGGTTATACATTCAGTCTACCTTTAATGGATAGCATACTAACTTCCAGGAGGTGGCAAAGATACGTTAGTATCTGTCGGATTCAAATCTGAAGCGCATCACTTGACTAGGTAGAAGAAAGGGCCAGCTGAAGGTAAGCTCCTACCTTTTTCTCCGGCAAGAGATGAAGTGATGACGACAACTTACCATCTGGCTTACGAACAACGATTCCTGATTTCCGCACTAAAGAAAAGCGGTTGCCGCCAAAGGGAGATAGCGGAGATCATTGGCACCAACCAGTCCACGGTGAGCAGTGAGTTGGTAAGGAATACTGGCGAACGTGAATATAAGCATAGGCAAGCACAAGGCCGAACAGATAGCCGGCGTACAGAGTTGGCTCGGGCGAGTAGAATGACGCCAAAAATGATCGCGGTGATTGAATAAAAGCTGCGTGTAGCGTGGAGCCCAGAGCAGATTTCAGGTTGGTTGCTGAATGATCAGGAGCGACTGATTATACCCGTCGCCTTTCAATCTGCTACGTTGTTGACTGCGCTCACTCACCCCGATCACCTACTACTCATAGCCTCATGGGGCTTCGCTTACTTGCCGCCTAGTAGCAACTTGAAATCCTTTGGATTAAATGAGAACACCAATGGCTTGCTACGACAATATTTTCCAAAAAATACAGACTTCAAGAAGGCCGGTCAGATAGAGGTGAAGCGAGCATTGATGCGGCTTAATTCTCGGCCAAGAAAAGATTTGAATTTCAAAACACCAGTCCTGATAATGGGTGAACACAGGGCTGCGTTAGCAGCTTAAGCTGTGATGCACTTGGAATTTGAATCCGCGTCTTAAATATGTTAAACCATTTCTATTTTTGGCATCGTCTGTTCGCGTGTGTAAGCAATATTGGTTATTTTTCTAGGGAAGAATGTTAAAGAATATACTCGCTTTCATTGAATATGTGGCATTTTTTAGCTCTCAATAATCTACTACTCATAGGCTTGTGGTGGGAGTGCTTGTTTGCCACATATTTTCACCTTAAATGAAAGCTGGTATACAATAGATAAGTATTGAGCTTTTTGCTGTAAAGCCATTTGCTAATTATGATACTCAATAAGATAAAGTAGGTTGTTGTTTAAATGACTAATGATGAAACATTTATTTCATCAGCTCTCCAGACCCTGTCTATTGAGCTGGAAGCTATTCAAAATTTAAAAAGCAAAATAGACCATAATTTCGCTCAAGCTTGCCGTTTAATTTTTGAATGTCGTGGACGGACGATTGTAACAGGTATGGGGAAATCAGGCCATATTGCTCGGAAAATTGCCTCAACGTTGTCCAGTACAGGAAACCCGGCTTATTTTGTTCATCCAGGAGAAGCCGGCCATGGTGACATGGGTATGATTACTTATGAAGACGTTATTTTGGCTCTGTCTAATTCAGGAGAAACATTTGAAGTTGTCAGCTTATTACCTCTTTTGAAAAGAATGGGAGTGCCTCTAATCAGTATGACCGGATGTGTTGGCTCAACGTTGGCAGAGGCTGCTACTGTTAATTTGAATACCGGCGTACAAAAAGAAGCCTGCCCCCTTGGTCTTGCTCCAACTTCAAGCACAACCACTCAGCTGGTTATGGGTGATGCTCTTGCTATTAGCCTTCTGACAGTGCGTGGTTTTACAGCAGAAGATTTTGCATTTTCTCATCCAGGTGGCACGCTAGGGCGAAAATTATTATTGAAAGTGAAGGATATCATGCACATCGGCAGCCGTATTCCTGCGGTAAAGGAAGGAACTTTGCTCAGCGATGCCTTACTTGAGGTTACACAAAAAGGTTTAGGTATGACAGCTATCTGTAATGACGATAGGAGAGTTGTGGGTGTGTTTACCGACGGTGATTTAAGGCGAGCTTTGGATCATGATGTTCATCTAGCTAATACGGTCATTAACGAAGTTATGACGTCTCGTTGCACCACCATTTCACCTAACGTACTGGCCGCAGAGGCACTTAAGATTATGGATGACGGCAAGATTAACGCTCTTATTTGCGTGGATGATGAGAATCGAGTTGTTGGTGCCATCAATATGCACGATCTCTTGAAGGCCGGGATTATTTGACCAAGGATACCAAAATGCACCATTATTTTAACTTAAAAATCTGATTATGTTAAAGCGGAACTATCCTGTAATCATTGGATTCTTTTTCACGCTGCTGAGTATAGGCTACTGGGCTTATTATGAAAATTTGCACTCTGGCTCTGAGAAAAAAACTCCCGCCTTTCAGCAAAGTGCGGACTATTTTATGGAAGAGGTTAATACTCTGAAATACAATGACATGGGGCAGCTTGAATACCAAGCATCAGCTAAACATATTTCTCATTACCCAAATAATGATACCACACTGTTGAGCTTACCTCACGTGACTAACTATAGTACACCGGATCAAGTTACCGAAGTAGACGCCATTAACGGCAAACTCCTGTCTGGAAACGAAACAGCAATTCTATGGGAGAAAGTGCTTATAACTCAGAGTACGGTGAGCACTGGTGAAAAGGTAGACCTGAATACTGAATACCTTACTTTGGACGTGGTTAAAAACATTGCAGCAACAGACAAAAACGTACTAATAACTAGCAAGCATGGTTCTACACGAGCTACAGGCATGGAAGTGTTTTATGATGAAGGCCTGATACATTTAAAATTTAGAGTTAGAGGCTTGTATGTACCTGATTAATCTTTTTTTTTTGGTGTCAATACTGACTCCAGGGATTGTTTTGGCCCTCCCAGAAGATCGTGAGAAATCTGTAGAAATAGAGTCTGACTCCGCAACCCTTGATAACAAAAAAGGCGTATCAGTCTATCGCGGAAACGTTCTCATGACCCAAGGCACAACCCAGATCAAAGGAGATATTGTTACAATATATAGCAATAAAGAACGGAACTTGACCAGAGTCGTTGCCGAAGGCAAACGAGCATATTATGCAGAGCAGCAGGAAGGAGCCAAAGGTAAACTACAAGCTTGGGGAGTGAGCATTGACTACAATGTATCAGATGACAAAATAGTACTACTGAAAGACGCTGAGGTTTCTCAGGGTGGTGATGTATTCAAAGGTCAAATGATTGAATATGATATGTTGCAGCAGACCGTGAGTGCTACAGGAAAGTCTCATAATAATGGCTCTAAAGGCAAAGTGCGCATGATTATTCAGCCGCGTTCAAAACGAGGCAAGAAAGCGTCTGATGCCTGAATTATATCCATGCTACGCGGCCACAAAGTGTGAGGTTGTTGGCTTCTTTACTGAATGATGCAGATGATCTCCACCAACGGTTGTAGCCATAGTACGCCATATCTTCTTGAGTACATTGATTAAAATATCATGAGGATAGAAACAAGATCAGCAACATTTTGTGACGAATCTTTAATAGCCTCCCCCTATACGAAAAAGCAAAATATCTCCTAACAGCATATCGTTAGCACCATACTAAGCATATAGCTTTTTCAAAGCAGGATAATATTGATACTACTGAAGACGATAAACGCAGGTAATAGCTGGAGAGAGCTCCATGATAGAGGTATATTGACGATTTCATGGGTACTCAAGGGTGTGTTTGCTTCCCATCTTACCACATCATCTATAATTCGCTTTGTGACCTACTCGGCACTTAAATAACTCTGATGATATTTGCACAGAAAGCTTTGGATTATATGGATCCAGTTTACATAGTTACCCTGTTCAAATACCTGCTCGAAAAGCGTATATTTCGCATCGCCAGTTTCTTTCTGTTGCTTTTTTAATTTATGCTCAAGCTCCCACCTTAATTGCTGAATAACTTTGTTCATGCGGCATATTTCTATTTCTTCTTACCTGTTGACATTTTCAAGATCTGTAGTTATTTGTATAGCACCTTGATCAAAAGCTGTATTATTTTGTGTTTTATAACGACGAGGATTCAAATCTTGGTATTATTATTGAACTCAATCAATTTGATAGGAATCCCAGTGCTGTGTTAGTAGCTTAAAGTATGGTATACGCCGAATTTTATCTGTGGCAGTTTGCAAGTGTATGTTAATTAATTTATATTGTCGAAGCTGCAAGCGCGTAAACGACTATTGTTGCTTGGCGCACTTATAGATGACCGTTGACGCATGGTTATCACTATTACAGCACACCTGAAAACTAGAAACTAGGAGTTAACAAATGAGACTGAGATCATACGTATGCACTATTGCTGGATTGTGTTTGATATTTTTCCATAGTATTTGTGTCGCTCATCCAGTAGCGACGAAAGATACAACAGATGACACTGATCAAAGCGTGCCAATGGAATACATCGGTGCTCATTTTGTTAGCGATGAAGTAATCAATATCGCTCTCGAAACGTCACAAAACAATATGCTATTGGTAGATTTTAAGACAGCAGACATAGAAGCAATAATTGGCACTGCTAGAGAGGAAAGCAAGGAAGGAGATGTTTGCAAGGTTACCCAGTTACTGACGTATGAAGGGGAACTGATTTTTAAGGTTGAGATTTCAGGGCGAGAACCTCTTTCAGATCAACAGGATCAGTATTTTATAGCAGAATTTCAGATAAATAATAGTACGAGTGTTCGTGAGCTTTACACTCATGCTGTAACGCGAAAAGATCATGACCCAGAAGAGTCAGAAGAGGATGAGATAATCTTCATAGATGGAGAAGACGAAATAGTAATTATAGACAATCAACCGCAACGATCAACAAACGAAGTACGCCGTCTATGCAGACAAATGTGTAGTTATAATAACGTGGATACTTCGACAGCAAGGAAAACACTCGGCTCTCCCACAATTCAGGATCGTCCTCTAGCGGTAGTATGTGAAAAAGATGAAAGCAAGAGCGATGATGAGCCTTGTACTGCTCTCTCTGATCCTGATAGAGACCAATCAGAGGCCAGCAACCCTACCGGAGTTGTGCTATCAAACGACGAGCTTAACGCGGTAACGAAAGGTAATGAGGAGGACTCAAGCGAGGCTTCAAACCTTAGAGTCGACGAAGAATCTTCAAGTGATCATTATGTAGAGGTATCAAGTCTGAGCGGTGAAGAAGCTGAAAACATGGATAGTGACAAAGAAACAGGTCTTCTTCCTCCTAAACCAATGACTTCTGATACGGGCTCTGAGCCTGCTGATAATGTGAAGGGAATGGCTGATCGAGTTGCTAAACTATCAAAAAGACACAGTACAAGAAGCTCGCGAAATTCAAGCCGAGAAAGTAGCGTGGCAACTTCAAGTGAGAAAGATGGCCAAAATACTTTAGTCGTTAGCGAAGAAGGAGAAGAGCCTCCGAAAAAGCCAAGAAAATTGCGAAAAACGTGATAAAAGCTCTAGCCAAGAGAGTGCTAATTCTTTGCAAATAGTCAAGTTTCAGCGAATAAGTTTCAAGTTTAAATATGGTATCTGATTAACCCTATCACCCTAGTTTGGGTGTGGGGACGAAAAGAAAGATTGGCACACTATCTTCCCCTTTGAGGCTGATAGGTTGCTGGCTGCTCTTGATCACCCCAAACCTGCTATTAGAAGGATTGGGGTGCGTTTGTTGCCTAACATGACTTTTCATTGAGACTGGCAGATACTTATAGCTTTTGAATCAGCTATTTTATTATCAGCGCACGCTCGTCATAGAAGCTTAGTGTTTCCAAGCTCCTGTGGTTTCACTCATTTGCCCCGTGTAGTAACTACAAATCCTTTGGGTATAAGTAAAATCTTCTACCAGTTCATAACTTCTTTAACAAAAGGAATTGTGAGCTTCCTCTTGGCTCTTAGTGAAGCCCCGTCAAGTTCATGAAGTATCTTAAATAAGTTGCCCATCTCACGACTACTCCGGTAAAGAATATAACGAGAAACTTCTTCACTCATATCCAATCCTCTCATATGAGCTCTTAATTTCAAGGCAGCTACTTTATCATCGTCATTGAGTGGGTGAACCTGAAAAGTAAGGCCCCAACTCAAACGAGAAACAAGATCTTGCAGCTTAATACCCAAGCATTTTGGAAGGCCATAAGCCGCTACCAATAATCTAGTTTGGGAATCATGCAAGCGATTGAATAAGTTAAAAACAGCCTCCTCCCACTTAGGCAGTCCGGCAACCTTCCCGATATCATCAATACAAACAAGCTGAAGGCGCTCTATACCCTCAAGTAACTGAGGAGAGTAATTAACCAGCTCTGACATTGGCAAGTAAATACTTCTTCCTATACAGTGATCTACCTGATTACAAGCTGCCTGTAGCAGGTGAGTGCAACCAACCCCGTTCTGTCCATAGATAAAAATAAATTGCTCGCGATCTACGCCTGATCGTTTTTGGTCAATATCTAGCAAATTTAGCAACGTATTATTACTACCAGCATAAAAGTTGGCAAATGTTGCGTCATCTCTCAGCACGATATCTAACGGTAGTTGCATAGGCAGACTCATATACGATATTTAATCCGTAACAGGATCTAAAAACAGTTAAAGAGGTGCTGGTTGCGGGTAATTATATTCATTGAAGTTGAAAATACTGGGATATTGGTTAAGTTCACTGTTCTTGCTCTTTTATAGGTTGCCGACATCTTACGCAGCTTTGGGGTTAATTCTTTTTTTTAAAGTAGTAAGCATGCATACCGTTAATGCCTATTAGGCATAGGATGGCTGCTAACGGTTACTTGTCAAGAGATTTCGCATGATAAAAATGACTTTTTCTATAGTTCTGATGAAGATGACCCAAGAATACCATAATAATAGCGGCCAATGGTAATGCTATCAGCATTCCTACAAACCCATGCAAGTGTCCCCCTGCCATCAATGCAAAAATGACCGCCACGGGATGTAGTCCAATTTTATCGCCAACTAGGTGAGGGGTAAGAACCCAGCCTTCTAGCGCTTGACCGAAAATATAAACCGCTGTCACGGCAATCAGAGGCCCAGTCGTATCAAACTGAAACAGAGCAACAGTTAAAGCTGCAGTAAACCCTAAAACAAATCCCATATAAGGTATGATGCTTGCTAGTCCAGCCAAGATGCCTATTAGCACAGCAAACTTTAGCCCTACCAAGGTTAAGCCGATGCTATAAATCACTCCCAATATCAGCATAACCACTAACTGTCCTTTAAGAAAGGCAGCTAGCACATCATCACATGCTGTTGCCAGATCCACAGTCACATCTTCAATATTGCGCGGTATGATCATACGCAACTTACTCATCATTTTATCCCAATCCCTGAGCAAATAAAAAGTTACAACAGGTACCAGACACACGTTTGCTAAAAAGCCAGCCAGAGCAATGGAAGAGCGGGTAACAGACAGGCCAATATGTGCTAACGACCCCCCAGTCTTCTGCCACTCACCGGCAAGATTACGAGCTATACCACTAAGATCAAACAGCTTTGGGTCAAGATCTAGGTGCTTCTGAGCCAAAGGCCAGACATTAGCTTGCAACCAACTCTCCCAAAGCGGAAGTAGCTGAATAAGAGCCTTTAGCTGCTGGAAAATAAGGGGTGCAACCACTAGTAGTGTAATAATAACAAGCAAAAAGATTATAATAAACACTAGGGTTACTACAAGTACTCTGGATAACCCAAGCCTCTCTAACCTGTCTGCCAGAGGATCCCCAAGATAGGCGAGAACTATGCTAATAACAAAAGGAGCCAGCATTTCACTAAGAAAGTGCAGGATTACACCAAAGGCCAGCGTAACAGCTACTAGCATCCAGCGCTGTTGGACGGTCATAATATTCTTTCCAAAGTTTTTTAGGATTGACGACACTTTTTACTCTTATATACTCGTTACTATTAAAGTTGTAAGTAGTAGATAAGCAAGATAATCACTCATGAGTCTATGAGTAGCGGGTGATTGAAATGAATGAGAGCTGTCAACAACCCCATGCATTCGATGTGATTTGGTGTCAGAAACCATTAACGAACAAGCCAACGATATGACATGACCGGGGCTTGAGTAATACGATCTCCCTGTGCTCTTTCAACGGGCCGTAAACTCCGACCAAGAGCAATAGCATCTGTGAGCTGACTGCTATAGCCATCAAATATGAGCTCCAGCTCTATCTTTGAGCCTAACAATCTGTTCACATTAATAGACCTGACTGCTGTCAAGCCTTCAAGATAGGTTAGTAAGCTACCGTAATCCTTAGCTGATTGAACACCCTCCACAAATAACGTAGTATTATCTCTTGAGTCGTGAGAAATAATCGCATAATGATGAGCTAATGTACCACCAACCAGATCCGCAGCCTTCAGCGATAATTGCTTGCCATTTAAGTCTAGAATGTCAGTATCCTCCCGCGTTCCGCGAAAAAGAAGAGATAGCCTGCCATTATAAATTCCATTCGTAATTTCCAGGCGGCCCGCTAAAATGGCGTCAGCACCATACCTCTTTGAAGCCGTCAGTAACTTCTCAGGAAATACTCCCCAGACATCTACCACAGATATAGATTGTACATCCTCAACATCATAAATAGGGAAGATGAGTGGCAATGCTCGCTCACGGAACTGCTGTTCAAATATGTCTGCTATTGACCCTGTAAAGCTATCTCTTTGAATATTTCTATGCCCACCGTCATCAACAGCTAGCCAAGCTAATATCGTTGGCCTGTTGTTTCCCCAAATAGCCAGACCAGCCGTCCTTAATAATCGATTAACTTGCTCCTCTATAAATGCAACCTGTAAATACTGCTGCTGGGATTTGGTATTATCTTTTCGGTAGCTATAACTATTCAGATACGAGTCAGGCTGTGCTATAGCATTTTGCAGCGTATCGTTAGCTAAGCTCAACTTTTCTCCAGTTACCTTAATTATTACATTGCTGAGTGCTTTTCCTATCGCCGTTTTTTGCTCCTCAGTAGATTGAGAAGCTATAGGTATCTCTGTTTTGTATAGGTCGGAAACCTGAGCAGCCTCTGAACCTGTTGAGTAAATGCTTCCAAATCCCACTAAAAAAAGCAATCCAGTGAAGACTATGTTTGTCATTAAGTGCGATGATGTCACAGTTTTCCCGTAAAAAATTTTCAGCCTGAAAACTTCAAGCATATCAAAAGTCCTATAGCTATTCCCCACAGATTCAAATTCCAAGTGCATCACAGCTTAAGCTGCTAACGCAGCCCTGTGTCCACCCATTTTTGGCGTCATTCTACTCGCCCGAGCCGACTCTGTACACCTCTTATCTGTTCGGCCTTGTGCTTGCCTATGCCTATATCCACGTTCGCCAGTATTCCTTGCCAACTCACGACTCACAGTGGACTGGCTGGTGCCAATGATCTCCGCTATATCCCTTTGGCTGCAACCGCTTTTCTTTAGTGCGGAAATCTGGCATCGTTGTTCGTAAGCCAGTTGCTGGTAAGTTATCGTCATCACTTCATCTCTTGCCGGAGAAAAGGGTAGGAGCTTACCTTCAGCTGGCCCTTTCTTCTACCTAGTCAAGTGATGTACTTCAGATTTGAATCCACCCCCTTTGAAGGTGTGAGGATGTTGATCACTCTCACTCATTCGTGTCACCTATTACTATACCGTTAGTAGGGTCATGAGGTTTCGATCGTTTGTTTTTTTCTAAGAGCTTAAATGGTAACGGGTATAATATTAGCATCAATAGATTATTCTGTCAGTGACATATAGGCCATAAATCTGAAATGGAAGTACGGAAATTTTCAATATGGCTTCTGGGCGATTTGCACGTAACGAGAATAGAAAAATATTTTGCCTTTACCAGTCGCTTTTAGGTATTCATTGGTGCTCACTACGTTTACTCAAATAACACAATCTTGTTGAGGTCGCTTTTACCGCCTATCTGCACCTAAAATGATTATAATACTCATAACTTTAAATTATGACACACCATTTCTACGTATTGTCGAGGAAATGATTATTTTGTCTAAACTTGCGATACAAGATGAGCAAGCTTTAAAATAGCTTACTCTAACTAATGCACCCAAATTTAATGGCGCGGATTCACTTTAATGAATAAGACAGGCAGTAATACTTCTCAGGGAACCTCGTTGACGTACAGAGATGCTGGTGTCGATATTAATGTCGGCAATGCCTTGGTTGAACGTATTAAGCGGGTGGCAAAAACCACGCACCGCCCAGAAGTGATGGGGAGTATTGGCGGCTTTGGAGCACTTTGTCAAATACCGAAGGGCTATCAAGAACCGATATTGGTATCAGGAACTGATGGCGTTGGTACTAAGCTAAAGTTAGCTATAGACCTTGATCAACACGACCGTATTGGCATCGACCTAGTAGCCATGTGCGTTAATGACTTAGTGGTCTGTGGTGCTGAACCTCTATTTTTCCTTGACTACCTTGCGACGGGGAAGCTGAATATTAATGTCGCTGAACGTATTATCAAAGGCATCGGCAAGGGCTGTGAATTGGCAGGTTGTGCTCTGATTGGTGGTGAAACAGCAGAAATGCCTGGCCTGTATCACGGAAAAGACTACGACCTTGCGGGTTTTTGTGTTGGGGTTGTTGAAAAAGCTAACATAATTGATGGGTCCAAAATAAACCCTGGAGATTTATTGCTTGGCCTAAAATCCAGTAGCCCTCACTCAAATGGTTTCTCACTGATCCGTAAAGTCTTAGAAGTTAGCAAGCAAAGCTTGCATCAGCCTCTGGGTGATAGCACATTGGCTGAGATACTGATGGAGCCAACTCGCATTTACATTAAATCATTATTGCAACTGCAAAAAGACATCCCCATTCATGGCATGGCTCACATTACTGGAGGTGGGCTACCAGAAAATCTACCAAGAATGCTTCCAGAGGGGTGTCAGGTCACTATAGACACAGGGAGCTGGGATATTCCTCCCATCTTTAAATGGCTCCAAGAGCAAGGGAAGATCGAGCAGTTTGAGCTATATCGCACTTTTAACTGCGGAATAGGCATGGTAGTTTGCGTTCCAGAGCTATACAGTGAGGCTGCTGTTAAGCAGCTGACTGAGCTGGGAGAAGAGGTCTTGATTATTGGCAAGGTCATTCCAGGCGATAAGCAGCGGGTGATATTCCGTTAGAGCGTCGTAAAAATATCATTGGCATACCTTACCATTGAAGGTGATATTGCAGGTGATAGCAGTTAACAACCTCGTACCTTCAAGGGGGATGGGTATAAGTGATGAGATAAGGTGATCTCTCTTATATCTGACTACCATAGTGGGGTAGAATATAAGATAAAGAGGATGAGGCCATCCATGAAAACACTGTGGCACAACAGAGCATAAACTTGACTACAAACAACCGTATCGTTGTACTTTTCTCAGGTAGCGGCAGCAACCTACAAGCTCTCCTGGATCAACAGGAAGGCTATAGTTATGACGTTGTCGGTGCAATCAGTAATCGTCCTGATGCCTCTGGCCTGAAAAGATTAAAGCATACAGGTATACCGGCTTTAGTTCTTGATCACAGGGAGTTCGACTCCAGGGAAAGTTATGATCTTGAATTGATTCGCCAAATTGATCATTTTAATCCTGGGCTGGTGGTTCTGGCAGGGTACATGAGAATTCTGACGGCTAAACCGGTTAGGCATTTTCAATACCGATTAATTAATATTCATCCATCACGATTGCCAGACTATAAGGGGCTAAATACACATCAAAGGGTACTGGCAGATCGTCAAAAGACTCACGGAGCAACAGTTCACTTCGTCACCGAAGCGCTTGATAGCGGAGCTATAATTTTACAAGCATCACTAGCTGTAAAGTTGGAGGATGATGAACATAGTCTGCGTAAAAGAGTGCAGGCAATGGAGCATCAGATATACCCTATGGCTGTGGATATGCTTACCAGTAACAGGCTACAGGTATCAAACCAGCAGCTATTTCTTGATGCTATCCCTCTTGGGGATAAGGGGTATCAAATGCAAGAACAATATTTAATTGATAAGTTATAATGCGCTCTGAACCATAGAAGATGTAAAGGCTTCAGTGGGCTTCGGTATTTATACGACACTGGTAGTCATTATGTGCTGGTAGGCAGCACCCAGTTTAAACGACGCATATACTCGTATCCTCTGAAGTTGCTGCTTTGTTGGCAGCATTCGTTCACCTCGGTTGCTAGCAACTCCAAATCCTTTGGGTGTAAAATGATAAAAAATAAATTTAAAAACGTGTGAATCCAGAAATCCCATCACCACTATTTTTAAGTACAATAGGTGCAATTTTTTTGTTTTAAGTTTCAGATATTTGTAATATTAAGGTACTTTGATACTCATGGTTATTAGGAGTTGGGTTATGGAGCTGCTGGAGACTAGTACGTTTATGAGGTGTTTCTCATCAATGCTACGGTGCTGGGGTTTTGTGATGCTGGCAGCAATTTCTGGGGGATGTACCTCAACTTATGTGACTAAGTCTGAGGTGCTTGATGGTGCGCCAGAGAAGCATGTAGATGTTTCACAAGTAGCGGACGCTGTGCCGAGGCCTCATAGTGGGCTGCATAAATTCAGCCCTTACAGTTTAAATGGTATTGATTACCAACCGCTGAAGTCAGCTAATGGCTATGTTCGAGAAGGTATCGCGTCGTGGTATGGAACAAAGTTTCATGGAAAACAGACAGCTAATGGAGAGGTTTATGATATGCTCAAAATGACAGGAGCTCATAAGACTTTGCCGCTTCCATCCTACGTTAAAGTGACCAATCTTGAGAATAATCGCTCTGTTGTGTTGCGGGTGAATGACAGAGGTCCTTTTCATGAGGATAGATTGCTTGATGTATCTTATGTGGCAGCACAAAAACTTGACTTTGCTGTCGAGGGCACGGCGAAAGTGAAGATTGAAGGCATAGACTCAAAGGCGTTTCTCGATTCGCCAGAGCGTGATGATGAGACGTTTGCGTATCTTCAGTTGGCGGCTTTTACAAACCATAGTAGTGCTGAAGATATGAGGCGATCAGTTTTTGACAAAATAGGGGTTCGTGCCACCGTCACCAGCAATGAAAATAAAGTTAACCCCCATTACAGGGTGAGAATTGGGCCGATAGAAAGTCCTGAAGAAATGGAGCTATTACTCGAAGATTTGGCAAAAGCTAGTTATGCTGATTCTTTTGTGGTTAGTGAGTAAAATAGGTGAGAGCCTTTATTATAAGAGCATACAGCTTTACATATTTTCTTCTCTATGGCCAACTATGCTTTAAGCCATTGAAGGTGTTTGAAGTTAAAATCATTGTCTGTTTAAGGAGGCGGATGATGGACATTCATTACCATTTCAGATTTGAGGTTGTGGTGCGTTCTCATTCACTCCAATCACCTACCGCTTGTAGAATGATGGAGTTCGTTAGTTTGCCTTCTCACGCCTTTTATGGAAGTGGGTATAGGTGAATTATTTGGTCATCAGGGCTCAAGGTTTTTTGAAAAGAATAATATACAAAGTAGTGATGTTATTTATTATGAAGGCCTTGATTTTGACGCAACTTATTAAAGAGTAATAAAGCGGGATGAATAGCATTCTATATTATGTACTACGGGTGATGGTTTTGTTAGCTATAACTCTGTGCGGTAGCGTTGGTCTGGCGCAGGCCATTATGTCAGGTCTAACCCCCCCTCCACCTAAGCTAGAGGTTAAGAGTTTTATTCTGATGGATATTGATAGTGGTGAAATTCTGGCGTCAGAAAATCCTTCCGAAACCATGCATCCGGCAAGTGTTACCAAAATGATGACCGCTTATATTGCTGAAGCTGAGCTTGCGTCAGGAAATATACACAGGGATGACAAAGTTTTGATCAGTGAAAAAGCTTGGTCCATGGGTGGTTCCACGATGTTTGTCGAGGTTGGCAATCGAGTGGAGGTGGAAGAGCTGATGAGGGGGATAGTTATTGTTTCAGGGAATGATTCCAGTGTAGCTATGGCGGAACATATTGCTGGTAGTGAATACGCGTTTGTTCACATAATGAATGCTACCGCGAAAAAACTGGGCATGAATAATACACATTTTCAAAATGCTGCGGGTTGGCCAGCAGAGAATCATTACTCCACAGCTTATGATCTAGCTATACTCTCAAAGCATATTATTCAGGATTATCCAGAGTACTACCCTTTATACAGTGAAAAGTATTATCAGTATGGTGTTGATAAGAAAACAGGCAATGCGCTGGCAAGGCAAGCAAATAGAAATAACCTCTTGTGGACGAATCCTTATGTTGACGGATTGAAAACTGGACATATCGAGGCAACTGGGTATCATCTGGCGGTGACTGCTAAAAGGTATGGTCGGCGTTTAGTGGCTGTTTTGTTGGGATCTGATACTGAAAACCAGCGCTCGGAAGAAGCTCAGAAATTGCTTACTTATGGTTTTCGCTTCTTTGAGAATGTTAATATTAAAAAGGCTGGTGAAGCGCTAAGAACGGTAACTGTTTGGAAGGGGAATGTTAATAAAGTAACTGTCGGGATCGGCCATGATTTGATTGTTACTGTGCCTCGTGGTACTGGTAAAAGGTTGAAAGCGAGTATGGAGGTTGAGGCTAATCTAACTGCACCCCTTGCAAAAGGCCAGCAGATTGGAATGGTAAAAGTGCTGCTAGACGACGAGCTTATTCATGAGGTGCCACTGCTGACGCAGAAGTCAGTAAAAGAAGGTGGCTTCTTCAAGCGGTTGTGGGATGCAATTGTGATGTTCTTTAATGGTTTGGTTTCGTAATATAATGGTTGGGCAATATGGTTGATAGCTGCAAAGATCAGGAGTTGCCTAAAATTGTTTTTCCTTGTTCCTACCCCATTCATGTAATGGGCGCTGCTACCCCAGATTTTAAGGACTATGTGGTTGGTGTTGTAAAAAAGCATGCATCTGACTTTGAAGGTGAGGTTAATCTAAAAGTGAGCAGGACGGGGAAATACCTATCAGTTAACGTTGTCATTATGGCTACAGGGGTTGAACAGCTTAATGCTTTGCATGAAGACCTGAAGGCCAGCGGCCGAGTTAAGATGGTGTTATGAGTGACTCGTTGTTTGTTTGTCAGCTTGGCAGGCAGTCTTATGAGCCTGTTTGGCAAGCAATGAAAGATTTTACCGAGAGAAGAGGTGATAGTACTCCTGATGAAGTCTGGTTTGTCGAGCATAATTCGGTGTTCACCTTGGGTCAGGCGGGTAAGCTTGAGCATGTGTTAGCCCCTGGTGATATTCCAGTCATTAAGACAGATCGTGGGGGGCAGGTAACTTACCATGGACCCGGCCAGTTGGTTATGTATTTATTGCTGGATGCCAGAAGGGCAGGCTGTGGGCCTCGCAGGCTTGTGACAACATTGGAAAATAGTGTGATTTCCTTGCTGAGCCGTTACGATATTGAGGCTTCTTCTAGGCCTGAGGCTCCTGGTGTTTATGTTAATAATGATAAAATTGCTTGTCTGGGTCTGAGATTCAAAAAAATGTGTTCTTATCATGGGGTAAGTATTAACGTTGACATGGATCTTGAACCATTCCAGCGAATCAATCCTTGTGGTTATATTGGGCAGCCTGTTACGACTATTAAAGCGCTTTATCCGAGCGTGATCATGTCTAATGTGGCTGATGTTATGCTGGAATGTTTGATGGACGAGCTTAGTTGTTGTAGTACTTATTATGCCAGTAAAATACCAATAGTAATTAAAGATACAAGCATGATACAAGGGAGTGAAGTCTCTATATCTTAGATAGTCAAATGATAGCCGTGCGTTACAGTCCCGAGAGTCTAATGTATTACATGTTTAAAATGAGACAATCGATAAGGCGAGCGTAGACGACAGCGTGATATAAGAGTCGTTATTGAGCAGGAGGCGGGAGGTTTATTATCATTTTCGCAGGTTTTTATAATCATTTTCACGTGGCGTTCACTCTATGAGCGATGAAATTCTTATTCCAACTACCCAAATAGAAGACGGAGTCAAATTCGTCAACGAGCGGGGCATTATAGCTATTAAAAATGGCATAAAGGCCAGCCATGGTAGTTCTACAGCAATTCAAAGAAAGCCTGAATGGTTGCGTATCAAAGCGCAGTACAGTAGTAAGTATAATGAGGTTAAAGACGTTGTTCGTAAGCATAAGCTAAGTACTGTTTGCGAAGAGGCTATGTGCCCTAATATTAATGAGTGTTGGAGCTCCGGTACGGCCACTATTATGTTGATGGGGGATGTGTGCACCCGTGCCTGTCGTTTTTGTGCCGTGAACACTGGCAACCCTAAAGGCTGGCTAGATGAAGAAGAGCCAGAAAATACAGCTGAAACGGTGCGCCAGATGGGGGTAAAGTATTTGGTGTTAACCTCAGTTAATCGTGATGACCTTGATGATGGTGGGGCAAGCCATTATGCGAAAGTAGTTAGAAAGGTGAAAGAAGTTAACCCTGCTACTGATGTTGAAGTACTGACACCAGACTTTATGGGGAATTATTCTGCCATTAAAATAGTTGTTGATAGTGGTATAGTGGTTTTTGCTCAAAATATTGAAACGGTAAGGCGTCTTACTCATCCTGTACGTGATCCCCGTGCCGGTTATGAGAGAACGTTGTCTGTACTTGAATACACAAAAAAGTATCGTCCTGATATTTTAACGAAGACCAGTTTGATGTTAGGGCTGGGAGAAACGGAAGCAGAAATATTAGAAACGATGGATGATCTGCGAGCTATCGGTGTTGATATTGTTACTTTTGGTCAGTATCTTCAGCCAACCAAGCATCACTTACCAATTGAGCGTTATGTCACCCCCAAAGAGTTTGAGAAATACCGGGAAATGGGGCTGGAAAAGAAATTTTTGGAAGTGGTTTCAGGTACTTTTGTGCGCTCCAGCTATAGAGCTGAACAAGTGTTGCAGAAAAACAATGTTAGTCTCTGATTGTACTCTAGGTCATTGAGATTTCTGTATACGGTGAATCGGCACAAGTAGCCTAGCAATTTGAGCGTTCAAATATGGTGGGTATACTAGATTTCCTAGAAAGTTGGAGCAGCACCCCCCACCCATGCTGCCTTCAGATGCGCTATGACTAAAAACTGTTAATTATCAATACTAAAATTAAAACAGGGCAAATAGTTCGAACATACCACGGCCATATTTTCCAGAATAAGCTTGACTCAAGCTCAGGGTAACCTTTGCGTATTTCGTCTAGTAGCTTATTTTGCCTGATGAGCCAAGCGCAATAAATGGTGGTAATAAGGGATAGGGTCGGAATCAAATACTGAGTAGTTAGTTGTACCGCTAGTGATAGCATGGTTTCAATATTTAAAATAATTATTGTAGATAATATTCCTGCTAACAGCGTGATTAGCCAGCAGGCTTGGGGGCGACGTAATCCTGTTTTTTCTACCATCACGGAAACCGGTGTTTCCAGCATGGCAATTGAAGATGTTAGGGCTGCGGTAACCAGTAATATGAAGAAAGCTGTTGATACCAGTTGTCCGAGTGAACCCAGCTGCTGAAAAAGGGCGGGAAGCACTATAAATACCAGCTTGTCTGAATTGTAAAGCGTTCCTTCTGGTGTAAATATTTCGATACCTTGGTAGGTTGCTGCATACATGCAAGGTATCACTAATAGCCCTGCTAAAAATGCCACAGTACTATCCAATATAGTAACATGGGCTGCCGTGATGGGGATATTAACTGACTTGCTTAGATAAGAGCCGTAGACCATCATTGCTCCCACGCCCAGAGACATTGAAAAGAACGATTGTCCTAGGGCGCTGATTAATAGTTTGGTATCAAATATCCTTGAAAAGTCTGGCAGAAGGTAAACCTTGAGCCCTTCTGACCCTCCGGCTCTGGTTAAGGCAAATCCTATAAGAAGCAGCAATAATATAATCAAGCATGGCATCAGTCTATTGGACCAACGTTCAATGCCTTTTTGGATTCCTTGGATCACGATCAGTGTAGTTAGGCTCATAAATATCATAGTCAACACTATTGTCGATATGCTGGAAAAATCGGTCAATAAAGATGATAGGCTATCCAAGCCCAGGGCGGATAATGCTGGAGAGAAGCAAAAACCAATAAACCAACCGCCGATGATACTGTAGAAACTGTAAATGATTGTAATAGTTAGAATAGAGGTAATACCAGTTAACAGGCCGAATCGTTGCCATAATGGTTTGTCATTTAATTGTTGTAGCGCGGTGACGGGGTTGGACTGGCTATAGCGGCCGATAGTCAGTTCGGCGACCAGTGCTGGGTAAGCAAGAATAAATGATAGAATTAAGTAAACAAGTACAAAAGCTGCGCCACCATTTTCAGCGGTTTGGGTCGGGAAACTCCAAATATTGCCTATACCTACAGCGCAGCCAGCAGCAGAAATGATAAAACCTAGTCGTGAACTGAACTGGCTTCTACTTTCTGTTATGGTATGAGTGCTATTGCTTGGGCTTGTTGTTGACACAGATATCTCTTGATTTGAGTTGTGGGTTAAATTTTAAACTTTTACAGTATACTAAACTTCGTGATGCAAGGCTTGGCACTATGCTGAAAATAGTCTTTTTGTTACATTTATAAGCGTCATTGTAAATGGTTGTTTGGCGGTATTTTGGCTCACAACCTATCGTTAATTTTGTGAGTGTGTAGCGGTTCACCTTTTGCGTAATGGCTGTATTATCCAAACTGTTGTTAGATGTGCTGCTAAGAGAAGGCCTCAACTTCCAGTGAGTTGCGTACAGCCGTTTAAAGTTGCACTAAAACTAAGTTATTTTGATGGGAGCAGGCTCAACCAGCATTCTCTGCATTTCCAGTATCAAACTGATTGTATCGTAACTAATCTTCCAAGCCTAATACTTGCATCTCGCATCAGGGTTGGTGGAGTAGTCATGAAATTATTTTGGCAATTGTATTATGACATAGGCTATCTTTGAAAACCCTGAATGGAAAAGTTATATTCTGGCTAGTTAAAGCCATAGCCAAGCCTGAGATATCAAGTTGTGTATGGAGTTTTCCGGTTGTTTTTTTGTGTTTTATCATATCTATACCAGTTTTAGCAGCCTCTTTACAGTGGAGGATAGAAGGTGTTGGTGGGGATTTGAAGGAAAATATCAGTATATATCTTGATGCGTTACCTATTGTCGATCGGTTACAGCTTCCTGTTTTCAAAACTCGAATACTTAAGGAGGTAAGGCATTCTCTTCAGGCTATGGGGTATTATGAGCCTGTTATTACAGTTCATCTTCCCGATCCTAACACGGAAGTTTGTATTATTGCTATTGTGACCGGTCAGCCTGTTATCATCAGGAACGTGGATATATTACTACAGGGTGATGCGGTAGAAGATAGTGCTTTTTCTGATCTTATCAACATCCTTCCTCTGAAAAAAGGAGCCCCTCTAAATCATAGAGTTTATGAGGACGCCAAAAATGCATTAAATAGCCTTGCCTCAGTCCATGGTTATTTTGATGCCAAGATGACAGAGCATAAGGTTAGCGTTTACTCGGGAAAGAAGTATGCAGACATCCGCATTACTTTGGATTCAGGCTGTCGTTATCGTTTTGGTGACATTCAATATGTTGAAATGACAGCGCGTTTCAAAGATATCTTGCAATCCTTGGTAATTATTAAGCAGGGGGATCTCTATGATGCCGTAATGCTAGGGAAGGTGAATCATGATATTGCATCCACAGGTTATTTCCATAAGATTGAAGTTCATCCTGTAAAAAGTGACATAACAAATAATGAGGTTCCTATCGCTATTCATGCTATGCCGCGGCTTCGGCATGAAATTAAGCTGGGAGCTGGATACGCAACTGATGAAGGGCCACGGGCTTCTCTGCACTGGGACAAGCATCTGGTTAATAGCTACGGCCATAGTCTGAGCAATGTGGCTCATATATCGAAAAAGAAAACAAGCATCGCTTCTAGCTACAAAATTCCTGACGGAAATCCTCTTCAGAAATATTACAACCTCCATTTGGGGTATGAGCAAAAAATAGCTGAAGATACGGATAGCAAGCTCATTTCAGCAGCTATTCATCGCTGGAATAAAAGGTCATTTAGAAACAATGAATTCTGGGATTATGATATATTTTTTCGAGTTGAGCAGGAAGACTATACCCAAGGGAAGCAGAATGGTAGTACTTTGCTATTAATCCCTGGGGTTTCATTCATGTATCATAGGTTACAAGGTGATTCTTTTAATTATCATGGTAATCAGCAGTTAGTGAAGTTTGAACTATCCAATAAAGCTTGGAGGTCGGATGTTGATTTTATAAAAATATGGGGTCGAACGCAGTGGTTACACACTTACTTTAGTAAGCACAGGATGATCGTCCGAGCAGAGCAGGGTGCAATTTTGATGATTGACCATGCGTCAGAAGTACCTCCATCTCTGCGCTTCTTTACTGGTGGCGATCAATCAATCAGAGGTTTTGACTATGAGTCCATTTCACCAAAAGATAAAAATGGTTATTTGACTGGCGCCCGATACGTGACAACAGCAAGTGTTGAGTATGCGTATTCGTTTCTTGGAAAATGGTGGATTGCCACTTTTATTGATAGCGGTACAGCTACCAATGATTATAAAGATGAATGGAAAGTCGGTGCTGGTGTAGGTATTAGATGGATCTCTTTTCTTGGTCAAATAAAACTGGATATTGCATGCGCGATCAGTGAAGAAGATAAGCCTTGGCGTTTTCATTTAACCATGGGGCCAATGCTATGAAATGGTTGTTACGAAGTCTAGTTATTTTTAGTGTGGTAGTCACTCTTATTACTCTTATGTTGTGTTTTACGCATAGCGGTAATGTTCTATTGTGGAAGCAAATACAAAAACAAAATTGGCTACCTCAACTGAGAGGAAATTTGATCGCAGGTCATTTTGGTAAAGGCTTAACGTTTGAAAATATGACATGGGAAGGTGATCAAGTAGTTTTTAAAGCGCAGCGAGCCAGTATCGCATGGCACCTGTCTTGGCTTATTCGAGGACGCTTGATGATACCACGGATAGAGGTTTTGCACCCTGTTGTTGCTTTGTTTGGGCCTGAAGGCGCTCATACAGACGGTAAGGATAGCGAAACTTTTAATCTGCCGTTAGACATAGAGATTAACCAGATTGACATCACCAATCTTTACTTTACTCAAGGTGATCTTAATATTTATTTTGGTGAGCTTACTACTTCTCTTGAGTTAAGCGATAACGGATTGTCGGTTGGTAGTACTGTGATTGATAGCTTAATGATTAAGGTAGGTGGTAAGCAGCCAGATAAATCCGCAGTTAGCAGCAATGGCTTAAATGACACGCTAACACTTCCTGAAGTTAAACTTCCTTTTCCGGTGATGCTGAATAAGCTACACCTTGTTAATACATCTTATGAAAATAAGTCTATTCCTAATGTGAAGCTGTCAGCTGAAGGGAAAGGTAATAGTTTCGTTGTTCACTATATTAATGTGACTCATCCATTGGCTGATATTCACCTATCAGGCAACATAAGTGCTCATGGTAGTTATCCTCTTGGGTTGATCATGAATGCAACGCTTAAAGAAACCGTCTTTGACTCAATCCCAGCGGGACAACAACTGACAGCGATGCTTTCAGGGTCTCTTGATGAGTTGCTAACAGATATTGAGACTAAGGGAGATGTCAATAGTCGTATCACGGGTACAGTTTATCCTATCAGAGAGCAGCCGTACTTTGATCTTAGATTACTCTGGAAACATATCAATTGGCCAATAATAAGTGATAATCCTGATATTGAAGTAGGCCAAGGAGAGTTGGCTGTTTTAGGGGATCTAAAGAGTTATCATTTTCTACTGAAGACCAAGGTAGGCGTGAAGCAACAGCCTTTGGTTGATATTAACTGTTCTGGAGAAGGTAATACCCATTTTTTGAATATTGATCAGGCTCTCTTTGATACAGGAAAAGGGCTAATGATCGCAAATGGTAAGCTTGACTGGAATAATGGAATACACTGGGATGGACAGATAAAATTATCAGATCTGAATCCTTCACTTTGGCTTCCAGAATTAGCGGGACAGTTAAATGGTCATATCAAACATAGTTTTAAGTATTTCGATCAGGGGTGGAATATTGAAATTTCAAACGTTGATATTGACGGACTGCTACTGAGTCATCCTGTAAGAGTTACAGGAGCAGTAAGTGGTGGTAGCATGGGCTGGAATGTTCCAGGCCTTCTGATTAAGGCAGGTGACAATACTGTTACCGTTAATGGTAAGATGGGCAATATATGGGCGATAACAACAACACTGGAAGGTAGCAATCTTGAACAGCTATATCCAGGTCTTAAAGGTTCAATAAATGGGCATGTTGAAATAGCAGGCAGTAAGCAGCATCCTTCTATTACTTATAATATCAGAAGTCATTTTTTGTCATGGCAAGAGGTTATTGTTTCTGAGTTAAATGTTTTTGGTGTTTTAAATAAAGATTCTGCGTATGAAGGAAATATCAAGCTGAGTATACAGAAATTACAATACGGTATTTTGGCTCTGCAAAATATCCTGTTAAACGTTGATGGTACAGAAAGTAATCATAAGTTGTTGCTGGTCTCTGAAGGTAGTCCAGTGGCAATGAGTATAGGTCTTAATGGCTCTTGGAAAAATGAAAGTTGGCACGGTTTTCTCGAGCAAGCCAAAATTGACACTGATGTAGGGCAGTGGCTATTGCAAGCTCCACTAGTCATGAAGCTGGTTAAGGATCAAACGCTGCTTTTGTCAGAACAATGCTGGCACTCAGGTGAATCAGAGCTTTGTTTTGATTCGGCAACTATATCTAGTTCTCATGGGCAGGTGTCATTCAATGTAAATAAGTTTGATACGAAGATGTTTTCTCCTTTTTTTTCAGAGAGACTCTCATGGCAGGCCTTGTTGTTTGGGCAAGGAAAGCTGCAGTGGCATAATGAAATGCTGGATCTTAATCTGAATTTGAAAACACCTCCAGGTATACTGCAGGTAGATGCTCTGACTAGTGAGTATGAATCTATGAATTTGACTCTTGATGTTTCAAAAGAAAAACTGAATTCTAGATTCAAATTTTTATCCAAACAGCTGGGGCAAGCGGATATCAAAATATCTGTGGATGATATTTCAAAAAAACAACTGCTGGGAGGAGAGGTTGTTATAGATAGAGTAAGGTTAAGTGTACTTGCTCCTTTTATACCAAGGGTTAGTCAAGCTGAAGGTACACTTTTCGTCAAAGGGCGTATTGATGGTTCTTTGGGGTCTCCTCTTTTTTATGGTGATTTGTCTTTAAGCCAAGGAGTCTTGAAAGCTAGCCCTAACATTGTCAGCATTAACCAATTTGACACGCTAATAAAAGTTAATGGCTCATCAGCTGTGATCAATGGTCGGATGAATGTTGGTAACGGAGTCTTGAATATTGGCGGGGATCTTGATTGGCAGCAATTACCGCTCACGGGTCAGATCACATTCAAAGGTGATAATCTTAGTGTTCAGTACATGGGATATGGCGAAGTCCGTATCCACCCTGATTTAGTTTTAAATCTCGGTAATCAGTACAATTTAACCGGAAGCTTGCTTATTCCTTGGGCGCAAATAAGAGTTGAAGAATTACCAAGTCACGCAGTGCTTCGCTCTAGTGATGTGGTGATCATAAGACCTGACCGGGAGGATGGCGGTGGGAGCAAGTCATCGGATTCCCTTAATATAAATATTAATGTTTCATTAGAAGACAGTGTCAACTTTAAGGCTTTTGGTCTTAATTCTCAACTTCATGGTAAACTCGCTATTATTCAAGTGTCGAATAAACCTCTTGAAGTACATGGAGATATTCAGCTGATAGATGGGAAGTATCGGTATCTTGGTCAGAATCTAATAATTCAGAAAGGGCGTATTATATTTTCAGGCCCAGTGAATAACTCATACCTCATGCTACGGGCTATTCGTAACCCTGAAGCGATTGAAAATGACGTTACTGTCGGTGTACTAGCCCATGGCCCAATTTCTCATCCGGAATGGTCATTATTCTCTAATCCGGCAATGTCCCAGTATGAGCAATTCTCTTATCTGCTTAGAGGTAGGGCCTCAGACGTGGATGATGACGATAGTGCTATGGAGGCAATGTTGGTTGGGCTTGGCGTAAATCATCTGGGAGGCATTGTTACTAAAGCAGGCGCCGCTATTGGCGTTGATGATTTAGCGCTTACTGCAGAAGGTAGTGCTGATTCTTCTCAGGTTGCAGTTAGTGGCCATATTTCGAAGAAAGTTCAGGTTCAATATGGTGTTGGTATTTTTAACTCAGTGGGTGAAGTTCGAGTAAAGTATGCACTGGTGCATGATCTTTATCTTCAAGTAGTTAGTGGGCTGAATAAGGCAGTGGATATATTTTATAGTTTTTCACTTTGAACAATAGTTTGAATATATACCCAAGGTAGTCATTCAGATAGTGGTTTATACTGGATTCACTCTTTCTCAAATCTTTAGCTATAGTAGGCACAGATAAATATTCTGAATTCAATAATCCGCTTTAATGCGGACGCACTGTTGGACATCACGCATTTTCTTGTGGCGTAACGTCGAGTCGATTTTTTGCTGTGAGATCAGAGTAATTTTTGGCATGAACAGATAATGCAGGAAATGGTTTTAAAATAAAGCATCTTTTATGATCTTGGCTATATAACCTCCGTCTTTCAAGTTGCTACTTTCGCTCACCACCTTAGCTTAGTACTACCCAGCTCCTGTGTATTACCCAACTTGTCGCTTTTTAGTATATTGATTGAATTCAACCTAATCTTGATATTTTGCATCTTCCTTAACTTCTTCTATCCATCTAAATACTTCTGCAACAGGCTCTATCAGTTCACTGGGGATATATGCAGCGATATCTACGTCAAACAAGCTATGAGCAAGCGGCACGTTTTCCAACACAGGAATACCCTCTTTTTCAGCAACTTTCAAAATAAAGCGAGCATGAGAGCCTTGGCCTTTCACCATAATTATGGGCAGCGGTGTACTTGCCTTACTGTAATGCAAACCGATAGCTAGGTGTGTAGGGTTTTTGATAACAACATCTGAATTTTTAGTATTCTCTGCTGAGTTTAGGATTTCCTGATGAAGTTCTTTTCGTTTTCCTTTAATTTCAGCATTACCTTCCATTTCTTTGTACTCTCTTTTCACCTCATCCTTAGTCATTCGCTGCTCTTTCATAAAATTATACCGTTCAAACATATAATCAAAAATGGCAATTATAACAAAAGCAGACATTGCATAAATAAGCAGCTTTTTCATTACAGCTCCGGCAACAGGCATTATACAGCTTGTACCGCAGAAAGGTATATTCATCATATCTTGTAGCGTAACTTGTATGACGTGATAAACAACAAAAGACAAAAATACAATTTTGATGACTGACTTAAAAAATTCAACTAAATTCTTAAGTGCAAATATTTTCTTCATGCCTTGGACTGGATTTATTTTTTTTATATCGGGCTTAATAGACTCACCAGAAAACAATACGCCAAACTGCATCATATTACCAACAATAGATGAAAACACAGCGGCAACAAGCAAGGGGACAAGCAGCATAAGAAAGTCACGAAGTATTCCTGTGGTGACAACCTTAAACGCAAACTCAAAATCTTCATTATAGACTTGTGCTGGAAGTAATAGCATATTTCTAATGCTTTCGAATAGAAGATCACTCATTGCCCAAATTGTGAGAAGCACAGATAGCAGCCCAAAAGTTCCGGATACTTCCTTGCTTTTGACAACCTGACCTTTTTTTCGAGCATCTCTGAGTTTTTTCGATGTAGGCTCTTCTGTTTTTTCACCACTCATTGCCAGAGTACTCCCAAGCTGGTAAACAAACTTCCCATATCCATCATATGCTGTCTGGTAAGTGCCATGACTGTACCTACATACATAACCAAGATTGCTGCTGCAACCCCACTTTTTATCGGCATAGCTAAAATAAATACGTTCAACTGTGGTGCAGAACGGCTTATAAGAGCAATACCAAACTCTGTAATAAACATGGAAATAATAACTGGCGCTGCAAGCCACATGGACAAGCTAACAATTAGGTCAAACTGATTCAGAAAGAAAATAGTAGCTTTAAAATTAAATTTTGGGTAATAGCTAAATACGGGCCAAGCTTGATAACTTAAAAAAATATTTTTGAGCATCAACAAAAACAAACCACTGGACATAATGATAGCAATAAATGCCTGAGAAAAAAGAATACCCAATGGTGACGTTTCTGCACCTGAAAATGGATTCATAATACTTGCCATAGAAGCTCCCCTCTGGTTATCAATAAAAAAACCAGATGACTCAAGAGCCCAGAGCGGAATGGCGATGCAAAACCCAAGAAGGGCACCGATAAATACCTCTTTTAAAATAATTCCCCCTGTGACTAATACAGGTAAGATTCCTTCTGGATTTCCTTCTGTGAGTAAGGGGTGTATAAAAACAATCAGACATAGACAAATGCCATTGCGAATCATGGCTCCACCCAAGACTTTTTTGTGCAACATGGGTAAAACCGTAAAAAGAGCCAGTATTCTAGGCATACCCATAAAGAGTATATAAAACCAGTTTTCTATCTCTTCAATGGGAAGTCCCATAACGTTAAAGCCTTGCGATTTGAGTCATAATGGCCAACGAATAGTTGTAAATTTCTATTCCCATCCAGCGTGAAGTTAATAGAATACAAATAATTACAGCAACCAGTTTGAATGCAAATGGCAAGGTTTGCTCTTGAATCTGGGTCAATGCTTGAATAAGGCTGATTAACAAGCCTACCGCTGACGCTGCAATAATAGGTGGCATAGAGAGTAACAGAGTCAGCATTAACGCCTGGGCGGTTAAGGAGATGATATCTGGGTCAACCATAACTCAATACCAGCCCATGAGTCAGGCGGGTCCAGCCATCTAGCATAACAAAGAGCAATAACTTGAAGGGCAGAGAAATTGTCATAGGCGACACCATCATCATACCCATAGCTAGAAGAATATTAGAAACGATCAGGTCAATCACAATGAAAGGGAGGTACAGCAAAAAACCTATCTGAAATGCTTTAGCTAGTTCACTGATACAAAATGCGGGCATTAGTATCATAAAATCGTCCTCAGACAACTGAGTACGGTATTTTTCAGGCCAAAGGCTGCCAGCGGTCTTAATAAAGAAGCCCCGCTCCCTTTTATAGGTGTTTTTTTTCAAAAAATTTCTGTACGGTTCTGCAGCTATTTTAAAGCTCTCTACCCAAGACATATCTTTAACTGTGAAACTGAGATTATTTTCAGTGATAATTTCACTGGCCTCATAACCAACAGGGGCCATAACGTAAAGAGTTAGGATAATTGCTAAAGCGTTCATAGCAATGTTAGGAGGAATCTGCTGTAGACCCGTAGCGTTTCTGAGGATTGAAAAAACGACAACCAGCTTCAGAAACGACGTTCCCATGACAGCAAAAAAAGGAATAAGCGACATTACTACTAACGGCAACAGCAAATAAAAAGGAGCTGTCAGAGTCATCACACTATCCATAGCCATATCCACTAATTAACTGCTATTATCGGGGCTAGTGATTGTCATTAACACCCTTTTCCGGTCGCCGATTTTCCAGCAACCACAATGTGTACTACTTTATGACCATTATTTCATTAATCGAATGACTTTTGCACCAAGTCTGTTTTCGATCTGAACAAGCTCACACTCAGCAATAACTTGACCATTAACTCTAATTTTAACAGGTTTATCGATAGACCGATCTAGCTCAAATATAAACCCAGGCTGGATACTTTGTAAATCATGGACGCTAAACTGCTGCTGGCCAACCTCAAATAGTAACTCTACTGAGAGGTCTGACAGATCAACACCATCCTTTACTTGCGACTCTTTCGGCTCTTCAGGCTCTTCAGGCTCTTTAGGCTCTTTAGGCTCTTGGCTCTTAGGCTCTTTCGGCTCTTTCGGCTCTTTAGGCTCGTTACTTTTCTGGTCATCCATGGGGGGTATCCTCTGCTTAATAGTAACTTGACTACCCTTCACCTCTCCGATAAATGCAGTATGGCGGTTTAATCTAATGATTAAATGCTCTTCCATCACACGCTGCTGTATAAAAATAACATCTCCTGCCTCAATGCTATTTAATTCTGCTTGTGTTAGTAGAGAACATCCCAACTCGGTACTGGCCAAAAATGGTACCTTAACTTGTGAGATACGTCTTTCTGGCAGCTTCTTAAGCAAAGCTATAACAGTGTCGTTAGTATCTAGCCTGCCAGTACAAACAGAATCCCCCATGCTCACTGTCATCATTAGTCCTATAGACGATACTTTTGTCTTTCCAGCTTCCACTCCAGAGAGAGAGATAGGCACATTAAATAAATTCGATAACTGTTGAAGCGTACTGTCTAGACTGTAATGCAGGGCTGCCATCAACAACTTATCAGGTAATGACAATACACTATCACCAAGTTTCAGAGGAAGCAACATACTGATAAAACCGTGATCTAACTCTAGCGCCAAGGAAACATTATTGATGCTCAGTAAAAGACGACAGTCCAATGGAGTTTTATTATCACAAGAAGACAGCTGTAGCTTGCACTTATGATCAGCAATAACAACACTGTAATCTGTTTGCTGATATGTAAGAAGCCTGCTCAGCTGGGCATACTCCTTTGTGATGTGTGCAAATTCAGGAAGCTTATCCACCATATGTTACCTATACAGGTTTATCGTCATTGCTATTCTCATTATCCTCACTGATATACTCGTTTTTGGATCGACCATCCTTTTGCTCGCCTCCCTCTTCAGTCATATGAAAATTTATTTGGACGTTTTCATTGCTAAAACGATCACTAAGGTGTTTTTGTAGGCTAGCTTGATGTTGAGCCAACAGATTATGAGCTTCTGCGGATGAGGTATTCACTGTGACAGTAATTTCACCACTATGGCGATGAACCTTCACTTCTGTGCCGGGCAATATACTGTCTTTTATTGAAACTCTGATTTCAGCACCATCAATTGCGTCTTTCCCAGAGACATGGATTTGATCAGCCATTTTCTGTAAAACAGCCTCTACCTCTTTTACACTTTTTACTTGCTGCATCTCTGCCACCTGAATGTCTGTCTTAACCCGGGACTCGTTCATTCTAGCAAATGCCATATCCACTAAACGTTCCCCCGACTGCTGGTCGCCACCGCTGTCATTATCCAGTGAATCTTTGGACTGGCTTCTTTGTTCAGCAAAAAGGCTAGCAAGTGACTGCTTGTCTTTTTTATCACTTTCCAGTTCTTTCTTTTGTTTCTGCTTACTAAGCTCATCTTTTCTTAGAAGCTCCTGATTAAACTTGGATGCTGCGTCTTCTGATATTTTTTGACTAGACTGCCTCTGCTTTGCCGAATCACTAGCGCTAGCGCTTTGCTGATCAGTCTGCGCACTTTGATTTACTTGCATTATTGGCTTCTCCATCAATTGTTAACGATTTGGGCGCACAGTAAACTCTTCCATTTCGATATCTTCTAACCGTTGCACCTCTTTTGCAGCCTCTTCATCAAGTACTTTTGTGAACTCCTCAAATTTCTCTACTGCTTGCCGAGCTTTCCGATAGCGTTCTTCAGCCAGCTCCAACTCTTGCTCGACGTCGATGACACGGCTTTTTGCTTCCTCCACTGCCTGCTCCAGCGCAACATCGTTCTCTCTTAAAGCTGCAACCTTCTTTTTAAGAAAATCAAGGTCGTGTTGTTTGACATCCGTATTCAATATATTATCGTATAAAATATGCTCTTCTTTACAGCGCCACTCAATATAATCTTCCAGCTCTTGCTCTTTATCCTTTTGCATCTGCTGGGCCTCTTCCAGCAAACGCTTCTGTTTTAGCAACGCATTATGAGCCGATGTCTCACGTATTTTTTTTATTTTCAGTAGTTCATGAAGCATTAGAGGCCTGCAACGTCCCGAAGTTGAGCAACAATATCGTCATAAGAGAAAAACTCATCTGTATCTTGGCGTAAAAAGGATTTGATAACCTCAATTTTTTCCAGAGCTTCATCGGCGACAGCATCGGAGCCCTGCTTATACTCACCGACTTTTACAAGCAATTCAATATCTTCAAATTTTGATAATAGCTCTCTAATTTTCCCAGCAGCAGTCATATGCTCTTTGGGCACAATTGCATTCATTACTCGGCTGGTACTGGCAAGAACATCTATCGCAGGATAATGATTAGCCGCACCTAGTTTTCTTGATAAAATAATATGCCCATCTAAAATCGAACGGGTTTCATCAGCAACAGGCTCAGTCATATCATCACCTTCTACCAATACGGTATAAAGCGCTGTAATAGAACCTATATGCGACATGCCAGCCCTCTCCATCAGTTTTGGTAATATAGAAAATACCGACGGTGGAAAACCTCTTCGAGTAGGGGGCTCACCAGCGGCCAAGCCTATCTCACGTTGAGCTCGAGCAAATCGAGTGACAGAATCCATCAACAGTAAAACACGCCTGCCCTGATCTCGGAAGTACTCTGCCACAGCAGTAGCAGTGTAAGCCGCCTTGACTCTTTCCATAGATGACTTGTCTGATGTTGCGACAATAATGACAGACTTCCTTAATCCTTCAGGCCCTAAGTCATGCTCAATAAACTCCCTTAACTCCCTCCCCCTCTCACCGATCAAAGCCAGTACGGTAACATCTACTTCAGCACCTTTAACAAGCATTGACAATAGGGTACTTTTACCTCCACCAGCAGCCGCAAAAATACCCATCCGCTGTCCTTCACCACAAGTCAGAAGCCCATCCATAACCTTAATACCCAATGGAAGCGGTCGATCAATAATTTTTCTGCTCATTGGGTCTGGGCATTCTGCATAAACCGGATACCATGCTGCAGGTCTAATATTTTTAAATGCCTTTGAATCAAGTGGCTCGCCCATACCATCGAGAACATGGCCAAGCAAGTGATCACCAACCCCTACATGATGAACGGTTCCCGTGGGTATAATTTCTGTACTGGAAGAAAGGCCTCTTATTTCACCAAGTGGAGAAAGGACAGTTTCATTTCCTTGGAATCCTACCACTTCAGCAAAACCTGCGTCATCTCCCGACGGAGATATCATCCTGCATAGCTCGCCGACCTTCACATTAGGTACCGCAGCCTTGATAATCATCCCCTGAACTTCTGTCACCCTTCCTCTGATATCAACAAATGTTCCTTCTACCGCCCCTTGAAGAGCTTCTGTCAAATAATTAAATTCATTCGTCATGCAGGTGTCTCCTGTTACGCTACATTCCCGCCATAACCAGAACAAAGTCCGCTAGTGTCATTATCTTATAGGAGTATCGGCACACTTTGCTGCCAGGGAAAGATAATTATACCCAAAGAATTTGGAGTTGCTATGCAGCGGCAAGTGAACGAAGCCATAAAAGCCTAGGAGTACTAAGCGACCATGGTCAGCTAGCTCTGACAACAAATTAGCACCTTTAAAGGCGAAGGGTACATACTCACTTTCCTTTGAAGGTGTTGGGCTATTAACTGACCTCACCTTTAATGGTAACCGGTATAGACCTTTTGCATAAGTCAGTGGTGAATATCAGCATAAACGCCGCGAGCATTTACAGTAAACAAAATGAGTAAGTAGGTTAAGCTAATTCCATGAAAATATCTTGAAAATGATAAACCAGCTCTACTACCCAAAAGCAGGTAATGGTCGTCGACTTTACCTTCTATAACGATGCCCCGAATTCATCTTACATGCAAGCATAAAAAGCAGGTTAACTCATTCTATATCTGCATCTTCAAGGTTAATGGGTATAGTCAAATAAGTTATCATTAAAGGCATAAGTAAGACGACAAACGATTGAAGTCTAGCGCTCAATCTTACAAAAAACCAAATAACTAAGGCGGGAGTGGGAGGTTGGGATCCCAACCTCCTTCGCATAAAACAAAATAAATAAAAACAAACCAAACGCGGATTAAAATTCCAAGTGCATCACAGCTTAAGCTGCTAACGCAGCCCTGTGTTCACCCATCATCTATGCTGACGCGGTTCTTTATCTGGCCGCGCGTTGACTTGCCGTTTCGTCGCTTGTCATACTTCTTGCTCTGGCGACGAAGATGCATGTAAAGATCGCCGCCAGCCGGCTTATTCGCCCAAATATGTCGGTAGATGCTTTCATAGCTAATCAGTCCAACCTAAAATCTGTTCTGGGCTCCACTCTACACGCAGCTTTGATTCAATCACCTCGATCATTTTTGGCGTCATTCTACTCGCCCGAGCCGACTCTGTACGCCACCTATCTGTTCGGCCTTGTGCTTGCCTATGTCTATATCCACGTTCGCCAGTATTCTTTGCCAACTCACGTCTAACCGTGGACTGGCTGGTGCCAATGATCTCCGCTATCTACCGTTGGTTGCAACCGCTTTTCTTTAGTGCGGAAATCTGGCACCTTTGTTCGTAATCCAGTTGTTGGTAAGTTATCGTCATAACTTCATCTCTTGCCGGAGAAAAGGGTAGGAGCTTACCTTCAGACGGCCCTTTCTTCAACCTAGCCAAGTGATGCACTTCAGATTTGAATCCGCCAAAATTTAAAGGATAAATCTCTCCCCTAAATAAACATCTCGCACTTTTTGGTCGCTCAGTACCGCTTGGGTATCACCTTGAGCAATAATGCGACCTTCGCTGACAATATATGCTTTTTCACAAATATCTAGCGTCTCTCTAACATTATGATCCGTAATCAAAACACCTATTCCTCTGCTTTGAAGATGACGAATAATAACTTTAATATCTCCAACAGAAATAGGATCAACTCCAGCAAAAGGCTCATCAAGCAGCATAAACTTAGGCTCAGTAGCTAGTGCTCTAGCAATTTCTACCCTGCGCCGTTCACCACCTGAAAGGCTAATTCCAGCACTGTTTTTAATATGGGTAATATTAAATTCTTCCATTAATGATTCAGCTTTGTTCTTGCGTTCTTTTTTCGATAGCTCTGAACGGGTCTCAAGTATTGCCAAAATATTGTTTTTTACGGACATACTCCGAAAGATTGATGCCTCCTGAGGAAGATAGCCAATACCAGCATGAGCTCGCCCATGCATAGGGGTAAAGGTTAAATCTTGCTGATTAATTCTCACCGAGCCACCATCGGCTCTAATCAATCCAACAACCATATAAAAGCAAGTGGTTTTACCTGCACCATTAGGCCCCAGTAAACCGACAATTTCACTGCTATTTACCTCGAAAGAAACGTTTCGAACAACTTGTCTTTTTTTATATATTTTGCAAAGATTTTCAGCGATTAAAGTGGTCATTCAAATAGTAAGCCCTGTTTTCAATAAAATACTCACACACCTTTCACCGGTTATAGTTAAGGTGCAGCGGAGCCCACTGACAATAAAACTATCGAAATAACAATAGACCGTTTGCTGGAGCGGAGCCTCACAGGCAACACTCCTAAAACGAATCACTGATAGTAGTATAATAGGTATGATATCATATAAAGATACTGCTAGCCTGACCAGTAACAGCGCCTGTTATTTTGACACCACGTTACCGTTAACGGTATCAAGCGAACTAATTACCATAAGCCTCCAAGTAACAGGTAATAGGTAATAGGTAATAGGTAATAGGTAATAGGTAATAGGTAATAGGACTTAGTATCAAGCTTGAAGTGCGACAAAAGTAGTTATTCATAAAAGCATTCTTCCGGCGTTTTATAAGCTAAGCGCTTCCTTGGTCTTGTATTTAATTTGGCCGAGATGATATTACATCGTTGCTGAGTTCGTCCTGCCATTGATGTTCCCTTAACTAAGCATTGCCTGATCAAACCATTGGTATTTTTATTCGTACCTCGTTCCCATGAGTGATGTGGGCTGGCAAAATAATAAGGGCAATTAGTCACTTCTTCAACTTTCTTTATTGGTGAAACTCGGTGCCGTTATCTGATGCAATGGTTTTAAATTGCTCAGGCATTTTACTCATTAATTTTATCGTTCGCCTGCTGGTTGACTTGGTCGCTCTATAGTTTAACTGGCCTAACAATGTGTAACCAGTTTTTCGCTCAACCAGTGTGACTACGCAGTGTTTATACCCAAAGCATTTCAAATTGCTACTAGGCAGCAAGTAAGCGAAGCCCCGTGAGCCTACGAGTAGTAGGTGATCGGGGTGAGCGAACGCAGCCAACAACGTAGCAACTTGAAAGGCGACGGGTATAGACACTTTACCCATCACGGTATCTATTCCCCAATGACCTAGTGTTTCACGTGTTTCTACTCCAGCTGGTCGGTCTTCTATATTGCGCTTATTGGCAATCCCGCCTCGACTATCATAAGCCTTGTAGCGTTTACGTCTTCGCTTTTGAGCACAACGCAAGTGCTTCCATAACAAGCAGTGCTTCAATAACAAGCCGCCTTTCTTTTTATCACGCCAAATATATCGATAAATAGTTTCATGGCTAAAGCAACGTACATCTATACGTTTTAAGTAACCCGTAATCTGTTCAGGGCTCCATTGCTTATGTAAGAGTTGCCTAATGATCACGTAATCCTTTTCTGTAAAATGTTGATTGTTCCTTGAACGTCGACGTCTAGCTCTTGTCGCTGCGCCCTGCTGAGTCGATATGAGCCATCCTTATGCCAACAAGTATTGCGTTGAAATTCTCGATATATGGTACTTCGGTGTTTTCCGATAGCTGTGGCAATGTCCGTAAAACTTAATCCTTGCCATTTTAGCGCGACTATCATATATCTATCACCCTCGGTGAGCTGTTGATACTTCATAGGTTTTTACTTCGTGATGGGAGCAAAAAACTAAGGGTATCGCAGTTCATCGTTTTTATTAAACTGGGTGTCGCACTTAGTATATGAACTCGGCGGAAATAATAAGAACAGACAACAACCAGCATACCTCCAATGGCAGCAGGTATATGTTTGAATATTCAAACGTACGCGCCTTATTAAGTTAGAATGGAAGCAAGCACAAACAATTAAGCTGAGGCCAATAATGAGACTTTGTGATCGCGACATAATAGATCATCTTGATTCTGGGAAGATTATCATAGAGCCCAGACCAACTGCTGATAAAATCAGCGGTGTTAGTGCTGATTTGACCTTAGGCAACAGCTTTAGGATATTTAATGATCATGCCGCACCATATGTTGACTTGAGTGGCTCTCGTGAAAGCATCAATGCTGTGCTTGACTCCATAATGAGCAAGGAAATTGTCCTTGATGACGGAGATGCATTTTTTTTGCATACTGCTGAGCTGGCATTAGCAGTTACACGTGAAGCAATTACACTACCTGATGATATTGTTGGCTGGCTGGACGGACGCTCATCCTTGGCTCGCTTGGGGTTAATGGTTCATGTTACCGCACATCGTATCGACCCTGGGTGGAGCGGCCAGATTGTTCTTGAATTTTTTAATGGTGGCAAACTACCGGTGGCGCTTCGACCTGGAATGTGTATTGGTGCCATTAATTTTGAAACTATGAGCGGTTCTGCTTTGCGACCATATAACAAAAGAAGTAATGCCAAATACAAAGGTCAAAATAGAGCTATGGGCAGTCGCATCGCAGAAGAAAACGACCGACAGTCATAACTATTATCCCGTGCCAGCAGAGTGATCTATCTTCTTGTTTTTATAGCTTCAACAAGATGTAGTCAGTGATCAATAACCAGCCATTTAGCCCAGCCCCAACTCCTTTAAAGGTTTGGATATTGCTGGCTGTACCAATCATTTATTACTCGTAGAGTCATGGGGGATATCTCACTTGCCGACACGTACAACTATTTAGCCATAGTGCTTTTAGGATTCTGCTACCTCGCTAGCTTGCCTACCAGCCACATTATTTATGATTACTGCCATCCCATAGGCCCGCTTTTTATACACACCGTGTGGTTTCAAGGTGCAAAAAAGGCCACTAAGTATTGCTTTTATGTTTTTCCCACTCATCTCTAGTCAGTGTTTTCATAGTAATAGCATGAATTTCACCACTGGCAATAAAACTGTCGAGATAACTATAAATCATTTGCTGGCGCTTTACAGGCAATACTCCCTGAAACTGATCACTGATGATAGTTAGACGCAAATCACAACCTTCACCTTCAACAAAAACTTCTGCATTCGGCATACTCTCGCCAAGAACTATTTTAACTTCGTTAGCTTGCATTAACTAACCTCCACAGCTACACCGTTACTTACACTCACCGTCTTTTACACCGGTCTCCTTTGAAGTTGCTTCTTTTGTTATCAGCGTTCGTTCACCATAGTTTCTTAGTACGCCTAATCTTCTGTGGCTTCGCCCACTTGTCGCCACGTAGCAACTCCATATTTTTTTGAGTATTTAAATAGATATCATATAGAAATACTGTTGGCCTGACCAGCAGTAGATTATGTTCTTTTTACGCACTTGATATCAATCATCTACGGAACATCTTATATCATATCAATAGCTTCCACAGCGCAGTTAGTATCATTCAAACAGCTGCCATAACCTGTTGCCATGTAATGTGATTTATGTCTTACAACAAGCCATTTTCCTGCTACTTCTTAACAAGTAAAAGTGCATCAACTCATAGTGGGCGGATTCAAATCTGAAGTGCATCACTTGACTAGGTAGAAGAAAGGGCCAGCTGAAGGTAAGCTCCTACCCTTTTCTCCGGCAAGAGATGAGGAGATGACTATAACTTACCAACAACGGGCTTACGAACAACGATGCCAGAGATTTCCACACTAAAGAAAAGCGGTTGCAACCAAAGGGAGATAGCGGAGATCATTGGCACCAGCCAGTCCACGGTGAGCCGTGAGTTGGCAAGGAATACTGGCGAACGTGAATATAGGCATAGGCAAGCACAAGGCCGAACAGATAGACGGCGTACAGAGTCGGCTCGGGCGAGTAGAATGACGCCAAAAATGATCGAGGTGATTGAATCAAAATTGCGTGTAGAGTGGAACCCAGAGCAGATTTCAGGTTGGTTGCTGAATGATCAGGAACGACTGATTATACCCGTCGCCTTTCAAGTTGCTACGTTGTTGGCTGCGTTCGCTCACCCCGATCACCTACTACTCGTAGCCTCACGGGGCTTCGCTTACTTGCTGCCTAGTAGCAATTTGAAATGCTTTGGGTATAGCTATGAAAGCATCTACCTACATACTTGGGCGAATAAGCAGGCTGGCGGCGATCTTTACATGCATCTTCATCGCCAGGGCAAGAAGTATGACAAGCGACGAAACGGCAAGTCAACGCGCGGCCAGATAAAGAACCGAGTCAGCATAGATGATCGCCCAGAGATCATTGACGATAAATAGGGTGTCGGAGACGGGGAGATTGATACCATTATTGGCAAAGGGCGTAGCGGGGCCTTGGTAACTATAGTCGAGCGGGTCACGAAGTACACGGTCTCAGCCCAGGTAAACAGCAAAAGTGCAACAGATGTGACCAAGGCTACGATGAGCTTGCTCAACCCATTTAAGGATATTGTTCACACCATTACGGCTGACAACGGGAAAGAGTTTTCGTACCATGAGAAAATCAGCCAAGCATTATCGGTGGAGGTTTACTTTGCGCACCCTACAGCTCTTGGGAGCGAGGGTTATACCCGTCGTCTTTCAATCTGCTACGTTGTTGGCTGCCCTCGTTCACCCCGATCACCTACTACTCGTAGGCTCATGGGGCTTCGCTTACTTGCCGCCTAGTAGCAACTTGAAATCCTTTGGGTATAAATGAGAACATCAAGGGCTTGCTACGACAATATTTTCCAAAGAATACAGACTTCAAGAAGGTCGGTCAGATAGAGGTGAAGCGAGCATTGATACGGCTTAATTCTCGGCCAAGAAAAGATTTGAATTTCAAAACACCCGCCCTGACAATGGGTGAACACAGGGCTGCGTTAGCAGCTTAAGCTGTGATGCACTTGGAATTTGAATCCGCCTCGTGAATAGTATCGGTAATAATGTATTAGTACAGTACCTCGGTGTTGTTGGTATCGCTTTGTTTGCGGTACACATATTGTCCTTTCTGATGATTTGTCTTTATTTGTTTAAACATAATGTGAGGGCTAGGCATGAAGTTACTGATCATTATCAACTCGCTTGACGCTGGAGGTGCAGAAAGAGTCTGCGCGAATTTGGCCAATTACTGGGCTGACAAAGGCTGGCAAATTACTCTAGTGACTATAGGTGGGCGCGAAAAGGATTTTTATCAGCTACACTCGGATGTTCAGCGCATCTGTTTATATCTTGATACGAAAA
Source organism: Candidatus Endonucleibacter sp. (ex Gigantidas childressi) (assembly GCA_030674875.1). Taxonomy (GTDB): domain Bacteria; phylum Pseudomonadota; class Gammaproteobacteria; order Pseudomonadales; family Endozoicomonadaceae; genus Endonucleibacter. Next base: position 296,366 of record JASXSU010000003.1, on the reverse strand, counting down.
ACCATAGTCTGTTAGCTGTTGTAAAAAACACTTACCAGTGCATCCAAGCCCTGCGCAAGGTATTTAAACAGCAACAACCTGATGTCGCACTTTCTATTGGGTATGTGCTCAATGTATTGTCGACACTGGCGGGAGTAGGGCTAAATATTTCGGTGATAGGTTCTGAGCATAGTCACCCCCCAATGGAAATAGAATCCCGAGAAAAAGCTCGGGGTAAAGTTCAGGCCAAAGTTATGGCGTGGTTACGTCGACACGGTTATAGCTATCTGGATGCCGTCACCGCACTGACGAAGGAAACGGCTCGCTGGATAAAGGCAAAGACAAACGCACAATATGTGTCCATCATTCCAAATGCAGTCACCTATCCGATCGCGACCTGTCCGCCCATCGTTAGCCCTGATATGGCGACAAACAAAAGTTTTAACCTTCTTGCGGTAGGGCGACTCGCCTATCCGAAAGGGTTTGATCGTCTGTTGCTTGCTTTTGCTGAATTAGCCCCGCGCTTTCCTGATTGGCACTTAACCATTCTGGGAGAAGGAGATTGTCGAGGTTCGCTTGAACAGCTAAGGACGGAACTTCTGCTGGAACAGAGAGTGTCATTTCCAGGGGTTGTTGGTAATCTTGGGGAATGGTACGAAGCTGCAGATTTGTATGTGCAGAGTTCACTTTTTGAAGGGTTCCCCAACACTCTAATTGAGGCAATGGCTTATGGGTTACCTGTGGTAAGTGTTGATTGCGATACCGGCCCACGAGATATTATCCATGATAAAGTGGATGGTTTGTTAGTGCCACAAAATAATCAAGAGGCATTAGTTGAAGCATTAGCCTTTCTGATGAGCGATAAAGCATTGCGTCAGCAATACGCTGCCAGAGCTATAGAGGTTAGAGAACGATTCTCTATGGAAAAAATTGCCGGAATGTGGGAGCAATTATTTGTACAAGTCAGTAATAAGCTCGAATGACTGAATCATCGGAGTAGCAATAAAAACATGAGAAATGATCGTCTTTATATGGAGCGGGTTTGCCAAATGTGCTCGGCGAGGCAATGGCCTGCTGGACTCCTTGTATAGCCACATAATAACCTTGAGCCCCCCGCTACCTTCTTATTGTTTGCATTTATTATTGGTATACGGTTGACTGTTTCAAACCCCTTAGAACAACAACAAGTCAATAGGCATAGATCAGGTAATCCATTACCTGAAACGACACTATGAAAGTACTCCCTATTATTACAGGCTTGGCCACTGGCGGTACCGAGCGCGCACTATACAATTTATTGCAGGGGGGCTACATACCACGTTCGATAGCCATGTCATCTCGATGATGGATTTAGGTACTGTAGGGCCTCTGATTAAAGTATTAGGCGTACCAGTTACAACACTAGAAATAGGCAGGTTATTGCTAATGGAATTAATCTACAGCGATTTAGCTTTTCTCAGATGCACGACAGAGCATACGCTCCGAATTAACTATTCCTGTAGAAACTTTGGTCGTCGGACATGTTGCCTGGCTACACCCAATGAAGGATCATGCTAATTTCTTACAGGCGGCAGAGATCGTTGCTTTGCAACATGAGAATCTCCACTTTGTATTAAGTGGTCGGGATATTTGTATGGAAAACACCCACCTCAGACAGCACATTCCCAGCGATTCCCGCGACATTTACCAAACTCCAACAATCCCAGTACCTACAGCGAAGTACGAATTTAATGATTTCGCACTACTTTTAGTTTATCTTGGTCAGACTAATTTCATATAGCTTACTTAGCGAATGGCCTATCTTCTTCAAAACAACAAAAAGAATCTATCTGCTGGTAGCATGCGGAAAATTCTTGATCCTCAAGACCCTGCGGATTTCAAAAAACCGTATAAACTACTACTGTCAGAAGTTCAGAGAGCAGGCTTGTTAAAATCGTTTGAATTTCGTATCGGAGCTCTTAAAAATAATTACCTGTTAGCTATTGACGGAACAGGGGTTTTCCACACATTTAACAACAAGAAACCTTAGTATCAAGCTTGAAGTGCGACAAAAGTAGTTATTCATAAAAGCATTCCTCAGGTGTTCTATAAACTAACCGCTTCCTTGCTCTTGTATTTAATTTGGCCTAGATGATAGCTAGCACTATCAAAAACCATTTCCACTGCCCATAAACACTTCAAATTTTTGTCGCCTGCGTTTGATAAACCGCGCATCCATGAAAAATATGAAATTGATGCTTTCAATACTTCATAGTATTACACAAACTCTGCCTAGTTTTCAGAATAGAACTTGTGAGGTACTCTATTCGGTTTTTTATAGATGTAGGTTTGTTAATGAAGCAATTTATTCAAGCTGAATACAACACAGCGACAAGTGAAGCTCAGGACTACTAAACGATTCGCTGACCACAAAGAGCTGTCAAGGCTACTGGCATATCTGTTACCACTGAAGGTATGAGGTAGGTGATAATCGAAAGAAGCACTATAAGCCTATGAACAAAGGTCATTGGGGTGAATTAGACCAGTCAATAACTACTCACCCTCAATGGCAAACTGTGCATCAAAACAGTTATAATTTAGCACCATTCAGCGCAGCAATACGCTGATCTAGAGGTGGGTGACTGGTAAACATGGAAGCCAGACCTTTTTTAAGGCCGCTACGAATACCAAAAGCGGCTAGCGCTGTAGGCATGACGCTGGGACCTTCGTACTCTGAGCGAAGACGCTCAAGTGCTGCAATCATGTTCTCCGTTCCAGCGAACCGAGCTCCGGCCGCATCAGCACGAAACTCTCTCTGCCGTGAAAACCACATAACTATTGCACTGGAGAGAAAGCCAAGAATAATTTCTGCAATAAAACTGGTGAGATAAAAGAACGTATTATCGTTTCTTCGTAGACAAGCGTTTACTGTATAACCAATTATTCGAGCAAAAAACATAACAAATGTATTCACTACGCCTTGGATTAAAGCCAAAGTTACCATATCTCCATTAGCAACGTGACCAATCTCATGGCCAATAACGGCACGGGCTTCTGATGGGCTGAAGCGATCAAGTAGCCCTTGACTGACTGAAACCAGTGCGTTATTTTTATTCCAGCCTGTAGCAAAAGCGTTGGATTCTGGAGAAGGAAAAATACCTACTTCCGGCATTCCTATACCGGCTTTTTCTGATAGCTCGGCAACTGTATCAATCAGCCAGCGCTCTTTAGAATCTCGAGGATGGGCAACAAGCCTAGTGCCTGTGCTCTTTTTTGCCATCCATTTAGACAGAAGAAGAGAAACAAAGGCACCTGTAAAACCAAATACACAGCAAAATATGAGTAGTGAGGTTAAATCTAATCCCTGTGCGGTTATATAGTTATCAACACCGATAATATGAAGAGTGATGCTAGCTAGCACCATCACCGCCATATTGGTTATTATAAATAGTAAAATTCTTTTCATTGTCGTAGTGGTTACCTTTTGTCTGTTTATAGCAGTAGAGTATTGTGATGAAGTAACCTGATTTCAATAGTAAAAAGATATCCTTACAAAGGGCTAATACTACCTCGTTCAACGCAGTTATACCCATTACCTTTGAAGGTGGGGGGAGGTAACTGCTCCTTGCTTACCCCATTCACCTACTATCTGTAGGCTCACGAGGCTTCGTCCACTTATCGCCTAGTAGCAACTTGAAATCCTTTGAGTATATACCTACGATAAAAAACTTTTAAGAAACCTAGTTATTTTCGCATTACACTGAGGACACTTCTGAAATTTTGCTTTCTTTTGACATCCTTCACAATGCAGCCTGTGCCCACATGGTTGATATATCATGTCCCGTTGAACTGCTTTGCATATTATGCATAAATGACCAGTTTTTAACCTTGTATTTTCTTGCTGTACCTCATCATGAGTTAATTCGCGCTCTTCACCATTACCTTCATTATTGCTATTATTAAATAGACTCTCCGCTGCTGCAGCAACTCTTGGTGTATTGGCCAAATTTTCTGCCCCGTAATTCTGAGCCGATTCACGTGAATTAATTTGTTCTCGCCCATCCGCGTCAGACTTAACATCTAAAATATATTCGGAACCTTTTATCTGCTCCAGAAACATGCACTTTGAGGAATATTTTGCGTGCTCATACCAAGGACAATCGTCTTCAGACCAATCATACAATCCTAAATCACAGCAGAAACAACGTACTGTATCGGAATGATTATTATCTACAACATAGTAAAATCCGGCCTCGGCCAACATCTCTGGCGTTTGAGAAATATCTCCTCTCCACCCATCAAACGTAGCCATTCTAAGAAGCTTATCATCCAGATCTGCACGTTTAGGCTTATATATTTCCCGCCACTTCTCTTTCTCATTCCTTATATATGCTTCTCCTTTTACTCCCAGCAAATACCAACATGATGATGAACCATGCCTAGCGTGTTGCATCCAAATATCATCTTCACGACGCCATTCCATCAACCCAACCTCACAACAAAAGCACCGAACACTATCCTCTTGTCCCGTATAGAAGAACCCAGCCTTTACTAAATCTTCCGCTTTCTGCTTATCCTCATACTGCCAATTATGATAAGTTGCACGTCTACTTTGCGCAGTTCTGTAATTAGGATAGCTAGTTTGTGACACTGTACCTGCCTGCCTAACCTGCTCAGCTACTCGCATCTCCTCATAAGCTGCCTGCATTTCAACCGCTTTCTTTCTACTATCTTCATCTGCTTGCTTTTTAGCTTTTATTTCTCTCGCATCCTCTGCTAATATCCTTTCGACTTCTTTTTCGCTCGCCTTTTCTGCTGCTAGCCTTTCACGCTCTATTTTTCTCTTCGCCTCAGCTGCTAGCCTTTCACGCTCTATTTTTCTCTTCGCCTCAGCTGCTAGTCTTTCAGCTTCTTCTTTTGCTATCCTATCAGTTTCCTCCCTTATTATTTTAGCTTTTTTTTCAACTTCTTCTTTTTCTATCCTATCAGATTCCTCCCTTATTCTTTTATATTCCTTTTCAGTTTCTTCTTTTGCTATCCTTTCAGCTTCCTCCCTTATTCTTTCATCTTTTTTTTCAGCTTCTTTTATTTCAGCTTCTATAACATTCATTACTGTATTTTTTGCCTGCTCTATCTCAGCAAAACTCTTACCAGTTATTTCCTTCATCTCTTCTAACGTTGGAGGCTTAATCATAATTATTTTAAAATTTTCGATATCCATACGCGTTGACCCCAAACCCATGTACATATAAACTACGTAAGCATATGGTTTACCTGTGTCTCTATCAATAAAACATTTTTGAAACTCATTGTTTTTTATGTGGGCATATTTAAAATCCCAAAATGCGCCTTGGAGAATATTATACTTACAGTCTGTGAGTTTACATTCATCACCACATTTAATACTGATTCCACCACTATTTGAAAAATTTATGTCAGCTCCAGACACTCGTTGACTATAGGGCGTATCATTATTACTTTCTTCTTCCCCCTCACCTGGCATAGCTATAACTTCTTCACTATCATGTCTTAGGCTCAATTGACAAAAAGACTCATCCAAATCAATGTATTTATTTTTAAATAAAAATGCCGCATAAAAAGAGCATGAATCATCATTAACAACACCACCTTTCATTTTGCATGGAATGTATAATACAAAGCTATAACTGCTATTTTCTAATAAAAGCTCACGATGATCTTTTAACAATTCTTTAGCGTTATCCTTTATATCAAATATATTATCCTGCCCTTGCCCACCTTTCATGCTTCCGTCAACAGTGAAAAAGTTAACCATTTCTTTCAATTGGAGTGCTTCTTTCATACAGACAAAGTCTTTTACTGGCTCCACTCTAATAGGAAACAGCTCAAAACATTCTTCATGACCTTGTTTTATAACAATAAAACAAAAGCCATCATTTTTATCAAATCTATCAACTATTACCGGACACTTATCATCACTATTAATATCACCAATCTTTTTACTTAATTTAGTCTTATTATCCTCCTCTTTGTTATCACTATACCCATAAACAAAACTAAGAATCTCCGCAATGGTCCCAGCAGGTAACTCTACCCCATTTATATCAACCATTTTCCCGGCATCCACCCCATAAGGCTGCGTTATTGGCACTATAATCTTGATAATATTATTATTAGACACAATCCAGTCAGCAGGCATTGCCTGTTCTATTGAATCAAGCATTGCCATTCCTCTCTGAATAGTCGAAAGCCAACAAAAAATAAACAATAAAAAATAAGACAGCACAATTCTCATTACTTATACACTCCAGCATGGTTGATTACTAATTTACCCTATATCAATCTAGCTTATTTATAAACAATGCACTTTTTTATATGCATTTTTTTATATACACTCAAATGATTTGGCGTTGTTACGCTGCGACAAGTACACAAGGCCACAAAAGCTTAAGAGTACTAAGTGACTATGAAGAGCTAACGCTCACAACAACGTAAACTTCAAAGGCTACGTTATGAGAGCGTGAAACACCGCCTATGCTAGGGTGATTATTATAGACTCCACCTTAACCTAGATAAATCTTACGGCCTCAATCAAGAGGAGCATATACCCGCTATTATTGAAATAGGCGGTACACGCTACACACCATGATCCATATGAACAATAGGTGAATAGGGTAAGTGAAATCCACCGTCTTCAATGGGAATGAGTATGAAAATTTATCAGCCCTAAGACGTAGCTCTACCTCCTTTTGCTACAGTCAATACATCCACAAAATCTTCGCTACCACTTACTGATGTTTGACCCTCATGTTGATTAAGCAAGTCTAGAAAAGCATCACCGTATTTTTCAAGTTTATATTGGCCTATACCATTAATACGTCCAAGATTTGTCAGCTTTGCAGGCTTAATTCTTAGCATTTCAAACAAGGTTTTATCGTTAACAATTATATACGCGGGAACTCCTTGCTCTTCTGCCAGAGAGCGCCTCAAAGATCTCAATGCCTCCCACAGATCTTTTTCATCATCTCGGACAACCACTTTACCCGCCTTAACCTGAGTTCCAGCTCTACCTTGCTTCTCATAAGCTACCTGCTTATAATTATCTTTCCTAAACGATATAGATTCTTCACCTCGCAATAAAGATCGGCATGTATCACTAAGCTGTAGCGCCCCATGTCCGTCAAAGTCAACATTAACAAAGCTACGCGTCACCAGCTGCCGGAATACTGATCGCCACTCAGTCTGCCCCAGATCTTTACCTATGCCGAACGTACTTAGCCTTTGATGACCATGCTGCTGAACTTTTTCTGTCGCTTTCCCCATTAGTATATCTATCAAGTAAGATACACCAAACCGCTGCCCTGTGCGGTACACACAAGAAAGAGCCTTCCGAGCAACCTCTGTACCATCCCAAGTCTGAACTGGTTCCAAACATATATCGCAATATCCGCAACTCTCTTCCAGATGTTCATCAAAATAACTTAAAAGAACTTTACGCCTACAACTACTTACTTCACACAAGGCTAACATAGCATTCAGTTTTTGCTGCTCAACACGCTGAACCTCTTCACTGGCATTAGAGCGAGCTTGTAATTTCCGAAGAAACACAACATCCTGCAAGCCATATACCATCCAAGCTGTTGCAGGCAACCCATCTCGCCCACCACGACCTGTCTCCTGATAGTAAGCTTCAATGCTTTTGGGCAAATCAATGTGAGCAACAAAACGCACATCTGGCTTATTTATTCCCATACCAAAAGCAATTGTAGCAACCATAATAACACCATCTTCTTTAAGAAAACGCTGCTGGTTTTTCTTTCTCACGTCTGCTGGCATGCCTGCATGGTAAGATAACGCTTTGCGCCCCCGAGCAACCAACCATTGCGTAGTTTGCTCTACCCGCTTTCGAGAGAGACAATACACAATGCCAGAATCCTCTGGGTGTTCATTTTCAATAAATCTCAACAACTGCTGATTGGCCTGATTTTTATGACTGATTCGGTAAAAAATGTTAGACCGATTAAAGCTATCGATAAAAATTCTTGCGTTATCAAGGCCCAGTCGCTCAATGATCTCCTTACGAGTCCTCCGGTCTGCCGTTGCAGTCAAGGCTACCCGAGCAACATTCGGATAACGGGTTTTCAGCCTAGATAACTGTAAATATTCCGGTCGAAAATCATGCCCCCACTGAGAGACGCAATGAGCTTCATCTACGGCAAACAAACTCACCTTAACCTGATCTAACAACCTCTGCAAGGAGTCCGTTAATAAGCGTTCTGGTGCAACGTAAAGCATCTTCAGATGGCCAGCCAACACAGCATGCTCAATTTGCATCTGCTCTCGATAGTCAATACCCGAATGCAAACATTCTGCATTAACCCCTAGCTGCTTAAGAGCGCCCACTTGATCTTCCATTAATGCAATAAGTGGCGATATTACAATCCCAACCCCCTCACAGGCTAACATAGGAACTTGGTAACACAGAGACTTACCACCACCGGTAGGCATCAGAACCAACGCATCACGACCCTGCATTAACTCCGCAATGACCTCACCCTGAAAACCTCGAAAAGCATCATAGCCAAAGGTCTTTCTCAAAATCTTTAGAGTGGGATCCAACATTCACGCCTCATATATAAATTATTTCATCAAGATCTTTGCCAAAATTAAAGCGAATTTAAAAAAACAAATCAAGCAATTGTCAACTTAAGCAATCATGATATACTTGGAAAAACTAACTACACCCATTCCTCTTGAAAATGTGGGGTATTAACTGCTACCTCACACCAATCAGATCTTCGCTCACTTCTCATACTCACGCCTTCAAGGGTAGGGTATAAATACTATTTCGCAACAAGATCGTTATTCTGCCGTCATTTAAAGGCTATTACTATTGAAAACAGAAGAACCTATCAATTTCCAGTTTCAGCAATTAGGCATCATTCACTCCTGTTACCGAGAAAAATTTGGCATTCCTAGACAAGCTGGCATTGTTACCGCTGCAGAATCTGAACTAGAGTTATTATCTCCTTTTCATCAAGAAAACCTGATCAGAGGTCTGGAAGGCTTCTCCCATATATGGGTGATTTTTGTTTTTCATAAAACCATGAATGAAGGCTGGCGCGCAACAGTCCGCCCCCCCAGACTAAATGGTCGACAAAGAATGGGGGTATTTGCCACCAGATCAACTCACCGGCCAAACTCCATAGGTATATCTGCGATAGCATTAAAAGGTATCCGACGCGGTAATAGCAAGCTCATTCTGGAACTAGGGGGTGCAGATCTGTTAGATGGTACACCTGTTATTGATATCAAACCATACCTACCCTATGCTGACGTCATACCTGATGCTCTCAACGGCTTTGCATCTCAACCCATAACAACAACAAATATTTTCTTTTCTGATCATGCCGAAAATATCAGTAAATGCTATGAAAAAAACACAGGCCGACAACTCATCACACTAATAAAACAGGTACTAGCCCAAGATCCTCGACCTGCCTATCTGAGAAATACCACAAATCGACGCCACCACATTGCCTTATGGGATATTCATGTGATCTGGGAGTCTAGAGAAGATTTCTTTTTAGTTATAGATATTGAACACCCAAATAGTTAGTTATAATTTCCAACATATAGCACTTTCTTCTTTACATGCTGAATGCCCATTACCATTGTAGGTATGAGTAGGCTGACAAACGAGTGAAACCCCATAACACTACTAGTAACAAGTGGTTTGGATGAGTGATAGCAGTGAACAACCCCCCACATCTTCAAGAGAATGGGTATATACCCAAGTGAATTCAAGATGCAGACTTGAGTCTCTTAAAATTGTCGTTAATTCTACTGACTAACGAAGCCCCAATTTTAGGCAACGTATCATCAAGGAAGTGATTTATTTTTTGTCGAAACTCCGCCGGTTTCGCGAAATATTCATTATTTCGCGCGTGCCCATTCATTACTTTCCACAGTCGCTCAATTGGATTCAAATTTGGACTACACGGAGGTAGGCAATGAAGCTTTATACCTTGTTTTTCAGCTTCTTCAACCACCTCCTTTGAGTGGTGATAACCCGCACCATCAAACACCATATGAATGACGGCCATTGATATTTAACCTTGTTCGGCTACCGGTTGTATTGAGGGTAAATAGGCGACAAACGAGCGCAACCATATGAAGCCTATGAGCCTATGAATAATAGATGATTGGGGGAAGCGAGAGCAGCCAACAGCTCTACACGCTCAAGCGGGAACAGGTATAGCGCCATTCTAGCCTACCTACATGTAAATTATTTTTGTTAGGGCAGTAACCAAATTCTCATCTTACATGAACCTCATTATTTTACAGATTGCAATCCTGTAGCTGAGCACCGTATTCACTGGCGCGCCATTTTACTTTCTTGGCTACTTTTTTTAACCAATGCTTCGACTTCCAAGTCCCTCGCCTATAACCACCCCATCCTTCGTGATAATTCAGATAGAGTAAATCAGCTTGCCATAGACTGACACCATTAGCTTTTCTACTTTTACTGTTATACCAGCCAATAAAGTCAATAGCATCACTGAAGCTATCTCTGCTGGCAAACCAGCCTGCCGCATCCTCACAGTACTCACCCCAAACAGGGTCTTGAGCTTGAGCATAACCGTAAGCAGAAGATTTTCTTGGCAATGGGATAAAAAGAAACCAAGGTCGCGGAGGTTGAGCATCATGCCTAAAAGATGACTCCTGATACATGATCGCCATCATAATCTGAACAGGAGTTCCCCACCTCTTCTGGGATTTTTTTGCTGCTTTATACCATCCAGGCTTCTCCTTAAAAATACTACATAAATTAGATGGTTTTGAAGGAGGGCTGGTACTGCTACAACCAACAATAAAAGCTACCAGCAGTAGTACAAGAATCCCTCTCAGGACTCCACTAGAAGGATATACAACACAAGAGTTAGCCATGAATGTCACTTTCAAATATGTAGAGAGACCTCAGTATAACCAACGACTTTGGTCACGGTAATTGAACTTTCCAAGTTTTGTCCGCCATTATGAAGCTTTCTAAGACGTTGAACATCAAATCATTTGTTTTATACACTGATTTTAATACTTCGGACTGATTTTTAACGTACCTATCCTGTATAACATGGTTTTGACACACCATAGAGCACCAAAAACTTAGTACCTTTACGAATGTTCGCAGCAATAGCGGCCAGCCCATAAATTGTCGCATTTTTGGCAATGACCATGAACCGAGTTCTGGCAAATCCGTAGTGTCTTTTATAGGTGAAAAAAGGACGCTCACCACCAGCCCGTGTTACGGCTATTTCTTTGTTACGAGTTCTATCTTCTTTCGATAGAGGATTTCCTCTGTAGCCCTTACGTTGAACTTGATCTTTAATACCTAGCTGCGCTAATTTCTCTAGAGTCTGCTCAAAGCTGTAAGCGGAATCCGCATACAGTGCCGTTTCATCCCCAGTAGCAGGGTATCACGTTCCTGAGAATCATGAACATTGCCAGGCGTTACGCTTTGCCTATGCATAAAGCCATCTTCATCGACACCGGTATGAACGGAAAAACCATAGCTGCTTTTTTTGTTACCACGACTGTCATTCTTAACGTGCCAGCCCGCTTCAGGATCTTTTGTCGGTTTTCCGCTTTTGTCATGGCCTGAACCTGATCGCGCTGCCTCTATCGGTGTAGCATCAATGATATTAATGCGACCTTCGTTCATTATGATGTTTTTGGCTTCAAGCTGACGATTAATCTCTGCCAATAATTGATCCCACAGACGGTGTTCGACAAGTCGTGTTCGAAAGCGTCCCAAGGAAGATGCTTCAGGAACTGCCCACCAAGTTCAAGGTGACAAAATTTACAAAACAGAAGATCTCTATACCCAAAGCATTTCAAATTGCTACTAGGCAGCAAGTAAGCGTAGCCCCGTGAGCCTACGAGTAGTAGGTGATCGGGGGTGAGCTAACGCAGCCAACAACGTAGCAACTTGAAAGGCGACGGGTATATACAAGCACTGAGCCAACTGTACATCGGATAAGCGACACCATGTTCCAAGCAATAAGGCTCGAAACAAAGTCAGTAGAGGATAGCTGGGGCGACCGGTGTTAGAGGCGTAGATTGAGGATAATAACTTCTAAATCTCTGACCATTTCAGCAGTGCTTTTGTATCATCCAGACTACGAAGAATTGGATGATTTAGATCGCTGGCTGAAACGAAGAGCTTGGGCTGTGTTGTGAAGGATTTTTGCATGCCGATATTTTACCAGAATATAATCGTCTTTGTTGAGTTATGCTGAGGTCTCGTAGAGTGAGTTATATCGTTTCTGCTTATGGGTATTTTAACCTATACCCCTTGAAGGTATAAGAGCGATGACTGTTATAATTTACTCCAAAATCACCACCACTCATAGCCTCATAGGTCTAAGTAGCTTGTCACCTTCGACCCCCTAGACATCAATCATCTCATTCAACTGCTCAATTGTGATAATAGCTACGCCCAGATCCTCAGCTTTTTCCCTTTTGCTCCCAGGCTTCTCCCCAACCACTAGATAACTAGTATTTTTGCTGATAGATGTAACAACCACTCCTCCATGTTTCCGGATGGTCTCTTTGAGAGCATCACGAGAAATAGTCTCGAACTTTCCTGTAATGACAAACTTTTTATCTATTAACGAGCCATCATCCCGTATCTCATCGATGCCTTTGTCAGCCAATCTGACCACACCCCAGTGTAACCCTTCTTCTTTCAAATAACTTTCGAGTAATAACAAATTTTCTCGTATTTTTAGATTGTGAAGTTTTTCAAATACACCACCAACAACATTTTTATTAGTTACAGACAAAGCTTTTTTTATCGCTGAAAAGTCAGCATCCATAAGATTACTTACACTATCAAACTCCTTTGATAACCTCTCTTGAGCCGCAACACTCACACCAAAAGGCAATTGCTTTAACCAAGATACAACAGACAAATAACTATCACTATTCACAGCCGGAATGTCACTGACCTTTTGCTGAAGATACCCCCATAGATTATTGAGACTCTCGGCCATGCGAAACTCAGCCAAAGCATCCCATATCTGCTCATCAGAAGCTGATAACAATTCGCTAAAGTCGTGAAAATACGAGGCTAGAAGTTCGGCTTTAATCCGCCCAACCCCATCAATACCAAGATTCTCTATGAACCCTGCAAAGGTTAAAGACTCTACAAAATACTTAGAATAACTACCTTTACCTATAGGAAGTACTTCGTATTTATCTAGCAATTGATCCAACACCTTACTATTGCCATCATGGGTAAAATAATCTTCTATACTCTGTGCCGTATCATGAGCAATACCTTCTATAAACTCCACAACCTCTTTCCTGGTATTTCGCAGATTATCAATATGCCCAAACTGCTCCGCCAACACCCTAGCTGTTTCCTGACCAACGCCTGGTATCCCTAAACCAAAAATAAATCGCTCTAAGCTTGTTTTTTTTGACTGATCAATAGCACTAATAAGATTAACAGCAGAAAGGTGAGCAAAACCCTCCAAACTCACAATAGACTCATAGGTTAATGCATATAGATCTGCTGGCGACTTTAAGAGGTCTTCATTTACTAAAATGTCAATAGTTTCACTACCAAGACCTTCTATACCCAGAGCTTTTTTAGATGCGAAATAAATAATAGCTTGCTTTCTCTGCGCTTTGCATCCCATCCTGCCAACACAGATATGAGCAGCTCCCTCCTTTTCATTTTTTACAGAAACTTTTTCAACTGCTGCAGCACAAACAGGACATTTATCAGGCATTTTAATATCAATGGCTGAATTCGGCCTTAAATTTTGCATAACCTTACTAATCTTGGGGATAACATCTCCAGCCCTAATAACAACAACAGTATCCCCAATTTTAATATCAAGACGTTTAATCTCGTCCATGTTATGCAATGTTGCATTACTGACCGTAACCCCTCCTACAAAGACAGGCTCTAACCTAGCAACGGGAGTTATTGCCCCGGTCCTTCCAACCTGAAAGTCCACACCTTTCAAAACCGTTAACGCTTCTTCTGCAGGAAATTTATAAGCAATAGCCCAACGAGGAGCTTTTGCTACGTAACCCAACTGGTTCTGCAACTGAATATCATTAACTTTATAAACGATACCATCAATTGCATACGCTAAGTCTTCGCGACGCTCCGCTAATGACCTATAGTATTCACCGCAATCAACTAACGTCTTAACGACTTTAACTTCCATATTTATTCTCAACCCCCACTCACCTAACCGAGTGAGAATATCTCCATGCTTATTCGGCATATCACCGCCTTCAAAAATACCTATGCCATAGCAAAACATAGTTAATGGCCTAGTGGCCGTAATTCTTGAATCCAACTGCCTAAGGCTACCTGCAGCAGCATTTCTAGGGTTGGCAAACCCCTTTTCACCTCTATCCTCAGCAAGCTTATTTAACTGTTGCAAACCAGCTTTCGGCATATAAATTTCGCCTCTGACTTCTATCCTTTTAGGCCAGTTATTACCGCTTAATTTTAGAGGTATAGAAGAAATTGTTCGGACATTCTGAGTTATATCCTCCCCTATTAAACCATCACCTCGTGTAGCGCCATGGATCAGCAGACCATGCTCATATAACAAACTAACAGCAATGCCATCCAACTTAGGTTCACAGATAAACTCTACGCCCCCAGTCAACTTCAGCCTTTCCTGTACTCTTCGATTAAAATTAGCAAACTCTTCTGAAGAAAATGCGTTATCTAGCGATAACATAGGCTTTTCATGATGGATCTGGCCAAAAGTTTTTAGCGGCACACCACCAACCCTTTGTGTTGGTGAATCAGGCACTATCAAAGTAGGGTTGTCTAGCTCTAACAACTTGAGCTGTTGAAATAAGCCATCATACTCATTATCCAAAATTTCCGGATCATCCAGTACAAAATAACGATGATTATGATAATGAAGCTGATCTCGCAGTTGCTGCACTTCTTCCTCAACCAACACTTTAGGCATGATATTTGACATAAATAGAAAAAGAAAAGTAAAGCTGAAGCCTCTAAATAATTCTGTGCAATTGCACTATTTAATATACGCAGCCAGCTGCTCCGAAAATAAGATCATAAAGCTGTTCATGACCATTTTCCAGTTTCTTGCTAATATATTGCATTTTTCAACACTTACTTGATCGCAAGGCAAACAACTGCGGGTGCAGAGTTGTTGCAACGAAATAATTATCTATTTTTATGTTATTTGTAGGGTATGCTATAAACGACTCAATGACACTAGTCATGTACATCCATTACCTTTGAAAATAAGAGTTTGTTGACGACTCTCATCACAATAACCACCTACTATTAGTAGGATATAGACCTCGATAATTTGTCGTCTACTCACAAATTCAATGGTATTTGATATTGACCACATCCACCCCTCAAGCAATCACCATTTCTAAAAAATACATAACAATACTTAACTTAGCATTTTTTGTGCAAGCTGCTTACGTTCAAAGTCCATAATACGCTGACGATAATGCTCGATTGTTTGCTGGGTCATAACGCTAAACTCCTCGTCCTTAAGTTCCCCCCCCAAATCCAGTGCTAACATTCTAGCCACTTCGAGCATTTCCGTGAAAGACTTAAGCTGCTCACTCGAACCTGGCAATCTCATAAAAAAACTAACCACAGGAGTTGAAATTTTACTAGTATCATCAATCCTGAAAACACCAGGCTCTACCCCATTGGCCATACTGAACAAGATACTACCTGTTCCATTATCATTAGCATAACGATGAAATATAGACATATCACCAAATCTCATACCAAGTGAAACAATGGAGCTCAATAATTTTTCATCATCAAATATTTGTCCTCCTTTAGCAACTACATTTATAATAATGACTGCCTTGGCCTGAGGACTATCGTTCAATTTCTCAGCAGTATCACACTTACTTTCATTGCGAGCCATTTTTTTACTTTTATATTTACTTAATCGCTTATCAAATGTTGATATTCCTTCAGCAATCATATCAACCGATCCAGTCTTTAAGTCTTGAGATCTAACATCCCTATCTCTATTTCTTTGCCTTTCTCCGGATTGTTCCGCAAACTTATCTCTGTCAGCTAGAGTTGGCACTATTTTTGTTCCAGCTAATCCATTGTCATTACATACTTTTGATGAATCAATCGGAACTCTACCTCCCTCCTCGGCTCCAATAAAATCGGTTGCTGCTTCACTTGCAGCATCTTTCACAGATGATCCAGAAAATTCAACCATGTCGCTAAAGTCTCTCATATTGCTTCGCTCAACATCTAAAAGCTCCGGCTCTACCCTACCACTTGTATTCTTATCAAAAACCAATTCATTTTCCGCATCATCTCCATCTGCGTACAATCTCCGCGCCCCACCATTAGGAAGCTCAGTACCAAAAGAGTCGTCATCCTTGGCTTTACCTAAACCAACTATCCCGAAGCTTAACTCTCCTGCCCGTTTCTTGGCCATATACATCCTGCGATAACCGTCAAGAAGAACAACGACAATCACAATCACCCCTGTTAAAACAAGCCATTCACGTAAACTCATATCCATATACCCTCAATCCAGATCTACGACTGCGCTTTTATTATACCTATCGCACTTAACAGATGCCTGAGTGTTATCACACCCATTAACTAACCGCTTAGCTTGCCAAGTCCATAACCAGCAGCACTTGAAAGTACAGGAGCGTTAGCTTCAATCCCTTGCCTACTTCCCGTATATCCACTTACTTTGGTATATCTAGCTTCTCGATTACTTTATATAATCAAAGCCAGTAATTAATATTCTAACCCGACAAACTAAAATTATAAAACATCCTATTACTTTAAATAATTATAATGCCGCCAATGTAGCCGCCTGTTCAATATCAACAGACACTGGGCGTGAGACTCCAGCCTCATGCATTGTAACCCCAATCAACTGGTTTGCAGCCTGCATAGCTACCTTATTATGTGTGATAAAAATAAACTGGACACGGTCACTCATTTCTTTAACAAGCTTCGCATAACGAGCAACATTTGAATCATCTAATGGCGCATCAACCTCATCAAGCATGCAAAATGGCGCAGGATTCATCTGAAAAATAGCAAAAACCAAAGCAATAGCAGTTAGTGCTTTTTCACCACCAGATAATGAATAAATAGTACTATTTTTCTTACCAGGTGGTTGTGCCATAATCGTAACCCCAGTATCCAGCATATCTTCTCCGGTTAATAGCAAGTGAGCCTGCCCCCCACCAAACACTTTTGGAAAAAGCTCCTGTAGTCCGCTATTAACTTTATCAAATGTCGATTTAAAACGATTCCGTGTTTCACGATCAATTTTTTTAATGGCATTTTCTAATGTATTCAGAGCCGACGTTAAATCTTCATTCTGTGCATCAAGATAATTTTTCCTTTCCGACTGACTCTCATACTCTTCTATAGCGGCCAGATTAATAGCTCCCAACCGCTCAATCCTTGCGTGAAGACGTTCCATCTCTTGTTCCCAGATAGGCTCCTCAGCATCATCAGGTAGATTTTCAAGCACGGTTTCCAAGTCAAACTCTTCCTCCTTAAGCTGCTCTGCTAACGAAGTTCTCCGAACATCCATCGATTGCCAGTCCATTCTTAACTTCTCCAGCTGCCCCCGAAATTGCTCTGCTTGCTTCTCTGCAGTCTGACGGATTTTCTCACTTTCCCGAATGCGCTGATCTACTTCTTCAAGAGCAATTCGCGCATTCTTCATAGTCATCTCTTCTTCTAGCCTCCGAGCCAATAACTCCTCCAGCTGATCCTGTAACACAGTTTCCGGAGAATTAGCCTGAGACAAAGACTCTAAAAGAAACTCTCGCCTATCCTGCAGCTTAGTAGCCTGCTGGCTTAATCTATCAATGGCTGATTGAATAGAGCCCAATTGAGCCACAATGCTCTGCTGCCTTAACGCTAACTGATGAGAAAGATCTTTATCATTTCGAGATTGTTTCTTGATTGTTTCTAGTTCAGTACTGTGGGTCTCTCTCTCCTCTTGCAACTGCTCTTTCCGATCAATATCCTGCTCCATAATATCCAGCGCCTCCTGAAGTTTAAGCCTGGACTCATCGATCACTTCCTGCTCAGCATTGTGTTGCTCTTCACACTCATTAACCTCTTGCTTCAATCGAGTGCGACGAACAGAAAACTGCTCCAACTTTACCTGGCGAGCACCATGCTCAGCTCTAGTTTCACCGTATTCCCTATTCAAGCCAATTTGCTGCTGCTGTAGCTCTCCTTTTTTCGTTTCTAAAGCCTCAAGAGAAGAGTGTATCAGCCTCTGCTGCACCTTTTGCTCTTCAACAACCAACTCCAGCTTTTCTATATCACAAGTCAACAGCTCAAGCTCTTTCTGTTGTTCAAGCACCCCCGCACTACTGTCAACCGAACGACTAACTTTGATCCAATCCAATGATAACCATAAGCCATCACGAGTTACTATTGACTCTCCAAGATGTAGTTGTTTTCTATATACCAAACCCTGCTCTAAAGTTTCTACTACGTATACTCCATGTAATACAGCAGAACCAGCCAAACCTTCTTGCACTTTCCCCGCCAATAGTTCGAGATGTCCCAGTCGATTATTAATGTGACCGACCGCAGGTGCGGACTCCATTAAAGCCAAAGCTCCCTGTTCAAGGCTACCTAGTAGGTTAGCAATATGATCAAATTCATCAACACAAACCGCATGCAATACATCAGACAACACTGTTTCTACAGCTTTCTCCCAACCACTTGCAACCTTCAGCTTTTCAACCAACCTCACATTCTGATGGAGATGATGCGCTTCTATCCAGTCGATGGTCCCGGAATCCTGTCCTATGGCCGCCTGCTTTAATGCTTCCAATGATGCCTCACGGCCTCGCGCAGTATTCAACTCTGTTTTTTGTAAGTCCAACTGCTGCCCCAAAGCCTCGAGATCTACTCGCTTTGACTCAATATCTGTAGCAACGTCTTCTAACCGTGTTTCTGTTGTTTCCCTGCTCAGCTCAAGCTCTGTTAATTTCTCTGCTAAAGCTTCCATTTCTGCTTGATCTTCACCACCTCCAAGAACGTCAAGCTCTTCATTCAAACGAGTCTGGCGCTCTAACATTCTGCCAAGAACCTGCTCAGCATGTTGAATTCTAGATTGTTCAACCTCGGCAATTCGACGAGGCTCGTGGGAACGTTGATTAAAGTGATCCCACTCTTGCTGCCAGCTATGCATAGCTTCCTCCGCCGCAGCAAGACGATCACCGGAGGACTCTTCTTGTGCTCGCAACATTTCCAGTTCAGGCTCCAGCTCAACCTGCTCTGCCCGAAAAACTTCAAGTTGCTCCCGATCAACAGTTAGCTGCTCTTTCTGTTCCTGCCAACTTTCCTCAACCAAGGCCAGATCACTCGTTAATTCTTTTGCGCGTTCTTCCTGGTGCCTGAGCGTTTCTTCTATTCGGGTAACTTCGTTACCTGTACCATAATATTTTGACTGACTTTCATGAAAACTGTCCCCCAACTCCATTTGCATAACTCGATCTTCTTCCATGCCTGCATCTGCTGAGCGTTGCTGACTTACCGCCGCTTCATATTGAATTTCAAGCTCACGAATACTCTGCTCTTGGCTATTAGCACCTTGACTCAGGGTTCGCCAACGCAAAGCGGAAAGCTGGGCTTTTTTTAAACGCTCCTCGGCTCGGTACTGCTTATATTTTTCTGCGGCCTGCGCCTGACGTTCCAAGTGGCCCAATTGACGCCCTAGCTCACCTCGCAGGTCAGCAAGTCTCTCAAGATTTTCCTGAGTTCGGCGAATCCTGTTTTCAGTTTCACGCCTTCGCTCCTTATATTTGGAAATTCCCGCGGCTTCTTCTATAAAAACTCTTAATTCTTCTGGCTTAGATTCGATCAAATTAGAAATAATGCCTTGGCTGATAATGGCATAACTTCTAGGCCCCAATCCTGTGCCCATAAAAACATCCATAATGTCCCGTCGCCGACACTTATTACCATTCAGGTAATAAGTGTTTTTTGTGTCGGATGTCAGACTTCTCTTTATGGATATTTCATTATATGCAGCGTACTCTCCCGTTACCCTACATTCATTGTTATCAAAGATTAGTTCAACGGAGGCACGTCCTGCAGGCTTGCGGCTATTAGATCCCTTAAAAATAACATCAGCCATGGATTCACCACGCAAATTTTTAGCTGATGACTCCCCCATAACCCAGCGCACTGCGTCAATAATATTTGACTTACCACAACCATTAGGACCTACCACACCACACATATTGGAGGGGAAAAGAACTGTTGTTGGGTCGACAAAAGATTTGAATCCAGCTAGCTTTATAGACTTTAGACGCATTGTTTCCCTAACCTTATCGCCCTGCCAGTTAACAAATGACCATGCCAATCGCCTTCAATATTACTAGTAACACAGCAGTGATACCTTTTTTTCTTTGCCAAAAGTTCGTTAATCTTACTCCTCCTAGCGATAATTGTGGAAAAATAAGAATACAAATATGCGCTTTCAAAATGTATATACCCAAAATTCTAAAAAATACAAGATATCGTCTCGCCTCCAACCAGATCCTGCCCTATATTCACGAGGTCTTTACCTCCCTAAAAAAACCACTAGCATCGCCAGTTGTTTTAGGGAATCTGCGAATAAGCCCTTAACCATACGATAACGCAGCCTTTCTACAGACTAATAAGAGTGAATATAGAATAGCAAATATTCTTTTCTTCTAGTAAATATATACTCAGAGACCTTTGCACGATTGTTATTTTGCCAGTTGGCTTCTTTAAAAACGTACTAAATAGATCATTTACAAACATAAATCATCTATTTTAGTGTGTATTTTCCTCACCGACTAACAAAATTACGGCTCGTGCAAAGGTCTCATTAAGTCATTAGACTACTACATCTTTATTAGTACTGGGTGTACAATGGGCCGCTTAGGCGATAGGGGGGTAAGAGTAGAAAACCCAATAAGGCTTTAAAGTAAGGCGTCTGTTATTTACAAAGTCCAATACCACCATTAAATGGGAATGAGCATACATGTTACATTCATCAGAGAGAATATTGGCAATAGGATAATCTCTTGCTTAAAGTCGTAAATTTAAGATGTGAACGTGATGACAAAACACTCTTCACCAACCTTTCGTTTGTTTTACCTCCCGGAGAAACTTTATATATTGAGGGTTGCAACGGTGCAGGAAAAACAACGCTCCTTAAAATTTTGTCTGGCCTTTCTCAGGAATATTACGGTGATATTTTCTGGAAAGAACAATACCTAGCAAATAACTATGACGAATTTCGTTTATCATCGTACTTCCTTGGGCACCGATTAGGCTTAAAGCTTGAGTTAACTCCTATTGAAAATTTGACATGGCGGCACCAACTTTCAGGGCGCGTAGCGTCGCTTGGCTTTTCCCAGGCACTTGCTCAGGTTAACCTCCAAGGCTACGAAGATGTACCTTGTCGGCAACTATCTGCTGGCCAGCAACGTCGCACAGCCCTCGCTGGACTAATAGCCAGCAATGCTTCGCTATGGATTCTAGATGAGCCATTTTCCAGCATTGACGCAAAAGGAGCATCCTGGCTTGGACAGCAGATTGAACATCACGCCCGTCATCATGGTATGACGTTAATTACCAGCCACCAGCCATTACCTCAATCAATCAAAAAGCTAAAAACCCTCACGCTGGATCATTACTCCGAGGCCTGTTATGACTAGCTGCACGCCACTGAGCTCCAGTATTGCTTTAAATATGTCTAAAGCCTTTCTTACCCTAGCTAAACGCGAACTAACCCTTTCATTCAGAACTCCCGGACATATTATTAACCCTCCGGTATTTTTCCTAATGATTGCCTCTCTCTTTCCCCTGGGTACAAGCCCACAAGAAAGCACCTTTACAGAAATCGCCGGTGGTATTATTTGGGTCGGCGCTCTACTAGCTGTTTTATTATCCTTAGATTCTCTATTTAAAAACGATGAAAGTGATGGATCTCTGGAGCAACTACTTTTATCACCTTACCCATTACCAATATTGGTTCTAGCAAAGGTCCTGGCTCACTGGTTACGAACAGGCTTGTGTCTAACACTAATATCACCAGTTCTAGGATTTATGTTGTTTTTATCAGAAGATGCCATCTGGGCGCTGGTGTTAAGCTTGACCTTGGGCACACCTCTACTAAGCCTTATCGGCGCTATTGGTGCTGCGCTAACAGTGAGAATTCACCAAGGAGAAGTATTGATAACCCTGATATCACTGCCCCTTTATGTCCCGGTATTAATTTTTGGTACCGGAAGTATCAGGGCTGCAATAGATGGGATACCCTATGCAGGACACTTACTGTGGCTGGCAACGTTTCTTTTTCTTGCTATATGTCTGGCGCCGCTAGCCATTGCCGGAGCACTTAGAAGTATGAGTGAATGAAATATGCAATGGACACCTTACTATAAATGGCTTTATAAATTCGGATCACCTAAATGGTTTTACGAAGCAAGTGGAAAATGGTTATTCGGTTTATCAATAGCCACGGCATTTCTCTTAACTATCGCACTAGTTTGGGGGCTAGCATTTGCCCCTCCAGACCACCTTCAGGGCAATAGTTACCGAATCATTTTTGTTCACGTACCTTCAGCATTTTTAGCTCAGGCTATTTATATACTAATGGCGTCTGCCGCCATAGTTCATCTTGTCTGGAGAATAAAAATAGCAGATATGGCTCTAGCAACACTAGCACCCATAGGCACTTCATTTACCCTGATGGCTTTAGTTACTGGTGCAGTGTGGGGTAAACCTACTTGGGGAACATGGTGGGTATGGGATGCCAGATTAACATCCATGTTAGTTCTTCTTTTCCTGTATACTGGCTTATTAGCACTGCGAAATGCCATTAATAATAGCTCAGCAGCAAGAGCTTGCTCTATTCTAGCCATTGTTGGCGTGGTAAACATTCCTGTTATCAAATTTTCAGTGGAGTGGTGGAACACCCTACATCAAGGAGCAACTCTAACATTGACAGAAAAACCATCTATGGCAATAGAAATGCTAATGCCATTGCTGATGTCTATTATCGGTTTTTATCTATTTTTTACCTTGATATTTATCCTGCGACTCAGGGTTGAAATTATAGTCCGTGAACGAAAAACCTCTTGGGTGCGCCAATTACTTAGTTGAGCGGTTCGGGGTCAATATTTTCAAGTACGACAGATATAAAGCCTAAGGGTAACGATGTATTTTAAAGACATTTCTAGTTTTATAGCCATGGGTGGGCATGGTTCATTCGTCTGGCTTGCCTATGGAGTATCCTTACTTATAATTGCATACAATGTAATGGCTCCCGTTCTAGCATGGAAAAAATTAAAAACACAGATGTTTCGTCACAAACAAAGACAAATACGACAACAACAAGGCGACACTTCGGTTGACGCTTAAACCGACAATTATAATATCACCAAGGAGCAAGCAAAAGCATGAATGCTGTGCGCAAACAACGATTAATACTAATTTCGTTACTAATTATAGGTGTTGGAATAACCGTAACACTGGCTCTTTTTGCACTTCGTGAAAACATCAATCACTATTTTTCTCCAACCCAGATAGCTGAGGGTGAAGCACCCATAGGAAAAAAAATAAGAGGCGGAGGCTTAGTGGTTCGCAACTCTGTTGTCAGAGACAAAGATAGTCTTCTGGTTCGTTTTGTGATTACCGATGGAATGGAGAATATCAACGTCGTTTATACTGGAATTCTGCCAGACCTATTTAAAGAAGGGCAAGGTATTATCGCCATTGGAATACTTAATGAAAAACAAGAATTCGTCGCCGAAGAAGTTTTGGCAAAACACGATGAAACCTATATGCCTCCAGAAGTTAAAAAAGCCATAGATAGTGTTCACCACAAGCAGCAAATAAAAAACCAGGAGTACGCCCCATGATTCCAGAAACTGGCTTACTAGCATTGCTTGTAGCACTATGCCTCACTGTACTTTTATCAATAATACCATTGATTGGCAGTTATACTGGGAATGTGCAGTGGATGAATCAAGCTCGATCATTAGCCTATGGACAGTTTACCTTAATTTTATATGCATTTTGCTGCTTGGTTTGGGCCTTTATGAGCGATGACTTCTCCGTTGACTATGTTGCTAGGAATTCCAGTAGCTTGCTTCCAATGCGATATAAATTTAGTGCTGCTTGGGCTGGTCATGAGGGATCACTACTACTTTGGATGTTAACTCTTGCCGGCTGGATGGCTGCTGTGGCACTAAGAAGTAGTCGCTTACCTTTAGAACTTTCAGCCAGAGTATTGTCCGTGATGGGTATGATTTCAGTGGGCTTTTTGTTATTTATGATACTGACCTCCAATCCATTTACACGAATCCTTCCCTTTCCTCCAATTGACGGTGTCGATTTAAATCCCCTTTTACAAGACATAGGTCTCATCATTCATCCTCCTATACTCTATATGGGCTACGTAGGATTTTCCGTATCCTTCGCCTTTGCAATAGCAGCCTTATTAGGCGGACAGCTAGATAGTGCTTGGGCTCGCTGGGTCAGACCTTGGACGACAGTGGCATGGGGATTTCTTACTGTTGGCATTGCTCTTGGCAGTTGGTGGGCCTACTACGAATTAGGCTGGGGTGGATGGTGGTTCTGGGACCCTGTTGAAAATGCTTCCTTAATGCCCTGGCTGATGGGCACGGCATTAATACACTCTCTTGCTGTGACAGAAAAACGGGGACTATTTAAAAGCTGGACCCTGCTCCTAGCCATCTTCACATTTTCACTCAGCTTGCTTGGCACCTTCTTGGTTCGTTCGGGAGTATTAACATCTGTGCATGCTTTTGCTAATGACCCAGGACGAGGCGTATTTATCCTAATATACCTGCTGACGATTGCTGGCTGCTCTCTAACACTATTCGCTTTCAGAGCACCTAAAATCAACAGCAACATCAGCTTCTATTGGCTATCAAAAGAGACGCTTTTACTCATCAACAATATTTTACTGACTGTCTGTGCCGGTACCGTTTTATTGGGCACTTTATTTCCCTTAGTGCTTGAGTCTCTCGATATGGGAATGGTTTCAGTGGGCCCTCCATATTTTAATGCACTATTTGTACCTATGGTAATGTTACTGGCTTTAGCACTTGGAGTTGGCGTTCTGATCAACTGGAAAGGAGGCTCTCTGACATGGCTAATCCACCAAGTTAAATGGATTTTTATGACAAGCCTGATTGTCGGCGCAATCTTTAGTCTTACGTATAGTAATAAGTTTATTATTAGGGAAATTGTGGCCATTGGACTAGCAGCTTGGATTGTGCTCATCATGGCTAAAGATATATTCAATAAAACCCGTCATGCAGGATTGGCCAACGGGATAAAAAGATTACAACCGGCTTACTACGGTATGCATCTAGCGCATCTAGGGTTAGCTGTGGCTATCATTGGTGTAACAATTAGCTTCGGCTATAGTCAACAAAAAGACATCCGCCTTAGCTCTGGGGAATCTGTGACTCTGGATGAGTATCAATTTCGCTTTGACGGTGTTGAACGCCGATCCGGGCCTAACTATCTATCTGACTATGCTACCGTCACTGTCTTTCGAAACAACCACCAAATTACGGTTATGCACCCAGAAAAAAGAATGTTTCAGGGTAAGGGTATGCCCATGACTGAAACAGCTATTGACGGTGGCTTTACTCGTGATCTTTATGTGGCTTTAGGTGAGCCATTAGATGAAGAAGGAAATAGCTGGGCAGTGCGTGTGCATGTTAAACCTTTTATTCGATGGATCTGGCTCGGAGCGCTACTAATGGCTTCTGGTGGTTTTCTGGCTATTTCAGATAAGCGCTATAGATTAAAGACAACAAATAGTGGAAAAAGTAAAGATGATGATCTCCAATTAAATAATGCTAATCAAATAGCAGGAGAAAAAACATGAAGCGATGGCAACTATTTTTGCCTTTAGCGTTATTTATAGCTCTTTGTGTTTTGCTATATGCAGGATTATTTCGGGGGAAAACAGATATTCTGCCGTCACCACTTATCAATCAGCCATTGCCTCAATTTAGCTTAACCACAGTCTTAAATACAGCGCAATTGGTGACCACCCAAGACATGATCGGTGAAGTAGCCCTACTCAACGTATGGGCTACTTGGTGCCGTGCTTGTAAGATTGAACATCCATATCTCCTGAAACTATCAAAGCAGGGCGTGGCTATTTACGGCATTAATTATAATGATGACTTGGTTGAAGCCCAAAACTGGTTAACACAGCTCGATAATCCATATAAATTTAGTGTTAATGATTATCAGGGGTCGCTTAGTATTGACCTAGGTGTATATGGAGCCCCGGAAACATACCTAATTGATCGCGAAGGTGTTATTCGCTACAAATATACCGGCATTATTGATGAAAAAGCTTGGAATACTATCCTGAACCCCCATTACAACATACTACTTAACGCTAGTAAGGGGGATCAGTAATGATCATCAGAAAATACTTATTTATCTTGGTAGCAATGCAGGTTTTATCATCCGCCTTTGCGGCTTTTCATGATTACCAATTCCCTAGCGTCGAGCAAGAACAGCGTTTTTTTAAGCTGATTAACGAGATTCGATGTCCAACATGTCAAAATCAGACAATCGCCGACTCTGACGCTGTGATAGCTCACGATTTACGCCGTGAAATACATCAACTACTAATAGACGGAGCCGATGATCAAAAGGTAATAGATTTTATGTTAAAACGTTATGGTGACTTTGTTCTTTATCGCCCTCAACTAAATAGCAAGACGGCAGCGCTGTGGTTTGGACCGTTTATATTATTGCTGTTAGGCTTTTTGGCAATACTGATTATCGTTAACAAACATAAAAGCATAGATATCACAAAAGGGTCAGAAGAACCTCTGACGACGGAAGAGCGAAAGAAACTAGAAAAACTGATAGGACAACAAGATCAGGAGAAACTGTAATGATATTTTGGGGAGTAGTTTTTTTTCTGATTGCATTTTCCGTACTGCTCACAATACTGCCTTTAGTGTCCAAGTATAATAAGAAATACGCATATGGGCAATATGCTGATCAACAGTATAAACGCGCTAATATGGCTAGCTTTAAAGAGCAACAAGCTGATATTTCTTTGCGGGTAGAAAGTAAGATAATTAGTCAACTGGATGCTGACAAGCTAACACTTGAACTTGAAAAAAAATTGCTTTCTGAATTATCTCATGTAGAGACATCCCGAGCCAAAACTCTCTCCCAACCCAACATAAAACTCACTGTTTGCCTGGCTATAGCTATCCCTTTCATTACACTGATACTTTACAACAAATTAGGCTCACACACGGAGCTCGTCATTACGGATATATTAAAGAGTCAAGATGCAACGATTGAACAAGTTGTTGCATTGATAGAAGATTGGAAAGAACAACAACCGGAAAATACTCAGGCATTGTATCTTTTGGCTAGCCAATATCTAACTTTAGGACGGTTAGACGACGCAGTCCAAGAATATCGCAAGCTGTATGTTAAATCTGATAGACACCCCCAGATTTCATCACACTTTGCACAAGCTCTATTTCTTTTGGAAAAACAGGTAATAACCGATGAAGTGCGTATACTTTACCAAGAATCACTACAGATGGATCCGGATAATACCACGGCACTTGGCCTGAAAGGCATCGATGCTTTTGAACAAACTCTCTATAATGATGCGGCCAATGCATGGCAAATGGCACTTAAGACAGAAAATGACCCTCATGCAAGGCAGGCACTGGCATCCGGTATCATAAAAGCACAAGAGATGTCTGGAGGAAAAAAAAGTAGCCAGGTTACCGTTTTCGTGAGCACTGCTCCTGAACTAACATCGCTCCCAGCAAATACACGGGTAATTATTTTTGCCCGTGAGAGCGGAGCCCAAGGACAACCTGTTGCTGCCGTTGCTCTCACTGCGGGTGAGTTGCCAAAAAAAGTTATCCTTGATGACTCATCAGCCATGATTGAAGGACGTCTACTATCCAGTATTTCAAAATTGGATATTTTTGCCAGAATAACCCTAAGCGGTGATGCTATGCGTTCTGATTACCAGGCAGTAGCCATAGGGGTTGACTCATCAGAAGATAAAGTAGTTGAACTAAAAATCACACCCTAAAAGGATAGTTTTGCATGAATCCGTAATTTGATTCTATACCCGTGATAATTGTAGACAACAAATGAGCGAATCCCCATGATCCTGGAGTAGTAGGTGATTGAAGTGAGTAAGAGCAGTCAGCAATTTTATATTTTTAAGAAAAGTGGGTATGCCAAGGAAGGGTGATACTAAGAGTTATTTGGAGTGGGTTTTCTAGGATGGCCTTTAAGTAAGCTCCAGAGGTAAATGGGGGTGGAAAAAGATACAGATTACACACTCATTTTTCAAAAGAGCCGATTATTATGTATCTATTCAACTGGAATAACCAATGCCGACAACTCTTAAAATTGGCTACTATCCGATGCCAAAACCACAGAATAATCTAAAGCCAACCAAGAAAAATAGCCATCACGAAAAAAGAATACCTTTTTATAACCCAAAACCATAGCAAGATAACTAGCAATCGCACCTCTCATGTGATAAGAACTATTCCCATAAATAATCATAGGAATATCTTTATCAAGAGCTCCTGGGATAAAAAGTTGCCTAAACCCCCCTTGTAAATCAAAACTATAAGCCCCTTCAATATGTCCCCAAGACCATTCTTCCTCAGGCCGTACATCCAAAAAAATAGCTCCTAGCTCATGAAGTTTTTTAGCTTGATGGCTATCAATTGTAATGGCACCATTAATATACTCTGGAGCTTCTTCTGCAGATGCTACAGCAGAGGTTAGGTAAAATAGCATTATAAATAATCCATACACCCATTTCATAAATTTAAGATCCATTATTTAACGTCTTTACAACTAAGTATATGAATCTATATAAGGATCACTTGGAACGTAAAGAAATAAAAAACATTATATTCAAAGCGTTAATTTATACCCCCAATAAAGATGAGGACTTTTCTCCATTTAAATACTGACTATTACTAAAAAGTCCTCACTGCCAATTTCAACTTCTACACAAACAACCATAACCTTTATTAAACAACATGTCACAAAAAGATTTCTGATATTTTCACCATATGGCAGAGCTTCATTTTACCCAGCTTTGCAATTTCGAACGAAGTATGACAGCAGCCTGAGAGTGAATTTGACTGACTCTTGACTCACTAACTCCAAGCACTTTACCTATCTCCTTAAGATTCATTTCTTCATTATAATAGAGGGTAAGAACAATTTTCTCTCTCTCTGGCAGCTTATCAATGGCATCAATCAACGCATTTTTAAACTTTAGTTCATAGATATGAGCCTGAGGCCCTACGTCTCCAGATCTAGCCTGCATCCGTGATTCTTCACTATCAAACAATTCTTCAAAACTAAATAATCGACATCCTCTCAAATCTCTCAGAGTAGCGTAATAATCATCAATTTTAATATTTAGTTCAGCAGCAACTTCAGAATCTCTAGCATCACGACCTAGCTTTGCTTCAACAGTATGAACTGCTTCATTGATGCGACGGCTATTTCTATAAACTGATCTTGGCCCCCAGTCTCCTTTACGTATTTCATCCAACATAGCTCCACGAATTCGGATACTAGCAAATGTCTCGAAGCTTGCTCCTTTAGTTGCATCATACTTTTTTGCCGCTTCCAGCAAGCCTATCATACCTGACTGAACTAGATCATCAGTCTGGACACTAGCCGGCATTCTTGCTCCTAAATGATTTGCTATTCTCCTAACCAGTGGCCGATGAGCTTCAATCAATTCATCTCTAACTTTTCTATTTTCTTGCACTGCCTGTGCTAGTAATGACATAACTAAGCTCCTTCTTTTAATTTTGTTGGCATGAATATTTCTATACTTCCCCTTGGCTTTGGTACTGGAATCACTGACAACTTATGTGCAAGCCTTTGAAATGCACGGGATGCACGACAATCTGGATTTACATCCAATAGTGCTTGTTGCTGATTTAATGCGCCTAAAACTGCCTTATCAAATGGAATAGAACCCAAATAATTCAATACCATTTCATTGTCATAATTCAAATAATACTGAAGACGCTCAAACTGTTCAGATCCTGTTTTTTTGCTGCCAACAGCATTCACAACAATACCAAATCGGCGACATTCATAAACCCTATTTAACAATCTGATAAGTCTTGCCGCATCAAGCAATGACAACACGTCTTGATTTACAATAATCAATATCTCTCCAGCCGCTTGAATCAGTGTAATGTTATCTGGAGCCATACCTGGCGCGGTATCAATAATTAAGGTATCCAGTGATGACGCTAACCCCTCTAACTTACTGATCAGTGTTATTGTGTCGTTAATTTCTATAGACTGCCTCCATATAGAGCCATTGGCAGGAGTCAATACAGTTATTCCTGAAGGCCCTCGTAGAATCTGTCCCTCCCAGCTTTGTGTTGAGATATCCTTTCCTCCCGTGCCAATACTATTATCAAGGCCTAGAGCTGGACCTATATCGGGAACAGATAAGTTGCCATCCATAAGGACAACTCGTTGCCCAAGCTTTGAAAGAGACAACGCAAGATTCACTGACACAAACGTTTTTCCAACTCCACCCTTACAACCTGCTACAGCAATAACACGCTTTTTTTTCAAGGTCATAGGCTTTATCCTCGTTATTGACAAATAATTTCCTTTATACTTAATAACTAACAAGTATTGTGCCAATTATCATATATGACGCTTTATTTGAAAATAATCTGCGAATAAACCCTGCTCCTCTTTTTTTTAAACATCACACTTACTTGCAACAACTTGATTTGCAAAACCTTTTAATCTATAAGTCCGTGAACTATTCATTCGTTATTTCTGATTGAATTTCCAAAACAGAGTTTATGTTTACTATGTACATTTATTTTGAGAAAGGAAAACCATAATTAATTGACACTGTCACTTAGTATCAAGTTTGAAGTGCGACAAAAGTAGTTATTCATAAAAGCATTCCTCAGGTGTTTTATAAGCTAACCTCTTCCTGGTCTGCATTTGATTTTTAAGCTATGATATTACATCGTTGCTAAGTAGTCCTGCCATTAATACTCCCTTAACTAAGTATTGTCTGATCAAACCATTGGTATTCTCATTCGTACCACGTTCCCATGAGCGATGTGGGCTGGCAACGTAATAAGGGCAATTAGTCACTTCTTCAACTTTCTTATATTGGTGAAACTCGGTGCCGTTATCTGATGTAATGGTTTTAAATTGCTCAGGCATTTTACTCATTAATTTTATCGTTCGCCTATTGGTTGACTTTGTCGTTCTATCGTTTATACCCAAGGGTGCTCCCTATAAGACAGATTCGGATAAACAGGATGAGTTTGTCAAGCACTATGAAGAGCTGAAAGCCTCGCTACCAAAGGATGAAGTGGTTCTGTTCATGGACGCAGTACATCCAACTCAAGCGACTAAGATCACATCAGGATGGATTCGCAAAGGAGTTGATAAAGTCATCAATACAACCGGTAACCGAACAAGGCTAAATATTATTGGGGCTATTGAGTTAAACAACCTGTCAGCTGCTGTTTTTGAACAATTTGAGACAGTTAACGGCAAAGCTATTATCCAATTTTTCAAAAAAGTACAGACTTCTTATATATCAATGGCCGTCATTCATATGGTGCTTGATGGTGCGGGTTATCACCACTCAAAGGAGGTGGTTGAAGAAGCTGAAATACAAGGTATAAAGCTTCATTACCTCCGTATAGTCCAAATTTGAATCCAATTGGGCGACTGTGGAAAGTAATGAATGAGAGAATCCAATAAACCTGGTTCAAGAAGGTGAGAGCTGCCAGCAACCTCACACCTTCAGTGATAATGGATATAAAAAAAGGCCTCGACTTTAATCAAGGCCTTTTTCAAATCATAGATCCCTACCCTTTATCAGCTTCCTCATAGCGATTAAGCCCATACTTTCTCATTTTCTCAACTAATGTTGTACGACGTATTTGAAGCTTATCAGCAGCCCTTGCAACCACATTATTACAGTCTCTCAATGCCTGCTGAATAAGACTTGTCTCTAAACGAGTAAGAAAATCTTTCAAGTTTAGCCCCCCTACTGGCAACAGAGCCAAATCATCAACTCCTCCTATCCCAGCTGGCTGAACGCTATCAGGAAACAAATCAGCCACACCAGCATCATCTTCGTCATGCATACTAAGATGACGGTAATCCTCAGGCAAATCCTGAACTCCTATAACACCATAAGGATACATAATTGCCATACGCTCAAGAAGATTAGCCATTTCTCTGACATTTCCTTGCCAATCATGTCGACAGAGAGAAAGGATAGCTATAGCACTGAGTCGAATAGACCCACGCCCCTCTTTTTCCATAGCTCGAATAAGATCATTCATCATCAATGGAATATCTTCAGGACGATCTCTCATGGCAGGCATTTCAATGGGAAATACATTTAATCGGTAGTAAAGATCCTTCCTAAAAGTACCCTGTTTAATCATATCCTCAAGCTTCTTATGAGTGGCTGCCACAATTCTAATATCAACATCAATAGGCTCCACACCACCAACTCGCTCGATAACTCTTTCTTGCAAAACCCTTAATAACTTAACCTGCATTTGCAAAGGCATATCGCCGATTTCATCAAGAAACAAGGTACCACCCTGAGCCATTTCAAAACGACCCTTCCTAGCTGATACTGCACCTGTAAAAGCACCTTTTTCATGACCAAAAAGCTCAGTTTCCAATAAATCTCTAGGGATAGCACCACAGTTAACAGGCACAAACGGCCCGTCACGGCGACTAGAATGTTTATGCAGGTTTCTAGCTACAATTTCCTTGCCGGTACCTGACTCTCCAGTAATTAATACATTTGCATCACTGTCAGCTACTTGTGCTACGGAAGACCTCACCTTTCGAATTTTTTCACCCTTACCTACCAAACCACAGCATACCGATACCTGCTGGTTACTACCTGCCTGCTGGGTCTTCCGCCACTGCTCGCGGTAAATCTGCCCGTAATGAAGGGTGGACAACAGCTGGGCTTTACTGCACGGCCAGTCTATTCTAGCAATAATCTGTCGCTTAAATGCAACTTGGAGATTATCTGGTACATGCTCTTCTATACGAATAACGGGAATACCCACACTCCAACGTTGAATTCTTGTTAGAACAGCTTGCAGCGTTTTTTCCGCATTAATAAAATCTCCAAGAAAGATAGCACAGAAACTTTCCGGATTGTGCATTCCAACGAAATCCTCCCAGCGCACAGCGTCCGTAACGATAGATTTATACCCAACAAATTGGAGTATAGTGCTCAAATCATGACTGCGCTGCTGCGCATCATCAATGATTAGAATATGATTAAGTGTCCCCATGTGACGACGGTCCCTGTCATCAAGTAAAAAAAACAACATAACATCATAATATTTCGAAACTATCACTGCCCTACTTATTCATTAAATGATATAAAAAGTGCATTCGTCAAATATTTATGCCTTTTGTTTCTTTACATCATAAACAACGCAAAACAACCGAATATCGACAGCTTTATGAATAAGACTTCTATGCACGACATTTTTACCACATATGAACGACAATGGAATAGCATAAAGTATCAAAAAAAAAATATTTAAAACCATTTTCAGCTTTCAAAAAAGACTCTTAACTAGACCTTTCCGCAAACCGCCACTTCAGAAAAAATGTCTAAGAAAGACCTTTTATCGCACCAAATTACTGATCCACGCAAAAATCTCTTAACCATATTTATACCCGTTACCATTGAACGTGTGGCTAGCGAAACACAATAAGCCACGAGCAGTAGGTGGCTGGGGTGAGTGAGACCAGTCAACAACCCACACCTTCAACAAGAGCTGGTATCAGGCATTCCTAACCTCAGCCCATAATTTACGCAAACGCTTGTCCGAAACAGGAAATCGCGTCCCAAGATGCTGAGCAAATAGAGAAACCCGATATTCCTCAATCATCCAACTGTAAAGACTCAGATTTTCGTCAACAATTTTATGCTTTGTATGAATTTCAGCCCGAGCATAATAGACCTTCTGCAAACCACTCAGCTCTTCTGCCCAAGCTCTATCTTTATTAACCTGCATCGGTAGCTTTTCCAAACGCAATGCCACTGCTTTCATATAACGGGGGTAATGACTCAACCACTCCATCCCAGCCTTTTGTAAAAACCCCTTACCTAGCAAATGATTTAGATGCCATTTAATATCTGCCATGGAAAACACTCGGTCAAAAGGAATGCGCTTATCCTTAAGTTTGCAGAATATAGGCTGCGCAACTCTGAATATATCATTTAATAAAATATCAACTTCCTCTGCTAATGACAGCAAAGTCTCCTTAACATCCTCAACCAGCTGATCAAACACTTCTCTACTAGAAGGCCTGCCTCTGTCACTTTGTAGCAAAGCCTGCAGCACCAAAAAATCCTGTATCTCGTCATCAAATACCTTATGATTAACAAAATTTACTGACAAGAGTTTGGTCTCTTTCAAATGAGGCATTTTCGATATAATAAATTTTAACTGACTTTCCAGCCTAAACCTCAACAACCTTACTAGCCCTAGTCTATGCTCTTTTTCTGCCAGAGCAGCGCTTTCAAATAAAGCAACACTTACAGAACTTCTTTGATCAACTAAAGCCGGGTACATTTTGAGTATCAACCCAAAACACTTTTGGGTGACCTCCAAAGGCAGGTCACCACAACTCCAATCTTTCAACCCTTCCTGCTCCATGTCGTTAGAAGAAAAATCACAGATACCAGCTTGAGCCTGCTTCTCAAATTTTTCTTTCAGCTCTATTAGATTACGCCCATTACCAAGGAGCTGCCCGTCTTCATCAGTCACGTTGATGTTCATAAAGAAATGAACATCCAAAGCCTCAACACACCAAACGTCATCAGAAATCATAACGCCCGACATTCGCGACAGCTCTTTGCTCAGCATTTTGGTCAGTGGCTCATCACACGTAGAAATGGCTTCCAATGCCCCCCTAACAAAATCCGGCACAGGTACAAAGTTTTTCCGTAATATCTTGGGTAAGGCACGCACCAAAGCAACGCACTTCTCAAACAACATTCCCGGTACCAGCCACTCTAACCGGTACTTTGGCAATACCGCTAAAGCCTGTACAGGTATCGTTAACGTCACGCCGTCATTACTATCACCTGGCACAAAATGATAAGACAAAGGTAGCTCCAAACCTTCCCAGCAGAAACGATCAGGATAGCTAGCCTCCGTCACTAAGCCTGCGTCATGCTTCATTAAATAATCGCGCGTTAACATCAACCACTGAGCTTTTTTATACTCAACCTCTTTGCGCCATTTTTCAAACCCAGCACCATTTACAATTCCTAACGGGACACGCTCCGCATAAAAAGAATAAAGAGTTGCCGAGTCAACCAAAATATCCCGTCTACGGGACTTTGATTCCAGTTGATCAATCTCAGCAAGCAAAGCATTGTTATGGGTCTGAAACGCACCTTTAGATTCGTAGTGACCCTCTACCAGAGCTTCCCTGATAAATATTTCTCGAGACACCTCTAAGTCAATAGCTCCGTAATTAATTCGCCTTCTACCAATAATAATCAAGCCGTAAAGAGTAACCTGTTCAAAGGCAATCACTTGCGCCCACTTCTTTTCCCAGTGGGGCTCAAGGTAAGTACGTTTAACCAGCTCTCTCGCTAACGGCTCAATCCATTCAGGTTCAATTTTGGCATTAATCCGACCAAATAACCGTGAGGTTTCTACCAGCTCAGCAGTCACCACCCACTTAGGTTTTCGTTTAGACAGCGTCGATGCTGGAAATAAAAAAAACCTCTGATTTCGAGCACCGATATAATCAGCATCATCACCTTTACTACCAATATGGGACAACAAACCTGATAGTAACGCTTTATGTATATCACTATAACTGGCAGGATCACCGTTCACACGATACTTCAGACCATGACAAACAACCAACAACTGACGATGTAAATCTCGCCACTCTCTCATCCTTACAAATGACAAAAACTGCTGCTTACAATATTGTCTAAGCTGGCTCTGAGATAGCTCCTGTCTTTGTTTTTCATAGCTATCCCAAATATTAACAAAAGTCATAAAATCTGATTCATTATGATATTGCTCCCGATGACATTGATCAGCTCTTTGCTTATTAGCTATTGGGCGCTCCCTTGGATCCTGCACTGCCAAGGCACTAATAATTACCAGAAGCTCCCTAAGCGCATTATTTTTTTGGCCTTCAATCAACATTCGTCCCTGTCGAGGATCAACAGGAAATTTACTCATTTTTCGCCCAATATCAGTCAAGCGCCGTTTAGAATCAACTGCTCCTAATTCCTGCAATAGCTTAAAGCCATCATTGATGGCCTTAGCCTCTGGTTTATCAACGAAAGGAAAGTCTGTAATATCTCCCAGCCCAAGGCTCAGCATTTGCATAACAACAGCGGCCAAGTTGGTTCTCAGAATTTCAGCATCAGTGAAAGCCGAGCGAGACAAAAAATCTTGTTCAGAGAACAAACGAAAGCAAACTCCATCAGCAACCCGACCACAACGTCCTTTGCGCTGGTTTGCTGAAGATTGGGAGATAGACTCAATAGGTAATCTTTGCACTTTGGATCGCACGCTGTAACGACTGACCCGTGCCCTACCTGAATCAATAACGTAACGAATACTTGGTAGCGTTAGGGATGTTTCCGCAACATTAGTTGACAATATCACCCTGCGTCCTGAGTGTGGCTGAAAAATACGATTTTGCTCTGCTAACGTCAACCTCGCATACAATGGCAAAACTTCAGTATGAGTTAAACCGGCATCACGCAAAAATTTTGCAGTTTCACGAATTTCCCTCTCACCACTTAAAAAAACCAGTACATCACCCAGTCGAGCACCTTTTCCTGAATGCTCAAGCGTATTGATTTCTTTTAAGCTAAGCAAAATACTCTGTTGCAGCCGCTGGTCTGCGTCCTTTCCTTCCAGCTCCAATTCTTCCATTGGCCTATAACAAACATCCACAGGATATACTCGACCGGAGACCTCAATAACCGGCGCATTATCAAAATGCTTGGAAAAACACTCAGTGTCGATAGTCGCTGAAGTAATCACAACTTTTAAATCAGGACGCTTTGGCAAAATCAGTTTGATATAACCCAGCAGAAAATCAATATTCAAGCTACGCTCATGGGCTTCATCAATAATTAAAGTATCATAACGACTCAGTAAACGGTCTTTTTGAATCTCCGCCAGCAAAATACCATCTGTCATAAGCTTGATCAGGGTTTTATCGCTGGACTGATCCTTGAAACGAATCTGATAGCCTACCTGCTCACCCAAAGGCACCTGCAACTCTTCGGCAATCCTGCCTGCTACAGAACTAGCCGCCAACCGACGCGGCTGAGTATGACCCACCTGACCATAAACCCCTAGCCCTCCTTCAAGACATATTTTTGGCAACTGCGTCGTTTTCCCTGACCCTGTTTCTCCTACAATAACAACCACCTGATTATCCCTGATGGCATCAGCTATCTCACTTTTTCTAGCCACCACAGGCAAGCTCTGATCATACTTAACTACAGGCGTTGCCTGCTGACGTTGTCGAGCCAACGCCTGAGACACCAATATCCTATGGTGTAGCTTCTCAAGCCTTGTAACATCATTAGTGCAAAGACTCTGAAGTTGCTCTCGAAGAGA
This sequence comes from Candidatus Endonucleibacter sp. (ex Gigantidas childressi), assembly GCA_030674875.1. Classification (GTDB taxonomy): domain Bacteria; phylum Pseudomonadota; class Gammaproteobacteria; order Pseudomonadales; family Endozoicomonadaceae; genus Endonucleibacter. Next base: position 258,629 of record JASXSU010000003.1, on the reverse strand, counting down.
TTTTCGATCTTTTACCATACAGATACTGATCGATTGACATAATGTATTTATCTCAAGGCCAGACACACAATCACTCCAATCAAAAGGCTTTTATATCCATTCACAAAGGTAACGCATCAACGAGAAAAAGATCTTGAAAGAAACACTGAATTCTCTTTCTCATTTTGCATCCGGTTAAAAACCTGAATTAACACAGCAAGTGCAACAAACTAAAATTATAATGATAAGGTATAGTTGTTAACCTGATATATACCAAAAGGATTTGGAGTTATTACACTGCGACAAGTGAGCGAACGCTAATAACAAAGCAGAACCTTCAAAGGCGACTGGTATATGCCCGTTACCACTGACAGCGTGGGTAGGCCACAGATAAGCAAAACCCCATGAGCCTACCAATAGTGGGTGGCTTAGGTAAGTAAGAGTAGTAAACACCCCGCATTCAAGGGTAGTGGGTATATACTTGCCAATCCAAGGAGCTATTTTGAATAACTTTTTGGAACTCTAAATTAATTAATATTCAACAGCTGATGGACAACATCCCAGTGCTTGGTAGAATTCATAAGGACAAAATAGATGTTAAATAGTGAAGATATTTTGTCTAACCAAGGTATTTCAGGCTATATACCCGTTACCATTGAAAGCATGGGTAGGCGACAAACGAGCCAAGCCCCAATGAGCTATGATCCGTAGGTGATTGGGGTGAGTGAGAGGCAGTTAACCACCCCACACCTTCAAGGGAAATGGGTATAACTACAATGGGAGTCTGATGGGGTATATTACCACCGGAATTAACCACATAACAGCGCCGATAAGCCTGCGAGAACAGTTCGTATTCTCTCAAGAGAAATTACCGGATGCACTGCAAGATGCCCAGCAATATATTAAGTCTCGGGAGGTCGCAATTTTATCAACCTGCAACCGCACCGAGATTTACTGCACAGATACAGCTGAGCCTAAAAAAATCTTGAATTGGTTAAAATACTACCATAACTCCAAGGTTCAAGGTTTGTCAGACCATGTTTATACTTACCATGGCAGAGAGGCCATACGACATATTATGCGTGTTGCTTGCGGCCTAGACTCCATGATAATAGGCGAGCCACAAATACTAGGTCAGTTAAAAGCTGCCTACACTCATGCTCAAAACGCTGGCACAGCAGGGACATTATTAAACAGGTTATTTCAACAAAGCTTTTTTACAGCTAAACAGGTTCGCACCCAAACAACTATTGGTAAACTACCGGTTTCCGTTGCTTATACTGCCACTCTTCTCGCTAAGCAGATTTTTGCTGATGTGTCCACAAATACGGCATTACTTATTGGCGCAGGGGAAACCATTCAGCTGGTTGCTCGTCACCTGAAAAGACAAGGGCTAAATAATATTATTGTTGCCAATCGATCAATAGAACGGGCAAAAAAGCTGACTAACGCCATTGGTGGTCAAGCGATATTACTTTCAGATTTGACCAACAAGATCCAATATGCAGATATTGTAATTTCTGCCACTTCAAGCCAAACTCATATACTAAGCAAACGCTGCGTAGAGCAAGCTTTAAAAGCTCGCAAACATCGCCCCATGCTTATGGTCGATATAGCTATACCTAGGGATATAGAGCCTGAAGTTGGCGATTTAGCCGACATTTTCCTTTATACTGTTGACGATTTACACGATGTTATTGAAGACAACCTGCAACAACGAAAAGAAGCTGTTTTTCTTGCAGAGGATATAATCGAATGTGGCTTATCTGAATTTATGACCCAAATCCGCTCTCTTGATGCTGTAAAGCTTTTACGCAGCTATCGGGAAAACAGTGAACACCTTCGAAATATTGAAGTGCAAAAGGCCATGCAGCAGCTAACAAAAGGCGTTGCACCGGAACAAGTACTGAGCAAGCTTGCACGTTCCATAACCAATAAAATGATGCATGCACCCAGCATTCAATTAAAAAAAGCTGCTGCATCTGGACAAAACGAATGCCTTGAATGGGCTGAAAAACTACTGGATCTTGACAACAAAAGCACCAGAAAAGTGCTAGCATCTATTTCTTTACCATCAGAACCATCACTCAACGACTGATAAGCCTCTTGTCAACCCTTATGGACCCTACATGAACAAATCCATTATTACCAAGCTGGATGGCCTGAAGGAACGGTTTGAAGAAATCAATATACTTCTCAGTGATGTTGAAATAATTAGTAATCAAAATAAGTTTCGTCAACTTTCCAAAGAACATGCGGAACTGGAGCCGGTCATCACAGCTTATCAGGAATACACACAGCTGCTGTTTGATAAAACAGAAGCTAAAAGCATGCTAAGCGATAGTGATCCTGATATAAGAGCCATGGCAGAAGAAGAGCTTGCAGCCTGTAATAATCAACTCACTGAGCTAGAAGAAAGCCTTCAAATTCTGTTATTGCCCAAAGATCCTCGTGATAAATGCAATACGTTTCTTGAGGTACGGGCTGGTACCGGCGGAGATGAAGCGGCTATTTTTGCCGGAGATTTGTTTCGGATGTATTCCCGCTATGCTGAAAAACAAGGCTGGAAAATTGAAATCATCAGCGTCAACGAAGGTGAACATGGAGGGTATAAAGAAATAATTACCCGTGTTATAGGCAATGAAGTTTATGGCTTACTAAAATTTGAATCTGGAGCTCACAGGGTACAACGTATACCAGAGACGGAGTCTCAGGGTCGAATTCATACCTCAGCCTGTACCGTTGCCGTTATATCGGAGCCGGATGAGCAGGAGGCTCCTGATATCCGAAAAGAAGATCTACGAATTGATACCTATCGCTCTTCAGGTGCCGGAGGTCAACACGTAAATACCACCGACTCGGCAATTAGAATTACTCACCTACCGAGCGGTATTGTAGTAGAGTGCCAGGACGAACGTTCACAGCACAAAAACAAGGCAAAAGCCATGAATCTGCTTTCTGCCAAGCTACAAGATGCTCAAGATTCTGCTGCCGCAAAAGAACTCAGCGATACCCGTAGAAATTTGGTTGGTAGCGGTGATCGTTCTGAGCGTATCCGCACTTACAACTATCCTCAGGGTCGTGTAACCGATCATAGGATAAGCCTGACACTTTACAAATTAGCTGAAATCGTAGGCGGTGATTTAAACTCTCTTATACAACCCTTACGGCAAGAGCATCAAGCCGAAATACTAGCTAACTTGGCTAATGAACATAATACATGAGGCACCGTATTGACACCACGCTAGCTTCAGCCGTCTCTCAGCTGACAGATTGCATGCTTCCAGCCTACGATACCGCTCACCTTGATGCGGAGTTATTAATGAGTTTTACTCTCAAAAAAAACAGAAGCTATCTTTTAACTTGGCCAGAGACAATACTCAGCGACAACGAGCTTGCCATATTTCGAAACTTAATAAAACAAAGAGCTTCTGGTGTCCCAATCGCTTATCTGATTGGTGAAAAAGAATTTTGGAACATTAATCTCAAGGTCAGCAGGCACGTACTGATACCTCGGCCTGACACTGAACTTATTGTAGAGTTAGCTCTATCTACAGCACTACCAGCGAATGCAGTAATTGCTGACCTCGGAACAGGCTCTGGAGCTATCGCCTTGGCAATAGCTAAGGAAAGACCAAGCTGGAAAGTTTACGCTATAGACATAAGCCTTGAAGCTCTCAATATTGCTAAAGAGAATGCGGTGATAAACAATATAAACAACGTATCATTTTTAGCAGGTAGCTGGTGTAAACCTTTGAAAGCTCAACTCTGTCATATGATCGTTTCCAATCCGCCTTATATCAGAGAAGATGATTATCACCTGAAGAGTGGTGACATTCGTTTTGAACCTGTTGCAGCCTTGACTTCTGGTAAAGACGGACTAAATGATATACGACAAATCATATATCAGTCCGCATTACAGCTTCTTCCAGGCGGTTGCTTGTTAATTGAGCATGGTTATGATCACGGTAAAACCGCAGCCCAGCTAATGACTGAACAGGGCTATAAAAACATTACCACTAAAATGGACCTTGCTGGACATGATAGGGTGTCTACGGGAAATATTTAACTCAAATAATATAGTTTACAGAACCGGTAAATCAGTTTTACTATGTAGTTGCAATACTACGCGCTAAGGTGTTGAATACCAAGCTAGTTTCCAAGTAAATATAAGATACACCGTTATCATTGAAGGCATTAGTAGGCAACAAAGCAGCACTTCAAATCAAAGGCTTCGGGTATTAGCAGCTATAAGTTGACTGGCATGAATTCAGGCTTATGCGCAATCTACTATCAGATAAAGCTTGTAAATCAACTGAAAGACAGGCAGCAAAATTATTTCTACCTGGCTTTACTAATTATCTTATCCCCCTGGAGAGCTCATGTTTGCACGACGGCTGCAACGTTTTCTACATGAGGAATACGCCGTTGGCGTACTGCTTATTATCGCCGCAATTTTAGCCAAAATTGTCGTCAATAGTAGTCTTTCACAATATTATAATTTGTTGCTCGGTACACCCATCCAGGTTGTCATTGGCCCCCTGGATATTAACAAGCCTGTCCTCCTCTGGATTAATGATGGCTTAATGGCTCTATTTTTCCTAATGATCGGACTTGAAGTTAAAAGGGAAGTATTGGAAGGCGAACTCCGCACTCCAGCTCAAGTGCGACTGCCAGGAATTGCAGCTTTAGGTGGCATGCTTGTCCCTGCTCTTATTTATACGGCCTTTAATTATAATGACCCCATAGCCGTTAAGGGATGGGCTATCCCTGCAGCAACAGACATTGCCTTTGCCGTTGGTATATTGGCACTGCTCGGAAAAAGAATTCCCGCATCGCTCAAGATATTCCTCCTCGCCTTGGCCATTATTGACGATATCGGCGCCATTATAATTATCGCCCTGTTTTACAACGCAGATCTTTCTGTAACCTCCATGACTATCGGAGCTGCTTTATTGGCAATATTAGTGTTATTGAATCGTAGAAAAGTAAAAAGTCTCACTCCTTATCTTGTTTTTGGATCTTTACTTTGGATATGCGTGCTAAAGTCAGGCGTACATGCAACACTGGCCGGTATCCTTATTGCTTTTACTATTCCACTGAAGCTAACCGATAGCAAAGGGCGGTCACCGCTAAAAGTACTCGAACACAAACTACACAATAAAGTGAATTTTTTTATCCTACCCCTGTTTGCCTTTGCAAATGCAGGCATAGTGCTTAATTTTGCCCAATTGAAAACATTAACTGATCCAATACCTTTGGGCATTTTGACAGGTCTATTTATCGGAAAGCAGGTGGGGGTCTTCAGTTTCTGCTGGCTAGCAGTAAAAGTAGGCGTTGCAAAACTACCAAATGGTGCCAACTGGCTGCATATTTACGGATTATCAACGCTCTGCGGCATTGGCTTCACTATGAGTCTTTTTATAGGCTCTTTGGCCTTTTCCGGTGCTGACCCTGATTACATTATTTCTGATCGCATCGGCATTCTTACAGGGTCATTCATTTCTGCTATTGCGGGCTATATAATTCTTCGCTGGGCCGGTAGAAAGTCGACAATGAATTGACTATAACCAAAGCATTTCAAATTACTACTAGGCAGCAAGTAAGCGAAGCCCAGTGAGCCTACGAGTAGTAGGTGATCAGGGTGAGCGAACGCAGCCAACAACGTAGCAACTTGAAAGGCGACGGGTATATAACCACCCCCTCTGTAGATACCAGATTACTGGCCACTCTTCTAATAGTGCTTCGCTTGCTCATGCCTACTTACACATTGGGTGGGAACGGGTGTATACTCTTCTCTTTGAACAAAAAACAAACTCACCGGCCAACTAATTAAAAGTGCTATGACGACAAACCGTGGCATCCTACTTGTTAATCTTGGATCACCTGATAGCCCGTCCGTGACTAGCGTAAGACGCTATCTCAACGAATTCCTCATGGATGGCAATGTCGTTGACCTGCCTTGGCTTCTTCGTCGCATTTTGGTCAGCCTGTTCGTGCTGCCAACAAGACCCATAAAATCAGCAAAAGCTTACCAACTCGTCTGGACCAAAAATGGCTCACCACTAATTTCCCATAGCAAAGCACTGGCACAAAAAGTCGCGCAGCAAATAGATATGCCTGTAGAGTTAGCTATGCGCTACGGACAGCCAAATATGCAAGACGCCATTACCAATCTTGCCAAGCACCCAGGTATTTCTGAAATACTACTTTTCCCTCTTTATCCGCACTACGCTATGTCTACCGTAAAAACTGTTATACAGCGAGCAAAGGAGGTCATAACAAATAGTAATCTTCCAGTAACATTGGCTGTTCATTCCGCCTTTTATGACCAAGAATGCTATATTTCAGCATTGGTAGAGTCAGCTTTACCGTGGCTGAAACAAGATTATGATCATTTGGTATTTAGTTTTCACGGAGTTCCAATCCAACATATCCTTAAAGACGATGCTTCAGGGCAGCATTGCCTGAAAAAGCAGAACTGTTGCAGCAAAACCAATGATGCCCATAAAACCTGCTACCGTCATCAAGTCTATCGCACTGCAACCTGCTTTATAGAACAAGCAGGCATTCCTGCAGGAAAGTATACGGTGGCTTTTCAGTCCCGTTTTGGGAAAGCTAAGTGGCTGGCACCTAATACTGTTGATATTCTGAGAAAATTAGCCCAACAAGGTGCAAAAAAAGTTCTTATAATTTGCCCTTCTTTTGTATCTGATTGCGTGGAAACCTTGGAAGAGATCGACATTGCCGCTAAACAAATGTTTATCGAAGCCGGTGGCGAGTCTCTGAAATTAATTCCCTGCTTGAATGAACACCAGAGCTGGGTTAGGGTTCTAGCTAATTGGCTAGAACAATCAAAGCACTTTTAGTCACGGACGTTCTGTACCTTAAAGTAAGCTTGATAAGTACTAGTTACAAAAAAACCTATCAGAGCTCTGAACTTATTAAGCACAGAAGTACCAATATATAACATCCAAAAAGCCGCTAACTGATATTAAAAGCTATGCAGTACAGAGAAAAGATTCGACAAGCTTACCTTGAAGCAATGGAAATCCAAACTTGGTTCCCAAGGAAATCCTTAATCAATGCCCAGCCCGCACGCTTATTCGAAGGGCGCTCGCAGACTACCTGCATCAGCGCCATTGACGCTAATACAAAACCTGAAACAGTTACTACCTCCCCCGTAACGATATCCAAACAGAATACACCTGTTAAGCGTCTCAGCTCCCATGATATTTTAAAAAACTCCTATACACCTGAACCTGTAGTTAGCATAACACCTGAACCAACTCAGCCTGCCTCAAATATATCCCCAGAGGGGTCAGCTAATAGCAAATTTCGTTTAGCTATTATTCCGCTGGAACCAGATAGCCTAGTTGTTGCAGAAATCCCTTATATAGGATTAAGCCAATTTACCCACTATCATCATCGTTTATTGCAAGACCTAAGCAAGACACTAATGCTACCTTTGCCCTCAGACCCACAGTTTGTTCGAGAGTTTACATGGCCTTTAACAAAAATAGCCACTCCTAGAGGATTATTTGGGCAAATGATACAGAATGATCATCAGGCGGCAGATGCCGTAAAAGCTTATCTAACCAATCAGTTTGGCTTACCTAGACGCAAGATAATATTACTGCTAGGTCAAGCTGCAGCACGTTTTGTTTTTGATATAGAGCTTCCTTTTGATAAACTTAGGGGCATTCACCCTCAGGAAAATAACAAGCAGATTATTGCTATTAGTCACGGGCTTAATGAACTTATGAAAATACCTGGCCTGAAACCGGAAGCGTGGCATGACTTACAGGCATTAAGACACGTTCATGATGATAAGTGAATATTTCTTAATACATCTTCCGCCTTTTATAACTACACCCGTTACCATTGAAATTTGGGGTAGGCGACAAACAAGCAAATCCCCATGAGCCTACGGGTAGTAGGTTATTGGAGTGAACTAGAGCAATCAACACCTTCAATGATAATGGGTATAGAGCATTACTCCTTCCTGCCTACCTGCACCTCCAATTACATTAGCCGAATTCATATACTAAGTGCGACACCCAGTTTAATAAAAACAATGAACTGCGATACCCTTAGTTTTTTGCTCCAATCACGAAGTAAAAACCTATGAAGTATCACCAGCTCACCGAGGGTGATAGTCGCGCTAAAATGGCAAGAATTAAGTTTTACGGACATTGCCACAGCTATCGGAAAACACCGAAGTACCATATATCGAGAATTTTAACGCAATACTTGTTGGCATAAGGGTCTATACCCGTCGCCTTTCAAGTTGCTACGTTGTTGGCTGCGTTCGCTCACCCCGATCACCTACTACTCGTAGAATCACGGGGCTTCGCTTACTTGCTGCCTAGTAGCAATTTGAAATGCTTTGGGTCTAAACACTGCGTAGTCACACTGGTTGAGCGAAAAACTGGTTGCACATTGATAGGCCTGTTAAACGATAGAACGACTAAGTCAACCAACAGGCGAACGATAACATTAATGAGTAAAATGCCTGAGAAATTTAAAAACATTACATCAGATAACGGCACCGAGTTTCAGCAATATAAGAAAGTTGAAGAAGTGACTAATTGCCCTTATTACTTTGCCAACCCACATCACTCATGGGAACGTGGTACGAATGAAAATACCAATGGTTTGATCAGACAATACTTAGTTAAGGGAACATCAATGGCAGGACTAACTCAGCAACGATGTAATATCATCGCGTCCAAATTAAATACAAGACCAAGGAGGCGGTTAGCTTATAAAACACCGGAGGAATGCTTTTATGAATAACTACTTTTGTCGTACTTCAACCTTGATACTAAGTTACCTATAATAAAAGGGACCTTAAGGTCCCTTTTATTATTCCCAAGGAAATATTCTCACAAACTTGTTTTATCCTTTATGGCTTGAATCTCTATCGCCCTCTCATGCTGGCAACTTAAACTATTAGACCGATCATCTTCAAGCTGTGTCATCTCATAACTGATGCTGTTAAGAATATCGTATTTTAGCTTATTCACACCATGGCTCATTAACCAATTATATTCTCTAGTGTTTTTCTTCAGATTTAAATCTTCTGACAATGCGGCAATATTGCTGCTGGCAACAAGGTGAATACCATTATTATCAGTATCTGCCATCTGAAAATAGCTCGCTAAAAGATCATGATGACTATTCTTATCTTTCTCATATGGGTCTTCAGTGAGAATTCCTATTAGGGTGTGAGCCAGTCTTGATAAAGCTACCTGTATCGCAGCAACAGCGCTAACACAGGTAACGTTACTTTCTGTCATCTGACCGGAGTTATCTATTTTTGGTTTGATTATGTCCAGTGAGTTTTTTATAATGCTAACGGTTTCAGGAGAGTAATGGCGGATCGTGCGTGTTGCCAGCTTTTTAACCGGCAACTGTCCCATAGGAGGGAGTGGCATGAACCTTTTTCCACTCGACACCCATTTAGCTATGGAGCCCAACAGATTCTTTTTATCTTTATGCGATTCGCTATTATTGTTACTCATAAGCATATCCTTTTGGCTTATACCCACTTCCATTTAAGATGTGGGTTTATTTACTGCTATCACTCACCCTAATCAGCTACTATTCGTAGGATCATGGGGCTTAACTCGTTTGTCGCCTGCCCACACTTTCAATGATAACGGGTATACAATCTATAAATAGTAATATCGGCCATATAAGATCCGGTATAAGCAAATATTATTATAAAAATAAATTTTTTATTGTTTTTTTGTTTAAGTAATCAAGGCTTATCCATAGCCCTATATTGCAGCATAAGTAACGCCCGTTTCCCCCGATAAAAATCAAGTTTTGGTCAGCTCTCACTCACACCTTAAATGATAACAGGATAGGATGTATTTTGAAAAATAATTACTGTTTTTATAGTATATTTATACAAATAACTATAATATGAAATCTATAATTAAAAACAAAATAATATCCGACATAGCGGTGTAATTGTCATGACGACACAAGCTCTAACTATAAAAAATCTAAGAAAAACCTACGCGGATGGTGTTGAAGCTTTGAAAGGAATTGACCTTTCTGTAACTGAAGGCGACTTTTTTGCGCTACTTGGTCCCAATGGTGCAGGTAAAACCACAATAATTGGGATTATTTCTTCTCTAGTTACAAAAGGTTCCGGTGACGTCTGTATCTTTGAGAACAATATTGATAAAGACCCGATTAAATATAAGCAGACCCTAGGCATTGTTCCGCAGGAGTTCAATTTTAATCAATTTGATAAGGTTGAAGATATCTTAATCACTCAGGCTGGCTACTATGGCATTTCCGCTCATAAAGCACGACCGCGTGTATCTCATTACTTAAAAAAGCTGGATCTTTGGGATAAGCGACATGAAATCTCCAGAGTGCTATCTGGAGGAATGAAGCGTCGCTTGATGATTGCTAGAGCTTTGGTGCATGAGCCTAAGATACTAATCTTAGACGAGCCATCAGCAGGTGTTGATATTGAGTTGAGGCGCAGCCTGTGGGACTTCTTAAAGGATATTAATGGGAGCGGAACAACCATTATTCTGACTACACATTACCTTGAAGAAGCCGAACAACTATGCCGCAATATAGCCATTATCAATAAAGGGGAAATTATTCAAAACTGTTCGACAAAGAGCTTGTTGGAAAAATCACAAAAAGAGAGCTTTATTCTAGATATTCGTGAGCCTATTACTCAGCTTCCATATTTCTCTGATTATGTTGTGTCAAAAATTGATGCCAAGAGCTTGGAAGCGGAGATCAGTAAGTCGTCAGGGGTTAACAGTTTATTCAAGCAGCTGAGTGCACACAATATTGAAGTAGTTAGTATGAGAAACAAAACCAATCGTCTGGAGGAGTTGTTTGTTAACCTTACGAATGGTCATAATGACAAGGACGAAATTAAAAATGAAGCATCTTAAAGCTAACTATGTTGCATTTAATACAATCCTATTTCGTGAGATACGCCGATTTATGCGCATTTGGCCGCAGACATTATTGCCTCCGGCGATGGTCATGTCCCTTTATTTTGTTATTTTTGGTGGCATTATTGGTGATCGTATTGGTAATATGATGGGCTATAGTTACATGACATATATTGTGCCTGGATTGGTCATGATGTCTGTGATAACCAACAGTTTTAGTAATGTCGCCTTTAGTTTTTTCAGTATGAAGTTTCAGAAAAGTGTAGAAGAAATTTTGGTGTCCCCTATACCCAATAGCATATTTTTGGCAGGTTATGTTTTGGGCGGGGCATTTCGAGGCCTCATTTCTGGATTTATGGTTATGGGAGTCGGACTATTTTTTGTTGACTTCCATATGCACAACCTGTTGATTACCTTTCTTGCAGTAGCTATGACAGCCATTCTTTTTGCCTTGGGAGGCTTTGTTAATGCGCTCCATGCCAAAAAATTTGATGATATTGCCATAATACCAACTTTCTTGTTAACGCCACTCACTTACTTGGGCGGAGTTTTCTACTCTGTTGAAGTGTTGCCTGAATTTTGGCAGAAGTTGTCGCTATTTAATCCGGTGCTTTATCAGGTTAATGCTTTTCGCTACGGAATACTTGGAGAAACCAGTGGAATAAACATCAATATAGCTTTTGCTGTAATGATAGGTGTTATCATTGCTTTGACCGTCTATAGCTTACGATTATTAAAGAGTGGAAAAGGCTTGCGCAGCTAATGACTAGCTTCTCTGCTCCTGATGAACCTACGAGAAAAAACCCTTGGCCATTAGGTTATGCTATCTTTGTCTATTGTAAACATACCCATTTCCACTTGATGCACAAGGTTCTTGACTGCCAGCATATTCAATGGAAATAGGTATATAAACCTGACATAGGTAATTATGAGCAAGCAATTAATTAACTCTCCGCTAGGCAAAAAAAGTCAGTATGAGACGACTTATAATCCGAACTTGCTTTTTCCAATTTCCCGATCAGAAAAACGAAAAGAATTGAGACTGGATCTTAACAACTTGCCTTTTTATGGGCGAGATCTTTGGTATGGGTATGAACTGTCTTGGCTGAATGCTCGGGGAAAGCCCGTTGTTCGCACCGCAGCCTTTGACTTATTATGCAGTACACCTAACATTATTGAGTCAAAGTCTTTCAAACTTTATTTAAACTCACTGAATCAGACCTACTTCAATAACGAGGCAGATATTAAAAATATATTGGAAAAAGACCTAAGCAGCGCTGCTGGTGGGTCGGTTGCCGTTGCATTGATGACTGTGCAAGAAATGGAAAAATTAGGTTTTTGTAAGACTCCAGGGATTTGTCTTGATGATCTTGATATTGACATTATCGGTTATAGTTACAACCCAGGACTGCTTAAAAAGGCGGGAGGCTATAAATCAGAAGTAATATGTAGCCATCTGCTTAAGTCAAATTGTTTGGTAACTGGCCAGCCTGATTGGGGAACCATAGTCGTTGAGTATGAAGGAGAGGCCATAAATCATGAAGCATTTCTCCGTTATATTTGCTCCTACAGGAATCATTACGAGTTTCATGAACAATGCGTGGAACGAGTGTTTACCGATCTTCTGAATTACTTCCAGCTTGATAATTTGACAGTTTATGCTCAGTATGTGCGCCGCGGAGGTCTTGATATTAACCCTTGGAGGAGCACACAAAATATTCAGCCTGAGAAAATGCGCTTCATCAGGCAATAATAGCAGCCAGCACCCACCAGCATTTTAAAGTGAGGCGAGTATACGCCCACTACCCTTGAGTGTGAGGATTTCACTTACTATAACCTTCAATGGTAATGGTATAACCTATTGGTATATTAGGATATTGTAATGAATGTACAAGAAGCTTTGCTTAATAGAGTATCCAGCTCCAGACTTAGCGAACCAGGGCCGAGTATAGAACAAATGAATTTCATTTTTCAGGCTGCTTTGCGCGCACCAGACCATGCTCGCCTTTCTCCTTGGCGCTTTATGACGATTACAGGTGATGCTAGGCAACAATTGGGTTATTTATTGGCTCAGACTGCCTTATCTGATCAGCCTAACCTTTCTGAAAATGCTTTCCGTCGCTTTGCCAGCCTGCCTTTACGAGCTCCTTGCTTGATTGCGCTGATTTGTAAAAATATTCAACATGATAAAGTTCCTGAAATTGAGCAACGCTTATCGTTGGGAGCAGCAGCTCAAAATATATTGCTTGCAGCATATTCTCAAGGGCTAGGTGCCATTTGGCGAACGGGAGCAATTAATTATCATCCGCTGCTTGCAAAAGGTTTAGGGTTAAAAAACAATGAAGAACTGTTAGGTTTTATTTATATTGGAACAGCTGTGGGAGAAAAAAAAGATAGACCAGAGCTTAACATGAAAGATTTTGTGCAAGCCTGGGATATTGACTAACAACACTTTAAGTTATTATTGGTTAGTTGACAGATAGCGTTGGAATAATATAGTTGTCCCACTGAGACTCAGGTACATCCAGTTCTGATCGGACGAATTGCTTAACAGACATTCCGGCCTTGTGAGTTGAGGTCACACAGCCTGATACTAGAGGATGCCAATCTGGTAGAGGCTTACCTTCAGCCATTAACCTGTACGCACAAGTTTCAGGTAACCAATGAAAGTATTTCAGATTATCTATGGTTAATTTGATGCAGCCAGGAACCTTCGATCTTCGATGCAAATAGTCTTGGCACCGACAGCTCTGAAGATTAAGCAGCTTACAGGCAATCTGAGTGTAGTAAACCTCACCAGTATCTTCATCTTCCAACTTTTGTAGGCAGCATTTCCCACAGCCATCACACAGGCTCTCCCATTCGTTTATTGATAACTCGTTAAGAGATTTGTCCTGCCAAAATTTGTTTGCCATATTAAAATAACAATCATGTCCGTTACTATTGAAAGTGAGAGCAGTCAACTACCTCAAGCCTTCAAATGACACGAGTGTATACCTGTCGCATTTAAAGAAACCAAGGTGCTGCCTATGCTGGCTCATCTCAATTACTTGATTTTATATGTATGAGATTATTGAGATATTTTATCAAGGGCTTGCCAATGATCTCGCGCCTCCAACCTTTCAGGCCATCTGGTAATTCAAATTTTCCCCTATTTAGCCAACCGTGCAGTATGGGGGTAATTGCTTTTGATGGCAAGAGTATTTCTACCGGTACATCTAGCAAAACTGCCTGTTGAGCAATAAATTTTTTTATTGACTTGCTATACTCCATAGCTTTTTTGGGAAGAGGTCCAGGCAAAGGCTTTGGATACTGGTCTTCTGGTGTATTTGCTGCATCCTTAATAACGTTTAATAAACTTTCACCATCCTGCTTGACAATGCTGGGTTTCATGCCCTGAACTTCGGCAAGTGATTCAAGGTTGTCGGGTTGATAACGTGCTATGGCCCACAAACTACTTTTAGGTACCACCCAGTTTCTGGGTAAGTTACGCTTTCTGGACTTTTCTTCTCTATATATGAAAAGGGCTTTTAATACAGCCAGTTGTTGAGGCCTAAGCTGCCACGTACGCTTAATAGCTTTCCAAGCATTTTCAGGATCATTATTGGAAATATTTGATTTCAAAGAGTCACAGTCTTCTGTCACCCAATCTTTAGCTGATTTACGTTCTAGCACTTGCTCCAGTATGGAGTGTATTTGCAATAAATGCACAACATCCAAGGCGGCATAACGCTCCTGGGAGGCTGTTAAGGGACGCTGGCGCCAGTTGGATCTAGTTTCATCCTTAGGGAGTTCAATGTCGAGAAGCTTTTTTACTAGCTTCTGATAGCTCACAGAGTAGCCAATACCGGCATAGGCGGCTGCTAACTGCGTATCAAACAATGGCTTTGGGGTGCCGCCGGTAAGGTGCTGTAGAACCTCCAAGTCTTCACTGCATGAGTGCAGTATTTTGATAATAGTAGGGTCTTGCAGTAGCTCAAAAAATGGCTGCCACTGAGTAATAGATATAGGGTCAATAAGAAATACCTGTGAGCCAGTATTCAACTGGATTAAACCAGGTAAGGGGTAATAGGTATCCGTACGAATAAACTCGGTATCAATCGCAATTCGCTCAAGCGTTAGCCAATGCAAACAGTGGCTTGCCAAGGTTGAGTTACTGCTTATCCAAAGATGGGAGGATGAAGGCATAGCGACCATTTCTTAGTAAAATTTTTATTATAAGGAAATAGGAGTTCCTTGTCTCTTTGTGAGTGATGTTATCTCATCTTGGTATCAATATTTTGCTTTAAATCCTCAGTATTTATGTTAACAACACGGACAATGCTGTTATAAGGACTAACCATTTCATGCTTTCCGGGATATTTTTCTCATTTTTAATGACTAATGATGAGTTCACTAGTAGAAATTAATAATTATGAGGTTTTATTCCATGAATATAAATACAAACAATATAATACCACCGTGGTTAATAAATGGGGTATCTGATAATACTTATCAAATAAAAGATCTTCCTGGATCTCCTGGTCAAACGTGCCTTATGGATAAAAATACCAATATTGTATATGCTCCAACAAATCAGCGCGATGATTCTTGGTCCTGTTATGTAGTATCATTTAGTGAACTTCAGTCACTAAAAAACCAGCGGGGCATAAGAATTTATAATGACATTAATCGTGCAGTCCAAGTGGCTCGGGATATTATGGGTCGAGGTGTGGTGGAATCTAAGCCTCCCTCTCTTGTATTTAACACGCCTGTGACACCTGAGGCACCAGTGATGCCTGAGACACTTGTCGCACCCGCTGACTTAAATAAATGTGACTTCGTAATGGATGAAGAAAGAAAAATAAACGAAGCATCTATAAAAGTTAAACAATCTGTAACAATGGATAATAATATTGAATCGTTGAGAGTAAAGAATGCATATATGCAACTCACATCCGAGATGCGTAAGGCAAAAAACAAAAAAAATGACGACTCCAACAAAAGCAAACCTACTGAGAATCTTTTGATAAACCCGATCATTAAAAAAAATACGACTTCAGTAAATAAAAGGAAAAGATCTACACCTATTGGCCAAGGAGATACTTCTAACAACAAACGCCTTAAAAGATCAGCAACGTCCTTTTCAAAACAGTCAGTAGCAAAAGCAATAAAAACCGCAAACAAAGGAGAACTAAACAAAATATCTGCAAACGAGCGTAAAGCCTCGGTATCAGATATGCTATATAAGTTAGGTTTTGAAGTGGATTTTAATGATAAACCAATATTACCTGAATTTTGTCTCTATAACGCTATTGTTACCAGCGACAAACCAAAAATTCCGGACGCAATAAAAGCAGCTAATGACTTAAAAAACTATGTTGTCGCTATAAACAATGATGTTATTGAGAAGAATAAAAGAGTAAATCTGGATAATCCGCAGAATGTAGAAGAACTACAAAACCCCAGTGACTTAAATATACTGGTTCCGGATGAAAAATATAGTGATCAACAACGTAATGGGAGGAAATATAAAGGTGGCTCTAGTATGGTAAGTGCTCTGCAAGCCCAGTATATTGCTTGCGGTACAAAGTGCCCTACGGTGGTGGTTAACGAAAAAGGCCACGTAATGATTGAGGCTGACGAAAAAGGAAATCTTATAAGCGCAAAGATAGGAAACAGTGCCGAACCACTCTCTAAGAACAAATACATTGATGACCAAAATTTGATTCTTATTGTTTATGCTGAAAGGTCAGCACAGAAGATGAGATCAGAGGTGCAACTGTATGACCAATCTTTCTTTTACGGAGCGAAAAGGATACAAACAAAAGAAAGAGTTATCGATCCTGTAAATGATTCTGTTCAATAGTATTATTTAATATACGCAGCCAGCACTAGCAGCCCAATCATAAGGCAACCGATGGATATTTTGCAGTTTTTTGCGAGCATAGATCATATCTCCAATATCCTTAACTGCAAAGTACACAACCTAGTGACTGAGCCGTATCAGGGAAAGATCTTACGGGTTACCATAGGCCTACGGAGAATTCCATTGAGTAATTCAGTAACATTGGTTGACAGGTCTCCTTACGCACAGTTTGCGAATACTAAAACAGCACAATACAGTCATCTATACCCAATAGAGTTCAAGATGCAGGTTGCATCATCTCAAAATTGTCATTAATCCTGCTGATCAATGAAACACCCATTTTTGGTACAGTTTCATAGATAAAATGATTTATTGTTTATCGAAACTCTTTAGTAGAGACCTCAGTATGACCAACGACTTTGGTCACGGTAATTGAACTTTCCAAGTTTTGTCAGCCATTACGAAGCTTTCTAAGGCGTTGAACATCAAATCATTTGTTTTATACACTGATTTTAGTGCTTCGGACTGATTTTTAACGTACCTATCCTGTATAACATGGTTTTGACACACCATAGAGCACCAAAAACTTAGTACCTTTACCAATGTTCGCAGCAATAGCGGCTAGCCCATAAATTGTCGCATTTTTGGCAAGGTCCATGAACCGAGTTCTGGCAAGTCCGTAGTGTCTTTTATAGGCGGCAAAAGGACGCTCACCACCCGCTAGTGTTACGGCTATTTCTTTGTTTACGAATTCTATCTTCTTTCGATAGAGGCTTTCCTCTGTAGCCCTTACGTTGAACTTGATCTTTAATGCCTAGCTGCGCTAATTTCTCTCTGGTCTGCTCAGAGCTGTAAGCGGAATCCGCATACAGTGCCGCTTCATCCCCCCAGTAGCAGGGTATCACGTTCCTGAGAATCATGAACATTGCCAGACGTTACGCTTTGCCTATGAATAAAGCCATCTTCATCGACACAGGCATGAACGGACAAACCATAGGTGCTTTTTTTGTTAACACGACTGTCATTCTTAACGTGCCAGCCCGCTTCAGGATCTTTTGTCGGTTTTCCTCTTTTGTCATGGCCCGAACCTGATCGCGCTGCCTCTATCGGTGTAGCATGAATGATATTAATGCGACCTTCGCTCATTATGATGTTTTTGGCTTCAAGCTGACGATTAATCTCTGCCAATAACTGATCCCACAGACGATGTTCGACAAGTCGTGTTCTAAAGCGTCCCAAAGTGGAGGCTTCAGGAACTGCTCTACCAAGTTCAAGGTGACAAAATTTACAAAACAGAAAATCTTTATACCCAAAGCATTTCAAATTGCTACTAGGCAGCAAGTAGGCTAAGCCCCGTGAGCCTACGAGTAGTAAGTGATCGGGGTGAGCGAACGCAGCCAACAACGTAGCAATTTGAAAGGCGACTGGTATATACAAGCACTGAGCCAACTGTACATCGGATAAGCGATACCATGTTCCAAGCAATAAGGCTCGAAACAAGGTCAGCAAGGATAGCTGAGGCTACCGGTGTTAGAGGCGTAGATTGAGGATAATAACTTCTCAATCTCTGACCATTTCAGCAGCGCTTTTGTATCATCCAGACTAAGAAGAATTGGATGATTTAGGTCGCTGGCTGAAACGAAGAGTTTGGGCTGTGTTGTGAAGGATTTTTGCATGCCGATATTTTACCAGAATATAATCGTCTTTTTTGAGTTATGCTGAGGTCTCAGGTAGTAATTCAGATAGCGGTTTATGCTGGATTCATTGTTTCTCAAAGCTTTAGCAATAGTAGGCACAGGCCAGTCTTTCGACTTCAACAATACTGCCGTTACCCATTACCACCTCAAGCACAAGTACCCAACAGTGCTTGAAATCAAGGTTTCATCGCTAAAGAAAGTTGTTTAGCGTGGCTGACCTAATTTACTGAACTAGGTAAATTCTGAGTTTAAGGCCAATAGTATATAAAAATAGAAATGATATTTACGCAATCTTAACAATTTTGTTCGGCACAACTTGTTTTTTCATGCTATATTTTCTTACCTGATCGATAGAATTGCTTAAAGGGTATTATTCAATATTACTCGATCAAAAAGTATATGCTTTAGATCATTAGAGGTGCAAGTAAGTGGGGCGAAGACAAGGGAAGCTGTGTGTTTTTAGATAACACGTAGTTTCAGTGAATAGAGAAAATATTTGAACAACTCTTAATCATGTTAGAGAACAAGTAAGCCCAGCATGAATAGCCGTTGTCATTTTATAGGTAGTGATCTTTAGCCATATAATGGCAACAGTTAAGTTTATTAATGCTGGCCTAAGTATAAAAAATACTATATTTATAGCCAGCAATAAAAACTTATACGTAAGCTCATAATGGACATGGATAGTATCTAATATTTAATACTTATTGGGTACAACCACACTTTAATGCAGAATCAAAACAAACAAATCTATTAAAAGGTTAATATTATGACTCTAGATATGAATACAGATGCTATGTTGCAAGTAGCTAACTCTCTTGCCGGTAACGAGATCTATATCGACGGTAAATACGTGAAAAATAAAGACGGAAAAATATTAGCCAAGAGTCCCGGAAGGACGTTTAGTCTTGTAGTAAACTCTAAAAATCCTACTTGTTATTCCCCAAGAGATAAAATGCTAATCCAGCAAGCTCTAGAAGTAGTATCAGGCGTGTTAGGGGCGCAAGAATCCGCACATCGGGCATTAGAAGATAATATAACTAAGCTTGCACAAAAGAGATTTGATAGTGCAATAAGAAAAAATACTATAGAAATACTAATAAAAGAAGATAAAGAAAAACGGGCTCAAGACCAGCAAGAGAACCGTAAGAATGTGCACGCCAACTTGGCTAATGTAGGTTATAAGTTTGCACCCCCTCCTCATCCTTCGGGGACCAACAACTGTTTCTATGACGCTGTTGCATATCATTACAACAAAATGGCACCTGCTGATTTTGATGATGATAATGTAAAAAATATTACTTCTGGCTCCCAATTTAGAACTATTGCATCGAACTATGCAATAAAATTTTTCTCACGTAAGCACCTAGATAGTCTGAGAACAGCTAAAACTGCCAATACTCTTGATGATAATGATATTCTTAAATATACGTATATGCAGAGCATACATGCAAACAAAAGTTCTGACGACGAGAAAAGCACTAAGTTTCATGACATTACCAAAACGGTTAGTTCTTTAGGAGATATGTGTGACAGTATTCTGTTAAGCCATGCTACAAACAGACCTATAATGATTATTTCTTCGGCATCCCTATCAGCATCAGGCCAACCCAAATGCGTATATGCAACTCTACCTGCTGAGAATACCCAGCACCAAAATGATATTAAAAACGATAATCGAAAAGACGCAGATAATACTGTAGTTCTACCAATAAGAGACAAAGACGGACTTCTAGACGTGGTAGCACAGATACAAGGTTTGGGCTGGCCTGCTGATCAAATTATTACGCTTATTCATCAACCGGGTCATTGGAGCCCTATTGAGATATCAACGACAGCACACTAATACTAATAGGAGTAAATAAAAAGACTTTTTATAACATAACATGAGTGTGTCGACAGGAAACAAACGAACGAAGCCCCATGAGCTTATGAACAGTAAGTGACTGGGGTGAGCAAAAGCAGTACACACCCCACCACCTTCAATGATCTTGGGTATATACCCAAAAAAGCTCAAGATGCATGTTGCGTCATCTAAAAATTGTCATACATTCTACTGATCAATGAAGAACCAATTTGGGGTACGGTTTCGTAGAGGAAATGATTGATCATTTGTCGAAACTCCTTAGTAACTACAAAGTATCCATTATTTCGAGCATGTTCATTCATGGTCTTCCATAATATCTAATAGGGTTCAAATTCTGGCTATAGGCAGAAGGTAATGTAGTTTTATTTTCAACTTTTTGCCGGCCTAAAACAACTCCTTTGAGCAATAGTAGCCAACACCATCAAGAACTATAAGATTTAAGAATAACTCAACAAAGACGACCATATTATAGTAAAATATCGGCATGCAAAAACCTTTCACAACACAGCCCAAACTCTTCGCATCAACCAGTGACCTAGATCACCCAGTTCTTCGTAGCCCTGATGATACGGAGGATATATTAAAATGATCATAGATTGAAAAGTTACTGCCCTCAATCTACACCTCTAACATATGTCACCCCAGCCATACTCTGCTGAACTTGTTTCGAGCCTTATTGATTAGAATATGGTATCGTTTATCCGTCATGCAGTTGGCTCAGTTCTTGTATGAAGATGTTCTGTTCCGCAAGTTTTGCCACCTATAAAAGACTACGGCTTGCCAGAATTCGATTCATGGGCTTGCCAAAAATTCGTCGATTTATGGGCTGGCAGCTATTGCTACGAACATTCGTAAAAGCACTCAGTGTTTGGTGCTCTATGGTGCGTTAAAACCATTTTATACAGAATAAGTACGTCAAAAATCAGTCCAAAGCACAAAATTAGTGTATAAAACCGATAATTTGGTGTTCACCGCCTTGGTAAGCTGCGTAATAGCTGGGAAAGCTCAGTAATGGTAGTTAAAGTCGTTGGTTATACTGAGGTCTCATAGTATTTTCTAACATTTAATAATTATTGAGTGCAACCACACTTTAAAGTAGACAAATCAACTAAAAGGTTAATATGATGTTGGATGCAGATCTAAATTCAGCCCCTATGAAGACAATAGCCCAGGCTCTTTCCAGAAACGAGATCCATCTCTCAGGATCTTGCGTGAAAGATAACAACGGCAAGACATTAGCACGGAGTAGCTCAAGGCGCTTTACTCTTGTTATAAACCCTAAAAACCCTGATGCTTATTCGGCAAAAGATAAAATGCAAATCCAGGAAGCTTACAAGACAGTATCACGTGTGTTAGCGATACAAGAATCCACAAAACTGGAATTAGAGGCAGAGGATGCGGCACAGCATAAAATAAGGATGGAAGCTACAGAACAACTATACCCAAACAGCACTAAAGCCAGCCAAGAGAGCAGTAATACTATTGACACTAACTTGACTAAAAATCCTACTAATGATTCGCCAAAAGGTAGCATACTAGTCAAGCCAGATTGCAAGGTAGCATCACAAGTGTCGACGACATCGCCGCCGCCAGAATTCAAAAAACCGGCATTAGACACAACACGCACTAAAGACCCTCAAAAGACCATTAATAATATTAACTCTAGCTTGGCCGAGGTAGGTTATCGGATTGCAACCATTCCTACTATTTCTGAGGACAATAATTGTTTTTATGACGCTATTGCATATCATTACAACAACATGGTAGCTCCTTCTTTTGATGAGAATAGCGTAAGATACACGACTTCTGCCTCCCAATTTAGATCTATTGCATCGAACTATGCAAGCAAATTTTTCTCACATAAGAATATAAAAGCTAACTCTGCCAATGATACTCTTAAAGATAGGTATATGGAGAGCATACATTCAAACAAGAGTTCCACCGACGGGAAAAACACTAGGTTTCATGATATTACCCAAGGGATTAATTCTTTAAACGATATGCGTGATACTATTCTGCTGAACCATGCTACAGGCAGACCTATAATAATTATTTCTTCAACACCCCTGCCAGCATCAGGCCAACCCATATGCGTATATGCAACTCTACCCGCTGCAAATAGCCAGTGCCAATCTGATATTGAAAAAGATAATCGAAGCTCCGCAGATAATACTGTAATTCTACCTATAACCAACCAAAACGGACTTCTAGAAGTAGTAGCGCAGATAGCGACTTTAGGCTGGCCTGCTGATCAAATTATTACGCTTACTCATCAATCGGGTCATTGGAGCCCTATTGAGATAACACCAACGCAAGTAAACTAGTAGGAGTAAATAAAAAGACCTTTATACCAGTACCACTACAGGTAGGGGTAGGCAACAAACGAAAGAAGCCCCATGAGCCTACGAACAGTAAGTGATTGGGGTGAGCAAGAGCAGTACCCTCCCCTACCTTTCAATGATAATGGTATATACCCAAGTGAACTCAAGATGCAGAGTTGAGTCTCTGAAAATTGTCGTTAATTCTACTGACTAACGAAGCCCCAATTTTAGGCAACGTATCATCAAGGAAGTGATTTATTTTATGTCGAAACTCCGCAGGTTTCGCGAAATATTCATTATTTCGCGCGTGCTCATTCATTACTTTCCACAGTCGCTCAATTTGATTCAAATTTGGACTATACCCAAAGCATTTCAAATTACTACTAGGCAGCAAGTAAGCGAAGCCCAGTGAGCCTACGAGTAGTAAGTGATCGGGGTGAGCGAACGCAGCCAACAACGTAGCAACTTGAAAGGCGACGGGTATATACGGAGGTAGGTAATGAAGCTTTAGACCTTGCTTTTCAGCTTCTTCAGCCACCTCCTTTGAGTGGTGATAACCCGCACCATCAAACACCATATGAATGACGGCCATTGATATATAAGAAGTCCGTACTTTTTTGAAAAATCGGATAATAGCTTTGCCGTTAACTGTCTCAAATTTTTCAAAAACAGCAGCTGACAGGTTGTTTACTCAATAGCCTCAATAATATTTAGCCTTGTTCGGCTACCGGTTGTATTGATGACTTTATCAACTCTTTTGCGAATCCATCCTGATGTGACCTTAGTCGCTTGAGTTGGATGTACTGCGTCCATGAACAGAACCACTTCATCCTTTGGTAGCGAGGCTTTCAGCTCTTCATAATGCTTGACACACTCAGCCTGTTTATCCGCATCTATCTTATAGGGAACACCCTTGGGTTGTTTATAGGTAAATCCTTTCTGGTGTAGCCATCGATTCATACCTGACACGCTATATTGAATTTTCCAGCGCTCAGCAATATACGCGACAATTTGATGGGTATGAGCGTAGATTTTCTCAGATACATGCTCAATCAATTGTTGAGTTTGTTCATCATCTAGATGGCTCTCACTGCCACCATTTTCAGGTTTAAGTTTTTCTTTTTTTATGTAATCCTTTATGTGACGACTGATCGTGAATTCACTTTTTCTCAAAGCCTGAGCAATAAAAGTTATTGACCACCCTTCAGACCACAATAGTATCGCTTTAATACGGTCACACTCTCGTACATCTCGCAATATTTTATGGCGAGATTCCAAGTCGATTTTTTGCTGTTGGGTCAGGGTGAATTTTGACATTAACGTAGTCTGAAGAAAAATCACTAAAAAATCAAGCATCTTCAATACACTTGGGTATATACGCGAGAATCTGGTGAATATGAGCATAAGCATGCCCAGAGATATGCTCGATCAATTGCCGCGCAGGCTCAATCATTCAAGCTACTTTTGCTGCCACCATTTTCAAGTATCAGCTTTTTCTTTTTCAAGTAGAGACCTCAGCATAACTCAACAAAGACGATTATATTCTGGTAAAATATCGGCATGCAAAAATCCTTCACAACACAGCCAAAACTCTTCGTTTCAGCCAGCGACCTAAATCATCCAATTCTTCGTAGTCTGGATTCTGCACCGATAGAGGCAGCGCGATCAGGTTCGGGCCACGACAAAAGCGGAAAACTGACAAAAGGTCCTGAAGCGGGCTGGCACGTTAAGAATGACAGTCGTGGTAACAAAAAAAGCACCTATGGTTTTTCCGTGCATACCTGTGTCGATGAAGATGGCTTTATTCATAGGCAAAGCGTAACGCTTGACAATGTTCATGATTTTCAGGAACGTGATACCCTGCTACTGGGGAATGAAGCGGCACTGTATGCGGATTCCGCTTACAGCTCTGAGCAGACCCGAGAGAAATTAGCGCAGCTAGGTATTAAAGATCAAGTTCAACGTAAGTGCTACAGAGAAAAGACTCTATCGAAAGAAGATAGAACTTGTAACAAAGAAATAGCCGTAACACGGGCTGGTGGTGAGCGTCCTTTTGCCACCTATAAAAGACACTACGGACTTGCCAGAGCTCGGTTCATGGGCCTTGCCAAAATGCGACAATTTATGGGCTGGCCGCTATTGCTGCGAACATTCGTAAAGGTACTAAGTTTTTAGTGCTCTATGGTGTGTCAAAACCATGTTATACAGGATAGGTACGTTAAAAATCAGTCCTAAGCACTAAAATCAGTGTCTAAAACAAATTATTTGATGTTCAACGCCTTAAAAAGCTTCGTAATGGCTGACAAAACTTGGAAAGTTCAATTACCGTGACCAAAGTCGTTGGTTATACTGAGGTCCTATTAATAAAAGTGTCACTCCATTGCTGGATTTGTTCATACAACAGAACTTTCTTACGACAGTATTCAGCCAATTCCGCTTCATTCAACGCAACCGTTTCAATGATCAAGGCCAACTAGCTTGCAGAATCCCATGGATCTGTATTTTTACCATCACCAAGCATTTGCATCCACTGAGATAACGCTTTCTTTCGCCAACTATACAGCGTCATAACAGAGACACCTGTATACGTACCAATTGGTCGACTGACACACTATTGTAAGGCATCTTTTTTACTTTAACTCTTCTGAATAGCGTGCTCTTGATCACTCTCTGACCACCCCTGCTTTAGCGGAAGAAATCAGAAGAGGCGATAACTATGCTGCCATATGGAAATAGCGTGACCCGCAAGTCTGTGAAGAACTGCAAACTCTTTTCTAGCGACAACTACACTCCAAAAACGCCTACCTTCCAGTCAAAGCAAAGTAGAAAAAATGGACCACGCAGCAAGGAACTAGAAAATGGTAATGAATCACTTTATGATTGAATTTCTAAAGAAACTGGCATCGTATTTAAATAATATAATTAGAGACCTTTGCACGAGCCGTAATTTTGTTAGTCGGTGAGGAAAATACACACTAAAATAGATGATTTATGCTTGTAAATGATCGACTTAGTACGTTTTCAAAGAAGCTAGCTGGCAAAATAACAATCGTGCAAAGGTCTCAATTACACATAATTATTTACCGACTCAACTCTGAAAAATCATCAAACAACAAAAGAGTTAGGTATGAATAAGCTCTTGGAGGGAGCCCTCATACCACGCACATTAATGCCTGATCAATTTACGTCCGTATTCTTTAACATAGAGGTAATCTCACTTACGCCTGCTTCACTTGAATTTGGACCTAAACGACCAGAGTAACCTTGATAACTACTCACTCTTTCATTCTTGGAGCTAAACTCAGGATGTAACTTTTTTGCAATCTCATTTGCATACTTTTTGATAAGCGGCCTTTCAATCTGTTTAGCAAGGTCAATAAGCAGTTTCTCATTCCCATGTTTAGCCATCATATGCAGGCCTATGGGTAACCCATCATCGTTTTGCCCTATATTAACGGTTATGGCTGGGCAGCCAGTCATGTTTGGGATAAGACTAAATCTCATAATCTGTTCTGACATTTGAATATCTAGCAAGCCTGTTTTCCACCGTTTCATATACTCGTCTTCAGTAAATCCTGGGGGAAATATAGACATAGTAGGACTTACGATAACGGGAAACCTTGTGAAAAGGTCATTCATGTGTTTATTTAGCATTTTTCGATACTCCTTGCAAATAGAGTCTAATTCCTCCCCTTCCTTACAAATTTCTTTTGCCAGAATATGAGCAAGAGCCATTTGTGTTTTTAGTGCTGGACTAGGATTATTTTGTTTAAATAGCTTTTGTATATCTGGATTATTTCTCTTCACATCGTCTTCAGCGAGGCTGAAGGCCAACAGATGCATAATAAACGTAAATTTAAGATTATTTATAAACTTGACACCGTTCTCATAAGGTTTATGGTTGCTATCATTAGATGTAACATCGCGAGCATTGACCTTACTAATACAATTATTCGACACACAGAGCTCATCAACAACTCTATTAGCCGTTTCCTTAATCTTGACCCCGTCTTCTGAGATTGTATTGGCCCATGTATCCATATAAAGCAACTCTATAGTATCTGAATCCGACACTGCTTTAGCTGGTACGCAGAGAACCTGTTTCTCCGCAGGAGCTTTACTATCGAACAGTGTCAATACATTATAAGCTGTTTCAATATCTGCCACACATCCACCACCTATGGCTGGAGCAACCAAAGAATCATCTTTATCGTCAAAACAACTACCAAGCTGTCCCTTGTGGCGAGTTAGTTTTAGCCCAGGCAATCCAAGCATAGCTCCAGGCCCGCGACCAGAAGATCCTCCGTCTGTCACTAGAATAATAGAACAGATTTTTTTATCAATCGCCCAAAATCCGGGACTAGACGATCCACCTAATATCCTCCAAATTCTCTTTGATGCCTTTTGCTTATTATCCAAATCTGATAAGCTACTGCACCATGGGCGGTAGTTGCTGTTAAAGCCGGTTACACCAAATCCCATTGCTTCTTGTGGCGTTTCAAAAATTATTGCTCCGGCCTGTTTTAGATAGCTCACAAGAACAGCATCCTCTTTAGGTCCCTTGGCGCACCCCTTAGTGTAACCTTCATCACCATTTTTATCGCGGTGCTTCGGTGGAAGCCCACAGTTGCCTCGACCCCATACCTGAGGGAATTCTGACTTCACCAGAATGGGTGAGCCTAGAAGCAGCAAGTCACGTTCATATAAATCATTAATCGTAAGTTGACTATTCAAGAGAAAATCAACGTCCGGAGATTGTTCGTCTTTATTCTCGCTAACAGTATTGATGTTTGTTATCACATCACAAGTATGCACTTTATACTTATCTTTATGATGTCCATCTCTACTTGCATTCTCTATTGTGTCCCTCATAATCTTTATAGTCGATTCAATGTATTTGCTCCATGCATCGTTAGAACTTGTACCATCTTGTAGCTCCTGTAGGAATGAGTTCATACGTTCTTTAATGAAAGGGCTAATATTCTTTCCTGCACCAGACAGACAGGTATCATTTTCTTGCACCTGTACAGAGGATGGTGTGAGGTCTATATTGTTTCCACTGCTAGCTTCGCCACTATCTATTTCCTTGTAATCCGCACTGCCGCCAGTGCATCTTTTTAATATATCCCATTCTAATGGCAGCGTCTTAAGCCCCAGCATGTTTTTCACTTGATTCTGACAAAACTTTCGCATAAATGTCTCTACTATGATTGTTAACATAACACTTTGCTGCTTAAGGTTTCGGCCATAAATAGGCTTGTCAGTAGATATAAAATATTTTGCTTCTGAACTCAAAAAATCAGATTCATTTTTTAAACAATAGTCTGATGACTTGCTAGAATTGCCACCGGCTTTGGCACTGTTAGGTGCAATAAAACAGATAAAAATTCCCAGAATAATACTGAAAAGGAACGTAAAGTGAGTGAGATTTGACAATCTACGTATACCGTTACTAAAGGTCATAATTAATACCATTTTGAGACTTTTTCACAAACAATTAACTGTAATAATATTGTTCATCAAAGAGCCTTTTAAAAAATGCATAGGAGCTGTTGTTAATATCGGACGCTAAGATTACATTGCGCACCAATAATAGCCTGGGCTACACCTACACCTACACCTACAGCTACACTTACAGCTATAATTAAGATAATTCAAGGTGCACGTTTTATACCATATGCCATTCGAAAGTGCGAAGCTGTTGTTCGCTCTTAACTCGCTTCAATCACCTGTACTGATAACCTCAGAGAGGCTCTCTCGTTACATAATTGCACCTTCAGCTGAGCATGCACCTATTCTCCCTTAAAAATTAAGGGTTGTTGACAGCTCTCGCTAACCCCAATCACTTAATCGCATGAAGATTTGTTCACTTGTCGCCCTCCCGCACCTTCAATAGAGGCGATTATAAGCAGCTCAAATATATGATAGCTCGGCCAACTTAAGTACCAGATAAAAATCTGTTCATTCATGTATTAATTGACCGGATTATACTTCTGACAGATGCTTTGATACAATATTTCCGCCAAATTTAATGATATAAGAGTGTGTATGCACCAACAATAACTTAGGTATATACCGATTGCCATTGCAGCCGTGAGATTATTACCGCTCTCACTACTTCTCACTTACTTCTCATAGGATAGAAGATTATCTCGTGAGGCCGTCAACTCATACCATCAACTGTACCCGGTATAGCTACTCTCTATTGGAAAAAAACTCTTATATCATTTGCTTTCGGAAAACACAAGGAGTAAATACTCTAGAATAAGAACATAAAGTGCTAAATATTTTTATCAAATATTCTGGATGTGTTTTTTTGCGCAAACAGTGAGGAGATTTATGCCAAATAGTAACAACACCGTAGCCATTGTCTGTGGTGGTCCGTCGGCAGAGGCTGATGTTTCTCGCCTTTCAGCCTCCAGACTAAGTTTAGTACTCGAAAAAAATTATGATACGGTTCTCTTGCTGGAGCTTGACCCTCAGCTGCCAGCACAGCTGGTTAAAAACAAAGTTGATATTGTCTTCCCTATTGCCCACGGTTCAATGGGTGAAGATGGTGCTCTTCAGGGCTTGCTGGACATTATGGAAATCCCATATATTGGCTCTAACGTCCTGGGTAGTGCTTGCTCTCTGGATAAAACAGTTGCCAAGCATATTCTTCAGGCAGCAGGTGTCCCTTTGGCAAAAGACATAGTTATCTATAACCATGAGTCACTTGATGACGCGGCCAAGCGTTGCATTAACTATCTCGGTAGTAATGTTGTTATTAAGCCCTTAAACCAAGGTTCAGGCATTGGCGTGCAATTTGCTGATGGTATTACAAACCTTCGGGATAAATTGTCTAACAGCCTAGCTCTGGATCAAAAAATTCTTGTAGAAGAATTCATCTCCGGCAGAGAAATCACTGCCGGTGTATTGGACTGTGAAGAAACTGTAGTCTTACCAGTAACAGAAATAACCACTCCCGATGGCGCTTGGTACGATTATGCTCACCGCTACACTCCTGGCCTAAGTGAGCATACAATCCCAGCGTTGCTGCCTGAAGCTCAGTATCGTAAGGTTCAAGAAATTGCCTTGAAAGCCCATCAGTTATTAGGGTGCAGAGACCTTAGTCGGTCAGACTTTATTGTGCCAGGAACAGGTTCTCCAGTTTTTATAGAATTAAATAATTTACCAGGTATGACTCCCACCAGTTTATTTCCAGATGGAGCCAAGGCACACGGTATTTTATTTGAAGATCTGGTTTGTCGGCTTGTTGATCATGCTCTGCGACGAGGTAAGCAGCAAAAAGAAAATAAATCTATATCGTATTGGCCCCTGCCAAAACTATAGACATAAACCAAACTCTTGAAAAGGTGTGAGGTTATTAGCTAACCTCACGCATCCCCTAATTATCTGTTATTCGCAGGACCATGGCTGCATTGATTGCTTGTAGCCTACTAATGGTTATATGTATGTCTAAAACCTGTAGAAAAAGCTAATTAAAGACAGCGAATACCACAATCATAGATTCAGCCAGAAAAGCTATGGAGCTCTTGAACTGCTTTCCGCCAGCCTCCGCCCAGTGCATCAGGCATGACTCGGAGAGCCTCATCTATTGTTGAGTGTATTTTTTGTTTGTCGACCACTGTGGGTTTCTGCAACACATAGTTTACCACGTCTTTACTGTTTCCAGGGTGCCCAATACCTATACGTAAGCGCTGAAAGTCTCGATGATTAGCAAGAGATGATATAATATTACGCAGACCATTATGTCCTCCGTGACCGCCACCCTGCTTAAAGCGACCAATTCCAGGAGGCAGGTCAAGCTCATCATGAACAACAAGGATTGACTGAATAGGGATTTTAAAAAAAGAACTTATGGCGTTAACAGCTTGACCGCTACAGTTCATAAACGTTGAAGGATTTAGCAAGCGAACTTCTTGTCCGCCAACCATAACCTGAGTAACGTGTCCAAAAAATTTTTTTTCCTCCCGTAAACTTGCACCGTAAACACGAGCCATCTGCTCAACAAACCAGAAGCCAGCATTATGACGAGTGTACTCATACTGCCCTCCAGGATTGCCAAGCCCTACAATTAACTGAAGAGAGTGATTCGGAACCACTTCCGTCATAATAATCAGCCTCCTCGGTGCATTACTCTGCGCTCTTTGTTTCCGCAGCTTCGTCAGCTTCGTCTTCATCACTTTTAGCTGTACGGGTAGACTGAACGCTTGCCACATCTAAATCGTGATTGTCGTCGTGAGTCATAGCAACCAGTTCAACTCCCTTCGGAATAGTTAGGTCGCTAAGATGAACATGACCACCAAGCTCAACATTTAACATATCAACTTCGATGAACTCAGGTAGATCTCCCGGCAGACACCGTATTTCTACTTCTACGCGAGCATGAGTGATAGCACCCCCTTGCTCTTTAACGCCCTTACAGCTTATTTCGTTTAAAAAGTGCAGCGGTATGTGAGTAGTGATAGTGTGTGTCGCATCAACTCGCAGAAAATCCATATGCATTGCGCACTCTTTTGCAGGGTGTCGCTGGATATCTTTTAGGATAGCTTGCCGCTCTTTCCCATCAATAACCAAAGATAGAATCCGAGAGTAGATACCCTCTCTCTCCAAGGCTTTACGAACCGCCTTACCAAAGAGTGTTATTTGCTCAGGCTCTTTCCCTCCACCGTAGAGAATTGCAGGCACATTGTCGGCACGCCGCAGGCGGCGGTTTGCACTCTTCCCAGTCTCGTTACGCGCTACTGCATCCAGAGTAATTGCTTCGGACATTTTTTTACTTCCCTCTGTGCTCGCTACCACCACTTGCGACCAAGCGTAGCAGCTAAATATTTAAAGGTCGAACATTATACCCTGATCACATAAAAATACTATCGTCAGAAAGCTGATACAGAACAATTACACTATAAATGTAAAAAATGCAATAAAACTTTTCAGGCCAAGTGAGACTTAGCATAACTCAACAAAGTGCGGAGCGCTTATGCATCAATGAAAGTTATTCATATAGTTCTTTATGGTACTGACCTACCATTCCTCAAAGGAGTTGACTGAGGAAGCCAAAAAGTTAAAAACAAAGCTATATTACCTTCCTCCTTGCAGCCCAACTTTGAACCATATTGAGCGATTATGGAAGGTCATGAAATGGATATGCCCGAAATAATGAATATTTCGTAACTACTAAGGAGAGACCTCAGCATACTCTACACAGCCGATCATATTCTGGTAAAGTACCGGCATTCAAAAATACTTCACAACACAGCCCAAATTCTTCGTTTCAGACATCGACCCAAATCACCCAATTCTTCGAAGTATGGATGATACGGAGGCGCTATTAAAATGATCATATATTGAGGAGTACTGTCCTCAATCTACCCCTCTAACACCGGTAGCCCCAGCTATCCTCTTGTCCCTCTTTCAATCCTTATAGCTTGGAGCATGGTATCGCTTATCCGATGTGCAGTTAGCTCAGTACTTGTATAGAAACCTTCTGTTCCCCAAGCTTGGTGGAGAAGTTCCCGAAGCCTCCACCTTGGGCGCTTGCAAATACGACTTGTCGAACACCGTCTATTGGATCAATTATTGGCAGAGATTAATCGTCAGCTTGAAGCCAAAAACATCATCATGAGCGAAAGTCGCATTAATATCATTGATGCCACACCGATAGAGGCCGTGCGATCAGGTTCGAGCCACGACAAAAACGGAAAACCGACAAAAGATCCTAAAGCGGGTTGGCACGTTAAGAACGACAGTCTTAGTAACAAAAAGAGCATCTATGGTTTTTCCATTTATACCTGTGTCGATGAAGATGACTTTATTTATAGGCAAGGCGTGACACCTGACAATGTCCATTATTCTCAGGAGCGCCACACCCTGCTACTGGGGGATGAAACGGCACCGTATACGGATTCCGCTTACAACTCTGGGCAGACCCGAGAGAAATTATCGCAGCAAGATATTGACGATCAAGTTCAACGCAAAGGCTACAGAAAAAAGTCTCTCTCGAATAAAGATAAAACTCGTAACAAAGAAATAGCCGTAACACGGGAGGGTGAGTGAGCATCCTTTTGCCACCACTACGGGATTGCCAGAACTCAATCCATGGGCCTTGCCAAAAATGCGACGATTTATGGATTGGCCGCTATTGCTGCAAACATTCGTAAAGGCACTCAGTTTTTGATGTTCTATGGTGTGTTAAAACCATGCTATACAGGATAGGTGCGTTAAAAATCAGTCCTAAGCACTAAAATCAGTGTATAAAACAAATAATTTTATGCTCAACTCCTTAGCAAGCTTCGTAATGGCTGACAAAACTGGGACAGTTCAATGACGGTAACTAAAGTTGTTGATTATACTGAAGTCTCATTATACAAGACAGAGTTTATTTGAAAAAATTCAATAGAAAAAATAAAACCCGATACTACCACAATAATCAACGCACTTGGAGTGAATTTTAGAACCAATGCTGGATTAATATAATAAGAGCAATATAGCAGACCGACCAGTTGAAGTAGAAACGCGTGAAACACTAGGTCATTGGGAAATAGATACCGTGATGGGTAAAGGGTCTAAACACTACGTAGTCACACTGGTTGAGCGAAAAACTGGTTACACATTGATAAGCCAGTTAAACGATAGAACGACCAAGTCAACCAACAGGCGAACGATAAAATTAATGAGTAAAATGCCTTGGCAATTTAAAACCATTACATCAGATAACGGCACCGAGCTTCACCAATATAAGAAAGTTGAAGAAGTGACTAATTACCCTTATTACTTTGTCAACCCACATCACTCATGGAAACGTGGTACGAATGAAAACACCAATGGTTTGATCAGACAATACTTAAGTTAAGGAAACATCAATGGCAGGAGTAACTCAGCAACGATGTAATATCATCGCGGCCAAATTAAATACAAGACCAAGGAAGCGATTAGCTTATAAAACACCGGAGGAATGCCTTTATGAACAACTACTTTTGTCGCACTTCAAACTTGATACTAAGTATCTATCACCCTCGTTGAGCTGTTGATACTTCATAGGTTTTTACTTCGTGATTGGAGCAAAAAACTAATGGTATCGCAGCTCATCGTTTTTATTAAATTGGGTGTCGCACTTAGTATATGAATTCGGCAGTTCAAAGAGCCCATAATTCAGAAAATGATGTCACCAAATAATGCGTCAGTCGGTCAATTGGTGCATGCTACTGGTGTCTCGGATGTGACGCTGTACAGTTGGCGAAAGACAGCATTATCTCAAAGAATACCAGTGCCTGGTGATGGTAAAAATCCAGGTCAATGGAATCCTGCAAACCCGTTGGCCGTGATCATTGAAACGGCTGCATTGAATGAAACAGAATGACTGAATACTGTCGTAAGAAAGTACTATTTTGAACAAATCCAGCAATGAAAGGACATTTTATCTAGTGTCGTATGAAGTCGGTCATCAGCACCATCGCGGCCTGCCGTACAAACAACCATGGACCTACGTCTTATTGTGCCACTGGAGCCAATCCGGTCTAGTATTGGGACATAACGTTTTTGTGCTCTTCTATCCGAGGCCGGTTTTATTACCTCTATCTGGGGATAGAGGTCTACAGTCTCAGAGTTGTCGCACGGGAGATTCATCAAACGGAGTTGACTAGAGTATACTTCAGAAATAATCACTCAAGTCTGCATCCTACATGGCATAGCAGCAACCAGTACTCCATAGGTGCTACACTCCAACAATGGCAATGCAATGAACAGCAGCACCATGTTTCCAACCTTGCCGCGCCTTGGTGTAGTGAGCTCATTTAATCGCCCAAGAGTCAGTGATGATAATCCTTATTTTGAGGCGATTTTTCAGAACCCTTAAGTACCGGCCTGGCTACTCACGCAAGAAATTTGCGAATGTTGCAGCAGCACGAAACTGGGACATGGCTTTCCCCTGTGGTACAACGAAAAACACAAACTCAGCGAAATGAAATTCCTGACACAGGGTCAACGGCATCGTGGCGAGTCTGAGACACTCATGCATAACCGCCCGAAAGGTTTACAGGCAGGCAAAACAGCGACCCCCTCGCACGCTGGAGCAAGAGGCCAACAAGAAATTGGGATTTGACTCACTAAGTCTGGCTTAATCCAGACAGATCTTTATCGGATAAACTTAAGAAAGCCTCTTGAGTTGAGGCAACAACTATGCTTACAAACACCGAGATAGTAGTATCTCTAACAAGCACTATTTATACTTGAATGGTGCCACAACTACGGTAAAAAATATTATGTTAAGCACAGTTCTGGTGACAGGGGCAAATCGCGGCATAGGGCTAGAGTTTTGCAGACAGTATCTTGCTAAAAAATACAAGGTCTACGCCTGCTGCCGAGCACCAGAGTCAGCACCAGCCTTACTATCACTCAAGCAACACAATCCAGAACAATTACATATCGAACCTTTAGATGTGACTAACGAAACGATGCGGGGCTCCTTTTCTAGAATTCTTGGAGAGCAGCCAATCGATATTCTGATACACAACGCTGGAGTTTACGGCCCTCGTGATGCATCCATTGGTAATGTATCGGAGAAAGACTGGATCAACACTTTCCAAGTAAATACTATTGCGCCGCTACTGTTAACACAACTACTTATAAAGAATGTCTTACGCAGCGAGGAAAAAAAAATAATCTTGGTATCTAGCAAAATGGGAAGTATTTATGATAATAGCAGTGGAGGAAATTATATTTATCGCTCCTCAAAATCAGCTCTAAATGCTATCGGCAAGAGCCTTGCTCATGATTTACTGGATCACAAAATTAGTGTTGCTGTTGTTCACCCAGGATGGGTTCAAACAGATATGGGAGGAAGTGACGCTACTCTTACTTCAGAAGAATCCGTTCATGGTCTAGCTAACGTCATTGAACAGTTAAATATAAAGAATAGCGGCCAGTTTTTAAATTACGATGGGTTGGTTATCCCTTGGTAGCATATCAACTATTCCTAATTATTAACTCCTAACATAAAACTGGCATCAGGATGTCCTTATTTCTGATGTTATCGACTGGAAACAATTCTGTATTTTAAAAAGGACAACGTTATAGCTCTCTTTCCTTATTTTTTCACAACACTCTAATTCAGATACAAGGTCCTTTAGTTCATATGCTCCAACAATTACAGCAGATCCTTTTATTCTATGCGAAATTTTTTTAATATCTGACGTATTGTTATCATGTATGGCCACTTTAAGATTGCTGATATCTTCTTTGGTAGTTGTTATGAATTGTTCTAGAAGATAGTTTAATTCAGCCAAATCATGGCTGGTTATTTGTTTTAAATACCCAAGATCCAACATATGATACCTCCTACTGCTCTTAAAATACTATTCATCAAAATCTGGCATATATAACATTATTGTAATACACCCTATCACGCTGTTATTCCACATAAAAAGCCTGAATTATAATTATTACGAGACCCAAACGTATTACCAACAACTATACCTGAGAAAAGTGTAGACGACAAAGCAATAAATAGTCACAAAATAATAAAACCAAATCGATGCAGCAAGCTCGATAACCAATAGCCACATATTCATACATGATGCATATTAATCTATTACAATATAATGTGTTTAGCTCATACACAGGCAAACTAAGAAAACATCTTATATAAATAGTTCCATTACTGAGCATGGTAGATAAGCATATACAATACTGAAAAACATCTTTTATAACATCGCAACCAATATAATTAAAATCTAAAAATCTAAAAATCTATTTATTATGCCATGTAATCTTTTATCAAATTTAGAAGTATCATCTAAGATATTTACAACCCCGTTCTTTAGAGCTTTATTTATTTCTTGTCCTGACTTTTCAGCTACCTTTACACCGGAAGCATTTGTGAAAATATAACAGTCCTGAATTCTGTCAATATTTGTCAACTGGCATTTAAGTCTTCTTGAGTAAGCCCCAACAAATTCAACCCACTGGCCAATAAATAACATTTCTACTGGCTGAGTTATACTTGCCTCATTTTTCAATTTGCAGCTTTTTTTAAAAGCATTTATATTTGACAGACTTTGATTTTCTAAAACAATTTCTTCTATATCTTCAATACTTGTACCGGAGTTTACATCTAATGGTATGGTGGCCGAGCTCTCGCACTCCATATTCACAACATCTTCATCATCAGTTTCATACAGATGATCTGACTTTCCTTTTTTATGATCATGATCACCTTGTGTGTAATAAATATTTTCCAATGTTATCCTAAAATTATTTAGCGAACAATAAAATATATCGCTTTCATAAAAATTAGTAATAACCATTGCCACAGTTTCTTCTATAAGTAAAGAAACATTTTGAACTATTGACTTAGAATCACCACAATTCGTGCTTGCAGAAACCATTTCATTGAGAAGAATTCTAGCAGGATGCTGCCGGTCTCGAAAAAAATTCTGATCAAGGAAAACAAGCCTAAGAATAGGAACCTGCAAAAAACAAATGATACTTTTTATATCATCACGTAACTGGTGATTATATCGCATGAAATCGAATGACATGTCAACCACTTCCATAATATTATAATGCTGTTGTGATAACTTTTTGTTACTATCTTTAACAAACAGCATTTCTTTTATATACTGATTCAAACTCTCAGGAAGAGATTTGTTTTTAAATATATCAGATTGTATAACAGAAAGTATTTCATCTATCTCCAGAATTGTCAGCATTGTGACTTCCGGTACCGCAGGCTGACCTTCAAGCTGAACTTTCTCATTAGTTTTTTTATTGGTTTTATCTAGTACTGGCCTGGTGATATACTCCAGCAATATCGTTTCACTAGTATCAGTCTTTGATGTTTTTATTTCTTCATGATACTTGCCTTCTAATCGGTGCTCTTTCTCTATTTGATAACCATTCATATTTAGAAACTCATTGGCTTCTTCCAACATAGATAACATTGGATTTCCTAAGTTAACTTTGAATATATTAAGAATAGCTTCCTCCAACTCAATGGATGAAACCAAGTCAGAAATGACTTTTTTAAAAGAAGAATATATATTTTCAAGTGATATCAGATGAATCACATCATCCTCACTCCTAATTCTACTTGATATATGTTGTGACATTTTTAGGATTTCACTCACAACTAATGATTGTGATGATGCTTGATGAATTATATTTGTTTCCACCCCATAATTTTCTATTAACCTAAAGTCATCTTTAACACTAACTTTTTCAGACTTTTTACTCAATAGACATGTAAATCTCCTCTCTATTATTTCTTTTTTGTTTTTCAAAAGAGAAATAATATTGTTCAAACCCAACGATTCATCATTATCACATATATTTTTTATTAGCAAAGATCCTGAAGTCTCATCTACAACCAAGTCTATAACTGGATAAATATGCTTTCCTAGAAGGCTTACAAAGAACAACTGTAATGACAAGTTCATATCTTGAGTTCTATTTATAGAAGTCAAACTGAGAATATTATTTGATGATAACATATAAAATCACAACTCCATAATAGCTGTCAGTCAAACGTGACTCCTACATCACATATAGGTATCTTCTGGATGCAGGAATCATTTCCACTAACCTCAATACAAAATCAACATAATAAGCATTATCGGAAAGTGTAAAGTTTAAGTAACGTCTCATTCATATAATTCCAATATCAGGAATAATAGTTGATAAACAAACCCTTATCACTACTAACTTTGATACATAATGATACACAGCAAACTATTTATCATTATTATATTAACTTTTTATATTTTTTTATATTAGCTTCAACAACCAAATATATTTTGTAATATTAACTTTGACTTATTTGATTTTTTTAACCAATTCAAAACTAGCTAGCTCTGCCAACACCCACAAATCCACTCTAACTCATAACCCACCCTCATTCCTGTCACTTTAACTCTACAATTAATTATAAAGAAATATTAAGCAACCAAAATAACTCTTAGAATTTAGCAAATTCATATCTGGCAAGCTTAGATATAAGCAGCATTGAATTTACATAATAAATGCAACAACTACCCAGCATAGATGCCAAAGGTGTTAACCAGTCAACGATAAATTAATATAATAAACTCAAGAAAAATTATAAAATAATTTTCAGACTCTAAAGACCCTACTTCAGGTGCCACAGCTATTTCCAGAGCATAAAATTCTTACTCTTTCATTTCCTTAACCATTTCTTTTGCTCTTTCTATAGTTCTATTAAATCCGGCTCTGAATGAGCTATCCATAAATTGTTGTTGTAAGTCTTGGAGAGTCAACACTTCGTCAGAATGATCGCTGGAAATAGGATCTACTTCATTTTCATTCCCCGTATTTACCAGCTTTGAAAACCGGTCAGACTCAATCATATCCACCCTCTCAACAGGGGCCACTGACTCTATGGCATTCGAAGTATTTGAGAGACTATTATCAGTATTCTTTGTGGTAATCATCGTCATTCCTATAATTTCCTATTGTTAATATATTAATGATAGACATTAAAGTTTAGTTATTCCAATAAAGACCTGCATGACACAGCCGATAACTATTTTAAGCACATCGGGAGATTGTCATGACAGGCGAACATTTTACACTAACTATTAGTCAAAGTACTACTGATCCGGGTGATTTTGCTATTCACATGACCGAAGACGGCCACAAGGAACAACTCTTAGTACACTTACGCTTTATGTCTTTGCCTATGCTTGATGAAGCCTATCTTGATGATTTGGTCGGAGTCATGGCACGAAAGCTGGCAAAACGAATAATTGAATGGAGAGTCGCTCCTGAAGATGATCCTGAATCAATGCGTGCCTTTCAAGATCAAGCTAAAGCAGTAGTTAAAGACGCGCTTGACCGAATGAAGAAAGGTTAACTTCATCACCTATGTCGGGACAAAACATTTAACAGATCTAAAAAAATGATTTGATCATTTTTTTGCACAGCTGTTTTTGAGTACCCGTCTAAGCCTATCCAAGCCTAATCTAAACAGACTCTTAGCTGGACGGTAATGCTTGTTCAGCGGCAATTGATTTGCATTCCCATAATACCAGCGCCCTACTAGTAGGCACCACACAACAGCAATCGTCAGTAGTCCCACCAGTTTATCCATCCGGCCAAGGTTAGTCACATGCGTAGACTCCAAATCAAAGCCCCAATTTTTTAGATTACTAAATAGGGCTTCAATATTTCAGCGCTTACCGTAGTTATCCACCATGACGCCTGGCTTTTCAGTGGCTACAACGATCAATAGTCATTCCAAAGCTAGACGGACTACAATATAGAGGGCACTCCAGATACGTTCTTTTATGCCACGTTACTGTCTAATTCAGACTAGCGCCTCTGCATAGCTGACCAATGGCAATCTTTTTGTCTAGATTATCCACCACATCTTTGCTTTTAACCAAAATCCTGCATGACAGCTTGTTTTGACGCAGCCAGTCAAACCATTAATGACCTGAAAGATAACGATCTACCAAAAGATTATCAACCCGCTTTATCAGAATCAGGCGGATTCAAATCTGAAGTGCATCACTTGACTAGGTAGAAGAAAGGGCCAGCTGAAGGTAAGCTCCTACCCTTTTCTCCGGCAAGAGATGAAGTGATGGCGATAACTACCAACGCTGGATTAATACAATAAGTGCAATTGACTGAAATCTTATAGGTGGGCCAGCTGCCGGTATATTTGTATCTCTCACACTAAAAATGGAAGCCAAGAATGAGTACACAAACCAGGCAATACAAGCAGCTGACTCAAGGGCAACGGTGTCAGATTGAGGCTCTTCTTGGAACAGACTATATGCAGAAAGAAATCGCAGTGTCAGTAGGTATCAGTGAGAGTGCTTTATTACGAGAGTTGAGTCGTAATGCCAGTTATGATGGCTACGGTGCTGAAAACTCCCACGCACTAGCCAGTCAGCGTAGAGTGACAGCTACAAATTTCAGCAAAACAGATGAACGACACATGCCCATAATAAAGAAAGGGCTATTGCTTGGTTGGTCTCCTGAAAATATCAGTTTCCGGATGAAGGTGGAAGTGCCCGACATCGCACTCAGCCACACCACTGCTTATAAACGTGTTGCTGCTAACAAAGCGCGTGGAGTCTCTTTGTATAAGAATCTACCCCACTTTGGCAAGAGCCGCTGCAAAGGTGGTAAGCGTAAGGTTGGGCGTATCACGATCCCAGACCTCGATATTTCCTATCGGCCCTCAGTTGTTGATCTGCGGTCTCGTCTAGGCGATTAGGAGGGTGGACACCACTCGAAGTCTACACAAGACAGCCGATTGCACTTATTGCTTGAATCCAGCCTTACTTGGTTTTTTGGAATTCGCTTTTATTTTGGCGACGATATTGATTAAAGGAAGTGTATTGATGGTTTAGACATACTGCCTGCGAATTACCATAAAAATCCTGTTTTTCTTTATTCTGACTCTATCATTAATCCACTGAAGCGACCTCACCGGCTCCCACCTCATTTCGGCACAAGCAAGTGATGCTTATGATAATCGACTCGATCAACATGAGCAGCCTCTAGAAATTGAGAGATACGAGGATAATGACTAAAAATACTCATTCCCGTAACCTGGTGTCCCCTAGGGGAGTCGAACCCCTGTTGCCGCCGTGAAAGGGCAGTGTCCTAGACCACTAGACGAAGGGGACGCATTAATTCACAGGCAAGAGCTTATAATATATGCGGATATTTCTTCTGTCAAATAGTTTCATTAATTCTGCTATTGAGGCTGGGATGCTATACCCAGCATCCTTGACAATATTTGATTTTAAAACTGCTTTGCTCCACTCTTTGCTGATGCATTCACCCTTGCCTCACAGCAAGAAATAGACTTATCGTCAGGTCATAAGAAAGCAAATGATATCCGAAATTCTGGCCGCATTAAAATATGTACGGGACAAAAACCCTGACGTTCTTTATTTTCAAAGCATAATTAATATGAGGCGGCTTCAAATCTGAAGCGCATCACTTGACTAGGTAGAAGAAATGGCCAGCTGAAGGTAAGCTCCTACCCTTTTCTCCGGCAAGAGATGAAGTGATGACGATAACTTACCAACAACTGGCTTACGAACAACGATGCCAGATTTCCGCACTAAAGAAAAGCGGTTGCAGCCAAAGGGAGATAGAGGAGATCATTGGCACCAGACAGTCCACGGTGAGCCGTGAGTTGGCAAGGAATACTGGCGAACGTGGATATAGGTATAGCCAACACAAGGCCGAACAGATAGCCGGCTTACAGAGTCGGCTCGGACGAGTAGAATGACGCCAAAAATGATCGCGGTGATTGAATCAAAGCTGCGTGTAGGGTGAAGTCCATAGCAGATTTCAGGTTGGTTGCTGAATGATCAGGAACGACTGATTACACCAGTCGCCTTTCAAGTTGCTACGTTGTTGGCTGCGCTCTCTCACCCCAATCACCTCTACTCGTAGGCTCATGGGGCTTCGCTTACTTGCCGCCTCGTAGCAACTTGAAATCCTTTGGGTATAAATGAGAACACCAATGACTTGCTACGACAATATTTTCCAAAGAATACAGACTTCAAGAAGGTCGGTCGGATAGAGGTGAAGCGAACATTGATGCGGCTTAATTCTCGGCCAAGAAAAGATTTGAATTTCAAAACACCAACCCTGATAATGGGTGAATACAGGACTGCGTTAGCAGCTTAAGCTATGATGCACTTGGAATTTGAATCCGCGTTATAAATAGCAGCAACGTTATCCTTAATAGTCGCCTTGCCGCTCTCACCTACCTTTGCATAAGATATTTTCATTCCTTTTTTTCGCACCGATGCCATAAACGTAGATAAATAACCTTCCTGCCCAAATGCATCATTGATATTGTCACAGAACACACCACGCCTCAATTCAATAACCGACTTTCCAAAGGTCGAATCAAAATCACCTATATCCGGCACCACTGCCAACATAGCCAAAAAAACATACCATCCATTTCAGTCTTGAGATACCCAACAACAGTATCATATGACACCCGCTTTTCGCTAATTCTAACAATTTCTGATGCTAAATCATTTTTCTTATCCACCTTACGTAACTTCCGATCAGACCCGGCAAGAATAAACGCATTGACACACCATTTCCCACAAAGTTGCAAAAAACAATGTAATTTCGAATCTACCTCTAATAATGCACCGCCAGGAATTATAGCGCAACCATATTTCTTACCATCCAAATATGGAGTTGCAGCCCTAGCACCTACATTATCCAGCAATGCTTTTAACGCGCCACATTTTACAACACGCGTTAAATCATTTCGAGCCCACCGATCAACACCTATTTTTTCTGAAATAATCGTAGCTTTTCTTCACAACTCTCCAGCGTCAAAGCTTCTTCTTGAAACCCCCTGCGCTCACTAACATAATCATCCCATAAAAACCTTCTTCTTCTATTACGGAACTCTCTTTGCTAGCCCATAATTTCCACTCCCTATTTTTTTTATATCGTTCTTCAAAAAAATCAGTATCTTTTTTAAATCATCTAGCTTAGGTGGCTCTGCAAAACTATTAGAAGCAAACGCAAATAAAAAAATAAAAAAATAACTTGAACCATTTCATAATATATACCCATTTCAATTAAAGGTGTAAACCAGAGACAAGCGAACTAGGTCTTTATACTCATACCACTGTGAAGGTGCTGGGTTGCTGACTACCTTCACTCGCTCCAATCTCCTACTACTAGCAGGCTCGCTGGACTTTTATCGTTTATCATCTACTCCTCATGTATACCCGTCGTCTTTGAAGTTGCTACTTTGTTGTCAGAGTTAGCTAAACACAGTCTCTTAGCAATCCTATAGTTTCTGTAGCTTCGCTCACTTGTCACCGCGTAACAACTCCCAATCCTTTGATATATTAATCCATCTCAACTAACTTGAAGAAAGCGATTCTTGAAGCCACTGATGCACGGCATTCAACTGCTCAATCACTAAAATGCGATCGTCAATCGGTAGCGCAAATACTGTTATATCCACTTTTTTCCTATTAGTCATTTTATTAAATTCCTTTTTAAATATTTCTTCTTGATAATGGGCGTGGGGCTGAGTAGACAGTAATGCTAATTTTTTCGCTGCTATATCAGGATTATCGTTACAAATTGCAGCAACGTTATCCTTAGTAGTCGCCCTGTTTCCGTCACGCCCTTGCGCATAAGACACTTGCATTGTCATTTTTTTCGCTGGTCTATCACTAACAGGTTGACAAGATTTATTTATTAATTCCTGACATACTAAGTCACGTAAGACGTGATTTCTCCAATCAGTAGCAGTTTGAGGCGACCTACAATAAGCAGCAGCTTGAGTCGTCGAACTACAATCAAAATCTGGCTCCAGCATCAACATAGCCATGAAAAACATGCCATCCATTTCAGTCTTGATATATTTCTCAACTGAACCATAGAGTACCTGCTCTACCTCGTGGTTAGTAATTCCTGATAACAATTCATCTTTCTTATCCACCTTGCTCAATACCCGATCAGCCCCAGCAACAATAAACTTCTCAACCTGTTTATTACTATAAAGCTCACTAAGACAGTTTATTCTACTTTCTACCCTGAACAACGCACCACCAGGAATTATAGCCCAATCATATTTCGCACCAGAATCAGCAATATTGGATATTTTAGCCCTCACACCCACATCATCCAATAACTCTGTTAACCTTCCTTGATCACTAATAAACGATAAATCCTCTTGATCCCAACGCTCTATCCCTTGTTTCCTCCGAAATAACTGTAGCGCTTGATTACACACCTCCAGCGTCAGATCTTCTTCTTCAAAACGCCAGTCTTTACAATAGTAGTTACTCCATGAAAAATTTTCCTTTTCTGAGACGTAGCTGTTCTTTACAGCCCATCTACTCCACTCATCACTTGATCCATGAGCAAATATT
Organism: Candidatus Endonucleibacter sp. (ex Gigantidas childressi); assembly: GCA_030674875.1. Classification (GTDB taxonomy): domain Bacteria; phylum Pseudomonadota; class Gammaproteobacteria; order Pseudomonadales; family Endozoicomonadaceae; genus Endonucleibacter. The sequence continues at coordinate 214,069 of JASXSU010000003.1, read as the reverse complement.
TCATTTTGCAAAAAAAGCACCAACTTTTTTAAATCATCAAGTTTCGGTGGCTCAGCAAAACCACTAGAAGCAAATACAAAGCAAAAAACAAAAAAAAACGACTTGCACCATTTCATAATATATATCCGTTTCTATTAAAAGTATTGGTAGGAAACAAACTAGCTAAGCATCTATACCCATAACTTTTGAATCTGTTACTTTGTCGTAAGCATTCGCTCACCACAGCCCCTTAACACTTATAAGCTTCTGTGACCTAGCTCACTTGCCACGGCATAGCAACTTCCAATCCTTTAGGCATAAACCTACGCACAGTAGTTTATCGAGGTAGCGAGAAAGTCAACATATCCCTAGCCCTCAAGAAGAATGGGCATCCACCCTTTCACTCGCACAGCTGTTTATGAAACTAGAAGAACCACTTTAAAGCTCTTGCTTCTCAAGCTTGAGCTATTCTAGTCGCAAATCAAATATTTAGCACAAAATAAATAATATTTTAATCAGCGTACTCGTAATCACCCCAAAATAACCGGGGTCAAAAGTATAACTTTTTAAGAATATACGCACAAGAGATTACCAGCAATACACTTAAAAAACCAAGGTTGCCACACCACTTCCAGAGCTGTGTCGTACGAATACATAAACAGCACCTCGTTTAGCCCACATTGTCAATTGGAATAAGCTAAATAATGTATTGGACTAGCACTATATTTGGCAAATTATGGTAGCTACTAAAACAAACAAATATTACAAAGAGGCCTCAGCATAACTCAATAAAGACGATCATATGCTGGTAAAATATAGGAATGCAAAAAGTCTTCACAACACAGTCCAAACTCTTCGTTTCAGCTAGCGACCTAAATCATCCAATTCTTCGTAGTTTGGATGATACAAAAGCGCTGCTGAAATGGTCAGAGATTAAGAAGTTATTATCCTCAATCTACGCCTCTAACACCGGTCGACCCAGCTACCCTCTGCTCGAGCCTTATTGCTTGGAACATGGTATCGCTTATCCGGTGTACAGTTGGCTCAGTGCTTGTATATACCAGTCGCCTTTCAAGTTGCTACGTTGTTGGCTGCGTTCGCTTACCCCGATCACCTACTACTCCTAGGCTCACTGGGCTTCGCTTACTTACTGCCTAGTAGCAATTTGAAATGCTTTGGGTATAGAGATCTTATGTTCCGTAAATTTTGTCACCTTGAACTTGGTGGAGCAGTTCCTGAAACCTACACCTTGGGACGTTTTCGAACACGACTTGTCGAACATCGTCTGTGGGATCAATTATTGGCAGAGATTAATCGTCAGCTTGAAGCCAAAAACATCATAATGAGCGAAGGTCGCATTAATATCATTGATGCTACACCGATAGAGGCAGCGCGATCAGGTTCGGGCCATGACAAAAGCGGAAAACCGACAAAAAACCCTGAAGCTGGATGGCACGTTAAGAATGACAGTCGTGGTAACAAAAAAAGAACCTATGGTTTTTCCGTTCATATCGGTGTCGATGGCTTTATTCATAGGCAAAGCGTAACGTCTGGCAATGTTCATGATTCTCAGGAACGTGATACCCTGCTACTGGGGGATGAAACGGCACTGTATGCGGATTCCGCTTACAGCTCTGGGCAGACCAGAGAGAAATTAGCGCAGCTGGGTATTAAAGATTAAGTTCAACGTAAGGACTACAGAGGAAAGCCTTTATCGAAAGAAGATAGAACTCGTAACAAAGAAATAGCCGTAACACGGGCGGGTGGCGAGCGTCCTTTTGCCACCTACAAAATACACTACGTACTTGCCATAACTCGGTTCATGGGCCTTGCCAAAAATGCGACAATTTATGGGCTGGCCGCTATTGCTGCGAACATTCGTAAAGGTACTAAGTTTTTGGTGCTCTATGGTGTGTCAAAACCATGTTATACAGATAGGTACGTTAAAAATCAGTACGAAGCACTAAAATCAGTGTCTAAAACAAATGATTTGATGTTCAACGCCTTAGAAAGCTTCGTAATGGCTGACAAAACTTGGAAAGTTCAATTACCGTGACCAAAGTCGTTGGTTATACTGAGGTCTGAATATATTAATAGAAACTCAAATAATAGTTCTCAGCATCTAGACGACTCAGACAGCATTACGTTAAGAGTATATTCAGAAAGTTGCCAGCCAACAAAAGCGAAATTAATAATACAGGTTGAAAAAGTAAATCTTAAGGATAATTCGACTAAGCATTAGGCATGAGATAATTTCAACACCACTTAATCCTTGAATTTCGCCACTAACCAACAACATTAACACATTACAATGGTTAGGTTTATACTCAAAATATTTGAAGTTGCTACCCTGTAGTCAGCGCTCGTTCATCACCATCACTTAGCACCTCTATGCTTCTGTGGTTTCGCTAACTTGTCGCCGCGTAGCAGCCTTTAGGTATATAACTACGAAATCTACCAGCACTGGGCTCACATCTAAAATATTAGTAGATTTAACTGATTACCTTAATCCATCTTTTGCTCATCTAATTGAACAGCAAAATTTAATCTTAAAAACTCACCTTAATGTTAAGGAGTGGGAGGGCTAGTGATTTTTTATCAAAATTAGAAGATATATATGATATGTGGCTGGCCATCTTGACTTTCGGAAATACCAGCAGTAGTTAGGATTGATGAACATAGTTATCATCAACCCTATCAAAAAGTAAAAAAGAGAGCACTCACCTAAACATAGCACTAATTGACTCAGCATTACTGATACGACGTACTGACTCAGCTAGCAGTGATGACATATCCAGTTGCCTAATTTTACTTAACGCTTCAGCAGCCGTACCTAAAGGAATAGTGTTCGTAACAACTAGCTCATCTAGATCTGAGCTTACAATGTTTTCCACTGCCCTCCCTGAGAGAACCGGATGAGTACAGTAAGAATATACTTTTTCCGCACCCTGCGCCTTTAAGGCAGAGGCTGCCTGACAAAGTGTTCCTCCGGTATCAATTATGTCGTCAACTAATACGCAGGTACGACCAGATACTTCTCCAATAACATTCATCACTTCAACTTTATTGGCTTCCGGACGACGCTTATCAATAATTGCCAGCTCACAATTCAAGCGCTTTGCAACAGCACGAGCACGAACAACAGCACCGTGATCTGGTGATACGACTACGGCATTATCATAGTGCTGAGCCTCAATATCGTCAAGTAAAAGTGGGGTGCCGTAAATATTGTCTACAGGTATTCCAAAAAAACCTTGAATCTGATCAGCATGAAGGTCCACAGTCAATACGCGATCAATCCCCACACTGGCTATCATATCGGCCACAACTTTAGCGCTAATTGCCACACGACTAGAACGAGGACGACGATCCTGACGAGCATAACCAAAATAAGGAAGCACTGCTGTAACACGTACAGCAGAAGAACGCCTAACCGCATCAGCCATAACCAATAACTCCATCAGGTTATCATTGGTGGGGGCACAGGTAGACTGGATAATAAACACGTCACGACCACGTACATTTTCCTGGATCTCAATATTTACCTCTCCATCACTGAAGCGACCAACATGGGCTTTGCCAAGTGGAATATGTAGCTGGTCAACAACCTTGCGCACTAGATCCGGGTTAGAGTTACCGGCGAACACCATCATTTTAGACACGGATAATTTCACCTTGCTGTGATATACCAAAGAGAGTTCAAGATGCAGATTCCAGCATCTCAAAATTGCCATTAATCCTAATGATCAATGAAGCCCAATTTTAGGTAAAGCTTCATAGAGGAAATGATTTATTTTTTGCCGAACTCCTTAGTAGTTACGAAGCATTCATTATCCCGTGAATGCTCATTCATGGCCTGCCATAATAGCTCAAATGGGTTCAGATTTGGACTGCAATACGGGAAGTAATGTAACTTTACTTTCTACTTTTCGAACCTACTCTGAAGTAATTTTTGTCACCTGCGGTGAGTGAACCGCACCCATGAAAAGCAACACTTCATTCTTTGGCGATAAGACCTTCAAGGCTTTACAAAATCAAGCATCTTCAACAATCACAGGCATATACCAGTTACCAGTTACCAGTTACCAGTTACCAGTAGAGGTGTGGCGACAAATGATAGAATCCTCATAAACGTACGAATCGTAGGTGATTAGCGTGAGCATCAACAACCCCAATTCTTCAAGAAGGAGTAAGTATAAACCCTAAGTGGATATCCCAATTTGAAGAAACAAAGACGCTCTCGGCCACTCCAGCCTCTCAACTCCCGTTCATGATTTTTTTCATCCTGTGCAACCAAGGGTTTTTATTCCTTATTCAATGCAGCGTGAAGCAATGATCTATTGCTGCCCCGTGCTACAAAACCTCTAGCTTGCAAGCTCAATTCTGCCAGCGTCGATAGTGCAGTTTCTCTATGAGCAAAAGATGAAAATACACATGCTCCAGAACCACTCAACATAGGCGATCCAATGCTCAAATGACGGAAATTATCTAATAGTTTTAAACATTTTTCAACTTCTGGATAAAGCTGTCTAACCAACGGCTCGAAATCATTTCGTCCATCTTGATCAAGAGCATCAAAAACTGTGATCGGCCGAGTATCCCTTATTAAATGCTCATGACCATACATAACCGCAGTATTTACATGGGCATCAGGAATAAGTACCAGATACCATGGTGTAGAAGGATAAGCCGGTGTCAACAACTCACCAATACCTTCAGCAAATGCGCTCCTCCCTCGGATGAAAACAGGCACGTCTGCACCTAATTGTAATCCTAGTTCTGCTAACGATTCCTCTTCCAGCTCAAGTGCCCATAATCTGTTAAGTCCATGCAACGTCGTAGCTGCATCAGAGCTACCACCTCCCACTCCACCATATAAAGGTAGTCTCTTATTCAAATATATGCGAGCACCTTTGCTACACCCAGTTTTTTGCTGCAACAATTTTGCAGCCTTAATAATCAGATTGCTATCTGTTCTTAGCTCAGGAAGCTGTGTTTCCAGCTCAAGGCTACCATAACCCTCAAAAACTATCTCATCACCATAGTCAAGAAATTGAAATAACGTCTGTATTTGATGATAACCATCAGCGCGTCTGCCAATAATATAAAGAAAACGGTTTATTTTTGCGGGAGCAGGCAAAACTAGCTTGCTGCTTGAATACATATACTTCTCCAAAGAACTATTCCAAACCCATAATACTTGAGGTCAGGGATGTTGTAATCACTCATCAATATCACTTAATAATCTACACTCATGGCAGCTTTACCCACTTACCACTTACTTGCCTGTACCTTCAATAACTTCGGGCAGATGCAACTGCCAGTCTTTTATAATCAATTTTAGGCTGATCTTATCACTATTTACTTTCATTCGAGCCGGTAAAGAAACACTTTTTTCGTCGCGGTAAGATTCGTAAGTAATAATCCATCCTCCCTGATCAATAATACTTGTTTGTCCTTCGTTGTTGAACGTCACTTTTGATTTAAAGTCTGGTGTCGGCAACCCTCTTACCCAGTACTTTAAACCACTAACAGGTAAATCCCATCCCGTAATTTGCATCATGAGGTCTTCCGGAGACATGCTTTTCAATGGTTGCTCTTCACCAGATATCTCTGCAGTAACTCCTGCACTATTACCTTTTATATGAACCAAAGACAAACCAAATGGTCCGTCAATGGATAGAGTGTAAGTATCGTTTTCCTGAATCCATAATAATGACACTGAGCCTGATTGCCCAGGGACTAACAAACCAAGTCTGCCGGCTAACTGCCAATTATTAATTTTTAATATTTGCTGCTTATTTTTTTGCCAGCGCAGTTTCTTTTCAGTATCACTCAGCGGTACTGACTTTTTCAAAGTAGTACACCCGCTCAATAATAACAACACAACAAGTAACACCCAGCGTCTGTTAATGTTTAGCATCAAACTCATTGAATCACCCATGCTTTCAAAGAGAAATGCCTCCATCTATACCAAATTCTCTTGACGAGGAGAGATTGTCTACTGCTCTCACTCACCCCAATCACCTACTACATTTAGGCTCATGGGACTTCGCTAGTGCGTAGCCTACCCACACCTTCACCGGTAAGGATACCTGGCTCCAGACGATTGATGACTTCTTTAATAGCTTTACTGTCAGGATGCTCTTTCAAAACTTTAGTCCAAAAGCTAATAGCTTCATCTTTCCTGCCCAGCTTCCACAATACTTCACCTAAATGTGCAGCTATTTCCGCATCAAAAGACTTTTCATAACCAATCTGCAAAAACGTTAACGCTTTTTCCAGATTACCCATTTTGTAATAAACCCATCCCATGCTATCAATAATCGCAGGATCTTCGCTATCAAGGGCATAGGCTTTACTGATCAGGTCTTTAGCCTCGCTGAATCTTTGCGTGCTATTTATTAACGTGTAGCCTAATGCATTCAGCGCCATTACATTACTAGGCTGCATTGCTAAAACTTTCTTCAGGTCATCCTCCATCTCAGATATATTCCCTTTTGCTCCCAGCAGCATTGCCCTGGCATAAAGCAAATCCGCAGACTCTGGGAGATCTTGCACTGCTTTACCATACAGCTCTATAGCCTGATCAATTAATCCGTTTCTAACTTCCAATTCACCTTCTAGCAGAAAAAGTTGCTCCGCAGCAGCTGGGTAGCGACCTCTAACTGCATCCATTTGTCTTCGTACTTCCGGCCACTGCCCTCTATCAATAAACATTTGCGCCATGGCTAGCTGAGCCATCATAAACTCCTTTCCCTGCGTCACAGCTGAGTAATATTTCTTCGCCTTAGCCAATTGCTTCTGGCCTTCACTGATTTTACCAAGATAAAAGTTAGGTACATTAAGGTGTTGCCCTAATGCCAATAACCTTTGAAAATATCCAGCAGCCTCTTCCAACATACCCTTATCAAGGGTTAGCAGCCCCAGATATAAAAGAAGTTCGGCATCTTTAGGCGATTTCAGCAATAGAATTTCAAGCTGTTTCTGGGCCGCATCCAAATTATTAGCATGAATTAGCACTCTGGCATAAAGTAGCCTGAGGTAAGTATTGTCCGGTTGTTGACTAATTACTTTGCCAAGCATTTCTTCAACCTCTGCTTCACGGCCCATCTTATTGAGAATTTGGCTCTTAATTATCAGGGCTCTAATATACTCAGAATCGGCACCTAACAGCTTATTACATATTAACAACGCTTCGTTATTACGCCCAGACTGATGAAGCAACAAGGCTTTAGCCAAAGATAATGAACGATTACTAGGGTAGTCTTTGCTTACTTTTGCAAAAGTTTTAAGCACCTTCTCTCTGTCATGATCAGACAACTCTATTCCATAAGTAGCCATGAGCTCAAAGTCCACTTTATTGTCCAGTGCTAGCGCCTGATTCATCTGCACAATCGCCTGCTCATACTTACCACTTCTCATTAATTCAAGAGCACTACTACGAAGAGCCGTTATATTATCGGGAGCTACCTTAGACCAAAGTAGGGATGCATCCAATGCCGCTTGACGAGCATTAATTGACTTAGCTATGTAATAGGCACGCTTCGCCACACCAGCGTCTCGAGTCTTGTGTGCCTGTTTCAGATAGTTTCCTAGCGCCACGTCATAGCTATGCTTCTGCCAACCTAGTTCCGCAACCATTAAATCGTAAAACGTATCCGGCTCAAAAGAGGCCGTAGCTTCTGCTTCCGGCTTTGATTCAGTAGCAGTATTTGCCACATCCTTCTGGTACATTGCGCAAGCACTCAACAGCGCTATCGCAAACAACATTAAAAGAGTTAAATACCTATTCATGAATGCCGGACCTTTGCCTGTTAATATACCCACTCTCCCCTGGGTACGCTGGGGTTGTTGATTATTTTTACTCACCTCAATAATCTATAACTCATTGCCTCACATGGATTCTTTCGTTTGTCGCCTGCCAACACCTTCAATAGTAACGGGTATAGTATGCCACAACAGGCATGCTCGAGTAGTATTTGCTGTTACAATAGATAAATTGAGACCTTTGCATGATAACGCCATTTGACGCCCATTATTAATGAGTTACATTTTTTGACGATAAAAAGGTCAAAAATGACGCCATAGGGGCTAATTCTTTACGAATTGCGTCTTATTACCCCACATTTTCATTTTTTAGGCACAGCTTGCCTGCTGTATCGATAACCCTCGCTTGATGTTGTGCGCAACACACATCATCTCAAATCGCGTACGGTTCCGATCAAGACCCAGATAACGTGCTTTCGCCATCCCGTAGTGTTGCTTCAAAACACCAAAGACGCGCTCAACTGTACATCGCACTCCCGAATGTAGCTGATTAAATTTCTTGGATTTTTCGTCTAACGGCGTGTTGCGATAAGCTCGCTTTATCACTCTGTTATCAATGGACCGCTCAGCTAGCCACTGGTCATGCGACTGACTGCGGTAAGCACTATCCGCATAAGCCGCAGATTCGTCGTCGCTTAATAACTCGGTAAAACAATTGTAGTCTTGAACATTGCCTGCCGTGTAATCCGTTGACTTGATGAAGCTATTTTAATCAACATTGATGTGCGCTTTGTAACCGTAGGTGCTTTTACGTTTCCCATCGGAACCAGCTTTTACATTCCAATCCGCTTCAGGGTCTTGAGTCGAATCAGCATGGCGTCGGCCAAGCTACGTTGTGTAAGATTTTTCCAGGCCATTGTCGTTTTAGTGGTTTCCGCGTTTTGCTTTCAATCTATTATTCCAGATTATCAATATGGTTTCCCTGTGTTTCGTGCAAAGGTCTCATTATATCTTCATTGTTCTTATTGCACTCATTGCGTGTATTTCTTGCGCCTGATGTCGTGGTATGCTAACTTGCTTTGCCTAAAGAGACCTTTGCACGAGCCGTAATTTTGTTAGTCGGTGAGAAAAACACGCACTAAAATAGATGATTTATGCTTGTAAATGATCTATTTAGTACGTTTTTAAAGAAGCTAGCTGGCAAAAGAACAATCGTGCAAAGATCTCATAAAAGAAAGTAACATTAATCTGTGCAATAAGTGAGGTTATTATGTTGAGTAGGTTGTTTTTATTTGATAGCGGTCTATTTCTTAGCGAACATCTGGCAAAGATAATTCTTTTTCTATTATTGCTATTGTGTTTTGGTGCTAACTCCTCATTAATACCTGAATCACAACAGACGACACTAGACAAGCAAGAAATGCAAGAAATAGATAATAAAGCACCAGAAATAAATTGGTTTGGTCGACAGTTTGATAGAGTGGTAGGTATAGTTAAGAATTATGCCAAGAATAAAAACTTGGCATCAGTCTCAGAATACGGAAGAAGCCAAAATAATAGTGCTCGATACCTACAATATATATTGGACGACAATAGTCTTTATGAAAAGCTAAAAGCGTTTAACGATAAACCAGTATTTGAAGTTCTGGCTCTTGTATATATACATGTTTTACATATGGTTGACATACTTGATAAAGACATACTGGCAACTGAACTAGAAGTACCTTTATGGGTAGAAAGATTTAGAAAAATCACAGAAAGAATGCATGAAAAAGCTAGTTTATGTGCATATAAAAGTAAAAACACCAAGTATAATCTGCTCAGTGAGTATGACCAAAAAAAGATTGAATGTGAGTTTGTTTGTAGAGCTAACGAATGTTTTTCTATTCTTCAAACCTTATTGCAGCACAAGGTTGACACAGATGAAACCAGCTCTTTTATTGAAGCCAGTTTAGATAAATACTTAAATATAATATTATTGAACGATGATGAGGTGAATGAAGCGTTCACGAAAAAATCTTTACGTAAACAAAGTGCTCTGTTAAATGAATTATTACGTTCTTATACTGTACCTACAGTAGATACAGTACAATCGATGTCACAATATCCAGTATTAGAAGCGTTGGTAAATTGGGGTGAAAGTAATGCTTATAGTACAATAAGTGACTTATTAGCCATAAGTGAAAGTTGGGTAAAACAAAATCAATTGCAAGATGTAAAAACAAAGACACATAGCCAAATATTCTTTTCCTACTTACATAATACATCAAAAGTAGAATGGCATGATGCAGATCAAGCATTGCGAGATGATGAAACTAACAATATTGTGCAGAAATTACTGAGCAGCGAAGTTGTTAAAAGCTTAATCAAAGAATTTCAAACAGTAAAGCTGCTGGCTATTGCTTATAGTCAAGGGTTTGAATCCTTAAAAAGCATACATAATGAGCAAGCGCAGAAAGCAGAAATACTCAGAAAAAATAATATTGATGAATGTTTGCAAGACGGTATCGCGCAAAATATAAAAGAAAGTATTCTTGGGAAAGTAGCATCAGGTATAGCATATGCGTTTAACTCTATTAAAAGCATGTTTGGTACACCGTTAACAAAACAAGGGGAAAGCCAGAAAGCAATTATTAACTGGGTTAGGATTCTACAACAAAATGCATTAAAGGTATATGATGAAACCGGCAATAAAGTACATGAACAAGTTATGCAAGAATTGATTTCTGCCAATAAAAAAGAGAGCGATGATATAACAATTGCTGATGCTTTAGCGCATATTATAAAACAACGGTTTACTAGCAAAAAACAAGAAAGAGTTTTTCGCCTTTTAACAGGATTATCCTGTAGCGTAGATATAAAAAACAAGTCTTATTGTTGTGAACCGATTTTTGAAAATTGTGATTTACAACAAGAGACAGATGCTTGCACAAGGCAAGAAGAAGTAATTGTAACCATGGAAGATGGTATGCATATACCAAAAAGTGATTATATATCGCAAGAAGACTGGGTAGCGCAACATAATTATTCCTCAGATTCTTCTGAGGAATGTGAGGAACCACATTTACACCATGATTGGTATTTTATTAAAATAGAAGATGCTGGGGAAAGTAACGAACATTGTGGATTAAGTGACTTTCTATCTTTAAGTTATAGTCATAGTTGGTCTAGGATAGCTTCAATTGCAATAAGTTGTTGGGTTATATCTAACCTTGTACATAATAGTTATGCTTATAGTCAAGAACCAGCAGCTAATACTCAACCTGAACAGTACCGGAACAATTATGAGCAAATAAGTAGAGGCGCAGTTAATCAAACTTCTATTTATAGCCATAGGTATATAAGGTCTGAAAGCTCTAACCTTTCTTTTTCTGTGTATAGGCCTATTCTTACTGGGGTTAGTACTCATGTTGATAGATGCCCTGAACCTGCCGAGTGGAATATCATGAAGACTCAGTGTTATAGTCAGCATAGTGCGGATAAGAGTTACATGTGTCTATTTAATGAAAATAACGGTAAGTATACTCACTTATGCAGTATTGAACCCGATTATGAACCGGCTGGATTTAAGCAGGTACTGGTGGGAGGTCGCACTCGTGCTCCGTGTGGTGATGGGTTTTATCAGCCATTCCTATTCTGGACTAATGAAAGTTCCGAGTGTGCTCTTCAGCACTCATTGTGTAATGGTGAAGGGCAGTATGTTTACACGAGTGGTGATACCAAAATTGATAACACTTGTTCATGTGATAGCTTTTGTGGTTATTCTTTTATAGTACCGCCAAAAAATGGTTGTTATTGCGTGCCTGCTAGTGAGGATTGTACTTGTTATAAAAAGCCTTGTCCTTCAGGTCAGGTATTAACTCAAGATCATGGTTGCATGTCTGTTACTAATTGGAAGCCCAATTTCAAGTGTATTTTTAGAAACAAAACATATTGTAGAGAATCATCCAGCAACTCAAACTTAACTGTTGTGAAACCATATCATTCAAAATACAATATCAACTTTGGTGATTATGATCATCGGCGATTCTTTTTATTCACTATTACAGGTTGTGTGTCTTTTACTGTAGTAAGTGGTGTAGTAAGTGGTACTGTTTTTATGTGTTGTCCGATGAAGGAAAAAGCACAAAATAATGAGATGGCAGTAGAGCAATTTCGAGGTGGTGGAAATGGAGTATGGGCAGAATCATTTTTTAAGTCATTCGGCTCTCATATGATGAAGAGCGGGGGAACCGTGACTATAAATACTGATGGAACAGTCTTATTGGATATGAGGCAAGCATCTAACTCTTCAGCAACAAATAATCAAACTCTACCCATTGAAGAGCTGCCAGATGAAGAAATTATTAATGAAGCACAAAATACTAATATCGGAAAAGGTTTCGTGAAGCAAAGAATGCTCGAGTGGGAGAATAAAGCAAAATAATAGAATGAAGTATAAATCTATAACCTATGATTATAGTCGCACTCCTTGTTCTTAGTATCAAGTTTGAAGTGCGACAAAAGTAGTTATTCATAAAAGCATTCCTTCGAGAGTGTAAATAACTATGTGTATTTGCCTTAGAGTTAAACGTAATTTTATAATCGTGTTTCAAAAATAATCATAAAGTGATTCAGTGCCGAACACCAATTGCGTATCGACATTGTCCAATTTTTCGAGGCCTCGAGCGTGGCAAGGTAAACCACATTTTTTTCCGAATCATCATGCGGATATAACTTACGTTTATTTATCGCTTTTCTAATCACGCTGCTCAATGATTCAATCGCATCGTGGTGTAAATCGCCCTGCCAACCTCTTCTGTCATGGCCCGAACCTGATCGCGCTGCCTCTATCGGTGTAGCATCAATGATATTAATGCGACCTTCGCTCATTATGATGTTTTTGGCTTCAAACTGACGATTAATCTCTGCCAATAATTGATCCCACAGACGATGTTCGAAAGCGTCCCAAAGTGGAGGCTTCAGGAACTGCTTCACCAAGTTCAAAGTGACAAAATTTACAAAACAGAAGATCTCTATACCCAAAGCATTTCAAATTGCTACTAGGCAGCAAGTAAGCAAGCCCCGTGAGCCTACGAGCAGTAGGTGATCGGGGTGAGCGAACGCAGCCAACAACGTAGCAACTTGAAAGGCGACGGGTATATACAAGCACTGAGCCAACTGTACATCGGATAAGCGATACCATGTTCCAAGCAATAAGGCTCGAAACAAGGTCAGCATAGGATAGCTGGGGCGACCGGTGTTAGAGGCGTAGATTGAGGATAATAACTTCTCAATCTCTGACCATTTCAGCAGCGCTTTTGTATCATCCAGACTACGAAGAATTGGATGATTTAGGTCGCTGGCTGAAACGAAGAGTTTGGGCTGTGTTGTGAAGGATTTTTGCATGCCGATATTTTATCAGAAGATAATCGTCTTTGTTGAGTTATGCTGAGGTCTCTATATATTTACGGAATTCATAAAACATGAGGAATGGAGTGCTCGGTAGCCGCTATACCGACTATCATCTATAATAGCCTTAACTCTAACGACAGAGCTAGTATTAGTAAGACAACTCATGTATATATCAGTTATCATAAAATCTATAGATAAACAACAAACTAAAGAGTCAACATGAGTCTACATATAATATGTGGTATGGTGAGTGAAACGATACAACAGCACTATGCATTCAAGTGGAAATGATGTATGCGTAGGTTTTTAGAAGTCTACCGAACTAGTGCATAGAGATACTGATTGTAAAATTTTTCGTATTTGAAAACATGTTTCTGAAAAACCGCTTCTAACTTAAAGCCACATTTCTCCAGAACTTTGCATGATCCTTTATTGTACTCAACAACATCTGCATAAATTCTAACTATTTTGTGCTTTTCAAAAGCATAGTTGCTAACCAAAGCAATTGTTTTTGACATAATCCCCTTTCCCCAATGATCTTCAGATAGCCAATAACCTATCTCAGCAGAAAAACGATGAACGTCTGCTTGTGCAAGAAAACCTATTTCGCCAATAGCCTCATCCTTGTGAGAAATGACAAAACGAGTAGTGGATTCGTGTTCTTTGACGTACCGAATCCAAAGTCTTGCATGTTCAAGAGTATATGGGCTTGGGAAGCTATCTCTAAGATTTTTCGAGATCTCTTTGTTGTCAGCATGCTTTGCGAGAGAAATAGCATCCCCGTACAAAAAGCTTCGTATACAATAATCATCACCCAATTCAAAGCGCATTAAAATATTCCTGGCAGTCCTTGCTATATAATTTTATCGACTTATTTTAAGGAAACCTTAATCATGAAATCATCCATTTATAGGGAAGCTTGAGAATAAGTATTAGTTATCGATTACGATATATGCCAATTACCATTTAAAGCGTGGAGTTGTTCACTAACCATAATCACCTACTGCTCGTAAACCCATCTAGCATCGAGAGGTTGTCTTCCAGCAATCCATTCATCAATGGTAACTGGTATAACATAGCCCCTAGATTAATGTGCTATCGCCCTTTAGTATGTCTTTCATCAAAAAAGATAAGCAATAAGATGAATTGTTTTAATCTCAGTAAAACTCATACCCAACCATGGATGGAAATTAGGTTTTTATACCCGTAATAATTAAATATCCTTAATTTTGAAACTGCTTTTCTGCATTCTCCACCCACACTCAAAATAACCTTAACCTCACAGCAAAAAACACACTTGGAGTTACTCCATAAGAAAATGCGTAATACCCAAGAGTCTACCGCATTAAAGCGGTATTATTGACGTCGAAAAGTGTCGGGAAAGATACATTAAACGCCGCGGTTCAGTGCCGCACAGGCAGCTTAGAAAATAGTGTGCTCTCCTGCTGGGTGTTTAAAATGATAGGTGCGCCCACCTGAAGCATAATCATTACTCCAAGAGAGCAATCAAACCGGTTCACGGCAGCTCTCACAGAGAAGTTTTTTTTATAATACCTAGTATCGTATGTCTTGTAGCTTGGATTGGCTGTTCAGATTAAAGGGTTCTATTAAAATCGATATACCCAATTTTGTATCATAGACTATTGGAATTTGCAGCTCCTTCGCATTCATTACTCTATCCGTTTTCTTAAATATTAATGCCTAAAGTGATTTGGCCTGGCTGTCGCTCTACTCGTATGCGTAGAGATAAAATGACTTTTTTTAAACTCGATATCCCTAAAAATCATGTATGGCAGCCTACTACATGTGTCGCGCACTGCCTTTTACTTACAAGAAAACGCCATTAAGAATGGCTAATCTTGATCATACGTCGATAGGCCTGGTGCAATACCCCGACTCTCAACATCGTACAAAGTCTGATGATTTTGCAACCATAGCTGGTAATCATAACCCTTCAAGTGATGATCCTCCGTACAGTCCACATTCCAGTGATGCAGCCAATAGCCTACCACCGCTGCCCTTACCATAAGTTTGAGCACGCCATCTTTCATTTGGAAATCATGATCTATAGTTTCAGGCTGAGGTACATTCTTTCTATTAGGGTGTGGTATCAATTCTAACGAAACCATCCGACTCCATTGAAAATCTTTTAGCTTCAAATCAGGAGACTCCTGAACCTGACGATCAATATCGACCGAACAAATACGCGTCAAAGCATAGGCCCGAAACTGTTTTTTATCGAGATCAAAGGCCCTCATGTACCAATGAACACCATTATCAAATAAGGCATGAGGAACTAGTCTTTTGTCTGACTGACCATTCTGTACAGACCGATAAGTAGCCTTAAGCTGAGCCCCCACAGAAATAGCACGAGTAATTGTAGCCAATACATCTAGGTCAGGAAGGACTAATCTCACGGGGCATAAAAAACCACCAGAATCGCCCATCCCGAGAGCATCACAAATCTTACCTCCACGTAATTTTGATAGCGCAGCCTGCACCCGAAGATCAAATATAGGGAGAAACCCCTCATCCAAAATCTCATACTTTTTCGAGCTCTGATTCAACATTAAATTATCTGGCGACAAATCTCTATATAAACGGATATCACGCGTAGCAGCAGCCTCCCCCAGCCCAAAGCGTTCAGTTAGATCAGACCTAGAAAACCAGCCCCGAAACCTCAACATAAACTCTAAATACTCTAATCTGTCATATACATTCTTAGGCAACTCATTTATTGAGTCCATACCTTCCACCTTAACTCACAACATCAACGACATATTAACATCACCTCAACCACTTGACCCAATCAAAATGATCATGTATTATAATCTATATGCAGACACTGCCGTACTAACAACTCTACATATTAAAGGAAAGTCATGATGGCTCTTAAACCTGGCCCAACACCAAAAGCCAAACCAACTGGCAAACTAGATCAGCGCCGACGAGATAATAAAAGCACTCTTGGGAATACACCAAGCTTAAAACCAAGCAAATCCTCAGGATAATAATGAAGTTAAGGACTTACCCAAAATGAATAAGACCTGTAGATCGACAGCCTCAGACTTTTTCTCCTTAACTATAAACATCGTCCATAGTATATATTCTTTCACTTTCAACCTCCTTAGAAATGCAAGCAAAATGTACTATTAGACTCAAATGAGCTCGTTGGATTATTGAAATGTCTACCAAAACAATGCATTACCTTGATTTAATATCGGCAGGGAAACCAGTAAATTGGCTTATAGCAAAACGTGCACTATTAAATGCTGGCATTGATCAAAGTTATATATCCGCTGCATTTGAGCCTGTAGCCTACTCAGATAAAAAATACGAAGTAAAAGTCCTTTGTCAGGCTACGATCGAAAAAATAAGGGCGCTTCTGTCAAAAAATCACAAGAAATCTCGCTCAGCAGCCAGCATTACAGGAAATACTCATAGTACGAATGTCGATGGAGCCATGCTCATTACTTGGCATTTTGACGCACCCACTCCTGAAGTAAAAGTGTTCTCCGATGCCCTGCCGTTAATACACCCAGATAAACCACATGTTCTAATCATCGAAAACGAAGAATGCTTTTTGAACAAAGAAGATATATATGAGTTTGCCCAAAAATATTGTGGACTCACTGCTCCAGCCGAACAAATAGAATTTGTGTATGGGTCTGGCAACAGCATCTCAAATAAGAGAATCATCCCATACCTTAAATTGGTTGAAGGGGATGTATTCTGTCTGTTTGATGTCGATCTAGGCGGATTGAGCATTTATTCAAATCTACTTTCTGCAGGATTAGACCCGACCAAGACTCACTTCCTTATTCCTACTGATCTGATCGAGCGTTTAAAATATTCCAAGAGGAGAGCAACAAATGGAGAACTTGAAAAGCTGGAATCTGTTTATGGCATGTCAGCGATAACAGATCAGGTGATTACAGCATTAAGGCATTACAAAAAAACTATAGAGCAGGAAAGTTACCGTGCATAACCAAAATCAAACCTTCGACCTTGGGTTTTCCCAGGAGTACAAAATCAATGAGCTTATCTTTATTAATAGCGGTGCTAACTACTATGCTAGGCTTCCTGTAAATCAGCATTCGGTTCTTGTTGCCCCAAATAATGGTGGTAAAACGAGTTCGTTAAGTGCACTTAAACTTTTCATGCTCCCAGAGATAAATTTTAAGAAACAGAAAGATAAGTTTGGCTTTCAATCCGGCGGTGAATATTTCGACGATATTACCAGCTTTAAATTCTACTTTCCGGATGTGGAATCCTACATCATCTGTAACGCAAGCAATCCAAAAGGTTCTTTTTGCTGGATTCTCTACAGGTCAACAAAGCTTGAATTTCACAGAATTGCCATCCCTCACGACTATGACTCAATCGAGCATTTGTTTTGGAACGCAGAATCAAAGCTTAACGAAGGCATGGGTTGCCTCCATTCCGACATTGGCTCTACGACCTTAAAGAAAGTGCTGCTATCGAAGTACGACGGCACCCTATTCACAGACAAAAAACTTATTGGAGAATCAATATATACTCGTACTTCTGAAGCTGAAGACCATACGAAATTCTGTCTTTTCCCTATGATTAAAGGTTATTCGTCTGGTAAAGCTGAAACAATGAGGGCTTTACTGAATATCGCTTTTGATCTCAGTACAGCTTCAACAGCATCACTACCAAAAGCAATAGGTGCAATACTGGATAGCCAAGGGCTAAGTGTCGTTAAGAAGAATAACAGCGAAGGCATCCTGATTGACCTCGATAGCCAGCTTGAGGAATGGAAAAAGCTTAAGGTAGAGAGTAACCATATAGGCCTACTTGAATCTCATAAAGGTACTTTTGACCAGCTCTCAGCTAATCATAGTGAGCATATTAATACCAAAAAGTACCTTGTTAATCAATTCAAATCACTTGCCTGGTCTTTAGTCAGTAGTGAGAAAGAATTAACCGGCAGGCTAAATCGATTACAAGAAGATGCAATCAAAGCTGTAGATACTGTCAAATCCACTAAAAATTCATTCTCGATCATTCAGCAGAAATTTACAGACACAAAGGCCAAACTAGAGGCAACGCAGTCTGTCCTTCAATACGCAGAAAGTAACTTGGAGGCAGTAAAGTTCTGCCGTGGGCGCTTGGGGCAATTGTGCCCTGATGAGCAGCGTACAGATGAAAATATGTTAAAGCTTTTGGATGTGGAAATTAGAGATTGTGAAGAATCCATTAAATCCCTTCAGAATGCAGAGAGAGCTGCAAAACATGCAGAACAGCTTAATCACCGGATTAAAACCAATCAGAAACATGCTAAATCTCAGGAAAGGCTCATTTCCGAGAAAGAGTCCAGTACTTCTTTCTTAGACGTGATTCCTCCTACCTCAGCCTGTGTGTTATTGAGCTTGTCCGACACATTTGGAGCAGTATCTAAAACCCCTTCTTTAGAAGAGGCACAAGCCATAGAAGCATTCGCAGGCCTGTTTGAAGTAAAAGGCAATTCCGTTGAGTTTCTTGGTGAAGAGTTGAATGGTGTCGTCACAAATGCGTATGACAAGCACAAAACAATAGCCAACCTTCAAGAAAAGCATGATGGCTATATTACTCAGATTAAAAAAGACAAAGAAAGTCTTATCGAGATCTCTGGATATGCGAAGCATACTTCAGAACAAAGGAGCAAGAAGCTCCAGAAAAAGAACTCTGAACTAGCCGCATATAAAAACGAAAAGAATGCTCTTACGGGTGCAGGTATGCTGGAGCAGCAAAGGGATTTAAACACGATAAAAGTGAAAGAATTAAGTGATAAGCTAGAAGGCCAGCATGAAGAATTTAAAATTTCCGAAGAAAGAAAAAGTGAGGCCGTGCGCCTATACAATAACACCAAGACAGAGCTGGATACTGTTAACGGCCCTCTCTCAGACATCAATATCCAGAAGAATGATTTAAGGACCATCGAGGCTCAATCCCATCGTGTTCTAAGTATTGAGCAGGCAAACCACGAATATGGTAGGGAAGAAGTGGAAGAACGCCGGCCAGATGAGCTAAAGAAAGTAATGCAAGAGCTAGCTCTCTTACTGGATAAGGTAAACAACCTTAGGGAAGACTGTATTTCTGATATAGGGATATTGCTTCGATATGGAGTAGTGGATACTTCTCCAGAAGAGCAAAATGCCGTTGTTACTGATCAGGCAGCTTTCACCGAGATATTTGGCTCTCTGCAGGCTTCATTCCTAAATCTGGAGCAGACCAAAGAGAAACACAAAGAAACACTGCAGTCCCATAACAATGAAGCTGCCGTGGCAGCCCGAATCATCAGCAATGTCCAAGGCATCGTAGAAACCTTCATTGAGAGTATTAATCAAGAAATCCATGTGTATCAGATATCCAACCTGACATCGGTGACGCTCCATATTGATCTACATAATCAATACATCGATATGATCAAGACCCTAAATAGGGTCGGTAGCCGTACTGATCAGCTAATGGATAAATCATTTTACACGCAGATTAGTAGCTTCCAAGAAAATTTCTACAACAAGAAAGCCGGTAAGGTCGATATCGGTAAGATCATTGAACGCGTCAGGTATAGATTCATCAGGGGAGGAATTACAGAAGATGTACCACAGTCCAATGGTACTAATAGCATGATAAACAGCGTGCTGCTCGCCCTGCTCTTCAAACGTTTGACACCGGGTGACCTAAAGCTTTGCATGCCGGTAATATTCGATGAGATTGGCAAGCTGGACAAGGGCAACCAGAGAGAGATATTAAAAGTCATGGATGAGCACGACCTAACCCTATTCGTGGCCAATCCTGAACTTAATGGTTCGATTGCCGGTGTGTTTAGCGTGTCCCACAATCTAGATCTTTTCCGAGCTACGGATTCTGAAGTGCTCAATAAGGCGGAGCACATATATTACCCTGGGATGGAAGACCGGCTTGAAGACATCGTTGAAATAGGAAGTGAAGCGCCAAAACTAGAGGCTGCTCCTTAGAGATGGATACTAACGCTCAAAACACCATGGTAATTATCTACCAGCATGTGGAGATTTTCTTCAGCATGCTGGATAACTATGGTAACACCAAAAATAACGACAGCAGCTTTCCATTGGCTGCTTACCAAGCCGTTATCTCTGCATACATTAAACGAGAAGACCTAAGTAAGCAGGATGAAAACCGTATAAACAACGCCCTTTCGATATCAAACCTACAAGATTGCTGTTTAATATCGTTTTATGATGAAGCCAGCGGCCAATTTGAATTAAAAAAGCATATTATTGATGGTATTCGTAATCTTGATTCAAGGCGCATCCGCGAGCTCGGCCAGCCAGATCTGGATAACATCTACCTGCAGCTAAAAACTGTGCATGATTACTTCATTCCTCAATCTGGCCTGTACGATAAAGAGAGCTACGAATTCGCCGAAAACATGGCAACACTGAAGGACATACTTCAGGACTCTTTGACTAAGATGGATCACAATGTAAGGGCCTTGGAGGGAAGCTCTAAAAGGCTTGCTGATATTCTAGATGATCATGACTTCAATATGATGGTTGTTACTGATCAGGTAAGCAGTGCATTGAAAGAAGTTATTCGTATTTCCAAACGAAACATTCGCCCAACCCTGATATTCCTTAATGAGCGGTCTATGACTTCTGACAGTAGTGCAATGCGTTTGATCCGGGAGCTCAAGGAACAGTTCCAGAAGGATGGTCTGTATAAAGTGGCCACTAATGTCGGAAATATTGAAATGAAACTTCTTTCCTACTCACAAGTGATTCTTGAAACCCGACGAAGAATGAATCGCTACGTGGAGATGAATAGAAAGAGTCGGGCCTTATACAACGCCATCGAGAAGAAATGGAATGAGCTCTATGGACTGGTGGTTGATCGCCTCGATACCAAACTAACAGGTAAGCATGTGCCAGCAGGCCACCCTGTCTTTGACCCAGCAAAAGAGTTCCTAGGCATAACCACATGGACTTCTACTTCCGCTGGCCTTATTGAAATGCCTGAGTATGCAGGTACCGAATACCGAGACGAATACATTAGAGACCAATTGGAGCAAGTTGAAGCTATTAAAACCAAGAAGAGAAAGCTTGGTAAGCAGAGGCTCACTACCCAAGAAAGAATTAAAGACAAAAAACACCTTGAAAAACTTATTAAAGTGATGGGGTCATATGCTATTGATGAGTTTAAGCCTGATCTCTATTTTGCAGTGCACACATATCTGAAGTCGAAACTACCAGGCTACATGCTCACCGATCTTTTTGAAGGGGTAAATTTGATCACAATTACTAATAAGGATAAGAGTGAAGATCAAATCAGACTAGACAAAGGAATCTACGTAGTTCCAACGCTCTCTCGTGGCGAAATCATCCATAACAAACAAAAGCTATCCTATGTGGTTAGGAAGCAGGTACAGCAATCATGAGTGAAAACTATTTAGAGCTAAACATCCTCGCCAGCCGCGCAATATACAAAGACTTCATTTCCGGCAGGATCATTAACAAACATGAGTTGATCGAGGGGGAGTTGACCGAGTCCCCTAAGTTTAGAGAACTTGTGAGTAATCTGGATAAATATCGGTCCAAATACTATTTGCTGGGATACCTCATATGCAGTATCGGTGACGAAGCCTTCCGAATTCATCGCGAGGACAAACAGAATGAATACAATGACAATGCAGCTGACATTCAGGTTCTGATACAGGCATTGGCAATTGGTGTTTATTCCTTTGGTGTGGCCCCAGGAATAATGTTATATCCTAACACCGGTATTTCCGAAAAGATGATAAATGATATCGGTGAACTAGAACAGCAACGAATCCTACTTGAAACTCGAAAATACAAACTACCTCTTGTGGAGTCAGTGAAAACAATACTGGTACGTCGCGGAGTTATGTATCAAACTATGAGTGGACGGTATTGCTTGACTCAGGCAGGACTGCATCTGTTTAAGCAAGCATTCGTCGAGCTTGCTCCAGAGAATGAGAAGGAAATAGGTGATCTTAATGTTTAGCCAAATAAAAGCAGTTTTTTGCATTAATTTTTCTCGCCAAGAATAATAATTATTACCTGCAGGTTTTATTTAAGTTCAGTTTTTACTGCGGCTATGATAATTATTCGGATTCTTAATCAGTTTCTTAAATGGCATGACAAACCTTCCGTCATTAGCTACGATAATGACCCTGAGTTTTGCGGTCATAATTTTGTTAGTTGGTGTCAAAAACGGAATATCAGGGTTGAGTATATTCAGCCAGACAATCTCCAGTAAAGTGCTTGTATCGTGCGAGCTAACAGAACCATTCTCTATCGTTGGCTTAGTGAATATCTATTCGAAACACTGAAGAAGCCCATAGCCATGCAAAAGAATGGTTATGGCTTTACAATCATCAACGACCACATAAAGCGAATATTGAGAAGCCGCCATTAACTGCTGCATATATCTATTTTTAACTGCTGGATATTATGAATTAATACAGTAATATGACCTATTTCAAATGCGTTAAGTATTTTACCGATGTTGTTTTTATTAGTGCCGTTTATCACTGACTCCATTGAGCTGGTGGATCCTAAGTGAATCGCATAAGCAGCATAAATGGCTTGTCTTGCAGATATGAAATTCATTATTTGTCATGTCCTTAATTCCTATCAAAGACAGTTTTACAGGACGGAACGGAGGTTCAAGGGTGTAGTAATATAAAAAGAATTTCTCAAGCCGTTTTTTCAGCCTCACTATCACCATGATCTTTTATTATTTATATATATTGGTTTATTAATATATAACCTTATACACCTTAGTATCAAGTTTGAAGTGCGACAAAAGTAGTTATTCATAAAAGCATTCCTGCGGTGTTTTATAAACTAACCGCTTCCTTGGTCTTGTATTTAATTTGGCCGCGATGATATTACATCGTTGCTGAGTTAGTCCTGCCATTGATGTCCCCTTAACTAAGTATTGTCTGATCAAACCATTGGTATTTTCATTCGTACAACGTTCCCATGAGTGATGTGGGTTGGCAAAGTAATAAGGGCAATTAGTCACTTCTTCAACTTTCTTATATTGGTGAAACTCGCTGCCGTTATCTGATGTAATGGTTTTAAATTGCTCAGGCATTTTACTCATTAATTTTATCGTTCGCCTGTTGGTTGACTTGGTCCTTCTATCGTTTAATTGGCCTATCAATGTGTAACCAGTTTTTCGCTCAACCAGTGTGACTACGCAGTGTCTAGACCCTTTTACCCATCACGGTATCTATTTCCCAATGACCTAGTGTTTCACGCGTTTCTACTTCAGCTGGTAGGTCTGTTATATTGCGCTTATTGGCAATCCTTCCTCGACTATCATAAGCCTTGTAGCGTTTACGTCTTCGCTTTTGAGCACAACGCAAGTGCTTCCATAGCAAGCCGCCTTTCTTTTTATCACGCCAAATATATCGATAAATAGTTTCATGGCTAAAGCAACGCACACCTATCCGTTTTAAGTAACCCGTAATCTGTTCAGGACTCCATTGTTTATGTAAGAGCTGCCTAATGATCACGTAATCCTTGTCTGTAAAATATTGGTTTCTCCTTGAACGTCGACGTCGAGCTCTTGTCCTTTGCTGTGCCCTGATGGGTCGATATGAGCCATCCTTATGCCAACAAGTATTGCGTTGAAATTCTCGATATATGGTACTTCGGTGTTTTCCGATAGCTGTGGCAATGTCCGTAAAACTTAATCCTTGCCATTTTAGCGCGACTATCATATATCTATCACCCTCGGTAAGCTGTTGATACGTCATAGGTTTTTACTTCGTGATTGGAGCAAAAAACTAAGGGTATCGCAGTTCATCGTTTTTATTAAATTGGGTGTCGCACTTAGTATATGAATTCGGCCACCACAAGAAGATACCCAACTGTGATATCAATTGATTCCCCATTAGAAAACCCACCATTATGGGTAAAAGCATTTTTTTGGCTTAGAAGGATTTCTGTAAACTCATTATTCAAAGTTGGCATTTTTAGGTTGAAAATAACCTGTGGAATTCGAGCGACCTGAATTGGATCGTGAAGAGTGGTCGTTTTTAAGCGCTCTATTAAATATTCTTCAGTCCGCTTAGCTTCACTCCTCATTCTAAGATGATTTATGTCGTGAGATTCTAGTTCATCTATATTTTTTAAGGCTCTATCAATATACTTCTTTCTATTGCAGCAAATCTCAAATAAATCATGAATAAATATTTCATAAGCAGATACAAATCCAACTAAATAAGTTCCATAAATAAAACTTGAGCTAGTATTCTCTTGATTGACTAAAGATAGTACCCCTTGATATATCGACTTCATATTTTCATCAAACAAACCAACCTTATCTTTTAGGTCAATAAAAATTTCAAACCATTACCACATTTCATCTAATTGTTTCTCGGCAGCTTCCATTTCAGCATCAAACTCAATAAAGTTTCAGGCCGTTCACTGCCGCACAAGCAGCTTAGAAGTATCCGGCTGGATCGAACCAAGGAAAGAAGTTTCTACTTATTGTTAGTGCTTGCTCACCACAATCTCTTGCCGCTGCGTAACAACTCCAAATCCTTGGGGTATAGTAGTTGATTCAGGTGCGTTAGAGCAGCAAACAACCCCACACCCTCAAGGGTAATGGGTATGATATGATTAAAGTGAGATTCGACCTAATGGCTGTACGGTAATTTCTTCAGTTAATTCCTGATGAGAAAGAACAGATAGATCGTAGATCTCAAGTTCCAGCAATTTCCTGACATAACGACGGATATCCATGGATGTTATTAATACAGGCTTATGCTCTAGATGACCTATTTTCCCAACAGTTTGCTTGACTATATCAACAAACTGGGCCGACGTTGTCGGATCTAACGCAAGGTAACTACCTGCTGATGTCTGCCTAATGCCTCCACGAATAGTATCTTCCACATCCTGATCTAGTAGATATACTGGCAACATGTTTTTACCATTAGAATATTTATAGCTAATAAAACGCTTCAAGGATGAACGAACATATTCGGTAAGCTGCACCACCTCTTTTTCTTTATTACCCCATATTACCAGCGCTTGCAAAATAGCTCTGAGATTCCGTATCGAAATATCTTCTGAAACCAAACGCTGTAATATTTCTGTGATTTTATTGATAGGTAATAAACGCTGCACCTCTTTAATCAGCTCTCCAAAACTACCCTCCATTTTTTCAACAAGATAGCGAGCTTCCTGAATACCGATAAATTCTTCTGCATATTTTTTAAGTACATGAGCAAGATGAAATGTCAGAATTTTTGAAGGATCCATGTAATTAACATTATTTTTCTCCAACTTTCCTTTGTAATCGTTGCCGACCCAGAGAGTATCCAACCCTGGCAAAAACTCCTCTTCGGTATCAAAAGGTATCTTTAACATTTCAAGATGATCAGCAGTTTCACGGGCAAACAATTTGCCACTCTTGAAATAGCCGCTAGCAACAGGAACTTCTTGTAGTAAAATTGAGTAAGTGTTTTCAGCCATACCATCACTAAACCGGAGATGAATACCAGGAAAAGGAACCCCCAGATCCATATACAATGCTTTTCTAACCTTAAGCAACTCTGTATTAAGTGCACCTGTATCAAGATGATTCTGTATTGAGGTAGGCACATCAATAATTAATGGAAGCGTTTGAGTAAACTCTTCCTGCTCGTCTAGTCTGGACTTAGACTTAGACTCGCCAGGCTTATCTGTCGCCGCAGACATAGCAGGAATACCGCCCTGCTCTTGCGCAAGGAGTTCGGATGTACTTTTCTTTAATAGTAGAAAACCGCCACCACCAAGGAGAGCAGCCAAAGTAATAAAAGTACCTGTAGGAAACCCAGGTATTACAGCAAAACCCAGCAGAAAAAACCCCCCTACCATGAGAGCCTTGGGTTTAGATGCTAATTGATCACTAATCTCATTACCCAAATCTTTCCCTTCATCACTAGCAACACGGGTAACGATAATACCTGACGTGATTGATATTAACAGGGCTGGTATTTGTGCAATCAAACCATCGCCGATAGTTAAAATAGAATAAAGCTGCAGCGCTTCGCTGGCTGGCATTCCCCGTGATGAACCGATGGCAACCCCAGCAGTGACGTTTACAAAGATAATAATTAGGCCAGCAATAGCATCTCCTTTAACAAACTTCATGGCACCATCCATGGAACCGTACATCTGACTTTCTCTTTGAACAAGCTCTCGACGACGCTGAGCTTCTTCCATTTCGATTGAGCCAGCTCTTAAGTCTGCATCAATACTCATCTGCTTACCCGGCATACCATCAAGAGAGAAGCGGGCACTAACTTCTGCAACACGCTCAGAACCTTTAGTGATAACCATGAACTGAACAATGGTGATAATCAAGAAAATAACGATACCAACAATCAGATCACCTCCGACAACGAAATTTCCGAAAGTGTATACAATTTCTCCAGCATCTGCCTGCAACAGGATCAAACGTGTAGTAGTAATGGAAAGAGCAAGCCTAAATAACGTGGTTACAAGAAGCACTGCTGGAAATGAAGAGAACTCCAACGGCGCCCTCAAGTAAATAGCAGTCATCAATAGTACAGTGGAAAGGCCCATGTTAAGAGCTATCAAAAAATCCACCAAAAAGGTAGGCATGGGCAGAATAATAAGACCAAGAACCATGACAAGGAAAAATGCCAACACCAAGTCGTTGTGCTTACCTAACATGCTTAATTTTGAAATAAAACCATTCATATTTTACAGTCACTTATTATGGAGCTGATGTTTAGAGCTACACCTTTTTTAAAGGGTAGCTGCCTTTTTCTTTTTCTTAAGAAGAGCTCGCCCCTTAATCCATTTTATAGCTCGGATATCTGTACCAGGCTTAACGCACTGTATAAAACTATCGGCTGACTGAACCGACTCTTCAAGATTATCAACCTTTAAATAGGCATAGCTCAACATCCTGTGAACATCCGAGTTCTCAGGCTCAAGTTTACGAAGTGCTTCGAGCAGTGCAATACTTTTTCTTGGCTGTAGATACTCAAGATAATAAGAAGCTTGAGCAAAGAACCATTGTCGTAGGAGAGTGTTCATCATAGCTGTCCTTTTTCTGAGTTAAGCCGCATGAAGTACATTTCTGCTCATTTGAAGCGATTCTTGCAACTCCTTAGACTCTTGCAGTATACCAAGAGCTTGCTCAATCTCAGACCCCTTGCTGACGTGCTTAAGTAATTCACTCAAAGCCAGATTAGTCATGGCTTTATGCTCTTCAGGGGTTAATATTTGACCAGCCTCACTCGACGGACTTAACGCAAATCGCATCTCTCGGTTTTCAAAAGTTTTTCCATATTCAAGCGCCCGCCAAGTGTAGGCGACAACGTTTTCACCCGGAGTCCTAAGGGCCGACTTGCTTTTTGGAAAATCATTATCACTATTATCGCGCCGTACCGTGGATATGCTTGATAAACCGTTAGTAAAAGAAATTGCATCCATGAGAAAATTATCCTGTATTTAAAAGAGGCATTTACTCATCTATCGGCAATTTCTCCCCTTACTAAACACTTATGGCATTTTCCATTAAGGGTTGCGAGGTTGCTGACTACTCGCACCTTCAATGATAACGAATATAGAACCAAAGGATTTAGAGTTTCTAGGCGGCAACAAGTTAACGAAGCCACAGAACCTTAGGAGCACTTAGCTTCTGTGATGAGAGAACGCTGACAACAAAGTAGCAACTTAAAGGTGACTGGTATAGAATCAAATTACTAGGTTGCGCAAAGGTATCTACAAATGGAATGATCTTACCTATCAATTACCCTCTGTGCCTGCATAGTTGTCACCTATTCTGATTTTCCAACTTAAACAGATTGGTGGTCAAAGAGTGATCAATGCCACACTATTCAGAAAAGTTCAAAGGACCCATAGCTCAAAAAATATGGTGGAACTTCAAAGCAAAAAGATTGCAATGGTCCAGCTATACAGAGGAGTTAGTCACAATCAGGCAGTAGCGTGGCATAGCAAAAAGAAAGTATCTAGAGCGCCTCTCTTGCAGTCCATCAAACACTGTAAGGACTCTTGATCGTTGTATCCACCGAAAAGCCAGCAGCATGATAAATGATTACGGTGAGCAATGGAGTATTGAAACTCTATTTGGCAATCTAACAAGTCTGGGCTTTTATTTTGAGTCTACTCATATAACTAATCTTGACCGGATGGATAAACTGATAGAGCTACTTATTATTACTGTTGTGTGATACCTACTGGTGACTCACTAGATTTATGGAAGTAAAAATCAATTACAATTGAACAAGAACTATCGTATGTACCCAAAGCATTTCAAATTTCTACTAGGAAGCAAGTAAGCGAAGCCCAGCGAGCCTACGAGTAGTAGGTGATCGGGGTGAGCGAACGCAGCCAAGAACGTAGCAACTTGAAAGGCGACGTGTATAGTTCTTGTTAGGATTAGACAGTCTTAGACGATTACTAAAAAAACTGTGCGAAAAACGATCAAACTACTTTTTTAGACCTGCTAAATATGTCGTCCAGCACATAGCATATCCACTTAAGAAAGCCGGTTTAACTGAGGCTACAACTATGCTGACAATCACTGTTACGATTATTTATTTTAAAATAATAAAATTAAAAGCTGGCGATAGTCAGTTAAATTTGATATAAAATAGATATTCACTAGAAAATAATTACAAATCTTTTTTACGGGCAACAGCATGGAGGCTGAGTCTGATGTCAATTTATGGAACAGTACGTTCGATTTCAGGAGCAATCCTAGTGATTAGTCTTGTAACGACTACTCATGCTAGAGCAGACTTACCTGTTTTAAACACAAATGACTGTGTTCACTGGGTTCAAC
Organism: Candidatus Endonucleibacter sp. (ex Gigantidas childressi); assembly: GCA_030674875.1. Taxonomy (GTDB): domain Bacteria; phylum Pseudomonadota; class Gammaproteobacteria; order Pseudomonadales; family Endozoicomonadaceae; genus Endonucleibacter. The sequence goes on along the minus strand of JASXSU010000003.1, from coordinate 185,074 downwards.
CTGGAGAAAACTTTACAGTTATAGCAAAAACCTACAACCTCAGACTACAAGCACTATTAAACCTAAATCAGATGGGTATTAGTTCTCAGTTATTTGCTGGTCAGGCAGTCATGCTTCCTCCAGCAACAGCGGCCTGTAACATAACCGCTATACCGATACCAATGGATTCCTCGTCCCAACAGCAGAATGCTGTTGATTATAATTATGTGTCTATTCTTCCAGACACCATAATAAGCAAGGAAAAACAGCACAAGGAGACCAATAGCAAAAATACCAATTTTACCTGTGGCTCCGATGCTATGCTAAACAATGACTATGATGCCTTAGACCCTACTGACATATATAACACTCCTCCTCCAGCTCAATCTGCTTTTGGCGACCATCCTTACTCCATTTTTGGAGACGAAGAATCACTAGAGGAAGTGATTAAGAACTTTGCTGCCAGTTATTACACCCCTCTGGTTCTAGCAGAAGGTATTAGTGGTGAAGTAAACGGGAAAATAGGGCCTTTACTGCCTATAGATTTTCTAAATCACATGTCCAACATTTATGGTTTTATCTGGTATTTTGACGGGCATACTCTATTTGTCTACAATTCCAATGCTTCTCAGCAGAAAATTCTAAATTTAGATTACATAAACCCAAGGGATCTGGAAAACACTTTAAAAAAAGTCGGCGTTTGGGACAGTAGATTTTTTTGGAAATCGCAACCGCAAGAAAGTTTAGTATTTATTGCTGGGCCACCCCGCTATGTTGACTTAATCAGCCAAACGGCAATGTTGCTTGATGATAAAGAGTCGGTCAGGCAAAAAAACAAGCTTACAATATGTACTTTTAATTTGAAATATGCGTGGGCCACCGATAAAAGCTATAACTTTCGAGGAGATCAGGTGACAGTGCCTGGAGTTGCAAGCATCTTGCAAAATATTGTCAATGGTGGCGGTATTGCTAGCATATCCAATCAAGAAACAATAATTCCAACCGTTAAACCTACTTCTCGAATATCGAGATCAGCAAAAGATACTATAACCCCAAGTATTGCTAATACTCAAAAAGAATTAAGCAAACTAAAAACGCCACTCAATGACGGAGCCGTTGCAGACACTATCTTTATTAATGCTGACCCCAGACAAAATGCAATTATTGTTCATGACCTTGAAAGTAAAATGAGTATGTATGCAACGCTAATTAAGTCTTTGGATAAACCTACTGCTCAGATAGAAATCAGCGTTTCTATTATTGATATAAGCACGGCTAAGCTAGAGGCGCTAGGTGTTGAGTACAATAATATCAGAGATAATGGTAATTCTGATATTATATTTAATCCTGGCAAATCTGGTCAAATGTTCCCGGCATTTTCCACGATTCTTTCTGCTAATATTGGCAGCTTTAATGCGAAAATAAATCTGCTCGCCAATGATGGGGAGGCAAAAATTATTTCTCGGCCTTCCATTATCACACTGGATAATCTTGAAGCAGTGCTTGATAACAGCTTCACCTCCTATGTAAAAGTTGAGGCCAATCAGGATGCCCAGCTGTTTCCGGTCACATCAGGTACCGTAGTTCAGGTTACGCCACGTATAATCCAGGAAGCAAACAGTCGCAAAATTCATATGCGCATCAATATTCAGGACGGCAAAAATGCTAGCGAAAATACCCAGACGGTACCAGTAATCACCAATAGCTCTCTTAACACACAAGCGATTATCCATGAAAATGAAAGCCTCCTAATTGGCGGATTTTATAAAGAAGAGACAGAAACCGCATTAACAAAAATACCTATACTTGGCGATATACCAATTCTAGGTCCGATATTCAGATCTAAGAAAGAATCAAAAAGCAGCAAGGTTAGAATGTTTCTTATTACTCCCAGGATTATTGAGTTAAAAAGAACCTGATAGACAGCTGCTATTTTAACATTCCTTAACTTGGAACGGACTTTTCTCAGGAAAAATCCGTTTTTTTTATCTACACACTTACTACCTACAAGCACATTAGTTGAATTATGTTAAAATCCAGCATAGAATACGCTAGTTAATATCCATACCAAAGGATTTTGAGTTGCTATGCGACGGCAAACAAACGAAGCCATAGGAGCTTAAATTCACTAAGCTACTGAGCGACCGAGTGCAGCCAACAAAGCAGAAACTTCAACGGCTACAGGGTACATACCTGTTACCATAGGTGTGGGTAGCAAAGCCCCAAGCACCTATGAGTAGTAGCTAATTTGAGGTGAGTGAATACAGTCAAACAACCCCACAGCTTCAAGGGAAATGAGTATATATATATGTCTCTAGCGACAGTTAATCCTGATCTTTATCAAAAACAACTCGAAGAAAAGGTTCAGATAATTAAAGAATCGTTTCACCAATTTGGTACCCCTGATCTAGAAATTTTTAGCTCTGTCCCAAAGCACTATCGCATGCGTGCCGAATTTAATATATGGCATGATGGTGACCGTAGCTTCTACAGAATGTTTAACCCTAACACCAGAGAGCCTTTTGAAGTCATCACGTTTCCATCAGGCTCAGAGCGCATCAACCAATTAATGCAACCTTTGATGGCTGCCATCATGCAACAACAAACCCTCAGGCACCGTCTTTTTCAGCTAGAGTTCCTAACAACACGATCAGCAGAGGCTCTAGTTTCACTAATTTATCATAAAACTCTGGATGAACGATGGAATAAAGCAGCCCGCGCACTACAAGAGCAGTTTAATATTACTATTATTGGTCGTCACCGAAAACGAAAAATAGTGCTAGAGAAAGACTATGTTACCGAAATCTTAACCGTAGAAAACCGTAACTATTACTATCAACAAGTGGAAAATAGCTTTACTCAGCCTAATGCCGGCGTAAACGAAAAAATGCTTACTTGGGCCAGTCAGTGCTGCCAAAATAATAACGATGACTTGCTAGAGCTTTACTGCGGTAACGGAAATTTCACTTGCGTTCTCGCACAGCACTTTCAGAAAGTATTGGCTACTGAGATATCAAAAACCTCCGTTAACTCTGCCAAGGAAAACTTAAGGTTAAATAACATAGGTAATGTGAATATTGTCCGCTTATCTAGCGAAGAGCTAACCAATGCTTTGGAAGGAGAGCGCATTTTCTACAGGCTAAGAGACATAAACCTGAAAGACTATCATTTTTCCACGGTATTTGTTGACCCACCTAGAGCCGGTCTTGATAATAGGTCAGAAGAGTTTATTCAGCGATTTTCCAATATTATATATATTTCATGCAATCCTGAAACACTTAAAGATAACCTAGACAATCTCTGCAAAACTCACAGAATTAAACGCATCGCTTTGTTTGACCAATTCCCATATACCCATCATACAGAAATGGGGGTTTGCTTGGTAAGCATAGCGTGATACCCCTCATTAATCCGTTCTTTCATTCATATATCTAAACCTCAGCATAACTCAACAAAGCCAACTATATTCTGGTGAAATATCTATACCCATTGAAGGCTTAGGTTGTAGCCTACCTCGCCTCCTATGGTAACTGATATATACCCATCGCCGTTAAAGTTACTACTTTGTTACCAGCATTCGCTAATCACCGTCACTTACCCCCCTAACCTTCTGTGATTTCGCTTACTTGTACCCTGTAGCAACTCCAAATCCTTTGATATGAAGAAAGAGTTCAGATATATTGGAAGGGAATACCGCTCATAGGAAAGATTGGTATTTTGTAATGCTGACCATGCGTATCTAGAAACGTCTTGTGCTGGATCAAGTTAAAAGCAAAACCAAAAAAGCAAACTGTCAGATGGTCACAAAAATACTTGATAACTATAGCGAGTTCGCCAACTACTCAAATATCGTTAGGAAATTAATAGAAAAGATACACCCGAGCTAGGAAAGCCTTAAGCCATCTTGATATATTGAGCTATTATCAAGCATACGTGTGTCACTTATTCTAGTAATCTAGGGTCATTATTGCTATATTTCAACACGTAATTCAATAGCATACAGGCAGCTAAAGAAAGAATCCGTAAGATTCGCAGCCAAGGATTTCAGGCTAGTTAAATAACCATCCCCCCCCCACACACATATTCAAATATAAGTAGTTATCTATTACTCAAGGGAGTTTATAGTGAAAAAGAATATTTTATTTATTACCACGACATTTTCACTTCTCATCTCATTGTTGACTTCTTGTCACTGGCATATTTCTCCTAAGAACACGACAGATCTTATGTTTATAGCGTACGATCAAGGAGAAAGTAATGCATTCATTCAGATAGAAAAACAACTGATAAAAAATAATATATCCTACAAAATTCTTGCCATTGGCTCAGCAGCAACAATATTTGCCAGTCACCCGAATAAAATTGAATTACCGTCTTTTAACTCAAAAGACGCACTAAATAAAGATCGAACTACACGTTTGCCTGATGACATTGTTAATCAGATTACCCGTAGTTATGGGCCGCATATAATATATTCAGGTATGGCCAGCACTGCTCAAGCTCAACTGATAAATTTATTCAGCCAACAAGGTAGTTATACTATTGCTTTTTATGACAACTTTGATGATCCAGCTAAACAGCGATACCTCATACCATTCATGCTTGAAACCAATGCTCTGGATGAACTTCATGTTCCTAGTAATGCTACTCATAATAGGTTTCTTACTTTTCCTGCGCTCAATAAACTTAATATCATCGTAACAGGCCAACCGGCCCTTGAAGGGTGGGATGAGGTTTATCGCAACACTGATACAACAACTATTAGGCAGCAGCTAGGGCTAGGCCCTGCGAACCATGTTATTCTATTTGCCGGTGAATATGATCATGATTACGAAGAAAGCTTTAACGTTTTTATACAGGCTACTAAAAAGCTTCCACATATTAAGTTCGCTGTTACCCATCACCCAAAATATGATGGCCAGCTTGAGGCCGACATAATTAAAAAATATAAATGCAGCAATGTTTTTCTCATACCGAAAGGCAAAATGACTACCGCTATGCTCAGCAAGGTAGCATTGGCCATTGCCACGCATAAGTCTACGGTTGGCGCTCTGGCCCTTTATAAAAGTAAGCCAGTTGTTTATATAGCGGACGATAATTACTCTAATTTTCTGATTGATGCAGGATTGGCTACAAAAGCATCTACACCAGAGAAGGCAGCAAAAGCGTTATCTCTAGCTATTCGTAGCCCTTTGCCCTCTCTAAAATCTTTGGGAATGCCAGACTTCCCTGCCCAGGTGATTGCCAACAGAATAAAAACTAAATTACAATATTTAGCTCACTAATGCATAAGTTGAAACCCTCTTATTTTTGTGGATGTAACAATCAAGTAATAACTACTACAGACTATTTTTTGTATCAGAGTGACGTTATGCTTTACTCTATACCAGTCACCATTGAAGGTAAGGGTAGGCGACAAACAAGAGAAGCCTCTTGAGCCTACTAATAATAGGTGACAAGAGTTAGAGAGTAGTCAGCAACCCCACTACTTCAAGGGGAGTGGGTATAGCATTTAGTGTGGAGCTCTTGATGAAACCTAAACTAGCCAGCTTAAAAATAATGATCATATTATTAGCTGCGGTATTGATCTGCGTATTACTTGTGATCGTAATAGCAAATATTGTAGTAACTTCGACTACTGAAAAATATTTGTATTCTGATATCAACACCATCCCTCATAATAAGGTTGGAATTCTGCTAGGAACCAGCAAATACACTAAGACTGGGGGCCTTAATGATCATTATCGGCTAAGAATAAATACCGCTTATGCACTATTTAATGCAGGAAAAATAGACTACATTCTCGTCAGTGGTGATAGTCGTACTCCTTACTACGATGAGGCTTCCACTATAAGGAGCGATTTGCTTCAAATGGATATTCCTGCCAATATTATTTACAGAGATTATAAAGGTTTTCGAACTATAGACTCGATTCTTAGAGCAAAAGATATATTTGGACTCAAGAAATTTACTATTATCTCACAAGGCTACTTGAATAATCGTGCACTTTATATCGCACTAAACCAAGGTCTTGACGCGATTGCGTTTAATGCTGGTAGCGGCAGTGATAGTGACCTCAGTAACAGAGGTCGAGAGATTCTGGCAAGAGTGTTAGCAATCCTTGAGATACATATTCTTTATATTGATTCAGAACAACTGACGCCTTCCGTTTACATAGGGTCAACACCACCAACATAGCTCATCATATCCTTTGCCATTCCAAGCGTGAAAGGAATAAAGAAACAGCACCACATGCATCGTAATTACCTATCACCGTTGGCATCGAAGGCATAAGTAGACGACAAACTACCTCCAAGCAGGAAGTTACTTAGATGAGTGAACGCAGCAAACAACCCAACACCTTCACTGGTAATGGGTATAACATCTACACATAGCAACTATTTGTGTTAGTAATTATGGTGACCCATCTTGGATACGACATAAGTATTGAGCTTATTTTGTTCTGATTGACTCATTTTCAGCCCCATTTTGCTTCTACGCCAAAGAATATCTTCCGAAGTGCACGCCCACTCATTATTAATTAAGTAATCAACTTCTGCAGCAGTTAGACCAGCTCCAAAATGCTCTCCAAGATGATTAGCGGACACTGCCTCTTTCAAAAAACGATAGGCTAGTGAACCATAACTTGTACTAAACCGATTCACCTGATCACTTGTCAGCCATGGGTATTGATTGGCTAACCTCTCAGCAAAAGACTGAGCTGAGCCAATATCTTCACCGCCGGGTAATACGCTGGATGATGTCCACTTTCCTCCAATGCCAGGGAAATACTGTGCCAGCTTTTCCATTGCTGCCTCTCCCAATTTTCTATACGTAGTAAGCTTACCTCCAAAGATGGATAACAATGGGGCGTCACCAAAGCCTGCATCTACCTCTATGGTATAGTCTCTGGTGATAGCCTGTGGGGAATCAGACTCATCGGCACACAAAGGTCTTACCCCTGCATACGTCCAGACGATATCAGACTTGCTGATTTTGCTCTTAAAATGTTGATTAACAACGTTGCAGAGGTAGTCAATTTCATACCTAGAGCAGCTGGCATCAGAAGGGTCGCCGTGATATACCACGTCAGTGGTTCCAATCAAGGAAAATGTTTCTTCGTAAGGTAAAACAAAAACAATGCGCTTGTCGTCATTTTGTAAAAGATAAGCCCTATCTTCATCGTGTATTTTTGGGACAACGATATGGCTACCCTTAATCAGGCTAATCTCTCTGGGTGGTGACATAGAAAAAGCGTCTTTCATCATAGCGCTAACCCAAGGGCCTGTGGCATTAACCAAAGCTAGGCTTTTAACCATGCTGCATTTATCAGACATTACATTGCGAATCTGCAATTGCCAAAGACCATCATTCCGGCTTGCACTCACCACTTCCGTACGTGTTTTAACCGTGCCACCCAACTGCTGTAGCTTTATTGCATTCAATATTACCAAACGAGCATCATCGATCCATGCGTCGGAGTATTCAAACCCTTTTTTGAAACTTTTCTGCAATGGGGATGTATCATCAAAATAAATACTTTTAGACCCTTTTAACGATACTCTACTGCTTAGGTTGTCATACAAAAACAAACCTGCCCTAATCATCCAAAACGGCCTCAGCTGAGGCCGGTGAGGTAAACAGAACCGCAATGGCCAAGCTATATGTGGAGCTAACTTCAGAAGTATTTCCCTCTCGGCTAGAGCTTCTTTAACCAATCTAAAGTCATATTGTTCAAGGTAGCGCAAACCTCCGTGAATAAGTTTGCTGCTTGCTGAAGACGTAGCATTTGCCAAGTCACCTTTCTCACAAAGCCCAACCTTAAGACCTCGTCCAGCAGCATCAACCGCAACTCCCACACCATTAATGCCACCACCTATAATGTATAAGTCGAATATAGAGTCTTCATCTTTAGCCTTCATATGCTACCAAGTTAAATGTTTATGCAATAAAAGAACCCTCTGCAGTCTACTTTCCTGCACTGATCAAAATCAAACAAATACTCAGAAGTACTCGGAACAAGACTAATAACTATAGCCACAGAATTGGGAGTTAATACGCAGCAACAAGCGAGCGAAGCCACAGAAGCTTAGGGGTATAAGCTACTGTAACGAACGCAAACAACAGAGGAGAACTTCAAAGGCGACTGGTATATATCCGTTACCATTGAAGGTTGGGGCAAGCAATAAACGAGCTAAGCCCCATGATCCTACCCAGGGCAGGTGATTGGGAGAGTAGTCAACAATCGTCTTCAAGGGGAGCGGGCATATACCCCGTCAAAACAGTAACAAAAATGCTGTAACTCCACTAAGTATCAAAGCACCACCATAACAACAAGCTTTGATAGCAACACATGGGTGAAAGCCTAAATCATGAGATCCATGATAAATGCGATGAATACAAGCCCAATATGAAGGGATCAAAATAGCCATTAATGCAATCTTGCCAATCCAATTATTTAGAATAAACTCGGAAACTCTTTCATAGGATAAGGCTGCATCTGGAATAACGCCAAGAGGCACCCCCAGGCCAATAACTAAAATTAGCGCAGGAAAAGCAAATGCTATTGTTGCTCCTCCGGCACCGAACAAGCTCCACAGCAAAGGTTCAATGTGACGTTTATGGCTCATATACATACCCCCCAAATTATCGCTGTAAGTATCACTACAGATACTGCAGCAAACCCCATATAACTAACAACGACAACAGTTTTATCCGGGACAAGTTTACGGAGCTGCTGGGGCATCACTCTAGGACACATAGCAATAAAAGTTGTAGAGTGATAAAGAGTCATCCCCAAAGTCACCACTGCAAAAAGAATCATTAGTGGATGCCCTTGAAAATCGAGCCATTTCTGCCATGCATCTACACCATATTTTAACTGCAACAAGCCAACAAACAAATTTATCCCGTACAAACCATCAAATACGCAGGACAACTCTCGTATCATGTAACTTCGATAAAATGGATGATCCAGAAACCACGTGCGCTTCATTGGGCGCACAAAAGGCCGACGACTCATTGCTTATCTCCTTTACGTGGCATCAGAAAGGACAAGGCCCAATCTTGTGAACCCTGCACTTTGTTCTGATTTATAGCAGCTGCCGGATCAACATTTTTTGGGCAAACCTCTGAACAATACCCCACAAACGTACATGACCATACACCATTTTTACCCTGAATAACCTCTGTTCGCTGATCATAGCCATCATCACGGGAATCGAGATTATAACGGTGCCCCAAAACAATAGCCGCAGGCCCAGCGAACAAAGGATTCAACCCCATTTGTGGGCAGGCCGAATAACACAGCATGCAGTTAATGCACATAGAAAATTGTTTGTACAACCCCACTTGCTTAGGAGTCTGCTTATACACCCCTTCTTCCAGTGGCTTTTCCATCGCATTAATAATATACGGCTTAGCAGACTCTATCTTCTTGATAAAGTCTTCAGCATCGACAATTAAATCTTTCTCAATAGGAAAGTGAGCCAGCGGCTCAACCTTAATGGTATCAGGGTAATAATCTCGCAAAAAGGCTTCACAAGCCAGCTTGGGTATTCCATTAATCACCATACCGCAGCTACCACAAATAGCCATACGGCACGACCAACGGTAAGCAAGACTAGAATCTTTTTCATCTTTGATATATTCAAGAGCATCCAGCATAGACCAATCCTCAATATAAGGAATGTCAAAACTAGTATATCTTGGTTTTTCATCTGCTTCTGGGTTATAGCGCAGAATCTCAATAGTAATGGTCTTATGGGTCATTAGCAGGTCTCTTTACTACACTACACTTCATTTCTCGGAGGCAGCCCCGTAGACACGTTCTTCTGGCAGGTATCGAGTCACATTAACGTTTTCATACTTTAGCGTTGGCTCAGCATTACCATTATAATATGTCAAAGTATGCTTAAGAAAACCACTATCATCACGTTGTTCAAAGCCATCAATGCGCTGATGTGAACCTCTAGACTCCTTCCTATAAAGAGCCCCCACCGCCATGCAGTGAGCCACAACCAGAGAGCTTTGTAATTCAAAAGCTTGCAAGAGTTCTGTGTTAAAAACTTTGCTGCCATCTTCTACTTTTACTTGAAGAAAACGACTACGTAACTCGGCTAGTTTATCAACGCCTTCCTGCATTTCTTCACCAGTACGATAAATACCAAAACAACGCTCCATCGTCTTCGTCATATCATGACGAATATGTGATGCTTTTTCATCACCCTTAGCGTTACGCAAACATTCAATACTTTCCAAATGCTTACCAGCCTGATCTAACAGTTTCTTTTCATCAGAAATAACACTATGCTTAGCAAAATCAGCTGCACACTCGCCAGCAACCCTACCAAATACCACAATTTCTGCCAGAGAGTTAGAACCCAAACGATTAGCACCGTGCAAACCAACACTAGAGCACTCACCAGCTGCATATAAACCACTAATATCTGTGGCACACTTAATATCTGTCCGAATACCACCCATAGTGTAATGTACAGCAGGCCTAACTGGTACTGGCTGATGCACGGGATCAACACCTGCGTAGTTTTTAGCTAAAGAGCAGATTAACGGCAACCGATCCATCAGCTTTTTCTCCCCCAGATGTCGCAGATCAAGATACACGGCATCCCCCAAAGGTGTCTCAATAGTTCGCCCTTTGCACTGTTCGTGCCAAAATGCCTGAGAAAGCTTGTCCCTTGGTCCCAACTCCATATATTTATTTTTAGGCTGACCGGCTGGGGTTTCTGGCCCCAAGCCATAATCCTGAAGATAACGATAACCATCCTTGTTTAGCATGATACCCCCTTCTCCACGGCAACCTTCGGTCATTAAAACACCGGAACCAGGCAGGCCCGTAGGGTGATACTGAACAAACTCCATGTCTCGCAGAGGGGCTCCCGCACGGAGTGCCATTCCATGACCGTCACCAGTAACAATAGCTCCGTTAGTATTAAATCGGAAAACACGTCCTGAGCCACCAGAAGCAAAAACAACCGATTTGGCTAGAAAAACTTTCGCTTCACCTGTTTTAATTTCAATGGCGACTACACCCTGAGCTCGACCGTCTTCAACAATCAAATCCGCAACAAAATATTCATCAAAGCGTTCGATAGAAGCGTATTTAATAGAGGTTTGATACAGTGTATGTAGCATATGAAACCCGGTCTTGTCAGCAGCAAACCAAGTTCTCTCGATTTTCATCCCACCAAAAGCACGCACATTAATGCTTCCATCATCTTTACGATTCCAAGGGCATCCCCAGTGCTCAAGGCGAACCATTTCTTCTGCTGCATTACCAACAAAGTAGTCCACCACATCCTGATCACATAGCCAATCACCCCCTGATACAGTATCTTGGAAATGGTTCTCTAGTGAGTCATGATCCTGAACAACACCAGCAGAACCACCTTCCGCAGCTACTGTATGGCTTCTCATGGGATACACTTTTGAAATCAGAGCTACTTTCAAGCTAGGGTCTTTCTCCGCAACAGCTATAGCCGCTCTTAAACCAGCGCCACCAGCTCCTACTATCGCTACATCGACCTTAATGACCTGCATTATACTAACCTCTGTCATCTTCTGTCCGGTTACCCTAATAATGACAACATGATTGCCTTAGTTTACTCAAACTAGTTCATATGAAAAATACAGCAATGCTAAAACTTAATAATTCTGATATCAACCCCAACACTACCAACTAAAACAAATACTAACATCCAAACACCTACGTAACCTAAAATGCACATTATCGTTAACATAAAACATGGTTTCAATCGAACTTTACTCTATTTTACACTTAGGTACTTAAAAAGTTACTCACACAACTCAATAATTTAACTTTCTATACCAGTTACTCTTTAAGGTAAACGGGAAACTCATGATCTTACGAATAGTATAAAGTTAGGGTAAGCGATAGCAGTTAACTGAGCGATACGGGCTTGGTTTAGCCACAGGGTTTCGCAGTGTAATAGCACCTCTACTTTCACCTCAGCATTTGGGGTGCTATAGAGCAAAAATTCGGTGGTTTCATCTGCCATTGAAAACTGCTTAAAGGTTTGTTCATCATTCACCATCATCAACTACCCCACCAAGGCCTCTAACTGATTTAACCAAGCATTAAAAACAAGGCACTTTTCTCTTAAGGTAGGGATGCCTATATCTTCTGCTATAGCAATTCCGGCGGTGGTTTTCTTAAATTTACCATCGCACCAATTATCTAAACGTTTAGACGGTGCGGTTTGAGGGCTATTATTAATAGCTTCAGGCTCACCGCATTCCTCTAGTACAGCTTAAATTTTAGCCACATCAATGCCTAACTTTCTAGCCAGCACTTCACTGTCACTAAATAACAAGGCTTCAAATTCATGAACAGCAAAGTAAGGAATGTATCGTCTATCGCTTTGTAAATTGGGGTATTGTTCTAATACCGCTTCACGGCATGCTTGATTAACAGCATTGGCAATCTCAGTCGGGCTGGAACTTGTTGCTAACGTATCAACCCCTGGCCATTCTTTAATGCCGTAGAAATCAACAAACGTGCAAATATACGTTTCTGAGCGTTGCTTAAGGTGATTTCGTATACCTTTTACCGTGCGGCTGAATTTTACATCGCCGCCTTTTTGACCCGGCTTTGAAACCTGCGTTGCTGTCATAAATATATTTTTTAGAGCTAAATTAGGTTTCAGCACTTTCTCAATAAAGATCTGCTCAGTTTTACCTTCAACAATCGCAATGACCTCAACATAATCACTCATAGATTGGCCCTCCGGTGATGACGTTTTTAGACCACAACTCGCCAACGGAATAGTCTTCTAACCATTGCGTGAAATCTTTTTCTTGTAAACGCGAGAATTGCGAAGCGCCATCTTTGCGACTAACAACAACAATGTCGCCTATAGCGAACTGATCAATAAATGCAGGGGATTGTGTTGCTACAATCACCTGCGTTCGCATTGAGGCAGACTGTATCAACTCTGCTAATATCACAATGGCGGCAGGGTGCAAGCCAAGCTCTGGCTCATCAATAATAATGGTAGTCGGCGGCTTAGGCTGCAACAACGCAGTGGCTAAACAAATAAAGCGAATAGATCCATCTGAGAAATGATAAGGCTGCATAGGGTAATCAGAACCCTGCTGTCGCCAACTTAAATTAACCTCTTGTTTCTCACCACTTTGCCTGGGCGTTAAATCAAAATCTTCAAAAAAGGGGGTGACTAACTTTATTGCATCAACAATCTGTTCATAATTTCTTGCATGCTTGTTTTTTAAATGCAGTAAAAAAGCCCCTATATTGGAGGCATCGGTGCGTAGCACTTTATTATCCTGAACAATTTCATAACCCCGCATGGCGGCTGTACTGCTGGTATCATGAAAATGATAAATCTGCCAAGAGGCGATTGCGTTATAAATAGGCTGAGAATATTCAGCATCGCTTTTATTCTGCTTAACTTCTTCCACCATTTTCGATTTACCATCATCACTATCGCCTAATGACCACCAGCCGGAATTGCCACCACTGTAATAACGGGCTTCATCTTCTATGGCACATTGGTTATTGGGTGTTGCGACTAAGTTAAAGCGAAAGCCGTGATCACCAAAGCGAGCTTCAAATTCCACTTTTTTTGTGACTTTTATACCCTGAAAATGTAAATCACTTGCCCCGCCTTGGTCTCTAACATAACGATTTAGATGTCCGTCGATCAGTGCGCGTAGCAACTTAAAAAATGAAATAATATTACTTTTACCGGCACCATTGGCACCGATGATGACGTTAAGATGTGTTAATGCAATATTCTCTAAAGATTGAATCGACTTAAAGCCTTTAATGCTTACCCTATCCAGTGAGTGCTTCATCATTAATCCTTAAATCACTTTAATATCAGTAGTCGGTGCCAACTGTTTGAAGATTTGTTCTACTAGCAAGATTATGAAGCTTCTATTGGTTGTTGCCTATTCACGTATTCAATGGTAATTGGTATAAACCATTATTTACGATCATAAGGCATTGATGAAAAAGCCTTTACCGCAGCATTAATTGTTGCTTCAATCTCAACAGTGCCATGAGCACTGGAGATAAAACCTGCTTCAAAAGCCGAAGGGGCAAGATAAACCCCTTCGTTCAACATCTCATGGAAAAAATGACCATAACGCTCAGCGTTACATTTCATCACTTGAGCGAAGCTTTCTACTTTTTCCTGCTCAGTAAAGAGCAGACCAAACATACCTCCGGCCTGTGTTGTACGCAAAGGAATGCCAACTTTACTAGCTTGCTCTTTTAAGCCATTAAGCAGGACTGAGGTTTTGCTTGATAATGAATTGTAAAAATTGGGAGTCATAATGTTTTTCAAAGTAGCAAGTCCTGCCGCCATAGCTAACGGGTTTCCTGACAATGTGCCCGCCTGATAGACTGGACCAAGAGGCGCTAGTTGCTCCATAATATCCTTGCGACCACCAAAAGCCCCAACCGGCAATCCTCCACCAATAATTTTACCCAAAGTGGTTATATCTGGTTTAATGCCATAATATTGCTGCGCACCACCTAACGAAACTCTAAAGCCTGTCATTACTTCATCAAAAATCAATAAAGTACCGTAATTATCACAGATACGACGAAGCCCTTCTAAAAACCCAGGTTTTGGTAGTATACAATTCATATTTCCCGCTACTGGTTCAACTATGATGCAAGCAATGTCATAACCCTTTTCCCTAAAAGTAGATTCAACGCAATCTAGATCATTAAAAGTTAACGTGATAGTGCTGCTTGCAAGAGCTGCAGGCACGCCAGGAGAGCTTGGTACTCCTAGTGTAAGAGGGCCAGATCCAGCTTTAATTAGCAAAGAGTCTGAATGGCCATGATAGCAGCCTTCAAACTTAACTATATGGTCGCGATTGGTATAACCACGAGCCAAGCGAATAGCACTCATAGTGGCTTCAGTACCAGAATTAACCATCCGTAGTAGCTCCATTGATGGAACAATCTCTCTAACTAGGTTAGCCAACTTGGTTTCTAATTCTACGGGGGCTCCGAAACTCATGCCTTTCAGAGCTTGATCACGAACCGAGGCCACAACATCAGGATGATTATGACCAAGAATCATTGGCCCCCAAGAACCCACATAATCAATTAGCTTCCGGTCATCTGCGTCTACTAGCCAAGCACCATTGGCGCTTTTGAAGAACACAGGTATTCCACCAACACCTTGAAATCCACGAACTGGTGAATTAACCCCGCCAGGCAGAACCTTTTGTGCTTCTGCGAATAATTCGTCAGATCGAGACATACTACGCCCTTTTTAACATGCAGAGTTATAGGAGAAAGAAGAAGCTTTTTGAACCTAACCCGTTACTACTAAAGGTGATAGTAGGCGATAAATTAGCTAATTCCCATAAGCCAATCAGTTGGTTATTTTGGTGAGCGAGAGCAGCCAAATACCTCACACCTTCATGGGGGGGGTGGGTATAAAATCAACATGCGAAAGCTTAACAATCCTTGGAAAAGTCATAAGATTGGTTTACTTAACTGATTAATTCGGTATCTGCTAGATCAGACGTTTCCGCAAATAACTTACTGAATTTAGTTGCTTGATAACGGATATCAGAAGCAGCAAATAGAGAGTTAGTCACCGCTATCATATCTGCACCGGCAGCGATAATTTCAGGAGCATTATCTGCTGTAATTCCCCCAACGGCTACAATAGGGCAATCAAACAGGCCTCGCGCCGTAGATAGTACAGAAATATCTACCAACGTGCTATTAGGGCTAGTTTTGGGTGAAAAACAACCAAAGGTTATGTAGTCAATACCCTGATCAATGGCAGATTGAGCTTGTTTAATAGAATTTCCCACACTGATGCCAAGAATAGCGTAATCACCTAAACGCTGTCGTGCTCTTTCTATGTAGCCATCCTGATCTTCAATATGAAGGTGGACTCCATCAGCCTCCACACTTGCGGCCAGCTCTATATCATCATTAATAATCATTAATGCCTGGTAGTGATGGCAAAGCATTTTCAACATGCTAGCCAGATGTACTTTCTGAGCATGATTTTTATTGCTATTCCTATACTGAAGCATCTTCATGCCACCTATTAATGCTAACTCAACAGTTTCCAGTATCGTCTTCTCATCAGGGTGTAGTCGATTATCGGTAATACCGCAAAGACCTTTTAATCTGGGCATGTGCATTTATCCTATTGAGCAATATAAATCAAAAAAACCAACCTGTTTTATATAGCATCCAAGGCTTCTGAGAGTTTATTGATAGCAATAATCTCCAGCTCGTCAATTGATTTTCTTGGTTTATTAGCTGCTGGCACAATAGCTCGTTTAAATCCATGTTTTGCAGCTTCAATCAAACGTTCCTGGCCATTAGCAACCGGTCGGATTTCTCCGGCCAGACCTACTTCACCAAAAGCAATTAGATCTTGGGGAAGATGGGTGTCGCGCAAACTGGATACAATTGCTAGCAAGCTTGCAAGGTCTGCGCTGGTTTCTGTTACTTTAACGCCACCAACTGCATTTAAAAACACATCTTGATCACTGGTAAATATACCACCATGGCGAGTTAGTATTGCTAATAACATAGATAGTCTATTCTGATCTAGACCTATAGTTACGAGACGAGGGTTGCCTAGTTGAGATTCAACAAGTAGCGCTTGTATTTCTACAAGAAGCGGGCGAGTACCTTCCCATATCACGCTGATAATACTGCCTGAAGTCGGCTCAGGAGTTCTTGATAAAAAAATGGCAGAAGGGTTTTTAACCTCACGAAGACCTTTTTCGGTCATGGCAAAAATGCCTAGTTCATTTACCTGGCCAAAACGGTTTTTAGTGGCGCGCATAATTCTAAAGCGTGCATCATCGGTATTGCCAAGCATCAATTGAGTATCAACAATATGGGATAAGGTCATTGGGCCTGCCAAAGAATTATCTTTAGTCACGTGCCCAACAATTAATAAAACCGTGCCTGTTTGTTTGGCAAAACGAGTAAGAAAAGATGCCGACTCCCTTACTTGTGTAACTCCTCCTGGTGCTGAATCTACCCCGTTCATATGCATCACTTGAATTGAGTCAATTACTATGATGCTCGGTTTTTCCTGCTCGGCAACGCTGACTACGCTTTCTGAAGATGTTTCTGTTAACATTTTCAGTCTATCTGTAAGTAGCCCCAAACGCCTAGCTCTGGCAGCAATTTGCTGCATGGACTCTTCTCCAGAAACATAAAGTGCATTCATGTTTTTAGCGACATGACAGAGTACTTGCAACAAGATGGTGCTTTTTCCTGCCCCAGGATGACCACCAATAAGAACAGCGCTGCCTTTAACAAAGCCTCCTCCCAGCACTCGATCAAATTCCGCCATGCCACTAGAAAACCGGGGCGCATCTTCAATATCAATTTCACTTAACAGTTGTAGGTTGGCAAGGCCTCCGGAAAACCCAGCCTTATTGTTAGCACCGATGGAGGGTGATGAAGACGGACCAAGATTGACCTCTTTAAACATATTCCATGCTTTGCAGTCAGGACATTGTCCCTGCCACTTGGCGGATTCACTGCCGCATTCTGTACAAACATACACTTTTTTTGGTTTTGGTCTGCCCATGACTGATCTATACCGAGGACTTGAATATGTGATGGGCTGCTTTCACCCATCCAGTAGCTAGTAATCTATACCCGCTACCATTGAAGGTTTGGGTAGGAGACAAAGGAACAATTTCCCATAAGCATATGAGTATAAGGGAGTGAAACCTAATATCATCAATGGAAATGAGTATAACGCACTTGATGCTATGCTGTACCGTTAGCTAGTCATAGACTGAAAGAGTAAAGAGTAGCGCTTGCTAACATTTTTACAAGTTAATTCAAAAAAACTCATTCAGTGATGCGCTTTGATAGCTTTAAACAAAGCTTGCACTGGGTGGTCAACCTGGATATTAGTATATCTTTTTATTTGAGTGCGGCACGAATAACCTGTAGCAACTATTCTCCCTTTATTTTCTACATTATCTAGAACACTTTTCCAGCTTATATCATATAGTTTTCGGGATGTTTCCTGATTGCAGCTTTCATGTCCATAAATACCTGACATACCGCAGCAGCCTGTTGGTTGATATTGCAACTGTAAACCAAAGGCCTCAAACAAATCTTGCCACTGCTTTATTGAATCGGGACTATTGGTTGCTTCAGTACAATGACTTAGTAAAACATAGCTGCCTTCTAGTTTAATATTTAATTGACGAATTGTGCTTAGCTGGCTTCCAAACCATTCAGAAAGCAGCTGAACATTTGGCGTATTACTCCCCAGCACCTCCTTATATTCGTCCCGATAAGTTAGGGTTACTGCTGCATCTACTCCCATCAGAGGTATGCCAGATTCAGTCAACTTGGTCAATCCGGAAGCATTTGCTTCGGCAATTTTTGCAAAGCGAGAGAGAAAACCGTATACATGCAGAATCTTTCCATTAGGTCTGAACGGTGCTATCAATGGTCGATACCCGAGACAGACTAGAAGCTCAACTAGGTTTGTTAATAGCGATGTTTCAAAGAAACTGGTGAAAGCATCTTGAACGATAATGACCGTTTTGTCCCGCTCTGTATCTGATATAGCCTGCAATAAACTCGGATATGCCGTAGCAGCCCCTGCAAGCTTACACTCTTCTATAGGGGATGATGTTGTAATTAAAGGTAGGTCGGTGAGCCCAGTGAGTTGGGCAATGATTTTCTTAAAAATACTATTTCGTGATGCCCAATTGTAAATACACCTGATTTTGGCTAGTGACGGTAACAAAGACTCTAGCATAGCTGCAATATGATGCTTTAGCGGTCGTGGATAACGTCCATGGTATAACTCAAAAAACTTGGACCGCAGGTCTGGAACGTTTACTTGAACTGGGCATTGTCCGGCGCAGGACTTACAACTCATGCAACTGTCCATCGCCTTGTATACATCATGACTGAAGTCTTTTTCTCCTAGCTTTTGTAAAAAAAGGTGCTGAGATTTGTTCATAAATATTTTTATAATGGTACTAATAGTAGAGCTCTTACGTATTTGCTCTTGCTCTGCCCTTAAATCGGTACCTGCTAAGGACTGAAGCCTCAACCACTCCCTTATAAGGCCTGATCGCCCCTTGGGTGACTGAACTCGGTCATTGGTTGCCTTCCAGGTGGGACACATGGCGCTATTCGGATTGTAGTTAAAACAAGCGCCGTTACCATTGCAGTACATACCGCTGGCAAAAGTTTCAAAAGCACTGCGCTCTATTTCACGATCTTTCTCCCCGCGAGTGGGTACCTCATCTATTTTTAATAGGCTTTCTGAAATAGTGTTATTGTTTTTTGGTGTTGCAATCTTTCCTGGATTAAGCTGATTACATGGATCAAAAGCGCCTTTGATGTTTTGCAAAACAGGATAAAGATCAGCAAAAAAAATCGGAGTGTATTCAGACCTAATTCCTTTACCGTGCTCGCCCCAAAGAACCCCACCATATTTTCTAGCGAGTTCGAACACCTGATCACTGATGGAGCGAATAAGTAAAGCTTGTTGTGGATCTTTCATATCAATCGCTGGTCGCACATGAAGTACTCCTGCATCCACATGACCAAACATACCATAACGAAGTTGATGCTTATTCAATAGCGCTCGGAACTGTTGAATAAAGTCGGCAAGATTTTCTGGGGGAACAGCAACATCCTCAACAAAAGGAATCGGCCTAGCATTTCCTTTTAAATTACCCAATAAGCCAACCGCTTGTTTGCGCATGCTCCATACTTTAGCAACGTTATCTTTACCCTTGATAACTTTATAGCCTATACGCTCTGTAGGCGGTAAATTCTTTAACTCAACCATGAGCCTATTGATACCTGCATCTATCTGGCTTTCATCGCTTCCGGTATATTCAACAAAATTAATGCCATCAATGTGTTCATTCGTATCTGGGAAAAAGGAATGCACAGGCTTCCACAAGTTCTTGTTAGCTCTGGCAAGCCCAAGAATCATTGAGTCAATGGTTTCTATGGAGTCAGGTGTGGCAGCCATTAAACTACGAGCATCCTGCAAAGAGGCCTGGAAGCTTTTGTAAAACACCAGTATTAGCGCAGATTCTTTAGGTAAAGGCAGGAGATTAACTTTGATTTCACTGATTATCGCTAATGTTCCTTCTGATCCACAGAGGATAGAGTTTAAGTCAAAGCGTCCGTCTTTTTTACGGATATTAGCGAGGTCATACCCTGTTACATTACGATTAAGTACTGGCAGCGAAGTGGTTATTTTATTTTTATTTTTGTCATGTGCGCTGGCAACGACTTTGTGAATATTAGCTATAAAATCCTTACGTTTGCAGATAGATTCAAACTCATTTTCGTTTACTGGAAATGATCTCCAGATCGAACCATCAGACATCACTGAAGTTAACTCAAGGACATGATCTCGTGTTTTCCCGTAAAGAACAGAGCCCTGACCGCTGGCATCTGTATTAACCATTCCTCCGATAGTCGCTCTATTGCTAGTAGATAGTTCTGGAGCAAAAAAAAGGCCATGTTGTGCCATCAACTCATTGAGTTGATCTTTAACTACTCCAGCCTGAACCCTTGCCCATCGTTCCTGTGGATTAATCTCAAGGATCTGATTCATGTGGCGGCTGGTATCAACCATAAATCCATTGGTTAAAGACTGACCATTAGTGCCTGTCCCACCCCCTCTAGGCGTTATCACGATCAAAGTATATTCATTTTTTTTTGTTAGACTCATTAGAAGACTCAAGTCTTCTATAGATGCAGGATATAGCACGCCCTCTGGGAGAACTTGATAAATAGAATTATCTGTGGCCAGAACCATTCTGTCAGAGAAATTAAGCTCAATTTCACCAATAAAACCTTCATGGTGAAGGGTGTCGGCAAAATTGCGATAGAGTTCACTTGTTATTTTATTATCAAGCTTGCTGATCACATTTTTGCCCCTCTTGGTACGCCTGACGTGAGTATAAACTAAATGGGTATATGCTCTGTATACCTGTCCCCTGAATGTGCGGTATTGTTGACTGTTCTCGCTCAGCCCATCACCTACTATTTATAGGCTCATGGAGATTTGTTCGTGTGCAGCCTACCACATCTTCAAGGGTAATGAGTATAATAGGTTGGTTATAGCATTTGTTGTATTGGGGTCATGAAGATAAATGTTATAATAGAAAGCTTCTATTTTAAAGTAGGGCCTGTTGGAATTCCGCATGATGGCATTCCTTTTGGGAGCTACCCATTCTTTCTCGGTTAAGAGGCACTAGGAGCTAACTGCATCACTTAAAGACACCCTAAAATGAATGTAAATCTTGGCGCAAGAACCATCCTTATGTTACGAAAAGAAATTCAGCGCTCGAAAGAGACTCAAGCGTCTCTAGTCAAGAAATATAACGTCACTAGCTTAATTATCAGGAAGTGGCCTAAACGAGCGATATTCGTAGATAAAAGCCATCGTCCAGGCCATCTGAAAACGATCATGTGCCCATTATCTGTTATTTTGCAAACAGAACACCAGTATAGGAAGAGTTTTTTAGATGTATAGCAAAAAAGAAGGCGTAAATTTCTTACTAGAGCAGCTAAATAAGAGCGAAAGTGATCTCAGAGATCTAGCAGGGCAGCCACAATTACAGAGGGAGTACATTCTTAAACTATTTCGCAATAATGAAGAAGAGCAGTTACTTGATCTTTTTGATTTATCATCAGGACCAGATTATAGTATTACTCATAAGTACCTTAGCCTACTGTGGAGTTACAAAACTGC
Organism: Candidatus Endonucleibacter sp. (ex Gigantidas childressi); assembly: GCA_030674875.1. Lineage (GTDB taxonomy): Bacteria > Pseudomonadota > Gammaproteobacteria > Pseudomonadales > Endozoicomonadaceae > Endonucleibacter. Next base: position 163,325 of record JASXSU010000003.1, on the reverse strand, counting down.
AACCGATGATTCCAGTATTCCTAATGAAGAATATCAGCAGGCAATTAGCACTATTCTTTATGTTTCACAAAATATTATGGATAATTGGCCTGCTCTGACACCTAAAAAAGTAAGTCGATTAGGGGTATTAATTAATGATTCTGCAATCTTGGCACGTAATAAATAATTGCACCATTTATAGGAGATTCGAGCTTTGTTTATGCCATAAATGAAAATAGTGTGTTTACGTGTGTTTTTATTTCAGAGGTAGTTAAAAAATCTTATAAACTGCGAATGTGAACCTAAAGTACGTCATTTAACCATGTTAAGACGCAGGCGGTTGAAGGCAAGGTCTAGCTCTTTATCTGCGGTAAGAAGTGAAGAGTCAAGATATGTTATAACTAACACATGCAGGTTCAAAGGCGATGGGTATAGAGCCTTATTGTTGAGCTTAGGTGACACTGTGCTGAAAAATTATTTGGCGAGGAACTTACCGATCTGAGGTTTTGCGGGAACTGATGGATAAAACGTTCTCAATTACGCTGGGCGTAATCACTTTTGTTAAAAGATATCAGAAATATTGCTTTTATGGTTACTAAAGCAATGAATGAGGTTTAGAATTCCTGTTTTTACCTGTTAAAGGAGTTGATGTATGTTAAGCAAGAAAATGTTGAATAAGTTGAACGAGCAAATCAATCTGGAGTTTTATTCGTCCAATCTTTATTTGCAAATGGCTTCCTGGTGCGAATCTCAGGGGCTGGACGGCTGCAAGCAGTTCCTTAGACGCCATGCTAAAGAAGAAATGCAGCATATGCAGAAGCTGTTTAACTATGTCAATGAGACTGGTGCTATGGCTATGATCGGTGAAATTGCTGCGCCTCCCCATGAGTATGACTCTATTAGAGATGTTTTCCAGTATACTTATGAGCATGAGTGTGAAGTGACTAAAAAGATTAATGAGCTGGCGGATACTGCTTTCATTGAGAAAGATTACTCTACTTTTAACTTCCTTCTTCAGTGGTACGTGTCTGAGCAGCATGAAGAAGAGAGATTATTCAAAAGTACCTTGGATAAAATCGATATGATTGGTATGGAGAATAAAGGGCTATATTTTATTGATAAGGAAATTGCTAAGCTGACAGCAGAAATGATGCCGGTAGTCGAAGAATAATTGCTGTAGGCCATGAAATAGCTCTAATGAAAGAATATATGCCCGTAGCCTTTGACGTTGTAAGTGGGCGATAAACGAGCGAAGCCCCATAAGTCACGAATAATAGGTGATTGTGATGAATGGAAGCTGTTAGTAATCTCACTTCTTCAAAGGTAATGGGTGTAGTTAGGAGATAGATACTCTAGGTGCAACGATGGTGTCGATTGTACTTAGTGCTTGCATCCTACACCGCTCTGATGCCTATACTTGAAAGTTAAGACTAAGGAGATGACATGCATAATATGCTAATAACAACGATTGCTTTTTTTCTTTCTTCCTGCATTTTATCTTTTTCATACGCTAGTGATTCTTTTGTTTCTGCAAGCTTTGATGACCTTAAAGGTTGGGGGGCTGAGCAGGGGGTGGCTGTGCGTCCGGTTCTGTTGAATAGCTGTCAGAAGCTCCGTCGTAGTAATTTTGATGGGCGTACATCTTTCGGAAGCTATAAACAGTGGAAGGATCTTTGTTATCAGCTTTCTCGTATTAATGATTCAGAAGTAAAAGAGTTTTTTGAAAAGAATTTTACTGTTTATCGAGTGGCTCCTGGTAGTTCAGGCTTGTTTACGGGCTATTATTCACCGGTGTATGAAGGGCGCTTGACTACAGAGCCAGGGTTTGAAGTTCCTCTGCTAAAGGTGCCTAATCTACAGAGGAGAGGTGGGTTTAAAAAAAGTGATTCCCGTGCAGTTATTGAGCAGAAAATTAAAGATGGAAAAATCAAATCAAGCCAAGTTTTAGTGTGGATTAAAAGTTCTGTTGATAAGTTTTTTCTGCAGATTCAGGGATCTGGACAAATTAGACTTAAAGATGGCACTATTTTATACGTGGGTTATGCGGGGAATAATGGGCAGCGTTATGTGTCTATTGGGAGAGTTCTTAAAGAAAGGGGGGAGTTAGAAAAAGTGTCTATGTCTACAATCCGGGGTTGGCTGGAGTCTAACCTTGGTAAGCAGCAAGCATTATTCAATGAAAATCCGCGTTATATTTTTTTTGGGAAAACTAAGCATGGCGCTATCACAGCCCAGGGAGTCCCTGCAACAGCCTATAGAACCATGGCAGTAGATCCAAAATTTATTCCCTATGGTACACCTTTATGGGTGGATACAGAGTTAACAGCATCTAAGCAATCTTTTAAACAGATGATGGTAGCTCAGGATACCGGTAGTGCAATTAAAGGAGCTGTGCGCGGAGATATTTATATGGGGACAGGTATGCACGCTGAAAAGTTGGCAGGCGAGCAACAAGCACCTGGTAAATTGTATATCATTGTGCCAAAGTAAAGCTGAATATATTGTAATGCCCACGCTCAGTAATGTTGCTGCCTTCTTGCCTAAAGGGGATATTATACTCGTGGATTGCTACTTTGGTTCGCTCACCAGAGTTGCTTAGCGCTCATAAGTTTCTGTGTCTTAAATCACTTGTCACCGGCATAGTAACTCTAAATCTTTTGAGTATATAGCACAGTTGTAAGTATCATTCTTTTTCAGGTGGTGGTCTGCCACCTGATCAGTAGGAGAAAGTGTTTTTTTATACCCAAAAAGAGATATCGTTAATTAATATAAAAATATATAGTTTCACTTGTTGCATGGGGCATCATCAAAGTTGATTATGCCCTTAGCATTTTTTATCATAGCATTCATTAAGATATCTGGCGCATCTTGAGTATGGATGCATCCAAAATCGGCCACATCAAAAGCTCTTTTTAAGAACGCGCTTCTTACGACACTATCAAGTGATTCAAAAATAATGGGTCTGCCATTATAGCCTTCATCTAATATTGGTAAATTAATCTGATCTAACTCAGCATCGAATAAAATCAGGCTATCCATAGATTTAGAATATTTCAGATTACTGTCTGCTTTGTCTAATTGTTCTTTATTGAAATCATTAATAATATTACCCAAAGCGTCTATTTCGCTGCTATACCTTTCTATCATTTGAGCGTTAAGAGTTTCATGCTCTTTATACTCTTGAGCCAATAAAAAAATTAAGCATTCATTATCATGATTCTTATTAATAAACCAGTAAGCAGGGTCTTTGTTAGAGATGTAAGTCTTTAAATCTTTCGCATTTAAGCAAATGATTTTTGTCACGGGTATGGCTATATCTATCTTATTTGACAGTAGTGTTTTTAGACAAATTTCATAGGCCATGAAATCATGCAAGGCTTGATGAAAAGTAACCAAAGATAAATCATTACAATACATGGTCATTAAATCTGCACATGACTGAGAAGTTAGCTTGCAGACTACTTTTACTTGGCCGCCATTAGATGCGGGAAATGATAATATTGTTTTAACTCTATGACCTAATCCATGTATAGTGGTAACGTCTACATCATTATTCAAATGTATTCTTGGTATATGGAATATAGGCTCATCCACCACGCTATTTGTCACTAATGATCTGCATGATAATCTTATAACACGACTTAATGCGGAAAGGTCCGTAGTATTACGTCGTAGGCTTATTTTTGGGATTTTTATCTTCAGGTCTATTTGCCTTTTTTTTCTTTTTACCGGATATAATACTGGTACATCTTCAGGGCCATTTGTGCTATTGCTATTATCGATAGCTTCATTCTGCGTTTGTGAACAGCATCCTTCGTCTAGAGGAAGATTATTCAAAATCAAAGAAGTATCCCTAAAAGCAATAATTTGAACTGCGTTATTATCTATTAAGTCAGTTGCAGAAAAGGCATGTTGGTCTAATGAATGCCCGCCGCCTTCAAGTAGAGCTTCTTTATTTCCTTCATTATTAATTATAATTATTAAGCCTCTTGGGTTAACGTTAAAGATAATGCGATTCAGCAATTTATCTAAAGTAACTTCTTCTTTGGCTTTAGCATTAGTCTTCGGTAATAAGCGTTCATTTGAGGGCGCTTGGTCATCAAAACAAAGCATATCACCAACCGCAGCAAAATGTTGGCATACCAAAATGATGCTTAAAGAAACAACTCTTAATTTTAACAACATTATATACTCTCATTAATTATTACTGGTTGTAAGTGCTTACGTAACGGAAGCTAACTTCAGATGATACGAACACTTTTCTATTCTTTGTAGCTGTTGCCAGCAAAGGTTAGTGGTTATTTTTTGCTCTACTCACCCTATCTGGCTCATGGGTTTTGCTTATTTGTCGGCTACCACTCCTTCAATGGTAACGGTATAGATAGCAGAGGAGCAACCATCACAGCTTGACGTTCATTGGTAAATAGTCATGGGTTTTTTCTCATAATTCACTACCGTCGCTGAAAAGGGTATTATACTATCTGTCATTAGAGGGTGTGAGTAGGAAACAAACGGGTAAAGCCCCATTAGCCAAGAGTTTTATGTGATTGAGGTGAGTGATACACCCAATAACTTCTCTTAGCAAAGCATGTGTAATGCCATAGCCCTGAGGCTATTCTTTTTAACTAACCATTGTAAAGCGCTTTGCTACTAAGAAGCTATGATAAACTGGAAAAAAATAGACACTGTTCTGTTAGATATGGACGGCACCCTGCTAGATCTATACTTTGATACTTATTTCTGGCAAGAATATGTGCCTTTTAAATATGCTAATAAGCACAACATTTCGTTAGCTCAGTCAAAGGCCGAACTTGCCCCACGTTTTTCCCAAGTTTACGGCAGGCTGCAATGGTACTGCCTTGATTACTGGAATCAAGAGCTAGGCTTTGATATCGCGAAGATGAAGCAAGAAGTTGCTCAACTGATCAAGTTCCTGCCCTATGCGGACACATTTTTACTCTCCCTCGCAAATAGCGACAAAGAAGTAATTATGATCACCAATGCCCACCAAGACAGCCTGTCTCTTAAGTTAGAAAAGGTATCAATGGCGCACTATTTTGATCGAATGATCAGCTCTCACGACTACGGCTACCCTAAAGAAAGCCAAGCATTCTGGCATAGTCTCCAGGCAGATATTAACCTGAATAAAGATCGAGCGCTATTTATTGACGACAATATTGGAATACTCGACGCTGCCAAAACATTTGGCATTTCACAGCTTCTGGCTGTTCGCTATCCCGATAGCCAGAAAATACCTAGAGATACCGGCAGCTATAATGCTATTGAAGATTATCGGGACATATTGATAACAAATGAGTACAAACAACGAATCAAGCAAAATACGCTTAGATAAGTGGCTTTGGGCTGCCCGTTTCTATAAAACACGCAGTCTTGCCAAAGATGCGGTGGATAGAGGTAAAGTACGCCTGAACGATCACCGCTGCAAGCCTGGCAAAGAGCCAAAAGTTGGAGATACCATACGTTTACGGCTGGGTCATGATGAAAAAACCGTAACCGTTCAGGCCCTGTCTGCCCAGCGCCAAAGCGCAAATATAGCGCAACAACTTTACCTTGAAACCGAAGAAAGTGTTGCCATGCGAGAAAAGTCTGCCTTGGAAAGAAAAACTATGGCCTATACAACACCTAGACCAGAACAAAAGCCAAGCAAAAAAGAGCGGAGAAAACTGATAGAGCTAAAGTCCCATTAGAACCCCTCTTTATATGGCGGATTCAAATCATGCTTTCAGGGAGGAATGTATACAACACATAACTGTAGGAACAATAAGGCATGTTCAATACACAATCAGACTTTTCAGTAATAAAAAAACCGCCTTTCACACAAGCTCTATGTACTCTTATAACAATCATTACCGTTATCGGTACTGGGTTATTCTTTCTAAAAATAAACCTTCATGTTTTGTTATTAATATCTATCTTGATAGCAGCAAGCAGCGCTGGGTTGCTTGGTTACAAGTTCCGTGACATACGCTTGGCAATGAATGAGGGGATCTGCAGCGCCCTTTCCGCCATATACATATTCATTCTTATTGGTGTGTTAATAGCTACCTTCATTGAAAGCGGAACTCTGGCAACTTTGATTTACTATGGTGTTAAGTTCAGCAACCCTGTGCTTTTTCTTCCTACGGGATTGATATTTTGCAGTCTAATGTCTATTGCTACAGGAACAAGCTGGGGAACAGTGGGGACCATTGGTGTAGTCTTAATGGGTGTTGGGAGTACCTTGGGTATACCTGCACCACTGGTTGCCGGAATGGTTATTTCTGGATCCTGCTTTGGTGACAAAATGTCCCCACTTTCTGACACCACCAATCTAGCAGCCATGGCATCAAAAACCACTCTTTATGGCCATATTAACAGTATGCTATTTACCACAGGCCCAGCTTATTTTTTAGTGTTAGTAATTTTTGCTGTAATGGGTTTGAACTATACTGAACACCAATTAGCATTAACTGAGCTACTAAGCCTACAAAAAGAAATTGAAAATCATTTCTGTATTAATTTCTTTACCTTGATACCTATAATTACCATGCTGTGCCTAAGTTTGCTGAAAGTCTCCGCAGAGCCAACAATGATGGCTGCGGCTATAACTGCAATATTACTCGCTATCTTTTTGCAGGGGCAGGACCTCACCGTGACTCTTAATAGTTTATACGACGGAAGTAGTGTAAATGTTGGGCGCGAAGGTCTAGATAAATTAATGGGACGTGGTGGTGTAATGTCTATGATGCAGCCTTTGTCTCTGTCATTATTAGCGTTAGCTCTAGGTGGTATTCTGGAAAGGTGTAAATTCATTCAGGTTGTTATTATCACAGTGTTGACTCGTATAAAAAGACAAGCAACACTCATTATTACTACAATAATCAGTTGTTTCATTGGCAATATGGCTATGGGTGAGGCATATATGTCTATTATTCTCGGTGGTCAGCTATTTGGGGAGTGTTATGACCAAAAGAACGTTCATAGAAGAGTGCTGTCTCGCTCGCTAGAAGAGGGATCAACCCTAACATCACCACTAATTCCATGGACGACTGGAGGTGTTTTTTTTGCCTCCACATTGAATGTTCCTGTATTAGACTATGCCCCGTGGGCATTGTTGAACTGGATTAGTCCCTTAGTGGCAATGCTTTTTGCCTGCTTTGGTATTGCACTATTTAGAAATAATACTTCCATAACTAAATAACTTGCATCACTGAAAAATTAATAAAAGTCACCCTTAGCGCAAAGCAAGGGCGCAAAAGTGTTTTTATGATCGCTCTTATATCTCAATACTGCTTTTAACATCCGTTAAAGTTACTGAATCTCCTGCTACTCTGGAGATCTGCCTATTTCTATGGAAAGAGCAAGGTTGCTGACAGTTATTGCTCACCCTAATAACTTGCTGGCCGAGATTAGCTGCTATATGTCGCTTACTGTTGGCTCATGCATTCAAAGAAAGTTGACGTGCTTTATATTAAAAATAGTTATATTTGGATGATAAGATTTGTATTATTTATACTTTCAAGATAGCTTATGATGTGTATTTAAATCATCATAAACTACAGCGACCTTCTTATTTTAGAAAGGAAGAAGAATGTTAAAAAGTATTTTGTTGTCAGCCTCTACATTGGCTCTTGCAGGGGCAACGTATGCCAATTATGACACTGATATTGAACTCCAGCTTGAGGGGGCTTTGTTATTGCCAAAAAGTACTGTGGGTGCGTTTGATAACTCAGCCGGCGGCAATCCTCTTCGAGGAAGCAAAGTTGATCAGGAAATGGATTCCTTTGAATCCCTGAAGTTTTCAATCATAAAACCCATTTATGATCAGATTTCAATTGTCGGCAGTATCTACTCCCCAGCGGAAGTGGTTATGTCTCCAGCTAATGTGCTTGCAGTGGTTGCAGTTCCTCCAGGTACGCCTCGCTCTGATTCCTATGGTGTTACAGGCAGGGTTAAAATGGTGCTGGCTCAATTGGGCGGCGAGTATACAATACCTTTGTCTGGTAATTTTCATCCTTTCGTGGGTGCAGGCTTGGCTTTTGCTTACTTTTACAATGGAGGTACAAATTCAATGCTTAATCATGGTGGGCATGCAATAGAAAACTTTGATATCAACAACACCATTTCAGGATATATTTCTGCTGGTGCCAAGTATCACATGAGCGATAACTTTTCCCTGACCGGTTCAGTCACTTACATGCCCTTGGAAATGGATGCCGCCTACCAATTTTCAACGTATGTAGGGAATAATCCCCCCATTACTAAAGAAATGGCTAGAGATGAGCTAAAGCTAAAAATAAATCCCGTTATTTTAACTATGGGTGCCAACTGGAAATTCTGATCTCAGCATTTATTTGAGCATGGTTAAAGATGTCTGTGCTCATATTTTCAGATTCTCTACTCATATCGTACAAGAACCCGCTCAGCAATCATTTGCACCCATCACCTTTGAAGTTGCTACTTTGTTATTTACATTCGCTTACCACAGTTATTTAATGTTTCTAAGCTTCTGTGGCCTCCTTACTTGCCGTTGTATAGCGGTTCTAGGTACTGTGAGGATAGACTGAAGATAGCATTTAGAAGCACACCATCCTTGCAGAACTTGCTATTAAGACCTATGGTTCTAGCCAAGCTGTGATATAAATTCCGTTTAGCTGGCTGTCAGATAAGATGGCCAGAATCCCATCATGTTACTGGGTTTGGCTTTGCTTGTAGTCGGCAGTTTGGTTGCTGCCTATGCAGAAAGTATTCAGAGAATTATTACAGGTCGTATTCTCTAAGGCTGCGGTACTACCCATATCATTGAAGGAGTGAATCGGCGGCAAGCTACGAAGCGCAATGACCTTTAAAACAACAGGTGATTGGGTGAGAGCAGCAAATAACGCCACTCCTTCAAGAGTTAGCTCGTATTAGTGATTGTAGGGGGAAGAAATCTACAGTTTCAAAGATAATGAGCGTATGTAAATATAGCAAAAGCGGATAAGTTCATCGTGAGTGCGTGATTGAAGCACAATGAGCTGACAATATACTGATTGGAGAAATTTTATGGCTCGCGGCATTAACAAGGTAATTTTGATAGGTAATCTAGGCAGTGATCCGGAGGTTCGCTACACTTCGAGTGGTAGCGCTGTAGCTAATTTGAGTATTGCTACCAGTGAATCTTGGAAAGATCGAAATAGCGGTCAGATGCAAGAGAAAACGGAATGGCACCGGATTGTAATATTTGGCAAGCTGGCAGAAGTTACGCAGCAGTATTTGCGTAAGGGGTCAAAGGTTTATCTAGAGGGAAAGTTGCAAACCCGAAAGTGGCAAGATCAGCAGGGTCAAGAACGCTATTCCACAGAAGTTGTTGTCGATAACTTCAATGGTCAGATGCAAATGCTCGATGGCCGACAGGATGGAGGAAGTACGGGAGATTCTCAGTACGGACCTGCATCACAATCGCGCCAACAGGGGCAGCCGAATCAACCACAGCAGGCTCAAGCACCTATGTCACAACCGATGTCGCAACAGCAGGCATCGGCACCGGCTTATGCAGAATCCCAGCCTCCGTTGGCGCAGCCTCAGAAGCAAACTGCAGGATTTGATGATTTTGATGATGATATTCCATTCTGAAGAAGTGATTATAGCCATTACCATTGACTGATGTAGGGTTGCTGACTGCTCCACCCCAATCACCAGCTATTTGTAGGCTCATGGGGATTTGCTTGCCTCCTACCCGTACCTTCTGGCATATAATCGTCTTCGTTGAAGTCGCTACTTTGTTGTTAACGTTAGTAGCCGCAGTCTTTATTGTTCCTAAGCTTCTGTGGCTTTTTTCGTTTACTATCGCGTAGCAACTCCAAGTCCTTTGGTGTAGCTCAATTAGCCGAAAAAGTTAGAATGCAAGGTCTCTGCTTTGGTCATATTCCGATGGCAATGCTATCTTTTAATTGTGACCTTCTTATTGCGGTATAATATTTGACCTCTATCGTAATATGCTTTCTGGATAAATAGTTTTATTAGCTGTAATATTGGTTATAGTAGCCAATGATTAGGTGTAAATTCTCGATGCCCGGCAGCATGGAGCAAGCACGAGAAACTCTCAGTACAGACCTGCATTACAATCTCGCCAGCATGGTAGCCTAATCACCCTCTTCTCTTAGGTTCTGGAGGCTTTTCTTGTTACGCCTTCAAAGGTGGCGGTATAGCTCAATACTTCTGCTATTTCTCTGTCCAGAAATATACTTTTTAATTAGCTGGGAACACTGATGGATCAGAAGGAATTGAGGGCAAAATTAAGACGCCGTCGGCAATCTTTGAGCAATAATCAACATTATCTTGCACAAAAACAACTCACCATTCTTGTTTCACTTCTGCCTGAGTTTTTGGCAAGTACTCATATTGCGCTCTATTTTGCTAGTGATGGTGAAATTGATCCTGTGGGTATTGCCAAGAAAGCATGGAGCCAAGGTAAAGTTTGTTACCTGCCGGTGCTGGATAAAAATCGTAAGGGATACATGTACTTCTTGCCTTATAAGCCTAATATGCCCATGCACCACAATCAGTATGGTATTTGTGAGCCAGTACTGCCTGATCACTGTATTCGTCATGCAGAAGATCTTGATTTAGTGCTAATGCCTTTAACTGGTTTTGATGAGAAAGGGCATAGAATAGGAATGGGAGGAGGATATTATGACCGAACTTTCGCTTTCAAAAAAAAAGCGCCTACACAGAACAAACCTCTACTAATGGGGATTGCTCATGAGTGTCAAAAAGTGGAGTTACTGTCTGCTAATGCTTGGGATATTCAGCTTGCCGGTGTTGCCACAGATCAGAAGGTTTATAGCTTTATAAAGCCACGTCTAGTGTAATTAGCAATGCGAACCAGCAATGAGAATTAGCCCACGATACTGAGACCAGTTATCATGAAAGTGTAATTAGACGACAATAGAGCCTAATAACGGGTCTATATATATTCTTTTAAGAGTCTTCCTTAACTTTTTTGCACGTTTTATTTTTGAAAAATATCTCCAAATATTGAAAAGCTAGAGTGCATCAGCACTGATTTGGCTGCATGCAGCTTGCGCCGTATGCATTGTAATTGATGATTTGCCATTTCGGTATAATATCTGACCTTTGTCGTAATCTTTTTTTTTGCATAAATAGTTTTGTTAGTTATAGTTTCTGATATAGTAGCTCAAGCATAGATATAACATTTGCAGTAAATGCGTTCTAAATTAAGTTCTGAGCAGGTTATGATACAGCGGATTCAAATCTTACGTGCATGACTTGGCTAGGTAGAAGAAAGGGCCAGCTGAAGGTAAGCTCCTACCCTTTTCTCCGGCAAAAGATGAAGTGATGACGATAACTTACCAACAACTGTCTTACGAACAACGATGCCAGATTTCGCACTAAAGAAAAGCGGTTGCAGCCAAAGGTAGATAGCGGAGATCATTGGCACCAGCCAGTCCACGGTGAGCCGTGAGTTGGCAAGGAATACTGGCGAACGTAAATATTTTCCAAAGAATACAGACTTCAAGAAGGCCTGTCAGATAGAGGTGAAGAGAGCATTGATGCGCCTTAATTCTCGGCCACGAAAAGATTTGAATTTCAAAACACCCGCCCTGATAATGGGTGAACACAGGGCTGCGTTAGCAGCTTAAGCTGAGATACACTTGGAATGTGAATCCGCGTACCATTAAAAAGTACTGTAAAGCTAATTGTAGCTGGAATGATATATTTTATGCCAACAGCAGTTATAGCAGCGTTCCAAGGAAAGAATGATCCTGAAAGCATCGGGATGATTGAGGTATCTTTCCATCACGCTTCAGTAGTCAGAATATGGGGTTTTCTCAGTGTGAATTCGAATGCTAATAAACTGAAAAATAGTTATACTTTTTGTACTTCTCACAATCATGCTTAGGATGTTACAAGAACTCCTTCGAGCATAAACCAGTTTCAACTTGTGGAATCAGGCAAGCAGGCCGGAACTGGTGCGATTGAAATTGCTTATTCATTGACAATAAAAGACAGTGTTTCTAACACGGGCATCCCTCTTATTGCTGATGCTAAATGGGGGGCTGTGGTATGGCAAATAATCAGAAGGCTTCTGACCAGTTGTCATACTGGGCCTACTAATGCTGTAGCAAATACTAGTATTTGTACCGCTGAGAGGACAACTACTTTAGAGATTTATATTCAAAGCCTTCCGGTAGGTATTGTTGATGATGCTTATGTATATGCTGTTACTCTGACAGTTGCTCCCACATAAGTTCAAGTATCAGCTTGGTATGGTGATGATTTTAGATTAAGTCTGTAACGGCAGTGAAAAAGCACTGTATTTTAATAGCTTATAAGTTTTCACCATCTATGTAATGGGGTGTAGATTCAGAACCAGCCCTTTTGCATACTTCTGTTTTATTGCTGGTGATGGTGTTAGTCGTAATGGGAGAATGGTTGTTGTCGAGGAGTATCATGTCAATAACAAGGTGTTTTTCGGTATTAGTTAGCCTTACTCTTTTCATAGCGCTTTATGCTAGTGATGGTGGCTGTGCTTCTCTAGGTGATGCAGATAAGAATGCTAACCTTTTTGCGCAGACCACTGTGCCCGCAGGCTTTGAAAACTTATCACAACCCCAGCGATCGTTGGTGGATATCTATTACGGTAATCGTTACTTAGGGTCGCAGTTAGTAACCTATACGCCTGAAACTATTATTTTCTCTGATCCTGCGCGGATTGTTCGGCTTATTGGAGATGTAAGTGAAAAGTCGCTTGTTATAGAGGCTCTGAGCGGTGATGTTAAGACTAATGCTGAGTTGGTATGCGCTAAGCAAAAACAAGCTAATTGCGGGGTTATGACGCCAGCAATTAGTAGTGTTATTTTTGATGAAAGCCGCTTTCGAGTAGATATCTTTGTAAACCGTCGTTTTCTTCTAACTCGTGAAGTTGATATCAGTAAGTACTTGCCTCCCTCTGATGGTGATCTTGCTGTTATACAAAATTTGTCGGCAGCTCTCTCTGGAACACGAAATAGCGATAATGCGGCCAATAATAATGATAATTATACTTTTTATGGATCCAGTGTTGTTTCTCAGGGGGAAAACAACTTGTATGGAAGCTGGGATTATTCGAAAGCTAAGCACTTTTCTGTAAACTCCCTTTACGCTCAGCGTGAATTTGAAGGTGTTAGCTATCAAGCTGGTATTATCACCGGTGAGGGGTTTGGTTTGAGCTTTACGCCCAATCAAACTATAGGTGGTGCTCATGTGGGTAGTTCCAGTAGAACCCGTCTTGATTCTGGTTTTTCTGGAGGAATGCCGCTAGAGGTATTCCTTACTACTCGTGGCCGTGTTGAAATCTATAAAGATGACCGCTTGATTGTGTCTTATTTTTTGGAAGCAGGCAGCCAACAACTGGATACTTCTACCTTTCCTTCCGGAGCTTATGATGTAGAAATAAAAATTTTAGATGATCAAGGCCAGCTAGTTAAATCGGAATCCCGCTTCTTTGCCAAGCAATTTGAGCTACCTCCTCAGGGAGAGTGGCTCTATTTTATAGAAGCAGGAAAAGTTCTGGATCGCAATAGTGGAAACGTTTTACCGGGTGAGACGGATCAGTTATTGGCCCGCGCAGGAGTTAGCCGAAGGTTGTCTGATACGCTGGCGGCTAGTGCTAGCTCGGCTGTGAATAAAGATAACGGGCTGGTGGAAATAGGGCTTTTTCATATGGGTTATCGTTATGAGATTTCACCGTCTGTCATGGTGAATAATAACAATGCATATGGTTTGAATGTTATTGGCCGAATGAGTTTAGAGAGAATATCCATAAATGCTGGCCATCGGCAATTATGGAATAATAAATATAACAATAGTACAACCACTACCGATAATCCGGCGTTACTTGGGGCATCGTTTCGTCAAGACAACGCTTCTCTGACAATACCGCTTTTTAGTGGCACGGCCAGCTATCGTTTTAGTGAATATGCAGCTGTAAATACCGTCACCAGTCAGAGTCAGGTTACGCGTACGCACGCTGTCGGTTATCATGTGAGACTTTATCGGATAAACAATCTGTATATTGATATGGATGCTAGTTACAGTCAATCGATGGCAAATAAAATTGCATTGCTGGTTTTTAACTTCCGTCTGCGTGATGACCATTGGTCATGGAGAACTACTCCGCAATCACAACGCACATGGCAAGACAGCGGGAATAGCAGAAGTGAACGGTTGAGGACTGCTGCATCTTGGGATAGTAAAGATCTATTTGATAGCTCTATTCTGGTTGATGTTGGTGCGGAAGCCGGCACGGGTGATGAACGTTATGATATGCAGCTTGAAGCGGCTAATAACTGGGGGCGAGGAAATCTTTCTTTAAATCATGTTGTGGCTGATGGGAATACTAGCACTAACTATGGTGCCAATTTTAGCAGTAGCTTTATGGCGAATAGTAACAGTATGGCTGTAGGTGGAGAGAAGATTGCTGAAAGCGCTATAATAGTTAATGTTAAAGGGTCTGATGGCGATGTGTTTGATGTTTCTGTTGACGGTCAGCGACGTGGCTATGCAGTTTCGGGTCGTTCTTCATTAGTGCCGCTAGCACCTTATCGGCAGTATACTGTGAGTATATCACCAAGCGGTGATACCGAGACCATTTATGACTTTGACGAGAAAGAGCGCACTGTCACTCTTTATCCCGGTAATGTTGTATCTTTAGAATACAAAGTTACTGCCCTAAAATTGTTGTTTGGCAGGCTATTGTATAATGGTAAGCCCGTAATAGGAGCTAAAATTGAAGGGGGGATTTACTCTGCGGATACAGATGACTATGGCCTTTTCCAAACTGAAGTGCGTTCAGATAAAGACGTTATTAGTGTTGTGCTGAGTGATGGGAAAGTTATTCAGCTGACGTTGCCGGAAAAACGCAGAGGAGGGGTATTAAAAATGGGAACCATTGAGCTATCGAAGATGAAGTTTTCTGTACCAACGTTAGGGCAGGCCAGTGTGGGTGAGAATGGACACTTAACGGATGCCCTGGGGAATAAGTAATGAAGAAGTCATTTGTTTTTATTGCTGGGTTAGTTCTTTTTGTATCTGGGCCTAACAGTAAAAGAGCAGGGTGCTGGAAGAGTTGGCGTAGGTGTTGGCTATGGCTAGCTCCGTTGCTATTATTATCTGGTTTAGTGCGTCCAGATATTCAGATTTTACATATTGATGCACCCGATATTGAGCTTCTTTTTGGGGTTCCAACGGTTAGATATGTATTCAAAGTGAAATTTAGTATTGTTAATGAGAGCGGATACAGGTTTGTCATTTCTGATAGTGCTGGTGGGCTGTATAGTAATCGATCCTCTGGCGAGTTGGAGCAAGTTAATCCAGCCCTATATTAACCCCCAAGTAACATATTCTCAGCCCGAAAGTAACCCATCCACAAAGAATTTTATATTAGGCAGCGATGTTCAGTTATTGACTAAGTATGCGGACACCTCTGCTCATACGTTAGTGGGTGAGTTTGCTATAGATATTAATGCAGATAACTTAAAAAAGGAGATGAGTAGAGATCCAACATTCACTTTTTCTTTTTGGCTTGTGGGGCAGGCTTTAGATAATACTTTCAATGCTGTAGGTAATACTTTTGAAGAGGAAGTTAAGCCCAGCGTTAAGGTTGCGCCAGTTGTACAGGTTTCGAATTTGAAGGATATTGTTATTCCTGATAAAAATCCAGTCGGTGGTTACTATATAGGCATAACGGATTTTTGTGTATATGTTAGCGAGGCGCCCCGTGAATACACAATCAAATTTACGGATCAGAATACGGGCGGCGGAGATTACTTTATACTGAAAAACAGTAGTAGTAATAGTGGCAGTACTTTGCGATATGAAATGGCTTTTGCTGACTCCATATCCGATATAAATTACGGTGGAGCTAATTATTACGAGAAAGCCACATCTTTAAATAACAACAGACCATATACTGGTGACGCTAATCCTACGTGTCTAGGTGGAGCTAATCACTCTGGAGCTGTAGGTGTCCGTGTTAGCAAGCAAAATCTTGATAGTGCACAAGATGGTTTCTACACGGATACTATTACGGTTGTTGTATCGCCTAAGTAAGGCTAGTAAGAAAGAAAAGAGTTACACTTTTTAGTCTGGAAGCTTTATATCCACTATCATTGAAGGCGTGGGGGGGGTGTTGGCCGCTCTCGCTCACCCTCCCTCACCTGTTACTTGTAGATGATTGGGGATTCGTTCGTCTCTTATCCTCCACCTTCAATGGTAACGGGTATAGCTGTTTCCTTCGAAAATATGAATTAATTTGCAACTATTAAAAAGTCACCCTATATTCTGTTAGGTGATAAGCGCATCAATACTTATCTGTTTACATGGAAGTGGATGAGGTTATTGACTGCCTTTATGTGTCGTTATCACCTACTTATCTAGG
Organism: Candidatus Endonucleibacter sp. (ex Gigantidas childressi); assembly: GCA_030674875.1. GTDB lineage: Bacteria > Pseudomonadota > Gammaproteobacteria > Pseudomonadales > Endozoicomonadaceae > Endonucleibacter. Next base: position 146,923 of record JASXSU010000003.1, on the reverse strand, counting down.
CATATGGAGGCTTCGCTAGCTTGTTACTTGCTACGGCTTCAATGGAAACGGCCATAAATATTTATGGTTTCTATGTTTTTATTGGTGACACCAATGATACAAATACAGATATTGTTATAGGTATAAAATGTCCACTTCCGGTAGTACTCATTTTTGGGGTAGTGCGCTTCTTTTGGCAGGAACAGCGATAGGCGCTGGAATGCTGGCATTACCAATAGTAACTACCTATATTGGCTTTTTTCCAGCACTGGTTATTTTTGTTATTATCTCTTTCTTTATGGCATTGTCAGCGTTATTAATGCTTGAGGCAAACCTCATTATAGGAAAGGGAAGCAGTCTCTATATTATGGCTGGCCAAACCTTGGGGCGGACTGGAAAAGCTATTGCAACTTTCGCCTCTCTTGGGCTGTTTTACTCATTGACGGCTGCTTATATTGTTGAAGGAGGAAGGCTGGTAAATGATGCATGCAAGTTGTTATTTAGTGTTGAAATTACAAATCATCTAGCTACTATAATTTTTGTTTTGATTGCTGGCGCTATTGTTTCTTATGGTACGCGTGCGGTGGATTTCACTAATAGGTTCTTGTTTTTATTGATGTTGATTGCTTTTTGTGCTGCTGTTGTTTATTTATCGCCTAGTGTTAAATACGAATATTTATCAACTTACAGTTTATCCATCAACCATATATGGGTAGCAATACCTATTATTTTCACTTCATTTGGTTATCATGGCAGCCTTCCTAGTGTTATTTTCTATGAACGTGACAATGTTAGCCTGTTGCCACGAATTTTTATTATTGGCACCGTGCTTTCGTTATTTTTTTATATTATTTGGTTGGCTGTGTCTATTGGTAATTTGCCTCAGGGTTGGATGGGGCAGGGAAACTATGATGGTTCCATTGCAGAGCTGCTACTTCAGTTGTCTAGGATGGGTCAAAATTCAAAGATAAACGTATTCTTGTTCACGTTTTCGGATCTGGCGCTTCTTACTTCTGTATTGGGTGTTGCCCTTGGTTTATTTCATTATTTGGCCAGTTTATTTCAGCGAACGGATTCTACAATAGGACGTTGCCAAACGGCTGCTCTCACTTTTGTTCCTCCTGTTATATTTGCGTTTTTTTTCCCAGAAGGGTTTGTTTCTGCGCTTGGATATGCGGCCATTGCCTTGTCAATTCTTGCGGTTTTATTGCCAGTAGTCATTGTTTGGGTGTTGCGGAAAAAAGGTCTGACCGGTGATTATCGGGCTCCTGTTGGTGACTGGATGTTGGCGGCTTGTTTTGTTTTTGGTGTAACGGTTATCGTGTCTCAGTTAATAGCAGTTTTCATTGTATGAGAGTTGCTTAATTATATACTCATAACCTGAAGTTGACGTAACCATGAAGAAGCAATTGTTACGCGCCCTACATGTAGGTGCTAGGTATATCTGGACAATATTGTATTCATTGAGTTGATAGGAATTTCTTCTTATTTCGCGGATTCAAGTTCCAAATGCATCACAGCTTAAGCTGCTAACACAGCCCTGTGTTCACCCATTATGAGGGCTGGTGTTTTGAAATTCAAATCTTTTCTTGGCCGAGAATTAAGCCGCATCAATGCTCGCTTCACCTCTCTCTGACCGACCTTCTTAAAGTCTGTATTCTTTGAGAAATATTGTCGTAGCAAGCCTTTGGTGCTCTCATTTAACCCTCGCTCCCAAGAGCTGTAGGGGTGCGCAAAGTAAACCTCCGCCGATAATGCTTGGCTGATTTTCAGTCACCGATTCAGGTCATAGGTAACGAGAAAACAAAACAAAGAATTCTTGAACATTACGACTCAACTCTCGTGATAAAGCACTCTCACTGATACCTACTGACACTGCTATTTTTTTCTGCATGTAGTCTGCTCCAAGAAGAGCCTCAATCTGATACCATTGCCCTTGAGTCAACTGCTTGTATTGCCTGGTTTGAGTACTCATTCTTGGCTTCCATTTTTAGTGTGTGAGCTACAAATATACCGGCAGCTGGCTCACCTATAAAACTTCAGCCAATTGCACTTATTATATTAATCCAGAACAACCTCAAAAAAGCGTCTTTACTTGGAGCAACCATTATGCTGACACACCTGCCGTTTCTACAAACTTTTGTTACCGATGATAGACAGCATCATCAAAACCAATATGAATTATTTCCATTGATATATAAGAATTCAGAACTTTTTGGAGAAATTACAATTACAGGGTATGATACACGATTATGGTTTTCAGATTTGCTAAATACCTTAGCTCAGAACATAGCCACTATTATTTACCAATACAATAGGATTAAAAACTTATGATACTATCACATATAATATTGATACGATGTATTGTTATAACAAGCACAATATTGTTATTCCCTTATAATGCCTGTGCTGTACATAACAAAAACAGAGAATTAACATTACCACTTTCAAAAATAGATTCCACCACATCTCATAATGCATCTTCATCAGTAGAACCTCGTATTCTCACAAAAAACTGCAATATAGATAACTGGGTAGGCCACTATTTGAGTCTGTTATCTAGATCTCTGACTAGGAGTGATAGTGAGAAAACAAGAGTGGCCATGCTCAATGTATGTCGCTCCATTATCAAATCTGGCTTGTCGTGTTGGAATGCTGATAGCACATCGATAATGTTTACGTCTTTGACTAAATTACGAAATAGCTATTCAAAAAACACAGATGATGAAAAAACATATAAAATAGCTCTTCAACTTATCATTGATCATTTAGCCAGTACCAAAGTAGATTTCTCAAACTATAGTGGTAAGAAGGTAGCGAGCCTAATCAACGGATTGTTGCATATGTCTGAGTTAGGCTGGCCAAATAACGTCACCAAAATTAGACATAATTTGGCTAAACTTATCATCAGATCAGATATATCTATCTCTCCCTCTACCAGTAATGACTGGACGACGATGATATGTGGATTACAGGGTAAGTATGAGATAGAAAAAGAAGCTATTAAAATTTTAGCTAATTATTTTCATATAAAAGATGTACACCTATCAAAATGGACAAGAATTGAATTGATGAATGTGCTAACTGCATTTTCTTATCAAGATGGACAGCACATTGAACTAGCCATTAAGAAAATAGGAGACTATATAGTCAAGACAGATCTGGATTATTGGAAAATTAGAGATCTTGCACAACTCGCTAAAGTGTTGTGCTCAAGTGGCATAAGTATACATCGCAGTGCGATAGAACAAATCGCCAGTCATATGCTTCACAAACCAAGAGATTTATGCACTGATAGCTATATAAACTTAGTAAACTCTTTAAGTAAAAGTAGGGACTGTAATTGCCTGGAGTTTACACAGAAAGTTACCAGTGATGTAAGCGATAGCATCCTTGATCTATCACACTATTCATATATATCTTTAGCGAAGTTAGTCGCCGCCTTGTGTAGGCATAATAATAAACGTATAGGGAAAGCTCTTCATAATATCGCGAGTTTCCTTCTATACAATAACCCTGAACAATTGTTATACTTACCTCCAAATCATTTAAGATGTATTCTCTCTAGATTTGGCAAGCAGACTAAATCTAAGGCTGTCAGTGGTGTTATTCAGCATATTTCCAAAGCTCTGATAAAAGAAGACATATATTTATCATCTTGGAAAATCGATACCCTAGAAATATTACTAACATCACTAAGTAACTCTAAGGAAGATGATGTACTACAGCAAGCTTTTAGTAAGATTGTTGCTGAGTTAAATCGACCTAAGAAAGAACTGCGAAAATGGTCAATACCAACTTTAGCACGCGTGGCCAAAGGAGCGAGTAACTTTCGAAATTATTCTTCTGAAAGGTTGCTTGCGCGGTTAGCCCATGTTTATCTAGAGAAGAGAGAAGAAAATGAAAGTACATATGGAGTGAATATTCTATCAGCGATATGTCATCTCCCGATAGAATCAAGCAAAATAATCACAGTAGCAGTCAAGCTTGCCTCAGTTTTATATAAGAAATCGTATGCAAATATGACTCAAGAAAAGAAACTTTCTTTATTTTGGGGTATAACTATTTTGCATTTTGTTGTGCATGAAGAATGGAGGAAAGTTGATAGTAACAAAAAAACTAAAAAGAAGATTAGCAAACTAAAAAAAATAATACCTGAAATAAATCAGCATACAACAAAAAGACATACACATGTCCTAAATTACTGGCAGGAAGAATTCATAAATATCATGAATTCTAACCACAGATATAAATCAAATAGTATAAAGTTATTAAAAGAGAATCACACACACAAAACGATATTGGAAAATCATATAAACAAATTGATCAAAAAATCAGTTCCTTATGTGGATAGATGCACCCCTTGTCTTATAAGTGGATTTCCTTCTGATCTTTTAATACAGTCAGGAACTAAATGCGTGCTCGTTGAAATAGATGGTCCTCAACACTTTTTTAAAGATAAAGACAATAATACTCATAGGTTAGCAAAAGATCGGTTTGTTGATTTTGTTATTGAACAACAATTGGGATATAAAATCATACGGATCAATTACGAAGAAGCAAAAGACGATAAGTGTAAACGTAAGTTTATCAAGAAGATTATAGATGCTCTTGCTGCGGCGCCAGTCTCCGCAGGAAGTTTTAGTAGAGTACAAGCAAACTAAGCCCTAATAATCCTACGAGCAGCAGCTGATTGGGATCCCGTAACCCTATAGGGTTCCCCTTGCTTATTACCTATTCATACCTTCAATGATAACAGATATAAATGATGTACTTTATATTTGAATTAATGCTTCTAATATTTCTAGGTGAAAAGTTAATATACAAAGACAGGTCAAAAAACATACAGTTTTTAATTTGTATATTCTAAAGATTTTTTCTACTCGCCAACTGGTTATCCATAGATCTAGTTGGCAGTTATTATCTGTCTAAAAGTAATTAATCAGCCCTATTTAACACATAAATACTATATCAAGGTAAACGCCTCTTGACGCATATGTAAAAAGTAACTGTGGCTCAGCAAAAAACCAAAACAGGTAACAGTAAGACATAAAGATTATCGCATGAAAGACGACATTACCCTGACCACCTTACAGATACCTAACATAGCTAGCTCATTTATCCCCATTACCAGTGATTATGTGATATTGTAGTCAACGCTCGTTCATCACAGCCACTTCTACCCATTTACCTTAAAGATGTAGGATTGTTTACAGCTTTAGCTCACCTTCAATTGTAACTCTTAATCTTCTGCGGCCCCGATCACTTACCGACGCGTATCAACTTCAAATATTTTATGTATAGCCTCCCAAAAGTCAGCAATGATAAGCCTTATTTTAAGAATATTTTTAAAAGCCTAACGTACCGGCATAATTATCCACGAAAGCCATTTGCGAATGCTGAAATAGCACGGAACTTAGGTATGGATTTCTTCTATAGTACCACAAAGAGCATAAGTACATCGGACTAAAACTTCTAACACACAACGACACCTGGGTGAATCTAAAGCACCCATATACAATCACCGAATGTTAAATGAAAAAACAAAACAGCGAAGCCCTTAGCGCTACAAAAAAACTGTATTTTGACTCCATATGCTTGACTTAATCCAAGCAGATATTTATCGAATAAACTTAAGAAAGCAGTTCGAGCTGGAGAGACAATCATACTGACAAACACTTGCCGCCCCCCCCTGAGCGATGGTAGCCATCAACATAACATGTGATATAAATTACTTTCATTACATATAAACACCCAAAACTTTTTGGAAAAATTTAGATTATAGGGTATTATCTGCGATTATGTTTTTAGATCTACTAAAGATTATTCCCAGAACATAGCCTCTATAACTTACCAATACAGTAGGATTAAGAACTTATGATATTGCCAAACGTAATATTGATACGATTTTTTTTGATAACAAGCACAATTTTGTTATTTTCTTATAATGCCTATGGTGTATATAACAAAAGCAGAGTATGCGTGTTCAATGAATCCAATCAATGCAACCTCAACTTACTTATTAGAGTAGCTAATAAGACAGGAAACATGCGCCCACTACGCTCTCATGTCATAAGAGCTGTAAACCACTCAGTTAACTGCACATTGGCTCATGATGTGGCTGATATTGCTGGCTATTTAGATGCAGCCTACTTATGTAAAGACCATGATTCCATAGATCTATTGACTGGCCAACTAGCCAGAGGAGATATAGCAATAGCTGATGGTAGTTGGACATCCGTGTGTATACGCTCAATGCTCTGTTCGCTTTCCTCGCATACAGATTCTAATGCTAATATTGTCCGCGAGATGGTTGCAAGTAAGATAGTTAGCCAAAGTACCGACCTGCGAACATGGAAATATATTAACTTCACAGCTGCCGTCAATGCCTTAGTCATGGGAAATTCAAATAAAGAAAAAGAAGCTCTTCACAAGATCACGAATTATATTACAGAAAATTGTACTTTCAAGAATTGGAGCGGACAACAATTGAGTCTATTACTTACCGCTCTATTAAAGTCTAAAGGAGAAAGTATAAGGATAACTATAATCAAGGTGTTCAATTACATTATAAAATCAGATTTATCATATTTTAACCTGAGAAGCATAGCCTCAATACTTAGCTCTTTGTCGCGCCTGCAACAAGTAGACTTGCTGAATCTAATAGAAGAAGCATCATATAAAATAGTTCTTCAACACATCACATCTCATTTAGCACGCACCAAAATCAAGCTTGTCGGCAGCGATTTTTCTGACATAGCAGTCATACTGCAATCATTGAAGCATATAGATAAATACCAATGGTTACCTAAAATCCCAGTCATTTTTCATAATATAGCAACGTTCATATCCAGTGCGCATATAAATACATCACGCTTGTGTACTAACGATTGGATCATAATTATATCTGCATTAACTGGTGGTTCTAGTACACAAAGAGAAGCTCTGGAAAATGTAGTTAGTCATTTTTGCCATAAAGAAGTTAACTTGTCAAAATGGGATAGCTATCAATTAAGAAGGATGATGACTATACTCACTGTTGCTGGTGGACAGCAAATTGAAAAAGCTGTTCAGAAAATAGCCGATTTTATGGCCACGGCTAATCTGAACTCTTGGACTATTTATGATATTGAAATTATTACTGCAAAGTTTTCCAAACATAGAACAGAGATTACACATAAGGCACTCCAAAATATCACCCGTCATATACTTAGTAAACCTGAAGAGTGGTTCTTGGCACATTATATAGATACAGTCTATCACTTAAGCAGGAATGGTGGAGATGATGATCGTATACTCCTGGAAAATATCGCCAAGAAGATAAGCGATGATAGTTTCAATCTATCACTCTACTCATCTAAATCGATAGCTAATTTAGTCCACATATTGTCTGATTATAACAACAAGTATACAGAACAAGCTCTAAATAAGATGGCTGCTTTTTTTATGGAAAACAAAGCTGAACAGTTATTAAGTCTTCCTTCAGGAGCTTTGTCTCGTACTTTATCTGAATTTGGCAAACATTATAAACTACAAAAAGTTGGGCGTCTTCTTATCAATATCGCCCACTTTATTGTGAGCGGACAAATAAATATATCAGATTGGCCAGTTGGCCTCCTACAAGTATTACTAAGAATACTCGATAGTACTAATAATGATGCCCTAATACAGCAAGCCCTAAGGAAAATTGTTGATGCGTTGGATCACGATAATGCTGAACCTCGAAACTGGTCAATACATAATTTAACGGGCGTTATCAAAGGAGTAAGTCGCTTACGGCATTGTTCTTCTGAAGAGCTTATTACAAAACTAGTAAAGATTTATATAGAGAAACGATACGATGATGAAGTCATATCTGGAGTTCTAATTTTAACAGCGATATCTCAGCTTCCACTAAAGTCAAAAAACATCATCAAAGAAGGTATCAAACTTGCCACAATTTTATATGAGAAGACGTATTCAATAATGAGTACAGAAAACAAGCTTTCTTTATATTGGGCTATAACTATTCTTCATTTTGTTGTTCTTGAAGATTATGGCAATACTCATAGAAAAACGAGAAAGAGGATTATTAAACTAGCAAAGATAATACCTAAAATAGATCCAGACCTCATAAACAAACACATTAGAAGTATATCTAGTTGGCAGCTCGAATTTATTAATATTATCTACTTTAATGGCGCAAATAACACAGATGATACCTGCTTCAATAGAACGAACAAAGCACATTCAATAATGGAAAAAGATGTTAGAGCATTTATTCAATCTAACACCACTAACGTGACAATATCTAGCGACCGTTGTATAAAAGGATTTCCTGTTGACATGTATTTAAGTTCGCAATCCCGGTGCGCAATAGTTGAAGTCGATGGACCACATCATTTTTTTAAAGATGATATGGATAGGAATTGTAGGGTAGCAAAAGACCGGTTTGTTGATTTTGTTCTTGAGGGAAAACTTGGCTATAAAGTAATGCGAACAAGTCAAATGATACTGTATGATAATAAGTATAGAGATACGTTTATCCGGGAACTTAAATGTATTTTTCCTTATTAAATTACAAGCATCCAAGAAAATGCGCCTATTGATAACCTTAAGTACTATTGATAGCCAGTTATTAAGCAGGATTAGCATTTCAGATACAGCGCGAGATGATTAGCATCTACTAGCAGTTTAATCCGGAAAAGAGCCTGTCTAAGATACAATCACTCATTTACACCCATTCCTTCTGAAGGCGTGGGTTTGTTAATGCCCTCACTCACCCCAATGACCCACTTCTCAAGGCTCATGGGGCTTCGCTCATTTATCACCTACTTACACCCTCAACAAATAATTCACTTCAGATCTAAATACATATATTTAATCTCCTATTTTTATTTTTTTCACGATTCCTTCTAGACTATTTATGTCGTTCCCCATAAATTCTCTTTCCCGTTTTCGCTTAACACATAGAGCTACTTCAGTTGTCTAGGATGGGTCAAAATTCAAAGATAAACGTATTCTTGTTCACGTTTTCGGATCTGGCGCTTCTTACTTCTGTATTGGGTGTTGCCCTTGGTTTATTTCATTATTTGGCTAGCTTATTTCAGCGAACGGATTCTACAATAGGACGTTGCCAAACGGCTGCTCTCACTTTTGTTCCTCCTGTTATATTTGCGTTTTTTTTCCAGAAGGGTTTGTTTCTGCGCTTGGATATGCGGCCATTGCCTTGTCAATTCTTGCGGTTTTATTGCCAGTAGTCATTGTTTGGGTGTTGCGGAAAAAAGGTCTGACCGGTGATTATCGGGCTCCTGTTGGTGACTGGATGTTGGGGGCTTGTTTTGTTTTTGGTGTAACGGTTATCGTGTCTCAGTTAATAGCAGTTTTCATTGTATGAGAGTTGCTTAATTATATACTCATAACCTGAAGTTGACGTAACCATGAAGAAGCAATTGTTACGCGCCCTACATGTAGGTGCTAGGTATATCTGGACAATATTGTATTCATTGAGTTGATAGGAATTTCTTCTTATTTCGCGGATTCAAGTTCCAAGTGCATCACAGCTTAAGCTGCTAACACAGCCCTGTGTTCACCCATTATGAGGGCTGGTGTTTTGAAATTCAAATCTTTTCTTGGCCGAGAATTAAGCCGCATCAATGCTCGCTTCACCTCTCTCTGACCGACCTTCTTGAAGTCTGTATTCTTTGAGAAATATTGTCGTAGCAAGCCTTTGGTGCTCTCATTTAACCCTCGCTCCCAAGAGCTGTAGGGGTGCGCAAAGTAAACCTCCGCCGATAATGCTTGGCTGATTTTCAGTCACCGATTCAGGTCATAGGTAACGAGAAAACAAAACAAAGAATTCTTGAACATTACGACTCAACTCTCGTGATAAAGCACTCTCACTGATACCTACTGACACTGCTATTTTTTTCTGCATGTAGTATGCTCCAAGAAGAGCCTCAATCTGATACCATTGCCCTTGAGTCAACTGCTTGTATTGCCTGGTTTGAGTACTCATTCTTGGCTTTCATTTTTAGTGTGTAAGCTACAAATATACCGGCAGCTGGCTCACCTATAAAACTTCAGCCAATTGCACTTATTATATTAATCCAGAACAACCTCAAAAAAGCGTCTTTACTTGGAGCAACCATTATGCTGACACACCTGCCGTTTCTACAAACTTTTGTTACCGATGATAGACAGCATCATCAAAACCAATATGAATTATTTCCATTGATATATAAGGATTCAGAATTTTTTGGAGAAATTACAATTACAGGGTATGATACACGATTATGGTTTTCAGATTTGCTAAATACCTTAGCTCAGAACATAGCCACTATTATTTACCAATACAATAGGATTAAAGACTTATGATACTATCACATATAATATTGATACGATGTATTGTTATAACAAGCACAATATTGTTATTCCCTTATAATGCCTGTGCTGTACATAACAAAAACAGAGAATTAACATTACCACTTTCAAAAATAGATTCCACCACATCTCATAATGCATCTTCATCAGTAGAACCTCGTATTCTCACAAAAAACTGCAATATAGATAACTGGGGAGGCCACCATTTGAGTCTGTTATCTAGATCTCTGACTAGGAGTGATAGTGAGAACACAAGAGTGGCCATGCTCAAGGTATGTCGCTCCATTATCAAATCTGGCTTGTCGTGTTGGAATGCTGATAGCACATCAACAATGTTTACGTCTTTGACTAAATTACGAAATAGCTATTCAAAAAACACAGATGATGAAAAAACATATAAAATAGCTCTTCAACTTATCATTGATCATTTAGCCAGTACCAAAGTAGATTTCTCAAACTATAGTGGTAAGAAGGTAGCGAGCCTAATCAACGGATTGTTGCATATGTCTGAGTTAGGCTGGCCAAATAACGTCACCAAAATTAGACATAATTTGGCTAAACTTATCATCAAATCAGATATATCTATCTCTCCCTCTACCAGTAATGACTGGACGACGATGATATGTGGATTACAGGGTAAGTATGAGATAGAAAAAGAAGCTATTAAAATTTTAGCTAATTATTTTCATATAAAAGATGTACACCTATCAAAATGGACAAAAATTGAATTGATGAGTGTGCTAACTGCATTTTCTTATCAAGATGGACAGCACATTGAACTAGCCATTAAGAAAATAGGAGACTATATAGTCAAGACAGATCTGGATTATTGGGAAATTATAGATCTTGCACAACTCGCTAAAGTGTTGTGCTCAAGTGGCATAAGGATACATAGCAGTGCGATAGAACAAATCGCCAGTCATATGCTTCACAAACCAAGAGATTTATGCACTGATAGCTATATAAACTTAGTAAACTCTTTAAGTAAAAGTAGGGACCGTAATTGCCTGGAGTTTACACAGAAAGTTACCAGTGATGTAAGCGATAACACCCTTGATCTATCACACTATTCATATATATCTTTAGCGAAGTTAGTCACCGCCTTGTGTAGGCATAATAATAAACGTATAGGGAAAGCTCTTCATAATATCGCGAGTTTCCTTCTATACAATAACCCTGAACAATTGTTATACTTACCTCCAAAGCATTTAAAATGGATTCTCTATAGATTTGGCAAGCAGACTAAATCTAAGGCTGTCAGTGGTGTTATTCAGCATGTTTCCAGAGCTCTGATAAAAGAAGACATACATTTATCATCTTGGAAAATCGATACCCTAGAAATATTACTAACAACACTAAATAACTCTAAGCAAGATGATGTACTACAGCAAGCTTTTAGTAAGATTGTTGCTGAGTTAAATCGACCTAAGAAAGAACTGCGAAAATGGTCAATACCAACTTTAGCACGCGTGGCCAAAGGAGTGAGTAACTTTCGAAATTATTCTTCTGAAAGGTTGCTTGCGCGGTTAGCCCATGTTTATCTAGAGAAGAGAGAAGAAAATGAAAGTACATATGGAGTGAATATTCTATCAGCGATATGTCATCTCCCGATAGAATCAAGCAAAATAATCACAGTAGCAGTCAAGCTTGCCGCAGTTTTATATAAGAAATCGTATGCAAATATGACTCAAGAAAAGAAACTTTCTTTATTTTGGGGTATAACTATTTTGCATTTTGTTGTGCATGAAGAATGGAGGAAAGTTGATAGTAACAAAAAAACTAAAAAGAAGATTAGCAAACTAAAAAAAATAATACCTGAAATAAATCAGCATACAACAAAAAGACATACACATGTCCTAAATTACTGGCAGGAAGAATTCATAAATATCATGAATTCTAACCACAGATATAAATCAAATAGTATAAAGTTATTAAAACATAATCACACAAAAAAAACGGTGTTGAAGAATCATATAAACAAATTGATCAAAAAATCAGTTCCTTATGTGGATATATGCACCCCTTGTCTTATACGTGGATTTCCTTCTGATCTTTTAATACAGTCAGGAACTAAATGCGTGCTCGTTGAAATAGATGGTCCTCAACACTTTTTTAAAGATAAAGACAATAATACTCATAGGTTAGCAAAAGATCGGTTTGTTGATTTTGTTATTGAACAACAATTGAGATATAAAATCATACGGATCAATTACGAAGAAGCAAGAGACGATGAGTGTAAAAGTAAGTTTATCCAGAAGATTATAGATGCTCTTGCTGTGGCGCCAGTCTCCGCAGGAAGTTTTAGTAGAGTACAAGCAAACTAAGCCCTCATAATCCTACGAGCAGCAGCTGATTGGGATCCCGTAACCCTATGGGGTTCCCCTTGTTTATTACCTATTCATACCTTCAATGATAACAGATATAAATGATGTACTTTATATTTGAATTAATGCTTCTAATATTTCTAGGTGAAAAGTTAATATACAAAGACAGGTCAGAAAACATACAGTTTTTAAGTTGTATATTCTAAAGATTTTTTCTACTCGCCAACTGGTTATCCATAGATCTAGTTGCCAGTTATTATCTGTCTAAAAGTAATTAATCAGCCCTATTTAACACATAAATACTATATCAAGGTAAACGCCTCTTGACGCATATGTAAAAAGTAACTGTGGCTCAGCAAAAAACCAAAACAGGTAACAGTAAGACATAAAGATTATCGCATGAAAGACGACATTACCCTGACCACCTTACAGATACCTAACATAGCTAGCTCATTTTTCCCCATTACCCGTGATTATGTGATATTGTCGTCAACGCTCGCTCATCACAGCCACTTCTACCCATTTACCTTAAAGATGTAGGATTATTTACAGCTTTAGCTCACCTTCAATTGTAACTCTTAATCTTCTGCGGCCCCGATCACTTACCGACGCGTATCAACTTCAAATATTTTATGTATAGCCTCCCAAAAGTCAGCAATGATAAGCCTTATTTTAAGAATATTTTTAAAAGCCTAACGTACCGGCATAATTATCCACGAAAGCCATTTGCGAATGCTGAAATAGCACGGAACTTAGATATGGATTTCTTCTATAGTACCACAAAGAGTATAAGTACATCGGACTAAAACTTCTAACACACAACGACACCTGGGTGAATCTAAAGCACCCATAGACAATCACCGAATGTTTAATGAAAAAACAAAACAGCGAAGCCCTTAGCGCTACAAAAAAACTGTATTTTGACTCCATATGCTTGACTTAATCCAAGCAGATATTTATCGAATAAACTTAAGAAAGCAGTTCGAGCTGGAGAGACAATCATACTGACAAACACTTGCCGCCCCCCCCTGGGCGATGGTAGCCATCAACATAACATCTGATATAAATTACTTTCATTACATATAAACACCCAAAACTTTTTGGAAAAATTTAGATTATAGGGTATTATCTGCGATTATGTTTTTAGATCTACTAAAGATTATTCCCAGAACATAGCCTCTATAACTTACCAATACAGTAGGATTAAGAACTTATGATATTGCCAAACGTAATATTGATACGAATTTTTTTGATAACAAGCACAATTTTGTTATTTTCTTATAATGCCTATGGTGTATATAACAAAAGCAGAGTATGCGTGTTCAATAAAGCCAATAAATGCAACCTCACCTTACTTGTTAGATTCGCTAGTAAGCCAGCAGACATACTCCAACTACGCTCTCATGTCATAAGAGCTGTAAACCACTCAGTTAACTGCACATTGGCTCATGATGTGGCTGATATTGCTGCCTATTTCGATGCAGCCTACTTATGTAAAGACCATGATTCCATAAATCTATTGACTGGCCAACTAGCCAGAGGAGATATAGCAATAGCTGATGGTATTTGGACATGCGTGAGTATACGCTCAATACTCTGTCCGCTTTCCTCGCATACAGATTCTAATGCTAATATTGTCCGCGAGATGATTGCAAGTAATATAGTTAGCCAAAGTACCGACCACCTGCGAACATGGAAACATATTCACTTCACAGTTGCCGTCACTGCCTTAGTCATGGGAAGTTCAAATAAAGAAAAAGAAGCTCTTCACAAGATCACTAATTATATTACAGAAAATTGTACTTTCCAGAATTGGGGCGGACAACAATTGAGTCTAATACTTACCGCTCTATTAAAGTCTAAAGGAGAAAGTATAAGGACAACTATAATCAAGGTGTTAAATTACATTATAAAATCAGATTTATCACATTTTAACCTGAGAAGCATAGCCGCAATACTTAGCTCTTTGTCGCGCCTGCAAAAAGTAGACTTGCTGAATCTAATAGAAGAAGCATCATATAAAATAGCTCTTCAACACATCACATCTCATTTAGCACGCACCAAAATCAAGCTTGTCGGCAGCAATTTTTCTGACATAGCAATCATACTGCAAGCATTGAAGCATATAGATAAATACCAATGGTTACCTAAAATCCCAATCATTTTTCATAATATAGCAACGTTCATATCCAGTGCGCATATAAATACATCATGCTTGTGTACTAACGATTGGATCATAATTATATCTGCATTAACTGGTGGTTCTAGTACACAAAGAGAAGCTCTGGAAAATGTAGTTAGTCATTTTTGCCATAAAGAAGTTAACTTGTCAAAATGGGATAGCTATCAATTAAGAAGGATCATGGCTCTACTCACTTTTACTCTTGGACAGCAAATTGAAAAAGCTGTTCAGAAAATAGCCGATTTTATGGCCACGGCTAATCTGAACTCTTGGGATATTTATGATATTGAAACTATTACTTCAAAGTTTTGCAAACATAGAACAGAGATTACACATAAGGCACTCCAAAATATCACCCGTCATATACTTAGTAACCCTGAAGAGTGGTTCTTGGTACATCATATAAATACAATCTATCACTTAAGCAGGAATGGTGGAGATGATAGTCGTATACTCCTGGAAAATATCTCCAAGAAGATAAGCGATGATAGTTTCAATCTATCACTCCACTCATCTACATCGATAGCTAATTTAATCCACATATTGTCTGATTATAACGACAAGTATACAGAACAAGCTCTAAATAAGATGGCTGCTTTTTTTATGGAAAACAAAGCTGAACAGTTATTAAGTCTTCCTTCAGGAGATTTGTCTCGTACTTTATCTGGATTTGGCCAACATTATAGACTACAAGAAGTTGGGCGTCTTCTTAACAATATCGCCCACTTTATTGTGAGCGGACAAATAAATATATCAGATTGGTCAGTTAGCCTCCTACAAATATTACTAAGAATACTCGATAGTGCTAATAATGATGCCCTAATACAGAAAGCCCTAAGGGAAATTGTTGATGCGTTGGATCACGATAATTCTGAACCTCGAAACTGGTCACTACATGATTTAACGGGCGTTATCAAAGGAGTAAGTCGCTTACGGCATTGTTCTTCTGAAGAGCTTATTACAAAACTAATAAAGATTTATATAGAGAAACGAGACGATGATGAATTCATATCTGGAGTTCTAATTTTAACAGCGATATCTCAGCTTCCACTAAAGTCAAAAAACATCATCAAAGAAGCTATCAAACTTGCCACAATTTTATATGAGAAGACGTATTCAATAATGGGTACAGAAAGCAAGCTTTCTTTATATTGGGCTATAACTATTCTTCATTTTGTTGTTCTTGAAGATTACGGCAATACTCATAGAAAAACGAGAAAGAGGATTATTAAACTAGCAAAGATAATACCTAAAATAGATCGAGATCTCATAAACAAACACATTAGATGTATAGCTAGTTGGCAGCTCGAATTTATTAATATTATCTACTTTAATGGCGCAAATAACACAGATGATATCTGCTTCAATAGAACGAACAAAGCACATTCAACACTGGAAAAAGATGTTAGAGCATTTATTCAATCTAACACCACTAACGTGACAATATCTAGCGACAGTTGTATAAAAAAATTTCCTGTTGACATCTATTTAAGTTCGCAATCCCGGTGCGTAATAGTTGAAGTCGATGGACCACATCATTTTTTTAAAGATGATATGGATAAGAATTGTAGGGTAGCAAAAGACCGGTTTGTTGATTTTGTTCTTGAGGGAAAACTTGGCTATAAAGTAATGCGAACAAGTCAAATGATACTGTATGATAATAAGTATAGAGATATGTTTATCCGGGAACTTAAATGTATTTTTCCTGATTAAATTACAAGCACCCAAGAAAATGCGCCTATTGATAACCTTAAGTACTATTGATAGCCAGTTATTAAGCAGGATTAGCATTTCAGATACAGCGCGAGATGATTAGCATCTACTAGCAGTTTAATCAGGAAAAGAGCCTGTCTAAGATACAATCACTCATTTACACCCATTCCTTCTGAAGGCGTGGGTTTGTTAATGCCCTCACTCACCCCAATGACCCACTTCTCAAGGCTCATGGGGCTTCGCTCATTTATCACCTACTTACACCCTCAACAAATAATGCACTTCAGATCTAAATACATATATTTAATCTCCTATTTTTATTTTTTTCACGATTCCTTCTAGACTATTTATGTCGTTCCCCATAAATTCTCTTTCCCGTTTTCGCTTAACACATAGAGCTACTGCGCCTACTGCACCTCTTACACCATATTGTAAGTCCTCCATATTAGCTTTTTTTTCCTTTAGTTCATCATGGTCTATAACGTTAGATCTGGCTCGTTTTCGAGAAGAAACGGCCCTCTTATCTCTGAGCGAATACTCTTCTTGCTCATGATCAATTACCTCTTCTTGTGTAGACCCTACCCCTCCCTCTTCCTCTTCCCCTTTTCCTTGTAAAGATAGCATCGGCAGAATAGATTTTTGATTCCCTTCCTTAAAAAAAGAATGCCGTACTATGCAGTCTAACAATGAATATATTTCTATACTTTCAGGTTGCCAGCATCCTTCAGGTGCTGATATGTATATCATATCTTTTATAGTAAAAAGAAAATCGTATAACAATTCTAGAGCACCGTTAACCTTTACTATAGGAATACAGTCTAAGGGTTCCATGCGCTGTATTTCGTCAAGATAACCCATCAAAATACGCGCAGTTGTGTCCAGATCAACGTTCAAAATCACCGCATCAAATTCTTCACAACTATCTTTTTTGGTTATACTTTTTTCCAAAATCACAAGTCCCTTAGATAACATTATAGGCGTATTAACAATACGTAATATGTCCATCACCCTCATACAATCTGCTGGCACACAAACGCTTTTACTCATACAGTCTTTAGAAGAGAAAGCAGGAGCACTACTCACCACACTGAACAATGAGAAAACCACGACAGCTACGCTTAATAGCTTAAGATGATGTTTTGTATAGAAGTACTTCATAATGAAAAACATTCCTATTTAAATAAAGTTGTCATAGGTGCGAAATAATAATTGATATTTTTTCTTTTAGCAACATAATTTTTTCTTTTAAATATTGGTAAGTATAATTTATTCACTAGGATAAAGTTAAGTTTACCAGTTAACAAATACACCATGATTATCAGTTAGAAAACTGTAAGTTCCTGCGCGGCATGCATGTTTTAACTCGTGACTATGCCACCTTCCCACAGTTTTATGATCTTTTGCCAAGAAGATTAGATCAAAGTTATGTGGACGAAGCAGTATTTTATTATATGCTTTATATACGAAAACAAATAGACTACAACAACAGTACAATAAAACGAATAGCATTTTTTTAGATGTTTATTTAAATAACAATAATCAAGCACCAGTAACTCCTTGAGACCTAATGATAACCAACGATTTTGGTCACGGTAATTGAACTTTCCAAGTTTTGTCAGCCATTATGAAACTTTCTAAGGCGTTGAACATCAAATCATTTGTTTTATACACTGATTTTAGTGCTCGGACTGATTTTTAACGTACCTATCCTGTATAACATGGTTTTGACACACCATAGAGCACCAAAAACTTAGTACCTTTACGAATGTTCGCAGCAATAGCGGCCAGCCCATAAATTGTCGCTTTTTTGGCAAGGCCCATGAACCGAGTTCTGGCAAGTCCGTAGTGTCTTTTATAGGTAGTAAAAGGACGCTCACCACCCGCACGTGTTACGGCTATTTCTTTGTTACGAGTTCTATCTTCTTTCGATAGAGTCTTTCCTATCTAGCCCTTACGTTGAACTTGATCTTTAATACCTAGCTGCGCTAATTTCTCTCGGGTCTGTTCAGAGCTGTAAGTGTAATCCGCATACAGTGCCGTTTCATCCCCAGTAGCAGAGTATCACGCTCCTGAGAATCATGAACATTGCCAGGCGTTACGCTTTGCCTCTGAATAAAGCCATCTTCATCGACACCGGTATGAACGAAAAAACCATAGGTGCTTTCCTGATTTTTCCAACTTGCACAGGGGGTTGAGTCAGAGAGCGATCAATACCACGCTACCCAGAAGAGCTCAAAGAGTCCATAATTCAGAAAAGCCACCGAATAATGTGTCCGTCGGTCAATTGGTGCGTGCTACTGGCATCTTGGGTGTGATGTGTTGCCAGACAGTAAATAAAGTGCCTACAGGCCAGAACCACGCAACAAACCTCTTGAAACGGAACGTTAAGTGATTATTAACGTCAGTAACAGTGATACCTTCAATAATCTGCCTTCCCGCCAAATTCAGACAGATGTTTATCGGATAAACTTAAGAAAGCCGCTTTAGTTGCTGCAACAACTACGTTAACGAACACCACCCCCAACTTCAACGGAACTGAGTATAATTGCTAAGTTACTGAAGAGCGAATGCAATCCCTAGCCATGCATTCATAGAGCAAGTTCACTTCAGAACAATAGCGAATTCTGGCAAGTTCCTGTAAGCTGCGTGTTCGTTGGAATTTTGGTTTTTTTAAAAGTCGCTAAGAGATGCGTTCATGAGCTTTACCACCTTGGGTCTATCCGCTCCTATCCTCAAAGCCGTATCTGAGCAAGGCTATAAAACTCCTTCTCCCATTCAGCTGCAGGCCATTCCTGCTGTGATTAAGGGGCAGGATGTAATGGCTGCTGCCCAGACTGGGACAGGAAAAACAGCTGCTTTTATTCTGCCTATACTGGAGCGTCTATCGAAAAGTAGACACCCGCAGAGCAATCACGTGCATGCGTTAGTATTAACACCTACTCGGGAGTTAGCTATTCAGATTGGAGAAAGCGCTTTAGATTATGGTAAATATTTATCCTTAACGTCCACAGTAGTTTTTGGAGGAGTTAAGGTTAATCCCCAGATGATGAAGTTGCGCAAAGGCGTTGATATTCTTATCGCAACCCCAGGACGCTTACTGGATGTGTATGGTCAGAATGCAGTGAAATTCAATCACCTGAAGATATTGGTATTGGATGAAGCAGATAGAATGCTAGATATGGGTTTTATCCGTGATATTAAAAAAATCATGTCCCTTCTTCCAAAACAACGCCAAAATTTGATGTTCTCGGCAACATTCTCAAATGAAATCAGAACATTGGCCAAAGGCTTAGTGCATAACCCTGTAGAAATTTCAGTCACCCCAAGAAATACTACTGCAACAACGGTCAAACAGTGGATTCATCCAGTTGATAAAAAGCGAAAATCGGCACTACTTACCCACTTGATTCACGATAGACAGTGGCAGCAGGTACTTGTATTTACTAGAACCAAGCATGGAGCCAATAAGCTCACACGTTACCTAGAAGAAGAAGGTATCAGTGCAGCAGCTATTCACGGTAATAAAAGCCAATCTGCGCGCACCAAGGCTCTGGCTGAATTCAAAAAAGGTGAGATTCGCATTTTAGTGGCAACGGATATTGCAGCTCGGGGTCTCGACATTCAACAATTACCACAAGTTGTGAATTTTGATTTACCTAATGTCCCTGAAGACTATGTTCATAGAATTGGTCGAACAGGCCGGGCAGGTTCTATGGGTAAAGCTCTATCGCTAGTCAGTGCCGATGAGCTCAAGCAGCTTTCTGATATTGAGCGCCTGATCAAGAAACCACTACCGCGCAAGCTCATTGATGATTTTGAGCCTGATCATAACTTTCCAGAATCTAGATTACGCCGTTAAACGAGTTACTTCAAAAAATAAGCTACTTTACACCTCCCCTTGAAGGCGCTGGGTTATTGCTCGGCCTCACTCCCCAATTACCGACTACTGAAAGGCTGATGAATTGATGGGCTTGTTGTCTTTGATAACTTGTCGTCTACTCATGCCTTCAATGGAGCCTCGGTAGCATATACTCTTGCCTTCAGCTTCCCTGCTAGCATAACTATCACCCCAGCACCTTCAAAGGGTAACTGGTACAATCCAGTTATTTCAAAGAGTATCACGTTAACCAATTCGCATATGAACCATATCTTACACATAGGCAATAACGAGTTAAGGGGATGCTACCCATAAACTAAGATTGTTAACTATTTAATACCTTTACAATATTTTCGTTACGAGGTGTGGTTTAGCGCCAGATACTGTGGGATACATGGATGGATTTCAAATGTAGGCATTTCAAGGAGTAAGTTATATCAAAAAATTATACTGATGTAGCCAAACAATCTTTGACAGCACTACTTGCTTACTAAAACAATATCTTTAAGTAATTACCGCACAGTAACTGTTTGAATTTTACAGAAAATGGTGGGCCCGGAGTGACTTGAACACTCGACCTGCCGATTATGAGTCGGATGCTCTAACCAACTGAGCTACGGGCCCCAAACTGTCTTGTGTTATGTCCGTCATCATTGAGGGCGTGGGCGAGCGACAAACGAACTCAGCAATGGGCATACCAACAGCAAGGATTGCAGTGAGTGAAATCAGTCACCAGATCCACACCATTATAGAAAACTGTATACCTTGAGCCTAACAGTAAATACCCATTACCCTTGAAGGCTAGTGGTTATTGACTGCTTTCATCACACCAACCACCTACTATATTGAAGGTTCATTGTGATTCATTCGTTTATCAACCATCCACAACGGTATGGTAATTAGTATAAACCCATACTCCAACCAACTACGCTATCCTTCAACAGGATAGAATTCTATGCGCAATCAGGTCAATGCGCCAGCTCTTTTTTTACTTTCATAACTCATACGCTCAAAAGGAATAAGAAAATTAACTGAACTTCCTTACCATCAAGCTGTCTAATCTCATGGAATTGCACCTACAGCTGCAATTATCTTGAGTATGTACAAAACTACAAGAGATTCATAAGCTATGATTATGCTAACACTGAAAACAGAGAATATAACACTAAAAAGCCAATTTTTTAATCTTTCGTTGTCACACTTTGATTAATGGCGACAAACTAGCTAACCCTATAAGCCTACGAATAAGAGGTGATTGGGGTGGAACAACCAACATCCTCATGCCCTCAAGAGAAATGGTGATAAACTCTCAAGATGACTTCTGAACACAGGATGCCATTAATTAACCAAATATAAGGAGAGCCAGTTGACTGTTTTTCGATCTTTACTGATCATTTCATTTCTTTTTTCTTGCGGGATCTTTGCGGGTTTGTGGCTCCACAGCTCCTTTGAAATTCACGTGCCCCAGAACTTACTGATGCAACATCCTAACGCTTCATCTACGCCTCAGAATATTGACAAACCTGATCTTATTGAAAAAGAAAGGTTTGTTACAGAGGCTCAAATATTTCAACATTATTTGGACGAAGGGCGGTTTGATGATGCGCTGACTATTTATCAAGAGTATGAAAACGCAAACTCAGAATTATTATTAGAGCTCAGGAATACCCTTATAGGTACACTGACACGATGGCAAAATAGTGGCAATTTTGACCTCTGCATTCGTGTCCTTGAACGATTCACCCAATATTACTATCAAGATATTGAGTTACTGAAGATTCAGATAGCAGTGCTAGAAAGTAACCAGAATATCACTCAGGCTATTGAAATCTGTCTATACGCAAGCCCTCTCTCGGTTAGAGAAAGTGATTTAGAGTACTTCAATCAAAGCTCGCACCGCCTAGCAAAGATCTTATTTGATCAACAGCAACAATCTGGAACTATTGAAAATAGTTTGCTTTTGTTTCAGAATCTAGCATCTTTGGAATCAGAGTATGCTTTTTACCGCCATGCTATGTCCGAAATATATTTTGCCATTGGCGACAAAGAAAGTGCAGCTCGCGAGCTTGAGTCCCTCCAGTTTGATCACGAATATGGTCGCAAAGCATCGGAGACTCTTGCTGAGTTATTTCCGACTAAGCCAGAACCACAGAATAAAAAAAACCCAAAAGCTATCCCACTAACCGCATATGGGCAACACTTTATTGTTACAGTAAAAATAGGTGGCAAGGTTGGCGCTACGGCTGCCTTGTTAATCGATACAGGAGCTTCGTTGACAACCATGCCTTCTCAGCTATTACAGGAACTTACGGAAAAAAAACAAGCTTCACGAATTGGGCATGTTGAGATGAAAACAGCGAATGGCATCAGACTTTCACAGCTGTATAAACTTAAATCATTTCATATTGGCGGGCACCTTCTCCAAAACCTTGAAGTTGCTAGTCTTGACTTTGAATCTGGGGGAGAAACCAATGGTTTGCTGGGAATGAATGTGCTGAGTAAGTTCATATTTCAAATAGATCAAGATCGTAAAGCTCTTATTCTTACTCCTAGGTAATGCTATGATGCACGTTTGGTGGTATATTTTTTGTTTTTACTAACCACAAAAAGACTGTATTGATGCTAGTTACAATTGAAAGCGTGAATAGATGACAAACGATACCACTCGGAACCTACTAGCAGTAGGTGATAGAGGTAAATGAGAACCGTCACAACCAACGCCTTCAATGTAAATGGGTACATTTACTAAGCTGTGTCCGTCAGTTGGTAAGCGGGCAGTATTTATTGATAACTGAAATAGAAGACTTCATGCAAGAATGGTTAATAGGTGCAGCTTATGTACTTGTGATATTGCTAATTTATGGGCTTGTGCTTAGATATTTATCTAGAAAGTACAGAAAGAGTGGTAACTCGGCTCCACCAAATGGCGACTTCGACGTTGATCCACTAATATCTAGCGTATCCTCTGTAAAAGTTAATGCTCAGCAAGAGACAGAACCTCAATTCCTTATCTCTAGAGACGAGCACCCTGTATCCAGAAAAAACATCAGCGACAATGCCCTCAAGGTTTTGTATCGTCTAACTAACCACGGATATGATGCCTATCTGGTGGGAGGCTGTATCCGTGATTTATATCAGGGGCTTCAACCTAAAGATTTTGATGTGGCAACTAGCGCAACTCCTGAAGAAGTACGAAAAATATTTCGTAATTCTCGGCTGATTGGTCGACGATTCAAGCTGGTTCACATAATGTTTGGGCGAGAAACTATTGAAGTGGCTACCTTCAGAGCTAATCATGATGGTGACGGCCCATCTTCTGACCGGTCTCACCATTCCAAGTCTGGCCGCATTCTTCGGGATAATGTCTACGGCACTATGCAAGACGATGCTAAGCGTAGAGACTTCACCATTAATGCGCTTTATTATGACGGTAACGACTTCACCATTACAGATTATTACGACGGAGTGAATGATATTGAACAAAAACAAATTAGACTAATTGGCGACCCCCTGCGCCGATATCATGAAGATCCAGTGAGGATGCTTCGCGCTATTCGTTTCGCCGCCAAACTTAACTTTAATATTTCTGAAGAGACGGTCGCCCCAATACATGACCTTGCTTACCTACTTGGAGATATTCCTCCTGCACGACTATTTGACGAAGTACTCAAGTTGCTACAATTCGGGCACGGTGTCGAAACTTTTAAGCTTTTGCGTGAGTATCGCCTGCTAAATTACCTTTTTCCTGCAACGAGCGAATGCCTTAATGCACAGGATAAATACGTTGCAGAGTTAATTCACCAAGGGCTAATGAGCACAGATAATCGAATTCAACATAGCATGTCTGTAACGCCTGCATTTTTGTTTGCTACGTTATTGTGGGGCCCAATGATCCGGATAGCCATAGGTATAGAAAAGCAGAGGGTTCCTCCAATACCGGCCATGCAACAAGCCGCCACCATCGTACTAGAAAATCAGTCCGGCCACACAGCAATACCTAGACGATTTTCCGTTGCTATTAGAGATATTTGGGACTTACAAATTCGTCTGGTGCGCCGACAACCGAGTGTCATAGAATCATTGTTGGAGCATCAGCGTTTCAGAGCTGCTTATGACTTTCTGTTATTAAGAGAGTTATCAGGGGAACTGCTTGATGGTGCAGGCCAGTGGTGGACCGATATACAGGAATCTACGAATTTGCCGCAAATGATAAGCGCATTGCACGAATGCAAGAATAATAACACTAGCAAGAAAAAGCGTAATAACAAACGCAAACCAAAAAAACCGAGTTGTGATTTGTAAGAAATTGTTATCTATACCAGCTACCATGAAGGTGGAGTAGGCGACAAAACGATCGAAGCCCTTTAAACCTGCGCATAGTAGGGGCTTTCGGTGAGTGAGAGCAGCCAACAACCCCACACCTTTAAGAGTAATGGGTATAGACTGAGCAACACAACCATATATCATCTTGCACAGCTTGGTAAATGTTCCAATGGCTATCACTACTACCTCTTATATTGCTCTTGGCAGCAACCTTGGCAACTCTAGACATCAGCTTCAGTGTGCTGTTTATGACATGGATTCCGAGAAAAGTATAAATCTATTACGTTGTTCTAAGCTTTATCGAAGTAGCCCTATAGGGCCGCCAGGACAACCGGATTACTACAACGCAGTAATTGCAGTAACCACAGATCTTCCACCAGAATCTTTGCTCGATACCTTACAATCTATCGAGCATGAGTATGGTCGCATAAAAACCGTACGATGGGGGCCACGGACTCTTGATTTGGATATTTTATTATACGGTGACCAAACTATTAATACACCGAGGCTGACGATTCCTCATGATCAACTACATCTTCGTTCTTTTACTTTGTATCCACTAAACGATATTTCTCCGAATTTAATAGTACCCGGGCATGGCGTTTTATCTACCTTACTAAACAATATAGACTCTGCCGATCTCAATGTTATTGCAGACTCTTGGCCTTGGCTTTAATAGCAACTAGTTGATTATGCCAGTTATCATTGAAGGTGTGGATAGGCAACAAACGAGCTAAGCTCCGTAAACCTACGAGTAGATGAGTGAGGTGAGTGGCAGTCAATAACCCCTCACCTTCAAGGGATGGGGTGATAGCCGCTATTTTCTTAGGTTAGTTAAATAAAGCATGAGGGTTTGAGTTATGGGGATAGGTCTTCCAAAAGTTCCAGAGGAATTTCATAAGATTCCCGATGCCCGCCTAGCCATCATTGGTAGTATGTGGCACAGCGCCTGCGTCAACGGCATGATTGAGCGAGCCTATAACGAATTACTGGCTATAGATGTTCAACCTGAAAACATCTGTATTCACCGAGTTCCGGGGTCGCTGGAAATTCCATTTGCCGCCCGCGTGCTTTTTGAAGTAGACCCAACCCTAGACGCTATACTTGCTTTCGGCGTTGTGCTTAAAGGAATAACGGCTCACGATGATACAGTAATGCACAATATCGTCAATGGTTTTAGTGAAGTTACAAACAGGTTTGGTAAGCCAGTAATAAATGAAGTGATAGGGGTAGTAAATATTAAACATGCTCAGGAACGATCAGGAAATGACTTTATGAACAAAGGTGTTGAAGCTGTGTTTGCTACTTCTGAGCTACTACATTGGTTACGTGGAGTAAGAACCCACTAGATTTCCACAATAAATGGGTTGAGCATGCTGATTGTAGCCTTGGTCACATCTGCTGCGCTTTTGCTGTTCACCTGGGCTTATACCGTGTTCTTCGTGACCAGCTCGACGATAGTTACCAAAGCCCCGTGAGCCTACGAGTAGTAGGTGATCGGGGTGAGCGAACGCAGCTAACAACGTAGCAACTTGAAAGGCGACGGGTATATACGTCGATAACTGGACTAGCTGTCTGCTTTCGTCTGAAACTCTTCGGCTACATGGGCAAGTTAGTGGAACGGCTACGCAATAAGGCCATTAAAAACTGTGCAATGAAGGTGATCCTAGCTTAATGCAGTGGTAGATGAGCCTTAAGCTTCTTAGCCAATGAACTGACGTCTTTCATGTTCAACAACTATAACCTCTTCTGGGGTAAAAGACCGTGCAGGTTACCTTGTCTGAGAGTCACGTCATACTAAATTATGCCTTGAAAATCAAGGTCTTCAAGTTTTTTGTCCCGTACATAGCTTCAGATGGCCCTTTCTTCTACCTAGTCAAGTGATGCACTTCAGATTTGAATCCGCCCCTATTAAGCTCAATTGAATTAACATTTATGCACCCTTCATTATTTTATGACTTTTTCTGACTTTTTTGGCTTTTTTGGCTTTTTTGGCTTTTTTGGGGTCCTTAGTTTTTTTATGGCATTTATGAGTAGAATTATTGTGATTTTTTTTATTTCCAAGTCCTTCCTCAATGTCTTTTTTTGCTTGGTCATCAAGGGTTTTATGAGTATCGATTACTTTATCCTTATACCACTGAAGATCTTCAGGAGATAAGTCTTTAGGCGCAATAGCATAAGATTGCTGTAGATAAAATAGAACTGAAAGAATGATTGCTTTTTTCAATGACCCGTTCTTTTTTAGAATAGAAAAACTCATATATTTTATCATCCATTAGTTTAAAGTTTTATATTTATCAGCAGCGTATGGAAAGTGTACTCCTGATCCAAATACCTCCAGTGCATCAGCGCTCCTTGTATTTACCACAATACAACTACACACTATTATTTCTGTTAGTATATTCAGTATAACCTCTTATTTGATTAACGCATATAAAATAAAGATAAAGAAAACAATTACCTCTGTAATGGTTTATTTCTCCTGATAAAAACTCATATATTTTTATAACCTAAACATGCGCAACAATAACTTGTTCAAGCACTGCATAAGAATTGGGTGTCGCACTTAGCATATGAATTCGGCGTGACTAATACTGTATATTTTCATTCTTTACCATGAATATATAACAACAGCAATTACTATATAGACAAAATTAAATTAGAATAGTTCACAGATATAGCATTTTTATAACCATAATATTAAAAATGATAATATTTATCTAAACACTGATTAAAATCACAAATTATTAATTCATTCTGCCAATGGTTACGATTTGCTTTTCAGTATCCTGAAGAAAAATAATTCGTAAAACCAATAATCATTACTCATTGTATTTATTTAATAAATCTCGCACCATTAATTAAATCGCAATACACACCCATACCGACTTCACAATTAACTCTAGACATATCATACATTTCTTTTATCAGTATTGATTTAATTACATTTGGGTCATACTTAGGCAAGGCTGATATGTAACCAGCAATAAATTGATTGAAAGGAATAGACAAATACCCTTTGCCATTTCTATATATTTCCGCATACTCATCTCCCTTCACATCAACTCTATCTGATGATAGGCCAGTCATTAAGAAGTTTTCAATTTCACGGAAATTACTTGCTATTGATGCCCCAACTGTAACTTGGTCCATGTTGTTATTTACTTTTGATAAATCAATCAGATATATCTTATCATTTCTTTCAAAATATTTTGTATTTCCTCCATGCCTATCATTCAATAACATACGTGGTACTCTATTTAATAATTTTGCTATATCGTCATTAGGATCATTCGGATCTAAATCTGTAGCTGCTAGCACTTGTCCGTATCTATACATAGCAATCTTTAATGCTTCTGAGGTTTTGTTGTCTGCCAAATAGTCTATATAAATATCCTGCAAGGTTTTCCCTGGAGCCCATGGATAACTTACGATAAGATGTTCTTTTCCTTCCAGCATAAAAACTGCACTTTTATCAGGTAGTATCAGTTCAGCATTTACTGCTTTCACCAAATTATTTTTTTGTTTATCCTCTTTTAATCCCAACTCGTAATCAAATGAGATTTCATTACATGCACTACAATCTTCCCTTGTTATTTTTACAAATGATTTCTTTTTTGATGCAATAACAGCATACATGCTTTTTGCTTGGTAAGATCGAATTCCCATTTTTAAAATCTCACAATTATTGCCATTAAATAACCGAATAACGGCATCATCATCTGAGACAATATTTTCGAATTCTTGCATTACCGGAAGTGATGTAAAGTCAGCCTTCACATTAGTAAATATTACACATAAAACCGCAAAAGTTAATATAATGTCATTCATTGCGAAGACCCTTATTATTTATCGTTTATATTGCAACTATTAATCCTCCACCTTAAAAACATGGTAGGCAATAGCCATCACCATATGGACAACATTACACTCGAATAGTTAACAGATAGAGCATTTTTATAATCATACATTAGAAATAATAATATTTATCTACGTTCTGATTAAAATAACAAGTTGTGAGATGATTCTGCTAATAGTTATGATTTACTTTTCAGTAGCCTGAAGAAAAACAATTCGTAAAACCAACAACCCTTACTCATTGTATTTATTTAATAAATCTCACACCATTAATTAAATCGCAATACACACCCATACCGGCTTCACAATTAGCTCTAAACATATCATACATTTCTTTTATCAGCATTGATTTAATTACATTTGGGTCATACTTAGGCAAAGCTGATATGTAACCAGCAATAAATTGATTGAAAGGAATAGACAAATACCCTTTGCCATTTCTATATATTTCCTTAAACTCATTTTCCTTCACATCAAACCTATCTGATGATAGGCCAGCCATTAAGAAGTTTGCAATTTCACGAAAATTACTTGCTATTGATGCCCCAACTGTAACTTGGTCCATGTTGTTATTTACTTTTGATAAATCAATCAGATATATCTTATCATTTCTTTCAAAATATTTTGTATTTCCTCCATGCCTATCATTCAATAACATACGTGGTACTCTATTTAATAATTTTGCTATATCGTCATTAGGATTATTCGGATCTAGATCTGTAGTTGCTAGCACTTGTCCGTATCTATACATAGCAATCTTTAATGCTTCTGAGGTTTTGTTATCTTCCAAATAGTCTATATAAATATCCTGCAAGGTTTTCCCTGGAGCCCATGGATAACTTACGATAAGATGTTCTTTTCCTTCCAGCATAAAAACTGCACTTTTATCAGGTAGTATCAGTTCAGCATTTACTGCTTTTACCAAATTATTTTTTTGTTTATCCTTTTTTAATTCCCACTCGTAATCAAATGATGTTTCATTACATAATTGACAATCTTCTCTTGTTATTTTTACAAATGATTTCTTTTTTGATGCAACAACAACATACATGCTTTTTGCTTGGGAAGATCGAATTCCCATTTTTAAAATCTCACAATTATCGTCATTAAATAACCGAATAACAGCATCATCATCTGAGATAACATGTTCAAATCTTTGCATTATAGCCAATGATGTAAAGTCAGCCTTCAAACCAGTGGATGTCATACAGAAAACAGCAACAGTCAATAAAACATTCTTCATCATGAGTACTCCTTATTGTTTATATTGTAACTTTTAACTCTTTACCATAAAGATATGGTAAGTAAATAATCAGTAATTAGTGCTTACATAGACAACATCACACTAAAATAGTTCACAGATAGATCATTTTTATAGATATAGTATTAGAAATAATAATATTTATAGCGGTGTTGGTTAAAACAATAAGTTGTTAATTTATTCTACTAATGATTATGATGTACTTTCCATTAGCCATAACGAAATAGGCTATGACAGCCGGTGAAGCCTTTGATATATGTGTATGAGTCAGAAGTTTTCTTCAACCATCAACATTTTTAAGGGAATGGTATAGATACAGCAGTGCTGGCAGCTATTTTTTTATCCCAACCATTGTAGTTTCCGACATGAATCATCACTTTGAGGATAAATCAATAAATGGTAATAATGGCTCGTGATATTACTGGGCGCATGAATCATTGCTATAAGATGAACTTCACATTACCAGAAACTGTTGTTGGCGTGAATATCTCTATACTCAATAGTCTTGACGGACGAAAAATAAGCAAAAGCTTACGGCAATACTATTCCACTGTTCAGCTCTGAGAAGAAGTTATTAAAGCTGATTCGTAAAATTAAGATAAACTCTCTTGAGCAGGCCAGCCGAAAAATACTAAAGATTGTACTCTCTTTCAGATTTTTTCCGCCTTTGCAAATGACGTTGAGATTACTACAAAACGCAAAGATTATGAAATAGTGGTAGGTTGTCGTGACTTAAAAAACCAATTGTTTGAACACCTGAATTCGCAGTTTACTGAACCTCGTAAGCAGTATGATAATCTTGTAAAAGATCCCAAACTTATTGACTCAGAGCTACAGAAAGGTGCCGACAAAGCACGAGACGAAGCCGCACCTTTCCTTGCTAAAATTAAAAAATCTTTGGGAATTTATGCCTTTTCATGAGCGTGCAGGATACGTACAACTTATGAATGGAAATAGTAAAAGATGGTTCTAGCACTGGAATCCTAAAGCCTTTAAAAGAGGACAGTAAACGCTTTACATAAGGAGATTAAATCAAAATAGGCGACAATAATGTCTGGCAGAGGGAGTAGCAGATATAGGCCTCCAAAGGATCTAATATCAGCATTTCTTGGCAATCCTCAGCATATCTACAAAAGTCTTTTTGACCCTCCTTTGCTATCAGAGTGCACGATACTTATTCGCACCTTCTCTAGGTTCGACTAGCATTATTTATAGGGCTTAGGCTTGTTCTGATTGACGCCATGAAAACGACTATTAGCATCGGCAAGATAAGCTTCATGATTAGCCTCAAGCAACTGATTAAAGGAAGATAGGGCCTCTTCAAATTTTTCTGTTCCAATAAGGTGCGCCAACACCCCTTTTTCACCACCGTCCAGAGCATTGGGGCATAGCGTTTTATACTCTTCTAATGTTTGACTTAATGAATCTAATGACGCTATAGGTAAAGCACTACCAAGATTAATCCAAGAAGCTGTAGTCATAAAACCAAACGCAGTATGTTCTCTCTTTACCTTAATCTGTTTTTGAAGTTGCGACTGCACACTCTCCATCTCCACAATTTTTTCTTCCATTGCCAAAACATCATCTTTCTTCATTGCACTTCTATGGGCATCAAATCTTGTTCTTTCTAAGTCTATATATTTCGCGCTTTTTTCCAAAAAACGCTGCACCATTATTGCCTTCGGCTTACTAGCTTTAAACTTGGCACTCATCTCAGTGGTAGCATCAATCAAATCTTTCACATTCTTCATTGCTAAATCAGATTGCTGCAAAGAAGGTAGTAATGGACCATCCATCAAGTGTTGATATTCTTTTTTTAACTCATCAAAACTTGTTTCCCAACTGCCATTTTCGGCCGTTTTTTGCATGACATTGCCCGCTACTCTACGATCATTCTTTGATACATCATTATTATTCTTAACATTCAGATCCAACACCTTTCGTGCTTTATGTTTATCGGTGTCAGATGTATTCGCATCATTTAAAACGCCATTGGCAACACCCACTTGTGTTTCGTCAATGTCTATAGATTTATCTTCATAATATGACCGAACTCCAGCTACAATATCATTCAATTCATTGTTGGCATTATTATTTTCTTTTGCCATATTAACCATAAGTTTTGCCAAGATAATACGGGTTTTTTTGTCCGCCGTAAAGGCATCCCAA
Organism: Candidatus Endonucleibacter sp. (ex Gigantidas childressi); assembly: GCA_030674875.1. GTDB lineage: Bacteria > Pseudomonadota > Gammaproteobacteria > Pseudomonadales > Endozoicomonadaceae > Endonucleibacter. Next base: position 114,875 of record JASXSU010000003.1, on the reverse strand, counting down.
GATTCCAGGTTATTTCCAACTTTCCAACCGTTATAACGCGTCATAAAATAAGTCATGGTTTCACAACCAAAATGTTCTTTTTCAAAATGATATTTATATTTGCTTAATCCGGCCTTAGCAGCAAATACTACACCGGCAATAGGTACCTTGCCACCCCCACTAACGGTCAATTCTTCACCAGACAAATATCTTCTATACTGCATATGATACTTATCATCTGTTCCTTTTACAAAAAATAACTCCATCTTAAAATGCTTCGCTGTTTGAAATACTGTATCAACTCCAGCCATAGGATCAATCACAACATCAGAGTCCCCATCCATTGGAGGTAAAGTACCAATCAGTTTTACTATAGCGGATACTACTGAATTATCATCTATTGCAAGCATGCCAGAAACGCTACCTCTTAACGTTACGTACAAGTATTCACCATCAGCGTCAGGATTTGGCTCATCCTTATTGATGATCTGTCTAACATGCACAACTCCATTTAGAGGCCCAAGTGCAAGCTTGGCGGTAACTGCATTGCATTGAATACTACCTTCAAGTGTTTTCTTCAGCATAAGATGCTTTTCACGGTCTGATCCAGAGACATAAATGTCCGGCACTGACATATCTAGACTGATTTCTTCCAAATAATTTTTTTGATATTCCACTTCTTTCTTCCATGTATCATAAGTACTTTTATCCTGCGAATGCTTCAGAGATTCAATACTTAGTTTATACATACTCTTCAATTTCGCATGACTAACCATCATCTTTTTCAGCATATCTGCCGAACACTGAGCTTTACGCAATTTTTTCTTCTTTGATTTTACAGCCTTAGCCTGATCTTTAATGGAAAATTTATTAGAGCCAAATCTAATTATGTTTACTGCTTCGCAATATTCTTTATATTCTTCATAATTTATTTTTATTAAACTCACTACAGTATCTTTAAGATAATCCAATTCTGCAATAACAGACCCACTTAATGAAACACCTTTCCTATGAGCATTAAGCGCAACTTCTTCTAGCACAAGAAGCCTCTTATTCATCATCAGAACAACATCTTCTCCAGAGACGTTATCAACACTTGCGTCATCAGCCCCTTCGAAAGTATAATAATTTTCTAAATATTTTTTGCATCCACTCATAAGACTTGGTGGCATAGATAAGTTAAAACAACTACGGTCATAATCAATTAGCCACTGCGGATTACTATCTAACTGTTGAAGTAGCGGGATGTTTTTCGTAAAAGTATTATTCCATTTGGTTGCTGACAAATCAATTGCAGCAACGTTAGCTACTTCTCCACCAACTCGATACTCAAATACAGAACGTCCAATTTTCAAGGGACTAGACTTTCCTTTCATCTCATATTTAAAGTTCGCATCATTTTTATCAAGAAGCTTTAAATCTTTAAATGCCTTTTGCAAAAAAGGCATTTCGCCAAGTACAAGTTTACTATGCTTTTTACCTTTCTTTGCAGCAATAATAGATCTTTTAATCTTTTTCCCAGGTCTCAAACTATGCACATTCAACATCATATTATCTGCGTAAAAATCAATAAACGCATCCAAGTTATTAAACACCTTTCCATCAATTACCCCTAGCGCACTTGCAATATAACCTTTAACCATACTGGAACCTACTGAAACTTCAAACATACCTTTTTGGTTTTTAAAAACACGTATTTTAGTATCATCACATCCAACTATTTGAGATGAAATCTCATACCCACCGTCAACAGATACAACACCTAAACTTATACCTACTTTCGCTTTTAATTTTAAAAATGATTCCTCACTCCGGTTTTCGAAACGATGGAAAGCTTTTTTCAACTGTAATTTGCATTCAACAACCTTGCAAGAATTAAATTGATCCTCTACAAGATCCCCCAATATTTTATAGCCATCAATAAGGGCTGTATATTGTTCCCCTGACCATTTCAAACCACTATCGTCTTGCTTTAGTTTATTTGATTTATATTCAAACATCATCTTTTCGGAGAATAGATGTAAAGCCTTGTATAGATTTTTCATCTCACCTTGATCATCATTCACAGCATAACTATAAAAAATTTGCCGCAGATTGATATCAATAAAGTCTTTATAATATGGATGCAATTCTTTTGTCTTATTCATCAACAGCTTAATCATTGTCTGGATGTTTTCTTTTTCATTAACACGTAGTCGCACATCCAACTTAGTTTCTTTATTAATATTACTATCATAGACTTCTGATTGATCAACACTAACATCAACATCAGCATGAACTTCAGGATTAACTTCAGAATTAGCATAAACTTTAACATCAGCTCTTGCCGGAGTAACTTCAACATATCTAGAATCTCTAAAACCAAGTGCTATTTTTAGTTCAAGAAGTTCTATCATACCCTCTTCCAGACGACTTTTAACATCAGCTCTTAGTCGAAATTTAGATTCAACACCAACTGAATCTTTTTCTTTAGTATTGTAATCACTCGCATTAGGTTTACTCCATCTCTCTCGATAAGGCGTACCGATGCCTTTTTTCAGCTCAGTATCACTATCATTTCCAGCACTTTTTTGATCTAACGGCTTCCCTGAATCAAATACATCAACCGAGCCCTCATTTCTGCCAGATTCAGCTACATAATCACCGTTATTGTCATGATCTTTCTGAGATAGTGATTCATTTAAATCAGTCAAATTAGTAGAATACTCATTTTCATCGCTATAATATCCTGAAGATGCTCTACTTAATAAATCTTTATCGTCTCCATCATTAAATAGATTCAGCTCAGTATCACTATCATTTCCAGCACTTTTTTGATCTAACGGCTTCATTGAATCAAATACATCAACCGAGCCCTCATTTCTGCCAGATTCAGCTACATAATCACCGTTATTGTCATGATCTTTCTGAGATAGTGATTCATTTAAATCAGTCAAATTAGTAGAATACTCATTTTCATCGCTATAATATCCTGAAGATGCTCTACTTAATAAATCTTTATCGTCTCCATCATTAAATAGATTCAGCTCAGTATCACTATCATTTCCAGCACTTTTTTGATCTAACGGCTTCATTGAATCAAATACATCAACCGAGCCCTCATTTCTGCCAGATTCAGCTACATAATCACCGTTATTGTCATGATCTTTCTGAGATAGTGATTCATTTAAATCAGTCAAATTAGTAGAATGCTCATTTTCATCGCTATAATATCCTGAAGATTCTCTACTTAATAAATCTTTATGGTATCCATCATAAAATAGATTCAACTCAGCTTCATCACTGCAGTTACCATCAGAACATGTTTCATTCAATGTGCCTTGTAATAGATAATCAGTATCAGTGCCTGATTCAATATTTCGCCTTATTAAATCAGTAGAGACTATGTCATTATCAGCACTTGAAACATCAGAACTGTTAGTTATTATTTTATTCTTCAGTTGTTTTTTACTAACTTTATTCGACCCATTTCCGCGCAAATTATTTGCGTTAGAACTCTGATCTTTACTACTATCCAAATAATTATCACTTGTATTTTTTCGTTTTGGAGTTAGCCCGTCCACAGCATCACCATATTAGCTTTACAGTTAGAATACAAAACAAACAACACGACAATTAATAATCAGCATGATTTCAATAGCTTATTAATACTCAATAAACATTAATCTCATCAATGTGCAGTTTGTGGCTTCTCTTTACATATCAGCCATTAATTCAAAGTCTTTAATACAAAGCTACATTAGGAACCAAACCAAGCATTACAACTCAATAGAGCCTAGATACCCACAACCTAAATTCCCACAATAATCTATACCAGCTATGTACGGAACAAAACATTTAGCAGATCTAAAAAAGTGGTTTGATCATTTTTGGCACAGCTGCTTTTGAGTACCCGTATAAGCCTAATAGAAACAGACTCTTGGCTGGACGGTAATGCTAGTTCAGCGGCAATTTATTTGCATTCCCATAACACCAGTGCCCTACTAGTAGGCACCACACAACAGCAATAGTCAGTAGTCCCGTTAGTTTATTCATCCTGTCAAGGTTCGTCATATGTGTGGACTCCAAATCAAAGCCCCGACTTTTTAGATTGCCAAGCATGGCTTCAACACTCCAGCGCTTACTATAGTCATCTATTATGCTGCCTGGCTTTTTAGCAGCTACGACGATCAACAATCCTTTCAGAGTTCGACGAGCTGCAATATAGAGCGGTACTCCAGATACTTTCTTTTTGCTATGCCAGTTTAGAAATATAGGTAGGGAATCCCCCCGTGAACCTACGAGTAGTAGGTGATTGAGGTGAGCTAGAGAAGTGAGCAACCATACTTTTAAGCGGAATGAGTATAGATACAGCTGTGCTGGTAGCCATTTTTATCCACAGCATTTTAGTTGCCGATATGAGCCATTACCATAGGGATAAATCAAGAAATGGTAATTATATTACCGTTTTCAGAAAAGCATCGCATAAAATCATCTCTGCTAACAAAGTGATGGAACCACTGCTCATTTTCTTCAGACGAGGGGTGATGAATGAGGAAGCCATCCGGTTTTGCTCCAATGATCAAGACCAAATGCCCACCTTTTTTTTTCTGATCGAAGCCACAACTAACAGATGCAATAACCAGCTTTCCGCTGTCAAGAGCCTTATCAATAAGCTCTAGCTCATCATCAATACTTTGGCATTCGCCGATAATACCGTATTGACTAGCAACATCAACAAGACCTTGGTGAATCCAACCAACGCCTTTCATATAACCACCTACCGCTAACCCTTGGTCAAGCAGACTTTTTAAGGGAACCGTCTGATTAGTTACCTTGGCAATCACCATTTTTAAACAAGCCAAACCACATATTCGCTTAGTCCATGATTTAGCATCTTCTATAGACTCAAACCCTTCTAACTGGTAATTGTTTTCGGTTAATAACTGAGAATAAAACGGTGTATTTAGCATCGTCTTTCCTTAATATTGATAGTTTCCTTTCAGTCATATTACTATCTATTGATTATCTGTAACAGGCCAATATTGTCGTCAGGCTTTTAGAGACCTATAATACCCAGTGTTTTTTCAAATATACTTATACACTCAAAAACATTGAGAGTGTAGGCTACAAACTAGCAAAGGCCCATAAGCTAGGAGTAGTCGGTGACTGTGGTGAATAAGAGCTGTCAACTCCCACCGTCAATGGTAAAGAGTATATTAGTTACCTCAATAGTTAACTCATGTGATGATGGCTATTACGTCCGGCAACTATGGCCCAACTATGACCCAACTGTGATTTTTCAACCAATGAGCAAAATTAAAGTACTTACTGGCATTACAACAACAGGCACCCCTCACTTAGGAAACTACGTTGGGGCTATTAAGCCTGCGATAACCCAAAGTTACCATGATAACATCCAAGCCTATTACTTCTTGGCCGACTATCATGCATTGGTTAAGAGTAAAGACCCCCAGCGCATACACCAGTCCTGTCTGGAGATAGCAGCTACCTGGCTAGCTCTGGGATTGAATACGGATCATGCTATATTTTATCGTCAGTCAGATATCCCAGAAATTATGGAACTAAACTGGATTATAGGGTGCATGACAGCCAAAGGCCTAATGAATAGATCCCATGCTTATAAAGCTGCAGTGCAAGCTAATGATAATACCGGAGAGAAAAATTTAGACAAAGCAATAACCATGGGGCTATTTTGTTACCCTGTATTGATGGCCGCAGATATTCTGATATTTAACGCCCATAAGGTGCCAGTAGGTCGTGATCAGATACAACACTTAGAAATGGCCCGTGATATTGCTGGCCGCATGAATCATTGCTACAAGACGAACTTCACATTACCAGAAGCTGTTGTTGGCGAGCATATCTCTATCCTCAATGGTCTTGACGGACGAAAAATGAGCAAAAGCTATAACAATACTATTCCACTGTTCAGCTCTGAGAAGAACTTATTAAAACTGATTCGTAAAATCAAGACAAACGATCTTGAGCCAGGTCAGCCAAAAAACACTGAAGATTGTACTCTCTTTCAGATTTTTTCCGCCTTTGCAAATGACGTTGAGATTACTGAAAAACGCAAAGAATATGAAGCAGGAGTAGGTTGGGGTGACTTAAAAAACCAATTGTTTGAATACCTGAATTCACAGTTGACTGAACCTCGTAAGCAGTATGATAATATTGTAAAAGACACTAACCTTATTGAGTCAGAGCTACAGAAAGGTGCCGACAAAGCACGAGACGAAGCCGCACCTTTTCTTGCTGAAATTAAAAAAGCGGTGGGAATTCATTCCTTTTCATGAGCTTGCAGGGCACTGATAACTTATGAATGGAGATAGTAAAAGATGGTTCTAGCACTGAAAGCCCTTGAGCGTTTAAAAGAGGGCAATAAACGCTTTATATCAGGAGCTGTAAAACAAAATAAGTTACCGAGCTTAAACCAGCTCAGCAACATGCCTTTAGAGCAGGAACCATTTGCAATTCTACTTGGCTGCTCGGACTCTAGAGTTCCAGCTGAAATTATTTTTGACCAAGGAATAGGAGATCTTTTTGTTATTAGAGTTGCTGGCAACATCGTTGCGCCTTCACAAATAGGCAGTGTTGAGTTTGCTGCCGAACGCTTTGGGGTAAAGCTAGTGGTGGTATTGGGGCACTCTAACTGCGGGGCTATTCTGGCTACAATTGATGCGTTTCAACATCCAGTACCAGAGAAATCACCTAATCTGCGCTCCATTATAAACCACATCAACATTTCCGTAAAAGACGTTCTACAAAAAGAACACGAAACCCCTGAAATATTGATGCAGGAGGCTGTTCGTGCCAACATTAACGCATCTGTGGATCATCTCAGGCACGGATCAGAGATTCTAAAGCAGCTTACTGAGAAAAATGATCTGCTAATAATTGGTGCCGAGTATTCACTGGATACAATGCTTGTAAATTTTTTCGATCAAGGTGTATAAGATTAACCAAAATTAAGCATTTACACCCAAAAGATTTCAAGTTGCTACTAGGCGGCAAGTAAGCGAAGTCCCATAATCCTACAAGTAATAGGTGATCTGGGTGAGCGAGCGCAGCCAACAACGTAGCAGATTAAAAGGCGACGGGTATACACCCGTTACCATTGAAGGTGGGAGTATTACCAACGAATCCCCCATGATCCTACAAATAAGTAGTAAGTGTTTGGGGGTGAGTGATAGCAGTTAACAACTAACACCTTCAACGGAAATGGGCATATAACGAATAATAGGTAGTTCAATCGTTAGAGATCAGATTGGAGTTGAAGTCCATAAGCTTCCAGCTCAGCAAGAATAGATTGCTTAGTTTCATCAACTTCACCCATTAACGTGCTTATTTGTTCAAAAAACTGATCTAGGGTTAAACTACCCCCACCCTGCGGATCAAGTAAGCGTTTTCTGCGGAATGTCTGCCACTTAGATTTCTCCTCCGCATTCAGTGTTTCCGGCCAGTTTCGTGCCCGATAGCGAAACATCATTTCCTGCAGACGCGCATCGAAAAACGATAATCTGAGGTCTTTCAGCTGCTCCGGAGACGACCTATTAACCTGTTGAATATGCTTTTTGTCATCAGAACAGAAGAAACCACCACTATAGAGCATATGATCTGAATCAGTGTGAGAACTATAAGAACGCTCTGATAGTACTGTTCTGATAGTCTCTGTGAAAGATTGAAACAGCTGCTCATCCAAAAATAGTCTCTGGTGATTCCTCTCGCACTGTGACTGATCAATACCCAGACGCTGTTTATCCTCTTCACGCAGCACACTCCAAGGAACTACCACTGGAGCTTTGTTAATGTGTACCGTTTTTATCGGAAGACGTATCAGACCATCTTCTGCCAACTCTTTATTGCTGGTATACAATCGGTGCCGTATCTCATCCACTGAGAGTTCCATAAATGGCGCAGGATCAACACTAATATCATAAACGACCACACCATTTTTATTCACAGGATGTGAGATGACCGGCACAACAACCCCCAAACAATGACGCGCTGACGAATAGCGCCGAGATATATGCACCACGGGTTTACGCGCATTAACATTCAGCAATATGGCTACCTTCTGCTTCTGACTGTTATCGCGTGCATAATTAAATAATCTTTCTTGTTTTCCACGTAGCAAGCGAGCCAATGCTATTGTAGCTCGTACATCTGAAACCGCATCATGCGCAGATGCATGTTTGATATCATTAGCCTCGGTCAACTGACTAAGCTTAAAACTAACGGAACCATCTTCAAACTTTGGCCAGTTAATACCCTCTGGACGCAATGCAGAGCAGAGCCTGACGACATCAATCAAATCCCAGCGACTGCAACCGTTCTGCCACTCACGCGCGTAAGGATCCATAAAATTCCGGTAGAGACTGTAGCGCGTTACTTCATCATCAAAGCGCAGCGTGTTGTAACCAAGTACACAGGTATTAGGCTGACAAAAGACTTTATTTATAGTTGCGATAAAATCCGTCTCACAAATACCGCGTGCATTCACTGCTTGCGGTGTTAGCCCCGTAATCAGACAGGCTTCAGGATTAGGTACCTGATCATTCGGTAATCGAGCGAATAGCTCCAGAGGCTCACCGATCTCATTAAAGTTAGCATCCGTACGGATACCTCCAAACTGGGCAGGCCAGTCACGTGCTGGATCCGTACCAAATGTTTCATAGTCGTACCAATAAAAAGTTTGTGCCACAACATATACCTAACTGTCTCAATATTGCCTATAGAGTAACAGCAGATATATATCAGTTGCTATTGCCGATGTGAGTAAGAGACAAATGAGAGCAATCTATGCGCTTATGAATAGGGAGAGATTAGATTGAGTGATGGCAGCCAACAACCTTATTTCTTCAAAGAGAATGGGTAGAGGTATAATAAAACCGGTTCATCCCTGCGGACGCAGGAAACACTCGTTGAATAGACCGAGTGTGTAGTATGTATTAGGTTCATCCCTGCGGACGCAGGGAACACGTTTTATTGTGCGATCTGTACAACATCGCCGTCGGTTCATCCCTGCGGACGCAGGGAACACTTTTAGGTGCGCTTCTGATCCTGCACCGTGGCCGGTTCATCCCTGCGGAAGCAGGGAACACAGGATAACATAACCAAATGACCTGCACAACTCCGGTTCATCCCTGCGGACGCAGGGAACACGACAGCTATTTCCGATTACACTGTACGAGGTGTGGTTCATCCCTGCGGACGCAGGGAACACTTGCTCTATTAGACGACCACATATTAGTAGCGCGGTTCATCCCTGCGGACGCAGGGAACACCGGCTCAGTCGATGTCTTTTCATGCGTGTACTCGGTTCATCCCTGCGGACGCAGGGAACACGGCAGTGGTTACGCTAACGATGTATACGCCGACGGTTCATCCCTGCGGACGCAGGGAACACTTATAGTCATCGGGATTATCTGGGCCATCGTGCGGTTCATCCCTGCGGACGCAGGGAACACTCGTATATTTCGCCGGTTTCTCCGTCTGCTCGCGGTTCATCCCTGCGGACGCAGGGAACACACAACGAGGAATCATTACCCGATGATCAATCACGGTTCATCCCTGCGGACGCAGGGAACACTTGTCTGTTGCAGTTATGATGCTCCTGAAGCTCGGTTCATCCCTGCGGACGCAGGGAACACACGACATTCGACGCAGGGTATCTAATTCCCATCGGTTCATCCCTGCGGACGCAGGGAACACTGGGCAAGATGCCCTGTACCAAGAGGAGCTTGCGGTTCATCCCTGCGGACGCAGGGAACACGCCCTCATATTAGATTTAGTTAATCTGCATGACGGTTCATCCCTGCGGACGCAGGGAACACCTGAAAAAATCGGAGGAGACAATGCAAAAAACCGGTTCATCCCTGCGGACGCAGGGAACACTGCAGATAACAAGGTTAAACGACTCATTTAAGCGGTTCATCCCTGCGGACGCAGGGAACACATTGAAACCTGTAACGGATGCATCTGTTGTATCGGTTCATCCCTGCGGACGCAGGGAACACCCTACCAATTAACCCAGTCGATATTGATATAACGGTTCATCCCTGCGGACGCAGGGAACACGCTATAATGGGTATCGGTAGTCGCGGTTCATCCCTGCGGACGCAGGGAACACAAGCGTTACATGATGCGTATCCTGCGGTTCATCCCTGCGGACGCAGGGAACACATACGCGTAAACGAATTACTTGCCGGTATATCTAGTACCTGCGGTTCATCCCTGCGGACGCAGGGAACACGCTCACCGTGTCAGTACTAGCGTCAGTCGATCGGTTCATCCCTGCGGACGCAGGGAACACGCTGTTGCCAGTTAGCTGCGTCATTCACGCGGTACACTGAATCACATCATGGCGGTTCATCCCTGCGGACGCAGGGAACACAAGCATTAGACATGAGCCTGAATACTGCGGTTCATCCCTGCGGACGCAGGGAACACACGTAGTTAGAGTCATGCATTTTTGACTGTGCGGTTCATCCCTGCGGACGCAGGGAACACGGATTATTCGACCTTAACGGACGTTTAATCGACGGTTCATCCCTGCGGACGCAGGGAACACTATCTTGACTGTTTCGGCTATTCTGTCTGTCGGTTCATCCCTGCGGACGCAGGGAACACATGACAGGCTTGATCGGCAATATCTGAGAACGGTTCATCCCTGCGGACGCAGGGAACACAGCTCCTCTAGTTTTTACCACTCGCTAATGTCGGTTCATCCCTGCGGACGCAGGGAACACGGTCAGTCGAGCCTCTTCATTGATGTACTCGGTTCATCCCTGCGGACGCAGGGAACACTAGGATGATTCGTCTATGTTACTGTTATCCGGTTCATCCCTGCGGACGCAGGGAACACTCGACGTATGGCTACATTTGTATAACGGTTCATCCCTGCGGACGCAGGGAACACTCCTGCTGTTGTAACTCTTCCTAAGTGCCGGTTCATCCCTGCGGACGCAGGGAACACTGGCTAGTAGTGATTCCTGTTGTATGCCGGTTCATCCCTGCGGACGCAGGGAACACGCTGAAAGTGCCATAGGCTCCTAGACCGGTTCATCCCTGCGGACGCAGGGAACACTGAGTATTCCGTTTGATCATTAGAGCGTCGGTTCATCCCTGCGGACGCAGGGAACACATATCAGAGTAATCTAGCAAGCAAAATTCGGTTCATCCCTGCGGACGCAGGGAACACTTGATGCTGCTTTCAGTTGCAGCATGTCGCCGGTTCATCCCTGCGGACGCAGGGAACACCAACCACGTCAGTTTTTAGTCGGTTCATCCCTGCGGACGCAGGGAACACAGAGTTTACGGACATTGATCATAATGGCGGTTCATCCCTGCGGACGCAGGGAACACCTGCGTAAACGTCGTAGCGATAATGTTTAGCGGTTCATCCCTGCGGACGCAGGGAACACTGTATCGTCATTGCTGTTTTATCTCGTCGGTTCATCCCTGCGGACGCAGGGAACACAGATCGTAGGATAGCGTTCCGGCATAAGCGGTTCATCCCTGCGGACGCAGGGAACACATCTAGAAGAGGCGTACAGTGATAGCGGTTCATCCCTGCGGACGCAGGGAACACTGAATCTGATATCAATGCTAGTCTGTATACGGTTCATCCCTGCGGACGCAGGGAACACTTGCAGTTGTCGGTGATTTTATAATTCGCGGTTCATCCCTGCGGACGCAGGGAACACAAGTGCATTGCAACCTGTGAACAATTGCGGTTCATCCCTGCGGACGCAGGGAACACATGGTTGTACGATATGGTGTTGACTGCCGGTTCATCCCTGCGGACGCAGGGAACACGTAATACGCTGAGTCGAATTAGCGGTTCATCCCTGCGGACGCAGGGAACACACGACGTGCAGACGTACCCAATATTACGTCGGTTCATCCCTGCGGACGCAGGGAACACTTGTAAGACGGGCTTCTGTCATGTGCCGGTTCATCCCTGCGGACGCAGGGAACACATGGTACTAAGCACGCGGTAAGCGATGCGGTTCATCCCTGCGGACGCAGGGAACACTTGTACAGATTGTCATCTAGATGTTACTGCGGTTCATCCCTGCGGACGCAGGGAACACATGCGTTTAGTGCTATGTTAGATCATTGCGGTTCATCCCTGCGGACGCAGGGAACACAGTTGAGTCTGGTGTCTAATCTCCTAGAGCCGGTTCATCCCTGCGGACGCAGGGAACACTACATAGCTGAATCAAATGTAAGCCGACGGTTCATCCCTGCGGACGCAGGGAACACGATTGTTGTTGTGTGATTCTGTCTGTAGCGGTTCATCCCTGCGGACGCAGGGAACACACGACGCTGCTTATCACGAGCTGAACCGGTTCATCCCTGCGGACGCAGGGAACACGAATACAGAGGAATCTAATGACTCAACACGGTTCATCCCTGCGGACGCAGGGAACACTCATATGCTTGTACATACCTATATCTGCGGTTCATCCCTGCGGACGCAGGGAACACATGCAGTGGACCACTTAGATAATGGCCGGTTCATCCCTGCGGACGCAGGGAACACGTAGATAGATCTGTAGTCCGTTGACGCGGTTCATCCCTGCGGACGCAGGGAACACGCGCTCGTGCATTGCGAGCTTGTAATGGCGGTTCATCCCTGCGGACGCAGGGAACACATTCTACGGAGACAAGCTACAGTAGATCACGGTTCATCCCTGCGGACGCAGGGAACACTTCTCGTAGTGTTCCCATTGCTAATGTCGGTTCATCCCTGCGGACGCAGGGAACACAGTTGCTCATTACTGCAAGTTGCTATAGCGGTTCATCCCTGCGGACGCAGGGAACACTCTACTTAGCCTGTTCTGATTCGTATACCGGTTCATCCCTGCGGACGCAGGGAACACAAATGCTTCTGCTATTGTTGAGTACCTGCGGTTCATCCCTGCGGACGCAGGGAACACACGTACTTATTCGGACTATATGACGTAACGGTTCATCCCTGCGGACGCAGGGAACACGTATAATAAACCTGTAATGTCATATGAGTCCGGTTCATCCCTGCGGACGCAGGGAACACTCTTAGTAGCTGTTATGCTACTGTGAATCGGTTCATCCCTGCGGACGCAGGGAACACTGTAGTTCTATTCAGAGTACATTCGGTTCATCCCTGCGGACGCAGGGAACACATCGATTAGTAAGATTAACGTAGCCTGCGGTTCATCCCTGCGGACGCAGGGAACACTATTAGCGAACTCTAGATCGTTTGATGTGCCGGTTCATCCCTGCGGACGCAGGGAACACGTTGATGTGTGGGCTCATATATGTACGGTTCATCCCTGCGGACGCAGGGAACACATATCTCGAATGTTGCGTTTCGATCGCGGTTCATCCCTGCGGACGCAGGGAACACACTTGACGTGAACTGAACACTCTATCACCGGTTCATCCCTGCGGACGCAGGGAACACATCTAATCATAAGCTAAATGGTAGAACTCGGTTCATCCCTGCGGACGCAGGGAACACTATCGTTGCGCGTTCTTCATTCGATGAGTCGGTTCATCCCTGCGGACGCAGGGAACACTAACGCAAATCAGCTAATACCAGGTAAGCGGTTCATCCCTGCGGACGCAGGGAACACTATGTAGCTTTCCACGTAGATGACTATCGCGGTTCATCCCTGCGGACGCAGGGAACACTACTTAATACGTCGCAGTACTGACATAAAGCGGTTCATCCCTGCGGACGCAGGGAACACTCTAAAATAATACTCTTTATTATCAAGGGGATACAGGCTCCAGCAATTCCACCAACTTTAACGCATTAAAAATATATCTTCTAAATGCTAAAAAACTCAATTGAAACAGGCTTCATTTATGATTAAAGCGACTGAAACAACACCAGTCTCACGCCATCATCATCAACCGGTATACGCCGGTTTTCACCGTATGTTTGAAAATCAAATCCTGATTCGGTATTTACAGACCAAGCCATGGCGACATTACCATCTTCAGCCAGAACATTAATCTGCTCCCAAATCATCTCCCGAATTTTCCGAGAAACATTACCCACATAAACACCCGCCCTTATTTCAAGCAACCAGACAGCCAGCCGGCCCCGTAGCCTAGGAGGAACACTTTCTGTGACTACCATTAGCATGCTCATCCGCCGCTACTCCTGTGTCCGGCATCACCAAGTGAGAGCGGCTCAGGTATTGCTGGTGGTAGTGCATCTTCTGGAGGTGGTGGTGGCTCTATTTCCCCTGCTGCCAGCACCTCCTCAATAGCCGGGATGATTTTTTTTAACAACCGTGTCTGCCTGAAGCTGTCTCGACAACCAATACGTACCTCACGATCCGATTTTGGCTTCCCCTTGGCAGCTATCTGAAACGCAATCGGCACAACGGTTTCAAATTTGAACAGATCGGCAATATCATAAACAAAGGCCAGAGGCTTGCCGGAGTGGATAAAACCAATAGCTGGCGCATAACCTGATGCCAGAACAGCCGCTTCCGTAACACCATACAAACAAGACGTGGCGGCACTCAAACACTGGTTGATGGTGTCTCCTGCGTCCCAGTTCTTTGGATCGTATTGACGGCCACGCCACTCAACCCCATACTGCTTTGCCATCAGTTGGTATGTCTTGCGCACGCGAGCACCTTCCATTCCCCGTAGCTGATCCACCGAGCGTCTGGACGGCGCAGGCTCACCAAAGCGGTACTCATACATCTTTCGAACTACTTTCAAACGCAACTCATCGTCCAGAGCCAGCTTTGCTTGATACAGTAGTTTATCTGATCTGGCGCCGCCGGGCTGGCCCGCCGAATAAAGCCGGACACCGGAATCTCCGACCCAAATCAGCAGTGTTCCCGTGGTTGCAGCCAGTTTGACCGCCGCATGGGAAACCCGGGTACCCGGCTCCAGCATAATGCAGACAACAGACCCCACAGGGATATGCTTACGGTCTCCGTTGACCTCATCAACCACCACAAAGGCCCCATCCTTCACATCTATTTGCCCCATCCCAACAAAAATCATGGATATCCGATCTTTAATGGGGATCGGCTTAAGCGGAATGTATGACACAGAACCTTCTTATCGCTAGCAAAAATAAAACCCAAAAAAGGGAGATTACACTCTCTTCACCATCATTAAACCACAACCAAATGCCTTTGAAGGGCCTATTCCCTTTTTCAACATATCACAGAGCAGTTGAGGATCAGACACCGTCAGAACCCCTTCATAGTCCAAACTACTGAAGCCTGCACTGCGGCCTTTCTCCGGCAAGGCGCGCCACTGATAACCCGTGGTCTGAAGGCTGTCTATCGTAAACCCGTTAGCTTCGCCCCGCTTAACCAACCACTGAGTAGCCCCTTCATCTATGGCGCGGTCAAGTTGACGTTTTAAGTCATGATGACCTTCTCTAGTGGAAAAATCCTTATGGCACAACAGATTTTGTCGAAGGGCTTTTTTTGATCCAGCTAACGTCAGTTGTCTTTCAATACAGGCATTAGTCATCCAGTGTATCTGGGCATCCATGAGCACATCATGTTTGGACGAGTGTTTTTTTCCCTCCTGTCTGCGGGCAATGGTGGGGTTTGCCCGCAACTTGAAGCAGAGCTGCTCACCTGCTTTTAAAACAGGCTGAAACGGTTTGGTCGCAACATCAAAGAGTGGACTTTCCTGATCGGGCGCATCGGTAGACAGGACATAATAAACGGGCAAGTTTCTAACCGCTCCTTTTTGCGCTATCCCCTGTTCTTTGCTGCGTTCCTCTCGATATAAAAATCGCTCTCCTTTTTCAAACAAATCACATAAAATGCGGTGCATGCCATAACTTCGGTCTTTCAACAGTAAGCCCAGCTGTGTATAGCCAGCAATGGCGTCTGTTAATTGAATACGGGAAAGGTACATATCAGTCCCCTCCTTTATTGTCTATCATCCAATGATTTTCTAATCGGGGCTGAAATTGCCACCTAGGCCTCGACAAGGGTTGATCGTGCCGAGTCAACTGCTGAACTTGAGATGCATCAAAACCATCACTCTCTGCTGAAAAGTCAGTAACGGCTCCTTCCCAGAAATAGCGACAGATAGCATCTTTTGGTAAAAACCGGTCATCCTGATGCCATTGTGGCTGATCAATCAACAAAGCCCCTGGCTGATAATCATTTAAAGCCATTCGAAAGTTATCCGCTTCTATGATCTGGGCATTTAACGGTGCCGCTAAAGGGCAAGACTTACGACCAAGGTAAAGGTAGAATTTGGGCGTTTTTAATGCCTGTAATAACTGTTCCAAAGACCATTGAGGCGCGCCAGTGGAAGCAACAGCCACTACGGCCTGTGCGTCTGTTCGATACTCACGGCTAGACAATATAGTACCCAGACGATCTTTACCCTGTACCAGTGCATCCCTACGGGTACGATACTTAAATTTCCCTACCGAATCGGGTGCCTGAACCGTGTGATAATCTTTGAGCAGATGACCACTGCTTAATAATTTGACGGCAAAACGATAACCGTCTGTTAATAACGGTTGAGCCTTGTCGTCATCGCGCTTAATGCCCAATGCAGCCCCCAGCAATCCCACCAAAGCGGATTTTCCGGGATAAACTGCCGTGTGCCGGGACTCACCTACCGCAATTTCCCCCCAGCTGGCCAAAGGCCCGTATAAACGGAAGACCAGATAATGCATGGTCATCCCCTTATTCGCTGACAAAAGTAAGTAGTTCGGTTAATTTCCCTTCACCAGTAACGGCGTTCAGACAGCACTGAGCGTCTGAGCAGTCTCCGTAAACTTCATTAAAATTTTTGTATTGCTGCTCCAAAGCTGTAACGGCCTCTAAACCATAATCATCTGCCTGCTTGTTAACAGGCTTCAAAAAGGCAACCGACAGTGACCGAGGCTGCTGATCACCCCTCTCAGCCAATACATAAGAAGCATAAGCACGACTTCCAAAGCTGTTTTGCTTGCCTGTTGGCGCTACTTTTACAGCGGCTTCCGTCAGTGCCTGAATAGCCTTGAAAGCCAGTTCTTTATTGCCATTAAGGTTGTCTATCAGCAGCTCTTTGTTGATGCAGATGTAGGAATAAAACAACCCGGCGGCAAACCCCGCTTCACCAATATGAGAGGCTCCTGCATCTTCACTGCCATCGTTCAAATCATCCATAGCAATGAAGTAATCGTCCTCAATGGTAATCGGATGCACGGTAATCGCATGGGCGACCTGACAGGCCGCTTCAACATTGAAAGCAGGCTTTGATGCCAGCATTCGGCCAAACAGGGCAATATCTACAGACATATTCTCTTTCCGTAGCAGTTGCAGCTCTTCCTCTTTCGGCTCTCTCTGCTCAGCGATCAACGCCTCAATCAGTGTATTAATAGAATCTTTCTCTGAGGCACTGACATGAACCAACTGTTCAATCTCCAGACCAGCCTTTGCATTATCCTTTTCTTCTTTTTTTAACTTGCCAAACTGGCCTGCAATATCCGCAGCATAGATCTTTGCTTTTTTTTCTGGAATGCCTGATAAAAGTAATTTGTCGTATGCAGTGCAGCCCAACATTTTAGTTCGTGTGCCAACATGACCTGCCAATGCACTCTGCAATAAATCAGAAGTACGCCAGTTACGTTTTAAACACTGAGAAGACACCCTTAAACGATCAGTTCCTCCCATTTTGGCGGTTTTTGGTCGCCCCAGATCATCCCGATTCAGGTTGGCGGGAGGATAAGAAGTTAGTATATGAAGTTGCAGAAAACGGCTCATTTTGTCTCCTTGAAAAATTGGATAGGTAAACTTTATTCTTTGAACGCTGCGTAATAGTCACTGGCCCAGCGAACCGCCAAACGATCCTGAGCTTTACTGGCTGGGCCATATCTATGCTCTTGAAGCCAGTGCAAAACATCATCGGCCAGGCAAGCAATATTGGCCTTACCATTGAGCAGTGCCACCGCTCGGCAAACCCTTCTGAAAAAATCATCGGGTGTGCGACTTTTCTGCAATTGTTGGAACCGCAGCTCACTCATGGCGGCTTTTCCTCTTTTTTCTTTAGGTTTAGCCAGCGCAGTCGCAAAGGTAGTTTTTTTATTACTTTCTGCTGTTTTGACTCTAGCCAGTACGGCAGCGACCATGGCTGCATCCTGAATCTGTATTTTTTTAGAGTCATCCCAGTCTTCCGGCATCTGCTGCAGAAAGTGAGAAAAAGCAGGCGTCAGTAAAATATCCTCTGGCGATTCTGCTCGCCGCAGCTCCGCTCGATCACCCCTATTATCATCAAGCCAGTGCCACCAAGCCAGCAATCGCGTTAACGTTTCAGAACTCAATACCTTGGAGTACGCCATCAGGCCACCTTTTCATTGTCTCGACTAGAACTGGCTATTTGATCCAGATTCTTTAGTGATTTCTTTTTGCTTAATTCACTTCTCAGGATACGCCGCGCTTTAGTAATGCGTTTCATATCCATATCTTCCCCATGTCCGGATAACACCCATTCATCAAATAGCTCAAGAGCCATTCTTTTTAATAATTTGACCCAAAGCTCAGCCACCTCAGCTGGCATATGCTGAGTATCTTTCGGTAGAACAGCTAGTGAATGCAGCACCTTGTAAAAATTCGGTTCTGTCGCCTGCCAAAAAGAATGGTCAATCATAGTAGTATCACCCTTGACATCAGAAGGTCGATTAAACCAGCTATCCTTTACCTGCCCTCTCAATAAAACAACAGCATCCTTCGCGGCCAATAACAGTTGACTAACGAAGGCAATAAAAGACTCCTGATAAGATTTGGCCACATTCAGTTGCGGCATTTGGTGATCATACCAACAGCGAGCTTTCATATTGTCCATATCGTACCCAAAGCACCACAACCTTGCCGGAGATTCATCATCCCCCGAAAGCTCAGCAATACATTCCGCTCTTTCATTATTAAACTGTCGGGTTATGGTTGCGGCCTGATCTCCACTGCTGTCGTCTTGCCAACTCAAACCCAGCCAGTGCCTATATCCCAACCCTCCCTTCTGCCCTTTCAGGGTAATAGGTGGTTTAATCTTTTTAGAGTCAAAGCGATAAGGTGTGAGTGGGTGAATCCAAGGGCCTTCGTAGTTTGTACCATAATTTTTGGTTCGGTAATGGCTCAGTAGCTCAGGGGATATGCTCCCACACAGAGCGCAATAACCTTCCTTCAAATCATCTGTTTCAACTCTTAAACGACGTGGCATACCCCAGTACATTTGTAAAGAGCTCACATCACCAGGTTCTGTAGTCACACCTTTTTTGTCAGAGATCCGTGTTTTTGACATCCATGGAAAAGCCGCTTCAGTTTTGAATGAGGCGTTTACTTCAATCTTGTTGCTGGCCAATACATTCAACCATAACTTCTGCCACAGGGTACTTTCAGTACTATTAGGCATAACCAGTGTGGTTAGCGGCCCTCCTCCTCGTAGCCCTACTCTGTGCCCCACGCCTCCCGCAGGTGCATTTGTCTGAAGCGTGAACAAAGCTGTTGCAACACAAGACGGGCAGACTCCTTCGATAACGCCACCTTTTACAAAATGATCACGGTTATTTTTTATTGTTTGTTTACCAGGCGACTCAATTAACAGGCCTGCTACGGGCTTCTGCTCACCATCCGGCATATCGAAATCTTGCATAAATGCAGGGCCATCTGGACTAATGAGCTCAAAAGCCGACGACACTTGAGCAAAAGCTGCATCAAGCTTATCTGCACTGGGTTGGCGCGCCCAATACTCCTGCCATTGTGTTTCATCTTCTGGCGCAAAAACCGTTTGCAGCAACCCAATCAAAAACTGATAAAGCGCCCCCTGAAAATCTGGCCTTGATGCTGCAATTTCAACAACGGGGTTTGCAGCTTCTGTGATTTGCCATGGGGCTATTCTCTCACGGTCGCCGTTTGTACGAACTATGGGTATCCAAGGATCTTTGATCAAATTCATTGTGCTTTCCTATCCAAATCCCAGCCATCTTCAGGGTGATAAAAATGCTCCGTCTTAGCCGTTAAGGGGAGTATCTCCTGCCACTTCAGAAAAGATTGATCAAGTTTCAGCTGATCTACCACCGCCAACCATTCTGCAGAAATGAACTCCCTCGCTTTTTCCCATTCGTGTTTTGGTATATTGATTTTACTCATAGACCATCCGTGTTTTTCATGTTGCGCGTAAGGCTTGAGCGTCTTCTGTTCAGCCTGCTTTTCAGTCTGCGCCAATATAATCGACACACTGTCGCCACTCAGCCGAGTGGGTATATTGACATCGTCATCCCAGCCAGCACTTTGCGCTGCGGATTCCAGTGTATAACCATCATCCATGTTAAGCTGGTTAAACTTACCCATTCCTTGCTGGCTTTTTTGTTCAGCTTCTGCCTCAAATGAGGCGTTCTCCAGTACTTTGGGTATATCACTGTCTGTTTCCTGACCGTATACACTCTCAATCAGGTGCCTTGCATTCTGGGGCATGGTAAAACAGTTCTTATCCAATAGAACCCGACTCGTTAGCCACAGTTGACCCACATTAGAATATACCGCCTGAGTACCCGGCAGCAGTTTTCTCAACCAATCTTTATCTTCCACTTTGTTAGGGTCTGGCGACAACAGGTGCAGGCAAGGGGCATCACGCTGATCCTGCGCATTCGAGTCATGGGTGCAATTGCCATCGTTTTCACGACAATGGCGCTGCAAACGCCCTGCCCGCTGGATCAGCAAATCAATAGGAGCTAAATCAGAAATCAAAACATCAAAGTCAAGGTCTAGGCTCTGCTCAACCACCTGAGTAGCAATAAGCACCTGTGCCTGCCTTTGGGCGCTAGTCGATGTTTTCCCAAAACGTTTAAGCACATCCTTTTCAATAACCTGTCGATCCGTCATGGCAAAGCGGCTATGGAACAGGGTCAGATTTTCACCCTCCACCCAGTCTTGTTGCTTCAGCTTCTCATAGGCCGCTCTAGCATCCTTTACGGTATTGCGAATCCAGCAAATGCAGCGATTCGCTGCAACAGTGTCTTTTATTAGATCAATCGCAATTTGCTCATCACTCAGTCTCTTGACAGTCACGGTACGCTCGACGCTTGGTCGTGTCGCTACAGGTACTTCATTAAAGTCACCCCCGGAGAATCGAGTCACCAATGGATAGTCTTGTTTTTGGAGTACTGGCCTTGCCACGCCAAGTCCTTCAGCATAGGACGTAAGCAACTGTGCTCGCATCTTTTCCGGTAATGTCGCCGACAATAAAATAGCACTACCACCCTGTGAGGCATGGGCTTTTAATAAAGCATTTAGCAAGCTTTGCATGTAAGGATCATAAGCATGCACTTCATCGACCAATAAGACCTTTCCGGTCAGCCCCAACAACCGTAATGATTGGTGTTTTGCTGGCAGAACCGCGAGCAGCGCCTGATCAATTGTGCCAATGCCCACATCCGCTAACATGGCTTTTTTACGGCTATCTGCCAGCCAGGCATTGCAATAGGCGGTGGCTGTAATATCACCTTGACCATAGTCTCTGTCTGGGTTCTGCTCTGACAATGCAATGGCGTCTTGAAAACTGTCCGATAGCTGGCTGGCTCCGTGGGCCAGTACCAGTGACGGCCGAGCCTCAGTCGAGTAAAGCGCCCGATAGCTCTTCCCCAATCGTTCAAACATAGCATTGGCCGTTGCCATGGATGGCAAGCCAACATACAAGCCATCAGCCAGCCCAGCAGCCATCAGGCGATGTACCAATACCATTGCCGCTTCTGTTTTTCCAGCACCGGTAACATCTTCCAAAAGAAATAACTGCGGACCGTTAGCGATGTAGACTTGCTGTGAATAAGTCTGTAGCGGTGTTGATGTTTCTATAAAAGGGAACTGCTGCTGGATCGATTGGTAAGGTTCAATAGGCTGCAGCTGAAAGGGTGCTTTTTCAAGCACTTCTTTTGCTTTTACCAGAGCAATGTTCTTCCAGTACTCATCCAAAGCCTGTTCATCAGCCTTATAGGTGAAGACGGACTGATCAGACCCCAACCAGTCCGCTAACACGGCTAACCCTGCCAATTGCCAAGAAGCCGATTTGAAGGCGGTTTCTGAAATTTCTGGAATAGGTGTTATATCTGGCAACCAAAGGCGAGCAATCTCGCGAACAAACTGCTCAGCGGCCAATTCATCGTCTTTCTCAAGAAACTGACCTAGCCCTCGTATGGATTTATTAGGGGGTTGACCATGATGACCGCAGACCACCTCAAGCCAGCCTGAAATATCCGTCTTGATTTTATGGGGAAACACATCAGAGAGCTTTTTAAATAGTATTTTCTTCCACAAACAGAAACCAAGGGAGTCATGACGATAGCGATAAATGCAGCGGGCACTATACGAAACCAGAGAAGGTGACTGATCTGGTACCAGGTTTTGAAAAGATCGAAAGAACTTTCCCAAATCATGCAGCATTAAACAAAAACAGAACCAGTCGCGGAGCCATTCAGGCTTTACCTGCAAACCATTAGCCAAACTACAGCACAAAGCCTTTTCAGGATCTAGCAAACAATAGCCCACCGCTGCTACATCCAGACAGTGATAAGCCAATAGATGATACGAAGCCTCTTCTTCCTCTTCTTTGCTACTTGCCTTACCCCAATAACGATAAAATTTTAAATGCTCTCTATTCAAGGATAAAAGCCCTCTCATTTATACTGATGCTGGATTAATATCATAAGTGCAATTGACTGAAATTTTATGGTGAGCCAGCTGCCGGTATATACCCAAGTAAATTCAAGATGCAGTGCTGAGTCTCTGAAAATTGTCGTTAATTCTACTTACTAACGAAGCCACAACTTTAGACAACGTATCATCAAGCACTATATGAATGACGGCCATTGATATATAAGAAGTCCGTACTTTTTTGAAAAATTGGATAATAGCTTTGCCGTTAACTGTCTCAAATTGTTCAAAACAGCAGCTGACAGATTGTTTAACTCAATAGCCCCAATAATATTTAGCCTTGTTCGGCTACCGGTTGTATTGATGACTTTACAACTCCTTTGCGAATCCACCCTGATGTGATTTTAGTCGCTTGAGTTGGATGTACTGCGTCCATTAACAGAACCACTTCATCCTTTGGTAGCTAGCTCTTCATAGTGCTTGACAAACTCAGCCTGTTTATCCGCATCTGTCTTATAGGAAACACCCTTGGGTTGTTTATAGGTGAACCCTTTCTGGTGTAACTACCGATTCATACCTGACACGCTATATTGAATTTTTCAGCTCTCAGCAATATAAGCGACAATTTGATGGGTATGAGCGTAGGTTTTATCCGATACGTGCTCAATCAATTATTGAGTTTGTTCATCATTTAGATGGCTCTCACTGCCACCATTTTCAGGTTTAAGTTTTTCTTTTTTATGTAATCTTTGATGTGACGACTGATCGTGAATTCACTTTTTCTCAAAGCCTGAGCAATAAAAGTTATTGACCACCCTTCAGACCACAAATAGTACCGCTTTAGTACTGTCACACTCGCGTACATACCGCAATCTTTTATGGCGAGATTCCAAGTCGGTTTTTTGCTGCTGGGTCAGGGTGAATTTTGACATTAATGTAGTCTGAAGAAAAATCACTAAAAAATCAAGCATCTTCAATACACTTGGGCATATACTGATGCTGGATTAATATAATCCCACAGCGATGCAACACAATAGCCGAATTAAGAGTACAGAAGAAGAGCAGGCATGAAAGCATACGAAGTAAATTTCGACGGATTAGTGGGCTCAACCCATAATTACGCAGGCTTATCATATGGCAACTTGGCATCATGTGATAACCGGTTACAGTCATCAAACCCAAAACTGGCTGCTCTGCAAGGGCTTGCAAAAATGAAAGCTTTGCATGAGTTGGGGTTGATTCAAGGCGTTCTGCCACCACAGGAAAGGCCAGACTTGAATACCCTGAGAAAACTTGGCTTTACTGGCTCAAATGTTCAGATTTTAACCAAGGCAGCAAAAGAAGCTCCTGAAATTCTTGCTTCTTGCAGTTCAGCTTCAAGTATGTGGACAGCAAATGCTGCAACTATTTCACCAAGTGCTGATACAGGAGATGGTAGAGTTCATATTACGCCTGCTAATCTTGCAAGCAAACTTCACAGATCTATTGAGCATGAGACCACAGGCAAGATACTAAAACGTATCTTTCATGATGATCGTTATTTTGTTCATCACTCGGTTATTCCTAGTATCATCCAGCTTGGTGATGAGGGAGCTGCCAATCATACTAGATTTTGTGGCGACTACAACGCTCAAGGGGTAGAACTCTTTGTTTTCGGTTGTTATGGGTTTAATAATAAAAATAATAGTCCAGTAGCAAAGTTATTCCCTGCACGCCAAACATTTGAGGCATCAGCAGCCGTTGCACGAAGTCATTTGCTTAATGTTGATAAAGTGGTTTACGCTCAGCAAAACCCTGATGTTATTGATCAAGGTGTATTTCATAATGATGTGATTGCCGTGGGTAATAAAAACACCTTATTTTGTCATGAAAAGGCTTTTTTAAATCAGACATTTGTTTACAAGCAATTACAACAAGCCTGCGATAATGTGGATTTAGCCATTGTGGAGGTACCAGATGACAGAGTAAGTATATCGGATGCTGTATCTAGCTATCTTTTTAATAGTCAGCTTTTATCAGTAGGAGATAAGAGTATATTGATTGTTCCATCAGAGAGTCATAGAAATGAAAATGTTTCTTCATATCTTGCAGATCTGGTTAGCGCTAACGCTTCAATTACAGATACAATGACTTTTGATTTACGTCAGAGTATGAAGAATGGTGGAGGTCCAGCCTGTCTTAGGCTTAGAGTTGTAATGACAGAGCAGGAGCTTGCCTCCGTAAATCAGGCCTGTATCTTCAACAATGACTTATATCTTCAGCTTCATACTTGGATAAATGAATTTTATCGGGATAGACTAACGGAACAAGATTTGGCAGACCCACAACTTTTAGATGAGTCAAGAGCATCACTGGAAAATTTAACTCGCATTCTTAAGCTTGGGGCGATATACGATTTTCAAAATTAATAGAGCAATATTTGCCTTTTTGTTTGAACAAATACGTTGGTGCTCACAATAACTAACTTTGGAAGCTGTAGCTACTCGTTAATTCAGTAGAGCAGAGCTACGTAGTTCTTTCACTGCAACTCTTGCAGCTTTTAGATAAGGTTCGCAGGGCTTATAAGACGTAATATTATTAATTTCTTATGTACAGAAAGTGCTGAATGTCGCCTTTCATGTATATACCCGTTATCCTTGAAGGTGGTGGCAGGCGACAAGCCCCATGAGCCCCATGAGCCCCATGAGCCCAAGAATAGTAGGTGCTTGGGGTGAGCGATAATAGTCAACCTCGGCCCACCTTCAAGGATAATGCGTATCTATTTTATGCTGTTTTCTCCTAGCATAGTTTTTCAGGAATGCCTAAATCCTGTATCGTTGCTTAAGAACCAGCTGCTTGTGTTGTTTTATTTGTACGTTCATTCATATTATTGTTTTAAAATAATGTTGACTTAAATAAATTTTACCTTATGCTATGTTTTTTAAATCTATTGTGAGTATTATTACGATGAAGAAAGGTTTATGTGTATTTTGCGTATTTTTCGTATTTTGTCCTAGCGTGTCTTTTGGTGTCGACCTTTTTAATTATTTTTTTGATATACATAAAATTAAAAATTCTATGTTTTTATGCTTTAATGTAGAGCATGACTGTGTCATTCAATACAATGATAAGTATGGTGGAACCAAAACAGCATTCAACCTGCTTGTTAGAAAATATCACCCTGAAAATCATGCATTAACTGAACCTTTTGGTCTCTCCAGCTTCAAATCCACAGTCTCTAATTCTTGTACCGAAGCATATCTTCTTCTAGAGCCTACTAGAGGCAATATATTTCATTATAAATTACTTACTGTTGATGAGGAAGTGGACTATGAATGTGGCGTAGACAATAAACACAAAAATCTAAATCTGTATGATTTTCAATGGAAACGTGATACACAAAATCAGAGCTCGGTTGAAACTTTGCGATTATGTAAAAGTAAACTTAAAGACCCTATGGATTTTTATCTTATGGAGAGCAAAAAATGTTTTGAGAGCTTTTCTGATTATAAATATTATCATCTATATGAGAACCAGCATAACAAAATACTTTATCTCAAGTATACATATGCAAATAGCTTTATCTGTTACCGTAAGGCGTATTTCCTTGTTGATTATTACAATAAACATGATCATGTGGATGCCGATCTCGATCTTAGTAACCTCACATTATAAATTGCTGGATTAATATAATAAGTGCAATTGACTGAAATTTTATAGGTGAGCCAGCTGCCGGTATATTTGTAGCTCTCACACTAACAATGTAAGCCAAGAATGAGTACTCAAACCAGGCAATACAAGCAGCTGACTCAAGGGCAACGGTATTAGATTAAGGCTCTTCTTAGAACAGACTGCATTCAGAAAGAAATCGCAGTGTCAGTAGGTATTAGTGAGAGTGCTTTATCACGAGAGTTGAGTCGTAATGCCAGTGATGATGGCTGCGGTGCTGAAAGTATGATCAAATTCCTGAAGCTGGTGTCATCGGTCTGCACAATCACCCTAGATAATGATGGTGAGTTTACAGCCCATGAAAAGGTAGCAAAAGCAATGAATGCAGATATCTACTTTGCCAAGCCTTATGCTAGTTATCAGCGGGGAACTAACGAAAATACCAATGGCATCATTCGGAGAACCTGGCCTAAAAAAATGGCGTTCCGTCATCTGACAGAAGACGATGTGAGGACAATGGGAATGTTGATCAATATCCTAGGAAGGTTTTAGGGGGGGTGGACACCACTCAAAGTCTACACAGGACAGCCGATTGCACTTATTGCTTGAAAGGCGACGGGTATAAACCTATTATCCATTCCCATTTAATGTGCGAGATTGTTGACTGACCTCACTCACCACACGTACCAACTACTCGCAGGATATAGGGCTTCGTTAGTTTCTCGCCTCCCCATACCCTCAATGGTAACGGGTATGATTTTTATTCCAAACTAGACAGCCCTGGCGCAAGCTTATCAGGCATAATCAATTCTCCAGACTCAACACTCGCAACTGGGTAAGAGCAATAATCAGCCGCAAAATAAGCACTAGGCCGATGATTTCCACTTTCTCCTACTCCACCAAAAGGAGCAGCACTACTACTACCGGTGATGGGGCGGTTCCAGTTAACAATACCTGCACGGATGTGCTTAAAAAATAGATCATAATCTGACTTATGATCACTAAAAAGTCCAGCAGAAAGCCCGTAACGTGTATTATTTGCCTCTTCGATAGCATTTGTAAAATTGTTATACCTTATCACCTGCAGAAATGGGCCAAAGTACTCTTCGTCTGGCAGACTCTTTACTTCTGTTACGTCAATAATTCCTGGGCTTAATAAAGCTGTTCCTTCTTTAATTTTTCGACTTTTCAACAGAGACGTAGCACCTAATACCATTAAATGCTGTTGCGCCGCGAGTATACTGTCTGCTGCTTGCTCTGAGATGAGCGCCCCCATAAATGGCTGGGGATCATCATCCCAACATCCCACCTTTATACGTGAGCTGGTGTTTACCAGTTCATCTAGAAACTGATCACCCCAGGAACCGATAGGAACAAATAATCGCCTTGAGCAAGTGCAACGTTGCCCTGCTGTAATAAATGAAGAGTGTATTGTGTCGTGTATTGCTGCTTTTCTATTACTTACTTCAGTAACAATAAGAGGATTGTTACCACCCATTTCCAAAGCCAGCATTTTCTCAGGATGGCCACCAAACTGCTTATGAATAAACTTACCAGTAGCGGAGCTTCCCGTGAAAAACAAACCATTAATATCAGAATTAGAGGCCAAAGCCATACCTGTCTCTTTCCCCCCCTGAACAAGATTTAACACACCAGCTGGCAACCCAGATTCATCCCAGAGCTTTACCACTTCTTTTGCTGTTGCAGGTGTTAATTCACTAGGCTTAAAAACAACGGTGTTACCAGCAAGCAGAGCCGGTACAATATGGCCATTGGGTAAATGTCCGGGAAAATTATAAGGGCCAAAAACTGCCACTACTCCGTGTGACTTGTGCCGAATCATCGCCTTGCCCACAGGTGCGCTATGTCCTACAGCACCTGTACGCTCTGAGTATGCCCTAATAGATAAAGCAATCTTACCTTTGATTGCCATCACTTCTGTTTTGGATTCCCAAAGTGGCTTTCCAGTTTCTTTGGCAATAACAACTGCCAGCCTATCACCAAACTTTTCAACCTGCTCCGCAAAACAAGTAATAATTTCCTGACGTTCAGACAAGGGCCTACCTGACCACTCTAACAGCGATGCTCTTGCAGAAGCTACTGCCGCATTAACCTGCTTGCGGTTTGCTGACGCACCTTCCCAAATAATCTCTTTAGTAACCGGATTTAATGACTGAAATGACGAACCCTCACCGCTCAGCCAACGACCATTGATATAGTGTGATTGATTCATACTTTTACTTACTTCCTATGGGAAAATACATCAAAGTGTATACCACGCTCCCTTAAGGGTGTGGCTGTTAACACTCTCACTAACCCAAAACACCTACTATTAGTAGGATCATTAGGCCTCGCTAGTTTGTCGCCTATCCCCACCATCTGTGGTAACTGGTATATACCCGTCGCCTTTCAATCTGCTACGTTGTTGGCTGCGCTCGCTCACCCCGATCACCTACAACTCGTAGGCTCATGGAGCTTAGCTTACTTGCCGCCTAGTAGCAACTTGAAATCCTTTGGGTATAGAATTTACACATTAAGCATCTTACTCTTAGTATTGGCATTTACGCTTGAGCATGGAACAACTCTTACCACTTCAGTATCATTAACGTGGAGGGCTCTTGCCAGATCCTTAGTCATGTAAACAGTTGAGGGGCTTTCAAAAGACACAGAACCCATCCCACAGCGAAAACCACTAAATTGCTCATTGGAAATAAAACAATCCTCGCTAGATTCTACGACACTATCATTATTTATTTTCACATGGTGCAATGCCGATGCACTCACTGCTCTAATGTCTTTAACAGACGCTTCCAGTAATGGACCTCCATCAAAAATATCAACATACCCTCTATAACGGAAACCTTCTCTTTCTAGTATTTTTCGTGCGGCAAATGTGTTCTCATGGGTTTTGGCAATGGCCGCCTGAGCATCTTCAGGAAGTAAATTAACATATACAGGATTACGAGGCATTAGCTCGGCAATAAAGGCTTTACCCTTCGACATCTGCTGGTCCGCAGTCTTAAAGTCTACAGAAAAAAAGTTCCTACCCAGCCCTTCCCAAAAAGGAGAAACTCCTTCAGCAGTAGAATAACCTCGCATTTCTGCAATAATCTCATCACTAAACCTGTAAGGATAACCGGCAAGAAAAAGAAACCGTGACTTAGACAATAACTGTCCATTACGGGAATGACGATATTCTGGATCTAGAAACAAACTACACAATTCAGAATAACCAGTATGATCATTGCAAATACTCAACGTGTCATAACGATTATAAACCCCCAGTTCCTCAGACACATGGACGTGAGTACTAACTTTGTAGTTATACCAAGGTGTACTTAAACCTACAGCAGATTCAATACCGCAAACCCCAACAACACGACTGATGGACTTATCTTCTAGAACAAATAAATAGAGAGCCCCTTCAGGTGGACTAGCGTCCATAGATATTAAAGCTCGCTCTAGAGTATTTTTTACAGCGCTACGACTGGGTTGAAGAGAAGTAAAACCTGGTCCCGTTTTATTGGCAATACTCCATAGCGCCTCATGATCTTCAGAGGTAATAGGTCTAATAATCATCATGACGTCACACTCCTTAGTTTATGTCGCAATACACTCTAATATCATCTAGGAATGCATGTTCTTGATGCGTTTACTTATGCAGATCAATTAAGGCGTTGCTGCCTCAGCACACCCAAAAACAAAGGATGAGAGCCAAGCACCACTGTGTATTATCAGAATATCTATACTATCCCCTTTGAAAGTGAGGATTTATTTACTGCGTTAGCTCACCATAGACTCTAAGCACTCCTAATCTTTGTAGCTTCTCTCACTTGTCTCCTCATAGTAACTGCAAATCCTTTGAGTATAACAACACAATAGCCATACTCGACAAAAATATTTTAGTTGTAATATTACAGACTTTTCACAGAGATCATTACTTCTCTATGACTTTTTTGTATTAGTGCTTTCAAATATTTTATCTGCTGAGGTCGCAACAAAGCCCTGATATAATTTGCCGTCTATCATGGGGTAGCGTTTAGCAAACTCGTAAAAACAACCAGGTATAACCCGATATCCATCAGCAAAATTAACCCGAACATCACTGGCTAAAGTTGAAGACTGCTCCAGAAGAACGCTGGGTGACCCTTTTATAAGGCCCCCACTATCATTCATTTTAAAACCTGCATCCATTATCTTCTGATTAACTTGCTGAATATTATGGTCAGAACTAAAGTGATTAATAGATACGGTAAAGTGATTAGCCTGATAACCATGAGCCGCAACCCAAGACGCATATTCACTTTCCTGAAGCAGCTGTTCATAATCGTGCAGATCTATCTCCCATGGTCTTCCAGAATGACAAAAGCCATCTGCCAATACTTGCTCTTCATCAACTTGGGCCACCAGCTTCTCAATAATTTGCGCAGATTCTCCTGATAACTTTTCTACCAATAGTTCGCTGATAAACACTTTTGGTAGTGTTGGGTCATTATGTTGAAAATAGCGGGCCAATAATTTTCTAGCAGGAAACTCATACTCATCTTTGACCTTATAGCCAGCTTGCAAAAAAGGGAAAGATATTTTTTTTAGGCTGACCTTTGGCAAGTTAAATGTTCTAAGTGCTATGTGGTCATTAGTTATGCAATCATTATTTTCTTTGGCAAATAACTGATGAATCTGCTTGGCATCAGGAGCCAAAAGAAGATAACTCTCCCATATATCATCAAAAAGATGATGGATATCTGTACTCATGACTTACTCCATTATTGTTGTTGGCCGCTCCAATATACTCATCACGTTTAGAAAATCAGATATGTGACACCAATTCTGATTGAAGGCGTATGCCGTTTACTTCTCTTACCACAACCATATATGTAGGCTCATGGAGATTAGTTTGACTCATATTCACACCTAAAATAACAACTGATATAGTTTTTCTGGCTGCAGCTACCAGCTCCAATTACGCTATGACGCATAGATCTCTGGCTAATAACAACATAACTAAAAACCTCTCTGATTTTTGCTTGAGCGACTGGTTTCATCCTAAGACAGAGGCAATAGCTTTATCTAATCTTTTCATGCCTTCCTGTATATCATCATCCGTAATGATAAGAGACGGTGTCATCCGCAAAGTGCTCTTACCTGCCAACAATAACATTACACCTTCTGCGCCAGCTGCCACCTGAAAGTCTTTACCTTTTCCTGCCAAACTTTCATTCAGCACAGCACCTACCAACAAACCTTTCCCCCTAATATCTGAAAAAATATTGTATTTTTTATTGAGTGCTTCCAAATGTTTTCTGAACAAATTGTGCTTCAGAGCAACATTCTCCAACAGCTTATCATCTATCAAATTCAGTGCTGCAAGAGCAACAGCGCAGGCAAGAGGGTTGCCTCCATAAGTGCTGCCATGCGAAGCTAAGCTCAGACTATCGGCAACTTTGTTTGTGGCCAACATTGCACCAATTGGAAAACCGCATGCCAGCGCTTTCGCGCTAGCAAGAATGTCTGGGGTAACATTACCATCCATGTAAGCGAAGAGCGTTCCTGTACGACCTATTCCCGTCTGAACTTCATCCAGCACCAACAATGCATTATGCTTGTCACACTGCTCTCTAGCTGCCTCCATAAATTCTTTAGTCCCTACATTTATACCTCCTTCACCCTGAATAGGCTCAATAATAACCGCACAAGTCTTGTCCGATATCTGTTTTTTCAGTGCATCAACATCATTAAACGGCAAGTGTGTTATACCCCCAGGCAAGGGAGAAAAACCTTCTTGATATTTTGGTTGGCCACCAACACTTACTGTAAATAAACTGCGACCATGAAAGCTGCTTAGAAATGAAATGATTTCATGTTTTTCTGGGCCAAAGTGATCAAAAGCATATTTACGCGCCAACTTTAAAGCAGCCTCATTAGCTTCAGTACCGGAATTACAGAAAAACACTTTGTCTGCAAAGCTACAATCGATTAACTTCCTTGCTAAATTTAAAGCGGGCTCATTGGTGTATGCATTACTTACATGCCAAAGCTTATCACCCTGTTCTTTCAGAGCTTTAACCAACTCTGGATGGCAATGACCCAAGGCATTGACGGCAATACCACCTGCAAAGTCAATATACTCATTTCCTTGCTGATCCCACATCCTTGAGCCTTTTCCACGAACCGGAATCATGGACTGAGGAGCATAATTAGGAGTCATTACTTCATCATAGCTAGAACGGTTTACCGAATACTCAACCATTACCTTATTCCACTGTTATTTGATCAGTCATTGCTGGTAAGCTTACCTGATAGTCATAAATTATGCATCAACGCAGTTCTATCACTCTCTACAAAAATGACACGATCTTTACTTCTCACCTCCAAATATTTATACCATTTACCATTGAAGATGAGAGTATACGACAAACGAACGCCCCCCATGATTCTACAAGCAATAAATGCTTGGAGTAAGCTAGGGCAGTCAAACACTTAACACATTCAAGGGAAATGGGCATAGCGCTTAATCGTAACGTGGATCAAATTGGTTTGAAGCTACCCATAAATACTTGCTGATGAGTAAATATAAAATCACAACAAGAGTGGTCGCTTGGATACATCACCAAACCAGTTAAAATAGAGTGCTTTGTGCTATTAACGCCGATAAACAACGTTACCGTCGACAAATGTCATAGTAACATCATAGTTTTCGTCTAATACAGCAAGATTTGCACGTTTATTTTCTTTAATACTGCCCATCTCCTTATCTATCCCCAGCAAGGTTGCTGGGGTAAGAGAGGCCATATGCACAGCATCAAGCGCACAAATTCCTACGAGCTTAATCATATTCGCAACAGCTTTGTTCATAGCTAAAGTACTCCCAGCCAAAGCTCCCGTATGGGTTCTAGCCACGCCATTTTTCACTGTTACTGTTAACAACCCCAACTTATACTCACCATCTCCCAGATTTGCAGCGCATATACAATCTGTAATTAAAGCCGTTTTATCCGCACCTTTAAGCCTATACACCAAATCCATAATCACAGGATCTACATGCACACCATCGGCTATTAATTCAGCAAAGGCATCACGGTTCTGCAAAATAGCGCCAACAGTGCCGGGCTCACGATGGTGCAAAGCTCTCATTTGGTTAAATATATGCACCCCTCCCACTGCGCCAGCATCAAAAGCAGCCTTACTTTGTTGGTAGGTTGCTCCAGTGTGGCCCAACATAACTTTAATGCCTTTATTGGTAAGGTAGCGAATAGCATCAATGGCTCCTTCCAGCTCCGGCGCAATGGCCAAAACTTTCAATTTCCCTCCTGTGGCATCCATCATGATATCTAACCGATCTTGAGTAGGTGCAAGGAAATACTCTGAAACATGAGCACCTTTAAACTGATCTGAAAAAAAAAGTCCCTCACTATATGCACCTAGCAGTTCAGCTCCTTTCAAACCGATGTTGAAGCATTCATTAATATTTTTCAAAGCACAAAGAGTTGCATCCCAAGAGGATGTAACCGTGGTACCAAGAAAACCGGTCACACCATTAGCTGCAATAGCTAGAGATATAGTATTTAGAGCCTCATAACTGGCATCCATAACATCACAGCCACCGCTACCATGAATATGGATATCAATAAAACCAGGTACAATTTTACCGCCCCCCAAGTCGACAACGCTATAGCTGTTAATGGGCCGATCGCCAATGCTAACTATCAGGCCATTGGATATCTCAATAAAAGCGTTAGCAATGATTTTGCCTTCTGTAAATATCTCTTTAGCCTTGAGATAAAAACCACCCATATCCCGTACTCTAGTTAGAGTTAATGCCCTATCCTAACATTTTTTATTTACAAGAAAGCAATATCTTCGACAGAATTAATGAGAAGTTTGAAAAAGTCAAGCACTTCGTTAGTAACCCATACAATCACGATAAATCTTAGGAAAACTAACTATACCCGTCACCATTTAAGGGGTGAGGTTGCTGCCCCCTTCAAAAGGCACGACTATAGCGCACGTCCGCATCCATTCATCTGCTTTCCTTCAAGGTAAAGTGTAACCTTTGTATCAAAAAGCTCACCTGTTGTTGGCACAACACAGCTTTCTCCTTTAATCACGATCGTTATTTTACTGTTACCATTATTCATTTGATATGTAGATGTCTTCTTTTCCGCATCAACCACAGGGATGGAGGTTTTAAATAGTATTCTGGTAGATCCCGCATCCCCTACAAATACAGTATTACCTTCAAGGCTCAACTCAAGATACCAATCAGGATTATGCCCCACCGCTCGAAAATCAGCACCTCGAAGCCTAGACTCTTCCCAGACAGCTTTATTTTGATTATTTCGACACTGTAAAATGGGCTGATCTAGGACCTCAAGGGTAGCTTGCTCCCTAGTAATCCAGAAATTATACTCACCATTAGAGTATAAAGTCCCGGTTGATATTTTTTTCGGCACTAACCGCTTCGCCCCTTCAGGAAAAAGTAGCCAGGCCTCATCTCTTTGAATTTGTGCCGGAAACTCATAACCTCCTACGCACTGCATGTAAACCACTCGGCCCTGCATAGTCTCCTGCGGAAAACCTTTGTCATCAAACGGAACCACAGCAGCTTTATTCTCAGGCATAGAACTACACCCAGATAACACAGCAATTAATAGTAATACAGCTAGTAATTTTTCCACTCTACATCCTCTCATCTTTATTACGTCCACTTATCCAGAAACCTATCAGGATTCTAGCAGCTACCAATCATTGCTTCCATAATGAGTGAAGCCAGAACACCTACATTTGTTATTATTTCGTTAGACACAGCACTCTAGCAACAAATAACTATCTGGGGTAAACGACAAACAAGCTCAGCCCCATGAGCCTACGAATAGAAGGTGATTGAGGTGAATTAGAGCTGTCGCTCACTCTACCTTCTATGGTAATTGGTGTATTCCTGTTTGATATGTCCAGCTGACTAACCATAACAATATGACCTATAACTACGCAGCAGCACATGTGCGAGACCACAGAAGCTTAGGAATGCTAACTGACGAGCAAACGTGACAACAAAGTAGCAACTTCACAAGCAACAGTATAAATAATTAACCTCATGCTTGACTCTGTATTGTATTTGATTTTTCTGATTGCACGTATTATCTTTTCGCTTCACATTCCTGATTAGTGCAATTGTATCATTTAGATGGTATTTTCAAATGCCTCTGATTACTAACACAGGAGATAACTTTCTTCCCTCTTACAAGACAAAAGCAACACGACAGTAGATGTATAACTGAAAAATGCCGAACGCCTTTACCTATTCTCGGTGTTTTAATCATCAGTACGCAAGTACACATAGTGGAGCTAGGTGCTCTAAAAATTTGGAGAAGTAGGCATGTTCAAACAGATGACAGAGGATCAAGTTACTGATGTACATTTCAAATATGATAAAGATAGCGGGCTTAAATCAATTATTGCCATCCATAACACCTCTAGGGGGCCTGCTCTAGGAGGTTGCCGCATTATTCCTTATAGCTCTATTGATTCAGCAATTGCCGACGTTCTTCGATTAGCAAAAGGAATGAGCTATAAGGCAGCTTTAGCTGGTCTTGATTTGGGAGGCGGCAAGGCTGTTATTCTTGAGCCTGCCCATGAATATAACAGAGAAAAAACATTTAAAGCATTTGGTCGTTTTACAGAAGAATTAAATGGTCGTTACATCACGGCTATGGATAGTGGTGCAACTACCAATGATATGGATAACATTGCTACTCAAAGCTCTTATGTAACTTGTACATCTTCGGATGGAAACCCTGCTCCTTATACGGCCAAAGGCGTATTCTTGGGCATACAAGCTTGCCTGAAAGCATGCCCAGATTTCAATGAACATCTGTCAGGAATGCGCGTTGCTGTTCAAGGATTAGGCAACGTAGGATATGCGCTATGCGAGCTTTTACATACTGAGGGAGTAAAGCTTTTTGTATCTGACCTAGATAAAAACAAAGTTAATAAGTGTGTAGAAAAATTTTCTGCAACAGGAGTTGCTACGGATCAGATTCATAAAACAGAGTGCGATATTTTTAGCCCTTGTGGCTTAGGCGGCATACTCAATGAACAATCCATAACCGAGCTTCGATGCCGAGCCGTAGCTGGATCAGCTAACAACCAGCTACTGACACCCAAGTGTGGTGAATTATTACTACAGGAAGATATACTCTACGCCCCTGATTATCTTATTAATGCTGGCGGGCTGATCTTTGCGGCGATGACCTATCAAGGATTTAGTATCAATAAGCTAAACAGTCACTTGGACGGGATTCACCACACCCTATTAAATATTTTCAGAAAAGAACAGCAAATCAAAGAGTCTGGCAGTGTTATCGCTGACCGAATGGCAGAAAACATTCTTTTTGGCAATAAACATACAGAACTAGCTAGCGCCTGACTGTCAGCACAACTACCACTCGCAGACAAGCACCTGCCATGGAGAAAGGTCATGCCTCATTCTGGAGCTATAAATATTCCATTTATTCAATTTCTTGATGAATATGGAGAAGCACTACAACATCTTCCTGCATGGACAGAAGATAGCGATATTTTAACCAATTACTATAGATCCATGGTTATTGCTCGTCATGGTGATCAGAAAGCCATAGCCCTGCAAAGAACAGGTAAAATGGGCACTTATCCCTCTAGCCTTGGCCAGGAAGCTATCAGCACAGTTTATTCTTCTCTATTGAAAAAAGATGATGTGTTAATCCCATATTATCGTGACCTCCCCGGACTTATTGGCCGAGGCATACCACTTAGTGATGTTTATTTATACTGGGGAGGTGATGAGCGAGGCAGTGCCGGTGCTGAGTGGGGCCAAGACTTTCCTAATTGTGTCCCCATAGCAACCCAAGCTACTCATGCGGCAGGTGTCGCCACTGCATTCAAAATTCGAAATGAGCCACGGGTTTCTTTGTGCGTACTAGGCGACGGGGCAACGTCAAAGGGAGATTTCCCCGAAGCTCTTAATCTTGCTGGTGCATGGCAGTTACCCGTTGTGTTCGTTATTAATAACAATCAATGGGCTATTTCTGTTTCAAGAACCATACAGTCCGGTGCACCAACACTTGCACAAAAAGGAGCTGCAGCGGGATTACCTTCTATCCAAGTTGATGGCAACGATGTTATTGCACTCCATGAAGTTATGAGTGACGCTATTGCCAAAGCGCGGAACAGGAAGGGGGCCACGGTTATAGAGGCCATAACCTATCGCCTATCAGACCATACTACTGCTGATGACGCTACCCGCTATCGCGATAGTGAGGAACTTAAATTGGCTTGGCAAAAGGAACCCATTAAACGTTTAAGAGATTTTCTCTATCATCGCGGTTTATGGAGCGGGCAACAGGAGCGGGAGCTAAAAAAAGAAGCGGAGCTTATTGTCCAAGAGTCAGTTAAAACCTATATGAGTACACCCTTGCCAAAGATTTCTGATATTTTCGACTACCAGTACGCTAACATGCCTAAAGAACTTGCTCGACAAAAAGATCATGCTACTGAACTAGCGACACCAGACAAATAGAGGCTTATTTCATGACCGATCGCATTACTATGGTGGAAGCTGTCAATCTAGCGCTAGATCATGCAATGAAACAAGATCCAAATATAGTACTGCTGGGTGAAGATATAGGAATTAATGGCGGCGTGTTTCGTGCAACTTTAGGGCTAAGGGAAAAATATGGCTTGAAACGCGTTATGGATACTCCTCTAGCAGAGGCAATGATTGCCGGTGTTTCCATCGGTTTAGCTTCTCAAGGACTAAAGCCAATTGCGGAGATCCAGTTCATGGGGTTTATATTCCCTGCTATGGAACAACTTATTTGTCATGCGGCAAGACTAAGAAATAGAACTAGGGGACGGCTAACTTGCCCTATGGTTTTACGAGCACCTTTTGGTGGAGGAATCCGTGCACCGGAGCATCACTCAGAAAGCACCGAGGCATTATTTGCACATATACCAGGACTGAGAGTTGTGATCCCATCATCACCGGCGAGAGCCTATGGATTGCTTCTAGCCTCAATTAACGATCCTGACCCCGTCATTTTCCTAGAGCCAAAACGCATTTATCGTGTCGTTAAACACCATGTAAACGACACTGGAACACCTTTACCTTTGGATACATGTTTTACTCTGAAGGAAGGCCAGGATATTACGTTAATTAGCTGGGGAGCATCAGTACGTGAAACTCAGGAAGCAGGGCGAATTCTGGAAGAGCACGGTATATCCGCAGAAATTATTGACGTTGCGACAATAAAGCCTTTGGATACGGATACAATCTTGGCATCTGTTCGTAAAACAGGTCGATGTGTAATTGTTCATGAAGCATGCAAAAGCTTTGGTGTCGGAGCAGAAATCTCTGCGCTCTTAAATGAAAGAGCTTTTCACGATCTAAAGGCACCAGTTCAACGTGTTACGGGCTCTGATATCACAGTCCCTTATTATCGTATGGAGAATCACTTTATCCCAACAACAGAAAATATCGTGAAAGAATCAGTTAAAACCTTAGCTTATAAATGAAGACTCATGCAGTGCTAGGTGATGCAGCTAGAAGAACAGTATAACGTTTAAAACCAAGTGCTGAGGAGAAGCATAAGTCATCACCTTCTCGCACGCCTTTACCCCAATCAAAAACACGTGAACAGGAGTCTTTTATACCCGTCGCCTTTCAAGTTGCTACGTTGTTGGCTGCGTTCGCTCACCCCGACCACGTACTACTCGTAGGCTCACTGGCTTAGCTTACTTGCTGCCTAGTAGCAAGTTGAAATGCTTTGGGTATACACAAATAATAAGAGACACACGAGCCATCATTGAAGTTGCGGGCAGGCGGCAGACGAGCTAAGACCATATAAGCCTATGAGGAGGTGGTGGTTATGAGTGAGAACCGTAAACAACCCAACATCTTCAAGGGTATCGGCATAGTCATAAAAGCAGTGCTTTTAATATATTTTAAGAGAGGGCCTTTCCTTCTACGGATAGATCACCCTGCTACTCGGGAGAATTGCCATGAAGTTTTTCTATTTGCCAGATTTAGGTGAAGGTATACCAGAAGCTGATATTGTTAAATGGCACGTAAATGAAGGTGATGAGGTAAAAGAAGATCAAATCATTGTATCGGTTGAAACGGCTAAAGCAGTAGTAGAAGTACCATCACCTGTGACAGCTACTATTAAATCTCTCTGCAGTCAACCCGGTGATACGGTTCTTACGGGCGCACCCTTGGTAGAGTTTGTTTCTAACAACAATGATGTGGGCACTGTCGTAGGTGAGCTGGCCCAGGAAAAAACCGATGCGGTGATTGATGACGCGTTTATGATTGGTGCGGCCCCTAGTACCAAGTTAAAAAACAATCCATTATCTGCATCAGGATTAGCTTCGTTAGCAGAAAAATATAAAGTGAATTTAGAGCAAACAAACTCTAGACAGGCTCAGAGTCCTACTGGACATTACCCACTTAAACACCCATCTCCGATCAAGGGTGCACGTAGGCATATGGCTAGAATTATGTCTACGTCCCATGCTGAAGTTGCTCCTGTTACCCTATTTGGAGATGCGGACATTCATCACTGGGATGGGAAAGAAGATATTACCGTCCGATTGATTCAGGCTATTGTGTTAGCCTGCAAAACAGAGCCAGCACTAAATGCATGGTTTGATGGTGCAACAATGAGTCGTGAGCTTCATAGCTCTGTCAATCTTGGCTTGGCTATTGATAGCGCTGAGGGCCTATTTGTTCCAGTAATTAGTTCAGTACAGGCACTGGATGCTAACGCACTAAGGCTAAAAATCAACACACTCCGTGAGGAAGTTAATAATCGTTCAATATCACGCAATGAACTTCAGGGAGCATCAATAACATTAAGCAATTTTGGTGTATTTGCGGGCACCTATGCGACCCCTATAATTGTTCCTCCATCAGTTTGCATTATCGGAGTAGGAAGGCTAAAAGACGTGGTTGTTAGTATAAAAAAATCACCTGAATGTCATAGAGTATTACCCCTGTCTTTGTCTTTTGATCATAGAGCAGCTACGGGAGGCGAGGCAACCCGCTTTTTTAAAGAAATGATCGATAGCCTTGAAAGCACCTAAAAAACAACTCAATGGTTGCAGAAAGCCTTAAAAATCCACATTATTATACTATGATATGAAGTGCAGCATCTTGTGCCATAGCTATGGTGATATGCAGGCTCTATTCAATAGGTAGCACCTGACATCAGGACTAGAGAGTAGCAGTAAATATCTAGAGGTGTCTTTGATTTAGGTCTGGGTAGAGACGACATAAACTGACAAAAACTAGATTTTATATCCAAAGGATTTAGAGTTGCTACACGACGACAGGTAATCGAAAACACAGAAGCTTAGGCATACTAAGCGACTGTGGTGATCGATCTCTGACAACAAAGCATCAACTTCAGAGGCGACTGGTATAGCCACATTCGTAATATATTAACTAAGTTCTGAGCTCTAAGTCCCAGTTTCTGATTTATATCATCGATAGCATCACCTGTTCAGCGTAGAATTCTGATCGTTTCTTCGTGTACTAGGCGCTCATTCAGCAGTCTCGGATTAACGGGAAACAGGCGGCAGCCAAGAATCTGGCTCTGCGGATAGCGGTATTATAAGGTTCCTCAGGCGTCATCAGATAGGGTAAGTAACACATGGATATTTTTAACAGTTATCAACAGCGCTATCAGTCTAAAAAGGAGAAAGAACTTTCTATTCAGGAGTACTTGAATCTTTGCAAAAAAGACCCTCTTGCCTATGCCAGCGCAGCAGAGCGAATGCTGAAGACAATAGGCGAGCCAGAATATGTAGATACATCGTGCGACCCACGTCTCAGTCGTATATTTTCTAATAGACTCATAAAACATTACCCTGCGTTTGAAGGGCTTTATGGCATGGAAGATGCTATTGAACAAGTAGTAGCTCATTTTCGACATGCTGCTCAGGGCCTGGAAGAGAGGAAACAAATACTTTACCTTCTTGGCCCTGTTGGAGGGGGAAAATCGTCATTAGCAGAGCGTATGAAAGGCCTTATGGAGCACGCACCTTTCTACGCAATTAAAGGTTCACCAGTGTTTGAATCTCCACTCGGGATTTTTAGTCAGGAAAAGGATGCTGCAATACTGCAAAAGGATTACGGTATTCCTGAGCGCTATTTAGGCTCTATATTATCACCTTGGGCCGTAAAGCGACTCCATGAATTTGGGGGCGATATTAGCAAATTCAGAGTAATAAAAATATACCCCAACATACTTCACCAAGTAGCTATTGCAAAAACAGAACCTGGTGATGAAAACAATCAAGATATATCTAGCTTGGTAGGAAAAGTAGATATTAGGCAACTTGAAGAGTACTCGCAGGACGATCCTGATGCCTACAGCTTCTCCGGCTCACTCTGTAGAGCTAACCAGGGTCTCATGGAATTTGTAGAAATGTTTAAGGCTCCAGTAAAGGTACTGCACCCACTGCTGACGGCCACGCAGGAGGGAAACTATAACAGTACCGAAGGGATGAGTGCCATCCCTTTTAATGGGATCGTTTTAGCGCACTCAAATGAATCTGAGTGGCAAAGTTTCAGGAATAACACGATTAACGAAGCCTTTATTGATAGAGTCAACATTGTCAAAGTTCCTTACTGCACCCGTGTGACAGAAGAAATATTGATCTATCAAAAACTATTAGAAAACAGTTCTCTGAAAAAAGCACCTTGTGCACCAGAAACTCTGGAAATACTAGCTAGGTTTTCTGTGCTTTCGAGACTCAAGAAGTCCGAAAACTCTACCCAGTATGCCAAAATGAAGGTATACGACGGTGAAAAATTGAAGGACACAGATCCAAACGCTAAAATGCAACAAGCGTATAAAGATGAAGCAGGTGTTGACGAAGGGATGCAAGGGCTTTCAACTCGCTTTGCTTTTAAAATACTATCAAAAGTCTTCAATTTTGATCCAACCGAAATTGCAGCCAACCCCGTGCATCTTTTCTATATTCTTGAGAGAGAGATAGAGCAGCATCAACTTCCTAAAGATACCCATGAGCAATACCTGCGCTATATAAAAGAGTTTCTTTCTCCTAAGTATATTGACTTCTTGGGCAAAGAAATCCAGGCAGCATATCTAGAGTCTTACTCTGAATATGGCCAAAATATTTTTGATCATTATCTCACCTATGCTGATGCCTGGATTCAGGATCAAGAATATCGAGACCCGGAAACAGGTGATATTCTTGATAGAGTGGCTATCAATGAGGAGCTAGAGAAAATAGAGAAACCGGCTAACATTGCCAACCCCAAAGACTTTCGTAACGAAGTCGTTAGCTTTGTTTTGCGGACAAAGGCCAGCAATAAAGGCAAAAACCCTAACTGGTCGAGTTATGAAAAAATGCGAAGTATTGTAGAGAAAAAGATGTTTTCAAATACTGAGGATTTACTCCCAGTCATTTCATTCAACGCTAAGGGGTTAGCTGAGGACAAGCGCAAGCACAACGAATTCACCAAAAGAATGATTGCGCGTGGGTATACAAAAAAACAAGTAAGGTTGCTTGCAGAGTGGTATATTAGGGTGAGGAAATCACAATAATATTCTTCGACGAAAGTGAGAAAGTCGCCTCTATTTTGGGTCATCAATGCAGGGATAGTAAATAAATGAGCATTGTAATCGATCGTCGCCTCAACGGTAAAAACAAAAGTACTGTTAATCGCCAGCGCTTTATGGATAGGTATCGTAGACATATCAAAAAAGCGGTATCAGATGCCGTCAATCAACGATCAATAACAGATATAGAATCTGGGAGCCAGGTTAGCATTCCTCGTAAAGATTTGTCTGAGCCTTTTTTTAGACACGGTCAGGGTGGCCACTACAAGCAAGTTCATCCAGGCAACAAAGACTTTACCGAAGGGGATCGCATCAATCGACCAAATGGCGGGAACGGTAATGGTAGCGGCTCTGGCAAAGCTAGTAATCAGGGCGATGGGATGGACGAGTTTTCTTTCCAGATTAGCCATGATGAGTTTTTAGAGTACATGTTTGACAATCTAGAACTCCCCAACCTAGTTAGAAAACAGCTTCAGGATGCCACAGAGTTCCAGTTCAAGCAGGCTGGTTACAATAATGATGGTTCTCCGGATCGCCTAAACGTCGTTCGTTCTCTAAGATCGGCTCATGCTCGTCGAATAGCCTTGTCTGGTGGGAATCGCCGTGAACTCAGAGCGCTAAAGAAAGAACTTCGTGAAATGGAGGTAAGCCCAGAGGATACTGATAAAGAAAAGGCTTATGCACTACAGGAACAGATAAAAGCGTTGAATGTAAAGCTAAAGCGGCTACCTTTTATTGATGATTTTGATCTAAAATATAATAATGTTATTAGGGTGCCATCACCTAGCAACAAGGCTGTTATGTTCTGCGTTATGGATGTCTCCGGCTCCATGACTCAAGAAATTAAAGATATGGCAAAACGCTTTTTTATACTACTGTACCTTTTTTTGCAACGCAGCTACAAACAGATTGAGGTTGTTTTTATTCGCCATCATACAGCCGCCAAGGAAGTAAGCGAAGATGACTTTTTTTACTCCAGGGAAACTGGCGGAACAATTGTTTCCAGCGCTCTGGAAATGACAAGAGATGTAATCGATAACAAATATAGCCCAACGGATTGGAATATCTATGTAGCGCAAGCGTCAGATGGTGATAACTGGGAAGGTGACTCCAGCGTTTGCACGAAAATACTTACAGAACAGATCATGCCTAAAGTTCAGTATTTTTCCTATGTAGAAATTACCGACCGCGCTCACCAGAACCTCTGGCGAGAATATCAGACTATCGCAGAAACATTTAAAGATAGCTTTGCCATGCAACAAATAAAAACACCAGATGATATATATCCTGTTTTTCGGCGCTTGTTTGAGAAGAAGCAAAGCGCATGAGTCACGGAGATCACCTGTTACTATGGCTTTTTTATTCTGGCATGAGCGGATGAAGAAAGTGTACAGCTGCGAGAGCCTAAGAGAGCACTAGATGAATAAACTTGGTGTGTCTAATGCTTGTATCTGTCGTGCATTAACAATGCAAGAACGCTATCCTCCTAACCCACCTCAGCAGTTTAATTTAATCACTTAAGCTACTATTATTGAGATGATGCACGCGCGTTGTTATACCCAACCTGAGGCCGTGAGGGAGCTGACTATTTTCTCCCCAGGCTCAAGTGTATCGCTCATTTACTGCTTGCTCACACCTTCAACGGTAACGGTAACGGTAACGGTAACGGTAACGGAAAATAGGTTAGCCCTATGCTGGCAAAACACGAGCTA
This sequence comes from Candidatus Endonucleibacter sp. (ex Gigantidas childressi), assembly GCA_030674875.1. Lineage (GTDB taxonomy): Bacteria > Pseudomonadota > Gammaproteobacteria > Pseudomonadales > Endozoicomonadaceae > Endonucleibacter. Next base: position 70,283 of record JASXSU010000003.1, on the reverse strand, counting down.
CCCAAGCCAACTGTCCTGGTAAACATTAGCATTATTTGCAGCAAGCCTTTGTCCTTCCTTATCATCAGATGATAGAGCGCTAGACAACCATCTTGCAGAAATTATTTTTGTAGCATATTAATAATTATAGGATGCCTATCGACCCGATCAGCACGCCTTATTTTTTACAACTTATTGATGAGAATAGCAGCCAACGGAAAACATGACTCCCGTTAAAGCATAAGGCATATTATTAACTCTACTTTGATCCATCTCCTTTAAAGTTGCCACTTTGTTGTTCGCGACGTTTGCTTCTGTAACGTCGCTCACTTTTCGCCACGTAGCAACTCCAAGTCTTTTTGGTACAGGTCATTTTTTCTAGCTACAAGCAACTGATTCAGACATTAACAAACTCGCTCAGTTATCTGAAAAGCACAGATAACAATAAATTAAATGTTAGTCTCTGTGATTTCAGCTATACATCAGCTTACTGCCAGCTATTCCCGCGACATTTACCAAACTCCAACAATCCCAGTACCTGCAGCGAAGTACGAATTTAATAATTTCGCACTATTGTTAGTTTATATTGGTCAGACTAATGTCATATAGCTTACTTAGCGAATGGCCTATCTTCTTCAAAACAACAGAAAGAATCTATCTGCTGGTAGCATGATCAAGGATTATGGATGGCACTACATTGTTGTGGCAAAGGATGGAAATCATACGTCGTTGGTTGAAGCTATGGATAGGTGATAAGAAAGGCAAAGTTCGCCGTATATACCCGTCGCCTTTCAAGTTGCTACGTTGCTGGCTGCGTTCGCTCACCCCGATCACCTACTACTCGTAGGCTCACGGGGCTTCGCTTACTTGCTGCCTAGTAGCAACTTGCAATGCTTTGGGTATAGAACGAACTAACGATGAGGTAAACATAAAGCAATAGTACCGTTATGCTAAAACCTTTCCCTAAATAAAAGCGCATGCACAGAGCTGGTGAATGTACTCGACTTTGTTGAAACAGACAAGAAAGGTAAAAGGCATACTTGGTACTGGATCACTGATCTTAAGCTAGATGAAATGACAGTAGAATCCATAATGAAAGGAGGACGTTGCCGATGCCACATTGAAAATAAAACGTTTAATACCCTGAAAAATCAAGGCTACAATCTCGAACACAATTACGGCCACGGTGAGAAACATTTAACCACCAATTTAGCCTACCTCACAGTCCTCTCTTTTCTCGTGGACCAAATGTTGCCCCCAATTTCAGAAGGCTCTGAAAGGTCGCTCGAAAGGAACTCGCATCGCTCTATGGAAGCTGATACAAAATTATTTTCTAAACTGGCTCATAAAAACATGGGAAGGGCTATTTTATACGATTATTAACGGATCAGGAGAAGCTAAAATAATTCCTTTTGATACATCCTGTCCAGATTGTAGCTAATATTCAGGGGCATAATATGATTCATACAGTCTGGCTTAATCAAGCGGGACAGGCAGGTTATGGCTGTAATATCTTGTATCTTTTATTTAATCAAAAGAGACATTAAGCGTATATCTTGCGGGAATGGCTGGTTTACTGCCAAGGAAACTAAGGATCCATTCTTTCTGGGCTTTGGTAGCTTAATTTAAACTCTAGACAGCAGCAGAAGCGTATTCAGCATGCTCGGAAGTAGAAATAGCTACCCTCCCGGGTTGACGACCAATATTATTCGCACTTCAAAGATGTATAGAGGGAGCTGCCTCATCAATTATATGCGCCTATATATGCGCCTAATTACTTTAAATGTATCATTTCATTATATCAATTGTACACCCCTTTCCTTCCCCACTTTGACGCCTTTTTGCATTTTTTATCACACTCGATTCAACCACAAGTTGAACTTTTTAATAATGTTGGCATTTAAATACTTCCATCACTTAATTTATTGCTGTATAAATAGATACACTAAATTGCGTCTATTCAGATCTATATCATGATAAGCATTGGAGAATTACCTGGATGAATATTTTTGATGAACTTCTTCATCGCCTTAGTAGTAAAACGCGTATTCGCCAACTTTTAAAAGACGTTAAAGCTCCGGAGCTTGAACGAATTCTTTCACGAATTAAGGATACGCTAAAAGAAAAGCAACTGGCTCGTGACAATGAAGATGCACATCGTCAGTTGAAGATTCAGAGCATTGAAGCTATCAAACAGATAATGGCTGATCGCGGTGTATCCATGGGGGATCTTGGCTTAGGTGGAGAGAGTACACCAAGACGCCGGCGTAATACCCAGAAATATACTTTCCAGTATGAAACAAATACTGGCGACTCATCCTCATGGGAAGGAGCAACTACAGGTCGACTGCCTCGTGACTTCCAGACTTATCTAGAGCGCACCGGTAAAAAACGTATGGATTGCGTTATCGAGAATAAGGATGAGGCCTAATTTCTATAGATTACATTTACAAGGCATACCTTGACCTATCGGTCTGTTTAAAGTCGTAGATAACTAAAGTTGTTATGCCGCAAGGTATAGCAATTTAGATTTAGTTTGGCATGCCTGAGAACCTCGGAAACATGTCAGACTAAACCTAGCTAATAAGTATTTCATTCTTGAAATACTTTTTGTGATTAGACATGAGGTACTGCCTATCTTTTCGCTGATGTTGACCGCAAGAACTTAAGCCGCTATAGAAATACTTTAAGCAATTGACAGAAGGGCTTTAGAAGGCGTGAGATTATTGGCTGTTATAACTCATATTATTTAGCTGCATGCCTCATACTCACGCTTTCAATACTAATAGGTATAGCTTTGAGCTTTACAAGATTGGTTATGAATCAGAGTTTGCGACAGCATTCTAAAAAAACAAACCCAGAGGTCATATTATCATGCATATACTCTAACATTCAGAAATAGGCAGTTAATCTTATTAACTTCTTTAGATAGCTTTTCAAAGATAAATTACGCCTCTCTACCCACTACGGAAAGCATGTCCCGACGACATTATCTTCTGCTACACCACCAGCATTGAGATTCTTGATTTTGCAACTGTTTTCTCCACCCTGTGCTTATGCTAAGAGCCAAAATCACAGCAAAAAGTATACCTGAAATTATTACATGAAAAAGTGATTAACTACCACGTAAAGTAGGCGTTGCTGACACCTAGAGATTGATCAGTATCACCTACTGCATAGGATTCAAGAAAGAGCGAATTTAGCATTAGCATCCATTTGAATGACTAACTGAAAACAGACAAAGTGAAGGACTAAAAAATGGTTGCCGTGAAAACCATTACATCAGATAACGGCACCGAGTTTCACCAATATAAGAAAGTTGAAGAAGTGACTAATTGCCCTTATCACTTTGCCAACCCACATCACTCATGGGAACGTGGTACGAATGAAAGTACCAATGATTTGATCAGACAATGCTTAGTTAAGGGAACATCAATGGCAGGACTAACGCTGGATTCAAGCAGACCCCACGACCCTTTACACTTGCCATCTGCCTTAGGTTGCCATATTTTCATTATCAATCATTTACCCTTATTCTCTGACATATACGAATAACAATCATACGATTATATCTACAAAAAAATGCCATTCACCATTATGCGTCAAAATGAGTGGCATATTAAACTTTTACTTATTCAATCGCCAATGAGAACCGATATTAAAAGTAATACTGCGCTTACTATAAGTTAATTATGATTATAAGAGATTTAGAATTACACCATAAAATTACACGAAAATAGTTGGTTGAGATGCTCTCAAACGGAAACGATGCAACGCAAGTTGATACATCTGGTATTACCGACTTCTCATGACTGTTCTCTAATAACGCAATAAACTTCAATCATCCCACCGGTAAATGGGACTTTTCACATGAGTGCGCAATCATCATTTGTAATAGGAGCAATGTCTTGGGTATCTTGCTCTTCTTCCTTATCAACAGGCTGGTAAAGAACTTCACCTCTCCTTGTAGAAAAACCAATTGCTTTTAAATTAAGTTTTCGTATTCGACGATTGTGTTGCGTATGATAATAGAGTATCAAGTTCTTAGTATCGTATCCTGTTGTCCATCTTGTTGAGCTTCGCATTCCATCTGTATTAGTATGTGACTCATCCGAACCTTCAGCAAATCCAAGCGGCAGATTGAAATGATCTAAAATCCTAAACAGTTCACTGATAGCTTCGCCTGTTGTTTTGGTAGGGCGTGCTGTTTGGGTGAAAACAACAGCGCGTACAAAACTCTGTTCCTTGCGGAATAATGGTCGCGTGAGAAGCATGATCAAACGCCCCCCATTCCATTGAACGGCCATATACAACCCCGTTGTCGGCAGCTGTAAGTTTGATACCTGTGCAAGCTTGAGCAGGTAAAGAAATGAAGCTAAACAGCAAAGCAGCTCCAATGAGAGAACTCGCGAGTGTTGTTTTGGTTATAGTCATTATATTTTAGTATTCTTTTGGTTGAATCCGCGAGAGGTAAAAAACCGTGCAGGTTACTTTATCAGATAGTGATCTCATCTAACTATGCTTTGAACACCATGGGCTTCAGGTTTTTTGTCCCGTAAATAGCTCATCTACTAAAGGTTCATTTAAAAAAGTTTAACAGCATGTCACACTGCATTCACTCTGTGGCCACCCATCATACACCTATGGTAACAACTGCAATAGACGCCTACCACACTAGCATTGGCTACAATTATTGGTTACATTTACAAAAATATCATAGAAGAATATAACTCTCTATAAAGATCTCCCCACCCTGCCGCTGTCAATGCTTGCCGTGGCCGGAAGGTCACGAGGGAGGCTGCTGAGAGGAATCGGGCTTTCCACTTACTGTGTGGACTTGCACTCCAGCCACATCGAGGAGCCTCCTAAAGTATAATTATCGGCTCGGGACTTGACTGACTGGCAAACAGGCCAGGGAGACTTGCTCTCGATTATAATACTATTCCCTGAATAAGTATGTAGCTATTAACCCTCTGTAGAATCCAGTGCCTTATTCAGCTTTCCAAGTAGCTGTTCTATGTGCTGATGGGTAACATCCTGATCACTGAATATCTGCTGACGGGACTGGAGTAACTCATGACTGATATTCAAGGCTGCCATTACAGCAATTCTATCTAACCCAATTACTTTTCCGGTAGAACGAATCTCTCTCATTTTATCATTCAGATAACGAGCAGCTTCCGCTAGTACCTCATGATTTTCTGGTCGACAGCTAACTCTATATTCTTTGTCCAGGATTTTGACGGCTGCGGATGATGCGCTCTCTATCATAAATCATGCTCCAATGCCTTCAGGCGACTAATCATATCATTGCTTCGACTTTACTGCATGGAATTGTACTCTGTTTTAATGCGCTTTATCCTATTCCATGTAGCCACTCGACCTGCAACACCCTAGCATTTATATTCGCCAACGCAGCGCTATTGGCGACGATTCCTTACTGCCTGCTTGTACATTCAATTACTCTTAGATACACACCCCTAACTATTGATCGTGTGAGTAGGCCGCAATTAGCCAAGTCTACATTATCTTACAAACAGTAGGTGATTGGGGTAATGTGAGCAGCCAATAACCTCACGTTTTCAAGGGAATGAATGTATAACAAAGCTTTCAGTATTGCTATTTTTGACTAATGACAAAGGGTGAGTCAGCTTTAAGCGCCCTGATCAAGCGCACGGAAGTGGTGGTTAATCACCTCTACCTAAAGTGTTCTTCCTGAGCTCACTATAGCGCTCAATAAATATAGCTTGCAACAAAACCCAGAGCAATCATTCCACTAGAAAACAGTATATACCAATTACAACTGAAGGTATGAGTAAGCGACAAATTAGATGCGTTCCATGCGCTTATGGATACATCAACTCGCCTTAGATACGGGGTTATTGATTGCTCTCACCCAACCAGCTGCTACTCACGTCTCACGGGGTTTGGCTCGCTTATCGCCTGCCCACACCTTCAATTCTATGGTATACAATAGCAGGCAATAGTTAATATTTTTTAAGATTTCTTCACGTAGTTATGAGGCCTCATGGTAAAAACTCGCTATACTGAAAACCTAGTCGAATTCACTTTAACTTGTACAAGATAATTTTAAGGAGCGCTAGCTTGAGTGGCAATCAATCAAATGAAAGCAATGTAAGCTTTAATGAACTAGCGAATATGCTGGCTAAGATAAATTGTTCACACTGTCCTTCTGAGATACAAGGAACTCTTTGTGGTCAACTATCAGCGGGACTACGTTTTTCAGCAACTCAGTGGCTTCAATATGCGTCTTGTATGTTAGACGATAAAAATCTAAACAACAACTGCAAGAGCTTGATTAGCCGCCTGTATACAGTGACACTTGAGCAGTTGGAAGATCCTGACTTCCCTATAGCTTTAATGCTTCCCGATGATAATAAAGCTATTCAATTAAGAACTGAAGCCTTGGGCATCTGGTGCCAGTCTTTTCTATCAGGTTTTGGAGAAGGACAAGTTAAAGAACCACTTAATGATGATATAAAAGAAGTATTGCAAGATTTTTCAAACATTGCGCAGATTGAAAATAGTATAAATGAAAGTGAAAATGCCGAGCGCGACTTATTGGAGGTCTATGAGTACGTTCGTGCCGCTTTAGTGTCGATGTTTTTTGAGATAAATCACCATCAGAAACTAGATTTAGCCGTTTTGGACACGCTGCATTAAGTGAGGACATTATGTCAAATCAGTATGATGTATTAATTATTGGAGGGGGATTAGTAGGGGCCAGCTTGGTTTGCGCGCTAGAACCTTTGGCTCAATCACATGGGCTAAGAATAGCTGTTATTGAGCCCCATAATATAGACAAACCCAGATCACGCCCCCCTAGTTTTGATGCTCGCTCTTCTGCGCTATCCTACGGCACCAAGCTAATTTATGACAAACTAGGCCTATGGTCTGAGCTTGAAGATACAGCTGCGCTTATCAAACAAGTGCATATTTCAGACTCGGGGCATTATGGCATAACCAGACTTGATCATAAACCCGAAGGAGTACCTGCTCTAGGATATGTAATTGACAACTACTTACTGGGAAACGTATTACTAAAACGCATTGAGAACAGCAGAAAACAAGGCATAGTTACAATTTATAGCCCAGCTACAGTGACAGCATTAGAACCAAACTCAGGAACAATGACGGCAACAATTTGCAGTCTTGACAAAAAAGTTCAGACAGTTAGTAGCTCTCTGGTAGTTCTTGCGGACGGTGGAAAATCAGCATTACAAAAGCAGCTGGGTATTGGATGCCACGTTCGCGACTATGACCAGCACGCCTTGATAGCAAATATTTATGTAGACAAACCTCATAGAGGGATTGCATATGAAAGATTTAGTCGTAAAGGACCGATAGCATTATTGCCAAAGGTATCACCTATACAGACAGCATCAAACTTATCCCGTAATAATGCCTATGGATTAGTGTGGACGTTAGCAAATGATGAAGTAGGTGAAGTATTGGCACTGAATGATTCATCATTTGTACAACGTTTACAGGAAAGTTTTGGTTATCGCGCTGGGCGTTTTCTCCAGTGTGGGCGACGTGATTGTTATGCCTTGACCATGACTTTAACCCGTGAGCAAGTTCGACCCAACCTTGTTCTTCTTGGTAATGCTGCTCACGTTATTCACCCAATAGCAGGGCAGGGTTACAATCTAGCAATACGTGATGTTATGGCTCTAGCAAATAACATTAAAACATCAATAATCACCGGCAAATCTGTGGGCGAGTTAAGCCGTTTGATACAATACGCACAGCAACAGGAGGCAGACCAAAAACGAATAACCGCCTTTTGTGACGGATTAATAAAGATATTTTCTCGCAATGAATCATGGGTCGCGTTGATAAGAAACTTCGGCCTACTTGGGCTTGATCTTAGCGAGACACTAAAAGCTAAATTTACAAAGTCTGCCATGGGGCTTTAGAAATGGAAAAAACACACAGGTTTGATGTAATCATTGTTGGTGGCGGAATAGTGGGTGCGTCTCTAGCTCTGGCTTTGTCTGACAGCAACTTAACTATTGCTTTGCTAGATAAAGGAAAGCTCAAAGCAAGCTGTAAAAAACCAACTTCAACATTTTCACCAAGAGTTAGTGCGTTGACAGAAGCCTCTATCAACCTATTCAAAAACCTTGATATCTGGCCCAGCATACTGAATCAAAGAGTATGCCCTTATCGCTACATGAGGGTTTGGGATAGTGAAGGTACAGGAGCAATTAATTTTGATGCTGATACTGTCACTAAGAATGCCATAGGCTATATCGTTGAGAATGACGTCATTCATAATACATTATTATCTGAGCTAAAAAACACCACCGTTTCACTTTATGAATCCCAGCCTGAAGTTACTTTTGATCTGGACACATTACAGAAACAGGTTGTACTAGACGATGGGATAGTGCTCAACGGAAAATTACTAGTAGCTGCTGATGGTGCTGAATCATGTTTAAGAGTGGCAGCAGATATTATCTCATCACAAAAAGATTATATGCACCATTGTATAGTAACCACCGTTGAAACAGAACAGTATCATAATGATACCGCGTGGCAGATTTTTCTTGATACAGGGCCATTAGCTTTTCTACCTTTGCCTTCGATTAAGAAAAAACATTACTGCTCTATAGTTTGGTCGTTAGTACCAGATCAGGCTGAGCGCATTATGGCTTTAGATAACTCAACATTTTGTGAGCTCTTGCAAGAGGCATTTGAAAAGCGGCTAGGGCATATTATTCATACTGAACCCCGCCTCTGCTTCCCATTAAAGCAACGACATGCATTAAATTATTATCGTAAAAATGTAGTACTTGTCGGTGATGCTGCTCACACTATCCACCCCCTTGCCGGTCAGGGTTTAAACCTTGGTTTAATGGACGTTGCAGTACTGACTGAAGAAATTTTAAGAGCTCACCGCAGACAGGATGATATTGCTGGCTACCATATTCTAGCCCGCTACCAACGGCGTAGAAAGGGTCATAATATAACCATGATAAAAGCAATGGCAGGCTTTCAGCATCTATTCGCAGCTAATAATTTAACTGTTCGATGGTTAAGAAATTCCGGCTTAAAAGCGATAAATAATTTTCCTTTTTTGAAAGAATTAATTATTCGACAGGCCATAGGAATATCTAACAATTCACCAGAGTTGGTTAAAACCCGTTAGCAAATGAGTGGAGCTTCACGAGCCTACAACTAATAGGTGATGGTATGAGCGAAAGCCATCAAAACCCCACACCTTCAAGGGTAATGTGTATAATCATAAATCCAACTAACTTTAGGCAAACAGATGAATATAAAACAACATTTTCGTCTGACTAGCATAATGCTATGGAGCTGTATTGTAGTGATATTTGTAGGGATATCTGCATTTATCAGCCAGCCTCCCTGCGATAAGCCGACTTTCTGCCCTTGGCTTCCAGATCCCAAGATGAAGAAGAGTGTCGTAAAAAGTAAAATGCCTGACGTCACCCTGAATTGGAATACTGTGGAGGGGGCTTCTGTTAGCTATTTATTTCAACCTTCCCTCTCTAAGATTTTGATTCAGTTACTGTATGAGTCGGAATCATTTAAGGGCACCACAGTGAAACAGAGTACGGCAATCACAATCAGCAGCGAAGAAGATTACTTGCTTGACGCTCAGGCTATTCAACAATCAATCCCTTTACCTATGCCTAAGCATACCTTAGCAAAAGTGAGTATAACCATTAATGGGAGCATGGAAGAGGAGCAGGCAAGAAAAGTTACTGAAGTATTTAGTCAAATTATTTACCAACTCCACAAACCTAGCAATAACACTTCTCAGGATAAATAAGTCATTCGAGAGTCAGAGCTTGCGTGCAGATATTATGAAAATATTTTCTGACTGAAAAGCACCGGAAAATTACTTTCGATCCTTTCCTACCAAGCAATATCTATACCCACTCCCAGACTCATGGGTTGGAATCCACTCATGCATTGTCGGCTCACACCTTCCAAGATAACAAGTATGAAAATGTATTACAGTATCGTGCACCTTTAAAGCAGGATAATGACTTTAAATAATGCACATTTGTAATTGTCACCACTTTTGAAAAGCGAGATAACTAGAAGTCTCCTTAGAATTCAGTTGATGAGTAATATTCTGAAGAGGAAGATAACGAGCTATCCTCTGAACCGGAAGATAACGAGCTATCCTCTGAACAGGAAGATAACCAGTCATCCTCTGCACAGAAAGTTAACGAGCTATACGCTGAACAGGGAGATAACGAGCGATCTTCTGAACAGGGAGATAACGGGTTATTTTCTGAACAGGGAGATAATGAGTTCTCTTCTGAACAGGGAGATAACGGGTTATTTTCTGAACAGGGAGATAACGAGTTCTCTTCTGAGCAGGGAGATAACGGGTTATCTTCTGAACAGGGAGATAACGGGTTATTTTCTGAACAGGGAGATAACGAGTTCTCTTCTGAGCAGGGAGATAACGAGCGATCTTCTGAACAGGGAGATAACGGGTTATTTTCTGAACAGGGAGATAACGAGTTCTCTTCTGAGCAGGGAGATAACGGGTTATCTTCTGAACAGGGAGATAACGAGCGATCTTCTGAACAGGGAGGTAATGGGTTATCTTCTGAACAGGGAGGTAACGAGTTCTCTTCTGAGCAGGGAGATAACGAGCGATCTTCTGAACAGGGAGATAACGAGCGATCTTCTGAACAGGGAGATAACGGGTTATTTTCTGAACAGGGAGATAACGAGCAATCTTCTGAACAGGGAGGTAATGGGTTATCTTCTGAACAGGGAGGTAACGAGTTCTCTTCTGAACAGGGAGATAACGAGCGATCTTCTGAACAGGGAGGTAACGGGTTATTTTCTGAACAGGGAGATAACGAGTTCTCTTCTGAACAGGGAGATAACGAGCGATCTTCTGAACAGGGAGATAACGGGTTATTTTCTGAACAGGGAGATAACGAGTTCTCTTCTGAACAGGGAGATAACGAGCAATCTTCTGAACAGGGAGGTAATGGGTTATCTTCTGAACAGGGAGGTAACGGGTTATCTTCTGAACAGGGAGATAACGAGCGATCTTCTGAACAGGGAGGTAATGGGTTATCTTCTGAACAGGGAGATAACGAGCGATCTTCTGAACAGGGAGATAACGGGTTATTTTCTGAACAGGGAGATAACGGGTTATTTTCTGAACAGGGAGATAACGAGCGATCTTCTGAACAGGGAGATAACGAGTTCTCTTCTGAACAGGGAGATAACGAGCTCTCTCCACCTTTAAGTTCAAAGACTTTAGTTATATGATCATCGCTGATAGCTAGCACATAGCGACCATTTGGGCTGAATATGGCCGAAAGAGCACTGTCCTCGGAAAGAGAAACGCAGGCTTTTTCTAGCCACTGCCCACCTCCCGTCTTCTCACCCCAAATTTTGATATTACCATTACTAGAGGCCATCAACATATGAGAGCCATTAGGGCTAAAGACAACCGTATTAACCTTGTCATCACTGGCAGAAAGAATAATTTCTTCCCCCCACTCCTCGCCTACCCTCAGACTCCAGATTCTAACTATGCCTACATTATAAAAAGAGATTATTACATGAGCGCTGTCGTCGCTGAAGAAAACTGATTTCACCTGATTTTTATTCGTAATAATGGCTTTCTCTGCCCAATCCCCGCCCTCATTTTTGCTATAGATTATAACGACATCATTATCACAAATAGTGGCTACATGACGACAATCTCTACTAAAGACCGCTTCATAGATCTTCATTTCGGTAGTTGTGAGTTTTTTTACTATTTCCTCATCAAAAGTCTTATTTTTATCGCGAAAAAGAGCTTTTCCTTTCAATATTCCTTTCGATGCTCCTTTCACCTCAAGGCTCCAGATTCTGGCGAAACATTGATCATCGCCAATAGTCATCATATAGATACCTTCCGCGTTTACGGCTACTGTGTAAACTTCCTTTACGATAAGAGTAGCTTTTTCTATCCATCCTTCATTCGCATCCAAGTTCCATATAATAACAGATTCATGCTCATTAGAACTCCAGGCCACCACATAGAGGTCACCGTTCCAGGTGTGAGCTGGGAGAAGTATACATTGACTTGGAATATTGGGTTTTTTTGCCCAATCCCCATTCTCCTGAAGGCTACAGACTTTATCATTATCATCATAAAAGTTGACTATCATATGACGACTATCGTCAGTGAAATAGTCTAATAGGGCAGTGCTTGTAGTTTCGTTGCTAACCTTTAATTTTTCTATCCAATTCCCGTGCGTATCTAAGCTCAAAATTATAGTTTCACCATAACTACTACTCATCACATGGCGACTATCGGCGCTGAAGGCAGCCGGCCTAATAGTATCAGCGTGGCGAACAGTAACTTTTTTTGTCCAATAATTGTCCATCCCAAGACTATATATTTTCGCAGAGTTATCGCAACAAACGATTATAATATGATCGCTATCTGGGCTAAAGGTGGCGAAGAAAGCAGTCTTTTTATAGTGAAAGTTACTGTTTTCTATCCATTCTCCATCCTCATTAGCCCAAATTATCAGGTGATTAGAAGGACAGACGGTTAGCATATGATGGTTATTTTCGCTGAAGCATCCCAGGGGAAGAGTATGCTCACAATAAATGCTGATTTTTTGAACTAATCTGAACTTCTCGCAATGATGCAGCAAACTATTGACTGCTTGAAATGAAGTAAGATCGCTCATTATCTGGTCGCTATCTATAAACTTACTCAACCAAGCTCTAAGCTTATCATTATCGACTGTCCCTATATTATTTTTGAATCTAACCTTCTTTTGGCAAGAAAGGCGTGAAAACCATGTGTTCAGAGAGTCTTGATTAGAAGCATCTAATATCTCACTATCTCCTGAAAGACCATCATAGTCAGGAAATTGTGCCTCCCCCCCAGCTGCCCCATCGATTTTCAAATTCGAAAGCTCATCAGCTATGTCAACGCGTTCCTCCTCAGCCTTATCAGAAAGTGTATCAATGATGACACACCAGGAAGGAATACTTGTGCCGCTTAAAAATATGGATAACGTCACAATTAATAACTTGCTACACTTCATAGAAATATACCTATTTAAAATAAATGTTATATCTTAGACTCATTCTTTTGAAACCCATCAACATTAAAACTCATATCAAAAGGAATCCTAAACTCATACCTGAATCCGTGGCTCCTCATTACATCCACATCTTTCATGCTAAAGAATACATAATGAAGCACGTGATTCAATTTCTATTTATGGGCGACCCAGAAATTACTGTAAAAACACCATGAAATCTCCGAAGAACTGATTTCTGATAGCGCTCCATCAGCAGTATCTGAACAAGTCCAATAAATATAATGCGGTCACAGAAATCCCGAGCAGGGTAGCCATCACATATACCAACAAAGCTGGCGTTGACTGGTTTGCCGGAATACTGCAAAAAGATAACACAGTCATATTCGCAGATGCTGTCTATACCCGTGATACCGACAAACTAAGAGAACGCAGTATGGCATAAGCAGGCTGGCGGATATATTTACATACATATTCATCGCAGGGCAACAAGTATGACAAGCTACGAAACGGCAAGTCAACACGCGGCCTGATAAAGAACCGCGTCAGCATAGATGATCGCCCAGAGATCGTTGACGATAAATCGCGTATCGGAGACTGGGAGATTGATACCGTCATTGGCAAAGGGCATAGCGGGGCTTTGGTAACTATCGTCTAGCGGTCACGAAGTACACGGTCTCAGCCAAGGTGAACAGCAAAAGCGCAGCAGATGTGACCAAGGCTACGATCAGTTTGCTCAACCCATTTAAGGATATTGTTCACACCATTACGGCTGACAACGGGAAAGAGTTTTCGTACCATGAGAAAATCAGCCAAGCATTATCGGCGGAGGTTTGCTTTGCGCACCCCTACAGCTCTTGAGAGCGAAGGCTAAATGAGAACACCAATAGCTTGCTACGACAATATTTCCCAAAGAATACAGGCTTCAAGAAGGTCGGTCAGATAGAGGTGAAGCGAGCATTGATGCGGCTTAATTCTCGGCCAAGAAAAGATTTGAATTTCAAAACACCCGCCCTGATAATGGGTGAACACAGGGCTGCGTTAGCAGCTTAAGCTGTGATGCACTTGAAATTTGAATCCGCGGCTTATAAAACACCTGATAAACTCTTTTATGAATCACTACTGTTGTCGCACTTCAAATTTAATACCAATACTAAAAGTGTGCTTTAGGCAACAAACGAGTGCAAACTCATGAGCCTAGCTGATAATTGGCATGAGTGAGATCAGTCAACAATTTCATGCCCTCAAGGGAGAGTTGATATAAAATTCGCTTCTAAACTGCACCACCTACTCTCTGGTACATTTGTTTTAAACTATCATTTACTTTGATCTGTCGTTCATGAAGACAATGCCCCCACCTTCTGGTCATATCCCACAACTTATGCACACTATCAGTTGAATCAAAGGCCAATGTTTTTGGTGCAACATCATCCTGAGTAGTGCAGTCTGCATCGCTTACATCTTTGTAAAACGGTAACTCATCTTTAAAATCACTAAAACTATCTTCATCAATTAACTTCCTTTTAATAAACGCATCGACTTCCTGTTGCGTCTTTCCCTCACGTAGACCTTCGTATAAAAAATTATCCCTCCACTCACGCCATGCGTCCTGAGCTTTTATTGCATGATTATCATTTACTTCCGTTACCACTTTGCCCACTAAGTTATTGAGACCATTGATTCTACCAGCGTTATGGGATTTAATAACCGAAAGCTTCTGATAATAGGTTTGGAATACTTTCTCACAACTAGATATAACCACATATAACTTCCGACGAATATTTGCTTGTTCAGAGATAGAAGAGTCTTTGCTTGCGAGCTGAGATTTTAATTTTTCCTGCGATTCTTTATTATAGAAACCAGTGCAGGGGTCTATAGACTCAGAACCACAATTATAGTCAAGCAAAGAGTCCTTCGTCATAAGATTATGAGAAGTACCAGGTCGCCCTTTTCTGGCTACCCGTCTTTTTTTCTGGAGATCAGCTCTTTCCCCAGGAGGGCATTCTATGGAAATCAGTACCGCATTGCACGCATCATAATTAAACCCACGGGCAGAGGCATCGGTGGAGTTTATAATATAACCTTTTTTACGTTGACAACTCGAACCAAAAGGCTCATTCAAGTCTCGAACCTTACTTGTAAAAACTTCATGATCTGGCTGTATTTCTAAATTGGCAAGAGTAACAATAGTTGCAGCATCAACGGCACCTTTTTCCTGATTCTGATAGAGATTCAATGCTGTATCTAGAGCAAAAGTGTCGTCTAGTTTGCTCGACAGAATGATTACATCCTTTCCTTCCTCAATATATTTATAGGCGAGATTAACGGCACTATCATACATGTCTATTTTATTATCATAAAGTTGCGCAGGATACTCTGTTAAGTTCAGCTTATAAGGCGTTTTGAAGCAAATATTGGTTCGTCCTTCAGGAATTAGTTCATCTCGCATCTCACCACTGCCATAAGTTGCCGTAAATGTGCATACTCCATCATCTGCAAATCTAGTTTCAAAAAAATCTTGCGCTGTAGCTGCTGTCTCAGTCACTGTCGGCGGAGCTATGGGCAACCCGTGAAGGTACGATAGGTAGTTGGATCCATTGTTCGAAAACGAAGCATTTTGGACAATTTCCAATGTAGTCACATTAACGGGATAAATTTTTACTTTATTCCCCTCTTGTTGAAGTTTTTTGATATTCTCTTGGGTTGGATTCGATATAGATATTACTCTTTTTTTACTGAGAGAACCAGTTTGATGAGCCTCATATCCAACAACGTAAGTTGTATTTAGCTTGTATTTTGTGGTCCGACACTTAACAAAATTAACTAGGCCATCAACTCTCTTCTTCCAGTCATCATCCGTCATGGCTTTGGCACGCTTCAGCTCGCTTTCAGCCTCCGTTGAAGAGCCGTTAGTTTTCTGGTTTGTTAAATATACAATCACCTTGTTTTTAAATTCCTGATAATTTGCAAGATAATTCATATCCCTCAATACACTGAAGTAAGCATCATAACTGAGCTCACCACAGTGATCGGCATACCTTTTAGAGTTATTCGAAATAATCACAGCCCCAGAACTATCTCTATCTTTTACAGTATCGTACTCATCAATGATAACTGCCCGGTTAAAGCCTTCTTCTTGTAATTGCATGACCTTATCTTCTGGGCACCTACCTCTAGCCTTATACTCACCCTTATCTTCACCTATACGCTCAGCCACATCCATGTTATCCAATCTCAGCGCATCTCCCATTACCGTTTCGCTAGTGCCGAATACAATCGCACATGGGACAGTATATTTCATCAAATTACTTTCATAATTACTATCCAGCTTTAGTATAGGTATATGGAAAACCCTCCCCCAATGCTTAAAATTATCTATATCCTGTTGCAACAATATGTCATTATTTGTGACATAGATTGGAAAGTTCTTTTCTTTACGCCTTAGCTGCTTGATAATCATTAGAGCAGGAATAATATATATTGACTTACCTGAGCCTGGTTCAGCTGCTATAGCAACAGAAGAAGAGTCTGAGTTTATAACCGCTATAATGGCTGCCATCTGCTCTGCTTTTGGAAACTCCGGTGGAGTTTTTCTAAAAGAAAAGGCAACATTAGCCATGGCCATTGCTTTTAACTGGTCATCTTTTGAGCCACTACTAGCTCGTAGTAATTCACGATAGTTGCTCGCAATAACATCAGGACCCTTTTCAATAACCTGTAAAGTATATTTCTTTAGTTTTGCAATTTGTTCTTCAAGATTATCTGAAGAGATATTAATACCGTTTTGTTTTTTTATCTCATTCAGTCTTTTTTCAGCTTCGCATGACTTTTCAGTATCTGTGTTGTCACTAACAATCTTAGATAGCTTGAGACATTCCTCTTGGTCTCTAATGGGAAGCAAGGTTTTGATGCATTCAACAATTTTTTCATCAGAAAAATCTTTTAGGAACGCATCACGTAATACCTCATGTGTTTTTTCTTCCTTTACACTAATATTGACTTGGTTCTGAATTTTTTCGGATACTAATTTTTTCAACTCATCATTTTTATTACCATTTGATAACCTTATGCAATCACCCTCACTCTCACAGGTAATATCAATAATTGCCGCCTGCAGCCCCTGTAATGATAGGAAAGTACCTTTTTTACGTAGCGTTTCCAACTCAGCAATGAATAGCTCATGGAGCTTCTCTGATGGAAAACCAGTAGCTCGCACTGGCTTCAATGCTCTAGATGTTGTATTCAATTCAGCTCCGAGCCGTTCAAGTCTATACCCTATAGTGTCTCCGCGACTCACGTATTGCACCTTCGGCGGAAGACGTACTTGAATACCTAATTTGATACCCTCCTCAGTAGTTGGCTTATACCGCGCTCTTTTACCTCCATTTTTATCGTAATTAATATCTGGATATAGACGATAATCTCCCCACTTCAGGTCAGCAGTATATTTTAGACATCGCTCTTCAGTCACGTCCTGGATTTTATCACATAAATTCTCAAGCTTGAGATCCAACCCTACAATAGCTTTATTCATATAAGCAAGAAAGTCTTTACAATCTTCGTTTTCGCCTATCCTCTGTAGTACCTCCTGATAAGCAGTATCACCTGCATTCTGTGCAACATCTAACTCATCCCCATACTTCGCTTTAAATATGGCTACGGCAGAAGAAATTTCATAGCAAGATTTTGCCCTAGCATCAAGGTCATCTCTGTGGTTCTGCAGTCTTTTTAACTCATCCGGGTGTGCAGCCTTGCCATATTCAAGCATTTCCCACATGCTGAAGTCCATCAGATTATTAACTTTGCAACCATCCTGCAACAATGCTGCAGTTGTATATTGAATGGCTTTTAGTTTGACTTCTGTCGTCTGCTCATGAAAAGCTTTGGTCTCTGTTAGCTTAGCAAGACCTTCCATACAAGTATATGATGGAGGCCTAACCACTGCTGTTGACAGCACTCTTCCGGCTATAGCCTTAGCACTTTCTATACTAGTAAAAGTCACTGTATCAGAAGAATGAAACGGAACGGCCAATGCCCCTGTTAAGAGTGGCACTCTCATATTTAGTGCATCTGCGTCGTATCGATTCAATTTTAGATCTGATATTCCCTTAAAATCTTTTTTACAATCCCCAAGCAATAGCTTTTCAGACTCCTTATCCATTGATTGGCTATCCAACTGAAATAGTGAATCAATAGATAGCTTTTCATCAGTACTATCAATTTTAGTTATTTGTTGAACCTTATTATTAGTAAGGTAATATTCACCAATCCATTGAGCAAGTTCATTCTTTCTAAGGCCACAGAACTCGTGCGGAGTATCATAAGAAGCAAGCTGACCAACTGCTACTTGTAACCCTTTTAGGGTTGTTGCTTTCAAATAATCCTCATTATTTTCCAGTGTTGAAACAAACTTCATCGCTTGTTTGATATCAATGTTTTTAACCCCACCTATCTTATCAAGACCATCACAATAAAAGGGATGTGTTAGCTCTTTATATTGCATGCTACTATGAATAAATGTATTACTCCTCTCCTGCATTTGCCTAGTTTCTTTCTCAAGGGTATCAGTGTGCAAAAAATCGCCGTCGAAATCCCCGCTTAGCTTTTGTTGCAGTTCATGATAACCTTCTTTCGGGTTATTATAAGCTTTAACAAAAGCAACAATTCGATGCAATAAATTCTGTGAACTGCCACGTATCTTATCTGTTCTGCACTCCCTTGTTGAATTGATATGCATTAGGTGGCGAATATGATGCAATCCTTTAGCAGCATTCTCGTCAGAGCAATGAGCATCTTGGCAAGCTATTTCTGTTAGATATATGGCTAAACCTAAACACTCTTTTATTCTCTCTGGGTTTATACCTGGCTGCCGCTTGGCACCGGCAGAGGCCATGGTTAACTCAAAGGCTATATTGCGCTGTGCAGAGGTAAGATTCTTATACCTATTCAAAAGCTCAGTTTCTTCCGCCAAGGTGGCACTCCATTCGGACGAATCCCTACTTGAATTCAAGCTACAGTATCTCATACCAGGCCAATGCATAATATTAAGTCCACCTGAACCAAACAGATCATGAGTGGCTGTCGTACTAACCTTGCGAGGCTTTTTACTAGACTTCTCGTTTTGCACTAGAGCTTTGCTTTTTAGATTTTTAGTTTTTTTTATATACTCCTCGAATCTGCTTCTTTTTTTGAAGAACTCTTCATACTCACACCTAGTCAACGGTTTTAGAGAATGTGTGTGGGGGTCATAACTCATAGGTAACCACTCCTTACCTGAATTACCATCTTCTATAGCAACTATTTTATGACGATGAGATCCAAAATTAATCAATGGATCACTCCATGCTTGCGCTAAATAGCTAGGTAGCACCTCAGGATAAATTACACTTACAACAGTTCTCTCATACTTACCAAAGGGTTTCACCACTATCCCCCCTCTTGATTGATAATCAGTAATAACTGGTACGCTATCTTGCGGTCTGGCAGATGGATTGCCTTCACTAGGGTTTCCTTGTGGGTCCGCATAAAAGGATTCATAGTCTTCAGTGTTTAAATCAGTATTAACATCTTCCATGGAGCAAATAAGCTTAATATAGGCTTTAAAGGACGGCAGAGACCCTGGATACTCTAAACTTGCAAGCAAACCATTCGCTAGTCGTCGTGATATTTGGTATTGCCGTAAAGCTGCTCCAGTAGTTTGTGATGAATCATTCAAAGACTGACAATAAGTTTTGTCTTCCTCATTTTCATCACTCGACCACATAAAATTTTGAAGCATTTTACCTTCATCAAGCAATTGCTCAATATTTTCCATTAAGTCAGCGTCGTTTGGGAAACAAGATTTAACAATACCTTTCGTTAGTTCAGTAGTAAGATTGGCAAGATCTCTGATCACTTTCACGTCTTTTTTCATGACGGCTTCCATGGACAGAAAATTCATGTCACTAAGACACTTATCTTTATCGGACAAATTACTGACCAGTTTTAATTTTTCATTATCCAGCTGTTTGTAGGGATAAGGTTGAATATTCCACCCAGGATTGGCGGACAACAGTTTTGCGGCAGCAGCACCGTATTCCATCATTCGTGGTTTTATGTCGTTCGGAAGATTATAATCAGGATTTAAAAAGTCATAACCACTCTCACCTTTAACAACCAACGCATCACTACCTCCATTATTCTTACATATTGATAATTCAGGCACTAGACCGGATGCCGTATTTAGGTGAGAGTTTGAAGGTTTGCGTAATTGAGATGTACTATTTTCATGGCAATACTTTTCGTCGAAGCAAAGATATACTTTCTTGCTTTCTTTATCTTCTATCAAGGCAAAGCCTTTCATGATATTATCAAAATGCATATTTTCTTTTGCTATA
The DNA here is from genome assembly GCA_030674875.1 of Candidatus Endonucleibacter sp. (ex Gigantidas childressi). Lineage (GTDB taxonomy): Bacteria > Pseudomonadota > Gammaproteobacteria > Pseudomonadales > Endozoicomonadaceae > Endonucleibacter. The sequence continues at coordinate 49,849 of JASXSU010000003.1, read as the reverse complement.
GTATTGTCATGTAACAGGCATTCTTGATCTTTTTTATAACCCGATAGTGGAGTTCCAGGAAAGAATACTTCATGGTATTTTTTTGCAGCAATTCCACTAACCAGTAAATCATACTCATCCTTACTTGGCCCTGCTCTTATAGCACCTTCAAGCCAGGAACTGTAAAAACCATCATAGAGTTTGTTTTCCCTACGTATCTCTGCATTGTTTACTTGTTCATCAAAGTTGGCAATTTCATCCTGGCCCATCTCAATAAAGTCATGCCATGTTTTTGATTTTACCCTTAGGTGATCTGGAACCATATTAGCTTCAGCTTGAACATTACTAGCTGCCGCAGCAAAGCCTTCTTCAAAGTCACGTTCAAGTCTGAATTCGGTGGACATATCAACTTCTGTCTCAACCGATATATCTTGATTTATTTCAAAAGATGGACTCGATGCAAAGCCTTCTAATTCAGTAGCTACGTCCAAAAGAACTGGCAATGGCTTTGCATAATATCCCTCTTCACTACCAGTAGATAAATGATTGGCGTCATTTTCCAATAATCGTGAAATGTCTTTGGCAACGGATCTCCATTTTTCTTTATTTATTGCAGGAATAGAATATTCTAGCTGATGCTCTAAGCCTAAATAAACACTCTGCTTATAGCCGCTGTCAGTTGACGAGTGTTTTTTATTCTTCTTTGCGTTAAGGCTCTGATCGTCCAGCTCTTTCTCACTAGATAACGTATGCTCACTATCCGAGTCTTTTTTCTTATGTCTTTTTTCATATTCTGTTTCTTTATATTTATGTCTTGGTGCTCTCATCTTGGCAGGATCAAACTCTTTACTATTATCATCAGCCACAAATATTTTTTCTGCAGATATATCCAGTTTTTTTTCACTTTTATGTGTATTGTTATCAGGAGAAGCATCTGACAAACTGTGGTTCTGTTGTATATCTATCTTCTCCGCAAGCGCCCCATCTTCCTTATTACTAGCATTGTGATGCCCAGATGGCAACCCTTTCTCCAGTTTTGGTTTTTTTATCTCCGGCGGTTTTTCTGTTACTGCGATTTTTTGTTCCTTTGCTGTCTGCGATTGTTTTACTGTGATTTTTGGTGGTACTACCTTCTTTGATTTTACTTCAGCTTTTGTTTTCTCTATTATCTCCTGTTGCGCTGTCGCAGCTTTTGGTGGCACTGTCTTTTCTGGCTTTTCTTCAGGCTTCTGTTGCTTTACCATCTCCGGCTGTACTGTTTCGTTATTTTTTTGTTTTTCCATCTCCTGTGGTTTTGCGACTGTTTCAGTTTTTTGTGGTAGCTTCTTCTCGGATTCCACTTTATCTTCTGGTTGCTCTATTATCTCCGGCTGTACTGCTGCAGCTTTTGGTGGTGCCGTCTTCTTTGACTTTACTACTGTCTGTGGTTGTGATACTGCTTCAGTTTTTGCTTTTGCTACTATCTCTAGCTGTGCTGTTATTTCAGCTTTTAGTTGTTCTATTTCCTGCGATCTTTTGGTTGCTGCAGTTGTTAACTCTTCTGCCTTCTTAAGCTTTACGGCTGCATCACCTTTTGTTAATTTATTTTTATTTTCTTCAGGTGTAACAGTTAATTCGAAATTGTTATGTTGTTTTTCGGACTTATTCGGAAACTGTGAACTATGCTGGCTAACGTCATCATGTCTAGAGCTTGCCCCGTACATAGAACCTACTGGTTCTCCAAATGACGCATTTAATATATCTGGAGTCACCAGAGACTGCTGACTATGCTGAAAGAAAGCGGCAGGGTCAACTGCTCCGCCCTGGCTTAGCTGCTGTACCCAAGGATCCATATGATTTATCCATGGCTCGTAGAGTGGATTTGTTATTCCGTTAAACTGAGCACCAAACTGCGGCATAACATAAAAACCAGTTGCATCAAAAGCCTGAGGTTCAGGCATAGATGTAGATGGATGAGTTAAAGTCCATGGAGGACTAGAGCGATCAAACATCTGCGAGCAAAACTGCCCATTGGAAGGTATGGGCGTCATTGCATCGTATAAGTGAGGCAGATACACAGGCTGAGGCCATACAACTGAAGGCATTGCCATTTGCATCAACTCTATAGAAGGGGTAAGCTGATTGGCCATAGCCATGTGAAGAATCTGCTGTTTTTGCAACTCAATAGTATTTAATAGCCCATATAATATTTGCTGATTATATTGTTGGATCAAATCAGCCTGTTGTTGATACTGACTCCACAGACCAATGTTTGCCTCTTGAGATTCTGCACTAAGATTAATGAATGGCTGATTAACGGCAGGCTGATAAACTAAATGGAACATCCCTTGTAATTCACATGGCTGACAGCCCATAAAAGCTAAAGCGTAGGCCATACAATTATAACCCATTGCCTGCTTACTAGCTTCCACAAATGCGTTTGGATCACCTACGGGCGATGTAACACCTCTTTCTGTTAGTGGACAGCTGGAAATAGTATCATCGCTGCTTGCTGGTAAGTACTTTCCTGGTGGCAAGGGGAATACTTGCCTACCGCTTACCGTTCCCGTATCTTTTTTAGAAGTGTTATTTTCTGTTTTTTTGTCATGCAAATAATTTTGTGCATGATTTAGCTTATTTGGATTTATGGGCTCGCTCGGCATTTACATGTCCTTTTTTATTTTTACTATAAAAATGTAACAAAGCACTATCTTTGTAGTCTCCCATTATGGATTAACGCTGAACCTCTTAATCTAGCATTCTTTATATATGCCATGCATTATTCCCGTTACCATTAACGGTGAAGATAGTCAACAAACTAATCCCCATGAGTTTTGACTGTAGTGAGCCAGAGAGCCAATAACCCCAAACCTTCAAGGCGGATGGGTATATACCACGTACATCTTTGAATATGTGAAGGAAGTGCACAAAAAAGATCAATTACTTCACTATCGATAATGTCTGCATGCTCTAAGCGCTAACATTATGATTTGTCAAAACAACTTTGAAACTGGATTCCAAGATATTTTAAGTATTTTCATTCTGTAGCATCCCTTTTAGTGTTATCGCCATTTGGAGAAATCACTTAACCAATTTTTGAGATGCCCAGCTGGGTAACTTTATTGGAAGAAGCCTGTTAAAAGCTGGATAGCAGGCACCAACTTCCGATATTCCGCTAGATCTTTAAACGCAAAAATAACAGAACCGGCATTCTCTATCTGTCATGCATAAATCTCAACTGTAACGCCCAAAACTAGTCTATATTGGTATTTTGTAAATCGCCTCTCGAGAAACCGAGAAACGATATTGCTTAGGGGAGAAAACTGCTTATTAAAGCGATGAATTTTTATCATTGCAAAAGTTCGTTACTACTCACGTAATCCCTGTTAGCGGCGGATTTTAATGCATCGTCTTGGAGCTCAAATTTACTATCACGACAAGGCAACAAATTATCGTACACACCGATACTTCCTACTTTCTTTATCAAATTGCCATCTTGATCTATACAAACCGAAATCTCGAACTTACTTGCTATACTGCGCGCATTTTCACCCTCGGTACGATCAGATAAATACTCATATAATGTGGATTCAGAATCTTTGATAGTGGTAGCAGGGATAAGAATGTAATCTCCGTCGCCTTTATCATGTACATCAACTCCATTGTACTTAACGCCTAGAATTTTGCCTGCAGAAGCGTCAAAAGTGAGTTTTACTTTGCTGTCATCGTCTATATCCATCATAACCATATGAGCAGACCCTTCGCTTAAAACTTTAACCTTGTCAAAGGACTCTTTATACTTATTGGCAACTATTGCGGCATATAGTGCACTCTCAGTATCAACATGATTGAAGCCTGAGTTTTGAACGATTCTATTATCTGAAAGTTCTTCAATACTCACGTAATCCCCGTTAACGGCCGAGCTTAAAGTATCGTCTTTGAGCTCAAATTGATAACCACGAAAAGACAACAACTTATCGTACACATAGATCTTTCCTGTTCTCTTTATCACACTGCCAGCGTGATCTAGAGTAACCGTAACATTGAAATTAGTTACCATACCGCCAGACACACTTTTATCCTCGGTACTATCAGATAAATCCTCAAATAATGTGTATTCATAAGCTTTGATACTGGTAACATCAGGGGTAATAATGTATTCTGTGTAGTATTCATGATGTGCATCAACTTTATCGTACTTAAAGCATAGAATTTCGCCTCCATGGTTAAAAACGATTCCTATTTTGCTGTCATCTTCTAGATGCATTACAAAGACACTAAGAGACCCTTCGATTATAACTTTAATATCTTTAAAGGAACCTTTCATCATATTTAAATAATCACAGCCTTGCGAACAAAGATTCTTTTCCACCCAAGCATTAAAGTCATCTTTCGTAGCACCTTTTTCAACCTGGCGAGCATAGACTACCTTAGTCGCACGGTCAGTATTTTCATCTAAGACGGCATCTACTTCATCTTTGTCGTAGTTGCAGACCTTTTCCTTACAATCCTTCATCAGAGAGACGTAAAATATTTCTTTATACATCAGCAGATCAACTGCTGAAAACAGAATAGAATTATTAGCGCTCCTATCTAAGAGTTTATCAACATAGGCTTTAAGACTTTCCTTATTGGCATTAGAAACCCCAGCAAGAGATAGCTGGACACCAGTTGCCAGCAAGGGAGTGGAAAAAAGTAACGATGCCATTAAACAACCAATGAACGCTTTCGCTTTAATTTTAAGTTTCATCTTATGAGACCTCAGTATATGATTAGTGATCATGCCTAGATTGTTACCTTCTTCCCCCCCAACCCTTCAACTGACTACCCTCAATTTTAACAAATCCAACCTGCGGCTTACTATCCCTCAGACTGGCAACTGTGGCGGTAAATGCTGCACTCCTAGCATCAACAGAATTGAGGCTTAAGTTTTGAACGATTCCATTACCTAAAATTTCGTCAATACTCACGTAATTCCCGTTAACGGCCGAGCTTAAAGTATCGTCTTTGAGCTCAAATTGATAATCACGACAAGACAACAATTTATTGTACACATAGATCTTTCCTGCTTTCTTTATCACATTGCTATCGTGATCTATAGTAACCGTAACTTCGAAATTAGTTACCATACCGCCAAGCACTCTTTTATCCTCGGTACTATCAGACAAACCCTCACATAATGTGGATTCAGAAGCTTTGATAATGGTAGTACTAGGGGTAATAATGTATTCTCCGTCGTATTTATGATGCGCATCAACTTCCTTGTACTTAGCACCTAGAATTTCGCCTGCAGAGTCAAAAGTGATTTTTACTTTGCTTTCATCGTCTACATCCATCATAAAAATACGAGCAGACCCTTCGGTTACAACTTTAATATTTTTAAAGGAATCTTTAAACATATTTAAATAATCACAGCCTTTCGAATAAAAATTCTTTTCCACCCAAGCATCAAGCTCATCCTCCGTAGCACCTTTTTTAACCTGGTGATAATAGACGGCCTCAATCGCACGGTCAGTATTTTTATCTATGACTACATCTACTTTATCTTTGTCGTAGTTGCAGACGGTTTCCGTGCAATTCCGCACCATAGAGACGTAAAATATTTCTTTATACATCAGCATGAAAACTTCTGAAAACAGAATAGAATTGTTAGCGTCTATATCTAAAATTTTCTCAACATAGGCTTTAAGACTTTCCTTATCGACATCAGAAACATCAGCAAGAGATAGCTGGAAACCCGTTGCCAGCAAGGGAGTGGAAAAAAGTAACGATGCTATTAAACAACCAATGAACGCTTTCGCTTTAATTTTAAGTTTCATCTTATGAGACCTCAGTATATGATTAGTGATCATGCCTAGAGTGTTACCTTCTTGACCCCCCAACCCTTCAACTGACTACCCTCAATTTTAACAAATCCAACCTGTGGCTTACTATCCCTCATACTGGCAACTGTGGTGGTAAATGATGCACTCCTAGCATCAACAGAATTGAGGCTTAAGTCTTGAACGATTCCATCACCTAAAAGTTCGTCAATACTCACGTAATCCCCGTTAGCGGCGGAGCTTAAAGCATCGTCTTTGAGCTTAAATTTATAATCACGACAAGACAACAATTTATTGTACACATAGATCTTTCCTGCTTTCTTTATCACATTGTCATCGTGATCTAGAGTAACCGTAACTTCGAAATTAGTTACCATACCGCCAAGCACACTTTTACCCTCGGTACTATCAGATAAACCCTCACAGAATGTAGATTCAGAAGCTGTGATAATGGTAGGACTAGAGGTAAAAATGTATTCTCCGTCGTATTTATTATGTGCATAAAATTCATTGTACTTAACGCCTAGAATTTCGCCTGCAGAGTCAAAAGTGATTTTTACTTTGCTGCAATCGTCTATATCCATCATAAATATACGAGTATCCCCTACGTTTACAACTTTAATATTTTTAAAGGAATCTTTCATCGTATGTAAATAATCAAAGCCTTGCTGACAAAGATTCTTTTCCACCCAAGCATTACGGCCATCTTTCGTAGCACCTTTTCCAACCTGGTGAGCATAGACGTCCTTAATCGCACGATCAGTATTTTTATCTAAGACGTCATCTACTGTATCTTTGTCGTAGTTGCAGACGGCTTCCGTACAATTCTGCACCAGAGAGACATAAAATATTTCTTTATACATCAGCGGATCAACTTCTGAACACAGAATGGAATTGTTAGTGTTCCTATCTAAAATTTCCTCAACATAGGCTTTAAGACTTTCCTTATTGACATAAGAAACCTTAGCAAGAGATAGCTGGGCACCCGTTGCCAGCAAGGGAGTGGAAAAAAGTAACGATGCTATTAAACAACCAATGAACGCTTTCGCTTTAATTTTAAGTTTCATCTTATGAGACCTCAGTATATGATTAGTGATCATGCCTAGAGTGTTAACTTCTTGACCCCCCAACCCTTCAACTGACTACCCTCAATTTTAACAAATCCAACCTGTGGCTTACTATCCCTCATACTGGCAACTGTGGTGGTAAATGCTGCACTCCTAGCATCAACAGGATTGAGGCTTAAGTTTTGAACGATTCCATCATCTAAAAGTTCGTCAATACTCACGTAATCCCCGTTAGCGGCGGAGCTTAAAGTATCGTCTTTGAGCTTAAATTTATGATCACAACAAGACAACAATTTATTGTACACATAGATCTTTCCTTCTTTCTTTATCACATTGCTATCGTGATCTATAGTAACCGTAACTTCGAAATTAGTTACCATACCGTCATGCACACTTTTACCCTCGGTACTATCCGATAAACCCTCACAGAATGTAGATTCAGAAGCTTTGATAACGGTAGCACTAGAGGTAAAAATGTATTCTACGTCGTATTTATGATGTGCATCAAATTCATTGTACTTAACGCCTAGAATTTCGCCTGCAGAGTCAAAAGTGATTTTTACTTTGCTGTCATCGTTTATATCCATCATAAAAATACGAGTATGCCCTTCGGTTACAACTTTAATATTTTTAAAGGAATCTTTCAAAATATTTAAATAATCACAACCTTTCGCATAAATATTCTTTTCCACCCAAGCAGCTAAGTCATCTTCCGTAGCACCTTTTTTAAGCTGGTGAGCATAGACGTCCTTAATCGCACGATCAGTATTTTTATCTAAGACGTCATCTACTGTATCTTTGTCGTAGTTGCAGACGGCTTTCGTGCAATTCTTCACCATAGCGACGTAAAACATTTCTTTATGCATCAGCAGATCAACTTCTGAAAACAGAATAGAATTGTTAGCGTCTATATCTAAAATTTTCTCAACATAGGCTTTAAGACTTTCCTTATCGACATCAGAAACATCAACAAGAGATAGCTGGAAACCCATTGCCAGCAAGGGAGTGGAAAAAAGCAACGATGCCATTAAACAACCGATGAATGCTTTCGCTTTGATTTTAAGTTTCATATTATGAGGCCTAGTATAACCAACGAATGTGCTCACGTTATTGTACTTTCCAAGTTTTGTCAACCATTACGAAGCATTCTAAGGCGTTGAACATCAAATCATTTGTTTTATACCCGTCGCCTTTCAATTTGCTACGTTGTTGGCTGCGTTCGCTCACCCAGATCACCTACTAATCGTAGGCTCACGGGGCTTCGCTTACTTGCTGCCTAGTAGCAATTTGAAATGCTTTGGGTCTAAACACTGCGTAGTCACACTGGTTGAGCGAAAAACTGGTTACACATTGATAGGCCAGTTAAACGATAGAACGACCAAGTCAACCAACAGGCGAACGATAAAATTAATGAGTAAAATGCCTGAGCAATTTAAAACCATTACATCAGATAACGGCACCGAGTTTCACCAATACAAGAAAGTTGAAGAAGTGACTAATTGCCCTTATTACTTTGCCAACCCACATCACTAATGGGAACGTGGTACGAATGAAAATACCAATGGTTTGATCAGACAATACTTAGGAAAGAGAACATCAATGGCAGGACTAACTCAGCAACGATGTAATATCATCGCGGCCAAATTAAATATAAGACCAAGGAAGCGGTTAACTTATAAAACACCGGAGGAATGCTTTTATGAACACCTACTTTTGTCGCACTTCAAACTTGATACTAATAAATGGGGGTGCTCTGAGCTGGTTGTTTTTGATATATTTCATTGGGATATGCTAAAGAATTTTAACAGTGTTGTGCTATGCTGCTAATCTACGACTCCCCTAAACTAAGATTCTGAAAACTTAAGGAGATTATAATATAATACGTAAAGTTATTATGTGTTTAGTAATGATTTTTGCCATGAACACATATGGCCTTACTGTCAGTCTTAAAAATGGTAATATCGTTATACGAACAGATAGTTTATTAAGGACAGTTAGTCCTGAAGATTTGGGTTTGCAGCCAATAATAAATATAACTATAGATGATTTTTTTTATTATACTGATCAAGGTCGTATAATGAGCATTACAATAACAACGGAAGAGTGTTCTAATATTATGTTTCAGGTTAATGAGGCTGGAGTTATTTCTGAAGGCTGTAAATATTCATACCATGAATGTGAAGGAAGTGATAATTCAATGGTTAGTACGAAAAAGAAATATAAAAGAATGATATATTCTGAAAAACTTACTTTCAAATGTTCGTACTGCAAAAAAATAAAGTTAGCAAAAATGTATACCAATCATATCAAGATATTATATGCAATGCGTGCTATGGAACAAAAATAAATATTGAGACAAAGTTGCATCCATAAAATAATGGATATCCATATAAAACAAGTAGATTAATGAGCGTTCATATATAAACATTATGCCTCCGACCTGAAGCTGTCCACCTGCAGTAAATGCATCTCTTAATACGTAATTAAACTCACGATCTGCCAGAAGGTTACCAATTCTCTTTATGGGCATGAGATTTAGTACACACTCCATTACCGCTATGCGTTCATCGGTATTGGAGTTTCCTCCTTTTTTGTCAAGACACTCCCAAACAATGGGAATTGAGGCTCCTTGCCAAGCAATTGATACCACCAGATAGTTGACGTTGTTGGAGCTATGCGTCCCGTTGGCTCTATCCATGCACAGGGTAAAGCGATCCATGTCCGGCAGCTCAGAATCAGCTCACCTAGCTGCTCAAAACTATAGTCATAGTCAGCGAAAAATCGCTTTATATGGCGATAACAGGACTCGTTGCCTGCCTTCGTTACACGGTACAAGTTAGTAGAACGGCTACGTTACAAACTGTGCGATGAAGGTGATCCTAGCTTGATGCAGGGGTAGACGAGCCTTAAGCTTCTTGACCAATGAACTGACGTCTTTCATGCTCAATAACCATAATCTATTCTGTGGTAAAAGACCGTGCACGCTACCTTGTCTGAGAGTCACGGCTTGCTAAATTATGCCTTGAAAATCAAGGCCTTCAGGTTTTTTGTCCCGTACATAGCTGCTTGACCCTCCAGCCCTTCGCCATTAAGGCTGACGATTCTCAATTGTAACAAATGGCTGGCTACTCTCAATTTCAACAACTCCAACCTGTGCCTTACTATCCTTCATACTGGCAACTACGGCGGCAAATACTGCACTCCTAGCATCAACAGGATTAAGGCTTAAGTTTTGAACGATTCCATTACCTTAAAGTTCGTCAATACTCACGTAATCCCCGTTAACTGCGGATTTTAAAGCATCGTCTGTGAGCTTAAATTGATAATTACGACAAGACAACAAATGATTGTGCACATAGAACTTTCCTGTTTTCTCTATCACATTGCCATCGTGACCTAGAGTAACCGTAGCCTCGAAATTAGTTACCATACCGCCAAGCACACTTTTATCCTCGGTACTATCAGGTAAATCCTCGGTACTATCAGGTAAATCCCCATAGAATGTGGATTCAGAAGCTTTGATAGTGGTATTGCTATCGATAAAAATGTATTTTACGTCGTATTTATTATATGCATCAGCTTCCTTGTACTTAACGCATAGCATTTTGCCTGCAGAGTCAAAAGTCATTGTTATTTTGCTTTCAGCGTCTACATTTATCATAAGAATACGAGTAGACCCTTTGGTTACAACTATCATACTTTCAAAGGAATCTTTCAAAAGAGTTGCATAATCAGAGCATTGCGAACAAGTATTCTTTTCCTTCCAAGCAGCAAAGCCATCTTTCGTAGCACCTGTTTCAAGCTGGTAAGTATAGACGGCCTGAGTCGCACGGACAGTATGTTCATCTATGACGGCATCTACTTTCTTTTTGTCGTAGTTGCAGACGGCTTCCTTGCAATTCTGCACCAGAGGGACGTAAAGTATTTCTTTATACATCAGCAGATCAACGTCTGCAAACAGAATAGAATTGTAAGCGTTCCTATCTAAAATGTTCTTAACATAGGCTTTAAGACTTTCCCTGTTCACATCAGAAAACTTAGCAAGAGATAGCTGGAGACCCGCCAGCAAGGGAGTGGAAAAAAGCAACGATGCCATTAAACAACCGATGAACGCTTTCGCTTTGATTTTAAGTTTCATATTATGAGGCCTCAGTACAACCAACGAATTTTGGCACTGTATTGAACTTTCCAAGTTTTGTCAACCATTACGAAGCTTTCTAAGGCGCTGAACATCTAATCATTTGTTTTATACCCGTCGCCTTTCGCTGGATTCAAGCAATAAGTGCAATCGGCTGTCCTGTGTAGACTTCGAGTGGTGTCCACCCTCCTAAAACCTTCCTAGGCATGGTATTGATCAACATTCTTGGATTCCATTTTTAGTGTGAGAGCTACAAATATACCGGCAGCTGGCTCACCTATAAAATTTTTATCATTAATAAAGCCCGAGCAAAATGGCTGACTACTCTCCATTTTAACAAATCCAACCTGTGACCCAGAACTATCCCTAATACTGGCAAATGCGAGGTTACCGTGCTGCATTCCTAGTATCAACATGCTTGAAGCTTAAGTTTTCAACGATTCTATCATCTGAAAGTTCGTCAATACTCGCGTTATCCACATCATCTGCAAGTTCGTCAATACCTCACGCAATCCCCAACACCTAAAAGTTCGTCAATACTCACGTAATCACCGTTAGCGGCGGAGCTTAAAGTATCGTCTTTGAGCATAAATTTATAATAACGACAAGACAACACTTTATTGTACACATAGATCTTTCCTGCTTTCTTTATCACATTGTCATCGTGATCTAGAGTAACCGTAACTTCGAAATTAGTTACCATACCGCCATGCACTCTTTTATCCTCGGTACTACCAGATAAACCCTCACAGAATGTAGATTCAGAAGCTTTGAAAATGGTAGTACTAGAAGTAATAATGTATTCTCCGTCGTATTTATGATGCGCATCAAATTCATTGTACTTAACGCCTAGAATTTCGCCTGCAGAGTCAAAAGTGATTTTTACTTCGCTGTCATCGTCTATATCCATCATAAAAATACGAGCAGACCCTTCGGTTACAACTTTAATATTTTTAAAGGAATATTTCAAAATATTTACATAATTACAACCTTTCGAATAAAAATTCTTTTCCACCCAAGCATCTAAGTCATCTTTCGTAGCACCTTTTTTAAGATGGTGATCATAGACGGCCTCAATCGCACGGTCAGTATTTTTATCTATGACGGCATCTACTTTATCTTTGTCGTAGCTGCAGACGTCTTCCGTGCAATTCTGCACCAGAGAGACGTAAAATATTTCTTTATACATCCGTATATAAGCTTCTGACAACAGAATAGAATTCTTATAGCTCCTATCTAAAACTTTCTCAACATAGGCTTTAAGACTTTCCCTGTCCACATCAGAAACCTTAGCAAGAGATAGCTGGAAACCCGCCAGCAAGGGAGTGGAAAAAAGCAACGATGCCATTAAACAACCGACGAACGCTTTCGCTTTGATTTTAAGTTTCATATTATGAGGCCTAGTATAACCAACGAATGTGGTCACGGTATTGTACTTTCCAAGTTTTGTCAACCATTACGAAGTTTTCTAAGGCGTTGAACATCAAATCATTTGTTTTATACCCGTCACCTTTCAAGTTGCTACGTTGTTGGCTGCGTTCGCTCACCCAGATCACCTGCTACTCGTAGGCTCACGGGGCTTCGCTTACTTGCTGCCTAGTAGCAATTTGAAATGCTTTGGGTCTAAACACTGCGTAGTCACACTGGTTGAGCGAAAAACTGGTTACACATTGATAGGCCAGTTAAACGATAGAACGACCAAGTCAACCAACAGGCGAACGATAAAATTAATGAGTAAAATGCCTGAGCAATTTAAAACCATTACATCAGATAACGCACCGCGTTTCACCAATATAAGAAAGCTTAAGAAGTGACTAATTACCCTTATTACTTTGCCAACCCACATCACTCATGGGAACGTGGTACGAATGAAAAGACCAATGGTTTGATCAGACAATACTTAGGCAAGGGAACATCAATGGCAGGACTAACTCCGCAACGATGTAATATCATCGCGGCCAAATTAAATATAAGACCAAGGAAGCGGTTAACTTATAAAACACCGGAGGAATGCTTTTATGAACACCTACTTTTGTCGAACTTCAAACTTGATACTAAGAAATGGGGGTGCTCTGAGCTGGTTGTTTTTGATATATTTCATTGGGATATGCTAAAGAATTTTGACAGTGTTGTGCTATGTTGCTAATCTACGACTCCCCTAAACTAAGATTCTGAAAACTTAAGGAGATTATAATATAATACGTAAAGTTATTATGTGTTTAGTAATGATTTTTGCCATGAACACATATGGCCTTACTGTCGCTCTTAAAAATGGTAATATCGTTATACGAACCGATAGTTTATTAAGGACAGTTAGTCCTGAAGATATGGGTTTTCAGGCAATAATAAATATAACTATAGATGATTTTTTTATCATACTGATCAAGGTCGTATAATGAGCATTACAATAACAACGGAAGAGTGTTCTGATATTATGTTTCAGGTTAATGAGGCTGTAGTTATTTTTGAAGGCTGTAAATATTCATACCATGAATGTGAAGGAAGTGATAATTCCATGGTTAGTACGAAAAGAAATACAAAAGAATGATATATTCTGAAAAACTTACTTTCAAATCTTCGTACTGCAAAAAAAACAAAGTTAGCCAAAATGTATACCAATCATATCAAGATATTATATGCAATGCGTGCTATGAAACAAAAATAAATATTGAGACAAAGTTGCATCCATAAAATAATGGATATCCATATAAAACAAGTAGATTAATGAGCGTTCATATATAAACATTATGCCTCCGACCTGAAGCTGTCCACCTGCAGTAAATGCATCTCTTAATACGTAATTAAACTCACGATCTGCCAGAAGGTTACCAATTCTCTTTATAGGATGAGATTTAGTACACGCTCCATTACCGCTATGCGTTCATCGGTATTGGAGTTTCCTCCTTTTTTGTCAAGACACTCCCAAACAATTAGAATGAAGGTTCCTTGCCAAGCAATTGATACCACCAGATAGTTGACGTTGTTGGAGCCATGCGTCCCGTTAGTTCTATCCATGCACAGGGTAAAGCGATCCATGTCCGGCAGCTCAGAATCAGCTCACCTAGCTGCTCAAAACTATAGTCATAGTCAGCGAAAAATCGCTTTATATGGCGATAACAGGACTCGTTGCCTGCCTTCGTTACACGGTACAAGTTAGTAGAACGGCTACGCAGTAAGGCCGTTACAAACTGTGCAATGAAGGTGATCCTAGCTTGATGCAGGGGTAGATGAGCCTTAAGCTTCTTGACCAATGAACTGACGTCTTTCATGCTCAATAACCATAATCTATTCTGGGGTAAAAGACCGTGCACGTTACCTTGTCTGAGAGTCACGTCTTGCTAAATTATGCCTTGAAAATCAAGGCCTTCAGGTTTTTTGTCCCGTACATAGCTGCTTGACCCTCCAGCCCTTCGCCATTAATACTGACTATCCTCAATTTTCGTCAATCTAATCTGTGGGCTATCCGTCTTACTGGCAACTGAGCCGCCACATGCTGTACTCCTAGTATCAGCATGATTGAAGGTTAAGTTTTGAACGATTCCATTACCTAAAAAAAGTTCGTCAATAATCACGTAATCCCCGTTATCGGCGGAGCTTAAAGTATCGTCTTTGAGCTCAAATTGATAATCACGACAAGACAACAATTTATTGTACACATAGATCTTTCCTGTTTTCGTTATCACATTGCCATCGTCATCTAGAGTAGCCGTAACCTCGAAATTAGTTACCATACCGCCAGGCACACTTTTATCCTCGGTACTATCAGATAAATCCTCACGGGATGTGGATTCAGAAGCTTTGATAGTGGTAGCACCGTGGATAATAATGTATTCTACATCGTATTTATGATGTGCATCAACTTCCCTGTACTTAAAGCCTAGAATTTTACCTGCATCGCCAAAAATGATTCCTATTTTGTTGTCATAGTCTAGATTTATCATACACATACAAGTAGACCCTTCGGTTACAACTTTAATACTTTTAAATAAATCTTTCAAAATATTTAAATAATCACAGCCTTTCAAACAAAGATTCTTTTCCACCCAAGCATCACGGTCATCTTTCGTAGCACCTTTTTTAAGCTGGTGAGAATAGACGGCATTGGTAGCACGTTCAATATTTTCATCTAAGACGTCATCTACTTTATCTTTGTCGTAGTTACAGACGACTTTCGTGCAATTCTGCGTCAGAGAGACGTAAAGTATTTCTTTATACATCAGCAGATAAATTTCTGAAAACAGAATAGAATTGTGAGCTTTCCTATCTAAAACTTTCTCAACATAGGCTTTAAGACTTTCCTTATTGACATTAGAAACCCCAGCAAGAGATAGCTGAGCACCCGTTGCTAACAAGGGAGTGGAAAAAAGCAACGATGCCATTAAACAACCGATGAACGCTTTCGCTTTGATTTTAAGTTTCATATTATGAGGCCTCAGTATAACCAACGAATTTGGGCACTATATTGAACTTTCCAAGTTTTGTCAACCATTACGAAGCTTTCTAGCTGAACATCTAATCATTTGTTTTATACTCGTCGCCTTTCAAGTTGCTACGTTGTTGGCCGCGTTCGCTCACCCAGATCACCTACTACTCGTAGGCTCACGGGGCCTCGCTTACTTGCTGCTTAGTAGCAATTTGAAATGCCTTGGGTCTAAACACTGCGTAGTCACATTGGTTGAGCGAAAAACTGGTTACGCATTGATAGGCCAGTTAAACGATAGAACGACCACGTCAACCAACAGGCGCACGATAACATTAATGAGTAAAATGCCTGAGCAATTTAAAACCATAACACCAGATAACGGCACCGAGTTTCACCAATATAAGAAAGTTGAAGAAGTGACTAATTGCACTTATTATATTAATCTAGCCTTGTATTAATAATGCCCGAGTAAAATGGCTGGCTACCCCTAATACTGCCAGCTGCGGCGCCACATATCCTAGTATTGAAGATTTAGCTTTGAACGATTCCATCATCTGAAAGTTCGTCAATACTCACGTTATCCCATTACCTAAAAATTCGTCAATACTCACGTTATCCCAATTACTTAAATATTCGTCCATACTCACGTTACCCCCATTTCCTGAAAGTTCGTCAATACTCACGTTACCCCCATTTCCTGCCCTAGCATCAATATGATGGTAGCTTAAGTTTTGAACTTCTCCATCACCTGAAGCTGTGACTGTAGGCTCTGTGGCTGTAAAAAGTTCGTCAATACTCACGTAATTCCCGTTAGCGGCGGAGCTTAAAGTATCGTCTTTGAGCTCAAATTGATGACCAAGACAAGACAACAATTTATTGTACACATAGATCTTTCCTGCTTTCTTTATCACATTGCCATCGTGATCTAGAGTAACCGTAGCCTCGAAATTAGTTACCATACCGCCAAGCACACTTTTACTCTCGGTACTATCCAATAAATCCTCACGGAATGTGTATTCAGAAACTCTCATAGTGATAGCACTAGAGGTAATAATGTATGCTACGTCGTATTTATGATGTGCATCAACTTCCTCGTACTTAATGCCTATAATTGAGCCTGCAGAGTCAAAAATGATTATTATTTTGCTTTTATAGACCATATCCATAATAAATATATGATTAGACCCTTCGGTTATAACTGTAATATTTTCAACGTACTTTTTCAAAATATTTGAAAAATCACAGTCTTGCGAACAAAGATTCTTTTCCTTCCAAACATAAAGCTCATCATTCGTAGCACCTCTGCCAACCTGGTCATCATAGACCATCTGAGTCGCACTGTCAGTATTTTCATCTATGACGGCATCTACTTTCTTTTTGTCGTAGTTGCAGACGTCTTCCGTGCAATTCTGCACCAGAGAGACGTAAAATATTTCTTTATACATCACCAGATTAAGGCCTGAAAACAGAATAGAATTGTCAGCGTTCCTATCTAAAACTTCATCAACATAGGCTTTAAGACTTTCCCTGTTCACATCAGAAACCTTAGCAAGAGATAGCTGGAAACCCGCCAGCAAGGGAGTGGCAAAAAGCAACGAGGCCATTAAACAACCGACGAGCGCTTTCGCTTTGATTTTAAGTTTCATATTATGAGGCCTCAGTATAACCAACAAAATTGGCCACGGTATTGAACTTTCCAAGTTTTGTCAACCATTACGAAGCTTTCTAAGGCGTTGAACATCAAATCATTTGTTTTATACCCTTCGCCTTTCAAGTTGCTACGTTGTTGGCTACGTTCGCTCACCCAGATTACGTACTACTTTGTAGGCTCACGGGGCTTCGCTTACTTGCCGCCTAGTAGCAATTTGAAATGCTCTGGGTATATAAGAAAGTTGAAGAAGTGACTAATTGTCCTTATTACTTTGCCAACCCACATCACTCATGGGCACGTGGTACGAATGAAAATACCAATGGTTTGATCAGACAATACTTAGTTAAGGGAACATCAATGGCAGGACTAACTCAGCAACGATGTAATATCATTGCGCTATGTACGGGACAAAACATTTAGCAGATCTAAAAAAGTGGTTTAATCATTTTTTGCACAGCTGTTTTTGAGTACCCACCTAAGCCTACCCAATCCTAATCGAAACAGACTCTTGGCTGCACGGTAATGCTTGTTCAGCGGCAATTGATTTGCATCCCCATAACACCAGTGCCCTACTAGTAAGCACCACACAACAGCAATCGTCAGTAGTCCCATGCTTACCCATCAGGTCAAGGTTCGCCTTATGTGTGAACCCCAAATCAAAGCCCCGACTTTTTATATTGCCAAACATGGTTTCAATACTCCAGCGCTTACTATAGTCATCTATTATGCTGTCTGGCTTTTTAGTAGCTACGACGATCAACAATCCGTTCAGAGTTCAACGGGCTGCAATATAGAACGGTACTCCAGATACTTTCTTTTGGCTATGCCACGTTACTGTTTGATTGATACTAACGCCTCTGCATAGCTTGCCAATGGCAATCTTTTTGCTTCGATGTTCCACCACATTGTTGCTTTTAACCAGAATGCTGCATGACAGTTTGTTTTGACGTAACCAGTCTAGCCATTAGCGGCCTATAAACTCACGATCTACCAGAAGGTTATCAATTTTCTTTATGGGAATGAGATTTAGTACACGCTCCATTACCGCTATGTGTTCATCGGTATTGGAGTTTCCTCCTTTTTTGTCAAGACACTCCCAAACAATGGGAATTGAAGCTCCTTGCCAAGCAATTGATACCACCAGATAGTTGACGTTTTTGGAGCCATGCTTCCAGTTGGTTCTATCCATGCACAGGGTAAAGCGATTCATGTCCAAGCATATCAGAATCAGCTCACCTAGCTGTTCAAAACTGTAGTCATAGTCAGCGAAAAATCGCTTTATATGGCGATAACAGGACTCGCTGCCTGCCTTTCTTCGGCTACACGGTACAAGTTAGTGGAACGGCTACGCTGTAAGGCCATTACAAACTGTGCAATGAAGATGATCCTAGCTTGATACAGGAGTAGATGAGCCTTAAGCTTCTTGGCCAATGAACTGACGTCTTTCATGTTCAACAACCATAACCTATTCTGGGGTAAAAGACCGTGCAGGTTACCTTGTCTGAGAGTCACGTCTTGCTAAATTATGCCTTGAAAATCAAGGTCTTTAGGTTTTTTGTCCCGTACATAGCTGCTTGACCCTCCAGCCCTTCGCCACTAAGGCTGACTACTCTCAATTGTAACAAAATTACCATCCAATATAGTGGCAACTGCGGCGTTACATGTTGCATTCCTAGTATCAACATTATTTAATCTTAAGCTTCTAAGGATTCCATCACCTGAAAGTTCTTCAATACTCACGCAACCATCACCTGAAAGTTCTTCAATACTCACGTAATCCCCGTTAGCGGTGGAGCTTAAAGCATCGTCTTTGAGCTTAATTTGATCATCACCAAAAGACAACAAATGATCGTACACATAGATCTTTCCTGTTTTCTTTATCACATTGCCATCGTAATCTAGAGTAACCGTAACATCTAAATTAGTTACCATACCGCCAGGCACACTTTTATCCTCGGTACTATCAGATGGACCCTCACAGAATGTGGATTCAGAAGCATTGATAGTGGTATCACTATGGGTAATAATGTATTCTACGTCGTATTTACGATTTGCATCAACTTCCTCGCGCTTAATGCCTATAATTTTGCCAGCAGAGTCAAAACTGATTTTTACTTTGCTGTCATCGTCTATATCCATCATAAATATACGAGTAGACTCTACGTTTACAACTTTAATATTCTTAAAGGAATCTTTCAATATATTTAAATAATCACAGCCTTGCGGACAAAGATTCTCTTCCTTCCAAGCAGCAAAGTCATCTGTCGTAGCACCTTTTGCAATCTGGTGAGCATAGGCTACCTTAATCGCACGTTCAGTCTTTTCATCTAAGACGGCATCTACTCTATCTTTGTCGTAGTTGCAGACGGCTTCCGTGCAATTTTGCACCAGAGAGACGTAAAATATTTCTTTCTGCATCAGCAGATCAATTTCTGAAAACAGAGTATAATTGTTAGCCTTCTTATCTAAAATGCTCTCAACATAGGCTTTAAGGCTTTCCCTGTCGACATCAGAAACCTTAGCAAGAGATAGCTGGACACCCGCCAGCAAGGGAGTGGAAAAAAGAAACCCTGCCATTAAACAACCGATGAACGCTTTCGCTTTGATTTTAAGTTTCATATTATGAGGCCTCAGTATAACCAACGAAGTTGGTCACGGTATTGAACTTTCCAAGTTTTGTCAACCATTACGAAGCTTTCTAAGGAGTTGAACATCAAATCATTTGTTTTATACCCTTCGCCTTTCAAGTTGCTTCGTTGTTGGCTACGTTCGCTCACCCAGATTACGTACTACTTTGTAGGCTCACGGGGCTTCGCTTACTTGCCGCCTAGTAGCAATTTGAAATGCTCTGGGTATATAAGAAAGTTGAAGAAGTGACTAATTGCCCTTATTACTTTGCCAACCCACATCACTCATGGGCACGTGGTACGAATGAAAATACCAATGGTTTGATCAGACAATACTTAGTTAAGGGAACATCAATGGCAGGACTAACTCAGCAACGATGTAATATCATTGCGCTATGTACGGGACAAAACATTTAGCAGGTCTAAAAAAGTGGTTTAATCATTTTTTGCACAGCTGTTTTTGAGTACCCACCTAAAAGCCTACCCAATCCTAATCGAAACAGACTCTTGGCTGCACGGTAATGCTTGTTCAGCGGCAATTGATTTGCATCCCCATAACACCAGTGCCCTACTAGTAAGCACCACACAACAGCAATCGTCAGTAGTCCCATAGCTTACCCATCAGGTCAAGGTTCGCCTTATGTGTGAACTCCAAATCAAAGCCCCGACTTTTTATATTGCCAAACATGGTTTCAATACTCCAGCGCTTACTATAGTCATCTATTATGCTGCCTGGCTTTTTAGTAGCTACGACGATCAATTACACTTATATTAATAAAGACCGAGCAAAATGGCTGACTACTCTCAATTTTAACAAATCTAACCTGTGACTCAGACTTACTACCCTCAACTGCCAACTGCGGCGCCACATGTTGCACTCCTATGCTTTGAGGACTGAGTTTTCGATTATACAATTTGAAAGTTCGTCAATACTCACGCAATCCCCATTACCTTAAAGTTCGTCAATACTCACGCAATCCCCATTACCTGAAAGTTCGTCAATACTCACGTAATCTCCGTTAACGGCGGAGCTTAAAGCATCGTCTTCGAGCTTAAATCGATAATCACGACAAGACAACCAATGATTGTGCACATAGATCTTTCCTGTTTTATTTGTCACATTGCCATCGGGATCTAGAGTAACCGTAGCCTCGAAATTAGTTACCATACCGCCATTATCCTCGGTACTATCAGATAAATCCCCATAGAATGTGGATTCAGAAGCTTTGATCGTGGTATCACTATCGGTAATAATGTATTCTAAGTTGTATTTATTATGTTCATCAACGTTATTGTACTTAAGGCCTAGAATTTTGCCTGCAGAGTCAAAAGTGATTGTTATTTTGCCGACATCGTCTACATTTATCACAAGTCTACGAGTAGACCCTTCGTTTTCAACTACCATATTTTGAAAGCTATCTTTCAAAAGAGTTGCATAATCAGAGCGTTGCGACCAAGTATTCTGTTCCTTCCAAGTAGCAAAGTCATCTTTCGTAGCACCTTTTTCAACCTCCTGAGCATAGACGGCCTTAGTCGCACGGACAGTATTGTCATCTATGATGGCATCTACTTTATCTTTTTCGTAGCTGCAGAGGTCTTCCGTGCAATTCTGCACCAGAGGGCCGTAAAATATTTCTTTATACATCACCAGATCAACGTCTGAAAACATAATAGAATCGTCAGCGTTCCTATCTAAAAGTTCATCAACATAGATTTTAAGTTTTCCCCTGGTCTCATCAGAAACATCAACAAGAGATAGCTGGACACCCGCCAGCAAGGGAGTGGCAAAAAGCAACGATACTATTAAACAACCGATGAACGCTTTCACTTTGATTTTAAGTTTCATATTATGAGGCCTCAGTCTAACCAACGAATTTGGTCACGGTATTGAACTTTCCAAGTTTTGTCAACCATTACGAAACTTTCTAAGGCGTTGAACATCAAATCATTTGTTTTATACACTGCTTTTAGTGCTTCGGACTGACTTTTAACGTACCTATCCTGTATAACATGATTTTGACACACCATAGAGCACCAAAAACGCGTGAAACACTAGGTCATCGGGAAGTAGATACCGTGATGGGTAAAGGGTCTATACCCGTCGCCTTTCAATTTGCTACGTTGTTGGCTGCGTTCGCTCACCCCGATCACCTGCTACTCGTAGGCTCACGGAGCTTCGCTTACTTGCTGCCTAGTAGCAATTTGAAATGCTTTGGGTCTAAACACTGCGTAGTCACACTGATTGAGCGAAAAACTGGTTACACATTGATAGGCCAGTTAAACGATAGAACGACCAAGTCAACCAACAGGCGAACGATAAAATTAATGAGTAAAATGCCTGAGCAATTTAAAACCATTACATCAGATAACGCACCGCGTTTCACCAATATAAGAAAGCTGAAGAAGCGACTAATTACCCTTATTACTTTGCTAACCCACATCACTCATGGGAACGTGGTACGAATGAGAATACCAATGCTTTGATCAGACAATACTTAGGCAAGGGAATATCAATGGCAGGACTAACTCAGCAACAATGTAATATCATCGCGGCCAAATTAAATACAAGACAAAGGAAGCGATTAGCTTATAAAACACCGAAGGAATGCTTTTATGAATAACTACTTTTGTCGCACTTCAAGCTTGATACTAAGAAATGGGGGGTCTCTGAGTTGGTTGTTTTTGATATATTTCATTGGGCTACGCTAAAGAATTTTGACAGTGTTGTGCTATGTTGCTAATCTACGACTCCCTTAAACTAAGATTCTGAAAACTTAAGGAGATTATAATATAATGCGTAAAGTTATTATGTGTTTAGTAATTATTTTTGCCATGAACACATATGGCCTTACTGTCGCTCTTAAAAATGGTAATATCGTTATACGAACAGATAGTTTATTCAGGACAGTTAGTCCTGAAGATTTGGGTTTGCAGCCAATAATAAATATAACTATAGATGATTTTTTTTATTATACTGATCAAGGTCGTATAATGAGCATTACAATAACAACGGAAGAGTGTTCTGATATTATGTTTCAGATTAACGAGGCTGGAGTTATTTCTGAAGGCTGTAAATATTCATACCATGAATGTGAAGGAAGTGATAACTCCATGGTTAGTACGAAAAAGAAATATAAAAGAATGATATATTCTGAAAAACTGACTTTCAAATGTTCGTACTGCAAAAAAAATAAAGTTAGCCAAAATGTATACCAATCATATCTAGATATTATATGCAATGCGTGCTATGGAACAAAAATAAATATTGAGACAAAGTTGCATCCATAAAATAATGGATATCCATATAAAACAAGTAGATTAATGAGCGTTCATATATAAACATTATGCCTCCGACCTGAAGCTGTCCACCTGCAGTAAATGCATCTCTTAATACGTAATTAAACTCACGATCTGCCAGAAAGTTATCAATTCTCTTTATCGGATGAGATTTAGTACACGCTCCATTACCGCTATGCGTTCATCGGTATTGGAGTTCCCTCCTTTTTTGTCAAGACACTCCCAAACAATGGGAATTGAGGTTCCTTGCCAAGCAATTGATACCACCAGATAGTTGACGTTGTTGGAGCCATACGTCCCGTTAGTTCTATCCATGCACAGGGTAAAGCGATCCATGTCCGGCAGCTCAGAATCAGCTCACCTAGCTGCTCAAAACTATAGTCATCGTCAGCGAAAAATCGCTTTATATGGCGATAACAGGACTCGTTGCCTGCCTTCGTTACACGGTACAAGTTAGTAGAACGGCTACGTTACAGACTGTGCGGTGAAGGTGATCCTAGCTTGATGCAGGGGTAGATGAGCCTTAAGCTTCTTGACCAATGAACTGACGTCTTTCATGCTCAATAACCATAATCTATTCTGGGGTAAAAGACCGTGCACGTTACCTTGTCTGAGAGTCACGTCTTGCTAAATTATGCCTTGAAAATCAAGGCCTTCAGGTTTTTTGTCCCGTACATAGCTGCTTGACCCTCCAGCCCTTCGCCATTAAGGCTGACGATTCTCAATTGTAACAAATGGCTGGCTACTCTAAATGTCAACAACTCCAACCTGTGCCTTACTATCCTTCATACTGGCAAGTGCTGCGCCACATGTCCTAATGATTGAGTTTTCAATGATGCGCGAGCCTACTCTCATACTGCCAACTACGTCGCCACATGTCCTAGTCCTATTACTGAGGATTGAGTTTTCAACGATTACACCATCTGAAAGTTCGTCAATACTCACGCTATACCAATTACTTAAAAATTCGTCAATACTCACGTTATCCCCATTACTTAAAAATTCGTCAATACTCACGTTATCCCCATCACCTAAAGGTTCGGCAATACTCACGTTATCCAAATTACTTAAAAATTCGTCAATACTCACGTTATCCCCATCACCTAAAAGTTCGGCAATACTCACGCTATCCCCATTGCTTGCCCAAGCATCAATAAGATGGGAGCTTAAGTTTTGAACTTTTCCATCACCTGAAACTGTGATTGTAAGCACTTTGGCTGTAGAAAGTTCGACTGTAGGCTCTGTGACTGTAGAAAGTTTGACTGTAGGATCTGTGACTGTAGAAAGTTCGACTGTAGGATCTGTGGCTGTAGAAAGTTTGACTGTAGGCCCTGTGGCTGTAGAAAGTTCGACTGTAGGCTCTGTGGCTGTAAAAAGTTCGTCAATACTCACGTAATTCCCGTTAGCGGCGGAGCTTAAAGTATCGTCTTTGAGCTCAAATTTATAATCAAGACAAGACAAGAATTTATTGTACACATAGATCTTTCCTGCTTTCTTTAGCACATTGCCATCGTTATCTAGAGTAACCATAGCCTCGAAATTAGTTACCATACCGCCAGGCACACTTCTATCCTCGGTACTATCCAATAAATTCTCACAGAATGTGGATTCAGAAACTTTCATAATCATATCACTAAAGGTAAAAATGTATTCTAATTCGTATTTATGATATGCATTAACTTTGTTGTACTTAACACCTAGAACTGAGCCTGCAGAGTCAAAAATGATTATTATTTTGTTTTTATCGCCCATATCCATAATACATATACGATTAGACTCTACGGTTATAACTGTAATATTTTTAACGGAATCTTTCAAAAGATCTAAAGAATCACAGCCTTCCGTACAAAGATTATTTTCCACCCAAGCATAAATGTCACCTTCCGTAGCACCTGTGAGAACCTGTTCATCATAGACCCTCTTAATCGCACTGCCAATATTTTCATCTATGACGGCATCTACTTTATCTTTGTCGTAGCTGCAGAAGTCTTCCGTGCAATTCCGCACCAGAGAGCCGTAAAATATTTCTTTATACATCAACAGATAAATGCATGAAGACAGAATAGAATTGTCAGCGTTACTATTTAAAACTTTATTAACATAGGCTTTAAGACGTTCCTTATTCACTTCAGAAACCTTAGCAAGAGATAGTTTGACACCAGTTGCCAGCAAGGGAGTGGAAAAAAGCAACGATGCCATTAAACAACCGATGAACGCTTTCGCTTTGATTTTAAGTGTCATATCATGAGACCTCAGATAACCAACAAAATTGGTCACAGTATTGATCTTTCCAAGTTTTGTCAACCATTACGAAGCTTTCTAAGGCGTTGAACATCTAATCATTTGTTTTATACCCAAAGCATTTCAAATTGCTACTAGGCAGCAAGTAAGCGAAGTCCCGTGAGCCTACGAGTAGTAGGTGATCTGGGTGAGCGAACGCAGCCAACAACGTAGCAACTTGAAAGGCGACGGGTATACACGGCGATAACAGGACTCGTTGCCTGCCTTCGTCTGAAACTCTTAGGCTACACGATACAAGTTAGTGGAACGGCTACGCAGTAAGGCCGTTACAAACTGTGCAATGAAGGTGATCCTAGCTTGATGCAGGGGTAAATGAGCCTTAAGCGTCTTAGCCAATGAACTGACGTCTTTCATGTTCAACAACCATAACCTATTCTGGGGTAAAAGACCGTGCAAGTTACCTTGTCTTAGAGTCAAGTATTGCTAAATTATGCCTTGAAAATCAGGTCTTAGGTTTTTTTGTCCCGTACATAGATGGAAGGCTTTGGGCCACTGTAAGTGTGGGCATCGTTTTAGCTTGAACTCACAGATTTAAAAATATTTTTTGCGAAATACGGAACAACCTTTAATAAATGTAGTCTAAACACGTATAAAAACAAAGTAAGGGTTATTGCTTAGATGTGCTTGTACCACGCGCTTATAGTAATTAATTAAGCCATAGTAACAATGATTTATGAAGGCTATAGCTTTCATAAGCTGGACAATAAATAAAGGAGATGGTTATGAATATATCACATGTAAATGGTAATGTTTCTTATTACAGTAATGAGCACTTCTCAAATTCTATTGCAGACGGTACGTTCCTTCATAAAACAATAGAGTCTTGTGCTCAAAATAAATTGGAAGGAACAATAAAGAGTTATTTTGGTATTAAGCATTCAACTTCAAACAAGGTGTTTAACAAAGGCACTAATGCTCCTCAAAAAGTAGTGACGGGTAAGGATCAGTTTTCGATATCTAGCTTATCTGTGGCTGGCAAGCCCTTGAATGAAGCAAAAGAAAAGTGTGCAAAAGAAAAGTGTATGGAACGAATGACGAGCATGAAACCTGTCATTGATGACTATCTTAAAGCGTTTGAAAATGGCGCTGAATATGAAAGTCTTATGCATAAGTTTCGGACACCTAGATCACAATCGTGTTTTTTGGATGCCATTGCTACTACTCTCTTTGGGAAAGAGGCCAAATCCGAGGCCAATCAGTTCACTAATAACCTACGAGATTATTTGGAAAATAAGAAAATTATAAATAAAGGTGGTCCGATAAATACGGAAGAAAGTGGGTTAAAGGATGCAGTGCATAAATATATAATGATGCATTATGATATTAGTATTAATGTGGTTATTCTTGTGGCTGCTGAGGATTTTAGGTTTATCCAAGAGGACTGTTATTCTGATGATATGTATAAAGTTCCAGTAATGTTTACTGATAACGGCTCTCATCAAACATTTCATGGGATTGTCCTTGATGCTGAATCCGTGACTTCAAACTAGTAGCAATGACCTCAACCAAAGGTAGAGCAATGCCTGCAAGGTAAAATACACACATCTCAGTATTTCACCTGCAGGCTTGAGTTTTTATGAAATTGAAAGTAAAACGGTCTGACGCTGAATTTTATACCTTAGCAGCTGGCCTGTATTTTGTCGGCTATGCCATCAAGCAACAGGCTGATAACCTGACAAAGGCTTTTCACTAAGGGTCGTGGCACTCTTTGGTCTGATTATTCGGGAAAGCTATTAGAAACCAGTTGTTCGGATATTTAAGGGTGCTTTTTACAACACGTTATGGATCGCGTTAAATAAAAATTAAATTTTATCCTTCACTAGGTATTCTTGAGCACGAAAATTGTGGCGGTAATCAGGGAATCACGGATTCAGGAGGTAGTCATTCAGATAGCTGTGTATGTTGGGCTTATTGTTTCTCTAAGCTTTAGCAAGAATATGCACAGGCCAATCTTCCGACTTCAATAATACCTCCTTAAGGCGGTAGCACTTTCCCAAGGATTATTAAAGCTGTCATTTACCGCGTTGCCGCAGAGAGCGCAAGGTCTTTACCTTAAATTCCGCCTATACCATATGGTCAAACGGCCAAGCTGGCAGGGGCGTTATTGTACTCTAAGATTGTGGCAGAAACTCAGTTCCAACGACGTTGCAGCTACGTTAGCCTCCCTACTGTTTCAGATGGATATTTTATTGGCGAGCAGCAGATAGGCTTGATGCAAGCTGAAATCCCAGCACTGCAACGGTATAATATATACCACCTTTTCTTAAATAAACTATACTCTGTCGCTACTTATTGAAATACTGGAAAATGTTGTTTTATACTAAGTAGCACTCAGACTCTAATTACTGCTAATTATTGACTGAACATTTCAGCTCACGCTTCTTTGAACGATGACAACCGCAACACCAAATTTTATCTTGCCTATATGCTAGCTAAAAAATGCCTGACCTCATCCGTGGCTAATTTTGGCTAGCTGGCAATTACAACCGAAAAACCCTTACAGTGAAGAGTTAGGAGTTTCTGCACATGACAATCATTAAATGCCGACAACTCCCCGAACCTCATTCACATGTTGTTCTCGTGGAGTAATGCGTTTGAACAGTTCATCCCCTCTCGTACAGCATGACACGTTACTACTTGCACCGCTTTCAGGTCCGATAATACCAATAGACCAGGTACCTGATCCGGTTTTTGCTGAGCGCATGCTCGGTGACGGCATAGCCATCGATCCTGTTGATAATATACTGCTAGCACCGGTTGATGGCGAAGTCATACAACTCCATGCCGCTCATCATGCCTTGACGCTAAAAACCGATACAGGTATTGAGATTCTGATGCACGTCGGCCTAGATACCGTGGCGCTGCATGGCAAAGGCTTTAGCCCGAAAGTCAGTGAAGGCGACAGAGTCACCGCTGGACAACCTCTTCTTCAATTTGATGCGGACTACCTTGCCTGCCATGCCCGCAGCCTGATTACCGTTATTGTTATTACCAGCCCAGAGAACATTACGATCAGTAACCTAGCCTCTGACCATGTTAGCGCAGGTAAAGATTGTCTACTAAAGATCAGTACAGTAGGAGCTTCAACCAATTATAATACTGACAAAGAGTCACGTGCCCCTGACGTAGAAGCCATTGTCATCATTCCCAACTCGGAAGGGTTTCATGCTCGCCCATCCGCGCTATTGGTCAAACAATGTCGCGCTATCCCGTCAAAAGTTATTCTGAGTTATAATGGCATTGACGCTCGAAGCGATAGCATTACTGAAATAATGAAACTCAATACTCGGCTTGGCAGCAGCGTCACCATAAAAGCCTGGGGAGAAAGTTCACAAGCAGACGTTAAATCGATCATAACCGCAATTGAATCAGGGCTTGGTGAAGAGATTGCAGCGTCCACAAAAAAAACATCTGCCACTAACGAAGTGGAACCACCGCTACTGGATAATCCTGACAACGACCATCGTCACCTTCAAGGTATTCGCGCAGCTCCCGGACTGAGCATCGGCCACATTATTCATATTCGTCGACAGCATATGGAGCTCCAAGAATGGGTCTCCGATGCAACGGCGGAACAGAACAGCCTGAACACCGCAATTACCGCTGTCTGCGATGAGTTGCTTCAGTTAATATCCCAGTTGGCAGAGGGCGATGAGCAAGAACAATCAGACATATTCAATGCCCACCTGCAACTACTCAAAGACCCAGCACTGACAGAAGCAACAAGGAGTCTGATTCATGAAGGGCATAGCGCAGCTTGGGCCTGGAATAATACTGTCCGTCGACAGATCAAAGAACTGCAAGCATTGGACAACGTCCTTCTAGCCGAACGCGCAGCAGATGTTGATGATGCTGGGCAGCGCGTACTCGCGAAACTGACTGGCTATGAACAAGGAATAGAGAGCTGGCCGAAGGGCGCCATTCCTGTCTATATGGATATTACTCCATCGGAGCTACTAAGCCTTGACCGAACGAGAATAGCAGGTGTTTGCAGCCTCGCAGGCGGAGCCAGCTCACATGTCGCTATTATTGCTCGCTCGTTAGGTATTCCCTACTTGGCGGGTCTAGACCGTCGCATCAATGATCATCCTGATGGCACTACGGTCATTCTTGATGCTGATTCAGGCCACATTCTGCTATATCCATCCGAAGTGGAAATTCGCCAATATAACACGCAGATGGATGTAACAGAGCGCGCTTATCAGATAGCATTGAAAACATCCGGAGAAATTGCCATCACTAAAGATGGTGTGCATATCGAGGTTGCGGCTAATGTAGGGAGCCTCGAAGAAGCACATAGAGCAGTAAAACTCGGGGCTCAAGGCATCGGCCTACTGCGTACAGAATTCCTCTACCTCAACCGCTCCACAGAACCTAGTGAAGACGAACAAACCAAGATATACAGTGATATTCTTAGCGTAATGGGAAAAGAGCGTACGGTCATTATTCGTACACTGGATGTTGGTGGCGACAAACCCCTCGCCTATCTGCCTATACCCGCAGAAGAGAACCCATTTCTTGGCGAACGAGGCATTCGAGTTGGCATTAATAGCCCAGCCTTGTTACGTCGACAAATTCGCGCATTACTGCGAAGCGCCAACGTAGGAAAGCTACGCATTATGCTCCCCATGATCGCCAGTTTTGAGGAATTTCATGCAGTCAAACTACTATTTAATGAAGAATGCGAACAACTCAAGACCTCCGCAGAACTCGGCATTATGATAGAAGTTCCTTCCGCTGCCCTTATGGCTAGGGAGCTGGCCAGCGAAGCAGGCTTCTTCTCCATCGGCACTAATGACCTGACTCAGTATACCCTCGCCATGGACCGCGGCCACCCACGCCTAGCCAAACGGATCGATAGCCTGCATCCCGCAGTACTACGCCTGATAGCTATGACAGTAGAAGGTGCTGCAGCAGAAAATCGCTGGACAGGTGTTTGTGGTGGTATTGCCGGTGATGTAACAGCAACTCCTTTACTGCTCGGGCTGGGCGTTGATGAGCTATCTGTCAGCGTTCCCTCGATTCCGCTAATCAAGTCTCGCATCCGCGAACTAAACTTGGCAGACTGCCAGGCACTGGCAAAGAAGGCCTTGACCATGAAAGACGCCCCCCAGGTACGCGCACTTCTGGCACAATGAAATAAGGAGCAAGAACCATGACGATTGCACACCGCGCGTTCACCAACCTGCAAAAAATCGGGAAATCGCTGATGCTGCCGGTAGCCGTATTACCGGCTGCCGGTATTTTGCTGGGTATCGGTTCTGCCGGATTCGCACTATTTCCGGATATCGTCAACACCACAATGGCTCAGGCAGGGGCCGCTATTTTCGGTAATCTGCCTCTTATTTTTGCTATTGGCGTTGCCTTGGGATTTACAGAAAACGATGGCGTTGCAGCATTGGCTGCTATGGTCGGCTATGCTGTTTTAATTGCAACTATGGGCGTTTTTGCTACGGCGTTGGGGATAGAAACCACGCACGTCATGGGCATAGATTCTATCGACACTGGTGTCATGGGGGGCATTATTATCGGTGGCGTCGCCAGTTGGTTATTTAACCGTTATTACCGAATAAAATTACCATCTTATCTAGGTTTTTTTTCTGGAAAACGGTTCGTACCCATTGTTACGGCATTTACCGCTATCGGTATTGCGGGCATTCTTTCACTAATATGGCCACCGATAGGCAGCACTATTCAGTCATTTTCCACTTGGGCTGCCAATGAAAACCCCGCTGCCGCATTCACCATTTATGGCGTTGTCGAACGAGCACTAATCCCATTTGGGCTTCATCACATCTGGAACGTACCCTTCTATTTTGAAGTAGGTCAATATATCGATCCGGCAACCGGCAAAGAATTCACTGGTGAGCTTGCCCGTTACGTTGCAGGTGATCCCTCCGCTGGAAACATGGCTGGTGGTTATCTATTCAAGATGTTTGGCCTTCCGGCTGCGGCCATTGCCATTTGGCACTCTGCCAAACCGGAAAATCGTGCTCGTATTGGCAGCATCATGATTTCCGCCGCATTGACCTCATTCCTGACCGGAATTACCGAACCGATTGAATTCTCATTTCTATTTGCTGCCCCAGTATTGTATGGCATTCACGCACTGCTAGCAGGGTCAGCCTACTTTATCTGTATCACTTTGGGTATTAAGCATGGTATGACGTTTTCACACGGATTCATTGATTTTTCACTGCTCTATGGGAACTCTACTAACGGGTGGGGCATTATTGTTTTAGGCCTGGCATTCGCCGCACTCTATTACACTCTATTTCGCGTCACCATCGTGTGGCTGAATCTGAAAACACCTGGACGCGAGGATGTCACAGGGCTCGTTATCGACACAGATGCCGAGGAACTGAACGCTGAATTAGTCGCCTCCTTCGGTGGTCCCGATAATATCGCCAGCCTAGATGCCTGCATTACGCGATTGCGCATCTCCGTTAAAGATTCTAGCTTGGTCAATGATTCTCGCCTGAAGCAGCTCGGTGCGACAGGTGTAGTCCGTGTTGGTAATGCAGTTCAAGCTATTTTTGGCACTCGCTCCGACAATCTTAAAACAGATATGGAGCAGTATATGAAGCATCATCACCAATCTGCACCTAAGAGCTGCGATACCAATATCAAAGAAAAACTATCAACTGCAACCAAAATAATGCACACGATTAATGATCATAAGGTACTTGATGCTATCAACGCCCTAGGTGGCATTAATAACATTCTGTCAGCTAAGATTTGCGCCCTTACTCGCATAAGAATTGAGCTCTCTAGCGTCACACAACCCAATCGTGAAAAACTGCAACAAGCTGGTATCAACGATATCATGCTCTGTGACAACAATATTATCCACTTACTCGTTGGCTCACAAGTAGCCAACTCATGGGAACAAACACTTAATAAACACCTGACCTAATTACTGCATCAAAATATCTCTATAAAAAGACATGGCTGTGCTCTAATTGTATAAGTTGGTGATTGAGGTGTGTGAGAGCAGTCAACAATTCCCCACCTTCAAAGGTGATGGGTATATACCAGTTCTCTGTGAAAGGTGAGGGTAGTCAGCACGCCCAACTTTTCAAGGGATGTTGATATACATGTCTATCTGTACCAGTTTTCGTTAAAAGAATACTCACGGCTTCAAGAGGCGCTGGTATAAAACAAACGTGTACAATAGCTAGGTGGTTATTATGCGGATAGGGATACCTGGAGAAATTCAGAAAAGCGAATATCGTGTGGCTACAACCCGACACAGTTAGAGATCTTAGAAAGCTTCATAATGGCTGACAAAACTTGGAAAGTTCAATTACCGTGACCAAAGTCATTGGTTCTACTGAGGTCTCGAATGAATAATCATGTGGTTATACGTGTATTTTCACAGCAGAAAGCTAGATAGCCAGTTTAGCGTAAAATAATGTCTCATACTTGCTACGCAAGTTGAAGAATGGATGCAGAAACGATTATCAGACGGCCCGTGTAGCAAAATATGTCTTGCTTTTTAGAAAACACTATCATAAAATCCTTGCATTCCTTCTACTGTGATCAGAATAGGTATTGTTAATTATGAAAAATAGACCTGTGATCATAAAGTTATGGATTTAGCTCATATATAGCAAATGCATATAAAAAGTGCACTGCTTATAAATAGGGGAGATCTGCATGAGGAAAATATTATAAACTATGCTGGAGTTATGAGTTATGAGAAGTGCACTATTGGTTATGATGTTTTTTGCTTTTGTAGTTTTGTTCCCTATGCAGCGAGTAATGGCGACACTTGATGCAGTAAATCAAGATATGCCTATGAATTGGATTCCAGCGAATAATAATATTGTGAAAATTATAGTGCCAATAACGCTACATAGTGATAGTTCTACAGATGCGGTAGTTAATCTCAGTGGGGTAGATGTATCTTCTGATATGATTACGGAGATGTTTAGTTTTGTTTATGGATCTGATGAAATCCAAAATACTGCATTAAGCAAGAATATTGATGCTATTAATAAAGATTCTAAGTGTCCGGTAACAGTGAGTCAAATTAAGAAAGATGGTTTCGATTTCGTTGTTATAAAGCAGCTTAAAAAATGGTTATTTGAAATTTTCGATATTAAAGTGCAACGAGTAGCAGACTTTACCTCTGTGGAAAAAAAATTATCCTTGGAAAAAATATTTTCATTTATCCCCATTGAAGAAAAAAGAGTAGACGAACAAGTGCAAGATGGTGTGCTTGATATAAAACAACTTTCTAGAGATCTGTTAGAAGCAGATAGCTTACTTTTAGCAGAAAATAGTATTTATAGTTTTGTATTATACATCCCCTGCAGTGTGAAAGACGCTACAGATTGTGATGACTCAAGCCCTTCTTATGCCGCATTTTTATTTAGAAATGATGTCGTTGAATTGCAAGAGGAGCTCTGTAAATTAAATATACTAGATAATAGTGAAGAAGATGTAGAGAAAGGTAACTCTGTATGTAGTTCATGTAAAGTCAAGTGCTTTGACCCAAGAACAACAGTAATAACTAAATGTAATCATATATATCATGAATCTTGCATAGATGTCTTGTTTGAAGAGAAGGAATCTAATAAAATGATGCTTTGTCCTTTTTGCAAGGGCGTTGCGCTCCCCTTGCAATGTATCATCACTAAGAATAGTAGTGGTGGTAAACAAGAAGCTGCTTCTAAGGATGAGTCCAATAATGATAGTAAACAGGTTTATTTTAAGGACGATCCTAGGAGCGCTTGTAATGAAGGTAATCTTGAGCTCTTAAAAGAGCTGCATGCTCAAAACTCTACTATTTGCAATCATAGATTCCTCTCATACACTAACGGTGAGAGGTCTCCTTTGTTGTTTTTTGCCACGCAACATAATCATGTAAATATTGCTGAATTTTTAATAAGCAATGGTGCCGATATTTATCGCCGTTCCGTTAAAGGCTTTTCTGCCCTGCACATAGCTTGCGCATACGGATCATTAGATATGGCCAAATTTCTGCTCAAAAATGGGGCTGAGACTGAGAGCATGGATGCTAAGGGAAATACTCCCTTGATCTATGCTGCCTACTACGGGAATCTGGATTTGGTTAAATTTCTGTTTGACCAGAATGCAAATATTAATGCTAGGAGTGGTTTAGGGAAAAATATTCTTCATATGGCTGTTATAAAAGGGCATAAGAACGTCGTAGAATTTCTATTAGGCAAAGGTTTTTCAATAGATGACCAGACACGTGCTGGACACACGGCCTTTCAGCTAGCCTGCCTGACTGGGCATAAGGAAATAGCTGAATATCTTCTAGAAAAAAAAGCTACATTTGACGATAATTCTTTAACAGCATCCTTACAACTGGTCTGCTCTACTAAAATGCAGCACATGGTTGAATATCTGTTAAAGATCGGAGCTAAGTTGGATGGTGTTCTGTCGGATGGTTCGTTTTGTGGTGATCAAAAGATGCCTCCACCCCTCCATATGGCGGCTATCGCATATGATACGGAAGAGATATTCGAGTATCTATTAGAGCAAGGAGCTAATGTTGATATTTTGGATAAAGATGGAAAATCTGCTCTCATAAAAGCCGCCGTAGCAGGTAGTAAAGCTAAAGTCAAACTTCTGTTAGGAAAGAATGCCCATATTGATGCTGATGATAAGGATCTGGCTTTGTATATCTTTGTGATGGGTGATACAGACTTATTCAAAGACGTAAGTAGCACTTTAAACTTGGCAGGCATGGTGTTTGATGAATCAACGAGCTTCATTCACTGGGCAGTAGTGGACGATAATTGCCAGATGATAGAGTACTTGGTCACCAAAAAAAATATGAATGTTAACGTCTCAATACATCCTCTCCTTGATATAGCTCTCAAACGTGGTAACGCTGAAGTAGCCCAATGCTTGATAGATAATGGTGCTTTTAATGATCCTGAGAAATATGAGTCGCGTTTAATAGCAACCATTGCAAGCCAAAAACCTTCTGTGCCAATTCTCGACTTTCTGCTCAACAATGGAGCCGGTGTCAATGATTTTTTAACGCCTTACGGACGTCCTGTTAAGCTCCTCTTCCTAGCCGCACAAACAAATAACTGCAAGATAATTCAATGTTTGATAGATCACAACGCTTTCGTTGATGAGATTGTTGAAAATAAGAGCCCTCTTCATATAGCTACCAAGTTTAGGCACATTGATGTAATCAAGTGTTTATGCGCCAATGGTGCTGATATTAACCATAAGAATGATGAAAACCAAAGCCCATACGAGTTCGCAATAGAGACCTGCAGTGATGGAGATGACATCGATCAAGAAATAATAAAATACTATGAAGAACAACAACTCCTACATTCTGTTCAGAAAAAACCGTCACTATGAAGCCCTGTTCTGGTGGAATGAACCGGACACTTTAATAATAAGAGACAATAATCGTCAATTATTGAAGTGTTATTGTGGGGCGGAAACGCAGTTACAAACAATACCCAAAAAAATTTAAAGAAGATGCGATAGCCTTGGTTCTAGATCAAGGCTGCTCGGTAGTTGAGGCGGTTAAATCACTGGGCGTTGTAACTAGTTTCACTCTATCGCTGGGAAGTTGTCGGTAGGTACAGGGCTATCTGACGATGAAGGTCTTGGGCTTCAACTCCTGCGCAAAGAAAACAAACAGTTGCGCATGGAGGAAGATATTGTAAAAAATACCAGTGCCTCAGCTCGTCGGTCTGCTATATTGTCCAAATAATACAGACTTCAAGAAGGTCGGTCAGATAGAGGTAAAGCGAGCATTGATGCGGCTTAATTATCGGCCAAGAAAAGATTTGAATTTCAAAACACCCGCCCTGATAATGGGTGAACACAGGGCTGCGTTAGCAGCTTAAGCTGTGATGCACTTGGAATTTGAATCCGCGACATTGTTCTGTATAGTGTATAGATAATTCGTGTGATTTATATGCAGATTATATGGAAAAAACAAATACCCTATCTTTACAAATAGAAAAGCCTTTTCATCCTAATGGATGAATGTTATAACTTTCTCTAATTTATGTCTTAGCACCATTTGCTAAGAATCAGACAAAGTAACCTGGCCAATTACCACTATATGCTCCGTAAAATATATTACGCAGCTGTTCTTAATTCATCTACCGTCAACTTCTCCTTATCCTTTTCAGAGGGCTCTTATTTTGGACGTTATAGCTACTAATCGTCGTCTATGCTCTCAGTTACTGAGCTTTATTCCCTTGCTTCCTTGTTATAACTTAAAGCGCTTAAGATATATAAATTATTTTTGTTGTTTACTAATAGCATTAATACTGCTAGCCACCTTGCCAATCTACGCAGCCAACGAAAACTGCCAGAATACAACAACCATCCAACCGATAGTGATGTTATTAAACAAGCCTAATTATTTAGATGAATGCCTTACCGTTTTAAGAAAAGAGCCTGTTATAAAGGTTTATGATTTTCTTAAAGCAATGATGCTATTAGAGGATGATGAGGGTGATGAGGGTGATGAGGGTGATAAGGGTGAGAAGAGAAGTGTAAAGGAAAGAAAAATAATTTGTATTCAAAGACAATATCCTGAGCTTTATAATTTGTATAGTGTGTTATCCCTGCGCTATTACCAGGGCACCTCGTTTACTGATTTTATGGATTACATGATACATAATAAACCAGCTCCGGTGGTTAGCAGGCCGTTGATGGAAGCTATGCTTAAGCTATGTGATTGCTATAAGGATAGGCAGGACATCATTACCATCGGTAGTATGCTGGAAGAAGTGGAGAAACAGAAGCATACCGATGATAATATTAACGCTTTCCTGCGCTACAAAGCCAACAATATAAAAGCTCAATGTGAAGCTCTTTATATTCATTCTGATAATGATACCAAAAATAGCGCTGATAGCGGTGCTAACAAAAAAAACTGCGCATCTTGGTTTAGCCGCTGTAGCCAAAAAGCCGTTAGTTATGCCCAGCGTATAGTGAAAAACGTGTCTGGCCTTGCACCCAAGGCAATGTATACGGCACCATTAGTTGGGTATATGGTGTCTCCTGTTGGCGCTGATGATAGCAAGTTTCAATGTCCTGATGCGCCATCTCGCTACTCAGTCCCTTGTGATGGTTTTAAGCAATGCGATGGCGGATTCGATGAACTTATTACAACCTGCTGTAAAGATGGAATATTTAACGCTACAACCAGAACTTGTCCTAAATATAATGATCCAAACAGTCAGCTTCTTGTTTGCTATGATAACCGGTACACGATTCCTAACGACTGGTATTGTGAGGGTAGGCACCACATGGACCTTCCCTGCCCAAAGAGCACCGGTAACATTTCTTCAATCTGTTGCGAAGAAGGGGACTCGGGGGTTAACAATGTAACTAGGTTTTGCACTAGAAAGGGTAATCCAGCCAAAAAGGTGTTTATTTGTGAGAACAATGAACAATCGGTCGCTGCACACTGGCAGTGTAATGGTCGCTCCTCTTTGTGCAGTGATCTTAGTGACCAACAAGCTTCAAGTTGCTGTAAAAATGGAATATTAGGAATCAACTATACGACTAAGACTTGCCCTCATGCTCATGGGGACTATCATATGTTTGTTTGTGATAATCAACAAACTCTCGATTTACATTGGCGCTGCAAGAGAAGCTACCACCACAACCCTACCCTTCATTGCAGGGACAATAGTAATCTTAGTGTCAACGGCACAAATCCTACCTGCTTTAGTTGCAGTAATAACAACGCTCTTATTGTAGCTGAGCTTCAATGTAATGGTGAAATAGACTGCAGTGACGGCAGTGATGAACAAGCCTTAGACTGCTGTGAAGGGTGGAGCAACGAGGTTAATAACACAACCAAGTTTTGCATTAAAAAAGGGGATTTAAATCAACGGCTTTTTGTCTGTGATAATGGAATTACATTATCAGAAGAAAGTCTCTGCAATAGCAATCACGACTGTCCTCACAGCAGTAATGAAAGTTTCAGTGGCACAGATCCTACCGATTGTTATTGCAGAAATGGAACACTTATTTTAAATGAGTTCAACTATAATAATGCCGAACACAACTGCCATGGAACCCAGCACGATATTATTGACTCAACATCCTCTACTACAGGATTGCTATTAGCTGGAACTGTAGTATGTGTAACTTATGCCGCCATGCTTGTAAAGTACAGAAAAACAAAAACCATTAAAGGCACGCTTGCATGGCTTTTAAGCCCTATTACTGAGCCTGTAAATTATCTACGTAGTTACTGTAAGTACAGACGGCTAGAAGAATGCGATGAGGAAAGTGCAGATCCAAGTGCTGATTGAGCTGACCCCCATAATCACCTATCCCCCGTAGGTGATTTCAGCTTCGTTTGTTTATTGTCTTTGCGGAATAGATTGATGCATTGTTATGTATAGTGTATAGATAATTCGTGTGATTTATATGCATATTATATGGGAAAAAAACAAATACCCTATCTTTACAAATAGAAAAGCCTTTTCATCCTAATGGATGAATGTTATAACTTTCTCTAATTTATGTCTTAGCACCATTTGCTAAGATTCAGACAAAGTAACCTGGCCAATTACCACTATATGCTCCGTAAAATATATTACGCAGCTGTTCTTAATTCATCTACCGTCAACTTCTCCTTATCCTTTTCAGAGGGCTCTTATTTTGGACGTTATAGCTACTAATCGTCGTCTATGCTCTCAGTTACTGAGCTTTATTCCCTTGCTTCCTTGTTATAACTTAAAGCGTTTAAGATATATAAATTATTTTTGTTGTTTACTAATAGCATTAATACTGCTAGCCACCTTGCCAGTCTACGCAGCCAACGAAAACTGCCAGAATACAACAACCATCCAACCGATAGTGATGTTATTAAACAAGCCTAATTATTTAGATGAATGCCTTACCGTTTTAAGAAAAGAGCCTGTTATAAAGGTTTATGATTTTCTTAAAGCAATGATGCTATTAGAGGGTGATGAGGGTGATGAGGGTGAGAAGAGAAGTGTAAAGGAAAGAAAAATAATTTGTATC
This sequence comes from Candidatus Endonucleibacter sp. (ex Gigantidas childressi), assembly GCA_030674875.1. Taxonomy (GTDB): domain Bacteria; phylum Pseudomonadota; class Gammaproteobacteria; order Pseudomonadales; family Endozoicomonadaceae; genus Endonucleibacter. Next base: position 10,558 of record JASXSU010000003.1, on the reverse strand, counting down.
CAAAGACAATATCCTGAGCTTTATAATTTGTATAGTGTGTTATCCCTGCGTTATTACCAGGGCACCTCGTTTACTGATTTTATGAATTACATTATACATAATAAACCAGCTCCGGTGGTTAGCAGGCCGTTGATGGAAGCTATGCTTAAGCTATGTGATTGCTATAAGGATAGGCAGGACATCATTACCATCGGTAGTATGCTGGAAGAAGTGGAGAAACAGAAGCATACCGATGATAATATTAACGCTTTCCTGCGCTACAAAGCCAACAATATAAAAGCTCAATGTGAAGCTCTTTATATTCATTCTGATAATGATACCAAAAATAGCGCTGATAGCGGTGCTAACAAAAAAAACTGCGCATCTTGGTTTAGCCGCTGTAGCCAAAAAGCCGTTAGTTATGCCCAGCGTATAGTGAAAAACGTGTCTGGCCTTGCACCCAAGGCAATGTATACGGCACCATTAGTTGGGTATATGGTGTCTCCTGTTGGCGCTGATGATAGCAAGTTTCAATGTCCTGGTGCGCCATCTCGCTACTCAGTCCCTTGTGATGGTCTTAAGCACTGCCCTGGCGGATTCGATGAACATATTGCAACCTGCTGTAAAGATGGAATATTTAACGCTACAACCAGAACTTGTCCTAAATATAATGACCCAAACAGTCAGATTATTGTTTGTTCTGATAACCTGCACACGATTCCTAACGACTGGTATTGTGAGGGTAAGCACCTCATCGACCTTCCCTGCCCAAAGAGCACCGGTAACATGTCTTCAATCTGTTGCGAAGAAGGGGACTCGGGGGTTAACAATGTAACTAGGTTTTGCACTAGAAAGGGTAATCCAGCCAAAAAGGTATTTATTTGTGAGAACAATGAACAATCGATTCCTGCATACTGGCAGTGTGCTGGTAGTATCTCTTTTTGCAGTGATTTTAGCGACCAACAAGCTTCAAATTGCTGTGAAAATGGAATATTAGGAATCAACTATACGACTAAGACTTGCCCTCATGCTTATAGAGACTTGCATATGTTTGTTTGTGATAATCAACAAACGCTCCACTTACATTGGCGCTGCAAGAGAAGCGACAACCCTACCCTTCATTGCAGGGACAAGAGTAATCTTAGTGTCAACGGCACAAATCCTACCTGCTTTAGTTGCAGTAATAACAACGCTCTTATTTTAGCTGAGCTTCAATGTAATGGTGAAATAGACTGCAGTGACGGCAGTGATGAACAAGCCTTAGACTGCTGTGAAGGGTGGAGCAACGAGGTTAATAACACAACCAAGTTTTGCATTAAAAAAGGGGATTTAAATCAACCGCTTTTTGTCTGTGATAATGGAATCACATTATCAGAAGAAAGTCTCTGCAATAGCAATCACGACTGTCCTCACAGCAGTAATGAAAGTTTCAGTGGCACAGATCCTACCGATTGTTATTGCAGAAATGGAGCACTTATTTTAAATGAGTTCAACTATAATAATGCCGAACACAACTGCCATGGAACCCAGCACGATGTTATTGACTCAACATCTTCTACTACAGGATTGCTATTAGCTGGAACTGTAGTATGTGTAACTTATGCCGCCATGCTTGTAAAGTACAGAAAAACAAAAACCATTAAAGGCACGCTTGCATGGCTTTTAAGCCCTATTACTGAGCCTATAAATTATCTATGTACTTACTGTAAGTACAGACGGCTAGAAGAATGCGATGAGGAAAGTGCAGATCCAAGTGCTGATTGAGCTTACCCCCATAATCACCTATCACCCGTAGGTGATTTCAGCTTCGTTTATTTATTGTCTGTACGGAATAGATTGATGCATTGTTATGTATAGTGTATAGATAATTCGTGTGATTTATATGCATATTATATGGGAAAAAAACAAATACCCTATCTTTACAAATAGAAAAGCCTTTTCATCCTGATGGATGAATGTTATAACTTCTTCTAATTTATGTCTTGCACGATTTGCTAAGATTCAGACAAAGTAACCTGGCCAATTACCGCTATATGCTTCGTAAAATATATTACGCAGCTGTTCTTAATTCATCTACCGTCAACTTCTCCTTATCCTTTTCAGAGGGATCTTATTTTGGACGTTATAGCTACTAATAGTCGTCTATACTCTCAGTTACTGAGCTTTATTACCTTGCTTCCTTGTTATAACTTAAAGCGCTTAAGATATATAAATTATTTTTGTTATTTACTAATAGCATTAATACTGCTAGCCACCTTGCCAATCTACGCAGCCAACGAAAACTGCCAGAATACAACAACCATACAACCGATAGTGATGTTATTAAACAAGCCTAATTATTTAGATGAATGCCTTACCGTTTTAAGAAAAGAGCCTGTTATAAAGGTTTATGATTTTCTTAAAGCAATGATGCTATTAGAGGATGATGAGGGTGATGATGGTGAGAAGAGAAGTGTAAAGGAAAGAAAAATAATTTGTATCCAAAGACAATATCCTGAGCTTTATAATTTGTATAGTGTGTTATCCCTGCGCTATTACCAGGGCACCTCGTTTACTGATTTTATGAATTACATTATACATAATAAACCAGCTCCGGTGGTTAGCAGGCCGTTGATGGAAGCTATGCTTAAGCTCTGTGATTGCTATAAGGCTAGGCAGGACATCATTACCGTCGGTAGTATGCTGGAAGAAGTGGAGAAACAGAAGCATACCGATGATAATATTAACGCTTTCCTTCGCTACAAAGCCAACAATATAAAAGCTCAATGTGAAGCTCTTTATATTCATTCTGATAATGATACCAAAAATAGCGCTGATAGCGGTGCTAACAAAAAAAACTGCGCATCTTGGTTTAGCCGCTGTAGCCAAAAAGCCGTTAGTTATGCCCAGCGTATAGTGAAAAACGTGTCTGGCCTTGCACCCAAGGCAATGTATACGGCACCATTAGTTGGGTATATGGTGTCTCCTGTTGGCGCTGATGATAGCAAGTTTCAATGTCCTGGTGCGCCATCTCGCTACTCAGTCCCTTGTGATGGTTTTAAGCAATGCCCTGGCGGATTCGATGAACTTATTACAACCTGCTGTAAAGATGGAATATTTAACGCTACAACCAGAACTTGTCCTAAATATAATGATCCAAACAGTCAGCTTCTTGTTTGCTATGATAACCGGTACACGATTCCTAACGACTGGTATTGTGAGCGTAGGCACCACCTCTTTCCTCTCTGTCCAAAGAGCATCGGTGACATATCTTCAATCTGTTGTGAAGATGGGGCCTCAGATATTAACAATGTAACTAGAATTTGTACTAGAAAGGGTAATCCAGCCAAAAAGGTATTTATTTGTGAGAACAATGAACAATCGGTCGCTGCACACTGGCTGTGTACTGGTAGTATCTCTTTTTGCAGTGATTTTAGCGACCAACAAGCTTCAAATTGCTGTGAAAATGGAATATTAGGAATCAACTATACGACTAAGACTTGCCCTCATGCTCATGGGGACTCTCATATGTTTGTTTGTGATAATCAACAAACTCTCGATTTACATTGGCGCTGCAAGAGAAGCTACAACCCTGACCATCAGTGCAGGGACAAGAGTAATATTAGCGTCAACGGCACAAATCCTACCTGCTTTAGTTGCAGTAATAACAACGCTCTTATTTTAGCTGAGCTTCAATGTAATGGTGAAATAGACTGCAGTGACGGCAGTGATGAACAAGCCTTAGACTGCTGTGAAGGGTGGAGCAACGAGGTTAATAACACAACCAAGTTTTGCATTAAAAAAGGGGATTTAAATCAACGGCTTTTTGTCTGTGATAATGGAATCACATTATCAGAAGAAAGTCTCTGCAATAGCAATCACGACTGTTCTCACAGCAGCAATGAAAGTTTCAGTGGCACAGATCCTACCGATTGTTATTGCAGAAATGGAGCACTTATTTTAAATGAGTTCAACTATAATAATACCGAACACAACTGCCATGGAACCCAGCACGATGTTATTGACTCAACATCTTCTACTACAGGATTGCTATTAGCTGGAACTGTAGTATGTGTAACTTATGCCGCCATGCTTGTAAAGTACAGAAAAACAAAAACCATTAAAGGCACGCTTGCATGGCTTTTAAGCCCTATTACTGAGCCTGTAAATTATCTACGTAGTTACTGTAAGTACAGACGGCTAGAAGAATGCGATGAGGAAAGTGCATATCCAAGTGCTGATTGAGCTGACCCCCATAATCACCTATCCCCCGTAGGTGATTTCAGCTTCGTTTGTTTATTGTCTTTGCGGAATAGATTGATGCATTGTTATGTATAGTGTATAGATAATTCGTGTGATTTATATGCAGATTATATGGAAAAAACAAATACCCTATCTTTACAAATAGAAAAGCCTTTTCATCCTAATGGATGAATGTTATAACTTTCTCTAATTTATGTCTTAGCACCATTTGCTAATATTCAGACAAAGTAACCTGGCCAATTACCACTATATGCTCCGTAAAATATATTACGCAGCTGTTCTTAATTCATCTACCGTCAACTTCTCCTTATCCTTTTCAGAGGGCTCTTATTTTGGACGTTATAGCTACTAATCGTCGTCTATACTCTCAGTTACTGAGCTTTATTCAATTGCTTCCTTGTTATAACTTAAAGCGCTTAAGATATATAAATTATTTTTGTTATTTACTAATAGCATTAATACTGCTAGCCACCTTGCCAATCTACGCAGCCAACGAAAACTGCCAGAATACAACAACCATCCAACCGATAGTGATGTTATTAAACAAGCCTAATTATTTAGATGAATGCCTTACCGTTTTAAGAAAAGAGCCTGTTATAAAGGTTTATGATTTTCTTAAAGCAATGATGCTATTAGAGGATGATGAGGGTGAGGGTGAGGGTGAGAAGAGAAGTGTAAAGAAAAGAAAAATAATTTGTACCCAAAGACAATATCCTGAGCTTTATAATTTGTATAGTGTGTTATCCCTGCGTTATTACCAGGGCACCTCGTTTACTGATTTTATGAATTACATGATACATAATAAACCAGCTCCGGTGGTTAGCAGGCCGTTGATGGAAGCTATGCTTAAGCTCTGTGATTGCTATAAGGATAGGCAGGACATCATTACCATCGGTAGTATGCTGGAAGAAGTGGAGAAACAGAAGCATACCGATGATAATATTAACGCTTTCCTGCGCTACAAAGCCAACAATATAAAAGCTCAATGTGAAGCTCTTTATATTCATTCTGATAATAATACCAAAAATAGCGCTGATATCGGTGCTAACAAAAAAAGCTGCGCATCTTGGTTTAGCCGCTGTAGCCAAAAAGCCGTTAGTTATGCCCAGCGTATAGTGAAAAACGTGTCTGGCCTTGCACCCAAGGCAATGTATACGGCACCATTAGTTGGGTATATGGTGCCTCCTGTTGGCGCTGATGATAGCAAGTTTCAATGTCCTGGTGCGCCATCTCGCTACTCAGTCCCTTGTGATGGTTTTAAGCAATGCCCTGGCGGATTCGATGAACTTATTACAACCTGCTGTAAAGATGGAATATTTAACGCTACAACCAGAACTTGTCCTAAATATAATGATCCAAACAGTCAGCTTCTTGTTTGCTATGATAACCGGTACACGATTCCTAACGACTGGTATTGTGAGGGTAGGCACCACATCGACCTTCCCTGCCCAAAGAACACCGGTAACATGTCTTCAATCTGTTGCGAAGAAGGGGACTCGGGGGTTAACAATGTAACTAGGATTTGTACTAGAAAGGGTAATCCAGCCAAAAAGGTATTTATTTGTGAGAACAATGAACAATCGATCGCTGAATACTGGCAGTGTACTGGTAGTATCTCTTTTTGCAGTGATCTTAGCGACCAACAAGCTTCAAATTGCTGTGAAAATGGAATATTAGGAATCAACTATACGACTAAGACTTGCACTCATGCTTATAGCGACTTGCATATGTTTGTTTGTGATAATCAACAAACTCTCAACTCACAGTGGCGCTGCAAGAGAAGCTACAACCCTAACCATCAGTGCAGGGACAAGAGTAATATTAGCGTCAACGGCACAAATCCTACCTGCTTTAGTTGCAGTAATAACAACGCTCTTATTTTAGCTGAGCTTCAATGTAATGGTGAAATAGACTGCAGTGACGGCAGTGATGAACAAGCCTTAGACTGCTGTGAAGGGTGGAGCAACGAGGTTAATAACACAACCAAGTTTTGCATTAAAAAAGGGGATTTAAATCAACTGCTTTTTGTCTGTGATAATGGAATTACATTATCAGAAGAAAGTCTCTGCAATAGCAATCACGACTGTTCTCACAGCAGTAATGAAAGTTTCAGTGGCACAGATCCTACCGACTGTTATTGCAGAAATGGAGCACTTATTTTAAATGAGTTCAACTATAATAATGGCGAACACAACTGCCATGGAACCCAGCACGATGTTATTGACTCAACATCTTCTACTACAGGATTGCTATTAGCTGGAACTGTAGTATGTGTAACTTATGCCGCCATGCTTGTAAAGCACAGAAAAACAAAAACCATTAAAGGCACGCTTGCATGGCTTTTAAGCCCTATTACTGAGCCTGTAAATTATCTACGTAGTTACTGTAAGTACAGACGGCTAGAAGAATGCGATGAGGAAAGTGCAGATCCAAGTGCTGATTGAGCTTACCCCCATAATCACCTATCCCCCGTAGGTGATTTCAGCTTCGTTTATGTATTGTCTGTGCGGAATAGATTGATGCATTGTTATGTATAGTGTATAGATAATTCGTGTGATTTATATGCATATTATATGGGAAAAAAACAAATACCCTATCTTTACAAATAGAAAAGCCTTTTCATCCTAATGGATGAATGTTATAACTGTTTCTAATTTATGTCTTGCACGATTTGCTAAGATTCAGACAAAGTAACCTGGCCAATTACCGCTATATGCTCCGTAAAATATATTACGCAGCTGTTCTTAATTCATCTACCGTCAACTTCTCCTTATCCTTTTCAGAGGGCTCTTATTTTGGACGTTATAGCTACTAATCGTCGTCTATACTCTCAGTTACTGAGCTTTATTACCTTGCTTCCTTGTTATAACTTAAAGCGCTTAAGATATATAAATTATTTTTGTTATTTACTAATAGCATTAATACTGCTAGCCACCTTGCCAATCTACGCAGCCAACGAAAACTGCCAGAATACAACAACCATCCAACCGATAGTGATGTTATTAAACAAGCCTAATTATTTAGATGAATGCCTTACCGTTTTAAGAAAAGAGCCTGTTATAAAGGTTTATGATTTTCTTAAAGCAATGATGCTATTAGAGGATGATGAGGGTGATGAGGGTGATGAGGGTGAGAAGAGAAGTGTAAAGAAACGAAAAATAATTTGTACCCAAAGACAATATCCTGAGCTTTATAATTTGTATAGTGTGTTATCCCTGCGTTATTACCAGGGCACCTCGTTTACTGATTTTATGAATTACATGATACATAATAAACCAGCTCCGGTGGTTAGCAGGCCGTTGATGGAAGCTATGCTTAAGCTCTGTGATTGCTATAAGGATAGGCAGGACATCATTACCGTCGGTAGTATGCTGGAAGAAGTGGAGAAACAGAAGCATACCGATGATAATATTAACGCTTTCCTGCGCTACAAAGCCAACAATATAAAAGCTCAATGTGAAGCTCTTTATATTCATTCTGATAATGATACCAAAAATAGCGCTGATAGCGGTGCTAACAAAAAAAACTGCGCATCTTGGTTTAGCCGCTGTAGCCAAAAAGCCGTTAGTTATGCCCAGCGTATAGTGAAAAACGTGTCTGGCCTTGCACCCAAGGCAATGTATACGGCACCATTAGTTGGGTATATGGTGCCTCCTGTTGGCGCTGATGATAGCAAGCTTCAATGTCCTGGTGCGCCATCTAGCTACTCAGTCCCTTGTGATGGTTTTAGGCACTGCCCTGACGGATTCGATGAACTTATTACAACCTGCTGTAAAGATGGAAAATTTAACGCTACAACCAGAACTTGTCCTAAATATAATGATCCAAACAGTCAGCTTCTTGTTTGCTATGATAACCGGTACACGATTCCTAACGACGGGTATTGTGAGGGTAGGCACCTCTTTCCTAACTGCCCAAAGAACACCGGTAACATGTCTTCAATCTGTTGCGAAGAAGGGGACTCGGGGGTTAACAATGTAACTAGGATTTGTACTAGAAAGGGTAATCCAGCCAAAAAGTTATTTATTTGTGAGAACAATGAACAATCGATCGCTGCACACTGGCTGTGTACTGGTAGTATCTCTTTTTGCAGTGATTTTAGCGACCAACAAGCTTCAAATTGCTGTGAAAATGGAATATTAGGAGTCAACTATACGACTAAGACTTGCACTCATGCTTATAACGACTTGCATATGTTTGTTTGTGATAATCAACAAACGCTCAACTCAAAGTGGCGCTGCAAGAGAAGCTACAACCCTGACCATCAGTGCAGGGACAAGAGTAATCTTAGCGTCAACGGCACAAATCCTACCTGCTTTAGTTGCAGTAATAACACCGCTCTTATTTTAGCTGAGCTTCAATGTAATGGTGAAATAGACTGCAGTGACGGCAGTGATGAACAAGCCTTAGACTGCTGTGAAGGGTGGAGCAACGAGGTTAATAACACACCCAAGTTTTGCATTAAAAAAGGGGATTTAAATCAACGGCTTTTTGTCTGTGATAATGGAATTACATTATCAGAAGAAAGTCTCTGCAATAGCAATCACGACTGTCCTCACAGCAGTAATGAACGTTTCAGTGGCACAGATCTTACCGACTGTTATTGCAGAAATGGAACACTTATTTTAAATGAATTCAACTATAATAATGGCGAACACAACTGCCATGGAACCCAGCACGATGTTATTGACTCAACATCTTCTACTACAGGATTGCTATTAGCTGGAACTATAGTATGTGTAACTTATGCTGCCATGCTTGTAAAGTACAGAAAAACAAAAACCATTAAAGGCACGCTTGCATGGCTTTTAAGCCCTATTACTGAGCCTATAAATTATCTATGTACTTACTGTAAGTACAGACAGCCAGAAGAATGCGATGAGGAAAGCTCTTATTGAGCTGACCCCCATAGTCACCTATCCCCCGTAGGTGATTTCAGCTTCGTTTATTTATTGTCTTTGCGGAATAGATTGATGCATTGTTATGTATAGTGTATAGATCATTCGTGTGATTTATATGCATATTATATGGAAAAAAACAAATACCCTATCTTTACAAATAGAAAAGCCTTTTCATCCTGATGGATGAATGTTATAACTGCTTCTAATTTATGTCTTGCACGATTTGCTAAGATTCAGCAAAAGTAACCTGGCCAATTACCGCTATATGCTCCGTAAAATATATTACGCAGCTGTTCTTAATTCATCTACCGTCAACTTCTCCTTATCCTTTTCAGAGGGCTCTTATTTTGGACGTTATAGCTACTAATCGTCGTCTATGCTCTCAGTTACTGAGCTTTATTCCCTTGCTTCCTTGTTATAACTTAAAGCGCTTAAGATATATCAATTATTTTTGTTATTTACTAATAGCATTAATACTGCTAGCCACCTTGCCAATCTACGCAGCCAACGAAAACTGCCAGAATACAACAACCATCCAACCGATAGTGATGTTATTAAACAAGCCTAATTATTTAGATGAATGCCTTACCGTTTTAAGAAAAGAGCCTGTTATAAAGGTTTATGATTTTCTTAAAGCAATGATGCTATTAGAGGGATGATGAGGGTGATGAGGGTGAGAAGAGAAGTGTAAAGAAAAGAAAAATAATTTGTACCCAAAGACAATATCCTGAGCTTTATAATTTGTATAGTGTGTTATCCCTGCGTTATTACCAGGGCACCTCGTTTACTGATTTTATGAATTACATGATACATAATAAACCAGCTCCGGTGGTTAGCAGGCCGTTGATGGAAGCTATGCTTAAGCTCTGTGATTGCTATAAGGATAGGCAGGACATCATTACCATCGGTAGTATGCTGGAAGAAGTGGAGAAACAGAAGCATACCGATGATAATATTAACGCTTTCCTGCGCTACAAAGCCAACAATATAAAAGCTCAATGTGAAGCTCTTTATATTCATTCTGATAATAATACCAAAAATAGCGCTGATATCGGTGCTAACAAAAACAGCTGCGCATCTTGGTTTAGCCGCTGTAGCCAAAAAGCCGTTAGTTATGCCCAGCGTATAGTGAAAAACGTGTCTGGCCTTGCACCCAAGGCAATGTATACGGCACCATTAGTTGGGTATATGGTGCCTCCTGTTGGCGCTGATGATAGCAAGTTTCAATGTCCTGGTGCGCCATATCGCTACTCAGTCCCTTGTGATGGTTTTAGGCAATGCTCTTGCGGATTCGATGAACATATTGCAACCTGCTGTAAAGATGGAATATTTAACGCTACAACCAGAACTTGTCCTAAATATAATGACCCAAACAGTCAGCTTATTGTTTGCTCTGATAGCCTGCACACGATTCCTAACGACTGGTATTGTGAGGG
>JASXSU010000002.1:615000-741819 GCA_030674875.1 Candidatus Endonucleibacter sp. (ex Gigantidas childressi) | reverse complement strand
CGATAGCTCAAATTTAAATAGTAACCATTTTCGTCATATTAGGGATGTGAGTTCAGCCTCTGCTTCTAATGTTATTGGCATCAGTAATGTCACAGGGCTGGAATTAATTGGCAATCATCCAGATTACCCCAGTAACGGCAGCTATAAACTAACTGCAAGCTTTAACGTAAAAAACTTCACCAGACCAATACCGGAGTTTACAGGTGATTTCAATGGAAATGGTGAAACCCTTGACGAGCTGCCATGCTGTTTGATAGACAAACTTTCAGGTAAGGGAATCGTTCAAAACATAAACCTTCAATAATGTTGACACTAGGAATGCAAAATGTGACCCAGCAGTTGCCAAGACTATGAATGATAAGTCCATAGTTAGATTTATCAAAATTGAGAATAGTCAGTTTAAAGGGGTTGGTAGCTATTTTGAAGAGGATAGTGGCGAGTTTAAAGGGAATGCTATAGGTATGGTCTCTAATGTTATGCGGGGGGCATCTAGTTTTGATAATGTAATGATAGCAAATAGCACTCTTAATGGCACTGGGGTTAAATATGCCGGTGGGGTAGTAGGAGCAGCATATAATAGTGGGAGTGAAGTTTTTAAGGTAATAATAGTAAATGTCAATATTACTGGCTCAGGCCAGGAGCACAGTGTCGGTGGGGTAGCAGGAAAGATGCGAAGTGTGAGAATTAAAGAAGTTTATATCGGCAACACTATTGTAAAGGGCGCGGGTCAAGAAGGTTATGTTGGAGGTGTTGCTGGATACTCCTCTGGTAGTTCCATACAGAATGTTACCGTTATAGATTCGAATATTTCTGGAAGATATGCCGGAGGAATAGTAGGTTGCTCATGGTCTGATAAAGTTAGTACCTGTCATGTTATTAGGACGGAAGTAAATGGTCGTTTTGTAGGTGGGGTGATCGGATATGGTGAAGGCAGTGAAATGAAAAATGCTACAGTTGCTAGTTCTACTATTATTGCGCATACTGAAGTCCTTCTGTTGGGGGCGGAATAGGGTCTGCTAATGCTATTACTGCTGTAGACCTTACTGTTATTGATACTGTTATTGATGTTGTTATCAAATCCTCAGAATATCATCAGAAGTTGGCGGTGGTTTTGGATGGTCAGAGTCAGGCGTACAATTTTCCAATACAATGATCATCAAAACTAACTTGAGTATAGATGGAGGTGGTCGGTGTATGCTGGATGGGGGGGGGCCAGATGGGAGAAAATGATGCATATGAACAGCTTGCAGTTAGTCAAAGCTTTATCAATATTAAGGGGTAAAGGATATAAAATAGGTGGTGCTGTTGGGTTTATTGATTCCGCTTCTATTTCAAACTTTACGGTAAGCAGGAGCAGGGTACTATTTGAAGGGAAGGATCAAATGTACAAATAGGATTTTGTATTGGAGACAATAAAGATGGAAATAGTACATGTGACTTTGATGAAACTAAAAAGATATTCGATAACTCATCTTACAATGATGCGAACGGAGTCTCACACCATCAGTATAATTATAATATGAACTTAGCTAATCAATGCAAGGGGAGTAAGTTGCCTTTTATAGGGAACGATTGTGAAATTAAACCAGAAGAATATTGTCGTTATAAAGAGCCTCTTATTATGGTATGGAATGCACCTTGCTTAACGCAAGCGCCAGAACAAGCAACAACAGTGCCTACAATCCTACTTGGAGCATCTGGTGCTGCTTTTATTGCCGTTGCTGCTGTTGGTGGTGGTGTTTATTGGTATAAAAGGCATAATAATGGAGGTGGTTGCTGTTCAGGTCATAGGGAGCTGTCTACAGAAGATGATAACCATCCAAGCGGAAAAGATAAAAAAGCTAAAAAAGCGAAAGATCAAGCTAAAGCTAAAAAATCCATAGATAATGCTGCAAATCCAATAATTGCGCCAAACAATACTAGCGCGTTAGTAGATATGTATGAACAGATGCACTAACTGAGCCTAGTAGATGATGAGGTAAATAAGGGAACACTATCACGTGGTTATAAACAGATTAGTGTAGATGAAGTTCTGCCGAAAAAGGTAGAAAATCCATTACCAAAACGTAAAGAATAGATTAAAAAATAAATAAATAAGCTAGTTTAGAAGTGGCTAGCTAGTGGTAAGATTATAAAAAAGGTAGCTAGGGAGGTTTAACAAAATAACTGTGGATCATATAAAGGGGGTGCTTACAAAAAAACAAAGGATGCCCCCTCTTAAGGTATACTCGTTACTGTTGAAGGATGAGTAGTCAGTAAACGAGCAAAGATATTCAGATACGCTATACAGAATGCAGTAAGGGTGGTATGAGCTGTGCAATAAAGACGGATTTGGTGCGCATCAACCTTAAGAGTTACGGCTAACGATATGATTTTATTCATACTTTAATGTCGTCAACTTAACCCGAGGGTAATAGGTGATGCTAGTTGTATGTAAGTATTTTGCTAGAAGTTGGTGAGCTTGAACAAGACATAATTAACGCTGGGTTAGAATCACCTAGCTGGATAATAGGTTTTAGCGGTATCACCCAAGAAATAAAGAAGAGAGCTTGTTGCCGCCTGCCAAAAAGTACAAAAACAACGTTTACACAGCTCACTAAAGAAGAGCAAATGTTCGTTGCAGAGGTATTGAATTCTAGAGCAAAGCAATGCTTTTATAAGCTTCACACCTTGTGGCAAGATAAGGTTAAGACGAGTAACGCTAGCCCACTAATTTGCGCCAAATTAGATGAACAAGTAAGTTCGCTGATGTTAAGAGCACAAAATGATACGCACTTCTTAAATGAGGTTGTCTTGAAGCAAACGCGTAACTTAGTGGATGTATTATCAACCCATTATGTAGTAGCTACAACAAGTAATACGCCATCAGAGATACAATATCCAGTATTAGAAGCATTGGTGAATTGGGGTGCGCGTAATTCCGATAGCTTAATAAGCAAATTACTAGATGATAGCAAACGTTGGGTTACGCAAGATTATCATTTGACTGCAGAAGAAAACAAAACAAATGGCATAAGCGCAGAGGAAAAAGTATTTTTCTCTTATTTGCATTACAACTCAAAAGATGTAACCGAGGTATGGCATGGTGCAAATGAGTCTTTACGTGATTGTGAAGCCAGAGAGATTGCTAATACTTTATTAGCTAGCGATGTTATAAAAAATTTAAGTGATCAGTTTAAAACAGTACAACAATTAAATGTCATTTATCAGTCTGGATTTGTGGCATTAGATGCAATGCATAGCAACCTAGAACAACAAGAAAGCCTTAACCCAGAGGACCAAGCTAAAACAAAGAAAGATAAACAAAACGGATCATTTGGCCAAGAAGACTGGGATGAATACCTAAAGGAAGGTCTAAAGAAAAACATGAAAGACAGTCTTTTGGGTAAGGTTGCATCTGGTATTAACTATGTATTTAATGTTGTAAAAAATGGCTTTACGGCACCACCAACCAAGCAAGAGCAAAGCAAAAAAATAATGACTGCCTGGGTTAATATGGTACAAAAAAATGCCTTGCATTTAACAGATAGCTCAGATAATAAAGGCATACAATTGGTTATGGCAGAGTTGATAAAAATAGATAGCCTGCATAAAGAAGGAGATATAACCATAAAAGATGCTTTAATTACACTGGTTGCACAGGATTGTACTAGTTCAGATAAAGAACAAGCGTTTACCCTGTTAACAGGGTTACAGCGTAAAGCAGATATACGACAAAAAACATATTGCTACCAACCACTTGTTACTGCTGTTTCAGATAAAAATGCTAATGATTGTGAGTTACAATATGAGCAAGCAGACCAGCCAATAGATATTCCAGCAAGTGGTAATGATTTTGCGAAACACAATAGTGCTGAAGAAAAGCATAGAGATTGGTTGTCTATGCCAACAAACGACTATACGTTACAAAAAAGTAAATCACAAAATGATGTTGAGGTTAATGAAGCTGATGGGAGTTATGAAAGTGATGGTACTAATACAACCAAATCATCACCTTTGCACGTAGATTGGTGTTTTATTAATCTAGATTATGAAGAAAAAAATGAAGAGCAAGCAAGAGGCCAGTGCAAGACTGTGTGGATAGGATCTGGCTATAATTCATCGTTTTACAGTAGGCTTCTTATGGGCGCAGTTGTAGGCTTGTGTGTTTTAGCTGTTGTGGACTCTGCTACAGCAGCAAGCTCTCCTCAAGCTGAGACATTTTTTCAGAACCATACCCAAGCACACGATAGCTCAAATTTAAATAGTAACCATTATCGTCATATTAGGGATGTGAGTGCAGCCTCTGCTTCTAATGTTATTGGCATCAGTAATGTAGCAGAGCTGAACTTAATTGGCAATCATACAGATTACCCTAGTAACGGCAGCTATAAACTAACTGCAAGCTTTAACGTAAAAAACTTCACCAGACCAATACCGGAGTTTACAGGTGATTTCAATGGAAATGGTGAAACCCTTGACGAGCTGCCATGCTGCTTGATAGACAAACTTTCAGGTAAGGGAATAGTTCAAAACATAAACCTTCAATAATGTTGACACTAGGAATGCAGAATGTGACCCAGCAGTTGCCAATACTATGACTGATGAGTCCATAGTTAGATTTATCAAAATTGAGAATAGTCAGTTTGAAGGGGTTGGTATAGATAGTAGGATAGGTATGGTCTCTAATGTTATGCGGCGGGAATCTAGTTTTGATAATGTAATGATAGCAAATAGCACTCTTAATGGCAGTGGGGTTGAATATGTCGGTGGGGTAGTAGGAGCAGCATATAATAGTGAGAATAAAGTTTTTAAAGTAATAGTAGTAAATGTCAATATTACTGGCTCAAGCAGGTCTGCATGTGTCGGTGGGGTAGCAGGAAAGATACATTATGTGAGAATTAAAGAAGTTTATGTCGGCAACACTATTGTAAATGGCGCGGGTCAAGAAAGTTCTGTTGGAGGTGTTGTTGGAGACTCCGCTAGTAGTTCCATACAGAATGTTACCATTATAGATTCGAGTATTTCTGGAAAATATGCCGGAGGAATAGTAGGTTGCTCAGTGGATGATAAGGTTAGTATCTGTAATGTTATTAGGGCGGAAGTAAATGGTGATTCTGTAGGTGGGGTGATCGGACATGGTGAATACAGTGAAATGAAAAATGCTACAGTTGCTAATTCTACTATTATTACGCATACTGACAATCCTCATCTTGAGGGCGGAATAGGGTATGCTTATGATGTTACTGCAGACCTTACTGTTATTGATACTGTTATTTATTTTGTTAAAAGATCCGCAGTGCCTACAGAAGCGCCTACAGAAGCACCTACAGAAGCATTAATGATTGGAGTATCTAGTGTTGCTTTTATTGCCGTTGCTGCTGTTGGTGGTGGTTTTTATTGGTATAAAAGACATAATAATGGAGGTGGTTGTTGTTCAGGTCATAGGGTGCTGCTTACAGAAGATGGTAACAATCCAGGCGGAAAAGATGAACAAAAAACTGACGAAAGTATGCGTATGATTGAGCCAAGAGTAAAACGCTATGCGCTCATGAGCAATAAGTAATTGTGGTAGGTGAGAGCAGTCAACAACCTCTCACATTCAATGGGAATAGGTTCAAGATAACTAATAATTGCACTGTTATGGTATTTTATTTAACGTTATGGCATCGCTGGAAATCATTATCAAAAGCTGAAAAAGTAACTGTAGGCATTTGGTTGCTCGTTACAATATTGATGGTGATTAAGAGCATCACTAATCCATCTAACAGTACAGTGTCTGATGAATATCTGCTTGGCGCTACTCGTTGGTTGGCTAAGGATGATCTTTATTCTGGGCCTGTTGGTTTTTTGTATCTTCCTCAGTTTGCTTTTTTATATAGCGTTTTTACACCATTTCCGCTATGGGCATCGGAGGCACTTTGGCGGATAACACAGTTACTAGTGATGCTGCTTGGGCTTGTTGCTTTTTCTCGGTTGATGGAGAAGCCTGGTGAAAATAGTTTTGTGCCATTGTTGACTGTGGCTGTTATTTGCATCAGCACTGCCAGCTTTAGGAATGGCCAAGCCAACATCATGATGCTCGGGTTGCTTCTGTTGAGCACTGTTTCTTTGGTACATAAACAGTGGAATCGCAGTGCATTGTTTATGACTTTGGGTTTGATAGTAAAACCCACATTCATTGTTTACTATTTGTTGGCTGGAGTGTTGAATAGGCCTTTGTATTGGCGCTTGCCTGTAGGATTGCTGGCAGCTTTACTTATACCAATGTTATTTCAAGGGTCAACATATGTTTTGGAGCAACATCAGAATTTTATAGTCATGCTTGAGCAGGCCGTTCGTTATGGTGAAAACGGGGCAAAATTAACCTGGGCTCACTTCTTTGCTATTTTCCCCCAAATTACAGGGTTTTCGGTATCCTCTGAAGCTCAACAGTTAACTAGGTTGGTGATGGCTCTGCTGACGTTAGCTACAGCGTGGTACGCCAGTCGCAAATATCCTAGAGTCATGGCTGGTTATTATATTTACGCATTAGCCACCTGCTACTTGATGTTGTTTAATCCGAGAAATGAAACTAATGATTACGCCTTGCTTTCGGTGGCTATTGGTTATTGGATTGCGGTATCTAAACATCGATTTCATGATTTGAAATACCATATTTTTTGTTGGTTTTTTGTAGTTGGTTTTGTTGCGTCAAAATATATTGTAATGTTGACTCCAGGTATGTGGGCATGGTGGAAACCTGTTATGGGAGTATTCTTTACTATTTTTCTGTTGCAACGTTTGTTTAGTCAAGTGGAAATTGGGCCTGTTAGCAAAGCCCGTTACTATTGAAGATGATAGCAGTCAACAACATCACGCTTTCAAGGAGATAGGTATAATTATTTATCATAATTTATAATCGACACTCTAATTATAGGTCGACTCGAAAATGGGTGATTTATGCTTTCAGTTAGCGGATTGGGCTTTATTCAAAACTGGCAAAATTTATCCAGAGCAGACAAATCTATATTTTGTCTCTGGGTGTTGGTAGGACTGTTATTGGTTATTGATAGTTTATATTTTCCAGGCGGCTCAGTAGTTTTTAACTATCAGATGGGTGCAGATCGCTGGGTTGCATCAGAAAACCTCTATGCTGGACCTGAGGGTTATCTTTACCTTCCGCAGTTTGCGATGCTTTTTAGCTTATTGCCAGGAAGTTTAGTTGCGGCTGAGATTATATGGAATTTGTTTCAGCTTGTGGTTGTGGTAAGTGGCCTTTACTGTTTTTCCAGAATGATGTCTGATGTTGAAGAGAAAAGCTTTTTCCCTCTGCTATCTGTTGTAGTACTGATTATTAGCTGGACCACTATCCGTAATGGTCAGGCAACGATGCTTCAGCTAGGGGTGATGCTTTGGACCTCAGTAAGCTTGCATAAGAAGCAATGGAATCTTGCTGCATTTTTGCTGGTTATTGGCTTGATTTCTAAGCCTGTTTTTGTTATTTTTTTTGCTCTTGTTGTATTCTTTTACTGTTCACTTTGCTGGCGCATTGCTTTGTGGGCTGTAGGTGCCTGTTTGCTGCCTGTTCTTTTCAAAGGCTATGAATATGCGATAGATCAGCATCTTGGTTTTGTTTCAATGGTATATGAGTCTTTGGTTTATGGCGAATCTGGGCATAAGACAAATTGGGCGCATTTTTTTGCTATTTTCCCTCAGTTATTGGGCGTAAATGTTTCCTCTGGTGTTCAGATTGTTACACGGGTGATAGTTGGGTTCCTTGTTTTGTGTGGTGTTGCTTTTGCTCGAAGACGTTATACGTCAGAGCTTGCTTGTTATTATTTGTACGCTTTGGCCGCGTGCTACTTGATGTTATTTAATCCGCGTACTGAAACTAATAGTTTTGCACTAATTGCACCAGCAATTGGTTATTGGGTTGCTGTATCAATACACCGTTTTCATGATATGAAGTACCATTTTCTTTGCTGGTTATTTGTTATTAGTTTTCCATTTGCTAAATATGTTAAGCTGATTACCCCAGGTATGTGGGCCTGGGGGAAACCTATGATTACGGTTTTTTTCAGCATATTTCTTATTTGGCAGTTATTTCGGCAAGATCAGAAAATAGATACCAGAGATGCAGCTTTAACAGTTATTCCACGATAGTGGTAAAAATAGACTAAAATGAACAAGCTTGTGCTCACTGTGATTGGAAGTTCAGATAGGCAGTAAGTGAATGGTGCCAAATCCTTTCCTGCTTTAAAAGCCGGTGCGAGAATATGACCGTGTGAAGAGTGGCACTTGCCTTTGTATAAAGCTAGACTTCTACGCTGTTTTTTCATACAGTGCAAGAAGACCCTGACACCTATTAGGAGAGGGCAATGTCCATTACCCCCATGTGGCGAGTAGATCGAGACGGAAGCATGTTTATAGATAAAAAAGCTGCTGAAGAACATGATAAAATGCTAGAAGTGGCAAACAATTTGTCCAGTTTGCTGGAAGCTAATTTTACTATAGATGAGAAGTTAGCCGAAGATATTGGCTTGCTATTATCTCGAAACAAGGAAACCTTGATCAAAGCTTTTAAAGGCAAGCCAGACCTTATAATGGATATTGGCAAATCAGATGTTAGTACACTGGATCATACTCAAGAAGATCAGAGCGTCGACCAGAGTGACGACCAGAGTGAAGATCAACTTAAGTCTCAGGCAACTCCAATTAAGCCTGTTGCAGCCTAACTGCCATACCCACATCTTTGTGTGAGTAGTGGAAAGAAAGAGAAGCACAGTAGGCTAGGTAGCAATCTTAAAGTTGAAATGTGGTGATGACTACAAAAAATCATGGATAAAAGTCCCTCTGATTGAGACCGATAATTAAGTTATTTTTTAAGACCGTCTCTTAAGGCGGGCACAGCCACTAACCGGCAATTGAAACTAAATCAAGGAGATTCCGTGCAAGTGGACAATAACCACACAATGGTAGATAGATTTAGAAGTTTTCTGCCTGTCGTGGTCGACGTGGAAACAGGAGGTTTCAACCCTGCTACTGATGCATTGTTGGAGATAGCAGCCATTCCCATAGAGATGGGCGACAATGGTTATGTATATTCTGGTGAATTGATTTCCTTTCACATTAAGCCATTTGAAAATGCCAATATCGAAAAGTCAGCCATTGAGTTTATTGGTATTGATCCTTTTCACCCCCTAAGAATTGCTTATTCGGAAGAAGATGCTATTAATAAGATTTTTAGCAGTATCCGAAAATCAGTAAAAACCCAGGGTTGTAGCCGAGCAGTATTGGTTGGGCATAACGCATCTTTTGACCTGAGCTTTGTGATGGCTGCAGCCCAGAGGAATCAACTGAAGCGCAATCCATTTCATCCCTTTTCATGCTTTGACACCGCTACTCTGTCTGGGCTGGCGTATGGTCAAACTGTATTGGCAAAAGCCTGCCTAGAGTCGGGCGTGACGTTTGATAAGTCGGAGGCTCACAGCGCTCGTTATGATACGGAAAAAACCGCAGAATTGTTCTGTAATATCGTAAATCGATGGAAAGAGTTGGGGGGATGGGTGTAGTGACAACGCTCTAGTCACTCACAGTGTTTTAACAGGCTGTAGTGCAGATGATGGCTATTCCTGAATGCACTTTTTCTTAATGTCTTAGCAACCATCGTTACCATCTAAGGTACTACTTGGCTGTCGTGTTCGGTCGCAGTCACTCAGTGCTCTTAAGCTTCTGTGTCTTCTCTCACTTGTCGTAGCGTAGCAACTTGTTTAAATACCGTATAGCACAGCAAGATACTTAGCCACTGCATTATCATTAGCTAAACCAATCTCTTCATGATCTGGTAGTTTTGCTTTTAGTTGTTTACTGGAGTTCCCCATTACAACTCCCTTCCTTGCCTTTATCAACATTTCGTAATCATTAAGGCCGTCACCAAAGGCAATAACATCTTGTAAATCACGGCCTTCTATGCTTAACACATCAGCTAAGGTAGTAGCTTTGCAAACATTTGGAGCCATTACTTCGAAAAACGTAGGCAAAGAATAGGTCATTGACAACCGGTCACCATATGATTCAGTAATTTCATTCGCCAGAACCTTAACATCTTCATGGTGCTTAGCATTAAAAAATATTTTTTGCACCTCTGATCTGGATACCTTGTCCAGAGGCTGCACAGTATAACGAAAACCTGAGTCTTTGTTATACTTCAGCAATCGCTCAGATTTTTGTTCTACATGCCATGAGTCTGTACGATAAATACTAGTAACAACCTTATCCGAGTATTTCCTTCCTATGTCAATCAAAGGCTGAATATAGTCAGGACAAATATCATGACTCACAACTACTTTACCATTAGGGTCATATGCTCGTGCACCATTGGAAGTAATTAGATACATGCTAACGCTAAGCTGAGATCTGATTATCTCAACATCTACATAATGGCGACCAGTAGCAAATACAAATTCCACACCCATCTTACTTAGCTGTCGAATAATTTGCTGGGTATAACTGCTCAGTTCATGCTTAGTGTTTAGAAGTGTGCCATCTAAATCAGATGCAACGACAGGGTACATTAACGACCTCTATAAAAAGTTGGTTCAACCAATAGTCTCGCACCTTCAAAGGAAATGGCCATAGCATCAAAGCAAGGCAGGCTTATCAGCACAATCGTGTATATAGCCTCATCATGAGAGCTATCGTAGTCTGATATTTATTAATTGTGCGCGTGTAACTCTTCATTTAGCACTACCGATGATTTATTAGCGAGACACTCTACACTTCCGGTAAGCGAGTTGCGCCGGAACAACAAGTCTGGTTTCCCGGAAAGCTCAACTGCTGTAGCGGTTTTAGTTGGTTGACGCTTTTCATTTAGTAGCTGAACTTTACTTCCTGCGGTAAGGTATAAGCCCGCTTCTATGGTACACCTATCCCCCAATGGAATGCCAACCCCAGCATTAGCTCCAATTAGGCAGTTTTTGCCGACAGAAATCACAATATTATTACCGCCGGAAAGTGTACCCATAGTGCTACAACCACCGCCTAAATCTGATCCTTCACCAACTATTACGCCAGAAGAAATACGACCTTCAATCATATTTATGCCTTCTGTTCCAGCATTAAAGTTGATAAATCCTTCATGCATTATAGTGGTACCTTCACCAACATAAGCTCCTAGGCGAACTCTGGCGGTATGAGCAATACGCACGCCGGAGGGTACCACGTAGTCAGTCATTTTTGGAAATTTATCGACACTGTTAACGGAAAGAAAGCGGCCTTCGGCACGAGCTTTTAGCTGACGAGTAGCTAGCTCTTCTGGGTCTATTGCTCCGTCGCTGGTCCAGGCAACATTGGGTAATAATGAGAATATGCCCTCAAGATTCACTTGATGGGGTTTAATCAGGCGGTGAGAAAGTAAATGAAGCTTCAAGTAGGCCTCAGGTGTAGATGAAGGAGGGTAATCGTTTTCTAGTATAGTTATTAATCGAGGCTGACTACTAACTTCAAGAATTTTCATATCTTCTGCGAGTTGGTTTTCATTGCTGTTTTCAAACGATTCCTCTAGCGCATGACAGGTTGCACTATCTAATTTGATAACAACATTGCCGCCATTATACTGAATAATGCTGGTAATGGTTTTTAGTAAAGCTGTGCTTGGGTTTAACAAAGGCCGTGGATAGAAAGCGTCTAGCCATTCATCTTTATTATTGAGAGAGCCGATGCCTATGGCAAAACTGAAGCATTTATTGCGCATTAAAGCGTCCTTTTGGAAAAAATATTACTGTAAAGTGTGCTATTGAACCCAAGAGTAGGGCTATCCCCAAAGTCGAGAAGAGGTCTTTTAATAAGGACTGGCTTCTCTAGCATTAGCTGAATAGCTTGCTCTCTTGCCATATTTGCCTTTTGTACTTCGGGTAAGTTTCGCCAAGTGGTTCCTCGTTTATTGATCAATTGATCCCACTCAAGCTTATCAATCCAGCTGTTTAGTATAGCCTCTTCAAGGCCATCTTTTCGATAGTCATGGAAGCGGTAATCGATATTTTCATCTTTTAGCCAACGTCTTGCTTTGTGAGTGCTATCGCAATTACTGATGCCGTATAGGGTTACCAACATTTAATTTCCATAAATAGCTGCAAATAAGATTATTATATGACCAATACTTTCGCAAAAATAAGGACGAACTTCAAAAAATAAAATGATCAGTTGTTAACTGGGCTAATCAAGATAACGTTTGATTAAGCGAACAAAACAGCTACATATGAGCGAATTTGATATTCTTTTATACTAGCTTCCTTAAAGGTGTGAGGTTGTTGACTGCTCTCATTCACCCAGATTATTGCTAGTGAGCTGATGCTGGATGTTCGGCTGCGCTCGTTGCTTTGTGCCACGATTTACCGTCACCTTTGATGGGTAGTAATGCTTTTTTACATACTTGCATTTTAGGACATGAACCGCTAAAAAACCCTACTTAATATAGAGAAGTAGATATAACAGCTTTACGGACATTTCCATGAAGGGTTATCCTCTGAGGTTAGAACAAATAACTAGAGTGAATCATGCTTCTAAGTAAACGGCTTCTTACGCTTATTATCTGCTTGATGACGCCATCATTAGCCTTGGCTAACAGCCAGATTCTTAATCTTACGCAAAGACCTGTTGCTTGGTTTTGTGTCGTTGTTTTTGTGTTATCTTATTGCGCTGTTATTGCAGAAGAAAAGCTGCATCTGCGTAAATCAAAGCCGGTTATGCTGGCAGCAAGTATTATCTGGGGACTTATTGCTTGGCTGGCGAACAGCAACGGCATTACTCATGACGACCTGTCTTCTGCCGTTACTCATGATCTTGATGAATATGCGTCGATGTTTTTTTTCCTTCTGGTGGCGATGACCTATATCAATGCTATGGAAGAGAGGCAAGTATTTGATGCATTGAGAAGTTGGTTGGTGAGGAGGGAGTATAGTTTTAGGCAGTTATTCTGGGTAACTGGCATCTTGGCTTTTTGTATATCGCCTATTGCAGACAATCTGACAACGGCCTTATTGATGGGTGCGGTGATTATGGCTGTTGGAGCTGGCCATCCCAACTTTATTATTATTGCCATGACTAGCGTGGTTGTGGCTGCCAACGCAGGTGGTGCATTCAGTCCATTTGGTGATATCACCACGTTGATGGTATGGCAAGCTGGCAAGGTAGAGTTTTTCTCATTTTTTGCGTTGATCCTTCCTTCGTTAGCGAACTTCATGGTGCCAGCGTTGATAATGCATTTTTTCATAGACGATGACCGACCGAAGGTGCAGAGTGATAATACGCAGATGAAACGAGGTGGATTGGGGACTTGTTTATTATTTTTGATCACTATTGCTATAGCTGTTTCTTTTGAGACGTTCTTTGGGCTTCCGCCGTTTATGGGGATGATGGCTGGCTTGTCACTACTCATGTTTTATACTTACTTTATTAACGTGACAAGCTTAACTAGCAGTAAAGCATTTAATGACAATAATGGTAGTGATATAGATATTTATCAGCGAGTAGCTCATGCCGAATGGGATACATTATTGTTCTTCTTTGGAGTTATTTTTTCTGTTGGAGGGTTACGCTATCTGGGATATCTAGATTTGGTATCCGAGGCTATGTATACAGACTTGGGACCGACATGGACAAATATAATGGCTGGTGGCATATCTGCCATCATTGATAACATTCCAGTAATGTTTGCTATTATCGGAATGAGTCCACAAATGGATACATTTCAGTGGTTGCTTATTACATTAACAACAGGAGTCGGCGGTAGCTTACTATCTATCGGTTCAGCTGCGGGAGTTGCTTTGATGGGGGCTTCAAAGGGAAGCTATACGTTTATGGGGCATCTGCGCTGGGCATGGGCCATTGCGCTTGGCTATGTAGCCAGTATCGGAATGCATTTCCTTGTAAATGGCTGACTAGAAGACATGTGAACAGTTGTTATAGCCATTCCCATTGAGGGGAGGGATTGTTGATGATCTTCATTCACCCCAATCACTTACTACTTGTAGGTTCATGGGGTTTCATTAGCTTGTCGCACCCGCAATGGTAACGAATATAGAGTTTACCTTTTAGGCACAAAGATGCTTAAAATAAATCTTATAGCAGTTACAGCAAGTCCGTTAAGAGAAAGCCAATACTAATACGTTGCGTATTATGATTGTAATCGATCAGGCTGTCACCGTAGCCTTCAAAATACTGTATGTAACCTCTAATACGATGCCACAAAGGAAAGGACATTCCAAGCTCACAAGCGCCTCTCTTTGTGCTAAAATTGTATCTAATCAGAGACGACACTTCACACTGATTAAAAGAGTAAATACTCCAGAATTCATAATGCCCCATATAGTCCTCTATATCGGGATTATCATCACCTTTAGCTGGTAGCGGAGTATTGGCGTTACCATCATCAACCTTGCTCTTTTCAGGTAGACGATACCAAGGTTGCAAATAAAATACCCAGTTACTATGCTGAATGCCTAAACCACAGTAAATTCGGTTCCAACTGCGACTCAAATATTGACTACGGCCATTAGATTCATGCTCAAGCCCCACGCGAGTGAATAAGACATTATCGGTATTATCCATGGGGATATATGACTGATAAAATACCTCAGGACGATAGTTAGTCTCACGAAATGGGGCCGATAAGGTGCTATTGTAGACCTGCCAGAATGACTTTAAAGTAAGGGCAACATAAATACCGTCATTTTTAAAAAATAGATCATCATGAGTCATTGGTATTTTGAGGCTGATTTGAAATTTTGCTTCAGTATTTTGGACTGGGCCCGTAACCTCTGGATAACTCTTTTGTTTTAGCCAAGGTTCTTGATTTGGATGACTGTTATAGCTAAAAGGGAGTAAGTAGTTTTGCCTGTGAGGAGTCATGACAAAAGAGCTTTCTTGTGTTGACTTTTCCAATAATATACGCGAGCGGATAGTAGTGGTTTTTCCAGTGTTATCGCTTTTGCTGACCCTTAACTCAGACTTTGCTTCCGATGTTGAGCTTGTACTACCGATGTCTACTTCATCGGCGAAAATATTATTTCTATTTACGAGGGTTATAGCAATAATAGAAAAAGTAAAAATAACTCGCATGATAAAATATCTTGGTATCATATTTATACTCATGGTAATTGGAGGTGTGAGCAGACTACAGACGAGATAAGTCCGGTGAATCTAGAGCAGTAAGTTATTGATCAGACCAATACAACGTCTAAAAGCTAGGAATAAGTACTTACGTTAATCACATCTGATGTCTAGCGTATAGCTCAAATTCTTTTTCAACATGCTTTATCCATGCTTCCAGAGTTGGTTGTACATCGGAAAATTCCAGTTTGCTATACGAAGTGGATAAGTTGCCAACTACGCCCTGCTTGACGAGAGCCCCAATAAACTCACCGCTTTGGTTATCTGTTATTTTAACCTCTAGATAAAGTTCAATATCTTTATTCCTTAAACCAGTCATCTTCCGACCCAAGCCCAAGACGGCACCAATAGGTAAAAACTCAGAAAACTTCAGATCACTATCGACGGTTTTAATGGCAGAAATGGCAACTTCTATTTGCATGGAATTAGCAGAGTTGCTATCTGTCACTACTATCGATTTAGAGAGAGCTTTACGTAAGCCGTTATCAAGAAAGACAGCAATATCTTGATAGATTTCCGAATCAAAGGTTTCGAACTCCATATCTGGATTTAAGCTCACCACTTTTTTCAGTCGTACAGAGTTATACTGATGTGATTTTAGCTTGTCACTGATCCAGCGGAAGGTCATAAAATCACTACCGGTATCTATCTGACTTAGCTGACTGTAATCATCTAAAAACCCAACATTATTCCTGTCAATTGTCGTATGACTGGAGCATCCGTGCAAAAAAATAGATAGTAGAAAAAACACCAATAATAACAATGGGCTGGTTGCCTTAGTCATATGCAGTATCCTTTTTGACTTTTACTTAAAAAACAAAAAAATAATGAGTGTAAAAATAATTTCATAGGCTAACACAGTTTTTGAACGCTATGTATAGTAATTCCAAGTTTTTGTAACCATGTAAAATTGCAAATTAGTAGTTTATATGCTCATATCTTTTGAAGGTGCTACTTTTTTCTGTTAACATTAGCCCACTATCGTCGCTTAATGCCCCCAAGCTTATC
The DNA here is from genome assembly GCA_030674875.1 of Candidatus Endonucleibacter sp. (ex Gigantidas childressi). GTDB lineage: Bacteria > Pseudomonadota > Gammaproteobacteria > Pseudomonadales > Endozoicomonadaceae > Endonucleibacter. Next base: position 725,682 of record JASXSU010000002.1, on the reverse strand, counting down.
TACCTAGCACACTTGCCAGCACATAGCGACCCCAACTCCTTAGAGTATATGCTCGTTACCATTGAAAGTTGAGGTAGACAGCAAACTAGAGAGTTCATCATGATCCTATGAGTAGTAGGTGGTTGAAGGTGGGTGAGAGTAGTCAGCACGTCCCTCACTCTTCAAATATAGCGGGTATTAATAAAGCAACAGTAAGTTTGCTACATTGCTGGATATTCGGTAATTTATAGTCCTGTAGGCGTCAGGTATTCAGCCATTAAAATAACTGTTTAACTATTCATAATAGTAGTACCTTGTCATTTAACTGTTCAACAAGGAACATCAAATGCCTGCTATCGTCCAAGCTTTAATTATTCTTCTAGCCGTATGTCTTGGTGCTTGTGATTCAGATACGTCGTCTAAAGATGCGGCAAAGTCTCCTGTGCGACCAGCAAAGCTAATAGAGGTTGGTCAATCAGATACTAATTATTTTTTGAATTACCCAGCAGTTATTCATTCGCAACAACTTTCTGTTTTGAGTTTTGAAGTGGGTGGGATGTTGCAAGAATTACGGGTCATAGAATCGCAGATGGTTAAGGAAGGTGATGTTCTAGCGCAATTAAATCAACGTGACTTGCGGGCAAAGCTAACATCAGCACGTGCACAATTTGAAAACGCCAAAGTAGAATATCAGCGTGCATTGTACTTGATGAAACAAAATGCTATTTCTAAAAGCAAACTTGAAGAACGAAAATCTACACTAGATGTCAACCAATCATTGCTTGAAATTGCAGATAAGGCTCTGCAAGATTCAGTACTAATTGCCCCATTTGCTGGCGCTATATCCAACGTTTCTATTGAAAAACGACAAATTATTCAGCCAGGGGAGCCAGCTATTAGCATTCTTGGGAGCGGAGGGCTGGAAGCCAAAATAAACCTACCTTCTAGCATTCTGGCCAAGGCCGGCGGACAAGGGACAATGGCAACGGATTCATATCTTGTCTTGCATGCTGCGCCTGATCACCACATCCCTATCATGTTTAAAGAATCCTCTTTAGAAGCTGATAAAGCCACACAAACCTATGCAGTTACATTTTCTTTTGATGCACCAGAAGGCTTGACTATATTGCCTGGAATGAATGCTGTAGTTTGGTTTAGAAACCCCATAGAGTTAACTAAAGATCTTAAAAAGTTATCAATTCCACTAACTGCTATTGCCGTTGATGGAGAACAAAAATATGTTTGGGTTGTAGATAAAGACTCCATGATGGTCAGTAGAAGAAATATTATGGTTGAGGCAGGGGTTGGCGTTAACTTGAGTGTCACCAGTGGCCTAGAATCAGCTGAAGTAATTGTTGCAGCAGGTGTTGATTTTTTATCCGAAGGGATGAAAATTCGTCCATGGTCTAAGGATTAAATGATGAACCTTGCAGAATTTGCCATTAAAAATCAGGTTTTGTGTGTCATCTTAATTTTATTGGCACTGTTTGGTGGCTGGAATGCTTATCAAACCATGGCCAGATTTGAAGAACCTGAATTTACCATTAGAGCAGCTAAAATTTTCACCAAATATCCAGGTGCCAGTCCTGATGAGGTCGCTAAGGAAGTTTCCGCTCCTATAGAAACAGCCTTACAGCAAATGCAGGAGGTTAAGAAGATAAAAACGACATCTTCATCTGGCCTTTCAGAAATCACGGTAGAGATTAAATTTGCTTTCTCTAAATCAAAAAATGATCTACAAATTGTGTGGACGAAATTACGCAATAAGATTAGAGATATGGAGCATTCATTGCCAAATGCCGCTCACTCACCCATTGTTAATGATGACTTTGGTGATCTTTATGGCCTATCTTATTTTGTTACAGGTGACGATTACAGCCCTGCTGAATTGAGACGCTATGCCAAATATTTGCAAAAAGAAATTTTGCAAGTTGAAGGTGTGGCAAAAGTTCTATTATCTGGCGAACAGAAAGAGGCTATTTTTGTTGAAATATCCAATGAGAATGCCAGTGCTTTAGGCGCGGCAATAGACAGTCTTTATGATATTCTTAAACAGCAAAATTCAGTAGTTTCTGCGGGCAGCGTGGCTATAGCTGATCAGCGTCTTATTATAGACCCTTCTGGTGCGGTTGATTCTATCGACTCGATCAAGAACTTACTGGTGTCGACAGGTGCTGATGGTAAAATCATTTATCTCAAAGATATCGCTAAAGTATATAGAGGCTATAAAACACCTGCTAGTAAAATTATTAGATATAATGGCAAATCCGCTATTGCGCTAGGTGTCGCAAATGTCCCAGGTGGGAATGTGGTTGTAGTTGGTGCATCGGTAGATAAAAAACTTCATGAATCAATAAATCATAGACCGCTTGGCATGGAAGTATTTGAATATTATCACCAAGGAAAAATAGTTGAAAAGGCGGTTGATGATTTTATTATGAATGTCATTTCAGCACTGATTATAGTCATTTTCTCTCTATTGCTTACCATGGGTTTGCGTTCATCAATGGTGATTGCATTTATTCTTATTATTACTGTTGGAGCAACGTTGACGACAATGCAAATCATCGACGTTCCACTTCACCGTATTTCATTAGGAGCTTTAATAATTTCCTTAGGCATGATGGTTGATAATGCGGTGGTCATCACAGAAGCTATTTTAGTAGGAATTCAACAAGGTAGACAGAAATTAGATATTTCTAAAGAAATTGTTAGCCAAACAAAATGGCCCTTATTAGCAGGAACCATGGTCGGTGTTATTGCTTTTGCACCGATCGGGTTTGCGCCAGGTGACACGGCTGAATACACTGGAGACCTTTTTTGGGTGGTCATGCTCGCTTTATTATTTAGCTGGCTTTTAGCTATGACTATTACTCCTTTAATTTGTTACTGGTTATTTCCTGAGAAGCAGAAAATAAAGTCAAGAGAGAAAGAAGGTGCATTTTTCATCAAATACAAGCAATTGATGCGCTGGTCACTGCGGTCTCGTTGGTGGGTAATTACTTTGGTGGTGGGTATATTTGCACTTTCTATTTGGGGGGCAAGATTTATGACACATGGATTCTTTCCGCAATCAACAACTCCACAAATGGTGGTTGACTACTGGCTTCCCGAAGGAACCAGAATTGAACGTACCGCACAGGATATGAAAGAAATTGAAGCCTTTGCTCAAACAATGGCAGGCGTCAATGCTGTGCAAACCATTATTGGTGGCGGTAGCACCCGTTATATGCTGACCTATTCCCCGGAATCTGCCAATAGTTCCTATGGTCAACTTTTGGTGCGTGTTGATGATTATCATGCCATTGATAGCATGATGCCAATTATTTCGGAATTCATAGAACAAAAATTCCCGGAGGCTCATAGTAAAACATGGAGATTTGTGTTAGGTCCTGGTGGGGGGGCCGCAATAGAGGCTGAATTTAAAGGACCTGACCCTCAGGTTTTACGACGCCTCGCAAATAAGGCTAAAACTATTATGGTGGCAGATGGGGGAGCACTTTCAATTAAAGACAACTGGCGTCAACCCGTCGGTGTGATTACACCAATCTACTCTGAAGCTAAAGCTCGTCGTGCAGGTGTGTCCAGACAAGACTTAGCGGATGCTATTTTGCGTTATTATTCGGGGAAACAGGTGGGTGTGTACAGAGAGGGAGAGGATTTAATTCCTATTATTTCGCGCTTACCTAATACCGAAAATGCAACTATTCACGGTATTAAGAGTATTCAAATACTTAGTGGCCTAACAGGAAAAACTGTACCCATTGCACAGGTCACTGATGGCTTTAAAACAATTTGGAGAGATGGACAAATCCGCAGTGAAAACCGGATTTTTGAAATTAAAGCTCAGTCTGACCCTTATCCAAATGAACTGGCTGCGTCTTTACTCAAACGTATTCGCCCACAAATTGAAGCGATAGAACTGCCAAATGGCTACAGCATGGAATGGGGGGGAGAAGGAGGTGATTCACAAAAATCCAATAATAATCTAATGTCCACTATACCCTTGGGTTTTTTGGCAATGGTGCTTGTAGTTGTTATTTCTTTTGGCAGTATTTTGCAACCGCTGATCATTTGGCTGGTTGTACCGCTGGCAACTATTGGTGTGGTATTTGGCTTGGTGGTTACAGGAATTCCTTTAGAGTTTATGGGTATACTTGGGCTACTTTCGCTATCAGGCCTACTCATACAAAACGGTATTATTTTGGTGGATAGGATGGATACGGAAATAAAAGAAGGCAAACCACGCTTTGATGCGATTATCGACTCGGCTGCTAGTCGTGTACGTCCTGTTGTGCTGGGTTCATTTACTACAGCATTAGGTGTTATTCCATTATTTTTTGATGCTTTTTTTCAGTCCATGGCTGTTGTCTTGGTGTTTGGCCTAACCTTTGCCACCTTGCTAACCTTGCTTATCGTTCCCGTGTTATACGCAACATTTCTGAATGTAAAAACTCAAGAAAGCCAGTATAAAGCTTAGTCAATACGCACCACTACTTATTGTTTTGATAGTGACATTTTGTCAGACTGTTATGCCGACCTAATTCATATACTAAGTGCGACACCCAATTTAATAAAAACGATGAACTGCGATACCCTTAGTTTGGCTCTAAACCCTGCAACTAGCTCAGATATCATCGAGTATGTAATTGATAAGCTGGATATGAATTTTTCAGATCACGATATTGCAGATATCAAAGCTGCGTTTGCGGCCAATTTCCCCGACCTCCAGCTACCCGTAGATTTAGTGCTACCGGTAACGCTAGAGGCGGCGCACAGGTTAACCTGCCGCGTTGGTACCTGGGTTGTAGGTGACGGGTCATTAGTTGAATCGTCATTTTACCTGGCATTGGCGCACTACCAAGAGAGCGGGCGTAAACATTCGCAATTGGCCGGAAATATAGCCAGCGTAACGAGAGGTGACGAAAGCTATACCTACAACAACGGACACAAAATAGGGTCTGAAGCTCACCTGAAGACAACACCTTACGGGTCTGCACTCTCCGCTATTCTCGTTGGGCTAGCCCCGATGGCAATTTGGGTATGTTGAATAATGAATAAAGCCGCATCCCTAGACGGTAGGGTTTCCGAGAACGTCAAGGCGTTAGTTTCTGCCAAAATAAGGAAACTTCGGCCGCAGATAGTTTTCGGGTCTATAGGGGCTGACAGCAATTTACCACACAAAAACGATAAAGGCGAATTGCAGGATGTGACCCTTGGGCAGCTTGGGTTTAAACATGAATATGGGGTGGGTGTGCGAGAGCGGCCATATATGCGACAGGGTTTGGGAGACCACGGGGACGAGATAGCGGGGTTGATAGTTTCGGGGTGCGTACACTGGTTGTTTAATCGTGGCGATATATCGAAATTAGTTCTGGCTGGTGAATACGGTATTAGCTGTATACGAAGGCAGATAGACGAGAAGTTGATAAAACAGCTTCCAGACTCTAACGAACGAAAAAGAGAGGATCCCACGGCTGTAGCTCTCAAAGATACCGGCCTCATGATGTCTCAATTAAAATTTATGATATTACTAAACGGGCGAGCAGGTTTTTACCAAAACAGGGGCAGCAGTACTGAGCAAGCCCGAGAATATCTACAAGCTTTCAGCAGCAGACAGACAATTACATAGAGGATTCCCGATCGAGATAGTGGTACTCACAGCCGACGGGATACAGCAGATATGGTTTTACTCATGTCTGTCAATCCTGGGTTTGAAGGTCAAAAATTAATTCAGTCTGTTTTGAGAAAATTATGTCATGTCCGCAAAATAATAAGCAATAGCGGTCTTGTTATAAGGCTTGAGGTGGATGGAGGCGTTGGCGTTCAAAATATTCGCCAAATTGCAGAGGCTGGAGCGGACACTTTTGTTGCAGGGTCAGCTATTTTCAAAGCCAATGACTATGATTCCGTCATCAGCGAGATGAGAGCCGAGCTAAAGAAAGTAAACGCATTATAAGAGTTGCTAGCGTGCCTTGTTGTGTTCTCTCTTGAATGCAAGGTTGCAAAAATATTTCATGCGCCTGTGAGTAGTAAGTGGATGGGTGAGAGTAGTTAACAGTTGCGCTATTTCAAGGGAGATGGATGTAAGGAGCCATCTCCATTTGCGCTAAAATTAACGACAATCGGCAAGCATTGCAGCTTTCTTTTTCACAGCTTTAATATAATCAAAAAAGCAGTTGCTTTTGCTAGCAGAAACGATAGGGTTGTAATGGATATCTCTTATATTTTGGAAGGCAGGGGGGAGTAGAAGGGGGAGTCCGGAAGCATAAACAACCAGCTGATTGTAGTAAGCGAACGATATTATCCTGACTCATCTTAATATGCGACGTGTGTAATATAACTCACGTACATGGCTTTACTCGAAATGCCTAATTTTACTAGCATCAAGATAAAGTAAAGGTATACGGTTGCCCTATGAAGCCATCTTTACAACTAACGATGGGTCAGCATCTGATAATGACTCCTCAGCTACAGCAAGCAATACGTTTGCTGCAGTTGTCTGCTCAGGATTTGCAACAGGAAATTCAGGAAGTGTTGGAGTCTAACCCAATGCTTGAGGAAGAAGAAAATTCCTCGACAACACCAAATGAGGAGCAATTGGCTGGGGAGTTGTCTGCAGAATCTAGCGAACAACCACCGCAAGAGTCCGCTCAAGATGAGCCTGAATGGTCTGAAACAATTCCTGCTGAACTGCCTCTTGACTCTAAGTGGGATAACATTTCTTCAAACCTTCCACCGTCCCCCGGTGATGACAGCGACCCCCATGCTAGGTCAGTTGCCGCAGAGACTCTTCAAGATCACCTGGAATGGCAGCTCCATCTTACACCTATGAACAACAGGGACCGTTTAATTGGTCTGGCTCTTATTGAATCTGTTAGCTCTGATGGTTATCTAACAAGTGATATAGATACTATTTTCTTGACCTTGGTAGATTATTTGGAAGATCTTGACAGAAATGAAGTAGTGATGGTGCAACATCGTATTCAGCAGTTTGATCCTATAGGATGCGCCAGTGAAAGCTTAAGTCAGTGTTTATATGTGCAGCTAGTTCAGCAGCAAGTATCTGATGGTTTGAAAGGAATGGCTCTAACGCTGACCAATGATTATCTAAAAGCCCTTGGTGCCCATGATTATATCGGCATAATGAAAAAAACGAAGTTGAAAGAATGCGAGCTCAGTGAGGCTCTTCATCTCATCAAAAGCCTGAATCCTCGTCCTGGCTCAGCAATAGAGCAATCTCAATCAGAGTATGTTACTCCTGATATCACCGTGCGCAAACACAACCATATATGGCAAGCTGAGTTAAACTCTGAAGCACTACCAAGATTGGGGATTAATAATAAATATGCTTCGCTGGTACAAAGAGCTAATAACTCCGTAGACAATGTTTTTATGAAGAATAGTCTTCAGGAAGCAAAATGGTTTTTGAAAAACCTGCAAAACAGAAATGAGACTTTGCTCAAGGTAGCTAGAAAAATCGTCGAATATCAGCAGAGTTTTTTTATTGATGGTGAGGAAGCTATGAAACCTTTGATATTAGCTGATATCGCCGAGGCAGTAGGTATGCATGAATCTACTATTTCCAGAGTAACAACTCGAAAATATATGCATACGCCCAAGGGTCTTTTTGAACTGAAGTACTTTTTTTCCAGTCATCTTAGCACGGCAGAAGGTGACGCGTGTTCATCTATAGCGATCAGAGCATTGATTAAAAAGATAGTTACTCAAGAAAGTTCACGAAAACCTTTGAGTGATAATAGGATATCTTCACTATTGAGTGAGAAAGGTATTAAGGTTGCTAGAAGGACTATTGCCAAATATCGAGAATCCCTGCATATTCCACCCTCAAATGAACGAAAGAGCCTTGCATAATTGTGTTGTGGTTTTTCGCTTCAAAACATAGCAAGGTTTTTATAAGTGATAGAATATACTATATACTTGCCTGAAAAACATCAAAGGCTGGTATTTGGTACTCCAAAAAATTCAGGAGCAGGAGAGATTGAATGCAAGTCAAAATTAGTGGATCATATCGAAGTCACCGATGCTCTGCGTGATTACGTAAGCAAAAAGATAGAGAAATTGGACGCACACTTTGGCAGTATAACCAATGTGCAAGTTACACTGAGTGTAGAAAAGCTCATCCATAAGGTAGAAGCTAGCCTGCACACGAAAGGTGCAGATATCAATGCCACCTCTGAGTCTGAAGATATGTATGCGGCTATTGACCAAGTTTCTGACAAGCTGGATCGTCAATTAAAGAAACATAAAGGAAAAACGCTGAACCGCCAGCAAGGTGCAAACGGCAAGTTTTGAGTATGATTACAGATCGTATAATTATTAGTGATATATTAACTCCAGCACGCACACTTTGTAGTGTGCACGGAGTTAGTAAGAAAAAAATTCTGGAAGTGATTGCAGGATTAATTAGTGAGGAGTTGCCCTCTATTAACGCCAAGCATTTACTGACAGCCCTAATTTCTCGAGAACGATTAGGAGCCACTGGGATTGGTGGGGGCGTAGCTTTGCCTCGTTGTAGGAGCAAAGCATGCATAGCTCCTACCGGATTATTTCTCCGTCTTACGGAGCCAGTAGATTTTGAGTCTATGGACCAAAAACCAGTGGATTTAATATTTGCCTTGATTGTTCCAGAAGGCAATTCAGAAAAGCATATGGAAATATTAAAAATTCTGGCTAACCGATTCAAGTCAGAAGACTTGCTTAATAAAATGCGAGAAGCAGATAATCGAGCAGAGTTGTATCACTGCATTACTTCTTAGAAAGAATGTCTTTTTATAGTAAAATCATGAAAGTCTATGGTAGACGACAGCTAGGTAATCTAGCGCTGATATTTCAAATGTCATGTATATATCAAAATGGTTTGAAGTTGTAAAGATGTGGGGGAGTGAGGCATAGAAGTTTAGGAGTACTAAGCTACTGTGATGAACTAACGTTGACAACAAAGACGCAGCTTCAAAGGTGTCTGGTACAATCTGTTGAACGATGGTTATAGGCATTATATGGTTACGCTGCTCTCCACAAATAAACTCAAAAGATGTGAAGCCAGATGTTATGCTCACTGATCTGGAGCCTATTGAGGCAAATACACCTGCCTCACAATTTGCTAAGATATTTGAAAGACAAGATCTTGTTTCTGCCCCTGTTGTTGGCTTTTTATCATTTCTTGGGCTTGCGTCTCTTTTTTATCACTAGGGTACCTCAGCATAACTGAAGTATCTTTTATGAAACCGGTCCATATCTTTGTATATTTACGCCCTCTGAGTATCACGTGTATAATTATCTAAGCTGATAACTTCCACGCCTGCAAGGGGTGTGGGTATACTGACCGGCCAAAATATTTCAGTATAATTAAGCGTAATGTCATACGCTTTATGGGTTACTTGTATTATGTTTGGTGTGTCTCATAATATGGCATCAATATCAGCAATATCGGTGATGGTTGCAGGATTATTCATCGCAAGTAAGTTTTGTTTATAAAGAATTTATTTTACCCGTCTGTCTCCATTGAAGGTGTGAGGAGGTAAACGAGTAAAGCCAAGTGACCTGCTAAAAATAGTGATTGTGGTGAGAGCGGCTAGCAACCTCATCTCTTCAAAGGAAAGTGGGTGTAGGGGTGCAGATATTTCGACGATAGGAAACTAAAGACGGGGGCGGTAGCGTGCCAAAAATAAATCATAAAGTTCTTTACAGTAGTAGTTACCATTGAAGGTATGGGTAGGTGGAAAGCGGGCGAAGACCCCATGATACTAGGGGGTAGTTGTAATTGAGAAAAGTGATAGAAGTCAGCAACCCACGCTTTCAAGAGGTGGGCAAGTAAAGTATTATAGGTCTATTAAACCTAATAGGTAGAACAAAGCCTCTTCTACGACATTATACTCAACTAAGGCGGGCATGTCTGTATGCGGCAGCATGTAGCCTGTTAGCCGAACTAGCAAATATCTCTTTGACAACTGCTTACCCAATTGAAAACAGCTTGAGTTGAGACGATAACCCTGTTGATAAACACCGAATAGTGAAAATACAAATATGAATATTTTAATTACAGGTAGTGCTGGATTTATTGGCAAAGGGTTAATATGTTGTTTATCTAAGCATCATAAAGTTGTTGAAGTTGTAAGGAAAATTGAATCACCAGAAAGTAAAGTCAATAAAATATTTCAAGTGGATATTAAGGGAGGAACTGACTGGTCTGAATTGTTACCCGATACAGATGCAATTATTCACCTTGCTGCTGTTGCTCACAACAAATCTAACGACCTCAGCTACATAGATAGCGTGAATGTGAAAGGAACTGTTAACTTAGCAGTGCAGGCTGCTAACAGTGGTGTAAAGCGTTTTATTTTTATTAGCTCAATTGGTGTTTTAGGTAATAAAACTAAAAATGGGCTATTACTTAATGAGCTTTCTCAAATTACAGCGAAATCTGAATACACAAAGTCAAAAGCAAAGGCAGAAGTAGAGCTATTGAAGATAGCAAAAGAAATAAAGTTAGAAGTTGTGATTATTAGACCTGTTTTAGTATATGGGCCTAACGCCCCATTGGTAATTTGGGTAAACTAGTTGATCTTGTTAAGACGATCCCTGCTTTACCATTTGGGGTGTGTAAAAACAAACGTAGCTTTCTTTCGATAGATAATTTGGCTGATTTTATTTCTGTATGCATTGCTCACCCTAAAGCTAAAAATGAGATCTTTTGTATTTCAGACGGTGTGGATGTGTCAATAAAAGAGTTTACCAATGCCATTGCTAAAGGTTTGGGTAAAAGATTGTTACAGTTACCTGTCCCTAATTTTGCTTTCAATCTGTTAGGTAAAATAACAGGTAAAGCAGATCAGAGAGAGCAGTTAACTGGTGATCTTCAAGTTGATTCAAGTAAAGCTAGGGAGTTGCTTGGGTGGCGTTCTCCTTTTACTATGACAGATACGTTTAAAAATTAAAGTGATGACAATATCCATTGTAATTATTTATGATTATTACTTAGAATGTAATAAAGTCGCCATTAACTTCAATAATGAAAGATTCTGTTATTGATTTCGCTAGTTTTATACTGGCTCGGAATATCCCGACATAAAAATATATAGAAGATTTCTTATTTTAAGATAATTCATTCTAATTTATTTTGGCTTGAGTGACATGATTATGATCTGGAACTTCCTGTTTGCTATTTATGCTAAGGTAAAAAGCTAACTAAATTTTTAGCTTTTCTTCTTATCTGATTAATAAGGAGTACTGAATGAACAGTTTTTTCATCCGCGCCCTGGACTTTCTTATGGCTTTTTTGTCCTAATCGTCATATTTCCGATTTTACTGGTTGTCACTATTGTAGGTTATTTTGATACTGGCTCACCTATTTTTATCCAGCAGCGAGTTGGGGGAAATAAAAAATCGTTTAATTTGATAAGATTTCGTACTATGTCTCTTGATACAAAACCGATAGCAAGCCACTTAGTTAGCACTGTTTCAGTCACTAAACCGGGCTGTTTTTTGCGGAAAACTAAAATTGATGAGTTACCTCAGTTAATTAACGTTCTAAAAGGTGAGATGAGTTTTGTAGGGCCGAGGCCTAATTTATTTAATCAAGTAGAGTTAATCAAAGAGAGGGATAGTCGAGGTGTTTACGATGTATTGCCTGGTATTACAGGTCTCGCACAAATTAGTAATATTGAGATGTCAACACCTGAGCTATGAGCTAAAATAGATCAGAAAATGCGGCGTTATACGCCATCTAAAATACAAAAGTAAAGAGGTAAAATATGAATGAAATTATTTGTCCAAAATGTAAAAAAGCTTTTAAAGTAGATGGATCTGGCTTTGCTGATATCCTTAAACAAGTTCGTGATCATCAATTTGAAAAAGAAATAACAAATCGATTGGTACTAGCAAAGACTGAACAAGATATTGCAGTTAAACTCGCAGAATCTAATGTTAAAAACTCTTTACAAGAAGAAATAACAAGTAAAGAAAAACAGCTAATTGAGTTAAAGGCTAAGAGCGATACCGAGCTTGCCGAAAAACTAGCGAAAAAAGATAAAGAAATAGCTGAAATGAAATCAAAAATTCAGAACGCGGAAATAGAGAAAAAACTAGAAGTTTCTGAAGCCACAAAAAACATTGAAAAAGAGCGTGATGCCCTTGCTAATGATTTAAAAAGAAAAGAAACAGAAAAAGAACTGTTTGGAAAATCAATTAAAGAACAGTTTTCCAGTGAACTCATCGTAAAAGATAAAACCATAAAAATACAAGATGATGAAATTGACCGCCTAAAAGACTTTAAGCAGAAACTGTCAACAAAAATGGTTGGCGAGTCTTTAGAGCAACATTGTGAGGTTGAATTCAATAAGCTTCGAGCAACAGCCTTTCAGAACGCTTATTTTGAAAAAGACAATGATTCTAGCGGTGGAAGCAAAGGCGATTTCATTTACAAAGAAAATGATAATGAAGGCAATGAGATTATTTCAATAATGTTTGAAATGAAAAATGAAAATGATGAAACTGCTACGAAGAAAAAAAATGACGACTTTTTTGCAAAACTTGAAAAAGACCGTAATGATAAAAAATGCGAATATTCGATTTTAGTTTCTCTATTAGAGCCTGAAAATGAACTCTACAATAATGGAATTGTCGATGTTTCATATAAGTTTGAAAAAATGTATGTAATAAGACCACAATTTTTTATCCCGATTATCACACTTCTTAGAAATGCTGCAAAGAATTCTATGAAGTATAAAGCAGAATTAAATTTAATGAGAAATCAGAGCATGGATATTACTAATTTTGAAGAAAAAATAGATGCTTTTAAAACTGGATTTGCCAAAAATTATCAGTTAGCTAGTAAGCAATTTAGCCAATCTATTGTGGAAATTGATAAATCCATTAAAGCTCTTCAAAAAACAAAAGAGTATCTACTCTCATCAGAAAACAACTTACGCTTGGCTCACAATAAAGCAGATGATTTAACTATAAAAAAGTTAACACACGGGAATCCTACAATGAAAGGAAAATTTGATGAACAAAATAAAAAATCTAAATAAGCGTATAACAAATCATTCCAGCCGATCGCTAACGCGTCGGCTGGATTCAAGCGTTATACGGCATGCTAGATTAAGATAATAAGTGCAATTGACTGAAATTTTATAGGTGAGCCAGCTGCCGGTATATTTGTAGCAATAACACTAAAAATGGAAGCCAAGAATGAGCACTCAAACTAGGCAATACAAGCAGCTGACTCAAGGGCAACGGTATCAGATTGAGGCTCTTCTTAGAACAGACTACATGCAGAAAGAAATCGCAGTGTCAGTAGGTATCAGTGAGAGTGCTTTATCACGAGAGTTGAGTCGTAATGCCAATGATGATGGCTACGGTGCTGAGAGCGCCCACGCACTAGCCAGTCAGCGTAGAGTGACAGCTACAAAGTTTAGCAAAACAAATGAACGACACATGCCCATAATAAAGAAGGGGCTATTGCTTGGTTGGTCTCCTGAAAATATCAGTTTCCGGATGAAGGTGGAAGTGCCCGACATCGCACTCAGCCACACCATTGTTTATAAACGTGTTGCTACTAACAAAGTGCTAGGAGGCTCTTTGTATAAGAATCTACCCCGCTTTGGCAAGAGGCGCTGCAAAGGTGGTAAGCGTAAGGCTGGGCGTATCACGATCCCTGGCCGCGTCGATATTTCCGATTGGCCCGCAGTTGTTGATCTGCGGTCTCGTCTAGGCGATAGGGAGGGTGATACGATTTATGGACAGGACGCCCATCTGGTCACCCTTGTAGACCGCAAGAGTCGGTTAACTTTAATAGGGAAAGTTGATACAAAACACGCCGAAGTTGTTGCTGAAAGTATGATCAAGCTTCTGAAGCGGGTGTCATCGGTCTGCACAGTCACCCTAGATAATGGTGGTGAGTTTGCAGCCCATGAGAAAGTAGCAAAGGCAATGAATGCAGATATCTACTTTGCCAAGCCTTATGCTAGTTATCAGCGGGGAACTAACGAAAATACCAATGGCATCATTCGGAGAACCTGGCCTAAAAAAATGGCGTTGAGTCATCTGACAGAAGATGATGTGAGGACAATGGAAATGTTGATCAATACCATGCCTAGGAAGGTTTTAGGAGGGCGGACACCACTCGAAGTCTACACAGGACAGCCGATTGCACTTATTGCTTGAATCCAGTGTTCTGGTGATGCCGTAGTTAATTTACATGTGTACTTAGATTTTCTGCTATTGTTTATGCCTTATAATATGAGGTTTTTTAAAAAATATTTGATTCCAACAAGGATATTTAGTTGAGTTATCTGGTGACGGTTATATAAAAAAGTTGGTCGTACTAAGAGGTGATTAATATTGGTGGTGAAAAAGTATTACCAAATTAGGTTTAATCTGTGGCCCTTGAATTATATTTATTCCTCTTGCACATGGTATTTTTCACGATAGCTGTCGCTCTTTTTATGCTGTCTTGTTTTCCATTCATTATGTTCAAAATTATATTTTCCAAAATTGAGGTGGGCGTCACCTACTGGCGATCAGCTTCGTATCTCTCCACTCCATCGCGCAGGGTGTGGTGCTTAGGCAGCCTTATAAACGCCCTTCTTGTGGTGCGCCAAAATAGCAGTGTCCGTTGCGCTGGTGTCACAAATTTGATCGCGCTGCGACAATGCTGGTTGTTGTACCAAAGCATCAATTCTTCAACCCACTGCCCCCCAACTACTTAAAGCCACCTGACAGCTAGTTAGTACTGTATTTGAGTATTCTAAAAAAGCTTTTATGTGAGCATTACCATTGCTGCCGCATTACCGTACACTGAATTAATGCGGCGGTATTATCGCTGATTTCATTCTAGCTAATTTTCCAGTTAGCGCCAATGGGACTATAAATGTCACCGATACTTGCAAATAATCAGTGTTGTAGATATAAGTACTATGCTCATCACCTTTGAAGTTTCTATTTGGTTGTTATCATTACTATAGTCACTTAGTGCTCTTAAGTTTCCGTGACCTTGCGTATTTTCCGTCGCGTAGTATCTTCAAATCCTTTGGGTGTAGACTCACAATGCAAGGCGGATCATGCGAAAAAAAATCTTAGCGTTATCTCGAAATAACAAGCTTTGTATTAGTGTGCTTTTTGATACCTTCGTATTAACAATATGTTTATGGCTAGCGTTTTATATCAGACTAGAGTCAATTGTTGAGCCGAGCAAAATACTGCTAGATCACTGGTTATCTATCCTGCTAGCACCAATGTGTGCCATACCATGTTTTATTCGCATGGGCTTATATCGCACAGTTATGCGTTATATGGGGGCGAAGGATGGTGTTACCATATTTCGAGCATGTTTTTGCGCTACAGGGTGTTGGATGCTTGTTATTTTTCTACTCCGTATTAGCAACTTGATTCCTCGCACAGTACCATTTCTCTATTGTCTGCTTGCGATAGTTTTTATGTGCAGTAGTCGCTATTTCATACGCTTATGGCTGCTGGGGCAGAGTTTTCATGATATGTTTCTGCTGCCAAGCTCAAAGCGTATCAGCAGTATACGTGTTGGCCAGGGGCAGCTAGTAGCTATATATGGAGCAGGTGATGCTGGAGTACAATTATTATCAGCGCTTGATAGTGGGCGTGAATACCATCCTGTTGCATTTATTGATGATGATGCAAACCTAGCTGGGGGGCTATTGGTAGGTAGGCTGATCTATCGTCCAGCTTATATACCAGTATTAGCAAAAGAAACGGGCGCCGAAATAATTTTGTTGGCCATTCCTTCCATTAAACTGGTTCGGAGGCAGGCTATTGTTCATGATTTAGAGCGCTTTGGTTTACCTATTCGCTCGATGCCATCTTTATCTGACCTAGCTAGCGGTAGGATGAAGGTACAAGATGTAAGAAATGTTGATATTAGTGATGTTCTAGGTCGTGAAGAGGTGCAGTCAGATGCTTTGCTGATGGTTAAAAATGTGGTTGGTAAAGTAGTTATGGTTACCGGTGCTGGTGGTTCAATTGGGTCTGAATTATGTAGGCAGATTTTGGCCATTGGTCCTGACGTATTAATATTGTTGGACAATGCGGAGTATAATTTATACTCGATTAATCAGGAATTACTGCGTCTTTCTGACATGCAATCGTATAGCTGTCAGATTATTCCTGTGTTAGGTTCTGTTAATGACCCCATGCGATTAGTAGACATTATGAAGCGGTATCAGGTGTCAACTCTTTATCATGCAGCGGCATATAAACATGTTCCAATGGTTGAATACAATGTGTCGCAAGGGGTCAGAAATAATGTGTTGGGTACATTGTATGCGGCGCAGGCTTCTATTATTGCTGGAGTTGAGCGGTTTGTATTAATATCTACAGACAAGGCCGTGCGGCCCACAAATATTATGGGCGCGACGAAGCGTTTGGCTGAAATGGTCTTGCAAGCTCTGAGTCATAAAAAGTCTCTGTACTTGTATCATAGCGAATTATTTGGTGATTTTAGTACGCCTGTGAGTAATCAGACTTGTTTCACAATGGTTCGCTTTGGTAATGTTTTGGGTTCAAGCGGTTCAGTTATTCCTATTTTCAAAGAACAAATCCGTAGGGGTGGGCCCGTAACGGTGACTCATCCTGATATTAATCGTTTTTTTATGACAATATCTGAAGCGGCACAATTAGTTATTCAGGCTGGTGCAATGGGTGAGGGAGGAGATGTTTTTGTTTTGGATATGGGTCGTCCTGTAAAAATAATCGATTTGGCTCGCCGGATGATTCATCTATCAGGTTTGAGTGTACGGGAATGGAGTAACCCTGAAGGTGATATTGGTATTGTTTTCACAGGGTTGCGTCCTGGTGAGAAGCTATACGAGGAACTCCTGATTGACGATAATGTGACAGAAACAGGGCATGCCCGTATTTGTCGTGCAAATGAGGAAATGTTAACTTTAAGTGAATTGGTAGTGGCGTTGGATGAAATATTGGGTAGTTTGCAGGAGCACCATTACGAAATGACGATTGAACTATTTTCTAAAATTGTGAATGGTTATAAGCCTGAATCTATGATTGTAGACTGGCTGTATACCCACTCGCCTTGAAAGTGTGCAGATGTTGCTTGTTTTCACATTCAATTGGTAACGGGTATTGATTATTACGGTGTGCGATCGTCAATTGAGGCGTGTTTTTCGAGATAATTCTTTTCAGTATCTTAAAGAGACCTCAGTATAACCAACGACTTTGGTCACGGTAATTGAACTTTCCAAGTTTTGTCAGCCATTACGAAGATTTCTAAGGAGTTGAACATCAAATCATTTGTTTTATACACTGATTTTAGTGCTTCGGACTGATTTTTAACGTACCTATTCTGTATAACATGGTTTTGACACACCATAGAGCACCAAAAACTTAGTCCCTTTACGAATGTTCGCAGCAATAGCGGTTAGTCCATAAATTGTCGCATTTTTGGCAAGGCCCATGAACCGAGTTCTGGCAAGTCCGTAGTGTCTTTTATAAGTGGCAAAAGGGCGCTCACTACCCGCCCGTGTTACGGCTATTTCTTTGTTACGAGTTCTATCTTCTTTCGATAGAGGCTTTCCTCTGTAGCCCTTACGTTGAACTTGATCTTTAATACCTAGCTGTGCTAACTTCTCTCGGGTCTGCTCAGAGCTGTAAGCGGAATCCTCATACAGTGCCGTTTCATCCTCAGTAGCAGGGTATCACGTTCTTGAGAATCATGAACATTGTCTGGGGTTACGCTTTGCCTATGAATAAAGCCATCTTTATCGACACCGGTATGAACGGAAAAACCAGAGGTGCTTTTTTTGTTACCACGACTGTCATTCTTAACGGTCAGCTCGCTTCAGGATCTTTTGTCGTGGCTCGAACCTGATCGCTCTGCCTCTATCGGTGTAGCATTAATGATATTAATGCGACCTTCGCTCATTATGATGTTTTTGGCTTCAAGCTTACGATTAATCTCTGCCAATAATTGGTCCCACAGACGATGTTCGACAAGTCGTGTTCGAAAGCGTCCCAAAGTGGAGGCTTGAGGAACTGCTCCACCAAGTTCAAGGTGACAAAATTTACAAAACAGAAGATCTATATACCCAAAGCATTTCAAATTGCTACTAGGCAGCAAGTAAGCGAAGCCCCGTGAGCCTACGAGTAGTAGATAATCGGGGTGAGCGAACGCAGCCAACAACGTAGCAACTTGAAAGGCGACGGGTATATACAAGTACTGAGCCAACTGTACATCGGATAAGCGATACCATGTTCCAAACAATAAGGCTCGATAGCAGAGGATAGCTGGGGCGACCGGTGTTAGAGGCGTAGATTGAGGATAATAACTTCTCAATCTCTGACCATTTCAGCAGCGCTTTTGTATCATCCAGACTACGAAGAATTGGATGATTTAGGTCTCTGGCTGAAACGAAGAGTTTGGGCTGTGTTGTGAAGTATTTTTGCATGCCGATATTTCACCAGAATATAATCGTCTTTGTTGAGTTATGCTGAGGTCTCGGAACATCAATGGCAGGACTAACTCAGCAACGATGTAATATCATCGCGGCCAAATTAAATACAAAACCAAGGAAGCGGTTAGCTTATAAAACACCAGAGGAATGCTTTTATGAATAACTACTTTTGTCGCACTTCAAACTTGATACTAAGATCTATCACCCTCGGTGAGATGTTGATACTTCATAGGTTTTACTTCGTGATTGGAGCAAAAAACTAAGGGTATCGCAGTTCGTCGTTTTTACTATATTGGGTGTCGCACCTCGTATGTGCATTCGGCTCTGTAACTGCTTTTCTTAGGACGTAAATCTGGCATCGTTGCTTGTAGATTAGTTGTTGGTAATATCTGTCATCACTTTATCTCACGCTTGAGAAAAGAGTGGAGACTTATCTTTACAGGCACTTCTTCTATTTAGTTATATCCGTTATCATTACAGGTGTTGGAGAGGTGACACACGGGCGATGATTCATGATTATAGATTAAGCGGTTGGGGGTAGTGAAGTAGTCAATAATCTTCATTGCTTCAAGAGGAATAGGTAGGGATGATGAACTACAGGCTTGAATCAGTGACACAATCAATCTGCAGTATTATATTAAACTCGGTTAAACTTCGCTTGGAGAAAAAAAATGAGCAAATATGAATACACAACAGTTTATGAGGAATTTACAGGATTAAAGCCACCGGAGCCAAAAGCTATAAAGCCAAAGCGTAGGCGAGGTCATGGTCATCCCTATCGTATGCGGGTAAACATGCAAGATATCCATCAACAACCCTCAAGTGTTGATTGCGAAACGTTGGATACACCCAAAGCATTATTTGAACCAAGCGCTCGTCAAGTACCGCAGGAATTTTATAGCAATATAAAAAGTCCTGCTCTCTCCCATGAGAGCCCCGAGCATAAGACTCAATCTCCAACAGTAAAGTATAAAAAACGACGTATTTATACTCCAGATCACGTTCATACAGATACTTGAGAATGAATAGTTTTGTTTGTTACTTTAATGTGTAGGTTTTTAGTAATATAAACATCATCGATACAGATACAGGTAATGCAGCAAAGCATGGATATGACGGTAGTTAATCATCCAAAAATGTATTATACACCCAAGATAGTTCAAGATGCAGTCTGTATAATCCTTAGTATCAAGTTTGAATTGCGGCAAAAGTAGTTATTAATAAAAGCATTCCTCCGGTGTTTTATAAGCTAACCGCTTCCTTGGTCTTGCGCGGATTCAAATTCCAAGTGCATCACAGCTTAAGCTGCTAACGCAGCCCTGTGTTCACCTATTATCAGGGCGGGTGTTTTGAAATTCAAATCTTTTCTTGGCCGAGAATTAAGCCGCATCAATGCTCGCTTCACCTCTACCTGACCGACCTTCTTGAAGTCTGTATTCTTTGGAAAATATTGTCGTAGCAAGCCATTGGTGTTCTCATTTAACCCACGCTCCCAAGAGCTGCAGGGGTGCGCAAAGTAAACCTCCGCCGATAATGCTTGGCTGATTTTCTCATGGTACGAAAACTCTTTCCCGTTGTCAGCAGTAATGGTGTGAACAATATCCTTAAATGGGTTGAGCATGCTGATCGTAGCTTTGGTCACATCTGCTGCGCTTTTTCTGTTCACCTGGGTTGAGACCGTGTACTTTGTGACCCGCTCGACGATAGTTACCAAAGTCTCGCTATGCCTTTTGCCAATGACGGTATCAATCTCTCAGTCTCCGACACGCGATTTATCGTCAACGATCTCTGGGCGATCATCTATGCTGATGCGGTTCTTTATCTGGCCGCGCATTGACTTGGCGTTTCGTCGCTTGTCAAACTTCTTGCCCTGCGACGAAAATGCATGTAAAGATAGGCGCCAGCCTGCTTATTCGCCCAAATATGTAGGTAGATGCTTTCATAGCTATACCCAAAGCATTTCAAATTGCTACTAGGCAGCAAGTAAGCGAAGCCCCGTGAGCCTACTAGTAGTAGGTGATCGGGGTGAGCGAACGCAGATAACAACGTAGCAACTTGAAAGGCGACGGGTATAATCAGTTGTTCCTGATCATTCAGCAGCCAACCTGAAATCTGCTCTGGGCTCCACTCTACACTCAGCTTTGATTCAATCACCGCGACCATTTTTGGCGTCATTCTACTCGCCCGAGCCGACTCTGTTCGGCCTTGTGCTTGCCTATGCCTATATCCACGTTCGCCAGTATTCCTTGTCAGCTCACGGCTCACCGTGGACTGGCAACCGATTTTCTTTAGTGCGGAAATCTGACATCGTTGTTCGTAAGCCAGTTATTGGTAAGTTATCGTCATTACTTCATTTTTTGCCGGAGAAAAGGGTAGGAGCTTACCTTCAGCTGGTCCTTTCTTCTACCTAGTCAAGTGATGCACTTCAGATTTGAATCCGGCGTATATGAATGCAGCTTTTATAATCGCTAAATATGGTTCAAATTTAGACTTTGACTTTATCAGCCACTTTTTGAATCCATAATGAGGTAATTTCTGTTGCCTAGGTTGGGTCTCATCTATGAAAAGCAGCACCTATCCCTATGGCAATGATCTCTTAAAGGCTTCATAGTGTTTAGCAAACCAAGCCTGTTTTTTTGTGAGGTGAGAGTGACTTTTGCCTTGGGCTAATAGTGGATAAAAACAGTTTTAAAGTTAAGCATCTTCAATAGTAATGGTTATATAATAACCAATCATATGCGTTTAGCTTTCTAGTTTAAGGGGGTAGGTTTGGTGTAATTTAGTAGATAACTATTTGTAAGGGATATTTACTGTGGTTATTTAGTTATGTTTGAGAAATACTACCTGTGAGAGGCTGCATATAAAATCTATTAATTTATACAGGTGTTCAGCCGATTAAATGAATTACTGAGTTGTCGTTATATACCCATGCTACTTGAAGGAGTGAGGTTATTGGTATTGATCTATACCAATTGCCCTTGAAGGTGTGGAACTGTTGGCTACTCTTGTTCACCCCCTGCCATCAAATGTAGCGGATATAACCAGGTTACGAAAAGTATGAAAGAACAGGATAAGGTTGAGTACCAAGAAACAGATGCTATGATGGTAGATCTTACCGAGGTGCGTTTCAAGCGTCTGCGGGAATCTTACCTTGACGGGCAGATAAAGGTCGATAGCAAAAAACTTGCGGAAAAGCTATTGGCATTTGAGTGGCAGCTGTCGGCAGCTATGGATGAACACGACAAAATAAACAGAAAGACTAATAAGTAACATCTATTATCTATCTGTTTTTGGCGCAAACTCTAAGCTTGGTTAGGTTGTTTGATACAGCGCATATTTCTTAAAACTTATGATCAAACTTCAATATTTGCCACCGGCATATGGCTGATTAACTCCTGCTAGTTCTTTTTTAATACAAATAGAGACCTTTGCACGATTGTTCTTTTGCCAGTTGATTTCACTAAAAACGTACTAAATCGATCATTTATAGACATAAACTATCTCTTTCCATGCGCTGTTTACTCACCAACGAACAAAGTTATGGCTCGTGCAAAGGTCTCAAAGTGTTATGAGTACATGTTCAAAGGAGGCTGCATAATATACACCTACTAAAATTAAATCGTGTCGTCTTGCCAGTGGCTGATTTTTTACTTTATCAACAATATCGAAGAGTTCGTTAATATCTACTCATTCAGGAGTAGGATGACTGCCACCCCCATCCCTTATTGTATTGACTGTATGCCTGAATTCGTGATTTCTTGATTATAGCCACAATTTTCGTGTTTAAGAACATCTAGAAAGGAACAGAATTACATTTCTATTTAAAGTGATCCATTTATGTACGGGACAAAACATGTAGCAGGTCTAAAAAGTAGTTTTACCATTTTTTGCACAGCTGTTTTTGAGTACCCGTCTAAGCCTACCCAAACCTAATCGAAGCAGACTCTTGGCTGGTGGTAATAGCTTATTCAGTGGTAATTGATTGGCATTCTCATAACACCAGTGCCCCACGAGTAGGTACCACACGGCAGCAATCGTCAGCAGTTCCATCAGTTTATCCATCCGGTCAAGGTTCGTCATATGTGTATACTCCAAATCAAAGCCCCGACTTTTTAGATTTCCAAGCATGGTTCCAATACCACAGCACTTACCATAGTCATCTATCATGCTGTCTGACTTTTCAGTAGCTACGACGATCAAAAATCCTTTCAGAGTTCGATGGGCTGCAATATAGATAGGTACTCTGCTATACCAGGTTACTGTTTGATTGATACTAGCGCCTCTGCATAGCTGGCTAATGGCAATATTTTTGCTTCGATGCTCCACCATATTGTTGCTTTTAACCCGAATTCTGCATGACAGTTTGTTTTGAGGTAACCAGTCTAACCATTCGTGGCCTATGAACTCACGATCTGCCAGAAGGTTATCAATTCTCTTTATCTGAATGAGATTTAGTACACGCTCCATTACCGCTATGCGTTCATCGGTATTGGAGTTTCCTCCTTTTTTGTCAAGACACTCCCAAATATTGGGAATTGAGGTTTCTTGCTAAGCAATTGATACCGCCAGATAGTTGACGTTTTTGGAGTCATACTTCCAGTTGGTTCTATCCATGCGCAGGGTAAAGCTATTCATGTCCAGGCAGCTCAGAATTTGCTCACCTAGCTGTTCAAAACTGTAGTCATAATAGTCAGCGAAAAATCGCTTTATGCGGTGATAGCTGGGCTCGCTGTCTGCCTTAGCCTGAAGCTCTTTACGCGGTGCAGGTTAGTGGAACGGCTGCGGCAGTAAGGTCATTACAAGCTGTGCGATGAAGGTGATCAAGCTTTATGCGGGGGCAGACTAGCCTTTGGCTTCTCGGCCAATGAACTTACGTCTTTCATGTTCAGCAACCATAACCTATTCTGGGATAAAAGACCGTGCAGGCTAACCTGTCTGAGAGTTGCATCATACTAATTATTCCTTGAAAATCAAGGGCTTCAGGTTTTTTGCCCCGTACGTAGGTAAAAATGTTAACTTTCTATCCTTGTTTTTTTGAGATATTTGCCGATTTAACTATTTGTCGGAATTTGCAATGAGTGCTAAGGATATGGCAAAGAATAAAGAAAAAAGTATCACCTATCTATGGGTAGGCAAAGATAAGAATGGTCAAGTAGTAAAGGGGGAGACCCAAGCGGCTAGTATTGCTTTGCTAAAGGCAACTCTCAGAGCGCAGGGAGTTATCTCCGCAAAAGCAAAGAAAAAGAAGAGTGCGTCGAAGCTCTTGGGTGGTGGGATTAAGCCCATGGACATAACCTTGTTTACTCGCCAGCTAGCAACCATGACTAAGGCTGGGGTGCCTTTGCTCAGTGCCTTTGATATTACGATAGATGGAGTAGATAATGCTTCCTTGAAGGGGCTCCTCATAAAAGTAAAAAATGATGTAGCCGGAGGTACAAGCCTTGCGAACTCCTTCCGTAAATTTCCGCTGTATTTTAATGATCTGTATTGCAATCTTGTAGATGCAGGTGAGCAGTCTGGGGCGTTGGAAGCTTTGTTGGACAGAATTGCAACATATAAAGAAAAAACTGAATTATTGAAAGCAAAGATAAAAAAAGCAATGAACTATCCTATTGCTGTTGTGTGTATTGCAATCATAGTCAGCGGTATTCTGTTAATTAAGGTGGTTCCTCAGTTTGAAGAGGTGTTTGCAGGCTTCGGTGCAGAGCTTCCCGCTTTTACTCAGATGGTCATTGAGCTATCTCGGTTTGTTCAGGATAATTGGTATTATCTTGTAGGCGGTATTGTTGGTTTTGTTTTTGCTGTGAAACGTATTTTAAGAACCTCAAAAAGCGCTCGCGACCAAATGGATAGAGTACTGTTAAAACTCCCTATATTTGGTGAGATTCTTGTGAAGTCAGCGGTAGCGCGCTTTGCCAGGACTTTATCAACTACTTTTGCCGCTGGTGTTCCTCTTATCGATGCACTGGATTCCGTTTCCGGAGCTGCAGGCAATGTAGTTTATTATGATGCAGCCATCAAAATCAAAGAATCTGTTTCTAACGGTCAGCAGTTACAAGTATCTATGAAGAGTACTAAAGTCTTCCCGTCAATGGCTATTCAAATGGTTGCTATTGGCGAGGAATCTGGTACGTTAGACGCAATGCTTGATAAAGTTGCAACTTTTTATGAAAATGAAGTGGATAATATGGTAGACGGTCTGACTAGCCTGATGGAGCCTCTCATTATGTCAGTGCTTGGTGTCCTTGTTGGTGGGCTGATTATCGCCATGTACTTGCCAATATTTTCCATGGGATCTATTTCGTAGTAACGGTATATTGTTTGTAAAGCAATATATAAATAAGAAGAATCAAAATCTGCGCTATATACTTGTTGCCTTGGAGGTGGATGTTGTGTTGTTAGCGCCAGATAGTCTTAGTGTTTGGTCATGCTGGGCTACCGTGGTCACGCCACCAACCCTTTGGCAAAGGTGTTGAATCCCTTTCTGTGCTACCTGTCGGCGTTTAAAATGGTTAAAGTCATGGTTAATGACTGTACTTTTGTGGTTGAAGAAGATATCGTTACCTAACTATTGTATTGCTTCGTTACCCTCCTAATAAAACCAATTTTTGGTGAGTACTAAGCTTTAACTTAAGCTGGGGTTTCCAGAAACAATGATATTGATTGATTTACTGCAACAATCATCTGCTTATTTTTTTATAATATTAACTATGGTAGGTCTTGTCGCTGGTAGTTTTTTAAATGTGGTAATCCACCGACTGCCACTTATGCTGGAAAAACAATGGCATGAAGACAGCATGGCGGTTTTGTTTCCAGAGAAGAATTGTACTCAGTCAGAAGCTTATAACCTAGCAGTGCCGTCTTCCTGTTGCCCCTCCTGTCAGCATAAAATAACCTTATGGGAAAACATTCCCATTATTAGTTATTTGTGCTTAAAGGGTAGATGCTCATCATGTAACACCATAATCTCTTGGCGCTATCCTGCTGTTGAGTGTCTCAGCGCTATGATTACTGTACTGATTGGTTGGCAGTTTGGTGTTACGGTGGAAATTTTGGCTTATTTCATGCTGGCATGGTGTTTACTAACTCTGTCCATGATTGATTTTGATACACAGCTATTACCAGACTCCATTACTTTACCACTAATTTGGTTAGGACTTATATTTAATAGCTTTAATCCTGGACTGTCTCTTAATGATGCTCTCTGGGGTGCAGTTTTCGGTTATCTCTCATTATGGTCGGTTTACTGGCTCTTTAAATTAATCACAGGTAAGGAGGGCATGGGCTATGGTGATTTCAAGCTGTTGGCCGCATTAGGCGCTTGGCTTGGTTGGACTATGCTACCCCTGATTATCTTTCTTTCTTCTGCCGTAGGGACCATTGTTGCTCTTATGCTTATTGCTTTTAAACTACATAACCGCTCAAAACCTATACCTTTTGGTCCCTACCTTTCTGTGGCGGGTTTTATTGCTTTACTGTGGGGTGATCAGCTTTTCAGGATGTATCTTCAATTTATGAGGTTTTAATGCATTCGCTAGACAAAAAACCTTATATTGTGGGTGTAACAGGAGGTATCGGCAGTGGTAAGTCAACTGTTACTAATTTGTTTTCCGATCAGGTAGTCATCATTATTGACGCTGATGTTGTAGCACGAGCTGTTGTTGAGCAAGGAACTTCATCTTTAAGTAGTATTGAAAAACGTTACGGGAAAGCAATTCTTTCTAAAGATGGAAGGCTTGACCGAAAAAGAGTTCGGAATATTATTTTCAATGATCCAGAGGAAAAAATCTGGCTGGAAAAACTGCTTCACCCTAAAATTTATAACTTGATCCGGCAACAGTTAACAATGGTTTCATCGCCTTACGGCATTATTGCTTCGCCTTTGCTTGTAGAAACATTTCTGCACCAATTTATTGATCGTGTATTGGTGGTGGATGTGCCAGAGGCAATTCAACTGAAGCGAACGATGGCCAGAGATAATGTGACGGAAGAGCATGTTCAAGCTATTATAAAAAGTCAACCCTCTAGGGAGAGGCGCTTGAGATTTGCCGATGATATAATTGATAACAGTGGCTTAGTAAACGAACTTTATAAGACCGTAAATAATTTGCATAGCCTTTATTTACAATTGGCCCAGAAATAACGGACGCAGATTCAAATTCCAAGTGCATCATAGATTAAGCTGCTACGCAGCTCTGTGTTCACCCATTATCAGGGCGGGTGTCTTGAAATTCAAATCTTTTCTTGGCCGAGAATTAATCCGCATCAATGCTCGCTTCACCTCTATATGACCGACCTTCTTGAAGTCTGTATTCTTTGGAAAATATTGTCGTAGCAAGCCATTGGTGTTCTCATTTAACCCTCGCTCCCAGAGCTGCAGGGGTGCGCAAAGTAAACATCCGCCGATAATGCTTGGCTGATTTTCTCATGGTGCGAAAACTCTTTCCCGTTGTCAGCCGTAATGGTGCGAACAATATCCTTAAATGGATTGAGGAAGCTGATCGTAGCCTTGGTCACATCTGCTGCGCTGAGACCGTGTACTTCGTGACCCGCTCGACGATAGCTACCAAAGCACCGCTATGCCCTTTGCCAATGATGGTATCAATCTCCCAGTCTCCGATACGCGATTTATCGTCAACAATCTCTGAGCGATCATCTATGCTGACGCGGTTCTTTATCTGGCCGCGCGTTGACTTGCCGTTTCGTCGCTTGTCATACTTCTTGCCCTGGCGACGAAGATGCATGTAAAGATCTCCGCCAGCCTGCTTATTCGCCCAAATATTAGGTAGATGCTTTCATAGCTATACCCAAAACATTTCAAATTGCTACTAGGGAGTAAGTAAGCTAAGCCCAGTGAGCCTGCGAGTAGTAGGTGATCGGGGTGAAGCAACGTAGCAACTTGAAAGGCGACTGGTATATACAAGCACTGAGCCAACTGTACATCGGATAAGCGGTACCATGTTCCAAGCAATAAGGATCGAAACAAAGTCAGCAGAGGATGGCTGGGGCGACCGGTGTTAGAGGTGTAGATTGAGGATAGTAATTTCTTAATCTCTGACTATTTCAGCAGCGCTTTTGTATCATCCAGACTACGAAGAATTGGATGAATTTAGGTCGCTGGCTGAAACGAAGAGTTTGGGCTGTGTTGTGAAGGATTTTTGCATGCCGATATTTTACCAGAATATAATCGTCTTTGTTGAGCTATGCTGAGGTCTTTATTAATATATATCAGTTTCTCTTGAAGGTGCGAGGTTGGCTGCTCTCACTCATTCAGTCACTTGCTACTCATAGGCTTATGGGATTTCGCTTGCTTGTAAGCTACGGGTATAATAGCTCTCAAAAAAGTTGACGACGCTAAGCTAATCAGTGCTAAAAAACTTAAATGAAAGAGCTGTTAACCAGCATTGTGCAAGTCATCATTCCTTTGTATTTATGTGCTAGGGTGTATAATGCTTACGACAGAATCCAAATCTGTAACTTGTCCTAGTAAGATAGGGTGAATATTGCAGCTCATTAATTATAAGAAAAAAGCACCTCTATGTGAAATGGGTGTAATCTTGGTGAAAATTAAAAATTGCTGAATGTGGTGCCCCCGAGACGATTCGAACGTCTGACCTTTCGCTTCATACCACTATGGCTTTCGCCACCGGCATTACTGCCGTTTGTAGTCTGGACTTTCTCTTTACCGTAGACCGAGGTCCGTAGGCACTACCCGTTAAGTCTCTGCACGTTCCGCATACTGTAGTGCAGCTTCGCTCAGGATTGTCATCGACACTGGTAATTACCAGTCCGTTAAGGTTTCCCTGAATTTGAGTAGATTCACACCCAGTGTTTCTACCGGGGTGCCCATTTTTCATTAATAGGAGGCAAATGCTCTATCCTACTGAGCTACGAGGGCATCGTAAGAAGCATTCTAACATTCTAGTATCATCTGTTGTCAAGTTGAACGAGTTCTGTTTTTTTATTTGTAATCAGATACTTCAGCATAACTCAACAAAGACAATCAGATTCGGTATAATATCGGCATGCAAAAATCTTTCACAAGACAGCCAAAACGCTTTATTTCAGCCAGCGACCTACATTATCCAATTCTTCGTAGTCTGGATGATACAAAAGCGCTGTTGGAATGGTCAGAGATTGAGAAGTTACTATCCTCAATCTACGCATCTAACACCGGTCGCCCCAGCTACCCTCTGCTGACCTTGTTTCGAGCCTTATTGCTTGGAACATGGTATCGCTTATCCGATGTACAGTTGGCTCAGTGCTTGTATAGAGGTCTTCTGGTCCGTAAATTTTGTCACAGCTAAATTCATGTGAATGATGCGTTTGATCAGTCTTGTGCCGAACATGATATCGAGCATCGTCTGATTAAACCGAAGCACCCACAAACCAACGGTATAGTTGAGCGCTTTAGCGGTATAATAAGCGATATTTTGAAGGCGACTCACTTCCTTTCGTAGGAAGGTTTGAGAGAGACTTTGATAAGGTATTTGAAGATATCTAATCATCACATATCTCATAAAGCACTGGATCATATCCCACCTACTCATTGCTGAAAAGACTGGAAGGTAAAGCGGCCTGAAATATTCACTAAGTGCGCTTATAATCAGGCGAGACTCAGCAGATAACTAAAACTGAAAAATGAGAAGAACTATTTTAAGTTCAAGTGTAACGAGTACCCATGGACATCAGGAAGGAAAAGACATTTCCATATAATAGTTAATTTCGTGATAAGTCATCAAGGTCATCAAGGTCATCAAAGTCATCAAAGTCATCAAAGTCATCAAAGTCATCAAAGTCATCAAAGTTATCAAAGTCATCAGTATAGAGAGTATGATGGCCGCTATCTCTAGCAGTATAATAGCTGTCAATACCGCGACGTATTTTTGACACTTTCCTTTTTTGACACCTATCTCTAATTGATTTCTCCCTCCGGATATGATTATTTGCGTCTTCAATGAAATCCTCATCATCCCCGCGATGGGTAGCCCGTCCTTTGGTCATAACATCATTCCCTTATTACTACGTTTATATAATAAATCTAGGAGACTTATTGCGTACTTTCAAGTCATATATTGCAATTTGATTATGAGTATGTAAGCCTGCGTACACTCCCTACCCCATTTCTAAATCTCTAGATTGGTGATTGGTAGCCTTGAGTTTTTCGATATCTATGATTTAACCGATTCTCATATGCTGTATTTGAATATCTTATTTAGTAAGCTCGGTGCCTTTTAGGAAAGATTGCTTGATCAAGCCATTTGTGTGCCTATCTCCCATGAATAAGCTTGATTTCCATAGTAGCAAACATACTTGAAATGGATTTGAAAGTTAGCTGCTTTTAGTTGTAGCTCTTATACAACGAATCAGGTAACCACATAGAAAGATCTTAAAAGCGGTAGGCTCTGACGGAATGATGCCTGTTCAATACCCCTCAATAAACTCGTATTTTCGGTGCGCAGGGTTGGTGGTTATGTGCACCGCTCCGATAAAACGGTTTTCCTGAAGCTCTGCCTTCCTATGACTTATGTCGGTGAAGAGGATCATTGCAATAGCTTGGCTTAGGCTTTACGCCGGAGCAAATTTAACGAGAAGACTAATGAACTATTGCGTCGATTCTTGCTGAAGGGAATGAATATTGGTTACTTGTAGAAAAATAAAATAGATGCAGCTCAATTTTTAATTAAAATACGGCCGCGAAAAACCTTAGTTAGACTGATATGTTATTGAGTAAGCAGTGTGCCATTTATTCTGGCAATCTAGCTAATAAGGATTAGTAAAGTAAATATCTGGGTTTATACCCAGAGAGAGTTCAAAATGCGTGTTGCATCATCTCAAAATTATCACTTATCCTGCTGATCAATGAAGCACCAATTTGGGGTATAGTTTTATAGAAGAAATGATTTGTTTTTTGTCGAAACTCCTTAGTAGTTACGAAGTATTCATTATTTCTGGCATGTTCATTCATGACCTTCCATAATCGTTCAATGAAGTTCAACTTTGGGCTGTAAGGCGGAAGGTAATGTAGCTTTATGTTCAACTTTTTGGAGGCCTCAACCAACTCCTTTGAGTAATGGTAGTCAGCACCATCAAGAACTATATGAATAACTTCTATTGATGCATAAACGCTCCGTACTTTTTGGAAAAACTCGATAATAGCTATACCATTAATGGTCTTGAATTGATCAAAGATAGCTGCTGATAAATCGCCTAGCTCAATTGCACCTACGATGTTCAGCCGAGTACGGCTTCCCGTCGTAGTGATGACTTTATCAACCACTTTTCGAATCCACCCTGATGTGATTTTTGTCGCCTGCTTTGGGTGATCAGCATCTATGAAAAGCAACACCTCGTTTTCTGGCAATGAAGTCTTCAAGGCTTCATAGCGTTCCACAAGCTCAGCCTGTTTTTCAGAGTCAAACTTGTGGGGTGCGCCCTTCGGTTTTTTGTAGGTGAAGCGATGTTGGTGAAGCTATTTGTTTAGGCTGGATGCAGTATATTTACGTCTCATTTCTCAGAGATATAAGCGAGAATCTGGTGGATATAAGCATAGGTATGCTCAGAGATATGCTCGATCAATTGCCGCGTTTGCTAGTCATTCAAGCGACTTTTGCTGCCACCATTTTCAGGCATCAGATTTCTCTTTTTCAGGTAGTCATTCATATAGTGGTTTATGCTAGATTCACTGTTCCTCAAAGCTTTAGCAATTGTAGGCATAGGCCAATCTTCCGAATTCAACAATAGCGCCTTAATGTACTATTTTTTACAAAGCTCTTTGATGAATCATGCAGATATATGGTTTTCTGATGCGAGGATGTTATTGTGTTACCCATCATAATGGTTGTATGCTCTAACAATAGAGGTCTCTAGTCGTCCATTGTTATGCAGCTCCAAAATCCTGTAGCCAGTAGCCTGACTATGGTCGATCTGAAAATCAGGACTGTTAGCTTTAAACTGAGCACAGGTAGACGGTGTAGCAAAACAAGGAATATTGCCGACAAATACTTCTGCTTGCTGATGAATGTGACCGTGAATAACTGCTTTAATATTACTATAGTCAGATATAATTTCTTGAAATTGAAAGGCGTTTTGAAGTCCAAGATGATTCATCCATTTACTACCAGTTTTATAAGGATGATGGTGCATAGCTATGATGGTGTTCTTACTTTCTGTTTCTGAGAGCCTAGATTTTAACCAACTTAATGTTTGATCCGTAAGTCTGCCAGAAACTTCTCCTGAACTTTTTGAGTCCAACATTAACAACTGCCACTGCCTCATTTCTACGCACTGGATAACAGCCTGTGGACATGCCTTGGTCATTACTTCCAATATATCATGATTGCCTGGAAGCCAATAAAAAGGCGTAGCCAGTGGGGTAAGGTGGTTGATTAAGCGCTGATAAGAAGCTGGTGTTTCATCCTGGCTGATATCACCAGTAATAACAATGGCATCAATAGCATCGGTAAAACGGTTTTGAAGGTGTTTAATTGTTGCACTCAAGCTTGCATGAGTGTTAACACCGTGCACTTGTCCGCAATCGGTTGCAAAAAGATGAGTGTCTGATAGTTGTATAATACGTAAAAACTGATTCATGACTTATTACTTATGAATAACTAAATATTGTGATTTACTATGTATATATGCTTACAACACCTTTGTTATTAGCAGAGATCTTATCCTGATAAATTATACCACGTATTTGGATTCCGTCCATTAGCTGCTAAATATTTATCTATGAGCGTGTTATGAAGAGCTTTAAATAACTCCTGAGCTTAGGGGGCAGGTTTCTAAATTAAGAATGTTCTACTTATTTAGTTGCCTAGTATCTCCGAGTGGGCATGCAGTAGCACGCTAGGCTACATTTTAGTAGATCGACAAATTTACAGTGTTTCATTGGTATATGGTAAATATAAGTATGAATCGCTTTCTTTTGGCTTTCTCAGCAGAGGTCTCTCTCAGAAAGGTGTGAGTAGTCCATTTTATCGCCATAAATAGCGCATCGCGATTGGTCATATGCTTGAATTCAGCAAGACGTCAGTTCATCGGTCAAGAAGATTAAGGCTCATCTACCCCTGCATCAAGCTAGGATCACCTTCATTGCACGGTTTGTAATGGCCTTACTGCGTAGCCGTTCCACTAACTTATACCGTGTAGCCGAAGAGTTTCAGACGAAGGCAAACAACGAGTCCAGTTATCGCCGTATATACCCGTCGCCTTTCAAGTTGCTACGTTGTTGGCTGCGTTCGCTCACCCAGATCACCTACTACTCGTAAGCTCACGAGGCTTAGCTTACTTGCTGCCTAGTAGCAATTTGAAATGCTTTGGGTATAAAGCGATTTTGCGCTGACTATGGCTACAGTTTTGAGCAGCTAGGTGAGCTGATTCTGAGCTGGCTGGACATGGATCGCTTTACCCTGTGCATGAGTAGAATCAACTGGACGCATTACCCCAAAAACGTCAACCATCTGGCGGTATCAATTGCTTGGCAAGGAACCTCAACCCTCATTGTTTGGGAGTGTCTTGACAAAAAAAGAGGAAACTCCAATACCGATGAACGCATAGCGGTAATGGAGCGTGTACTAAATCTCATTCCCATAAAGAGAATTGATAACCTTCTGGCAGATCGTGAGTTTATAGGCCACGAATGGTTAGACTGGTTACGTCAAAACAAACTGTCATGCAGAATTCTGGTTAAAAGCAATAATGTGGTGGCACATCGAAGCAAAAAGATTGCCGTTGGCAAGCTATGCACAGGCGTTAGTATCAATCAAACAGTAACGTGGCATAGCAAAAAGAAAGTATCTGGAGTACCGTTCTATATTGCAGCCCGTCGAACTCTGAAAGGATTGTTGATCATCGTAGCTACTAAACAGCCAGGCAGCATAATAGATGGCTATAGTAAGCGCTGGAGTATTGAAACCATGTTTGGCAATCTAAAAGTCGGGGCTTTGATTTGGAGTCCACACATATGACGAACATTGACAGGATGGATAAACTGATGGGACTACTGACGATTGCTGCTGTGTGGTGTCTACTAGTAGGTCGCTGGTGTTATGGGAATGTAAATCAATTGCCGCTGAACAAGCATTACCGTCCAGCCAAGAGTCTGTTTCGATTAGGCTTAGACGGATACTCAAAAACCGCTGTGCAAAAAATGATCAAACCACTTTTTTAGATCCGCTAAATGTTTTGTCCCGTACATAGGCAGTCAACATCACCCCACATCTTCAAAGGTAATGGGTATATACAAAATGTTCTGCACCTCTGCCACTTCAATATTGAAAGTGATATCGCTGTGATTTGTTATTTATCGAGAATTTAGGTCGACCTAGCCTCAGTTTTAGTTTATTTTTCTCAGGGTATTTATTTTTCCCAGCTTTAATTTTGGCACGAAAGTGGCTGCGAGGTGCTATTTTTTAACATCCGATAGCTATTTCAGTGACTATTTAAAGTGTGAGGAAGCGACAAACGAGCGGAGCCTAATGAGATTGCTAATAGTAGGTGGTTGGTGAGGGCAGTCAAAAGCCTCATAGCTATAATGGAAACTGATATAGAATGCTAAAGACTTGCTGCGATGATTGTTCTCAAAAGAAATAAGTATTGGTGGCTTTCCGAAAAATCAGTTTGATGTGTATCAGCTGAAAGAGGTAAGCCTCAAGCTACTAGTTTGTCGTTTATGCAGGAGATCTAGGTTTTAAAAGATCAGGTGGTGAATAATATCATTACGCGTCTTGTTCATGCAAAAGTTTCGTTTAGTTGTTTAGCCTAAGCTTTATTGTGATTACTTAGGCCGCAACATGGTACTTTATTTTGTTGGAATGCACCCATATTTTGACAAAGTTATTGGTTATATGAAAGGGTTTTAAAGGTCTTGGCGCTACCCTTGTAAGGACGCTTGAGTTTGCGATAATCAATATAGAGCACAATAACAAGCTTTGGCACAAGTCATATTTTTGAGGAATAAAATGTTACTTACAATTGATGTGGGAAATACCAACATAGCTTTTGGCTTTTATGATTTGAACGCTCAAAGTTTTGTTCGGCAATGGTGTTTAGAAACCCGCAGCCAGCGTACAAGTGATGAGTATTTTTCACTGTTATCACCGATTTTACAAAAATATGCAAATATTGCTGATATTATTATCTCTAGCGTTGTTCCTGATGTCACAGTAACTGTTACACGGTTTTGTCACCAGCATTTGCACATGAATCCTATTATTATTGCCCCTAGATTGAACAATTTTCCGATCACTATTAACATCGATGACCCTGCACAACTTGGTGCTGATAGATTGGTCAATGCTATTGCTGCAAAGCATAAATACAAAACTCCTATTGTAATTATTGATTTTGGCACAGCGACAACCTTTGATGTCATTGGAGAAAAAGGAGCTTATGACGGTGGAATGATCGCTCCAGGAGTAAATTTATCTCTGGAAGCTCTGCATAACGCAGCAGCCAAGCTGCCTAAAATAGCGATCTCGGAATACCAAAAAGATAATGTTATTGCCACAAATGTCTATGATGCTATGCAGGCAGGCATTTACTGGGGTTATGTCTCAATGGTTGAAGGCTGCTTATCGCGCATAGATAAGCAATTAGGTATAAAAGCGACACACATTGCGACAGGTGGGCTCGGACGTCTTTTCGATCAACAAGAAAATTTGTTTGACTGCTATAACCCAAACCTATCACTAGATGGGTTAGTGATACTCTATACCCGTTACAGTTATCGTTGATGGCATGAGATTGTTGACCGATTTCACCATCAATGGCATGAATATAAGCTCGATGCATTTTTCAAATGAGTAATACTGTTGCATATGATGCTTATGCAAAGTTCTCATTACTTAATTTCTGACTCCTAACTTTCAACCTTAGAAAAAATAATCCAGCCACTTAGGCTACGCACATCATCAGGACTTAGAGTGCCTGCCAACTGCTTTAACCTTAATGTATTTATGATAAAATCATAACGAGCATTCAAGTAATCCCGCTGGGCAGAGTACAGTCTTTTCTGAGCTTCAAGTACATCCGTTATATTACGAGTACCTACTTCATAACCACTCTGAGTTGCTTTTAGTGCGCTATCAGAAGAAAGAATCCCCTGCTTTCGTGCTTCCACACGCTCAATATCAGAGTTGACTGTTTTGAAGAAATTTCTAGTTTTTGAACTAGTTTCACGGAGAAGCATGTCAAAACGCTGCTGCGACTGTTCCATCAAATAGCCTGCCTCACGCACCAAGGAGCAGGTTGCCCCACCAGAAAAGATAGGTACCTTTAGGTTTAGGCCAACAACTGTTGAATTACTGCGACCAGATGCAGTGCCACCATTAGTGCTATTACGAGCCTTGTCAGAGTCGGTAGAAGTATGGTTATAGCTAGCAAATGCATCCACCGTTGGTGCATGTTCGGACTTTTTTGCTCGTAGGTTTTCTTCTGTGGCTATAAGTTCTTCCCTTGCGGCTTTCAAGTTTAGATTGTTAGCAACGGCATTGTTGACCCAGCTTTCAATAATGGCTGGAGTTGGGGCTAATAGAGGCATATGTTTTTTTAGCTTACCAATATCACTAAGAATTGTATTGATAATCGTTCTTAAATTTTCATAGCTGACGGATACTTGATTGTCAGTTAATATGCGAGAAACTCGGGCATTATCGTATTCAGCCTGAGCCTCAAGAGCATCAGTTTTTGCCGTCAAACCCACATTATAACGTTCTTTGGCATGATCCAGCTGTTGTTTCACCGCTTTTTCTTCAGATTTAGATGTAATCTGACTATCTTCTGCTCTTAGTATATTGAAATATGCTTCACAGACTCGTAATATCAAGCCCTGCTGTTCAGAGGCAAGCTGATATTTAGCCTGCTCGCTAACTGCTTTGGTCTGCTTGTAGTTGAACCAGCGCTCTAGATTAAACAATGGCTGGTTCAGAATTGCACTCCAGCCATGAGAGTTATAGTTGTTTTTAACATCACTCCCTCCGTCTACGTTTGTTTCTACTTTATTAAACTGAGTACTGGCATTCAAATTTAGACTAGGTAACAATGCAGCTCTACCTTGAAAAGTTTTCTCTACTGTTGCGTGCATTCTTGCTTTTGCTTCAGCATTTTGAGCATCGTGCTTCACCGCCAAATCATATACATACAGTAGATCATGGTTTGAAACAGATGCCTGCATCTCGGTAGCTGTACCAACTAATACGGCTAGTAATAAAGTCTTATAAATTCGTGACATGCTTTAGCCTCTTCAACATCATTACACGACTAAATAATTATATTCTATGAGATGATAATCGCAATATAAATAAAAAAAGAGGCAGAAATGATGATCGCTAGTAAACATTGTCTCGGGTGCGCAGCAAGTCTAGAGTCAGCTTATTAAAGAATTTGGCAATATTTTCACGATAAAAAAGCATGCATTATTTTAAAATATCTGAAGAATTTAGCTCTGAAGTACATAATCTTTGAAGAAGGGGAGGCATAAATGAGCCAAGCCTCATGAGCCTAAGAGTGGGATGATTTGGGTGAATGAGAGCTGGCAATAACCTCGCATTTTTAGGGGTAATGAGTGTATCATACTTGTGCAAGCAGATAGTTTAATATTATGGGATCTATATTTTTCAGAAAATGAATACCTTTACGAATAAATTAATAAGATTTGTTAGTTCGCCATTACTAATGGCGCCTGTTGTTTGTCTAGTCGCATTTTTAATACGTTTTGCCACAATTGGCCTATATCCATTACAGGATACATCTGAGGCTCGCTACGGTGAAATGGCCCGGCTAATGATAGAAACCGGAAACTGGGTTACTCTCTGGTTCGACACTGATGTGCCTTTTTGGGGCAAACCACCCCTGTTTATCTGGCTCTCTGCCTTTTCATTTAAACTATTTGGTACTAATGAGTTTGCAGCACGACTTCCTTCACTCTTGGTCAGTATAAGTATTGTAGTGCTAACTGGTAGATTGGCACTTTTTCAGCTAGGTAAATCTGCAGCTCGTCTGGTTTTTCTGATCTTACCCACAACAGTTATATTCCTAATATTGTCCGGCACTATTCTGGCGGAACCGACTATGCTTCTGTCGATAACGATGATATTAACTGGATTCTGGATTGGCTGGCACTCAAAAAATACTAGGCAAGGTAGTTTCTGGCAATATACATTTTTTGTCGGCTGTGCAATAGCATTGCTAGCTAAGGGGCTGGCAGCCCTGATTTTAGCAGGGCTGCCAATATTTATTTGGTGCCTACCAGAACGAAGACTGGTAACACTATGGCAAAAATTTCCTTGGATCAAAGGAACACTTTTAACATTGCTGATTGCTTCTCCTTGGTATATTGCCGCAGAGATAAAAACGCCAGGTTTTCTGCAGTATTTCTTCATTGGCGAACATTTTCAGCGGTACCTTGATACTGGCTGGGATGGAGATCGCTACGGGGCTGCCCATGTTACTACCATGGGCACTATCTGGTTATTCTGGTTGGTAAGCTGTTTGCCATGGACTCCGTTTCTGCTAATAATTGCATTCAGGTGGATCCGAGGATTTCTTGGAGGAAATAGCTATAACATTAATTCATGGAGGCTTTTTATACTTCTTTGGTTACTCTTTCCATTGGTTTTTTTTACCTTTGCCAAAAATGTCATTTGGACATACGTTTTACCTGTAGCTCCTGCTGTCGCATTGTTACTTGCTGATCACTGGCAGGATACATGGCATCTATACCAAAAGCGCATTTTGGCAACAACTATTTTGGCTCCTATTTTGGTAATAGTATCAACCGTTTTTATTATGAACGGTTACGGACAAAAATCACACAAACAATTGATGCAGATTGTTCAACAACAGGGCCTAGATAATCCAGGTATTTTATTTCTTTACGGTACATCATTTTCCTCCCGTTTTTACTCCGGCGGCAAGGCCTCTAGCATTAATAGCATTCAGCATCTGCAAGATACACTTGAAGACCGTGGTAGAAATTATTTCCTTGCTACGCAGGATGATGATTTCAACCACTTGCCTGATACTATTCGTGGTCAGTTCAAAGAAATTGCGCGCTATAAAGACTGGACCTTATACCTGAATTACCCTTTAGCGCACACTAGTGACTGACACTTACTAGGGTGCAGCCAGACAAAATACAATTGCGACACTCGCTCGGCCTTTCGCGCTAACGAGATCCATGAAGAAGGTGGAGATGCATTTGTCATCTTACCATTTCTATACCAGTTACCATTGAAGGTGTGGGTAGTATTTTTGGCACCACTACAGCATTATCTAGACAGCTATCTAAAAATTCGATATAACAAGTGCTGGCGCTCGGGATGCTCTATGGCAATACTCCGCCTATTCATCGCGTCATGTTACTGCCATATCCACGAGACAAAATGCTGAAACTGCTGCTTTCATAATTAGTACTTTTTCATAGCTAAATCTGCTACCATCTACTGCCCCAGAGCTAATTAATATGGGATTGGAGTTCATGGTCTCAGATCTACAAACACAACTTGAACAAGTATTTAAGAAAAACCTTACCAATAAAGAGTGCTTTGTTAGCGAGATTATCCAAGAAGTATTGAGTTTGTATGCTGCTATCCGATTTTTGGCTGAAGTCAGATCTAATCAGCACATATTGGATAATACTGTTAAACAGAGTTTCAATCACCCACTAAAATTAAAGGCTAAATAATGGACTCTTTTACCTTCATTGCTGATGTACAGCAAGCCTTTTCTTTTGCGGACGGTTTTCTTCGATGGCTGTCGCTTCATGTCTACTCTAAGCATTACTTATTACTAGGTGCGATGCTCTATTGGAGTGGCTTTCAGCGCTTAGCGCTAAGTTTGTCTTGTAGCGTATTATTGAGCACCCTGTTTTTTTTATTTATAAAACCATTGATAGCTGCTCCCCGCCCTTATATGCTCGATACAAGCTTGTTTCAAGGTATTAGAGAATCAGGCTATGGTATGCCGTCGGGTCATAGTCAGAATGCTACTGTGTTCTGGGGGCTATTGGCATGGAGGTTGCGCAGCCCAATTATTACAGCTATAGCATTGCTATTTATTGTCACTATTGCTCTATCCCGTGTATATCTTGGTGTGCATTTCCCCTCTCAAGTTTTAACCGGAATAGCCATAGGGTGTCTGGTGCTTTTACTATGGGTGTATTTTTCACAGCAAGCTTCAATAATACTGGCCACTATTTCGAGGAAGATGTTTTTTTCTATTTTTCTTGGCATCGCTGTTATAGCGCCAATTATTATGTTGGCTTCAGAATTAGTCCTTGGAGCCGCTACGCAAACAGCCACACACAAGCATCTATTGCTATTAATTGGAGTCGCTATCGGCTTAATTATTAACCATGGCTTGGACGATACAACAACCATGAATCTTTGTACTCTGCAGTTATTAGTCCGTACTGTCCTAGGCTTTTTTATTACCATATTGATCTGGCAGTTAACTGCAACTACGCCAACCTTGATTAAAAGCACTATTTCTATTTACAGTTATAGTTTTCTCCGAGGGTTGCTAATTACCCTTTGGAGTATAATATTCTGGCCTTGGCTCCATAGGCGTCTCTGTGTGCCAGGTAGTATTCCCGCCTGATCGGTGATCGGACCCATCCACTCACTTGGTTATTATCATGACCATTCAAAAAATTATCGTCCATCAGTTGGAGCACTCAGCTGAAACCAATGCCTTGACAGCAAAGCCATCAAGCCACAGTCTCCAGCCAACGCCAGCATTGGAGGCAATGCTTGAGGATCTTCAGCAAACCTTCAATAAAAAGCAAGATAAACGTTACGGCCAGTTTTATGAGGGTAATGATAATCATTTTGCAGATTGGTTGGAGCAATATATCAACGGTTCCATGGACTATGCCGAGTTTACTACTCAAACTCTGGAAAAACTCAAAGAAAGTTTAAATCAGGCTGGGTCCCAAGGTGGTGGCTATGTTCTTTTAGCAGACTATAAACAGGGGCTAAGCCATTATTTTTTGCTTTGTATTCTCACTCATCACGCTAGCGTTACAGTGACACAGGACCTTAATATTACCGATTGCTCTTATCTTGATACGGCGCGAATGCCTTTGGCTTGTCGCATAAATATTAATGAGTGGCAAAAAAACCCTTTAGGCAGTCGCTATCTT
The DNA here is from genome assembly GCA_030674875.1 of Candidatus Endonucleibacter sp. (ex Gigantidas childressi). Classification (GTDB taxonomy): domain Bacteria; phylum Pseudomonadota; class Gammaproteobacteria; order Pseudomonadales; family Endozoicomonadaceae; genus Endonucleibacter. The sequence goes on along the minus strand of JASXSU010000002.1, from coordinate 685,095 downwards.
TCATTTGTTCGCCCACGCACTGGTCATCGACTTAGCGATGTCTTTCAGCAAGCTCTTGGCTGCACTGAAACTAGCGGTAGTAAAGAAGAAACTGTCAACCTTGTCTCCGCTGTAGAAGATTACTGCCAAGAAACCGCTTCTAGTGAAGATCGAAAAACCGTCAAAAGAAAGATTCATGACTACTGTCAAAACAAGCTGAGTGATGGTGAAGACGTATCCTTAGCAGAACTGACCGGTCATATTACGGAATTTGGATCCGATGATTTTGCTCGTTTTGTGAATACCAGAGATTACGATATGACCTTGCCTATAACGCCAGAGCGACGAACTCTGACCAAGCTTATACGCTACAGTGGCAGCGGGAAAGGATTAAATCTTTCCTTCAATGCAGAGCTTCTCGGCAGCCAAATACGTTATGATAAAGCATCTGGGCAATTGATTATTACCGAATTACCAGAAAAGCTAAAAGAACAGTTACAAAAAGCATAGGGGTTGACTATTATGCTCAAAACAATTGATATGTAGGTGCGCTAGTTTTCACTGAGGGTTCGAGGAGAGGCCAATGAGCTAACTCCCATGAGCCTTCGAGTAGTAGGTGATTGGGGTAAGTGAGCACGGTTAGTAATTTCACGCTTGCAGCGGGAGTTGGTATAAAGGGAGGCTAAGCTTTGCGGTCTTAAATCAGGACAGGTATGGCTATTGAAATAACTTTATTATGGAGAGAAGCAAGGATGAACCTCTCTCTACTATGTACGCTAGTCATATTATTATTAATTAGAGATCCGTCCCTGGCCGCTGAAGGGTTAAAGGTTACTCCAGAACATATTATTCAGCAAGAACTGCTAGTCAACGGGATGATCGTTAATACTTAATCTTTTGCAGCTTGATTTTCATGGCATGAAAGTAAGAGGGCGCTTACATGAAGCTATCAGTATACTAAGCAAAAATATGAATCATTTTTTTCCATGTAACCAATAACAGTGATGTTCAAGAATGATTGAAATCATGCACGGTGTTGTGGGCTGTGATTCGTGAGTATGCTCAATGGTTGCTAGAGCTGCCTAGTGAAAACGGTTCCCCCAATATAGGGTCTCTCGCTAGATCCCTAGTCAAGCCAGGCCAATATTATCTTATTTTACGTCAAGCTGGTCAAGTGCCGATCAAGGCTTCAGGTTCCTTAAACAGGCTCTATTGATGCAGAAAATAACACAAAAGTACCTGAGTCCGATAAATCCTTCAAATAAATCCAAGATGCAAATAAGATGCAAATAAGAGGTAAGAGTATTATCAATATGTTTGAACAGTTCAATATAAAAATTACTAATATGCAGAAAGAGTTTCGAGCTCACCCTCATGCAAAAATCCATGCTCACCAAACTAAAGTAGAATGGAGTTATAGTGTTAAAAGTATTACCCAGACTAACAAACAGCCATTTTCTTCTATAGTGGCTTTATACAACAACAGAATTGTCAGTTGTTTGTTATCTATTCATAATATGTTTTAATAACTCAACTTCGAATAGGTATATGAAGAAAAATTACATCTGTGTTAATTACTATGTGATTTCTTTAATTCTTAGTGGCAAGTTTGAAGTGCGGCAAAAATAGTTATGCATAAAAGAATTATTTAGGTGCTTTATAAGTTAATATCTTCCCTGGTATTGTATTTCATTTAGCAGCGATGATAGTGCATAGTTGTTGAGTTAGTGCTGCTATTGATGTTTCCTTAACTAAGTATTGTAGAATAAAGTAATTGGTGTTTTTATTCCTACCGCGTTCCCATGGGCGATGTGGTTGGCAAAGTAATAAGGGCAATTGGTTACTTCTTCAACTTTCTTATGTTGGTGAAGCTTGGTGCCATTATCTGATGTAAATGGTTTAAATTTACCAGGTATTTTATTCATTAATTTTACCGTTCGTTTGTTGGTTGGTTTGGTTGTTCTATCGTTTAATTGGCTTATTAATGTGTAACCAGTTTTTCGCTCAACCAGTGTAACTATACAGTGTTCAGGACCTTTATCCATCACGGTATCTATGCTCCAGTAGTCTAAGGTTTTACGCGTTTCTACTTCAGCTGCTATATTAGGCTTATTGGCAAGCCTGCCACGACTACCATTAGTCTTGTAGCGTTTACGTCTTCTCTTTTGAGCATAACTCAAGTGATTCCATAGCAACCAGCCTTTCTTTTTATCACGGCAAATATATCGATAAATATTTTCATGGATAAAGCAACGTAAATCTAGCCACTTTAAGTAACCAGTAATCTGATCAGGACTCCATTATTTAAGTAAGAGCGGACTAACGATCTCATAATTATTTTCTGTAAGCGTTGACGTTGAGCTAGTGTCTTTAGCTGAGCTTTGATAGGTTGATATGAACCATCATTATGCCAACAAGTATTGCGTTTAAATTCTTGATATCTGGTGCTTCGGTGTTTCCCGGTAGCGCTGGAAATGTTCGTAAACCTTAATTCTTGCCTTTTTATCGCTACTATCATATATTTAACATCCTTGGTGAGTTGTTGATGCATCATAGATTTTTACTTCGTGGTCGGAGTATGGCGTTAAGAGTATCGAAGTTCGTCGTTTTTATTAAATTTGGTGTCGGACTTAGTATATGAATTCGGCATTCGTAATAGGATTGAATGTAGAATCAGTGCAGCAATATAGATGGCACATGTCGTGTTTAATAATTGAGCCGTTGGTCTGCTACGCATTTTACAGAAAGGTACTTGGTATAATTTGAAAACAATGTCTATTTGTCTCTTGATATAGGGCTAATGCTGTGTACTTATTAGAATAACTTATTATAAGTATTTCCTTCGGTTATAGGAGAGTGTATAATTTACAATCGCCAATTCTTTATACTTTTTTTATCTATAATGTATATAGTAAAAGCCTCTTTTGTGTATAATAGGATATATTTATTGAAACAAATTCCGTGACTACGTCATAGAATTATGATAAACAAGAGTTATAGGGATTGAGTGTTTATATCTATTGCTTTTGAAGGTGTGGGGTGTTGCTGATCTCTCTTAGCCTCGCTCCACTCATCTCATTCATTTATACCTTCGTAATGCGTGTAAAACCTTTGCTGCAGGATTGAACTGATTTTATAGAGGTTGAATCTCAGTTTCGGTATTTTGGGGCTATAAACTTGTGTGTAGGCTTATCTTTGGCTTTAACTGTACTTTTTTCATTTGCAACAAAACACTTTGTATACTGCGGAGTAATTATGCAGAAAAAAAATATTGGGCAAGAATCTACCGTTTTTATTGTAGATGATGACGAAGCTGTGCGCGATTCGTTGAAAATGTTAATGAACTCTGTAGAGCAGTTAGTAGAAACATTTTCTTCTCCACTAGATTTCCTGAAATATTATGACGAAAATCGTCCAGGATGCATAGTGCTTGATATTCGTATGCCTAGTATGAGTGGTCTTGATCTACAAAGCAGGTTGAATGAGATTCATTGCATTCTACCCATCATTTTTATCACGGGGCACGGAGATGTACCGATGGCGGTGCAGGCCATTAAGGATGGTGCAATGACCTTCATACAAAAGCCATTACGTGACCACGATTTATTTGATTTGATCAACGAAGGACTCAAACTTGACGCACGACAGCGTATAGAGTTACTGGAACACAAAAAAATACTGCAGAGGCTATCGATCTTGACAGATAGGGAGCGTGAGGTTCTCCATCATGTTATGGAAGGAAAGGCTAATAAGGTTATTGCTGCTGATATAAACCTAAGTCAAAGAACTGTTGAAATTCATCGCTCACGTGTTATGGAGAAAATGGGCACTAAGTCTTTGGCGCACTTGGTAAGGCAGGTAATCCAAGTTAAAGAGCATCTTGATGATGAGCTTCGTTTTGCATAACATAAGCATAGGTGAAGTGACGCTGGGCTCCACTCTACACGCAGCTTTGATTCAATCACCGCGATCATTTTTGGCGTCATTCTACTCGCCAGAGCCGACTCTGTACGCCGCCTATCTGTTCGGCCTTGTGTTTGCCTATGCCTATATCCACGTAGCCAGTATTCCTTGCCAGCTCTCGGATCACAGTGGACTGGCTGGTACCAATGATCTCCGCTATATCCCTTTGGCTGCAACCTCTTTTCTTTAGGGCGGAAATCTGGCATCGTTGCTCGTAAGCCAGTTGTTGCTAAGTTGTAGTCATCACTTCATCTCTTGCCGGAGAAAAGGGTAGGAGCTTACCTTCAGCTAGCCCTTTCTTCTACCTAGTCAAGTGATGCACTCCAGATTTGAATCAGCCCTGTATAACATGGTTTTGACACACCATAGAGCACCAAAAACTTAGGCAGGATTGCCAATAAGCGCAATATAGCAGACCGATCAGCTGAAGTAGAAACGCGTGAAACACTAGGTCATTGGGAAATAGATACCGTGATGGGTATATATCTTGAAAAGCACAGGGAAATATTTTTTTGTCCAGTGCATGGAAGGGTGAGTTTGCTGGCCATGCAAGTATCGTTAAAGTAATAGACGATAATATATATTTGTCCAAGCCATGCTACTCATGGAAACGTGATTTTACCGATAGTATCGGCGGAGTGTCGACAAATAAAATTGATGCGCTTTGGTTTTATAATAACATACGGCCGCGAAAAGCCCTAAATGACCATAGTTCAATTGATTTTTTATTGGGCAACAGTGTGTAACTTATACTGGCAGTCTAGGTATGAGTTCAAAGCACTTTAAGTGCTACTGTAACATGTTGAGTACATCAGCTTAGTTAGTTATCATTTTCGTTTAAAGAGAAATATGTGTAGCATATTACGAAAGGTGCTGATTATTTATTATAGAGCAAGGCTGCTTACATGAATCTGAGAACAACCGCTACTATTTACCTTCTTGAGCCAGATGCAGGTACTACAAAGACGATACGTAGTCTGTGTGCAGAAAAAGCACTTAGTTTACACTGTTTCCAATCAGATGATGAGCTGATGAAAGCCATGGAGTTTACTCAACCATCATGTGTTATTGTTGCTATGGATAAGCCTATGAGAGGAGCTCTTTATTTACTCACTTCGCTTATCACCAGAGGTGGGCAGGTACCAGTTATTATGCTTGGGCTACATAGTGATATTGCTAGCGCTGTAAAAGCTATTAGAGCAGGTGCTATCGACTATATAGAAAAACCAACTATTTATGGTAGATTAGCTGAGCATCTGAATAATATTATTAAGTATTCTAGTTCTACGCCAGCCAGCGTAGTTTAAAAACAATAATTAGTTAGAGACCTCAGTATAACCAACGACTTTGGTCACGGTAATTGAACTTTCCAAGTTTTGTCAGCCATTACGAAGCTTTCTAAGGTGTTGAACATCAAATCATTTGTTTTATACGCTGATTTTAGTGCTTCGGACTGATTTTTAACGTATCTATCCTGTATAACATGGTTTTGACACACCATAGAGCACCAAAAACTTAGTACCTTTACGAATGTTCGCAGCAATAGCGGCCAGCCCATAAATTGGCGCATTTTTGGCAAGGCCCATGAACCGAGTTCTGGCAAGTCAGTAGTGTCTTTTATAGGTGGCAAAAAAAGGACGCTCACCACCCGACAGTGTTACGGCTATTTCTTTGTTACGAGTTCTATCTTCTTTCGATAGAGGCTTTCCTCTGTAGCCCTTACGTTGAACTTGATCTTTAATACCTAGCTGCGCTAACTCCTCTCGGGTCTGCTCAGAGCTGTAAGCGGAATCCGCATACAGTGCCGTTTCATCCCCCAGTAGCAGGGTATCACGTTCCTGAGAATAATGAACACTGCCATGCGTTACGCTTTGCCTATTAATAAATCCATCTTCATCGGCACAAGTATGAACGGAAAAACTATAGGTGCTCTTTTTGTTACCACGACTGTAATTCTTAACGTGCCAGCCAGCTTCAGGATCTTTTGTCGGTTTTTACGAAAGTATTCAACCAACTCTATTTTATTCAGCGTAGTAGTTTCAATGCTCACGGCCAACTGGTTTGCAGGGGTTTATTGATCTGGCTTTAGGCGCTGGTATTCTTTGAGATAATGCTTTTTCTCGCCAAATGTACAGCGTCACACGCGATATATCAGTAGCAAGCACCAATTGACAGACTGACACATTTTGGAAGGCATCATGTTATGAATTATGGACTCTTTGAACTCTTTTGAAGAGCATATTATTGATCACTACCTGATCTCTGCCTGTTTAAGTTGAGAGAATCAGAAGAAGCGACAACTGTGGGGGTACAGGGAGGATCTTGCAAGTTTTTGATAGTGGCTCTTAAAGAACCCAAAGTTTTTATAGCCAGTCTTTCACAATCATCGATTCTTAGTACACTACTTGGTACCATAGCTGGACCTTTATTCAGGTGCACATTTCAAGGGGGGCTGGTAACACTCTTCGATAATGGGTTGGCAGGCTCATGAGGTTTGGCTCGTTTTTCGCCTACCGCCCCCAATGGTAACGGGTATAAAGGGTTTTAAAAAAGTATTTTTTTATCTCCATTTTCTGCAGCTTTCACTATAGGCTAACTTGCAAAAGCGTATCTTAGGTAAGGAGGTCAGCCGAGGGGTATTCAGTATTCAGCTTGGATCCTAACAATTTCTCCAGTTCAGGTATCAGAAAAGAGTCATTTTCACAGGCAAAACTGATACTGATACCACTAGCACCGGCTCGCCCGGTTCGACCAATTCTATGTATATAGTCTTCCAGGTTTTCTGGTAGATGGTAATTGATGACATGACTGATATCGTCAATGTGAATGCCCCTGCCTGCAACATCAGTAGCAACTAATATGTTTATCTTGCCGTTGCGAAAATTGTCAAGAGTTCTGAGTCGTTTATTCTGCGGAATTTCACCGGAAATCTGCTCTGCATTGATACCTGTTTTTTGTAATTTCTCAGTCAAGTGTCGGGTTTGATCTCTCCTGTTAGTGAAGACAATAACTCGCTTTAGTTGGTTTTTATTAATAATATTCACCAGCAGACGGTATTTCTGCTCGCTGGTGACAATGTATATTTTTTGATCAACCGTATCTGTAACAATGTTGTCTGGCTCAATTTCTATTTTTACTGGATTCCAAGTCCATTGCTCTCCTAGCCTAAGCACTTCATCGGTATATGTTGCAGAAAACAACAAAGTTTGACGTTCGCCGAGGCGGGGAGTCATTCTGACGATTCGTTTAACTTGAGGAATAAAGCCCATATCCAGCATACGGTCGGCCTCATCTATGATCAGTGTTTCAACAAGGTCAAGATGAAGTTCTTTGCGTTCGCAATAGTCAAGAAGTCGCCCCGGAGTTGCAACAAGAATATCGACGTAGTTCTCTGTTAGTTGTTTAAGCTGCTTGTCATAGTCCATACCTCCTACCACAGTAACAACATGAAATGGTAGATACTTGGTTAATTGTTCTGCATCGTTGCCTATCTGTAGTGCTAGCTCTCTGGTTGGGGCAATAATAATTGCTCTAGGCTCACCAAGATATCGGGGGGATGGTGGTGGTATGGTGACAAGTTGTGTGATCGTACTAATGAGAAAAGCTGCTGTTTTGCCAGTGCCTGTTTGAGCTTTTCCTATGGCATCCATTCCCGCCAAAGTGCTACTTAATACTTCAGCTTGTATGGGGGTGCAGTACTTGAACCCTTGGTCGTAAATGGCGTGCATTAAGCCCTCTGGCAATTCAAAATCATGAAAGAGAGTTTTTCCTACCTCAGGCTCTACGTTGAATTGGCTTAGACTCCAGTTGTTTTTTGTTTGATGTGTTTTTTTGGGGTGAGGGGGGGGAGAGGAGTTTTTAACCGTAGGCTTCTGCTGTGAGCTGGCGGCGCTCATCTTAGCCTCGGAGGAGGTGTTTTTTTTCTTGCGAAATATGCCTAGAAAACCACTCAATACTTTAGTCTCATTTATAATTCGTCAGATACTTCCGTAGGCGGTGCTGTTGAGACCCCTTTGGTAGCTTGTTGACTGTGATACTGATTTTAGCCTGAAATACGTAAAATAGGTTGTTTCTTTAAAAAATACAGCCGTAATTCTATCATTAGAATGCCCTTCCAGATCTGAAAAGCATCATCTAACTAGGTGAAAGAAGAGTGAATCTGAATATAAAATCCTACTCTTTTTCTCCGGTAAGAGGCGAAGAGACGAAGTGATGACGGAGTATTCTTAACACCTGACCTGCTAGTAACGATGCCAGATTTATGTCCTAAAGAAAAGCATTTTTACACAAAGTTAGTTGAGGGCAATCATATACCAGTTACCAATGATGTTGTTGACCTCTCTAGCTCACCCACATCATCTACTACTATTAGACTTATGTGGGTTTCGATCGCTTGTCTTCTACTTACACCTTCAATGGTAACGGGAATAAATTGTGATAAACTTCATACTTGAATTTGCGGAAAGCTTCGCTTGGTATAGTAAAATACGAATAATTACCAAAACATTAACAATGTATATTTTAAAAACGTTTTATTGCAAGCTGATGCGAGATTTAAATATCGCTGTCATCTTGGTCTGTGAACTCTTCTGACCAGTGTTTCTGTTTATGAAACAGGCCTTCTGAGCAACCTTTTTTTTTCTGCACTTTTCGCATTTTGCGTTGATATCTCATCTCTAGATCTTTATTATTTTTCCAAAGGAAAGGAGCCATACTTTCAGGACGAACCCTGAATAAATGCACAAATAATGAACATTCCTCGGCAAAATCACTTATTTTTGTGGAGCTTGAATCTCTAGGGAATGAGGAGTCAGTCTCGTCATGATACAATGTTATCATATGCTTTATGGGATTTATTTGCATCTCAATCACCTTACTAAGCTATTGTTGTTTGAACTTTCATATTTTATTAGACTCTGATCTACTTGAAAAGTTCCTTAAACAATCTGTATTAGTTGTGATATTTGTGCAAATTAGTAATTTTATTATGCGAGATAACATACCTGCTATTATTGTATGATCTTGATTTTGAAGCTATTTCCTCAAACCTTCGCTCATACTAAAAGTTACCATCACAGGAAAAATCTAGCAATTCTCGCGGATCATATCTCTGTGGGCCAGTAAATAGATTATTTTAGTGCCTATTTTTCAAGGTTGAACGAATAACTGTTACTTGATAAGCTCACAATTTTAGCAAGTTTAGCACACATGATACACAAGGCTATCGGTATCATCTTATATGCTAACAACAATCATGTGTTTTTATACCCGTCGCCTTTCAAGTTTCTACGTTGTTGGCTGCGTTCGCTCACCCCGATCACCTACTACTCGTAGGCTCACTGGACTTCGCTTACTTGCTGCCTAGTAGCAATTTGAAATGCTTTGGGTATAAAGCGATTTTTCGCTGACTATGACTACAGTTTTGAGCAGCTAGGTGAGCTGATTCTGAGCTGCTGGACATGGATCGCTTTACCCTGCGCATGGAGAGAACCAACTGGAAGCATGGCTCCAAAAACGTCAACTATCTGGTGGTATCAATTGCGTGGCAAGCAACCTCAATTCCCATTGTTTGGGAGTGTCTTGACAAAAAAGGAGGAAACTCCAATACCGATGAACGCATAGCGGTAATGGAGCGTGTACTAAATCTCATTCCCATAAAGCGAATGGATACCTTCTGGCAGATCGTGAGTTTATAGGCCACGAAAGGTTTAGACTGGTTACGTCAAAACAAACTGTTATGCAGAATTCGGGTTAAAAGAAACAATGTGGTGGAACATTGAAGCAAAAAAATCGCCATTGGCAAGCTATGCCGAGGCGTTATAAGCAATCAAACAGTAACGTGGCATAGCAAAAAGGAATTATCTGGAGTATCGCTCTATATTGCAGCCCGTCGAACACTGAAAGGATTGTTGATCGTCGTAGCTACTAAAAAGCCAGACAGCATAATAGATGACTATAGTAAGCGCTGGAGTATTGAAACCATGTTTGGCAATCTAAAAAGTCGTGGCTTTGATTTGGAGTCCACACATATGACGAACCTTGACCGGATGGATAAACTGATGGGACTACTGACGATTGCTATTGTGTGGTGCCTACTAGTAGGGCGCTGGTGTTATGGAAATGCAAATCAATTGCAGCTGAACAAGCATTACTGTCCAGCCAAGAGTCTGTTTCGATTAGGCTTAGACGGGTACTCAAAAACAGCTGTGCAAAAAATGATCAAACCACTTTTTAGATCTGCTAAATGTTTTGTCCCGTACATAGGCCGTTGAGGCCGCATCCAAAAAATGGACGATGCCGATCAGGGATTGGAAATCAGCGCTAAATCGTTTTATAATTGATTTTGAGGAGCGGCTAGTTCCTCATATCTAAACGGGCAGTTACACAGTTTGTTTTACAGCCCCTGCCTACCCCTCACCTTCAATGGTAACGAGTATATGGAGCTACTTGAAAAAGCCACAAAAATGGGAATGTTTTTTTCTACGTCTATCTTTTGGCTTTGTTGTGTTGCTTTGTAGGTCAATCTGATTGATTAGGTCTTCTTCTATGTTGAGTATATCTTCTTCTGTGTTGGTTATATCTTCTTCTGTGTTGGTTAGTACGTCTATCTGATCGGTTATGCCCTCTAATACCCAGCCCTTCTTAAGTAATTCCTCGTCCTTGCATACGTGATGCGTAATTATAACCTGCTTTATATGCTCTTTTCTCTTAACCTCTCTGATTATAAAATTTAACAGAGCTTCTTCAGCCCCCTGAACCACACTACTTTTTCTATCATCAAGCTGCGCGTATGGATAAGTAACCATGTCTTTAATATGATAATTATCTCCTTTACTTTCTAGCATCGCCACAGCTACAGGTTCTTTCATGTATAATGCCGTATAAACAGATAAATGATGTAAATCTACTTTGTTGTCTGCCTCTTTTTTCCTGTCTTTAATTTCGTCTATTATTATTTGAGAGTGATCCACGCATAATAGATACGAAGATATACTGGGGTCGCTCTTAATACCCAGCCATGTATTCATTTTTGGCATATGATATACTATAGACATTTTTAAGTAGTTGTCTTTTATCATACTACTTGCCACGTTACTTGTAAGGGTGTAACATTTATTTGTAACGTCATGCTTAAAAATCATTTTATCATTACTACTATCTTTATGATAATCGTCCAACTCGCCTTGAATATGATCTAGCTTGGCTTGTGTTTTGGTCCCAGTGGTAGCGTTCGCCCAATTATGTAGGCATGCTCCATATCCGCCTAGCATATTCATATAGCTATGATAACCACTATCAGTATTTATGGAGTACGTCTCAAAGCTAAAAACACACTCTCCATATACACTCTGACTTGCACAATAGATCTCTCTGGTTTTTCCTAATATATGCGGCTCTACAACAGCAATATTTTTATCAAAAGCTTTAGGATAAAGATACATCTCTTGAGAAAAAGCAACGTTTATGGTCATGACTATTGGTAAACACAACAAAACTTTAATTTTATATACCCTCATTTTTTCAGAAACTCCAAAAATGTGATGAGACCTTAGTATAACCAACGACTTTTGTCACGGTAATTGAACTTTCTTTGTTACGAGTTCTATCTTCTTTCGATAGAGGCTTCCCTCTGTAGCCCTTACGTTGGACTTGATCTTTAATACCTAGCTGCGCTAATTTATCTCGGGTCTGCTCAGAGCTGTAAGCGGAATTCGCATACAGTGCCGTTTCATCCCCAGCAGGGTATCACGTTCCTGAGAATCATGAACATTGCCAGGCGTTACGCTTTGCCTATGAATAAAGCCATCTTCATCGACACCGGTATGAACGGAAAAACCATAGGTGCTTTTTTTGTTACCACGACTGTAATTCTTAACGTGCCAGCCCGCTTCAGGATCTTTTGTCGGTTTTCCGCTTTTGGCGTGGCCCGAACCTGATCGCGCGGCCTCTATCGGTGTAGCATCAATGATATTAATGCGACCTTAGCTCATGATGATGTTTTTGGCTTCAAGCTGATGATTAATCTCTGCCAATAATTGATCACACAGACGATGTTCGACAAGTCGTGTTCGAAAGCGTCCCAAGAGGAGGCCTCGGGAACTGCTCTACCAAGTTCAAGGTGACAAAACTTGCTAAACAGAAGATCTCTATACCCAAAGCATTTCAAATTGCTACTAGGCAGCAAGTAAGCGAAGCCCAGTGAGCCTACGAGTAGTAGGTGATCGGGGTGAGCGAACGCAGCCAACAACGTAGCAACTTGAAAGGCGACGGGTATATACAAGCACTGAGCCAACTGCACATCGGATCAGCCATACCATGTTCCAAGCAATAAGGCTCGAAACAAGGTCAGCAGAGGATATCTGGGGCGACCGGTGTTAGAGGCGTAGATTGAGGATAATAACTTCTCAATCTCTGACCATTTCAGCAGCGCCTTTGTATCATCCAGACTACGAAGACTTGGATGATTTAGGTCGCTGGCTGAAACTAAGAGTTTGGGCTGTGTTGTGAAGGATTGTTGCATGCCGATATTTTACCAGAATATAATCGTCTTTGTTGAGTTATGCTGAGGTCCCGTAATATCATCGCGGCCAAATTAAATACAAGACCAAGGAAGCGGTTAACTTATAAAACACCGGAGGAATGCTTTTATGAATCCGCCAATAACTACTTTTGTCGCACTTCAAACTTGATACTAAGACCTCTATCTGGCAATAGACATCTACAGTCGTAGAATTATCACATGAGAGGTTCATCAAACGGAATCGACTGAGCATGCATCAGGTCTGGCATCTCCGCAACCAGTACGCCATTAGTACTGCACTCTGGCAATGGTAGTGCCATGAAAGGTAGCACCATGCTTTCCGCCTTACAGCGCCTTGGTGTAGTCAGCTCATTTAATAGCCCAAGAGCCAGTGATGACAATCCTTATTCTGAGGCTATTTTCAGAATCTTTCAGTGCCGTCCAGGATACCCACGCAAGCTATTTTTGGATGTTGAAGCAGCACGAAGCTGTGGACATGGCTTTGTCCGGTGGTACAACGAAGAACACAAACAAAGCGGACTGAAATTTCTGATACCTGCTCAATGGCATCGTGGTGAGTCTGAGATGTTCATGGATAACCGCAAAAAAGTTTACAGGCAGGCAAAATAGCTAACCCCTGAACGCTGGGGTAAGATACCAATAAGAAATTGGGATTTGACTCACGAGGTCTTACTTAATCCAGACAGATATTTATCGGGTAAACTTAAGAAAGCTGTTTGAGTTGAGGCAATAACTATGTCAACAAACACCAGATTTTGCAATAAGGGTATCGCTGGCGATATTTATAAAGGCAAAGTAGGCAGAGTTCTTCTGGGGGCCTTGTAGATAAAAGGCTTGAACGAACAGCGTTTATCCATGCTAATAATAGAATCAAAAAATGAAAAGCCGAGGATATAACAGCTGGGCATCCTACTGTATAATTAGTTCATGAATGAGCGTCGATAACCGTACAGGTGGCCAAAGAACCCACTAGGAACCAAGAATGCTCGGTTAACAGCGCATATCTCTCAGCCTGCACGTTATTTTGTCCTAATACCAAGAGCAATCATGTGGGTATTTCTCTCCGCATTAGAAACGCGGAAGAACGTGACCGACCGATAGCTGCGTAGAGTATAAATCTCAGCAGAAATAACCAAAAATTGCACTAGGGAGTCGCTGGAGAATATATTATTTGAGCCTTGTCCTACCTGTAAAGGTAGTGGCAAATTAAAAACAACTAAAACCGTTTGTTATGAGATACTTATGGAGGTTTTGAGGGTTTTTTATGCTTATGAACGTGAAGGGTATGTGGTGTTAGCCTCTGAGCCTGCGCTTGACATACTACTAACCGAAGAATCCAAAAATATTACTAACTTTGAATAATTTATTAATAAGCCGATTCGTTTCCAAGTGGAACCTATCTATAATCAGGAACAGTTTGATGTGGTTCGCGTATAAATGAAGCTAATTTTATTACAGTTTCTAACTTGGAGCTGGCGGTTACTGATGGCAAGCCTGTTTGTGGCTCTCCTAGCAGTGGTGGGAGCTCGAATACTGATAGCTTGCCTGCCTATTTTTCAAGAACGCATCATCCACTTTTTGAGTGACCATCTACATGCGTCCATAAAAATTAAGTCCCTGGCCGTCGATTGGCATGAAGGATTGCCCACCATGACTATTAATGGTTTGGAATTACAGGGAATCGATGCTGACATCCCTGTATTTATGGTTGACAGAGTCAACCTAGAGCTAGATCTTTGTACCAGTCTCTGGCAGTTAACACCTGTTTTTAATTATCTGTCAGTGAATGGCGCGTTTCTTAAAGTCATTCAGACGGATACTGGTGGGTGGGTGCTTCCTGGCATCAAAGGCATTGATTCTGACCGCCGACGCCACCTAGCATTTCTGGATTGGCTTAGCTTTCAAGGAGTTATTGATGCGTCTAATACATCATTGTCAGTCGTTCAAGGTAACGGCTATGTATATAAGTTTAGTAACCACTATTTATCTTTAGTTGACAATGATGGCATAAAAAATCTTGTTGCTCGGTTTGAGATAGGGAGTGGATCAGTAGAGGTTTCTGGTCATGGTAAGGGTACAACACCGGCTAGTTTTGAATGGAGTGGTACCATTTCAATGAAGGATATCGACCTTAAACAGTTACCATTAATAACGGGGGTTAGTGATGCCCATTTCCAGAAGGCCTTTGTAGAATCCAACATATCATGGTCTTACAATAAGAAAAAATGGCAATTTATTGGTGATTTTCAAGCACCAAAAATGGTTTATCAAACTAAGTCTATGAATCATCATGAGATAAAAGCCCACACAGATTTTTTTATTGAGGGCATAAAAGGAAGTAATTGGCATATCTGGTTAAATGACGCTTACCTGCAACTTGACCACCAGCAACCTATTACTGGACACTGGTATATAGCTACTAAAAACCTACCCGAATACAGTATCAGCATCGCTAACAAAAACCTTGACCTTGTTTCTATAGCTACGACGCTAATGAACACTGAGCTGCTACCAAAGCTTCCCACTAAATTGCTAAACACCTTAACCCCCAGCGGACAAATTAAAGATCTGGCGATGAGACTATACCCAAGTCGACAATCATTCGACTTCGACCTCAGTGCACAGCTTGAAAACGTTGCTGTTAATGCATGGAAAAACGCACCAGCTGCAAGTAATATTACCGGCACTCTTCGTATGAGTATGTTAAAAGGCTATTTAGATTTAGATAGCCAAAAATTTCAGCTTGATCTATCCAAAGTATTCAAAAATATTTGGCATTATGATTCCGCCAAGTCACGACTATACTGGGGGGTGGTGGATAATACCTACATTTTGAAAAGTGATAATATTAACCTTCAAGGTTCAGAAGGTACGCTAGCAGGACGACTCAGGCTGGATATTCCATTCGATAAAAAACCACTAACAATGGCACTAACCGTTGGACTTGAAAAGGGCAGTGCACTCCACGCAAAGAAATATATTCCAGCAGGACTTAAAGATCTTTCTAGCACCATGGTTGAATGGCTTGATGGGGCTATAGGGCAAGCAAACATTCATATGGGAGGATTCCTATACAATGGCGTTTTACAAAAAACAGAAGAGATAATGGGTTCCTCCTGGGGTTTGTATTTTAACGTTTCTAACGCAGAGTTCAATTACCATAAAGATTGGCCCAAAGTTACGATGATGTCCGGTAATATATATATAAATAATGATCTAGCTGAGGTATCTGCAAGTACAGCAAAAATACTTGATGCTGATTTGCAAAAGACGTTTGTCAGAGTTCCTCTAAAAACAAAACCGATTGTTTCTGTTCACACTCTGACAACTGCGAATAATGACACCTTACATCGTATTCTTACCGAGACACCTATCAACAACCTGATGGACGGGATGGTAAAAAACTGGAAGATGAACGGAAACCTTGTAGCCATGCTTCACTTGACCATCCCTATCGACAAAATTAAAAATATTGATGTTCAAGTGCAAGGTAAGATAGATGATTTTTCTATCGGCTTTCCTGAGTACAGTACTTTGATCCACAAGATTCATGGCGATATCACGTTTTCTACAGAAGACGGCCTTGCAGCAAAAAGTTTAACGGGTCTGCTTTTTGATAAAGCTATCTTTGCATCAGTTTCATCCGTCATGAGTAACGATCTACCGCTGTCAACTAAGGTGCGAGCGCAAGGCCGCACAGATATTCAGTCAATTAGTGAATGGTTTGATTTTCCCGTTCTAAACATAGCTAGCGGCACGCCATATTATTCCGCTGATCTAGTTGTTAACCATACGCAGAATACAACAACTCTAGTGGTAGAAAGTGATTTGCAAGGGCTTGATGTTAATTTACCTAAGCCATTATACAAGACTGCAAATGACCAATTACCGCTAACCTTAAAATATACATCCCACCCTACCGCAAAAAACTTAACTGTCAGTATAAAAGGCTTAGGTAAAGCAAAAATAGACTGGAATGCTGGCATGGTTATGAACCAAACTTCTATAATGTTTGCTCCACAAATACTAATGGAAGCTAGATTTCCCGTTGCTGATCCCGGTAAAATTCTGGTAACAGGGTTTCTGCCAGAACTTGATATAGAACCTTGGCACACAAAATTCAGCAACCAAACTACCAGTACTATCGATCTCTCTATTCTTGATAATATAGTTGTCAGTAAAATAAAGATAGGCAAACTCCGCTATAATGATTTCGCGATAAATAATGCCTTAATAGGGCTTGAACCTGATTCCCAATCTTTGAAGCTGACCGTTAACAGCGAGAGTGTAGCAGGGAGTCTGCTGATTCCAGAGCGGGAATCTCAACCTTATGATTTGATTCTTGATCATATTACCTTACCTGAAATAAGTAAAAAATCATTTAATATAGAAGATAGTTTTAAGTTACAGATCCATCCATCAGCAATTCCTGCTGCTGATGTTTTGATTAAATCGATGACATTTGGCTCTATGACAAACGGCGAACTAGCTTTCAATTTACGGGAAATGCCAGATGGTATAAAGGTTGAGTCGTTACAGGGGGTGTTCCCAGATATGGCCTTAAAAGCCTCTGCTGAATGGGTTGAACGGCAAGGTGAGCAACACACTTACGTAAATGCTGAGCTAGAACTGGGAGAAATTGGGTTAAAACAGGTTCAGAAGTATCTTGATTTGTCGTCATATATCCAGACAAAAGATAGCAAATTAACTAGCAGGCTCAACTGGCCCGGATCACCTATTCATGCAGACCTTTCTCAGATATCTGGAAGCTTGGATCTGCGTTTGCGTGATGGCAAGCTGAAATATTTGGAAGCTGATGCATTAAAGTTGTTTGGTGTTCTGAATGCAGAATCACTAATACGCCGTTTAAAATTTAACTTTTCAGACCTCTACTCATCAGGAATCAGTTTTGACGAGGTTGATGGTGTACTGCGCTTTAATAATGGGGTCATTACTTTTGATACTCCCATTGAGATTAACGGCCCGTCTTCAAACTTTACACTTGGGGGCGTGATTGATATTAACAAGAATGAAGTGGATGCAAGTCTTGCGGTCACGCTACCAGTAACCGCTACTTTACCTATTTTCAGTGTTTTATTAGGCGCAGCACCTCAGGTTGGAGGCGCCTTTTTTGTTGTAAACAAACTTATGGGAAAACAGATTGGTCAACTTGCCAGCATTCACTATAGCATTAATGGGCCTATAGATAGTCCTAGTATTTCTTTAGATCGACTATTTTCCAATAAATCAAAACCATTTTCCAAAGACAAACCTGAAAAAAAGAAAGAATAACAATGCCTATCAAGTATGATACTGTGAAAAGTACGCTCATAAACCTCATCAAATCACGCTGATCACAAACATTCTATTACTGCAATACAACCATACCACCTACTATCCACAGCCTCATAGGAGTTCACTCATTTATCGCCTGCCCCATCTTCATATCCCCAAGATCATTGAAAATTCTTTATTTTGAAGTTGTTTTTCTGCATTATCCGTTCATACCAAAAATTATCATTTATCCTGCTGATCAATGAAGCACCAATTTTGGGTATAGCTTCATAGAGAAAATGATTTGTTTTTTGTCGAAACTTCTAAGTAGTTACGAAGTATTTATTATTTCTGGCATGTTCATTCACGACCTTCCATAATCGTTCAACGAGTTCAAGTTTGGGCTGTAAGGTGTACGTTCTATGTGCTGGACAAAACATTTAGAAGATCTAAAAAGTGGTTTGATTATTTTTTGCACAGCTGTTTTTGAGTGCCAGTCGAGGCCTATCCAAGCCTAATCGAAACAGACTCTTGGCTTGGACGGTAATGCTTGTTCAGCGGCAATTGATTTGCATTCCCATGACACCAGTGCCCTACTAGTAGGATCACACAACAGCAATCGTCAGTAGTCCCATCAGTTTATCCATCCGGTCAAGGTTCGTCATATGTATGGACTCCAAATCAAAGCCCCGACTTTTTAGATTGCCAAACATGGTTTCAATACTTCAGCGCTTACTCTAGTCATCTATAATGTTGGCTTCTCCTTGAACGTCGACGTCGAGCTCTTGTCTTTTGCTGTGCCCTGATGGGTCGATATGAGCCATCCTTATGCCAACAAGTATTGCGTTGAAAATGGTACTTCGGTGTTTTCCGATAGCTGTGGCAATGTCCGTAAAACTTAATCCTTGCCATTTTAGCGCGACTATCATATATCTATCACCTCGGTGAGCTGTTGATATTTCATAGGTTTTTACTTCGTGATTGGAGCAAAAAACTAAGGGTATTGCAGTTCATCGTTTTTATTAAATTGCGTGTCGCACTTAGTATATGAATTCGGCATACTTAGTTAAGGGAGAATCAATGGCAGGACTAACTCAGCAACGATGTAATATCATCGCGGCCAAATTAAATACAAGACCAAGGAAGCGGTTAGCTTATAAAACACCGGAGGAATGCTTTTATGAATAACTACTTTTGTCGCACTTCAAACTTGATACTAAGTCCAGTATTAGCATAAAGTAGTATATTCAAATAAAAAACTAATGTTATGGTTATTGTTGTTAATTCATTCTAAATTAATACTTCTCATTTATAGTAAAAATTATAACTTAGACATTAGTCTTAGATGAATACAATAAATCGGTATTTTTACTTAATTAGTCTACTATATATTATTTAAAATACTATATAGAAGCACAACGCTGGATTCAAGCAATAAGAGCAATCGGCTGTCCTGTGTAGACTTCGAGTGGTGTCCACCCTCCTATACCCATCGCCTTTCAATCCGCTACGTTGTTGGCTGCGTTCGCTCACCCCGATCACCTACAACTCGTAGGCTCACGGGGCTTCGCTTACTTGCCGCCTAGTAGCAACTTGAAATCCTTTGGGTATAAAACCTTCCTAGGCATGGTATTGATCAACATTTCCATTGTCCTCACATCATCTTCTGTCAGATGACTCAACGCCATTTTTTTAGGCCAGGTTCTCCGAATGATGCCATTGGTATTTTCGTTAGTTCCCCGCTGATAACTAGCATAAGGCTTGGCAAAGTAGATACCTGCATTCATTGCTTTTGCTACTTTCTCATGGGCTGCAAACTCACCACCATTATCTAGGGTGACTGTGCAAACCGATGACACCCGCTTCAGAAGCTTGATCATACTTTCAGCAACAACTTCGGCGTGTTTTGTATCAACTTTTCCTATTAAAGTTAACCGACTCTTGCGGTCTACAAGGGTGACCAGATGGGCGTCCTGTCCATAAATCGTATCACCCTCCCTATCGCCTAGACGAGACGGCAGATCAACAACTGCGGGCCGATCGGAAATATCGACGTGGCCTGGGATCGTGATACGCCCAGCCTTACGCTTATCACCTTTGCAGCGCCTCTTGCCAAAGCGGGGTAGATTCTTATACAAAGAGCCTCCTAGCACTTTGTTAGTAGCAACACGTTTATAAACAGTGGTGTGGCTGAGTGCGATGTCGGGCACTTCCACCTTCATCCGGAAACTGATATTTTCAGGAGACCAACCAAGCAATAGCCCCTTCTTTATTATGGGCATGTGTCGTTCATCTGTTTTGCTAAACTTTGTAGCTGTCACTCTACGCTGACTGGGTAGTGCGTGGGCGCTTTCAGCACCGTAGCCATCATCATTTGCATTACGACTCAACTCTCGTAATAAAGCACTCTCACTGATACCTACTGACACTGCGATTTCTTTCTGCATGTAGTCTGTTCTAAGAAGAGCCTCAATCTGATACCGTTGCCCTTGAGTCAACTGCTTGTATGGCCTAGTTTGAGTACTCATTCTTGGCTTCCATTTTTAGGGTGATAGCTACAAATATACCGGCAGCTGGCTCACCTATAAAATTTCAGTCAATTGCACTTATTATATTAATCCAGCGTGATTCTCAGACAAGGTAACCTGCAAGGTCTTTTACCCCAGAATAGGTTATGGTTGTTGAACATGAAAGGCGTCAGTTCATTGGCTAAGAAGCTTAAGGCTCATCTACCCCTGCATCAAGCTAGGATCACCTTCATTGCACGGTTTGTAATGGCCTTACTGCATAGCCGTTCCACTAACGTGTACCGTGTAGGCGAAGAGTTTCAGGCGAAGGAAGACAGCGAGTCCAGTTATCGCCGTATATACCCGTCGCCTTTCAAGTTGCTACGTTGTTGGCTGCGTTCGCTCACCCAGATCACCTACTACTCGTAGGCTCACGGGGCTTTGTTTACTTGCTGCCTAGTAGCAATTTGAAATGCTATGGGTATAAAGCGATTTTTCGCTGACTATGACTACAGTTTTGAGTATCTAGGTGAGCTGATTCTGAGCTGCTGGACATGGATCGCTTTACCCTGCGCATGGAGAGAACCAACTGGAAGCATGGCTCCAGAAACGTCAACTATCTGGTGGTATCAATTGCTTGGCAAGGAACCTCAATTCCCATTGTTTGGGAGTGTCTTGACAGAAAAGGAGGAAGCTCCAATACCGATGAACGCATAGCGGTAATGGGGCGTGTACTAAACCTCATTCCTATAAAGAGAATTGATAACCTTCTGGCAGATCGTGAGTTTATAGGCTACGAATGGTTAGACGGGTTACGTCAAAACAAATTGTCATGCAGAATTCTGGTTAAAAGCAACAATGTGGTGGAACATCGAAGCAAAAAGATTGCTATTGACAAGCTATGCAGAGGCGTTAGTATCAATCAAGCAGTAATGTGGCATAGCAAAAAGAAAGTATCTGAAGTACCGCTCTATATTGCAGCTCGTCGAACTCTGAAAGGATTGTTGATCGTCGTAGCTACTAAAAAGCCAGACAGCATAATAGATGACTGTAGTAAGCGCTGGAGTATTAAAACCATGCTTGGCGATCTAAAAAATATGGGCTTTGATTTGGAGTCCACACATATGACGAACCTTGACAGGATGGAGAAGATGATGGGACTACTGACGATTGCTGTTGTGTGGTGCCTCACTACCTACTAGTAGGGCGTTGGTGTTATGGGAGTGCAAATCAATTGCCGCTGAACAAGCATTATCGTCTAGCCAAGAGTCTGTTTCGATTAGGCTTGGATAGGTTTAGACGGGTACTTAAAAAAAGCTGTGCGAAAAATGATCAAACCACTTTTTTAGATCTGCTAAATGTTTTGTCCCGTACATAGCTGCCAAAGATAGCCTTAATTTGGTTGTGTTGCTTTAGGGTCAATGTATTTCACTTACACCAATAGTCTAAGAGTTATCATGAAAAATATTCTACTATTTATTACAATACTTCTAAGCAGTTCAAGTATGGCTTGCTTGAACTGCATAATAGAGCAGTTTGCTGAGCTTAAAATAGATAAGGATTCTGGGGCATTTTCTCAACTCCTTACTATTGTTGACTGCAATTGCCATTACCCCAGCCTTAATGCACAGGCTCTTTGTAGTATTCCAGAAGAAACGCGTAGTGAATTAGATGAGCTCATCACCGACAATGCAGCGATGCCTAAAGCTTATTTGTCACAAATTTCTCCCCTTTCTCCCATTTCTCCCATTTCTCCTCAGATGGAATATCAATTCAAAAAGCATATAGAGGCGATAGATGATCAGGAGCTCAGATCTTGGTTGTGTAATTGTAATGGATGCGAACAGATAGCGAACAAGCTTTTTCTCCTTAAAGATTACTCATATTTCCATTATATTTTATGTCATACAATAATCAAACTAAGACATCAGTGTCCTACTAATAACTGTGTTATACCATGTGATTCTCTTGATGAGAATGCAGCTACGTTGCCCACAATAAAAAACATTATTACTAAGAAAATAAAGAAACTTATTAGAGATAACCGTCCAGGCACAGTTATTAAATACTTATATCCATTCAGTAGAATAGGAAGAAATATGGCAGAAAATCAAGAATTGGAGTCATCGCCAACTATTCATTATGAGTTGTGTTCTGGTAATAAAGTTAGTGATAGTTTGTCTGATGCTTTTGCTGTATTATATATGTCTAAAGGTGAGCGCTATAACTTCAACTGTAATGTTATTAGCGACAATAAATTAATCGATTGCTTGCATCTGAGTTATTGGTGGCTATCTTTAGAGGAGCTTAAGTATGAAGCTATTTCTTCGAAAGAGCGTATTGCAAAATGCCAAGATATTCACAGCGCATCAAGACTACAGAAACCATTTGTTCAGAATGAATGTCCGTCAGAAGGCATTTACTTCGAATTAAACAAACTTCCAGAAGCCATTTGGAGTATAGCCACAATGCTTACCCAGGAGCAAGAGCAAAGATATTTTCTTTGCGTAGGCGAACATGGCATGGGTCTACGTATTAAAAAAAACAAAGCTAATAATATTATTATTTGTTATTATGATCCTAATGATACACTTCGGCACAAAAAGATGATTTTTCATACTGCAGATGACCTGAAAAGTCTAAGGTGTGATGATTTTTGGAGTGCTACAGATTGGGAGGTATACTTTGAAAGATCGTATACAGTGGGTTTTTTGCACAGCGTTGAGACGAAAAACTTACAAAAGGACTGTAGAGTAGTATGTATGGGTAACCTGAGTGCAGAACTCATATCTCTATTAAGCGAATATGGTCATTACGGACATTCAGGGGCTTCATTTGATTTCGAAGATTTAGGTAAAAGCACACAAAAAGAGTTTCTTTCAGGAAAAAATGCACATGGCGAACCTGCATTATGTGTAGCGTGTAAGAATGGACACCTGGAAAGTGTAAAAGCACTCATCAAGGCGGCGCATAATTCTAATCTTGAACCTGATGTAAAAAAAAATCTGTTAGCAGGCAAAACATTACCCGGCACATCTGCATTATATATGGCATGTAAAAATGGATGTTATGAAATTGTCAAAGAGCTAGTTTCGGCTATATGTGGCAGCGATTTCAATTTTGATATTGCTGCTAAAGAAGAGTTGCTTGCTGGCAAGAGCGAAGTTGGCTCACCTGCATTATATATAGCATGTGCAAAGGGGCGCCATGATATTATCGCCACACTCTGTTCGGCTATATGCAGTAGTGATTGTAATTTCGATATGGCAGTTAAAGCAGAGTTGCTTGCAGGAAAAACGGCAAATGGCGTGCCTGCATTATATATAGTATGTCAAAATGGAGGCACTGAAGATATCAAAGAACTCCTTTCGGCTATGTGCAGCAGTAATTTTAATATGGCTGTTAAAGCGGAGTTGCTTGCAGGAAAGCTCGCAAATGGCACACCTGCATTATATATAGCCTGTGAGGAGAGATGCTATGACATTGCCTCCATACTTCTGTCGGCCATATGCAGCAGTGATTTCAATTTAGATATGGCTGTTAAAGCAGAGTTGCTTGCAGGAAAAACGGCAAATCGCTGTCCTATGTTATATGTAGCATGTGAGAATGGACGAGATGATATTGTTAAAATATTACTTGAGAAGGTATGCAGTTCTAATTTCAAATTGAATTTAGCTGTACAAGAAGAGTTGATGGCAGGGAAAGGCTTCGCTCTACCTCCCTTAAATGTGGCGCTCAGGAATGGACGTTCTGAAACTGTCGAAGTGTTCCTTAATGCTGTTTTGAGCAGCTATCTTGATTTAGCTGCAAAAGAAAGGCTGCTTGCAGCAAAAACAGAGTGTGGTATACCTGCACTAAAAACAGCAATTGATTTTGGAGTAATACAAGCTGTTTACGTATTTATTGATATCGTGAAAAATAGTAATGATTTGCCTGAAGATGTAAAAGACAGGCTTTTAAATCCCTATAAACTATTATGCAAACCGTTCCATTCTAATTCAAAGAAATCTTGCATTCTACTTTAGACTTATGTTGAAAAGCTATGTACTGGACAAAACATTTAGCAGATCTAAAAAAGGGGTTTGATCATTTTTTGCACAGCTGTTTTTGAGTGCCGCTGGATTAATATAACGCGGATTCAAATCTGAAGTGCATCACTTGACTAGGTAGAAGAGAGGGCCAGCTGAAGGTAAGCGCCTCCCTTTTCTCCGGCAAGAGATGAAGTGATGACGATAACTTACCAACAACTGGCTTACGAACAACGATGCCAGATTTGCGCACTAAAGAAAAGCGGTTGCAGCCAAAGGGATATAGCGGGGCTTTGGTAACTATCGTCGAGCTGGTCACGAAGTACACGGTCTCAGCCCAGGTGAACAGCAAAAGCGCAGCAGATGTGACCAAGGCTACGATCAGCTTGTTCAACCCATTTAAGGATATTGTTAACACCATTACGGCTGACAACGGGACAGAGTTTTCGTACCATGAGAAAGTCAGCCGAGCATTATCGGCGGAGGTTTACTTTGCGCACCTCTACAGCTCTTGGGAGCTAGGGTTATACCCGTCGCCTTTCAATCTGCTACGTTGTTGGCTGCGCTGCTCACCCCGATCACCTACTACTCGTAGGCTCATGGGGCTTCGCTTACTTGCCGTCTAGTAGCAACTTGAAATCCTTTGGGTATAAATGAGAACACCAATGGCTTTCTATGACAATATTTTCCAAAGAATACAGACTTCAAGAAGGTCGGTCAGATAGATGAAGCGAGCATTGATGCGGCTTCATTCTCGGGCAAGAAAAGATTTGAATTTCAAAACACCCGCCCTGATAATGGGTGAACGCAGGGCTGTGTTAGCAGCTTAAGCTGTGATGCACTTGGAATTTGAATTCGCGGAGTTTGAAATTAGTCATGAATCTTAAAACGCTTGCTAGTACCTCCCAGCTTGTTATTCGTAATAGCGATACTCTTCGATCAGAGCGTTTGTTGATATTAGCACCTCCTGCTGATGATCTTGCTACAAGGCTGTTATTAAAAAATATTGCGAATAATATACTGGGATTTACTCAGGACTTTTCAATATATTTACGTTTGACATCTTCTTGGCAGGCTGGCGGAAAAAGGCAAGTGCTGGTTTATGGTGCAACTCTTAGTTTAGATCACGCACTAGAGTTTGATGGAGTCTTACTATTTCTACAAAAAAGCAAGCCGTTAATGGATTTCTGTCTGGATATGATTGCGTCAGTGATTACTCCTGAGGGTAAGGTTTGGCTGGTTGGAGAAAACAAGGAGGGAATTAAATCATGGAGGAAGAGGCTCACGCATAGGTTTAATGATGTGTTTAGTATAGATAGTGCCCGTCATTGCGTGCTCATAGAAGCATTAGGGCTAAAAAATAAATCCCTCAAATTTAAAATAGAGAATTATTATCAGAGGTTTAAAGTTAAGATAGAAGAGAAAATACTGAAAGTTTTGTCATTGCCTGGAGTATTTTGTCATGGTCGCCTTGATAGAGGGACTGAAGTTTTTTTGCGTAGTCTGACTGATATAAAGGGTGAAAAAATAATGGACTTTGGCTGTGGGGCTGGTGTAATAGGTGCTTTTGCAGCAATAATGCTACCATATGCAAGGCTTACGTTGGTTGACTGCGATGCATTGGCTCTTGATAGTGCCAAACAAACATTACTTTTAAATAATATAGAAGGGTTTCAGGTGTTGGCCAGTGATGGTCTTGGAGCCGTTGAGGAAAAATTTGACTTGATTTTATCAAACCCTCCTTTTCATCGAGGAGTTAAAACTAACTATGACGTAACAGAGCAATTTTTTGTAGATGCATACCGTTATTTGCACTCAAACGGAGAGCTTAGAATTGTGGCTAATAGTTTTTTAGATTATCAACCAATTATAAAAAAGATATTTGGGTGTTGTGAAATAGTGATTGTAAATGATGGATTTACTGTTTATAAAGCTAGAAAAGTGGGTAGGAGTAAAAAATAGTAGCTTATGATGTATTTGGTCGACGAGGTATTCATGCTTCCATTTATGGTAAGAGGCTTGTGCAAGGCCTGCGCCCAAAGGATTGGACTTGCTGTGGCAGCAAAGTGAGGGTTGTCGCAGAAGCTTAGGCGTAAGTGGCTGAGGTGAGTAAAAAATAACGTATCAACTTTAAAGACGACGTATCTATTACAATAAATAGATGCTTATTTTTACTGGAAATATGTGTCGGAGACAAGTAGTCGCATTCTCAATAGTCTATGCGTAATAGGTGGCTGGGGTGGGTGTGAGTAGTTAGCGATCTCACACCTTAAAGAGAAAAAGTGCAGAGCCGCAGTCGCCAATAATTTGTCGATTTACTTATAGTGCAGGAAAAAACAGCAATACTTAGTGTAGGTGTGTTAAAGTTGTCTAACCTATAAGGTATAAACTTTTATTCTATGGAGAGAGAAAAAATGGGCTTGTTTAATAAACTTAGACTTTTTGGAGCGCAGACTCCTGTTACTAGAGTCAGATCAAAAGCGCGAACAAATATGTTACACAGGGCGAAATCTTTTTGTTCTAGAACAGTAGATAGACTGTTGAATTCTAGATTAGTATTACAACTTAAGAAAGCGAAAGGAAAGTTAAGAATAGATAGAGTCGTTATGTTAAGAAGAGTGGTGCCGGCTGAGGCGATGCTAGCCAGTATGCTTTTAGATAAATCACATGGTACTGAGACTGCTAAGGCTAAATCTTTCGCCAAAAAATTGGAAAAGCTTGCATCTGTTTCGAATTTGAAGATCAATAAGGATGCTGTTAAGCATTTAAAAGAGAATCTATCTTTTTTATCTGATAAAGTAGATGAGCTAGACACAGCATTAGAAGATAGAATTAAGGCAAGAGAGCAGGCAGATAAAGATCTAGCAGCAGGAAAGCTTAAAAATGTGCAAACATATAATACGGGCCTTTGGTCTAGAGCTGTTTTGTTTGCTGGGTCTAGGGAGGCTTATGAGATGATGCGTAATAAGCAAGATAGAGTGCTTATTGATGCGATAAGAGAAGTTAGAGGCAGGGCAGAAGGCGAATATGATGAATTTCCTGATGAGGAGGGGATGAGAAAATTATTTATCGCCGTGAAGGATCATCTTAAGGATAGGATTACTAAATCGGTAAATGAGTTCCATGCACTTAAAGAAAAATATAATACCACTAACAACCGCGTTCTCAAACAAGATCAAGATAAAATGAATAAGTTGATCGTAATGGCTCATGTAGCTGGCTTCCTGACGTCTAATATTCAAGGTAGCACAGATGGCAGTCAAAATATGCAGCTTAGACAATGGTTTTATTGTAATGGTGATGAGATTGGTTATAGTAATATGCGAAGTGATCTAGATGCATTAGACGGTATGCTGCCAATTCTCTTGCAAGAAGAGGCGCGAGGTAAAGGGCAGCTAGGTACTATTGAAATTTAATGCAAATGATGAAGAGAGATCATCATTAGAATGCAAAGAGTCAATCTGAATGATATGGTGGTCTTGATTAATTGTAGTGTCAAGTTGCTTTAAGTGTATTCCTTGCCTTCAAGGTGTATAAGCTTAGTATCAAGTTTGAAGTATATAACACTACTATTTGTAGCTAATTAGGAATAAGTTTAGATCCAAGCAGTTATTACTATGAATCTGTGAAAAAGGGTAAAACAGAACGAAATGGCAATGCTAATAAGTGAAAGAAAGATACTGACCAATGCAGGCCGATTATAGAAAGAGGTCGTCATTAGGTTGGTCTTCAGAAAGCACTATCTGTTGTTAAAATGTAGATATTAAGCAGGCCAATAGCCATACTATTATTTATAGATTAAATCGCACAAGGCAAAGTCAATAGAAAGTGACCTGTATATAGAGCGGCCCATAGGTGCTCGACAACAGGAGACTTCAGTAACTTCAGTTCTTTTCTGGACTTCTTGATATATAATGCCAGAAGAGGAGATTTATTTTTTTTGTTTCGTATGCTTTTAAATATATTTTTCTCTTGGCTGATCCACCTATCTTCGTATCTTTTGAGGAGTAATGCTGCAATAAAGAGTTGATGTTTTCATTCAAGCTTAGCTGCCAGAAATTATAGAGCTAGCCTCCCGCCATACTTAAGCATAACGGATATTCAGGCCAGCAGAGAAATAATTTCTGATTTTCAAAGCTGTTTCAGTATTTACTGAGGCCGAATTAATATACTAAGTGCGACACCCAATGTAATAAAAACGATGAACTGCGATACCCTTAGTTTTTTGCTCCAATCACGAAGTAAAAACCTAAGGAGTATACATTTGGGTTTCAATGTCGCTATCTGAAAACAACTGCTTATGAGCAAATAGTCCTTTAATTTCAGGGGATTTTAACATGCGCTGCAGCCAGTAAAAATACCATTGATTAAAATCAGCAGGTTCGTAAGCCCCTTTCAAATCCATGATTATTTTATAAGAGTTAAGAAGAATTGGTTTTTCTCCGGCATTAGTTGATGCGTGGAAGTATATGCCAGACTTTAAATCCTCATAGCCTGGCTTCCGCACTGTGCGGGTAAAAATCGACAATGTCATCTCAGCAGACCAAAGTTGTCGTTGATTTACAAAAATAACTTTAAGCTGTGCCTGAGCTGCGGGTTGACGTTTGTTCGACGCTACGAATGAAAGAAGTTCAACTTTACAAGGAAATTTTCGGATACACAATCCCTCGATAGCCTTTGGTTTGCTATCTGACCATGCTTTAAACTGCTTTATTCTTTCTTCTAGTACAGTTCTTACCTGTTTTTTTTCACTGATCATCCGTGTCTCTCCTGTCCATTATGTTTATATCCATGCCCTTGGAGGCGCTGGGTTGTTGACTGCTCTCCTTTACCCCGATGACTACCGCTAGTAGTGTTAAGGGGATTTGTTCTTCTGTCGCCTACTCTCACCTTCAATAGTAACGGGTATGAAGACAAAACACTAGACAAAAGAGTATCTAGTAACGAGTTTATCCTTTAAATCGTAATTTGTTATTTGAGACCATGGGAAAGAAGATGACTTCGTGTGAGGTGCTAATCGTAACCTTCAAAATAACCAAAGTCATTGAAGATGCAGCCGTACTGCCACATCTTCCACACTGTAAGTGCGTAGGATTAATCTTAGGGAAGGTTAAAGTGAATACTCAGTCCGCAACAATGTTAATCAACTTGCCAGGCACTAGAATCACTTTATGAATAGTTTTATTGTTTGTGAATTTAGTAACATTAGGGTGCTGAAGTGCTAAGGTCTCGATGATATCTTTTGGCATGTCTAGGGCTACGTCAAGTTTAGCGCGAACCTTGCTATTAACCTGAACCACAATCGTAATAGTGTCTTTTATCAGCGCTGTCTCATCAATCGTTGGCCACTTTGCTTCAATAATCGGGTGATTATACCCAAATGCAACCCAAATACTATGGGTTATATGGGGGGCAACTGGTGCTAATAAGCAAGTGCACACTTCCAATGCTTCATTTAATACTGCTCTACCCTGAGATGATTTATCTGTAAACTTACTAGTAGTATTGGTTAACTCCATTACTGCAGCAATAGCGGTATTAAAAGTCAGTCGCCTCTCAAAATCATCAGTTACTTTCTTAATAGTCTCATGAACTTTACGACGCAGTGTTTTCTGCTCTTCATTGAGTTGACGGACGTCAAGAGGAGCGACTTTGCCGCAGTTAATGTGATCAACAGCTTGTTTCCAAAAACGGCGCAAGAACCGGTGAGCGCCTTCAACTGCGCTGTCTGACCATTCCAAAGTTTGTTCAGGTGGTGCAGCAAATATAGTGTAAAGCCGAATAGTATCAGCTCCGTATAAATCAATAAGGGACTGAGGGTCTACACCATTATTTTTAGATTTGGACATTTTACTCATGCCCGCATACTGGACTTTTTTGCCAGTCTGCCTATGAAACGCATTAGTCAGCCGACCTTGCTCATCTCTTTCCGTGGTGACTTCTGTAGGCGCTAACCAATGTTTAATGCCTTTTTCATCTAGGGAGTAAAATGTATCCGCCAACACCATGCCTTGACATAGCAGACTTTTGAAAGGTTCGTCACTATCGACCAAACCAAAATCACGAAGAAGCTTATGAAAAAAGCGTGCATACAGCAGGTGCATAACGGCATGCTCAATACCGCCAATATACTGATCAACTGGTAGCCAGTAATTAGCTGCGTCGGGATCTAGCATGGCTTTATCATTGTTAGAAGAGCAATAGCGGGCATAATACCAGCTGGATTCCATAAAAGTGTCAAAAGTATCGGTTTCCCTGCGTGCCGGCTGGCCATTATGAGTGGTTGTTGCCCACGCCGGATCAGCTTTGATAGGAGAATGAATACCATCCATCTGCACCTTTTCTGGCAACAATACTGGTAGATCTTCCAGAGGTACTGGTGCTTCGGCTTCGTTTTCAAGATAGCACATGGGAATTGGAGCCCCCCAGTAGCGCTGACGGCTGACACCCCAGTCACGCAGGCGGTAGTTAATCTGTTTTTTGCCTTTTCCTGCTTGAATGAGCCAGTCTGAAATAGCTTTGCAGGCATCTTCGGAGCTGAGTCCGTCGAACTTGGCAGAATTAATTAATAACCCTTTGTCGGTAAAAGCGTGTTGAGAAAGATTACAGGTAATATTGCTTGTGACTGGCTTAATAACCTGTTTGATAGCTAAATTAAAACAAGTAGCAAATTCAAAATCCCGTTGGTCATGAGCAGGAACGGCCATCACTGCGCCAGTTCCATAGCTCATCAAAACAAAATTGGCGGCCCAGATTGGAAGTTTTTCACCCGTGATCGGGTGAATTGCGCTAATGCCAGTATCAACCCCAGCCTTTTCCATGGTAGCCATTTCTGCTTCAGAGGTTGTGCTTTGTTTGCATTCATAAATAAACTGCGCCAGTTTTGAATTATTCTCGGCCGCTGCTTTAGCCAAAGGATGTTCTGCTGCAACACCAATATAAGTTACCCCCATTAATGTGTCTGGACGCGTTGTATATATATGAAGTTCCGATGGAACGCCTTTTAATGTTGCTACTGATGAATATGCAATACTGAGAGTTATTTGCGTACCTTCTGAACGACCAATCCAGTTCCGTTGCATGGCTTTGACCTTCTCGGGCCAACCTTCAAGCTGATCTATATCTATGAGAAGTTCTTCGGCATACGCTGTGATTTTAATAAACCACTGAGGTAATTCTTTCTGCTCTACTTTAGTATCACAACGCCAGCAGCGACCGTCGTTAACCTGCTCGTTCGCGAGCACAGTGGCGTCGTTGGGGCACCAGTTAACGATACCCATCTTTTTGTAAGCTAATCCCTTTTCATAGAGTTGCGTGAAAAACCATTGTTCCCATTTGTAGTATTCAGGAGTACAGGTAGCCAACTCCCTATTCCAATCATAACCAAAGCCAAGTCGCTTGAGCTGACCTTTCATATAATCAATATTGTCGTAAGTCCATGGAGCTGGTGAAGTCTTATTTTTGATGGCGGCATTTTCTGCTGGCAGGCCAAATGCATCCCATCCCATGGGTTGAAGGACATTCTTGCCTCTCATGCGGTGGTATCTAGAAATGACATCGCCAATGGTGTAGTTTCGAACATGACCCATGTGCAGCCTGCCACTGGGATAAGGAAACATGGAAAGGCAGTAATACTTTTCCTTGCTACCGTCTTCCAGCACAGAAAAACTATCATTGTGCTGCCAATATTGTTGAGCTAAGGATTCAATTTTAGCCGGATTGTAGTGTTTATCTATCATTTATCCATTTCCCTTGAAGGTGTGGGGGTTGTTGACTGCTCTCACTATCCCGGCCACCTAATACTCCTAGGCTCATGGGCGTTTTCTCGTTTGTCGCCTACCCATGCCTTCAATGGAAATTGGTATAGCTCTGTAATGTAGCTCTGCAGTCGAAAATTTAACTTGGAATAATACATTAGAGCTGGGGTGATCGATAGCTTGCCGTGAGGATTTTTCTGTAGATCGACCCTTTCCTATATCTATCAGATGGGTGTGTTAAAAATAAGAGCAGGTATATGCGCCAATAAGTGAGCAGATCGTTCCTGATCTCAAAGCCCACTATTGCTCGCTGCATTATGCCCTATAATTATTCGGAGTTATTTCTGAAAGTGCTAAATAGATTAATCTTCAGCAGTCAATGGGTGGCGCTTTCGTACTGGGTAAAATTTAAGAGGATAATATTATTGACTAATGGTAAAGATATTTTAAATACCTAAAATCAATGGAATATTTGTTGTAGAAAGTGTATTAGCCTTTCTGTTTTTATGGTTCTTCTGTGTAGTATTTTTTTTAAAAAATTAGTTTCTGTATTCCTTATTAGAAGCTATTTGTGGATCAGTGATTTTTGACAATAAAAAACTACATGGCGGGCTGTTTGGTTGTACAGCTATCATGTTATTGAGAATTTCAGAATGACGCGACACTGGCTGTGTAGGAAGGTGGGTGGGCTTCTCAGGCTGGCAGTTGCGTATTTTATTATTTGGAAATTTGCCGTGATTGCGGAAAAAGTATTGTTTGCATCACCAGTACTGTTTTACACTTGGTCGTTCGGACAGCTATCTCCTGTATTAGTCGTAGTTTGAGGCAGGTGAAGTAATTGGAGGTGTAGGTCAAGAGTGCGACAAGGGAGTGAAACTCCCATTAGTTTGGATAGCTAATGAATTAAGGTGGTTATGGGAAATCAAAGCCATCCATCTTCAAGTGCGAAGGTTGTAGCGGCCTTTGGCGTCCGGAAATATAGAAAAATCGAGCCTGTAAACGTTTTTTTTAGGGAATAAATTAGTTTGCGGTTTTAATTAGTTTGTACTTGCTCTGTGGGGAGTTTATTGATGCAGTTTCAAATCAATGGAAAAGTTACGGCTTTACTCATATGTTGTCTGATTTTATCGGGCTGCGTTGCTAACAAAGACGTTAACAGGTGGGGGAAATACACATTAGTGGGAGCAGGTATCGGTGGCGGATTGGGTGGTATTGCTGGGGCTTTGAGTAACACTGCTGGCGTACCTATTGGCGCATTGGCCGGTGCTGTTTTAGGAGGTCTCATTTGTGTTTTCGCTAAAACAGAGCCAGAATCTCTTACAGAGGTAGATGTTCTCAGTCCTACCGAAGAGATGAAAGAAAAAATAGATAGTGATGTTATTGGTACGCCTCAGAAAGTGCTGCTTGCTGAAGAGAAGCCCGGTAGCATTTATTTTGAGACAAGTTCAGCTCTGCTTGATGAAAAAGCGAAAGTAGTATTGAAAGATATTATCGATCGAGTCGATGCCTATAATGATATAAAGATTATTTTTAATGGTTACACGGATAATACTGGTAAGCCTCGTTTTGATAATGCAGGGTTAGCCAAGCGACGAGCTGAATCTGTAAAAAATTATCTTCTATCTTTGGGTGTTTCAACTGACCATCTATTTATGGGTTCAGGGGGGATAATAGAAGACAATAATGATACGGTGGCTGGACGGGCAGATAATCGTAAAGTGGATATCATTGCTTCACCATAAAATATTTTAAAGAGAATTTTGAGATGTGGAGATCGGCATCTTAAATTCTCTTGGGTATATGCGTTGTTGCAACCAATATTACTTTTTTAACTATTGATAATGGGTCGTTTGGCTACTTGTGCTTTTAGTTTGATCTTTTTGCCGTTTCTGAGAACCCTAAGAGTAACTTTGCTACCAGGTGGTATTTGGGCTACTCGGTTCATTAGACGCTTTCCATCAATGGTCTTGTCACCATTAAGATCTATTAAAATGTCCCCTCTACGTAGTCCTGCCTGATCTGCTGGTCCGTTCTCATAAACGCCAGAAATAAGAATTCCTGAATCGGTATCGATTTCATAGGCCTCTGCAAGGCTACTGTTGAGTGGTTGTGACTCAATACCTAGCCAGCCACGAATAACGTAGCCGTGACGAAGAATGGAGTTCATGACAAAGCGAGCCATCTCAGAGGGAATAGCAAAGCCTATGCTTTCATTGCCACCTCCTGTAGATAAAAGTAGAGTGTTGACGCCGATGAGATCGCCATAAGCGTTGACTAGTGCTCCGCCGGAATTGCCTATATTTATTGCTGCATCTGTTTGAATGAAATCTTCATAGGTGTTCAGTTGTAGGTCGTGACGACCAGTCGCACTGATAATTCCCATTGTTACGGTTTGAGCTAGTCCAAAAGGGTTACCAATGGCTAAAACAATATCACCAACTTTAGCTTTGGTGGAGTTTGCAAAACGTATATGGGGTAGTTTATTCACATGTATTTGTAAAACTGCAAGATCTGTTTCTGAATCTATACCTACCACGGTGGCATCTATATTGCGGTTGTCTCTGAGACCTACAATTATATGATCTGCCCCTTGAATAACGTGGTTATTGGTGAGTATAAATCCATTGGGATGAATGATGATGCCAGAACCAATGCTAGTTTCAATATTGTTTTTATGCTTCTGTAAATGAAGAGGAATTGCTATAAATGCCTTGTCGTGATTTAAGATGGTTTTTGCGGAGATATTAACAATTGCTGGTGTGGCTTTTTTGACTGCAGCATCGAAAGAAACTCGTTTTGATCCAGAAATAAGAGTAGTTACCTGACTGAAAAAATAATCCGTTGACGATGATGTTAATCCAGCCAGTTCTGGTTTTAAACAAATTATCCCAATGCCAATAATAAATCCAAAAAGAATTGGCCAGCACAAAAACTGCAATAATTTTTTCATATAGTATCCCGTTACTTAGAATAATTGGTATGTTTGACTATACCCGTTATCATTTACGGTGCAGGAAGGCGGTAAGCGAGCTAACCTCAATGAGCCTACAGTAGCGCAGGTGATTTATGATAGCCCACACCTTCAAAGAGGAAGGGGGTATACCCGTTATAATTTGTTAGGAGCTTAGCTTCCACCACAACGATACCTGTTTTGGTGACAGGTATCCAAATTTATTTACTAAGTCTGTGCTCTATACCCAAAGGATTTGGAGTTGTTTTCAGTGACAAGTGAGTGAAGCCATATAAGCTTAGGATTACTAAGCTGATGTCGTGAGGGAACGTTGACAACAAAGTAGCAATCTCAGACCTTCATGGGGGTGGGTATATGCCTAAGGTTATTTAGACGCAGAACGTTGGAGGTGTTATGGGTATTGCCCTGAAAGAGCTGATTGCCTGTCTGGATGAAGAGTTGCAGCCTCAGTTATTTAAAGATTATTGTCCTAATGGACTACAAGTTGAAGGAAGGGGTAGCGTAGGTAAAATTATTACCGGAGTCACTGCCTGTCAGGCTTTGATAGATAAGGCTATTGAGCTTCGTGCTGACGCTTTATTGGTTCATCATGGTTATTTTTGGAGAGGAGATGATGTTGTTTTGACCGGTATGGGCAGGCGACGCATCGAAGCATTACTGAAAAATGGAATAAGTCTCATTGCTTATCACTTACCACTCGATGGGCATCCTGAGCTTGGTAATAACGCACAATTAGCAAAACGTATGGGATGGTCTGTCAAAGGTGGTATGGAGTCTGGTCAAGAAAGATCGGTGGGTAATTGGGGGAAGCCTGATCAGGTGATAAGCGTTGATGAAATGGCATCCAAGTTGGAGAAGAGTCTCCGTAGAGAGCCTCTTGTTATCAGGGGAGGGAGCCATGACATTAAAACACTTGCTTGGTGTACCGGCGCGGCTCAAAGTATGATAAAAAATGCTGTGAAACTAGGTGTGGATGCTTTTGTTAGTGGTGAAATTTCAGAAGCTACAGTACATTTTGCTCGGGAAAATGACATTCATTATTTTAGTGCAGGGCATCATGCTACGGAGCGTTATGGTGTTCAGGCATTGGCTGTTTTTTTAGAGCAAAAATATGGTATTGAGCATGAGTTCGTTGATATTGATTCTCCAGTGTGAGTAAGTGGTGATGCTGTTGGGAGGCTTAGGTATTGGCAGTATTACTTTGCCGTTATCTCTTTTAGGTAGAACATTAAGCGGCTTTGATAATATATCCACGCCTTCAATGATAATAGCTGTAGAGCTTGACTCACCAGCGGAAACTGTTGTTGAGTCGTGGTATTAAGCAATGAGTGCGGGCAGGTTAGAAACGTGTTAAGTTCGCTAATCAGTTGCTGTCTAGTTGTTTTTTTTAATCTTTATCATGATTGCTTAGGTTAGCAAATATGCATTTTGTTTGCTGAAATTAGCCTTGATTTTGACGAAGGCGTTTGTATACCAATTCCCTCCTGAAGGTGTGGGCTTGTTGACTGTTATCTCTTACCCACATCACTTACTACTTGTAGGCTCATGTAGATTCGCTCGTTTGTCATCTACCCACACCATCAATGGTAATAGAGAGAGGGAAAAATTTTTAATATGACTGAGGTAGGTATGAAAGTTGAGTTTTATGCGGGTCTTCGGCAGCAGTTAGATGATCTGAACAAGGATGGTCTTTATAAATTTGAGAGAATAATAACTTCTCAGCAGCAAGTTAATATCCTGGTGGATTCTGGCGAGGGAGTGTTGAATTTCTGTGCAAATAACTACCTTGGTTTGGCTAATGCACCAGAACTGATAGATGAGGCTAAAAAAGCATTGGATGAATACGGCTATGGAATGGCTTCTGTTCGCTTTATTTGTGGTACTCAAGGGATTCATAAGCAGCTGGAAAAGAGAATGTCTGAGTTTTTGGGAATGGAAGATACCATTCTTTATTCATCTTGCTTTGATGCTAATACAGGTCTGTTTGAAACACTGCTGGGGCCAGAAGATGCTATCATTAGCGATTCATTGAATCATGCAAGTATTATTGACGGTGTTCGTCTATGTAAGGCTAGTCGTTTCCGTTATAAAAATAATGATATGGATGACCTGGAAAATCAGCTTAAGGCTGCTGATGAAAAGGGTGTTCGTTACAAGATGATTGCTACGGATGGTGTTTTTTCTATGGATGGAGTTATTGCAAACTTGATGGGTGTGTGTGATCTAGCAGATAAATACAATGCTCTGGTAATGGTTGATGACTCCCATGCGGTAGGTTTTATTGGTGATGACGGTCGGGGTACTCATGAATACTGCCAGGTAATGGGGCGTGTTGATATTATCACGGGTACTCTTGGTAAAGCGCTTGGAGGAGCTTCCGGTGGTTACACTTCTGGGCGTAAAGAGCTGACAGAGTGGCTTAGAAATCGCTCTCGGCCATATCTGTTTTCTAATACTTTATCCCCGACTATTGCGGCAACTTCTATTAAGGTTTTGGACATGCTAGAGGCAGGTGATGACTTGCGCCAAAGATTAAAAAACAATTCCCAATACTTCCGTACAGAAATGATCAAACTGGGCTTTGAATTGGCCGGTAATGGTCACCCAATTGTTCCAGTTATGCTAGGTGATGCCTCGTTAGCGGGCAGGTTTGCGGATAAAATGTTAGAAGAAGGTGTTTACGTAGTTGGTTTCTCCTTTCCTGTGGTACCCAAGGGGCAGGCTCGCATTAGAACTCAAATATCCGCAGCCCACAATAAGGGGCATATAGATAAAGCAATCGCGGCTTTTATAAAAGTTGGCCAAGAACTAAATGTTATTTCCTAAGAAGCAGTGTTAACAGTTATATGGGAGTCATAAAGAATAGGCTAAGGGAGCTGATGGTGCTTCTGAGGTGATTCTGTTATTTGTCTGACAGATTCCGTTTTTATTCTTCATTTTTGAAGATTTGCACTGACGCTGGCTTTTAATGCTTTTTTTTTTGGAAAGTTAAATGGTTGGGGAAGCGGCTTCCTGTATCTTTAAATCCGATGGGTAGAGTAGTAGGTTTATTAAATATGATGACACTTGCCAAGTTGAAGCCAGAACTGGGTATATGGGTTGCGGAAAGGCCGAAGCCTAAAATTGGTTACAATGATGTGTTAATAGAAATCCATAAAACAGCCATCTGTGGCACTGATATGCATATTTACAACTGGGATGAATGGTCCCAGAAAACAATACCCGTAGGAATACATGTTGGTCATGAGTTCGTTGGTGCAATTGTTGAGATGGGTGGAGGGGTCAAAGGTTTTACGCTTGGGCAACGGGTTTCTGGAGAGGGGCATATTACCTGTGGGCACTGTCGTAATTGCCGTGCTGGGCGTCGTCATTTATGTAATTTTACTGTGGGTGTGGGTGTTAATCGTGATGGTGCGTTTGCCGAGTACCTTTGTATACCGGCAGTGAATGCTTTTCCTATCCCTGATAATATTAGTGACGATCTTGCTTCTATTTTTGATCCTTTTGGAAATGCCGTTCATGCAGCATTGTCTTTTGATTTGATTGGTGAAGATGTTCTGATTACTGGTGCAGGACCAATTGGGATTATGGCTGTAGCTATCTGCAAACATGTGGGTGCGCGCCATGTTGTGATTACTGATGTTAACGAATACCGTCTTGATCTGGCACGAAAAATAGGTGCTACGGCAGCTATTAATGTTGAGGTAACTTCTCTTGACGAGACTATAAAAAACTTAAGTATGGTAGAAGGGTTTGATGTTGGTTTGGAGATGTCAGGTAATGGTAGTGCATTTCAGCAGATGTTGGGGCATATGAACCATGGA
Organism: Candidatus Endonucleibacter sp. (ex Gigantidas childressi); assembly: GCA_030674875.1. Lineage (GTDB taxonomy): Bacteria > Pseudomonadota > Gammaproteobacteria > Pseudomonadales > Endozoicomonadaceae > Endonucleibacter. Next base: position 646,250 of record JASXSU010000002.1, on the reverse strand, counting down.
GGCAAGGTATCCTTGCTAGGTATTCCAGCAAATGATATAGCTATTGATTGGAATCAGGTGATCATCAAAGGCTTAGTGATAAAAGGGATTTATGGTCGGGAGATGTATGAAACATGGTACAAGATGGTCAGTATGCTGCAATCTGGTCTCGACATTAGCCCCGTGATTACTCACAGTCTTCCTGTGGTTGAGTTTGAGAAAGGCTTTGGTATTATGGGTTCAGGCCAGTCAGGTAAAGTTGTTTTGGACTGGCGTTAATCTGATTGATGACACTCATATGTGAATATGATGGCAGGTTTGGGTGGGCGATAAGCGCGATAATCCTCATGAAGTTATGTGTAGTAGGTGATTGTGGTGAGAGGGCGGGTAATAGTTTCAGGCCTTCTATGGTTATGTGGTTATTTATTGCCGAGTTCAGTGCTTGATAAATTGCAAGAATTCTTCTCGGGTTGCTTGGCGATCACGCATTAATCCGAGCATCACTGACGTTGTCATTGCTGAATTTTGTTTTTCTACTCCCCGCATCATCATACACATATGTTGAGCCTCAATAACCACAGCAACACCCTTGGCATTGATAGAGCTCATAATGGCGCTAGCTATATCATTGGTTAGGTTTTCTTGAATTTGTAGTCGGCGGGCAAACATGTCAACAATGCGGGCAAATTTAGACAGACCTAGCACTTTTCCTTTTGGTAGGTAGCCAATGTGGCATTTTCCAAAGAAAGGCAGCATATGGTGCTCACATAGAGAGTAAAGTTCAATGTCTTTAATGACTATCATCTCACTGATACTGGACTCAAAAATAGCGCCATTGACAATATCTTCAATGTTTTGATTGTAGCCGTGAGTTAAGTATTGGATTGCTTTTGCTGCACGAGCAGGAGTGCCTTTCAGTCCATCGCGATGAATGTTTTCACCAATGGTTTCGATGATGGCTTTATAATACTGGCTAAGTGTTGACGTCATCCAATCTCCTATGTTTGATTGACTATTTAGAAATTGGGTTTTTAACATTATCTTCAGCAAAATTGCTGGGATACTCTCATTGCTAGGTGCAAGTTAAATTGCGTTAAGGAGTGCAGGTTTCTGATTTCTCAGGCGTGTGTTATGTCGGTTCTATAAAATACTAACAAACAATACCGCATCTTATCCTATCCTCAGCCCTTGCTAGTCTAACACATTTAAGAGGTTAATGTTAATGTACTGTTGGACATTCCCGAGTTGAGCAGTAGTTGGGTGGGGTGAGTGAGGTAAGTCAACAGCCCCGGACCTTCAGGGGTGGGTAAACCGTTCCTTTGAATTTTCAAATTCGATAATGATCAGCGCCTGAATGCTTGATTAGAGAGCATGAAAAGTAGTGCGTTACAGTCATTTAAAGAGACATTTGTATGAAAAAATTGATGCGTGGGTATTGTTTGTATCCATTGCCCTTGAAGCTATGATATTGTGAACGGCTCCTACTCTCCCTAACTACGTACTTTGAAGCTGGCGGTATAAGCAACGGATGCAGAAAGGCTAGAAACGTGTTACGTTCACTCGCTAGTAATTATCTAGTGATTTTTCCTAGGTTTTATTGTTACTCCTTAGGTTGGCAATTGCTTACTTATCTTTTTTGAAATTCACATTGGTTTGACGAAGATATTGGTTTGATGAATTATTTTAAGATGGCTGTGGTTATTTTTTTGTTTTAGCAAGGTATTGAAAAGCGTATGTCAAAGTTGTTTGATAGTCTTATATATTCAGTTCGTTGGCTGTTATCCCCTATTTATCTAGGCTTGGGTTTAGTTCTTGTTGCTTTGGTGATTGAGTTTTATCAAGGAGTTTTTCACCTTTTATGTAATGTTATCGAGATGAGTGAGAATGATGTCACCTTGAAGGCCTTATCCTTGATAGATGTAGCGTTAGTTGGAGGTCTGATTATAATGGTGATGTATGCAGGCTATGAAAATTTTGTTTCTACACTAGATATTGCAGAGGGAACAGAAAAGCTTAGTTGGTTAGGTACGATGGACTCTAGTTCACTCAAGGCCAAGGTTGCGGCAGCTATTGTAGCTATATCTTCTATACACCTACTCAAAGTATTTATGGATGCAAGTAGTGTTAAGGATGGAATGCTAATGTGGTACATGCTGCTGCACTTGACCTTTGTTATTTCGGCATTTGCCATGGGATATTTGGATACAATTGCTAAGAGCAATAAATAGCTGGGTATTTGTTAATAGAGTTGTTGACTGCTCTTACTAACCCCAATCACCTACTGCTGGTAGGTTCATGAGGGCTCTCTTGTTTGTCGCCTCCCGACCTTTCAATGGGAACGGTTATATTTGAACAATAAAAAATTAAAACACAAGTTCAAGCATATTCAGATTGCTAAGAGCTAGAAATAACTGCTCTTAAGGAAAAGATATTTAATTTCCTGCTACTGCCATCTCTTCCACTAAAATTGATCCTGTTTGCACACTGTTTCGTTTGTCCGCATCGTCTCCGATAGCAATAATACGTTGATAAATTTCCTTGAGATTCCCTGCGATAGTTACTTCAGATACGGGATATTGAATGACACCATTTTCCACCCAGAAACCACCAGCACCTCTTGAGTAGTCACCGGTTACGATATTAACGCCTTGCCCCATTAACTCTGTTACTAAAAAACCTGATCCCATCTGTTTGAGCATTTCTTGCTGGCCACCGGTATTGTTACCCACAAAAAGGTTGTTCACGCCTCCAGCATTTCCTGTGCTGATCATTCCCAGCTTGCGAGCCGAGTATGTGCTCAATATATAACTCTGTAATATGCCTTCGGTGATAAAGTCTTTTTCTCTGGTAGCAAGCCCATCATTATCAAAGCTTGCTGAGCCCAATGCTTGTTTAAGCAAGGGTTGTTCATAAATTCTAAGCCAGTCAGGAAAGATTTGTTTGCCTAAAAAGTCCAGCAAAAATGATGACTGTCGGTATAAACTTCCTCCACTAATAGCGCCCAGAAAATGCGATATTAGGCTAGATGCAATTTCTGCTGAAAAAAGAATAGGCACTCGACTAGTTTTAATCTGTCGTGCTCCTAGCCTGTTAATGGTTCGTTCTGCAGCTTTCTTACCAACGTCCTTAGCGTGCTCAAGGTGGTTAGCATTTCTTGATAGGGTATACCAGTAATCTCGTTGCATTTCATCTTGTTGTTGTGCAATCAGAACGGCGCTGAGACTGTGGCGACTAGAAAGATAATGACCAATAAAACCATGACTATTACCGTAAACTCGGCAGCCCTGATGCGTTGAAATACTAGCGCCATCAGAATTAGTGATTTTATCACTAGAATCTCTGCCTGCAGTTTCACAGGTGAGGGCCAGTTTGATGGCCTGCTCAGGGTTAATATCCCAGGGGTGATATAAATCTAAGTCTGGCATTTCTTTTGCCATTAAGTCGATGTCTGCCAAGCCGGCACAAGGATCCTCAGAAGCGAAATGAGCGATATCACATGCGGCTTTAACAGTATCAGTAATGGCCTGTTTGGTGCTGTCTGATGTGCTGGCAGAGCCTTTTCTTTTGCCCCGGTAAACTGTAATACCAAAGCCTTGATCGCTATTGAATTCAAGAGTTTCCACTTCGCCCATACGCACACTGACGGACAAGCCAGCATCAAGGCTAACCCCTACTTCACAAGCATCAGCCCCCTGCTTACGAGCCTCTCCAAGAATATCGGCAACTAACGTTTTTAAACGGTTCTCTTCTGCTTGAGGATCCAGAATACTATTGTAAATTTCACTCATAATATCACCCACCCTTTGTTATTTGCCGATTCAATGCAGTTTTTTCTACATTTGTTGCATCGTTATTGTGCCGTGGCTCAGAAAAAATTGCATCATGGTTATTTTATCGCAAAACACCGTCGTGTGTTATAGCTACTGATAGCGCTTCCGAAAGACGAGTGTTCTAATGGCTTTGCCGTGTCTTGCTTTTGATTTTAATCAAGTAAGCTGGTTTTATTGATAACCATTGGAAACCTTTGTAAATATTTGTCTCTGACTGAACGATACTAATCTTTATCGTTCAGTAAACTCAAATGCAGGTATGTAAAGTTGGTGATTACATGCATCGCTCAAATCTAATGCTTAGATTGCCAAGATAAGGAGCATACGGCTTCATTCTCTTTACGCCTTTAATGGTAGCGGACTATGTATGGAACAAAATATTTAGCAGATCTAAAAAAGTGGTTTAATCATTTTTTGCGCAGTTATTTTTAAGCGCCAGTCTAAACCTATTTAGGCTTAATCGGAACAGGCTCTGGGCTGGGCGGTAATGATTGTTCAGTGGCAATTGATTTTCATTCCCATAGTACCAGCGGCCCACGAGTAGGTGCCAAAGAGCAGCAATTGTTAGCATTATCATTAGTCTGACCAGTAGGTCAATGTTAGTCATATGTGTAGATTCCAAATTAAAGGCAGACTTTTTAGATTGACGAACAGGGTTTCAATACTTCAGCGCTTAGCATGGTCATCCATAATGCTGTATGGCTTTTCAGTGGTTACGACGATCAAAAATCCTTTCAGCGTTCGATGGGCTGCAATATATAACGTACTCTAGATATTTTCTTTTTGCTATGCCGTGTTACTGTCTGATTGATACTAACGCCTATTTATAGCTGGCCAATGGCAATTTTTTTGCCTCGATGTTCCACCAGATTATTGCTTTTAATAAGAATCCTGCATTACAGTTTGTTTTGGCGTAGCCAGTCAAACTATTCGTGTCCTATAAACTCACGAGCTGCCAGAAAGTTCTCAATACATTTTATCGAAATGAAATTTGGTACATGCTGCATTATCGTTATGCGTTCATTTGTATTGGAGTTTCCTCCTTTTTTGTCAAGGCACTCCCAAACGGTGGAATTGAGATCCCTTGTCAAGTGATTTGATACCATCAAATAGTTGACGTTTGTGGGGCCATGATTCAAGCATGGTTCTATCCATGCACAGGGTAAGGCGGGCGTGTCCAGGCGGCTCAGAATCATCTCACCTGCTGCTCAAAGTTGTAGTCATAGTCAACTAAAAATCGCTTTATACGGTGATAACTGGACTCGCTGCCTGCTTTCGTTTGAAGCTTTTCGGTTACACTGCACAAGTTAGTGAAACGGCTAAGCAGCAAAGCTAGTACAAACTTTGCAATAAAGATGATTTGAGCTTGATTCAGGAACAGGTGAGTCTTAAGATTCTCGGTCAATGAACTTACGTTTTTCATGTTCAATAACCATAACATGTAAACAGTTCTAGTTTATTATCTATGATTTTGAGCTGCCATTGATATTGGTTATTTGGAACTGCGTAGTTATTTTGGTTGAAATTTTAACCTTTACATGGGTATTATGATAATAAGTAATATGTTTGCGAAGTGATGAGGGGGGGTAACTGGAGTTTGTCGGTCTTATAGGGAATTTTTCAATGATAAGAACTAAAAAAAATATAACTGGTTTTGTATTACCTGTGGCCATGGCTCTAATGTCTGTTCTTACATTTAGTATGCTAGGGGTTATGGAGTCGTCCAAAATTGAAGAAAAAAAAGCTGGTAATCAGCAGTGGCAGCTTATGGTTGAGCAAGTAGCAAGATCAGAGCTGGATACTCAGCTAGAGAAAATTGAGTATACTAAGGACCTACTTAGCGAGGATAAGAGTCATAATCTAACGCCAACACTTTATAAAGATGGTTGTTCATCAAAGGCTAAGGATGCTATCTGTCAAACTGTTAAACTCGTTTATTTGTCGCGGCTTGCTATTCCTGCTCAGTTAATTGTACTAAATCTAGAGGAAGATCAGTATTTAGCTAGGCACTTTAAGATTTATTCTAAAGCGGAACATCTTAAATCTGGAGCAATGTCAGAAGTGTATTCTGAACTAAGATCCGTGCAACTTGAACTATGGATGCCAGATAATGTTCCGCTTGGTCGTAACATTCAAACAAATCGAGATCAGCTTATGGCGGATATAGGTTTTTATCTGCCTGATTGGTGGGAGGTTACTGTTGTCAAAACACCATTTCCTTGGAGGTTTGCTTGTATTGCAGCATCTAATAGTATTTTAAATTTTTTCCCTGGAGTAATAGGGATAATAGCTAACTATCTGTCAAAAGGTTTTCTGACTGAGGCTAAGTGTACTGCGACATATATTTCACCGAGTGGTAAGCGGGAATATGTGAGTAGTCCTAACTTTGGGGGAGGAGGGAGTTGGATTATTGAGGTGCCAAGGAGATCCACTAATGTACAGTTTTATTGGCATGCATGGGTTATACCAGGAGCAGCAGATGATGATTGTTTTTTGTTTGAATGTTTATGGCCAGCTTGGCGTAGGTTAAAATTTCGCCAGTTTGAATATAATATGGATGGTAGGTCACCAGACCCGATTGATAGATGCACGATACTCCATGGAGGGTTTTGGCAGGTGCATACAAATACGTGTGGTTATACATGGGCGGAAGGTGCTGTTAAAAACAAAAGAATAGGGGCCAAGTAAGGAGTTGAGTATTTATGTCCATTATTTTGGTTTATTCGGGTATATACCCAAAGCATTTCAAATTGCTACTAGGCAGCAAGTAAGCGAAGCCCCCAGTGAGCCTACGAGTAGTAGGTGATCGGGGTGAGCGAACGCAGCCAACAACGTAGCAACTTGAAAGGCGATGGGTATAGGAGTATTAGGGACAATAAAAAGCTATTCTCATTATGATTTGTTAACTCTAATTTTTACTTTTTTGTTGGCGTGTAATCCTGTGATTGGCGCTACTGATATTTAAGATCATGAGCTTAAACTGTTTGTTAAAAAGATGTCTAACTAATGGTTTAGCTGCAAGTAACAATATACCAGATGTTAACAGCTTCCCTTTGTATTAGTTGGGTAAAGAATTATTTGGTAGTAAAGATCTCAGCTGTAGTTTTGATGTTGCCTGTGATAGTTGCCATAACCCTTTATTATCTAGTGTAGTTGGTTTGCTTCTGTCTTTAGGGTTTGGCTAATTGGATTTAGGCTTAATTGATCTTGGACGATGTCATGATGATGGAAAGCATGATATTTATAGAAATAATCTGGTGAGCTAAGTGATGACTTTGATCATCACGCGAGTGAGGGTGCTAGATATTTATGCTATTGGTGTGAGAATATATATTGAAGTAGAGTCAGGAAAATAGATGCGAAAAATTAGGGCTAAGAACCATTATATTTCGCAAAACTCAGTGAAAGTTATTTTGGTCTAGGGTGGATATGAGAAGGTGAAAAAATGGCAGTCATTTGGCCTGATGGTAGTTAGTCTGAAAAAAGGTAATGAAGTCTGGGAAAATAGCGGTCTTAAAACAGTGAGCTTTTTGTTTGTTTTGTCGATAATTCTGCTAGAGATGATGCACCAATTGTTTGTTGTTGGGAGCGAGTATAAAGCGTGAAAGGAATGCTTTGTAGAGTTAGTCTGAGCCATTTTTATACTCAAAGTAACTGGATGTATAAAATAGGGTCTAGGAGCAAAGTGAGCACTCTTGTATGTTAAGTGTAAGAGGTCTATGCCCAACTCCCACTGAAGTTATGTGGTTGTTGGCTGCTATTGCTTATATCGGCCACAGGCTAATTGTAGGCTTGTGGGACTTATCTCGATTGTCACTTACCCTTGCCGTAAAGGCTAAAGGCTAAAGGCTAAAGGCTAAAGGCTAGAAGGCTAAAGGGTGAAGGCTAAAGGGTGAAGGGTATAACCCCTAAAAGTGGGCTTTAGAAAATAACACTTACTAAAAGGAAATATTGGTATGAAAGTGAAAGGATTTACGTTAGTAGAGATTATGATTGTTGTTGCAATTATAGGTATTTTAGCTAGTATCGGTTACCCCCAGTATACGAAGTATGTAATTGAGTCAAGAAGAGTGGGAGCGATGGCTCTTTTGCTTGAAGTTATGCAAGAAGAAGAACGTTATTTTACTAAAAATTTAGAATACACGGCCACCCTTTCAAAATTGGGTTATGCTAGTGATACACTGAAAAGCGAGGGGGATTATTATGCTATCACTGCTAAAGAATGTAGCCCATCCCCTTGTATTAAAGTAACAGCTACTCCTCAGGGGGATCATGTGAGCAACGATGGAGGCAAGACTTTTACTCTTGATACTATAGGTCGGCGTACTGGTGTTTGGAATAATTAACGTTTACAGCGAGACCCAAAGGACTTGAAGGTGCTGCTAGGCGGTAAGTTAGAGATAATGCAGACGCTTAAGGGAATGAGGTGACTGTGGTGAACGAGCGCTTACAACTTCAAGGACTACTGGGATATACCAGTTACCATTGTAGGGTGAGTAGGCGACAAACGAGTGCAGACCCATGAGCCTACGGGTGGTAAGTGATTGGGGTGAGTGAGAAAAGTAAACAAGCTCACACCTTCAATGGTAGTGGTTACAAACAGAGAAAATATTGTTATGGAACAGGATGTTAGGAGTGCAACAAGGCTACTGATTGTGGACGCAGGTGCTGATGCAGCCGACCGTCTGGTTAATGTCTTTCGTGATGCTGGACAGACAACAAGAGCTCATCATGTGACTTCTATAGCTGCTCTGGAACAAGCGTTCTTGGAAAAGAAAAAATGGGATTTATTGATCGTATCAACATTTCCTGTTGATTTAGATCTTGCATCGCTATTGGAAAGCATTGACCACCAGAGCAAAGATATACCTATTATCATTATTTCGGAGCATAAGGGTGGTAATGAAGAGGTAGAATATTTTAAAAAAGGGATAAAGGCTGTCGTAGCTCCTGATCAGGAAGAGTTGTTACTCTTGTTGGCCAATCAGGAGATAGAGAATCTCTATATTCGCCGAAATTACAGACGGATGAGTATTGCGCTTCATGAGTCTGAGAGGCAGAGACGGCAGTTCTTGGATGATGAAATTGATGCCATTATCTATATTCGAGATGGGCTTATTAGGTATGTGAATCCAGCCTTTTGCGATCTGCTTGGGCAAGAGGGGAGAATGGATTATGAGGGGCGCTCTTTTGGTGACTGTGTGTTGGCTTCTGAGCAGGAGGATGTAAACTATTTTCTTGAGTCAATGGACGAAACAGGGCAAGCCGTAGGCGTGTTGCAATGCTCAATAGTATTGGGTAATGACGAAGAATTACCTATCAGGTCAATTATTAAGCCAACTTCTTACGAAGGGGCATTTTGTTTAAGCCTACAAATTAAAACTATTAATTCGTCAACGTCCAATGATGTAGCAATTTCTGATAAGGACAAGAAAAAATTATCAGGGTTGCTGGATAAAAATGACCTCATGGAGAGGATTGAAGTTAGCGTTCAACAGGCCGCATCAGGTAAAGGCAAGGCTGCATTAGTGCATGTAATGATTAACGGCCTTCAGGAAATGCATGACGACCAGGGTTTGGAAGTTAGTAAAAATATTGAAACTTTGGTTGAGGAACAAGTAGAGCAAAGTCTGGGCCTTGTGCATATCGGAGCGAATCTAGGCGCTGGAAATTTTGTCTTGCTGCTCCGTACTAATGTAGAGGCCGATGTCCAAAAAATATCTCAACAAACTATTGATGGGGTGGCTGCGATTTCAGCTGGTGAGGTGGCGGCAGAAATATCGCTTAGTATAGGGGCTATCATTCTTGGTGATACGGCTATAGATTCTGAAACACTAATGGTTAGAGCCAAACATGCATGCTCTCAGTCAGAAAAAGAAGGTGGTAACAGGCTGTCCTTTTTTAAGCCCAGAAAAGTTGGCGTTGTTAACACAGTAGATAAATACTTGGCAATCATGTTAAACCAAGCAATGAAGAGCAAAACATTAAAATTGTATTATCAGCCTGTAGTGAGTCTTAAGGGTTCTGAGGGGCATTATTATTCTACGAATTTTTCAATGACTGATGTTCGCGGGCGTGAACACCAAGCGTCGAGCTTTAGAATGAAGCTGGATAATGGAGGGGTATGGATAGATATTGATCGCTGGCAGCTTGTTGAGGTAAGTAAGCAGCTTCTTCAAAAACGGAAAAATGGTAGTGATACCCGTGTTTTCGTGCAATTGGGAGGCTCTGTCATTAATGATAAGTTATTTGTTTCATGGGTTTCATCGACATTAACAAAGATAGGGTTACCGCCATCTGCAGTCACTCTAGAAGTTCGAGAATCTAATATTGTTCGTGATAAAAAAGCTGCTTGTGCTTTTTTGGACGCTGTAAAAAATGTAGGCTGCCTGACGTCTGTTAGCGAATTTGGATGTAGTGTTAATCCTTTGGAGATAATTGAATCTATGCATATTGACTTTGTTAAGGTTGATCCGAGCTTTACTGCAGACTTGGCCAATAATGATAAATGCGTAGAGGAGCTTAAGGATATGCTGGTGAAAATAGCTGATACCGGGAAACATATTATTGTTCCGCAAGTACCAGATACTGCTTCTCTTGCTCCGTTATGGCATAGTGGTATTGACTATGTTCAAGGACCATTTCTATCTACTCCAAAAGAGATAATGGATTACAGTTTTGATAGTGAACTCTGAATTTACTCTTTATTTGGAATATACTATGATGTTTCTATTTATTCTCCGTAGATATGAGGTTGTTAACTGTTCTCTTACCCCAGTTACCTACTGCTCGTAGGTAATTGGGGCTTTGTTTGTTGCCTACTCATACTTTCAATGGTAACGGAGATAGATAGGTAAATTAGGCTTTAAGATATCTCAATGCCATCATTTCTCAATATTGTCATGGCTCAACTAGATTTTATGGTTGGCGACATTGACGGTAATACATCAAAAATAATAGAAACAGTTGAGCGCGTCCGTAACACAATGGCGGCCGATTTAATTGTTTTTCCTGAGCTGACTATTTGCGGATACCCCCCGGAAGACCTGTTGCTTAGGCCTAGTCTTATTGTTAGAAGTGAAAAAGCTTTAACTCAGCTTGGGGTCGTGAAAGATATTGATCTTATTATAGGTGTAGCTGCGATAGGTTCTTATGGTCTGGAAAATCAGGCTGTAGTTATTCGGGCAGGAAACGTGATCTGCCGTTACGGAAAAAAGTATCTTCCAAATTATCAGGTATTTGATGAACGCCGTTATTTTTCCCCTGGCAAAGATTTAGGCTTATTTGAATGCAAGGGGGTCAAGATATCTCTGAGTATTTGTGAAGACTTGTGGCATCCTGCTCCTATCCAAGAATCAAAAAAGGCTGAAGCAGATCTCATTATCAGTCTTAATGCATCACCCTTCCATAGGGATAAAATATATGTCAGGCATGATATGGTCCGTAAGCGCTGCCGTGAAACAGGGTTGCCAGTAATCTATACCAATCTGGTTGGAGGTCAAGATGAGCTGGTATTTGACGGTGGGTCATTTGCTATGAATGGCAGTGGCGAGTTGATGGTTGAAGCTTGCTATTTCAATGAAGAACTTTGCCCTATTCAGTTTGATATTGCATCGGGTAAATTGCTTGCTGGGGCAAAAGCTGAGCGCCCAAACATTCATGCCAGAGTTTATCAAGCATTGGTGGCAGGGGTTAAAGGCTATGTTAATAAAAATGGTTTCAAGGGTATTGTACTTGGACTTTCTGGTGGTGTTGACTCTGGGTTAACGCTGGCCATTGCAAGTGATGCTCTTGGTCCAGAGCGTGTTCAGGCTGTTATGATGCCCTATAGGTATACCTCCGAGATGAGCCTTGAGGATGCAGAAGAAGAGGCAGCTTTATTAGGTGTTGATTACAAGGTTTTGCCAATTGATATTATCTTTAATGCCTTTACGAAAACACTACGTAATGAGTTTCAAGGATATGGAAAGGATGCCACAGAAGAAAATCTACAATCCCGCAGTCGTGGTACGGTGCTGATGGCAATCTCTAATAAAAAAGGTTATTTGGTGCTCACTACAGGCAATAAAAGTGAAATATCTGTAGGTTATAGCACTCTTTACGGGGATATGGCAGGGGGCTTTAATGTGCTTAAAGATGTCTCTAAAACCTTGGTCTTTGAGTTGGCAAAATATCGAAATAGCATAGGGTATGTTATTCCTAGTAGGGTTATTGGTCGTCCACCATCAGCAGAGTTGGCTCCTGGTCAGGTTGATGGAGATAGCTTGCCTCCTTATGAAGAGCTGGATGGTATTCTTGAGTTATACATTGAAAAAGATAACAGTGCTGATGATATTGTAGCCAAAGGCTACGATCGAGAAACAGTTTACAGAATTTTAAGGCTCGTTGATATTAATGAATTCAAGAGACGTCAGGCTCCTGTTGGCGTAAGGATAACACCAAGGGGTTTTGGTCGAGATCGTCGCTACCCAATAACCAATGGATGGAAGCTAGGTGCCTAAGCTCTCTGTTATGCAAATTGTATGTGGTTCAGAGTGAGTTATTTGTTATATGCCCAAAGGTTGCGAGAAGGCAAGCGAACGAGGCCACCGAGGCTTGGGGGGTTGTAGTGAGCGGACGGCTGATAACAAAGTAGGAGCTTTAAAGGCTACGGGTATATACAAGCACTGAGCCGACTGTACATCGGATAAGCGATACCATGTTCCAAGCAATAAGGCTCGACAGCAGAGGATAGCTGGGGCGACTAGTGTTAGAGGCGTAGATTGAGGATAATAACTTCTCCATCTCTGACTATTTCAGCAGCGCTTTTGTATCATCCAGACTACGAAGAATTGGATGATTTAGGTCGCTGGCTGAAACGAAGAGTTTGGGTTGTGTTGTTAAGGATTTTTGCATGCCGATATTTTACCAGAATATAATCGTCTTTGTTGAGTTATGCTGAGGTCTCCCGTTACCATTGAAGTGTGGGAAGGCTGCAGACAAACGAATTTCTATGAGCCTACAAAAATAGTACGACTGGGGTGAACGAGAGCGGTAAGCAGTTCCACGCCTCCAAGGATAATGGGTATGCAACGTTAGTGGATATGCAGAAATTATGCCGAAAATGGCTCTGTTAAAGCACGCCTGCATTTCCAGGTACGATTGGTGCAGGCGTCAGTATGACAGTTGAATAAGCCAGTATGCTTTCGCAATGACTCAAGGTAATTGTACTGATCAGCTATAACATCAGACTGAGGAGTGGAATTAACTTGTGTAATTTTGGGTCGCGAATTCCCAGTTTACCAGCTGCCAAAAGGCTTTTAGGTAGTCAGGGCGAGCATTTCGATAATCAATATAATAAGCATGCTCCCAAATATCACAGGCCAGCAACGGCTTTTGGTTTGTGGTTAGTGGAGTAGCTGCATTGCTAGTATTAACTATTTCAATAGAGCCATCGTTGTTCTTCACTAGCCAAGTCCAAGCTGAGCCAAAGTTGTTAACTGCCATATCGGTGAATTTGTTTGTAAAGTTGTCGAAAGAGCCGAAGGCTGTGTTGATAGCTGTTGCTAGGCCACCGACAGGCTCGCCACCACCGTCAGGGCTTAGGCAGTTCCAATAGAATGTGTGGTTCCAGACTTGGGCTGCATTATTAAAAATACCTCCTTCAGATGTTTGTATAATGTCTTCAAGACTTTTTCTTGCTAGTTCAGAGCCTTCAATCAAGCCGTTGAGTTTTACTACATAAGTGTTATGGTGCTTACCATAATGATAATCAATAGTCTCTTTTGATATGTGGGGTTCTAGTGCTTCACGGGGGTAAGGAAGAGCTGGTAGTTTGAAAGCCATTGTTGATGTCTCCATTTGGATTTAATGTTCTATATGTCGGATCAGAATGGGGCTATTATCATGCTGAGTCATCAGCTATTGACGGTATCCGGTGATATCAGTTACGAGTCTATGCGCAGTGATATACTTTTTCTATTTAAAGTGTAAGGTTATTGACTTCTCTCACTACCGTTAACCACTTATTACTCGGAGGATCATGATGCTTTACTAGCTTGTCATCTACTCACTCCTTCAATTGTAACTGGTATGTACCCAAAATACTTGAAAATGTAGTCAGGTATGAAAGGTGGCGAATATCTATGATCTTTGAATGATAAGTACGGTATCAGTAGTGCTGCATTTTTAAGTATGGTGAATATACATGTACAGGATGCAAATGTACATTTCAACTCTTGCTAATGCAAAAGAATTGATTGTTTTACTGGATTTTATATATAGAGGTCTCAGTATAACCAACGACTTTGGTCACGGTAATTGAACTTTCCAAGTTTTGTCAGCCATTACGAAGCTTTCTGAGGCTCTGAACATCAAATCACTTGTTTTATACCCGTCGCCTTTCAAGTTGCTACGTTGTTGGCTGCGTTCGCTCATCCCGATCACCTACTACTCGTAGGCTCACGAGACTTCGCTTACTTGCTGCCTAGTAGCAATTTGAAATGCTTTGGGTATATTATATACACTGATTTTAGTGCTTCGAACTGATTTTTAACGTCCTATCCTGTATAACATGGTTTTGACACACCATAGAGCACCAAAAACTTAGTACCTTTACGAATGTTCGCCGCAATAGCGGCCAGCCCATAAATTGTCGCATTTTTGGCAAGGCCCATGAACCGTGTTCTGGCAAGTCCGTAGTGTCTTTTATAGATGGCAAAAGGACGCTCACCACCCGCCCGTGTTACGGCTATTTCTTTGTTACGAGTTCTATCTTCTTTCGATAGAGGCTTTCCTCTGTAGCCCTTACGTTGAACTTGATCTTTAATACCTAGCTGCGCTAATTTCTCTCGGGTCTGCTCAGAGCTGTAAGCGGAATCCGCATACAGTGCCGTTTCATCCCCCAGTAGCAGGGTGTCATGTTCCTGAGAATCATGAACATTGCCAGGCGTTACGCTTTGCCTATGAATAAAGCCATCTTCATCGACACCGGTATGAACGGAAAAACCAGAGGTGTTTTTTTTGTCACCACGACAGTCATTCTTAACGTGCCAGCCCGCTTCAGGATCTTTTGTCGGTTTTCCGCTTTTGTCGTGGCTCGAACCTGATCGCGCTGCCTCTATCGGTGTAGCATCAATGATATTAATGTTACCTTATCTCATTATGATGTTTTTGGCTTCAAGCTGACGATTAATCTCTGCCAATAATTGATCCCACAGACGATGTTCGACAAGTCGTGTTCGAAAGCGTCCCAAGGTGGAGGCTTCAGGAACTGCTCCACCAAGTTCAAGGTGACAAAATTTACGGAACAGAAGATCTCTACACAAGCACTTAGCCAACTGTACATCCATGTTCCAAGCAATAAGGCTCGAAACAAGGTCAGCAGAGGATAGCTGGGGCGACCGGTGTTGTAGGCGTAGATTGAGGATAATAACTTCTCAATCTCTGACCATTTTAGCGGCGCTTTTGTATCATCCAGACTACGAAGAATTGGATGATTGAGGTCGTTGGCTGAAACGAAGAGTTTTGGCTGTGTTGTGAAGGATTTTTGCATGCCGATATTTTACCAGAATATAATCGTCTTTGTTGAGTTATGCTTAGGTCTCATATAAGCTTGATTTATTCGGTGGTATGAGGTTTGGAAGTTGTGTTAGTTTCTAGGCAGTGGCTCTGTCTATCTACCAAATATCATTGAAGGTTGTGGGCGAAATGTAAGAAATGCCTTATGAGTTTACAAGTAGAAGGTTATTTGGAGTGAGTGTAGTCAGCAACATTATACTTTCCAAGCGGATGGGTATACCCAAAAGAGTTGAAGATGTAGTGGGTAAATAAGCGAAGACCCGCGAGTTTAGAAAGTAAAGCTAAGTGGCTGGTGGGGAAGTTCCTCGCCACCAGTATTCTCAGATGCGGTGAGCGTGTTATAGTCTGATTCTGTCGTTAAGTTGGAAAATTGCATTGCATATTTTAATTTGGAATGTAAGGCGGATTCAAATCTGAAGTGCATCACTTGACTAGGTAGAAGAAAGGGCCAGCTGAAGGTAAGCTCCTACCCTTTTCTCCGGCAAGAGATGAAGTGATGACGATAACTTACCAACAACTGGCTTACGAACAACGATGCTAGATTTCCGCACTAAAGAAAAGCGGTTGCAGCGAAAGGGAGATAGGAGATCATTGGCACCAGCCAGTCCACGGTGAGTCGTGAGTTGGCAAGGAATACAGGCGAACGTAGATATAGGCAAGCACAAGGCCGAACAAATAGGCGGTGTACAGAGTCGGCTCGGGCGAGTAGAGTGACGCCAAAAATGATCGCGGTGATTGAATCAAAGCTGTGTGTAGAGTGGAGCCCAGAGAATATTGCTGAATGATCAGGAACGACTGATTATACCCGTCGCCTTTTAAGTTGCTACGTTGTTGGCTGCGTTCGCTCACCCCGATCACCTACTACTCGTAGGCTCACGGGACTTAGCTTACTTGCTGCCTAGTAGCAATTTGAAATGCTTTGGGTATAGCTATGAAAGTATCTACCTACATATTTGGGCGAATAAGCAGGCTGGCGGCGATCTTTACATGCATCTTCGTCGCCAGGGCAAGAAGTATGACAAGCGGCGAAACGGCAAGTCAACGCGCGGCCAGATAAAGAACCGCGTCAGCATAGATGATAGCCCAGAGATCGTTGACGATAAATCGCGTATCGGAGACTGGGAGATTGATACCGTCATTGGCAAAGGGCATAGCGGGGCTTTGGTAACTATCGTCGAGCTGGTCACGAAGTACACGGTCTCAGTCCAGGCGAACAGCAAAAGCGCAGCAGATGTGACCAAGGCTACGATCAGCTTGCTCAACCCATTTAAGGGTATTGTTCACACAATTACGGCTGACAACGGTAAAGAGTTTTCGTACCATGAGAGAATCAGCCAAGCATTATCGGCGGAGGTTTACTTTGCGCACCCTACAACTCCTGGGAGAGAGGGTTATACCCGTCGCCTTTCAATCTGCTACGTTGTTGGCTGCGCTCGCTCACCCCGATCACCTACTACTCGTAGGCTCATGGGGCTTCGCTTACTTGCCGCCTAGTAGCAACTTGAAATCCTTTGAGTATAAATGAGAACATCAATGGCTTGCTACGACAATATTTTCCAAAGAATACAGACTTCAAGAAGGTCGGTCATATAGATGTGAAGCGAGCATTGATGCGGCTTAATTCTCGGCCAAGAAAAGATTTGAATTTCAAAACACCCGCCCTGATAATGGGTGAACACAGGGCTGAGTTAGCATTTTAAGCTGTGATGCACTTGGAATTTGAATCCGTGTAATAAAAAATGATCTCAGGGGTTGCTGGATAAATCAGGGGAAAGGTTATTTCAAACGATATGCAGGATTTCTCTATGACGGCTGACAACCGTTCTTATCGAAGAAACGGTACCGCTAGTGTTAATGCCGAATCTAAGTTTGCTGCTAGCAAGTGGTATAGTATTTTGTGTCTATTGTTTTGTCTGGCATTACTTGGAGCCTTTATTTATGGATATTGGCAGATTACTGTTGCTAGGGTGATGTTTGACCAGGCTCGTGTTGAGTTAACGGCTGTTCAGAAAGCGGTGGAAAGTATCACTGGGGATGTATCTATGGCTGGTGAAAATTTAAGCAAAAGTGATTTAGCTATGCGTTCTGAGATAAAAGATGTTAACAAGGAAATTAGAAAATTATGGGATCTTGCTAATAAGAGAAACAAGCGAGATATCAGCGATCATAATGATAGGCTTGGGGTGCTAGAAATAAAAATGGATAAGTTAGCTCTTCAGACCGATAAAATGCTGTCATCAGTTACGACGTTAAAAAATGAAGGTGATGGTCAAGGACGGTTATTCCAAACTCTGTCCAGTGAGCATGCGACATTAAAGCTGGAGTTGTTAGCTTCGCGTGAGATTGTGCAAGAGTTAAAAGCTGCGGTAAAAGAGAACGGGAGGCGTCATGTTGGTACTGAGCAGGCCGTAGATAGCTTCAGGATTCAGGTAAATAGGAAAATGTTGCAGCTTGAGAGCTCTGTTAGAGAGATGAATAAGCCTTCAGAAAGTGGGTTGTAACTAGCGACAGCCTGTCAGTTCTGTAAAAGAGCGCTCATTTAGTTGTTTCTTTTGATTTTTAGTATTGTTGGTGTGGAGTTATTGGTATGTATTTAGGCTAAAGTATAGAGGTTTGTTAAGTTTTTTTCTGAATCAGTGGCTTTCTGATTGCAGCCACAATCTTCGTGTTTAGTATCTAAGTTTGAAGTGCGACAAAAGTAGTTATTCATAAAAGCATTCCTCATGTGTCTTGTAAGCTAATCGTTTCTTTGGTCTTGTATTTTTTAGCAACGATGATATTGCATCGTTGTTGAGTTAGTCCTGCCATTAACGTTCCCTTAACTAAGTATTGTCGGGTAAAACCATTGATATTTTCATTCTTATCAAGTTTTCATGAGATATTAGGTTTGGCAAGGTAATAAGAGCAATTAGTAGCTTCTTCAGCTTTCTTATATTGGTGAATCTCGGTGCCGTTATCTGATGTAATGGTTTTAAATTGCTCAGGCATTTTACTCGTTGATTTTAGCGTTCGCATCTTGCTTGACTTGGGTGTTCTATCGTTTAATTGACCTATCAATGTGTAACCAGTTTTTCGCTCAATCAGTGTGATGATGCAATGTTTATCCCCTTTACCCATCACGGTATCTATTTCCCGGTGGCCTGGTGTTTTACTCGTTGCTACCTCAGTTGGTCGGTTTGTTGTATTACTCTTATTGGCAAGCCTGCTACAACTATCATATAGCCTTGTAGTATTTACGTATTCGCTTTTGAGCGCAGCGTAAGTGCTTCCGTAGAAAACCGTCTTTCTTTTTATCACACCAAATATATCGATAAATAGTTTCATGGCTAAGGCAGCGTACACCTATCCCCTTTGAGTAACCAGTAATCTGCTCAGGACTTCATTGTTTACATAAGAGTTACCTAACGATCGCGTAATCATTGTCTGTAAAATGTTGATTCCGTATTGAGCGTAGATATCGAGCTTTTGTTCTTCGCTGTGCTTTTATAGGTCGATATGAACTATCCTGATACTAACAAGTATTGAGGTTAAATTTTAGATATATGGTACTTCGGTGTTTTTCGATAGCTTTGGCGATGTTCGTAAAACTTAACCCTTGCCTTTTTAGCTAGACTATAATGTATCAAAATTATTGATATTTCATAGATTTTTACTTCGTAATAAGAGCAAAAAACTAAGGGTATCGCAGTTCATCGTTTTTATTAAATTTGGTGTGGCACTTAGTATATGAGTTCGGCGCATATGACTAACTTTGGCCGGATGAATAAACTGATGGGACTAATGACGATTGCTGTTGTGTGGTGCCTACTAGTGGGGCCTGGTGTTATGGGAATGCCAATCAATTGCCGCGGAACAAGCATTATCGTCCAGCCAAGAGTCTGTTTTGATTAGGCTTGGATAGGCTTAGACGGGTACTCAAAAACAGCTGTACAAAAAATGATCAAACCACTTTTTTAGATCTACTAAATGTTTTGTCCCGTACATAGGTGCTTTTATCACTAGAAATGTGGCTGAAATCATGAAGTTACTAATTTAGGTATATGTAATGAGTTTTTTATTGTGAATTGATATTTATTATTTTCGAAATGTGGCTCATCTTTTTGCTAGCCTGAATATATAGGGGGTTGATAAAAGAGTTTTGTTTGTGTTGGCTTTTATTATGAGCTGGTGGGTTGCTAGTATAGCATGGATAACTAACCAGAAGGAAAGATAAAGAGTTTGTAGATCTTGTCGGTAATAATAATGAGAATGCAGATGGCTTTTTTAACAAAACAAATGAAAATAACAAAAAAATCAAACAAACAATTAGTTTGTTAAAGTGTTGTTGAACAAGAGACTTGATATTATTAATAATCTTAAAAGAAATAATAATGTTCTTGATAAAGAAATAATGCATTGCAGGTATTATTTAAAAAGAGTTGTTGAGTTCTTTTCGGAAAATGAAGATGGACTGTACTCCAAAGGAAAAGAAATAAATAATTGTAGTGTCTTGTACGAAATGCTCGATGGTCAACAAGTATTCATATCTAGGCTTTATTTTTCTGTTTTCTATTAAGAAAAATAAATAGAAAAATTGATGAAGGTCATTAAGGGTTATCAGCATATTGATATATTGTAAAGTAGGTAGTTATACATAGTGTTGATTATTATTGTAATAAAAAAAGGTTGCTAAATAATGTCTTTTGTTCCGTATGGTAAAGAAAACCGTCCTATAAAGCGATGTCAATTAAGTAATTACTTGGAAGTTTATAACCGTAACACTATGCGTGAAATGGGAAGTATTTGTAATATTAGCTGTAATGGTTTAATGCTTGTGAGTTGTATTCCAGTCTTGATTGGTGCTGTTTATAATATGCGCATTGTTATTCCTGATGATAATGGGGGAAAGGTTTTTCTGGATTTTGATGCTCGCTGTCACTGGTGCAAGCCTGATGTTGGTCCTGATTTTTTCGATTCAGGTTACAGTATAATTAGTGCAAGTTGTGGTATTGTTGATTTGGTTGATGCATTGAAAGAATATTTCTCTTTTAGTAGTTAATTATTTCTCGGAAATATTTTTTATGTGTTCTTCTATATTGTCAGCATAAGTTACGTATTTTAGGCCTATAAAAAGTAGCGTATGCTCGATCTATAAAAACTCAATCGAACGAAATGAGTTTAAGTGCTTTTGAGATCATATTCTGATTAAAAGTTGATCATCATTAATTTCATTTTAGATAAGTAACCTAGACTCATTATCTTTGGGTGGAATAGCTGTAGCAGGTTATTAATATTATCGTTCAGTCCACGTTGCTGTGAGTGGTGTGGAGTAGCAAAATATATTTGCTTGGCCAGGGTACTCATTGTAATGATCTTGCAGATGTTATTGTAAGGTATAGGCATCTTTTTGATAATGACTTTTGGTATAATTTTAACTCAGGCAGCTATGTGCTGAATCTATGTACGGGACAAAACATTTAGCAGATCTAAAAAAGTGGTTTGATCATTTTTTGCACAGTTGTTTTTAAGTGCTAGTCTAAGACTGTTCAAGCCAAATCGAAATTTAACGATAATGGTAATTGCTTTACATCACCAGAACACGAGTGCCCACGAGTAGGCTTCACACAATAGCAATAGTTAGTAGTTCCATCAGTTTGTCTATCCTATCAAAGTTTCAGTGCTTGTTGACATATTTGTCACATTAACTCGGGTGGCTTTTTTAAGTTGACCCGATAAAGATCTGTCTGGATTAAGTCATACTTCGTGAGTCAAATCCCAGTTTCTTGTTGATCTCATGCTCAGCGCTCAGAGGTTCGCTGTTTTCCTGCTTGTCAGCATTTCTAGGGTTTGTTCTGGTCAAGAGAACTGGACACATTGATTTGCTAAATTTTTGTAATCAACCGACGATAAATAATTATTATATGAGTGGATACTGTCTCAATTGTAGTGCTTAGTGTAAGCTCTAACATCCTCCGTCATATGTTTGCGAGCTGACTGGTGAGCTGAAGAGTCATGTTCTAGCTACCAAAGAAAAGTTCGTCGACAGTATTATCCCTGTAAGCGCCAACATATCTCATTGACGATAGTGCGCCATAACTCTCTAGCAACTCACGATATAGTTTACTTGTGTACCATATGTCGCTGTGAAACATAGGGCCCTCAGGTGGCTGTCGAAGGTTGTAAGTAATTATCATCGTACGTCTAATCAAGTCGGTTGTTATACGCTTATCTGTTGCTCAGCCAATGATGCGGCGCGAGTAAAGACTCAGTACCACTAGTAGACCCAGTCCTCAGAGGTTTTTAAATACGTTATATTACCGACCCAAATTTGATCTTGCCCCAAAGGGTAAAAGTTTTGATTCAATAAATTAGCTGCAACAGCATTGCTATGTTTACGCTTCGTCGCTACCTTGTAAGTTACGCTATGCTCTGTTTAGCTTTAATATTCTGATGACTTTCATGGTTTGATAGCGAGTAACATTAAAGTATTATGGTTGTAGTTTTTGAGCTCTCTCTCTCTCTCTCTCTCTCTCTCGGCTTTTTAAACTCTCTCTACTGAGTGAACAACGAGTTAATTCTTCTATACAGCGGTAGATCTTGGGATGTTATTATCTTAGTTGGACGAGCATTCCATGCATATAGGGCCTATTTACGGACACTCATCACTCGACAAAGCAGCCTTATTGGCTGGCTTTGAGCGTATTTTTTGATAAAGTGATGTTTCACTTCATTTCTTTCGCAAAGAAGTAGATGGCCTTTTTTAAAGTATCTTTCTTTATTCGCAACTGTTTATTTTCTTTGCACAGGGGGTGAAGTTTAATATGTTCATCTTCAGTTAGCCCTGTGCCTGCCGGCAACTGCTCTTGCTGACGCTTCCAATGATAGAGTGAATTAGTCGTCGCACCACCCAGTGATTTAGCCACACCAGCTACCGAATAGCCTTGATCTAGAGCTGGGCTACTGCATTTGTTTTAACATCTTTGGGGTCTTGTGTGTAACTGCGTTTATGTCTCATAATAACGCGCCAATAATTGACTAGTATTGTCTCTTATTTAAGGTGTCCGGTTTATCCAGCCAGAGAAATACTAGAATCAATTAAATATTGGGAATATCATCCCTTTTGTTAACAGGTCGCAGGGTTTTATTAAGAATTGTTTCCTAGTTTATGGCATATCCGACGAGATAATACCAGTTGTTGAGGTATAAAATTCAGTGTCAGGATGTTCTATTTTCAATTTCACAAAAACTCACCCTATAGGTGAAATGCTGAGAGGGTGTATGTCACTTTTCAGGCCTTGCTATGTACTGGGTTAAGGTCATTACCTCTGATTTTAAGTCACGGATTAAGGTGCAAGCATGTCTGTTGTCGTAGATAATTTAGGGTGTTTTTTTTATAAAACTTGTTTTGTTTTTATACTAACTATCAATATTTATGTCATACTATGCTTAACGTGTTTATTGTAGCGGGACAGGTATGTCAAAAATACAGAAAGGTGGAGGTGTATCGGAAAATCAAATGCTTACTGGTGCATGTGGAACTCAGAATGCTGATAAAGCAAAGATAAGCAATGGACGATTAGTATCATACAGCAATGGCAGTCATGTTAAATCATTGATAAATAAATTTGAAAGCATGAAAGCATGAAAGCAAAATCTTTTGTATTGGCTGAAAAAAAACACAAGTAAAGTAAATATTGCTGAGAATGCAAAGGTGGTAGGTTCTAGGCAAGAAAAAGATAAAGACGTTAAAGTAAGCTTGCCTTCTTCCTTGCCTACAGTAATGCCAGAAAATACAGTTGCGTCTTCTAACAGAGATTCTAAGCTGTCCATTATAGAGCAAGATAATAAGAATATAATTGAAATAGATAAGATAGAGTTAGATGCCAGCCTCTCAGAAGTTGAAGATGATATCTGGCTTAACGAGGTGGAGGTAAACATACAGGGAGTAAAAGACGCTGTAGATGGAATGATAATGCATAATGCAGAGAAGAATGAGAAGATAGCTGGTATTAAAAGAGCAATGGATATCGTTGCAACGCGTAGGAGTGAATTTAAAAAGAAAGCCTCAACGTTATCGCAAAATTTCAAGATGAAAGATGAGGATAGGAAAACGTATTATAAGTTTTCACTCGACATGTTAAAGAGAATGGAAGGCGACTGTAGTGATCCATATAAAATTAAAGAAATTAATGGTAAGATAAATACAATAAGATATATAATGGATGAATTAACCATTACTGATTTTCCTGTGGAAGAGCAGCTGGAAATAAGTGCTAATGTTAAATGGGCGACAGAGTGTTTGCAGGTAACAAGTTTTCTTTCTGATATAGGCGGAAGAATTACACAAAAAGATCATAAGTTTCTCACGAGATTTATTGGTAAAGCAGAAGGTATGCTGACTACAGCAGATCAAGGTTCTGAAAAATAAAATATGATATATGGCTGCTAAATTTTTAAATAAAAATTTAAGTTCAGAGAAATATATGCAACTGATTCTTGAAGATATTAGTAGTTTTAGATTAGGGTCATATAATGTATATGAACTATTACCTTGCAATAAAAATAATTAACCGAAGCTGTACATAATCATATTTCTTAATATACGCAGTTAACTGCTACGGGACTTATACCATAAAGCAGTTTATTGTTATTTTCTAGTCTTTTACGGGCATCGTACATTTTTTTGAGGCAGTATTGATTACACGAGACCTCAGCATAACTCAACAAAGACGATTATATTCTGGCAAAATATCGGCATGCAAAAATCCTTCACAACACAGACCAAACTCTTCGTTTCAGCCAGCGACCTAAATAATCCAATTATTCATAGTCTGGATGATACAAAAGCGCTGTTGAAATGGTCAGAGATTGAGAAATTACTGTCCTCAATCTACGCCTCTAACACCGGTCGCCCCAGCTATCCTCTGTTGACCTTGTTTCGAGCCTTATTGCTTGGAACATGGTATCGTTATCCGATGTACAGTTGGCTCAGTGCTTGTATATACCCGTCGCCTTTCAAGTTGCTACGTTGTTGGCTGCGTTAGCTCACCCCGATCACCTACTACTCGTAGGCTCACGGGGCTTCGCTTACTTGCTGCCTAGTAGCAATTTGAAATGCTTTGGGTGTAGAGATATTCTGTTCCGTAAATTTTGCCACCTATAAAAGACACTACGCACTTGCCAGAACTCGGTTCATGGGCCTTGCCGAAAATGCGACCATTTAGGGCTGGCCGCTATTGCTGCGAACATTCGTAAAGGTACTAAGTTTTTGGTGCTCTATGGTGTGTCAAAACCATGTTATACAGGATAGGTACGTTAAAAATCAGTCCGAAGTATTAAAATCAGTGTATAAAACAAATGATTTGATATTCAACGCCTTAGAAAGCTTCGTAATGGCTGACAAAGCTTGGAAAGTTCAATTACCGTGACCAAAGTCGTTGGTTATACTGAGGTCTCTTTATTTTATTGACTATACATGTTGATTTCTCCTTGAAAGTAGACGTCTAGCTATTGTCCTTCGCTGTGTTTTGATAGACCGAGATGAATGTTGAATTTGTTCAGAAAACAGGACTTTTTCACGATAGTATTCAGCCAATGTAGCCGTTTCGATGATCACGGCCAATTGGGTTGCAGGATTCATTGATCTGAATTTTTACCGTCACCAGGAGCTGGTATTCCTTTAGGCAATACTGTTTTCCGTAAACTGTACAGAGTCATGCTAGAGACACCAGGAACACGCACCAATTGACCGACTTACACATCATTGAGTGGCATCATTTTCTGAATTATGGACTCTTTGGGTTTTTCTGAATAGCGTGGCATTGATCACTATATGACCATCACCAATTAAGTTGGAAAAATGAGAGGAGGCGACAGCTATACTGACACGGCTGGATATTCAGTTTTAGTAGGGTTATCTGTGTTTTGTCCGTACAAAGTCAATTAGCATAAGTACGGGACACACAGCAATGGATATTTAAAAGATTATGAGGTTTCATGAAATTATTGTTTTATTCATTGTTTATCCTAGCTTCTCTTATTTTATGAATAACTCACCTTTTATACCACAAAAAGAACAAGAGTCATTTATGTCTGCTCTAGTGAACATGCTGGGTGATCTATCGTTGATGAGGCTGGGAGTTTCACGCACTAAGTTGCACTACCATACTTCCAGCCATATTTTAGAATATTTAGAGTTGAAGATTGGGGGGAGAGAGCACCCACTACTTCAAGAGAAATGGGTATAATTCGCGGCTTACAGTACTTTTGTGTACTCAAAGTGGTCAGCCATTGTTTGTTGATAAAGACTGTTTTTAGGTGGGGCATGAAGCTGGTGCCGTGTGCTTTTATTCATCTGTTCGTGGAGCACTAACTCCAAGCTGCGATGTTAAAGATGTGCTTAAAAGCTTACCGAAAAAACCGTCTCGTGCATCAAATTCTAGTCTGTTGCACTTATTGTATTACTCTAGACACTTATTGTCAGAAGCTGAAACAACAATACTTCAGACATTGAAACGAAAGTGCACAACATCACCGTCGTTGACAATATACTCCTTGCCTTCAACTCGCAGTTTACCCGCTTCTTTAGCCCCTTGCTCACCATTATATTGTAGGAAATCATCGTAGCTTATTACTTCGGCACGGATAAAACCACGTTCAAAATCAGTATGAATAACACCAGCAGCCTGGGGGGCGGTTGCACCTACTTTTATAGTCCATGCGCGCACTTCCTTGACGCCAGCTGTAAAATAAGTTTGCAAGCCCAATAACTTGTAGCCTGCACGCATCACTCGATCAAAACCAGGTTCGTCCATACCGAGATCAGCTAAAAATTCATTTCGCTCGTCATCTTCCAGTTCTGCAATTTCAGATTCCAACTTATTGCATACTGCCACAACAATAGAACCTTCCTTGGCAGCAATACCCCTAACCTTATCCAAATGGGGATTATTTTCAAAGCCATTCTCATCAACGTTAGCAATATACATGGTAGGTTTGGTGGTCAACAAATGTAGCATCTTCACCATCTTCAGCTCATCGCTATTGAAATTAATGGAGCGAATGATAAGGCCTTCTTCTAAGCTGGGAATAATTTTTTCTAATAACGCCTTTTGTGCTACAGCTTCTTTATCGCCACCTTTAGCGTTGCGGGTGACGCGCTGCAGTTGCTTCTCACAACTCTCCAAGTCTGCCATTGCCAGCTCAAGATTAATAATCTCAATATCAGCAACAGGATCTATTTTGTTAGATACATGGATAACATTATCATTTTCAAAACAGCGAACCACGTGGGCAATAGCATCAGTTTCGCGAATATTTGCCAGAAACTTGTTGCCCAGTCCCTCACCCTTAGAAGCCCCAGCAACCAAGCCTGCAATATCCACAAATTCCATTGTTGTCAACACTGTGCGTTGAGGTTCAACAATGGCCGATAGCTTATCCAAGCGAGGATCAGGCATAGGAACCACGCCGGCATTAGGTTCAATGGTGCAAAAAGGAAAGTTTTCCGCAGCAATTCCTGCCTTGGTTAGTGCGTTGAAAAGTGTTGATTTACCGACATTAGGCAACCCAACAATACCGCATTTAAAACCCATAGATCATTACCAACCTTGCGCTAAATATAACCAGCGTAGTTGAAAATACAGAAATTGGCTACTTCGTCCCTTACCGACTAACTGCATTTTCAGTGATTTTGACTATAAAATGTCGAATGGTGAGAAGTATAGAGCTACAGCCTATAATACACCATAAGGAATTTGTTATATTCATCGTCGCAGAGAGAGTAGTAGGTGCAGTAGGTGGTTGGATTGAGTGAGAGAGTCAACAGATCCGCACCGTCAATGGTAAGGCAGCGTCATGCTGTTCGAGTATTGATATTTTGGTGTGCAGAAATCACGCTTAGCTTATAGGGTGGACGATGCACGAGAACCTGAGCGATGGAGTTGGGATATTCTAGACTGGACGCCAGTCGATGAAGCCACACTCAGTCCAAGGATAGGTGATTTTGAAGATAAGAGATTGATAGCTAAGGCAGTATAATTGGTCTGATAACTGCTTTGAACAACACCGAAGTTGCAATTGCATATTGTGTTTTTTAAAATCAGCCCTTACTTTCGTGAAGGTATTTTGTTAGGTGTTCTTTTTTGGAAGCTATGAAAATATACGAGTTGCTCAAGTAATACGTATAACTAGTGTAATTCGCTATTAATGTGCAGCCGAGAAAGGTATTGAGTACCCTCTGAGCGATTGAATATTTGGCAGGTAAACGTGTATGCTTCTGTTGAAAGTATAGATAATTTATTAATCAAAATTATCAGAAGCTATGGTCTTTATAAGCTGTTTTATCAACTTTCTTTTATGTTCAGAAAAATTTTTAACTCAGCTTTTTAAAAAAGATCAATTAACCGGTCAGCTAAGTAACCTTAATGCTTCTTGGAGCTGTTTATCTGCATCACTATATTCCCGGGAAAAAGAAGCGCTGGATTGTTCTTTGCTAGTATTCTTGTGGTCTTGAGTATTTCGGTGCTGCGAATTTGAGTAATTGTTTTTATATTTATAATTCGAATAATTATTTGTTTGTTGGTTTCTATTGCCTTGTGGACGATATCGCCTGCGCTGGGGTTTTTCCCACATCGATTCCTCTGGAGGTTTGCTCTTCCCGTTAAGAGAAATATGCAATAATCGTTCCAGACTGCTTATGTCTGCTAAAGATAAAGACAGCCCTTTACGATTTCGGTAGCTATTCAGAAAACGTTTGGCGTCATCAGCGAGGCGGAGGCGCTGCAAAGAAAACATAATCGAAATCAGCGCCGACTCGGCGTCTTCTACGGCAACAACTGAACCTGCCAGATTAATTTCAAATGATTTATGATCACGCCGATCTACGTAAAACTGATATGGGCTAATCTCACTCAGATTTGACAAAAGACCCCGGATAAATCGAAAATCTAATTCTGCGTATTTCACTTAGATATCTATTTCCTTCTAAATACAATATAATAGCCATAAATGAGCTCCAATTGCAAACACCATTTGTAATATTTGTTATAATTTTTTTCATGGGTCTTTATATTCAGCCGCGGATTTAAATCCTGGAGTCCTTTAGTGGATCTTCTATTACCTGCATAAGTGACACACGCTTGTCCTATAACAACTCAATGGGATTAAGATAGCTTAATACTTTTCTTTGTCTAATATTGATTATAAATTGACCTGTATCAATTTCACTTTTCGGTAAACCGTTAACCACCATGCATTTTGGGAAAAATAATCGTAGTAGATAATTACTATTCTAGCTAAATTTACGTTGCCGCGAGTAATATCATCGAGCAGAATATATCATTTAGCCTAATGCCCGAGTGATACTTGCTTGACGCCAAGTCTGTCAAGGTATTTGCTGCTTTGCTTGGAAGGTATTAGTTGTCAATTCTGTATCCTTAAAATTATATTTTTTAGAGTTGAGATGTGCCCACCGATTGGCGCTCAGCCTCGTATCTGCGCACTTCATAAATTAGGGCTTCGTGCCTTCTGTGCATCAAGGTTTTGATGCCTTTATCGGCATGACTTTGCTCAAAGCCATTTGACAGTCAACTGGGAATATAGTTCAGCATTGTATAGGATCCATTGTAGGGTGTGAGGTTGTTGGCCGCTCTATTCATCCTCAATCACCTACTACTCGTAGGCTCATGAGGGCTTCGTTTACTTGTTGCCTACCCACACCATTCAATAATGGTAATGGGTATAGATCTTGTCGATATTGGTCTAAATTTAGTTGGTATTGTTGGCGTTCGATCCTAATCCAAGTTGGCTGCAAGCAATGCCAGTTATTAATGCAATGCAGCCTGGAATCACCCAACCCATGCCGGAATCAAATAACGGTAGATGGTTATTTAGCCACATAGATACTGGTTTAGGCACTAGGCCAATAGCCATGGCGCCATCCAAAAGACCAAAGGTAAGAGCTGTAGAGCTCAGTATATAAGTGGCTTTTTGAGGCTGAGCTAACCAAGGGCGAATCAGTGTAATAAGGATAACGGCAATAGCGACCGGATAAAACAACAAAATAATGGGTAGTGTTATACCTATTAATTTTTCAAGGCCAATTGTTGCGACAATGCTAGCGCTAGAAAAAATAATAATGACAAAGTGCCGATAGCTGAAGCCGGGAACAATTTTGTGGAAGTATTCAGCTCCTGCACCGGATACGCCAATGCAGGTAGTCATGCAGGCTAGTATGAAAACTATAGCCAAAACAGTCACTCCAAAAGGGCCGAAAAGTTGTGAAACATAAGCTGACAGAATATGGCCACCGTTCCCGGCGTTTGGTGCAATACCATAACTTGTGGCACCAAGGTACAGCATTGCACAATAGACAAGAATCATGCCGGTGGCTGCGGAGACGCCTGCAATAGCTGTATAGCGAGAAATTTCTTTGTTGCTGGTGTAGCCAAGGTTTCTTATGGCTGCAGCAAGAATCCAGCCGAAGCCGAGGGCGCCCAGGGCATCCATTGTGAGATAACCTTGTATTATGCCTTCGCTGAATGCGTGATTAATATAGCTTCCTCTTGCGGGCTCAATGGCGCTGTGAGGAGAAAGTATTGTTGCAACAGCAATTGTCGTTAATAACAATAATAAAACTGGAGTCATCCATTTGCCGATAGTGTCAACAATGCGCTTTGGGTTTAATGTTAGTAGCATGCCAGTTGCAAGGAATATGAATACAAAGCTGTGAAATGCTATAGGGCTGTCACCTAGTATGGGGTGAAGACCTATCTCATAGGTGACTATAGAGGCTCTAGGAAGGACAAATGCTGGGCCTATAATGATAAAGAGAGTGGTCCAGAATAAATTTTGAATGGAGTTGGGAAAATCCTGAAGAATTTTATCTGGACCACCAATCCTGGAGATAGCTATAAGTGCCAGTAAAGTTAAGCCTATATCTCCTATAATGAAGCCTAGGCCGGCTGTTAAGGTATTATCACCAGCCATTTGTCCGATCATTGGAGGGAAAATTAAATTACCCGCACCTAGAAATAGAGAGAATGTCATTAATCCCAGTGCAATAATATCAGTGTTTTTCATTAGCACTCTTCTTACTAAAAAATTGAAAGGATTCGCGGATTCAAATGCGAAGTGGCGCAGAGTCTAAGCTGCTAATGCAGCTCTAAATTTGTCAACTAAGTGGTCATGTGCTCTGAATTCAAGACCTTTTTTTCGACGAGAAGTAAACAGCTTACTGCTCTTCTCGCTTCTATAGCTACTCCCCTGTGAAGATGTTAGATTATTCACTGTACTCACTAACTCTATAGTCGCTTACTGATCGTATGCTTATAGGACTTCATTGGCTTGTCATTTATCTATACTAGACGCCTTTGAAATTGCTACTTTGTGATCAGAGTTAGCTGACCACGGCTGCTAAGTGTTCCTAAATAGCCGTGGCTTCTCGTACTTGTCGCTGCTTAGCTGCTCTAAATCCTTTGGGTATATACGAGTGGTAACTGGTACCTGGTGATCCTCCTTTGGTGGTGTAATAATGTTGATTGCTCTCTCGTTTGGCTCAGCCGCAGACTGCTTGCAGGGTCATGAGGTTTAGCTTATATGAAGTAGGAGCTGGTATGAATTATGTATTAATACTCTTAGTAATGGTAAGTATGGATCCAAAAAACATGAAAAAAGTAAGATGAGATATTTATTCTAAGGTGCATGCTTTGAGTATGCTGTTTTTCACGGTAAGAAGAGATAGCGTTAAATGCAGGCTGGTGTCTAGATGTACTTATTGCCGCCTGTGCTTGCACCTTTGTATTTATTTTTTTGTTTGTTACTTCCACTAACCCTGTATACCTATGGCTCGTAGGCTCGTTAGGCCTGATTGATAGCATTTTGAATGGAGGCGGATATATGCAT
>JASXSU010000002.1:592500-610000 GCA_030674875.1 Candidatus Endonucleibacter sp. (ex Gigantidas childressi) | reverse complement strand
AACGATGTGAGAAGGCTCAGACAGCCAGGAGGTTGGCTTAGAAGCAGCAATCCTTTAAAGAAAGCGTAATAGCTCACTGGTCGAGTCGGCTTGCGCGGAAGATATAACGGGGCTTAAACTATTCACCGAAGCTACGGGTTCGATACATTGTATCGAGCGGTAGAGGAGCGTTCTGTAAGCCGTTGAAGGTCAAGCCGAGAGGCAGGCTGGAGGTATCAGAAGTGCGAATGCTGACATGAGTAACGATAAAGGGGGTGAGAAGCCCCCTCGCCGGAAGACCAAGGTTTCCTGCGCAACGCTAATCGGCGCAGGGTGAGTCGGCCCCTAAGGTGAGGTCGAAAGACGTAATCGATGGGAAACAGGTTAATATTCCTGTACCTCTTTTGACTGCGACGGAGTGACGGAGAAGGCTAGGCTATCGCGGCGTTGGTTGTCCGCGTTTAAGGTGGTAGGCTGAGAACTTAGGAAAATCCGGGTTCTTAAAGCCGAGAGCTGATGACGACTGATCTTTTATGATCGGGAAGTAGTTGATGCCATGCTTCCAGGAAAAACTTCTAAGCTTCAGGTCATTAGAGACCGTACCCCAAACCGACACAGGTGGTCAGGTAGAGAATACCAAGGCGCTTGAGAGAACTCGGGTGAAGGAACTAGGCAAAATGGTACCGTAACTTCGGGAGAAGGTACGCCCCTGCTGGTGATCGGACTTGCTCCGTAAGCTGGCAGGGGTCGCAGAGACCAGTTGGCTGCGACTGTTTATTAAAAACACAGCACTGTGCAAACACGAAAGTGGACGTATACGGTGTGACGCCTGCCCGGTGCTGGAAGGTTAATTGATGGGGTTATCTCACGAGAAGCTCTTGATCGAAGCCCCAGTAAACGGCGGCCGTAACTATAACGGTCCTAAGGTAGCGAAATTCCTTGTCGGGTAAGTTCCGACCTGCACGAATGGCGTAACGATGGCCAAGCTGTCTCCACCCGAGACTCAGTGAAATTGAAATCGCTGTTAAGATGCAGTGTATCCGCGGCTAGACGGAAAGACCCCGTGAACCTTTACTATAGCTTCACAGTGGATCTTGATGTTGCTTGTGTAGGATAGGTGGGAGGCTTTGAAGCGTGGATGCTAGTCCATGTGGAGCCAACCTTGAAATACCACCCTGGCAACATTGAGGTTCTAACCTGGATCCCTTATCGGGATTGGGGACATTGTGTGGTGGGTAGTTTGACTGGGGCGGTCTCCTCCCAAAGAGTAACGGAGGAGCACGAAGGTGCGCTAAGTACGGTCGGATATCGTATGGTTAGTGTAAAGGCACAAGCGCGCTTGACTGCGAGACGTACATGTCGAGCAGGTACGAAAGTAGGTCTTAGTGATCCGGTGGTTCTGTATGGAAGGGCCATCGCTCAACGGATAAAAGGTACTCCGGGGATAACAGGCTGATACCGCCCAAGAGTTCACATCGACGGCGGTGTTTGGCACCTCGATGTCGGCTCATCACATCCTGGGGCTGAAGCCGGTCCCAAGGGTATGGCTGTTCGCCATTTAAAGTGGTACGCGAGCTGGGTTTAGAACGTCGTGAGACAGTTCGGTCCCTATCTGCCGTGGACGTTGGAAGTTTGAGAAGAGCTGCTCCTAGTACGAGAGGACCGGAGTGGACGAACCTCTGGTGTTCGGGTTGTGTCGCCAGACGCATTGCCCGGTAGCTATGTTCGGACAGGATAACCGCTGAAAGCATCTAAGCGGGAAGCCCCCTTCAAGATGAGACTTCCCTGGGCACTTGATGCCCCTAAAGAGCCGTTAAAGACTATGACGTTGATAGGCTGGGTGTGTAAGCGCTGTAAGGTGTTGAGCTAACCAGTACTAATGACTCGTGCGGCTTGACCATATAACGCCAAAACGATTTTGTATCATACACAGCAAAATAGAATATACTCGTTACCATTGAAGGTATGGGTAGGCGGTAAATCAGCGAATACCATGATTCTACGCTAGTAGATAATTGGAGTTTGCAAGAAAAGCCTTTCCGTATTTTTAATATCCACTGGGTATCCACCTAAAGAATTTGGAGTTGCTAGGCAGCTATAAGTGAGCTAAGTCATAGAAGCTAGGAAAACTAGGTTACTGTGGTGAGCAAACTCTGACAGCAAAATAGCCGCTTCAAAGGCGATGAGTATAGAAAAATTTAAAGCAAGAAACAGCTTAATGCCGGATTCCAGATAAAAGACCATCGTCTTTTATCACGATTTAGCTTGACAGCCATAGAGCATTGGAACCACCTGATCCCATTCCGAACTCAGTAGTGAAACGGTGTATCGCCGATGGTAGTGTGGGGTTTCCCCATGTGAGAGTAGGTCACTGTCAAGCACCTATTTCATAGCCTTGACAATTGTTTTGTCAGGGTTTTTTTTGAGCATAATTTGTGGGATAAAGATTACGTACTTTGTTATCGCTTTATCTACAATTGTTTCCATTCAGGATATTAGTAGCAACAACTTCATGTCTTCAAGTGCTATGGGGATAACTATTTCTTAAACATAAACGTTTTAAAATGTTTTGTTTCGTAAATAGTTTGAAATGGTTGCTATAGTGCTGAATTTTTCATGAATTGTAGAATAGAAAATTATGTGGAAGTTGTACGGAGATATGAAGTGAATAAAAAACAGCTATATAAGATTCTTTTGTATGCGCTTACTATCCTAGTATCTTACCAGTATGTAGGTCAGATTCTAGCATGTGAATTGATGGAGCTTTATAAGGATGATTTTGGAGAAATCAATAATATAAAAAAGAAAGAAATTGGAGTAAAGGTCTTTGAGAATCTTAAGTTTACCGAAAAAGATATACATCAATATAAAGAATGTTATCATTCTTCTATGCAGTCAGATGGTTTTAATCGTGATAGAAAAAAAACCATTTCGTTAGTAGGTAAAGGAAATAAAGATAGTGTCTATGGTAAGCAAACAATATTTAATGAAATGAGTATATTGGGGGGGTGGTTGGTTAGGTATGCTATGAATAATAAATATGATTATAGTTTCATATCACATATGTTATCTTTTCATAGACATCTGATTGCGCAATATATGGGGACAGAGATATCAATATTACCTAAATTTGGTAATCCTTGTGGAAAAGATAAGTGCATTGCGACACAAATGAAAACTATCTCTGTTAAATCTAATGATTTAGCTCGGAAAAATGCGCTTCTTAATTATGATAAGTATCACTGTGCTTGTGGGTTGGATGATTTTTTAAGAGGAAAAAATATTGATCCACAGTTGGTTGTGAAGATAAGACCTTTCTTAGAAGCTGAGTCATCTAGATATCCACTTTCTGCACTTATCATATTTAAAAAGAACTGTATTTATGTAGATAGTCAAGAAATCAATAGATGTTCTGATATATTTGAAAGAGCAATAATGGAAAATGGTGTTTTAGTTATCCATGGGTATGCGCTGTATAAGGGTGCAGTGAGTGGGGAAATTAGAGGTATCATTGAAGGCTATATTAATAATTTGCAAACGTTAAGCGTATTGGAAATACTAAGTGATGATAGCCTTACAGAAGCTGTTAGAATGATTGCAAAAATAGCGTTTACTGAAAGTCATTTGACTTTGATTGAGCGGGGTGGAGGTAGTTTTGTGGAAATGCTCGTAGATGGTTTATTGCTTGCTATAGGTTTGTCCTCTTACTTAATTCAAGTCGATAGAGAAAGTTTATGGGGATCCGCTATGTGCTACCATAGCTCTAATGAGTATATTGAAGCGTGGATGCCTAGACTCTTGCATTGTGCTTCAGTCATTAAGAAGTAATAAAATTTATACCCTCTTGAAGGCGAGAGGTTGTTAACTGCTCTCACCCCAGTCCATAACACTCGGAGGTGAGTGGGGTGAGTTCGCTTATAGTTTACTCACACCTTCAATAGTTATGGGTATATTTAACATCTATGTGCATTTTTTACGATTGGACTAGAATATAGCTCTGTAGAAATGTACCATAATGCTGAATTTCTATAGTGTTTGGGATAACAAGTATGTTGGAAGTTGTTAGGAGTTATAAAATGCATATAAAGCAGTTATACAAAGTTATGTTGTATGTGGTTGTTATATTAATATCGCACCAATATACAGGTTCACTCATAGCATGTGAGTTAATGGATATTTATCAGAGTGATTTTGAATATAGCGAAATAAATATTAAAGAAAGGGTGATGGTTGGGGTGAAAGTTTTTGAGGCTATGTGCTTTACTGAACAGGAGGTAGATAAATATAAAAACTGTTATCATTACGCTATCAATTCAGATAATTTTAAGCGTGATAGAAAGACAACAATTGCGTTAATAAATGGACTAGATCAAGAAGAAGAATATGGTCCACAAACAATATTCAATGAAATGCTTATATTGGGAGGTGATCTGGCTAGCTATGCTGTGAAGAATAAATATGGATATGATTTCATAATACGTATGATATCTTTTCATCGACATATGATGGCGCAATATATGGGAGCTAGTGATGAATGGCTACCGAAATTTGGAGCTCCTTGTGGGAATTTATTTCTCGGCACACAATTAATGTATCAATTTCCTGAGTCTAATCGTATGGTTAGAAATAATGTTAATTGGCAAGCATCTAGAAATCTTATAAATATTGATTCGATTAATGATGCTTTAGAACGAAAGGGTTTGGATTCATCTTTGATTTGGAAACTTGAGTCTTACTTTGAAACTGAACATAAAAAATACCCACTTTCTACAATTCTTATTCCTCAAAAAAACTGCATATTTGAGCATAATGAAGTTACGCTAACCTGGCTTTGTCTGGATGAAATGACAGACGTAGAGGACAGCGTTTTAGTATTACATGGACGTGCTCTGTGTGATGCTAAGGCATCTAGTATAAGTGTTATAAATATAATTGTAGGCTACATTGATAATTTGCAAGAGTTAAGCGAACAGGAGGAGCTAACTGATAAAGATATTGAAGAATCTGTTAAACAAATTGCAAAAATAGCGTTTGCTGAAAGTCATATGACTGATATTTTGAGGGGTGGAGGTAGCTTTGTGGAAATGCTTGTCGATGGTTTATTGCTTGCTATAGGTTTGCCGCGTTATTCAACGCAAAGCGATAGGAAAAGTTTGTGGGGAACGGCTATGTGCTACTCTGGGTCTGATGAGTATGTTGAGCAATGGTCGCCTAGGCTATTGGGATATGAAAAGTTGATAAATCTATAATGAAAATTGTGTGAATAGTTGTTGCTAAACTCTCTTATGTTGAGGTGTTTAGTAAAGCGCTTAGATGCTAGCAATACCGATACACTTGGTAATATGTAGGAGGTTCAGGGGATATACCCAAAGGGTTTGGTGTTGCCATGATGCGACAAGTGAGCGAAGCCATGGAAACTGAGTAGTAGTAGTGCTGAGTGACTGTGTGAGCGAACGCTAACAACAAGGTGGCAACTTCAAAGGGGGCTATACCCATTCCCCTTGGTATGGGCATGCAACAAAACGAGAGAAGTCCCATGAGTCGACGAGTAGTAGGTGATTTGGGTGCGTGAGAGCGGTTAACAATCTATACCTTCAAGGTGATGGGTATATTGCACTAAATGAATATGTTGAGATTTTTTGGCAGTTATTAGTATTCATCTCTAGCTGTTAAGGCGTAAGCTATATAATTATTATCTCCTCAAAACCCTGCTTAAGGACCCATATGAACCAAAATGAGCTTAAGAAGGCTACAGCAGAAGCTGCCCTAGATTACATTAGACCATATATGGAAGATGATATGGTGATAGGCATTGGAACGGGCTCAACAACTCATTTTTTTATTGAGGCTCTTGCTCTGTACAGGAATGATTTTAGTGGATGTATTGCCAGCTCTGAAGCAACAGTAGAGCACTTGAAATCCTGTGGTATAGCTGTGTATGATTTAAACTCAGTTCGAAGTTTAAGGTTCTATATCGATGGTGCTGATGAAGTTAATGCGCACCTCCAGCTGATCAAGGGTGGCGGGGCGGCTCTTACAAGAGAAAAAATTATTGCTGCGGTTGCTGATGAGTTTATTTGTATTGTTGATGAAAGTAAGTCTGTTTCTATATTAGGTGAGTTTCCGCTTCCGGTTGAAGTAATTCCAATGGCAAGAAGTCATGTTGCCAGAGAGCTTGTTAAGCTTGGGGGAGATCCAACTTACCGTGATGGAGTTGTAACAGACAATGGTAATATTATTTTGGATATATGGAATCTGAAAATTATTGACCCTATTGCTCTTGAAACACAAATCAATCAAATTGTCGGAGTTGTGACTAATGGGATATTTGCTGTGAGACCTGCTGACATGATAATGCGCGGGAATAAAGATGGTGTGACAACTATCAAGCTAAGTTAATGGATATTGTAGAAAGAAAGAATTATCGAATGGCTATGGATTTATTAGTGGGCTCCATGGCCATTTGTATACCAGTCGTACTTAAATAAAATAGTATTGCTTGAGCTTATTTTTTTATTATTTATTAAAGGTGTCCAGCTTTTTCTCAGTAAATACTTTTTTTAGTTTTGCGTATCTTGGGAGACCGTTCAAATAGGTAGGATACTCTTCTCCCTCAATAAGTGGTTGTAAGTATTCACGACAGCTGTCAGTAATGTTAAACCCATTTTCTGAGATAAACGTTTTAGGTAGTTTTCTTTCGAAGTTAGCCACCTCTTCCAGAGATACTTTATCAACAGACCAGCGGTAGGGAGCGCTTGACTCTCTAACTATGGATGCCATAACAGCGTTATGACCAGAAACGGCAAATTCCACAGAGGCTTTACCAACGGCATAGGCCTGTTCCGCACCAACTCTTGAGGCTATATGCCGAGCGGATCGCTGGAGATAATCAGCGACTGCGTAATGATATTTGTAGCCAAGTTCCTTTTTGATTAAGTTGCATAGAGCTGGAGCAGCGCCTCCTAGCTGCTGATGGCCAAAGGAGTCAATCACCGTTGTGGAAGCTGATACAAAGCTCCCGTCATCGTATTTTGCACCTTCTGAGACAACAATCACGCAATAACCTTTTTCGGTTGTTGTTTGTTTTACATGCTGAAGAAATTTTTTCTTATTCAAAGGATGTTCAGGAAAGATAATAATATGGGGGGGGGTTATCACTATTCCTCGCTGCCAGACCTGTAGCTGCAGCCAGCCATCCGGCATGTCTGACCATTACTTCCAGAATAAAAATCTTTGTGGATGTATTGCACATTGAAGCTATGTCATAGCTGGCTTCTTTGGTAGAAATAGCCAGATACTTTGCTGCAGAACCAAAACCAGGGCAGTTATCAGTTCCCATTAGGTCATTATCAATGGTTTTTGGAATGCCTATACAGGTGATAGGGTAACCTAGTTTTTCACTAATTTTGAATACTTTAAGAGCTGTATCCATTGAGTCGTTGCCGCCATTATAGAAAAAATAACCAATATCGTAGGTCTGAAATATTTTAATTAACCGCTGATATTCTCTCTGGCTTTCTTCAAATGGTTTCATTTTGTAGCGGCAAGAGCCATAGGCTCCACCGGGGGTGCGGAAAAGAGCGGCAATAGTCTCATCAGATTCGGAGCTGGTGTCGATGAGTTCCTCTCTGAGAGCGCCCAAAATACCATTATGGGCAGCATATACTGTGCCTATGTGGTCTTTATAGCGGCGAGCCGTTTCAATAACTGCACAGGCGCTGGCGTTAATAACAGCAGTTACTCCACCAGACTATGCATAAAGCGCATGCTTTCTGGTCATTATATGCATTATATGCATTCTCCAAAAAATTCTATTGTTCTTGCGAGGTCAGCATGCTTTGTATTCTTTTTTCTGTCAAAGTTAGTTTTCAGAAACTGTATGTATTTACCAGTTATTATTGAAGATGTGAAGTTGTTGACTGTTATCACACCCCAATTACTCACTCCTGGTAGTCTTTTGAGACTTGTGCGTTTATCGTCTACTCATGCATTCAATGGTAACTGGTAGAGTTAAAAAAATGTTTTCATAGTAAGGTTATATCCATTACACACCTTGAAGGTGTGGAGTTGTTGGCTGCTCTATCTCACCTTAATCACTTACTACATGTAGGATTATGGGGATTCGATCGTTTGTCGCCTACCCACATCTACAATGGTAAAACTGGTATATATCTCAATAGGAGTAGGAGAATGCACATACACGTTCTGGGGATATGTGGAACATTCATGGGAAGCTTGGCTATTCTTGCTCGAGAGCAGGGGTTTAAAGTATCCGGATCGGATCAGCATGTTTATCCACCAATGAGTTCTCAGCTTGAAAGTGCCGGTATAGAGTTGATGGAGGGTTATAGCTCGGCTCACCTAGAACCTGAACCAGATCTGATTGTGATTGGTAATGCTCTTAGCCGAGGTAACCCTGCTGTTGAGTATATTCTGGATAAAGGCTTGCCCTACACTTCAGGAGCTGAGTTTTTTGCTAGGCATCTCTCAAAAGATAAGTGGGTTTTGGCGGTGTCTGGCACTCATGGGAAAACTACAGTCAGCAGTATGTTAGCTTGGATTCTGGAGTATGCGGGTATGTCTCCAGGTTTTTTGATCGGTGGCGTGCCCTGTAATTTTGGTGTTTCTGCCAGATCCGGCGATACGCCTTTTTTTGTGGTTGAAGCGGATGAATATGATACAGCGTTTTTTGATAAACGCTCAAAGTTTATTCACTATCGACCACGGACATTGGTTATTAATAATCTTGAGTTTGATCATGCTGATATTTTTGAAGATCTTGCCGCTATACAAAAACAGTTTCATCACTTGATCAGAACTGTTCCTAGCACTGGTCGAATTATTCTACCGGCTGCAGAAAAAAATATTGAACAAGTTCTGGATATGGGCTGCTGGTCAGAAACTGAAGTATTGGGGAAGCAATGGTTGGCAACTGCTTTGAAAAATGACGGTTCGATATTTGAAGTATTCAAAAATGGTAAAACGTGTGGCCGTGTTACTTGGGAGGAGACAGGTAACCATAATATAGCTAATGCTATGGCAGCTATTGCTGCAGCTAGGCACGTTGGGGTTTTACCCGAGGTTGCCTGCGATGCTCTATCTGAGTTTCAAGGAGTAAAGCGACGTATGGAGCTGGTAGCTACAGTACGAGGTATTAGCATCTATGATGACTTTGCCCATCATCCTACGGCTATAAAAACTACTCTTGAGGGATTTAGAGAAAAAGTAGGTGATAATCCAATAAGGGTTATTATTGAGCCTCGCTCCAATACCATGAAAATGGGGATTCATAAAGAGGCTTTGGTTGACTCTATTCAGAAGGCCTCTGAAGTTATCTGGTTTCATCCGGATGGTTTGAAGTGGTCTTTGGAAGAGTTGATAAAGAGCAGCTCTGTTCCGTCTAAGTTGTTGAATACCACAGAAGCTATCGTCTGTTATCTGAAAGATACGGCGAAATCAGGGGACAATATTCTGATTATGAGTAATGGGGGCTTTGAAGGGATTCATGCTCGAATAGTCCAAGCACTGGAACATTGATAATGCTTGATGACAGAGCTAGATCTCTGAAGGTATTGATTTTTCTTACTTTGATTATGCGAACAGGCTGCGGTTAATTTGCACCTTAGCTACTTTGGTATATACCCGTAGTATTGTGAAGCTGTTACCTTGTTGTTAGCGTTTGCTCACCACAGTAATTTAGTACTTCTAAACTTCTGTGGCTTAACTCACTAACGACGCGTAGCAACTCCAAATCTTTTGGGTATATACCTATTTTCTTTGAATGCTTTTGGTTATTGTCCGGTTTCACGGAGTCCAGCTACCAGCTCATGGGGACTTCGCAAGTTTGTATCTTGCTCACACCGTCAATGGTAATGGGTATAACTATAAGGTGATAGACGGTGTGGGGGTCAGCTCTTTTTTGGAAGTCATGTTATGTAACCATAGGGCAAGGGCGTCCAGATAAATGGCTAAGGATGTATGTGGATCAGCTGCTTCGGCTGCTAGGTTGGTGCTGAAACTATCTGGCAACTCGCTCTGTACGACAACTTGTTGGTAAGCAGCATGGGGTTGATCTGAAATAATCAATACTGATCCAGCTGGTGGGTTCGATTTCACCCACTGTTGCAAGGTGTTTCTGGTGTTTGGTCTTTGCCATTGATTGTCTGTCCATATTCGTGGATATGTTATAAATCGGCAGTCTGTATTTTTCATGCTTTTAGGTAGGGGGCTGGAAATCCAAATCATTTTTGCGCCCTCAGTTTCTGTTAATGGGCGTGCAGATTCACTTAGATTTCCGCCAGTAGTTTTCTTAACTAACTCATCTATGTGATCAATATTTTGAATTAGAGGGCGTTCTCCGGTAAGAAAAAGAATCTGCTTAGATGTTACACCTTCTGTCCATAGACGGCTTACCTGATTCAATCGCTTTTGCATTCTTGGTATGGTGGCACCCAGAAGTAAAACATAATCATAATGCTGTTTGTTTGGCTTTAGTTCATTCACAATGTCCAAGGAAGTCAAGATTTGTAAGACTTGCACCTTCGTTTCCTCAGAAACCTTGATCTCAGGCATTTCCCAACGCTCGACACCAGGTTTACGTCTCCATGCTGAAGACGCTTGAATCATAGATTCTGGTGTATTCTTGTGAGGGATGTTAAGCAGGGTCTGTATTTGATTTATTTTGGAAAAAGAATCGTGGTCCTTCGCTTGAGATAAGCTGGTTATTAGCATTGTGCCCATCCATAATGTTAGTGACCATATGTTAATGGCAGTAGTTAGTCGGGAAATTATTGCCAATAACATCTTGCCGGGGAACGTAACTTTCATTGTTTGCACCTATAGTGAATTAACTCTGTATAGAGTAGATGCAAACTCGTTAACTATCAGGGAAATCTGAGATATACCCCCTTGAAAGTGTGATGTTATTGGCTGTTCTCACTCCCATCACCTACCACTTGTAGGCTCATGAGAGTTCGCTATTTTATGGCCTAGACTTAATTTGCCGGATTGTAAGGTTTAGGAACGATCACAGATGCTGTACCACTATCAAGTAGCGCCTGTGCATCAGGATTAACTCCATTAATGAGTATTGCTGTATTATTTAAGTGTTTGTGCAATGTTTCTTTATCGCCTTGGTATTCTCCCTTCTCATTCCAATCTGCTAATGTTTTATCTGCGTCTGTGTGATTCCCATCTGAAAGCTGGTCATTGTGTGTTATTTCGGTTGATGTCTCCGCATTACGTTGGTTGTTCTCTTTTCTAACTGTTTTGTATGCTTTAGATGCGTCTAAGGCAGCCATCAATAACCACGGAGCTAGACCAAGGCACGCCATAAAAACATGAGTTGCAACATGGTGGTTTTTCACACGGTGGGTCCACTCTTTATAAGCTTTAGGGATGAGCCTTACTGGCTGGGTCCAGTCTTTGATTTTACTCATCATAGAGCCTAACGTTGCGACAAGCCGGTTTTTGAATTTTTTTTCTGCAAATTGGTTTTCTCTGTAGATGACAACTGTTGGTTGTATTTGTGGGGTTTGATCTATATTTATGTCTTTCATAATAACTTCTCCTTGTTTATTATTCTTCCGTTTAGAAAATATATTATCGCGCTTAAATTTTTAAGAAGCACTAACAAGACTGTTGGTAATACTAACGAATATACTCATAGCCTTTGAATCGGCTTATACACCATTTACCATTGAAGGTGGGGTGAGTGAGAGCAGTCAGCCCCCACCAGCACCTCTTGTGAGGGATGTTAAGCAGGGTCTGTATTTGATTTATTTTGGAAAAAAAATCGTGGTCCTTCGCTTGAGATAAGCTGGTTATTAGCATTGTGCCCATCCATAATGTTAGTGACCATATGTTAATGGAAGTAGTTAGTCGGGAAATTATTGCCAATAACATCTTGCCGGGGAACGTAACTTTCATTGTTTGCACCTCTAGTGAATTAACTCTGTCTAGAGTAGATGCAAACTCGTTAACTATCAGGGCAATCTGAGATATACCCCCTTGAAAGTGTGATGTTATTGGCTGTTCTCACTCACCTCCACCTACTACTTGTAGGCTCATGAGAGTTAGTTCGTTTATGGCCTAGACTTACGTTGCAGGCTTGTAATGTTTAGGAAAGATCACAGATGCTGTACCACTATCAAGTAGCGCCTGTGCATCAGGATTAACTCCATTAATGAGTATTGCTGTATTATTTAAGTGTCTGTGCAATGTTTCTTTATAGCCTTGGTATTCTCCCTTCTCATTCCACTCTGTTAATGTTTTATCTGCGTCTGTGTGACTCCCATCTGAAAGCTGGTCCTTGTGTGCTATTTCGGTTGATGTCTCCGCATTACGTTGGTTGTTCTCTTTTCTAACTGTTTTGTATGCTTTAGATGCGTCTAAGGCAGCCATCAATAACCACGGAGCTAGACCAAGGCACGCCATAAAAACATGAGTTGCAACATGGTGGTTTTTCACACGGTGGGTCCACTCTTTATAAGCTTTAGGGATGAGCCTTACTGGCTGTGTCCAGTCTTTGATTTTACTCATCATAGAGCCTAACGTTGCGACAAGCCGGTTTTTGAATTTTTTTTCTGCAAATTGGTTTTCTCTGTAGATGACAACTGTTGGTTGTATTTGTGGGGTTTGATCTGTATTTATGGTTTTCATAATAACTTCTCCTTGTTTATTATTCTTCCGTTTAGAAAATATATTATCGCGCTTAAATTTTTAAGAAGCACTAACAAGACTGTTGGTAATACTAACGAATATACTCATAGCCTTTGAATCGGCTTATACACCCTTTACCATTGAAGGTGGGGTAGGTGAGAGACGAGCGAAGCCCCATGAGCCTACGAGTAGTAGGTGGATGGGGTGAGTGAGAGCAGTCAGCCCCCACCATCACCTTCAACAGTAACGGGTCTAGCATCTTCTTTTTCATGCTTTTTGTTTATTTTTATGAGTTGTGGGTCAAGATTGGGAATAGGCCAGTTTTCAGGATATGTCTTTACCAAGTTTTCCATTAGCACGGAATATTCATCGGCAGGTTTGTTTAATAAATAGGTGAGAAAAGTGTAAACTCTGTCAGAAATTTGTTTTTTGAACAGAGTTAGCTGCGTGTCAGTAATTTGTTTGTTATTGTGGCATTCCTCAAGCACGGAGTCATTCACGCAGTTTGCTGCTATGATGATGGTTAGTTTCTTAATATTATCTTCGTTCATTATGTGTAGCCTATTTATAAAGTAGAGTCTGTTATCGTACTTGAATATACTGGATGTGGCGCTTGTTTTATTGCAGATATCTGTCGTC
The DNA here is from genome assembly GCA_030674875.1 of Candidatus Endonucleibacter sp. (ex Gigantidas childressi). Classification (GTDB taxonomy): domain Bacteria; phylum Pseudomonadota; class Gammaproteobacteria; order Pseudomonadales; family Endozoicomonadaceae; genus Endonucleibacter. The sequence continues at coordinate 596,722 of JASXSU010000002.1, read as the reverse complement.
AATTGCTGCAGATATATACCGGTTTTCGTTGGAGGAGTAAACTTGTTAACTGACTCACTCCCATCACCTACCACTTGTAGGCTCATGAGATTTCGCTAGTTTATGGCCTACACTTACTGTGCAGGTGTGTAAGTTCTAGGATAGATCACAGATGCTGTACCACTATCAAGTAGCTCCTGTGCATCAGGATTAATTCCACCAATGAGTATTGTTTTATTATTTAAGTGTCTGTGCAATGTTTCTTTATCGCCTTGGTAGTTTTCCTGCTCATTGTACTCTGCTACTGTGTTATCTGCGTCTCTGCGATGCCCATTTGGAAGGGTCATGGTATGTTATTTCGGTTGATGTCTTCGCATTATGTTGGTTGCTCTCTTCTCTAACTGTTTTGTATGCTTTAGATGCGTCTAAGGCAGTCATCAATAGCCACGGAGCTACACCAAGGAATGCCATAAAAACATGAGTTGCAATATGGTGGTTTTTCACACGGTGGGTCCACTCTTTATAAGCTTTAGGGATGAGCCTTACTGGCTGTGTCCAGCCTTTTATTTTACTCATAATAGAGCCTAACGTTGCGACAACCCGGTTTTTGATTTTTTTTTCTGTAAGTGGGTTTTGTCTGGAGATGACAGCTGTTTATTGTGTTTGTGGGGCTTGATTTATATTTATGCTTCTCATAATAACTTCTCCTTGTTTATTATTCTTCCGTTTAGAAAACATATTATCGCGATTAAATTTTTAAGAGGCACTAACAAGATTGTTGGTAATGCTAGCAATAGACTCATCGCCCTATGTACAGGGCAAAATATTTAGCAGATCTAAAAGAGTGGTTGATCATTTTTGCACAGTTGTTTTTAAGTGTTCTTCTAAGACTGTCCAAGGCTGGATGGTAATTATTGTTCAATGGTAGCTTATTTACATCATTATAACACCAGTGCCCCACGAGTAGGTGTCACCCAGCAGCAATTGTTAGTAGTCGCATTAGTTTATTCGTCAGGTCAAGGTTCGTCATATGTGTAGATTTCAAATCAAAGCCCTGACCTCTTAGATTGCCAAACAGAGTTTTAATACTCCATCGCTTACCGTAGTCAGCTATCACGCTGCTTGGATTTTCAGTGGCTACGACTATCAAAAGTCCTTCCAGCGTTCTATGGGCTGCAATATAAATAGGTACTTTTTGGCTATGTCACGTTACTGTATGATTGAGGCTAGTGCCTCTGTATAGCTGATCAATGGCAATTTTTTTGCTTTGATACTCCACCACATTGTTGCTTTTAATCAGAACCCTGCATTACAGTTTGTTTTGACGTAGTAAGTTAAACCATTCGTGGTTTATAAGCTCATAATCTGCCAGAAGGTTATCAATCCACTTTATCTGGATGAGATTTAGTACACGTGCCATCAGAGTTATGCGTTCATCGCTATTTGAGTTCCCTCCTTTTTTGTTAAGACATGTCCAAACAATGAGAGTTGAATTCGCTTTACCAAGTGATGGATGCCACCCTAGAGTTGACGTTTGTGGGGTCATGCTTTCAATTGATTCTATCCATGCACAGGGGAAAGCGATCTATGTACAGGCAGCTCAGAATCAACTCACCTAGCTGCTAAAAGCTGTAGTTATAGTATGCGAAAAATCGCTTTATACGGAGATAACTGGACTTGCTGCTTACCTTCGTCTGTAATTTCTCGGATATGGTACAAATTAACGCAGTAAGACCAGTACAAATAGCGCCAATAAATATGCCAAGCAAGGCTAAGTATTAGAGAAGAGATAGACTAAAGAGCGCATCATTTATTGGGCTTATCACGATATGTCGCGTACCGAAGGTTGGGTAAGAATACATATTAATTAGTTCATGGATTGCGTGTGTCTCAGAGCTCTTAAATTGAGATCGTTGCATCGGTTATTCACGCAAAGATCTTTATTAAATGGAAAAAGAGGAGCCGCATCCGCAGGTTGACTTCGCATTTGGGTTTTTTACTAGGAATTTTGATCCTTGTAATCCTTCTTCGTAATCTACAGCTGCGCCGACAAGATATTGGTAGCTTAATGAGTCGACAACCATTTCGGCATCGCCATTGATGATCACTGTATCATCTTCGGCAACTTTGTGATCAAAGGTAAACCCATACTGAAACCCAGAGCAGCCACCACCGGTAACATAAACTCTTAGCTTTAGTTCTTTGTTGTTCTCTTCTTCAACCAGATCTTTGACTTTGGCGGCAGCCTCATCAGTAAAGATAATAGGTGGTTGAGTTACAGTTTTTACTACGCTCATTGCTCCTCCTATGCCTATGGCAGTGGGTCAGCAGACTATTTTCTGAGCTCATAAAGATTTACTCGTTGTGACCTGTTTGCACTCGTAAGTGTGAAGAGGTTTCGGCCAATAATAGATATACGTTAAGGTTTGTTGAGGGTGTAACCCTCATGCCTTGGCGTCATCTGCGTGCTGTTGGATTAGAACATTATCATCTGTAGGAGCGCCTAGGAGGGTGCGAGGTTTTGAGAGCTCAGTACCTTGGTGCTCTAAGCTGCCATTGATCTCGGCACCTTTAGATATTTCAATGATATTGTAAAACACATTGCCTGTAATCACGGCGTTTGCGCTGAGTTCAAGATGATTTGAACAATAAATATTCCCTTTTATATTACCATTTAATTTAATACGGGGGGCGCAGAGGTCACCTTCAATGCGGCCGCTTCGTGTCAGGGTGAAAAGACCATCATCTGCACTCACATTCCCTTTAATTCTGCCTTCTATATGCATGGTCCCTTCAAACGAGATGTCGCCATGTATGGACGTACTTGTAGAGATCAGTGTTGTGCCACATTTCTGATTACTTTGCTGATTCTTTTTGCCTTTGTCCCACATTAGTAGCTAACTCCTTATTCCATTCAAAGCTTTCGTTTAATTTTTGTGCGGAGTTATTTTTAATTCTCGCAATCACTCTGATTACTTTGGGTGTAAACCCTTCAGGTAAAGTGAATTCGAAAAACTCCTGACGTCCAGGTAATACTTGGAAATATCGAAATGCTAAGGCCAGGCGAGAGGTTTCCTCACCTGCCAGTTCAAGTATCGATAGAGATTTCTTCTCTGTACCACCCGAATGCCCTTCGACCGTTACTGATATATCTCCTTTTAAGAAAGAATTGACCCGCGATACTTGTGCAATTGTAAGGCGCAAATGGAATTGACGAGCTTCATGGCCATTTAAGAGGTCAATAGTATGTACTCTAATACCAGAAGTTACATTTTCCGGTGCGATAATGCTACGGTAGAAAGCCAGTTCTTTGTTTAATTCTGCCTTTTCATCTACAAGTTTTCGAATCAGAACCCGAGTGTTTTCTAAAGTTAGGTTATCAACACTATGGGCGCTTCTAGCAATAGCTAGCTCCTGTAGGCTTTCTTGGTGCTTAGCTTCGATCGTATTGATCTCATCCTGCAGGTGCGTGTTCAGAATTACAAGCTGTTCATTGTTATTGACTGTGTCTGGGTCTTCTCTGATATATGCAAAAAATAGTAGGTTAAAAAAGACAATAAGCGATACTGCTCTGAGCAGCCAGTATTGTAAGGGAGCATGTTTGACAACCTTATGGTTATTTGGAGTTGTGGGCATTGTAGTATTATTCTAAATAATTTATCTCTGATGAGCCATGTTTATATTCGTTACCATTAAAGGTGGCAATAGGCGATAAACGAGCGAAGCTCCATTACCAATGGCTGATGGGGGCTTCGCTCGTTTATCGCGATCCCCTGCAATGGTAACAGCTAGAGATGAACAGCAAAACGGTACAGCTCTATTATATTGGTAGTTAAGTGATTCGAGCGAACATGGATTGCGCCCTTATCTTCGAATACGAGGCGAATGAATAACTAATATCTTAGTCGTTAAGTTGAAATCTTATTGTCATGAATTCTAGCAAGCGCAAGGGTTTTGTCCATAAGTTGCTGGGTATTTATCTATTTAGTGTTTTCATGAGTCATTTGAAATGCCTTTTGAGTCATATATTTTATATGGCTGAGGGCTTTGAGATCAAGAATACTTTGCTAATTTGATGTAAAAGTGTATACCAATGTTCCTTGAAAGCGTGAGGTCGTTGGTTGCTCTCTATAATTTCAATCGCCTATGTGCCGGAAAAAACCTAAAGATCTTGATTTTCAGGGTGTAATGAATATGAGGTGACTCTCCAATAAGTTAACCTGCACGGTCTTTTACCCCAGAA